>NZ_KB907800.1 GCF_000382225.1 Hymenobacter aerophilus DSM 13606
GTGCTGGCCCACGTAGGCCACGAGCCAGGCCTGGTCGTCGGCCGAGAGTAGGCGCGCAGGCCCCCCGCTAGCGGGTTTAGGAGCCAGCGAGCCGGTTTCCCGCTCACGTCGTAACAGGTCGCGCACGAACGAGCGGCTCACGCCGAAGCGTTGGGCGACCTGCGTCTGGCGAGCTTTCGGTTCGCGGCAGGCGGCGGCCACCCGGGTGCGTAAATCAAGCGAGTAAGGTTGCATAATAGGGCATACGGCTAGATACCCAGAAAGGCCTAACCGTTCACGAATCCGCTATATACTAAATTCATTTAGAAAGTCAGTGCGCCGATGTATATACACCTGTTCGCGTCTTGTCGGTGGGTGATAACAGCGGTTTTCGTCCAATGCTAAGAGGCAAATAGAGGTTTTTACATCGTTCCGGCAGCGTTTCAGACAGCTTCTGTATCTTTAACGGCCATTTTATACCGGCTAATTATACTCCAGTATTCGTTTTATGAAATCATTTTATATCGCCTTGCTAGCGGTGCTGCTGTTCTCCCTGCCTACTCAGGCGCAGAAGAATTCTACAAAGCGAGTAAAATTCAAGAAAGGTCAAATTGAGCAGGGAGTCACAGCGGCTGATGGCCGCAGGACAGGCAAATGGAACTTCTACAATATTGATAATGAACTGGAACTGACGTTTGATTACGATTCCAGCCGCATCAACTTTACGCTCCCCGATACTTCTCGCTACTTAGTGCGCGTGGGCGACCAATGGGAGCTGAAACATATGACCCGTGCTCCTCGGCTATTGGGCAGCAACATGCAGCGGTATCTCGATATAGGCTCTAAGCTGCGTTACCCTCCGACGGCTATTCAGGAGCAGCGGCAAGGCACCGTAATTCTTTCTTTTACGGTTGATACGGATGGCCATACCAAGGATTACACATTTGAAAACAGCATAAGTCCCGAATGCGACCAAGAAGTGTGGCGCGCAGTAAAAGATCTGCCAGATAACTGGATACCCGCTATCTATCAGGGCCAACTGACTGCCACCCGGTTTTTCTTGCTCGTACGCTTCCAGGTGGGAACAGGTACAGGTCCGATAAGCAGTTGGGAGGACAAACGAATAACTGAGATAACAAAAAGTTATGTTGGTCAACATTTTATCCAAGGAGTAGTGGTTACTGCGCGGTTTTAGCCCATTAGCGTTGAAGCTGTTTAGAAAGTCGATTTAGGGCTGATTTCTCGCAACAGCAGGACGACGAACGCCAACCAATGCCACGCCAGCCAGTTGCCGATACTGATTTCATAGCACACGTGCAAGGTTTTGAAACTGTCGAGCCAAGCGTTGGCGTATTCGACCACGGCGCGCCGCCGGTAGAGTTCGGGGTCAAAGAACGTGTAGTCAGCCGCTTGCCAATCGGTGGCGCGGCGGTTGCGGGTGATGTTGGCTTCGATGTCGCGGGCAGCACATGCCAACCAGACCCGCATTTTCAGCCTCCGCCCCGAAGCCCGCAGCCGCCTGAGCACCGTGTACATGACGGCCTGCTTCATCGGCGCCTCGGCCGGCTCACTGCTCGGCGGCCTCGCCTGGACCCACTACCAGTGGCCCGGCGTGTGCGCCGTGGGCCTGGGCCTGGTGGCGCTGGCGTATCTGGTGAGCCGGTTTTACGGGCGGGCAGCGGGTGATTAGTGATTATTTGCTGTTGCGCCCCAGCGGGGCGACATATCGGTAGTGCTAGCCGGGATGACGTGCCAAAGCCCCAGCGGGGCGGCACCTATCGTTTAACGGTCGGTGTCGCCCCGCTGGGGCTTTAAAATTGTATTGTCGCCGGTGGCTACCCATATGCCGCCCCGCTGGGGCTAGCACGTAAAGTCGGTGAATATTACTTCAACCGCCCCATGCACTCCACCAAACTGGCCCGCCAGTGCGGAATGGCCAGGCCCAGCGTGGTTTTGATTTTGGTTTTATCCATCACCGAGTAAGTGGGGCGGGTGGCTTTGGTGGGGTACTCGGCGGTGCGGATGGGCACGGCGCGGGTGGGCAGGCCGCCCAGCTCGAAAATGGCCGTGGCAAAGTCATACCACGACGTGACGCCCTCATTGCTGTAGTGATAGAGGCCATAGGCAGTGCTGCCTGACTCGATGATGTGCAGCAGCGCGCCGGCCAAATCGATGGCGTAGGTGGGCGTGCCCAGCTGGTCCCAGATGACGCGCATTTCGGCCCGCTCCTGCCCCAGGCGCAGCATGGTTTTCACAAAGTTGCCCGCGTATTCGGAGTACAGCCAGCTGGTGCGCAGGATGAAATACCGCTCGGCGTGTTGGGCAATTACCTGCTCGCCTTCGAGCTTGGTGAGGCCATACACACTGATGGGCGCGGTTTCGTCGGTTTCGGTGAGCGGCTCGTTGCCGGTACCGGCAAACACGAAATCGGTGGACAGGTGCAGCAGCGTGGCGTTGAACTCGGCGCAGAGGCGGGCCAGGTTTTCAGCCCCGTCACGGTTCACCTGGCGGGCCAGGTCTGTCTCATCTTCGGCCTTATCGACGGCCGTGTAGGCGGCGCAGTTGATGATGTAGGCCGGGCGGTGCTGCTCGAAGGTGGCCCGGAGCGTTTCCTGGTCCAGGATATTCGCCTGCTGCTCGGCCAGAAATACGATGTTGGTAAAGCTGCGCTGCTCAGCAACACGTTGCAGGCACTGGCCCAGCTGGCCGGAGCCGCCGAAAACGAGGGTTTTGTTCATGCGGAGGGAGGAATTGGGAAAACTCCTGTCATCCTGAGCGGAGCGAAGGACCTATACAGAAGGTAACATTGAATAATACCTTCTGTATAGGTCCTTCGCAAGCTCAGGATGACAGGTAGCCGCAAATTACGGCTTTCCACTTTTCCCTCCTACCCTTGCGCCTCGCCACCCGTGCCCAGCGCCGGGCCGCCGGGCTGCACGGGCCGCTTGTTCTGAATGGGTCGAAATGGTTGCTGGCGCGGCTGTTTTTCGCTCAGATACTTCCAGTAGCGCAACGGCATGTGGCGGCGGTGCAGCTTCAGGTTTTTGCGCTCCGGGATGTTCACGTGGTCGAAATAGGCCTGCCAGAGCACCTGAAACAGCGGCTCCCGCTCGTCGAGCACGGTGGCCGATACGGCGGCGCGGCGCTGGGGGGCGGTGTCGGCGTCGAACTGCACGATATCGGTGCGCTGCAGGTCGTAGTAGAGGCCGTAGGAGCGACTGCGGTCGAAAATCAGCCAGCGCTGGTCGGCGTAGCGCTTGGTAAAGTGGGGCGCGATGAGCGGCAGCACGTCGAAATCGGGCTCAATGGTGGCGTGGAACAGGCCGTCGCTCGTCTTCTCGAAGCGCACAAAGGCTTCCATACGGTGCTTTTCGCGGTACATCTGCTGGGCCAGCCGTTGCACGCGGCGCACGTTGTCGTCGGCGTAGTTCTCGGCAATGTCGCGGCCGGCGCGCATGGCCGTATCGGCGTAGCGGAACACCAGCAGCTCCCGGTTCGCGTCCTCGCTCAAAAACACGTGAAACAGCCGCGTACGGGCCTCTTTGTCCATGTAGCGCAGCAGTCCGTCCCAGACGCGGGCGGCGGCGGCCTCGTCGGTGGCCACTTCCACCGGCTGGGCAAACAGGCCACCCTGCACCGCCCCCAGCGGCTGGATGCTGTTGGGCGCTGACTTGCGGTCGTACACCTGAAAAAGCACCGACAGCAGCCCCTCAAACGAGCCGTCGTAGGCGTAGTCGAGGGGCGGATTGCGCAGCTCGGGCGCGGCCTGGCGGCGGGTAGCGGCCGCGGCCAGGGCTTCGGTAGTCGAGCGGCGCGGGGTCAGGGAACGGGACATAAGCAGAACGGGCGGCCACGCGTCCCAGGTTTCCAGGGCTAAAGCCCTGGGCTAGTCAGCGGGGAAGTGGAAAATGGCGAAACCCGCAACGCTGGTTTCGCTGCGTAGCCCAGGGCTTCAGCCTTGGGGCGCTGGATTCCGGCAGCCGCTACGCCGCCCGCCGCGGCTGCCGGAACTTGCCGTTGTTACGGGCCGCCTCCTGGTGCATACGCAGCACCACCGGCAGCAGGTCGGATAGCTTACAGCAGCAGGCCACCCGGGCCACTTTCAGCGGTTTAGAGGAAGATGCGGGAGCGGCCGGCGCGTCGGCAGCGCGATGAGCAACAGTCATGACGGGTGGTTTTTGGTGGGTGGTTTTTGGTTTTTGGTGGATTATGATCTTTGAGAACGAGGCCAAAAACCAAAAACCACCCACCAAAAACCAACATCAGGAAGCTTGGGCAAATAAATCGAGCTGCTGGGTGACGAGGGCGGAGCGGACGGAGCCGGCGCCGAACAGGATTTGGCGGCGGATGGTCTGCTCATCGTAGTCGCGCTTTTCGAGGGCCTGGCCGCGGCAGGTGAGGAAGAACTTGGCCCGCTTGAGCACCACGCCGAACTTGTGCAGGTGGTCGAGGCCCAGGGGCGTGAAACGGCGGGCGGCCACAATGCGCTTGGCCGAGCGGGCCCCCACGCCCGGAATCCGCAGAATCATCTCGTAGTCGGCCGAGTTGACATCGACCGGGAACACGTGGCGGTTGCGCAGGGCCCAGGCCAGTTTGGGGTCGACTTCGAGGTCGAGGAAGGGGTGGGCGGGGTCGAGGATTTCATCGGCCTGGAAGCCGTAGAAGCGCATGAGCCAGTCGGACTGGTACAGGCGGTGCTCGCGGATGAGCGGCGGCTGCGTGACCTGGGGCAGGCGGGCGTCGTCGGTGATGGGGATGTAGCCCGAGTAGTACACGCGCTTGAGGCCGTAACCCTTGTAGAGCGAGTCGCTGAGGTTGATGATTTGCAGGTCGTTTTCCTGCGAGGCGCCCACAATCAGCTGGGTGCTCTGGCCGGCGGTGGCAAACTGGGGCACCTTCTTGAACAGCGCTTTTTCTTCCTTGGTCCGCGTGATGCCGTCCCGAATCTGGGCCATCGGGGTGAGGATTTCCTCGTAGTTTTTCTCGGGCGCCAGGTTCTGCAGGGCCATTTCCGAGGGCAACTCGATGTTCACACTTAGCCGGTCGGCGTACAGGCCGGCCTCCTGAATCAGCTCTTCGGAGGCGCCCGGAATGGCCTTCACGTGAATGTAGCCGTTGAAGCGGTGCTCGGTGCGCAGTTTCTTGATGATGCGTACCAGCCGCTCCATCGTGTAATCGGGCGAGGAGAAGATGCCGCTGCTCAGAAACAGGCCCTCGATGTAATTGCGGCGGTAGAAGTTCATCGTCAAATCCACCACCTCGTCCACCGTAAAGGCGGCGCGCTTCACGTTGTTGCTCTTGCGCGACACGCAGTAGGCGCAGTCGAAGATGCAGTGGTTGGTGAGCAGAATCTTGAGCAGACTCACGCAACGGCCGTCTTCGGTGCAGCTGTGGCAGATGCCCATGCCCTCGGCGTTGCCCAGGCCTTTGTCGACGTTTTTGCGCTTGCCCCCGCTGCTGCTGCACGACACGTCGTACTTGGCCGCGTCTGCCAATATGCTTAGCTTCTCCTGAATGCGCTCTTCGTTCATCGGGCTTATTTTCTGGCTTAAAAATAGTTCTTCCCGCGCATCCGCGCAAGTTCTACAAGGCTAATTTCATTGGAATTGCTCCCCAATTCCAATGATTAGCGTCCCACTTTTTCGGGGAATGAAAGTGCGCGACTTGTCGTTGCGGGCCCAACGCCGGCCGCCATAAATACGGCGGCGTTGTACCTTGCTCCTTTGGTGTGCCCGGATGATGAAGTGCCTGTTGCGGCTGGGGTTTTTAGTGTTCTGGCTGAGCGCCGCCCTCGGGCCGGCCACCGCCCAGACGACGGCGCCGGCGTTGCCTCCCGATTCGGCCGCCCGGCCGGCTGCCGTGGCGGGCCGGGCCGACTCGCTGCGCCGCCGCTTCGACCAGGAACGGGTGCTCAACGGGCTCAAAGCCTACACCAAGCGCAAAACCATTCTGGGGCGGGCGGCGGCGGCGCTGTTTTCGTTTCGGGAACGGCGCGAAGACCAGGCCGGCCTCGATGCGGCCTTGCTCGACCGGCAGTTTGAGCAGCACAACTACAAAATCGTGCGCCGCATCCGCATTACCTCGCTCGATGCGTTCGGCTTCAGTATCACCGATTCGTTGCGCACGCCGCGCAACATTCTGGAGAAAACCGGCAACGTGTTCCACCTGAAAACCCGGCCCTCGCGGGTGCGGCAGGTGCTGCTGCTGCGCGAAGGCCGCGAGCTGGAGCCCCAGGCCCTGGCCGAATCGGAACGCCTGCTGCGCCAGACCGACGAGCTGCTGGACGCCCGCGTGTTCGTGGACGAGCGCACGGCCACCGCCGACAGCGTGGATGTGCTGGTTATCACCAAGGACCTGTTCAGCCTCAGCGGCTCGTTTCAGCTGCGCGACGTGGGCGCGGGCGTGGTGGGCGCGCGCGACGTGAACTTCCTGGGCCTGGGCCACCAGTTCAAGAACCGCTACCAGTACGGCCGCTCCGACGACGGCCCCGACGCCCAAACCTGGGCCTACCAGGGCAGCTACCGGGTGCCGTTCCGCAAGTTCGTGTACGCCGGAGCCACTTACCGCAACGAAACCCGCCGCCGCGAGTACAGCGTGGGCGTTTCGCGCGACTTCTACTCCATCAACACCCGCTGGGCCGGGGCCGTCAGCTACAGCAACTTCGATTGGCTCTACCCTATTTCGGGCGACGGCTCGGCCGAGAAGCCCTACCAGTACGAGCCCCTGCGCTACAACACTCAGGATGCCTGGGTGGGCCGCGCTTTCCAGCCCCGCTCCTACGATTTGGGCTACGAGAGCCCCGGCCGCATTATTGCCGCGGCCCGCGTGGTGCGCACTTCCTACCACGCCAAGCCCTACGATTTTCTACAGAGCGCCAACCTGCTGCTGGGCACGGTGGGCTACAGTGTGCGGCGCTACTACAAGGACAAGTACCTGTTCGGCTTCGGCCGCACCGAGGACATTCCGACCGGCTCGCTGGTGAGCTTCACGGCCGGCTACGAGTTCAACCCGGCCGGCAACCGCAACTACTATGGCGTGCGGCTGTCGTCGGCCACCTACCGGCCGCAGCGGGGCTATTTGTATTTGAGCGGCGAGTTTGGCGGCTTCGTGCGGGGCCGCGGCAACGACTGGCAGCAGGGCCTGTTGAGCGGCGAAATCCTGTATTTCACGCGGCTCTACCACACCGGCAACTTCCAGTGGCGGCATTTTCTGTGGCAGCGCTCGGTGCTGGGCCTGCACCGCTTCGCCAACGAGTACCTCACCATTGATGGCGAGCGGGGCCTGCGCGGCTTTCGGCCCTCCGGCCCGCTCACGGGTACCAGCCGCGTCACGCTCAACTACGAGGCCACCATGTACACGCCCCTCTCGTTTGTGGGCTTCCGGATGGCCGTGGTGGGTTTTGCCGATGTGGCCTGGCTGAATGCCTCCAACCCCAGCCGGGTGCTGCCCTTCTTCGAGAAGCCCTACACCGGCATCGGCCTGGGCCTGCGCTTCCGCAACGAGTACACCGCCATCCGCACCATTCAGCTCACGCTGGGCTTCTATCCGCGCGGCCTCAACTCGCCCAACGGCATCCGCATCTTCGAAAACTCGCGCTCCTACTACGGCTTCTCCGACTTCAGCTTCGGCCAGCCCGGCGTCACGCGGTTTCAGTAGCGGGGAGATGGTGAGGTAAGGGCGGGGTAAAGCCTGAGCCCCAATAGAGCAATTTTCGAGTCAATGCACAGGGTGTAGAGACGCGACCCATCGCGTCTCATCGTTGAGCAACCCGCCAGAACAGCAACCTCAGCAACGCCAAGACGCGATGGGTCGCGTCTCTACACCCGGTATAGCAACCTGAAAACCGCTATAAGTACATGGCAGCCGCACACCTACTATACAGTAAGAGGGGGGGGGATATGCTGTTGTCTTTTCCGAGGAACTGTTGTAATATAGCGTCAGCCTGATTATCGGGCCCCGCTGCCGCGCTACCTACCGCCGCCCGCACCCTATCCTTCACCGCGCCGGGCGACGCTGCCAACCAAGCCCGCACTGCCTCTTTACCGCTCCGCCGCCTCGGCTGGGTCGTTGCTGCTTGCTCTTTGCCCGCGCCGCCCTGTCGGTGGCCCGGTTTCCTTTCCCACCATTTCCCTTTCCCCTATGAAAGCTCCCCCTTCCCTCTCCACCTCCCGGCGCTGGCCCTTGCTGCTGCTGGCCGCTGCCCTGCCCCTGGCCGCCACGGCCCAAACCCCCGCCCCGCCCGACTCGGCGGCCCGCTACAAGCACCAGTTGGGCCTGACGGCCAGCCCCGTGCTCGACGGCTTCTTCAAGAATAACCGCTCCCTGCCCGTGGGCCTGCTGTATAAGCGGCAGACCAAGCCCAACCAGGCATTGCGCGTGCGCGTGGTGGGCCAGTACAGCCGCCGCGATACCACCGATTACGCCACCTTCGACAAGGGCTCGACCAACTACTTCTGGCGGGCCGAGGCCTACGTGGGTTACGAGTGGCAGAAGGCGCTGGGCCAGCGGGTGCAATTGAGCTATGGCGGCGAGTTGGGAGCCGCCACCAGCCAACGCGTAGGCAAACTCGTGCGCGATGAATTCACTAACCTAGGCTTTGAGCAGGTCCGACTTCGGCAAACATACGCCGCTCGCAACCTATTGCTTCGCCCGTTTGTGGGCTTGTCATATCGGCTGGGCAGGATACTGGTGTTCGCGGAAACAGCAGTTGAGACTGGTTATCGGACATACAAGAACGATACGAAGTACACTGTTGAGATTAGCTATTACGGACCAGACGGAGGTACTCTACCGCCAGGACCGTTTGGGATTGGTGGCAGTTACTATCACAATAAAGGTGCTTACCTGAACTGGCGTCCTATTCAGCTTATCGGCGTGGTCATCGACTTGAAATAATCATTCACTCTTTCTTCCTTCTCCCTCATGAAAACACTTTTCTCTTTTCTGCTCGCGTGTTTGTGTTTGCTGCCGTTATTAAAGGACAGCAAGTACCTATTAAGATAACAGACCCTTTCAATGGCCTACCAGCTTGTACAGGCGTACCCATCCTTTACAGCGTCCAGCCACAGAACCAGAACGTAGGCACCAACGGCTGCTTGGCCAATTGGACCATCGTGGGGGGCCACCAATATCAGACTGGCTTAAAAACTATTGTTAACGGCCCCCTTGTTATTCAAGTTGTATGGGACGACGTGCGTACTTCCGCCGACAACCCGACCAGCCTGACGGTTCAGACCACCAATTGCAGCAACCCGACAGCTAATTCTACTTTCCCTTTACCCATCGTCACCCGTTCGCTGGCTACCACTGCCGTTGGTCCCATCAGCCTCAACGGGGCGGTGTTCAACGGCGAGATTCCCTTCGGCGACAACACGGTCGTTACGCTCTCTGTGCCGCAAGTGCGCCTGCCTTATCCCACGACCACTACTCAGGTAGATTTCGCGGGCAGCTACGAATGGACCATCCCGGCCGGCTGGCAGTTTGAGAACTTCCCCGGTACCACGGCCCGCACCAATACCAACTCCGTGCGCGTTATTCCCTCGCCCGCCGGCGCGGGCTCCATCAGTGTGCGCGCCCTCGACACATTCTGCAACTCGTATCTGCTGGCCGGGCAGAATGTAAGCCGCACCCAGCCCTTCGCGCAGCCGGTTACCCGCCCGGTACCCCCGCTACGCATCATCAGCGACCAAACGCCCCAGGGTGGCAACATCAACCTGTTCTGTGGCCAAAACCTGCAGAACGTGCGACCTGGCTTCAATGCGTTGCCCACGGGCGGCGCGTTTGGCAACTACCGTTTTTCCTCCTCCGGCATCGTTAGCGGCTCCAGCGGCCTGAACACGGCCGCCCCGGTGTTTGCGCTGACGGGCACTGGCACGGGCACCATCAGCCTGCAGGCCACGTACTCGCGCAACGGAGCCAGCACTACGGTTGCCGCACCACCCATCACGGTACAGGTGAATCCGCAGGTGGCTACGCCCACGGCTTTCACGGCCCCGGTCATTGGTAGCAGCAATACCTTCGGGGTCTGCGCCAGCGAGCAGCCGCTGTTTCGCTTCGCGGCCGTGGCGGGGGCCACGGGCTACGCATGGGAGTTCCCGGCCGGCTTCACGGTCATGGGCAACCCTGCCGCTACCAGCCCTTACGTAACCTCCGCCCCCGAGCTGCAGTTGCAGGCCCCGGCCACGTTTGCCGCTACCGAGGGCATTGTGCAGGTGCGCGCCATCAATGCCAGCTGTCAGCCGTCTAATCCGCTGTACGTGCGCCTGCTCACCGGCTCGGGCGAGGGCGGCATCAGCTCTTCTGATTACACCCCTTCCGGGGGCACGGTTTGCCCCTACACTTCCCTTATGCTACGTGCCATCACCCAGGCTGCCCGCGGTCAAAACACCAACTTCCAGTGGAGTGTGAGTGGCGGCGCGCAGATAGCATCGGGCGCCACATCTTCGGTGCTGGAGCTAGGTATGCCGGAAAGCGGTAGTGTGTACGTGCAGCTACAGTTTCTCAACAGCTGCGACGGGTTGAAAATGGCCTCCTGGTACGTCAACATCGGCCAGCGGTATGTAAACGGCCGCCCCGTCTGCTCGCCCCAGTCAATCGTAGCCCCTACCCAGCCGGCTGCCGCCTCATTCAATGCCTATCCCAACCCGGCCGATGGCACCCTGACGCTGGAGCAGCCCGCCGGCACCGAGCTGACCATCCGCAACAGCCAGGGCAAGGCCGTGTACCAGGGCCGCGCCGGGCAGCAGCCCACCCGCCTCGACACCCGCGCCTGGCCCGCCGGACTCTACTTTCTGCACAGCCGGCAGGGCCAGCAAACCGAGCGCCGGCAGCTCCAGATAAAGCACTAGCCCATACGCCGCTAGGGTGTTGGCTGCGGGCCTAAAACCCGTTATCTTGACACGGCTTTCCGCCCTTGCGCCGGCCTTGGCGGGCCGCGCTGTTTTTTCTTTTTTCTCCCCTACCCCCCGTTGCGTATGCCTGCCCCCGACAACCTGCAAATCAACCTGGCCGCGGCCGACCTGAAGAAAATCAACGAGGCCCTCGACGCGCTGGAGGCTGCCCTGGCCCCGGTTTTGGTTACGCTCACCGGCAAGGAGGTGCAGCGCCTGCCCAAAGCCGGCGACGCCTCGCTGCCCTTTATGCAGCAGGCCCTCGATTTGGCCGAGCAGCAGCCCAGCCTCGCCCCCGGCTACGTGGATATTGCCGGCCTGCGCCAGGATTTGGTGGCCTGGGAGCAACTGCAGCGCATCGGGCGGCGCCTGCAGCCGCTGGCCTCCAACCTAAGCAGCACCAGCATCAAGCTAAGCAGCGAGGCCTACGTCACGGCGCTGGCCTTCTACAACTCGGTGCAGCAGGCCGCCCGCCAGGGCATATCAGGGGCCGAAGATGCCCGCGCCGTGCTCAAAACCCGCTTCGAGCAAAGCACGGCCCGCAAAGCCGACCGGCTCAAATAGGAAGGGCCCGCCAGGCCCCCACCCTTCACCCCACGGGGCCGGATGCGCGTCATCCGGCCCCGTTTGGCGTGTAGCCCCGTCCCCTCGTTTTTCGCCCGGCGCCGGATGAAATTCACAGCCTGTCGGGTAGAATTCACAGCCAGTCGGATGAATTTCATAGGACGACGGATGAATTTCATAGGACGACGGATGAATTTCACAGGACGACGGATGAATTTCACAGGACGACGCATGAATTTCACGGGACGACGGATGAATTTCACGGGACGACGGATGAATTTCACGGGACGACGCATGAATTTCATAGGCTCTCGGATGAATTTTATAGGACGACGCGTGAAATTCATAGCCCGGCAGATGAAATTCACCCGCCGCCGCCGCCGCTGCCTGGCATTCTTCCGGGGCCGCCGCCAGGCTCCCCCCGCCCTTTGCGTACCTTCGTGCCCCGTGCCCCCGCGGCCGCTCCAATTCATAATCCAAAATTCATAATTCATAATTACCCAATGGTTCTCGGTGATTTCAACGACCTGGAAGTGGTGCGGGAGGTGGATTTCGGCCTCTACCTGACTTCCGACGACGGCGACTTGCTGCTGCCGCGCAAGTACGTGGAGCCCGGCACCCAAATCGGCGACGTGGTGCGCGTGTTCGTGTACCGCGACTCGGAAGACCGCCTGATTGCTACCAACCTGGAGCCTTTCGCCCGCGTGGGCCAGTTTGCGGCCCTCACCGTGCGCGACGTTACCCCCACCGGTGCCTTCCTCGACTGGGGCCTGGAAAAAGACCTGCTGCTGCCCTACCGCAACCAGCGCCGCAACCTGCGCCCCGGCGAGCGGGCCACCGTATTCGTGTACCTCGATGATACGTCGGACCGCATCGTGGCCTCGGCCAAGTGGGAGTGGTTTCTGAGCCCCGACCCGTTTCCGGGCAAAGTAGGCGACGCGGCCGAGCTGTTCGTGGCCGAAGAAACCGACCTGGGCTACAAAATGCTGGTTGATGGCACCCACCAGGGCCTCATTTTCCACAACGAGGTGTTCAAGCCCCTGCGCCTCGGCGACGTGCACACCGGCTACATCCGCGCCATCCGCCCCGATGGCAAGCTGGACCTGAGCCTGCAGCAGCTCGGCTACGACGAGGCCCGCGCCCAGGCCGACACGCTGCTCGAAGCCCTGCGCGCCGCCCCCGAAGGCCGCCTGCCCCTCGGCGACAAAAGCCTGGCCGACGACGTGTACCGCCGCCTGGGCATGAGCAAGAAAATCTTCAAAAAGGCCCTCGGCGCCCTCTACAAGCAGGGTCTGGTTGAGCTGGCCCCCGAGCACACGCAGTTGCGGGGATAAAGGAATTGTCATTCTGAGCAGTACGAAGAATCTCGCGGGCAATGCTAATCCTGTCGTGCTGAGTAGCGCGAAGAATCCTGCGGGCAACGCCAACCTCGCTACAAGGAATTACTTTGGCACGCGAGATTCTTCGCTCCGCTCAGAATGACAGTTCTTTCAACCTAAACCACCCTCCCCGCCATGCCCAAAACTGCCCTGCTGGCCGGTGCCAGCGGCCTGATTGGCCAACAGCTGCTGCCGCTACTGCTGGCCTCGGCCCGCTACGGCCGCGTGATTGCCCTGGTGCGCAAGCCCCTGCCGCTGGTCCACGACAAGCTGGAGCAGCTGGTAGTAGACTTTGAGCGCCTCGCCGACTACGGGCCGCAGCTCGTGGCCGACGACGTATTCTGCTGCCTGGGCACCACGATGGCGCAGGCGGGCTCGCGGGCAGCGTTTTATCAGGTCGATTTCACTTACGTAACGGAGCTGGCCCGGCAGGCCGCTGCCAACTTCGGCGGGCAGCTGCTGGTAGTGTCGTCGTTGGGGGCCGATGCGCAGGCCGGGGCCTACTACCTGCGAGTGAAGGGCGAGATGGAAGCGACCGTGCGCCAGACCTCGTTTCACGCCGTGCACATTTTTCGGCCCTCGCTGCTGCTGGGCCACCGCGCCGTGCCCCACCCCAACGAGCGGCTGGCCACGCTGCTCCTGAAGCTGGCGCGCCCCCTGCTGCTGGGGCCCCTGCGCCCCTACCGCGCCATCGGGGCCGACACGGTAGCCCGGGCCATGCTGCGCGCCGCTGAAGACGACGGCGGCGGCATCCGCATCCACCGCTCCGATGCCATTGCGCGCGAAGGCCGGGCGGGCGCTTTGGCCGGATAGTGGAAGGCTTGTGGTACTTTTGCGGGGAATCACGCTTTCCTCACTTCACTTTTTAGGTATGAAATTCTGGCTGACCGGCGCTTTGGCGCTGGGCGTACTGGCGGCGGGCACACCGGCGCTGGCACAAAAAAAGAGCGGTGGCAGCGGCTACGCCACCGGCATTGGCCTGCGGGGCGGCGGCTGGTCGTCGGGCCTCACCGTGAAGCACTTTTTGAGCGGCAAGAACGGCGTGGCCGTGGAGGGCCTGCTCACGCGCGAATACGCGGCCCGCGGCGGCCGCCTGACGCTGCTGCTGGAAAAGCACCTGCCCGTTTCCGACTTCCGGGGCCTGCAGTTTTACTACGGCGCCGGCGCCCACGTAGGCGCCTACCAGGGCCGCTACTACTTCGACGACGACCGGTTCGGCCGCAAAAGGAACAAGTACTACTACCGCTACTACTACGACGACGAAACCCACCTGGTAGCCGGCGCCGACCTCATCCTGGGAGTCGAGTACAAGCTGCCCGACCTGCCCTTCGTGGTAGCGCTGGACTACAAACCATTTTTTGAAGTATTCCGCGGCTACACCGGTTTCTACAACGACGCGGCCGTCAGCCTGCGCTTCGCCTTCTAGCCTCAACCCGGCTTTCTAATCTCACTGCCGAACTCCGGCCGCGCTGTGCGGCCGGAGTTCGGCAGTGGCAGTTTCAGGGCCCCGGCGGCCTACCGCAGCCGGCCGGAAAAGCGGTGCGGGCGGTATGGGTAGTAGGGCCTCGGCGCAGGCTTTACAATTACCGCCCGGCGCGGTACCACTACCACCGGCCGCGGCGGCACCACCACCACCGGCGCCGGGCGGTAATATGGCCGCGGGCGCACCACCACGGCGGCCGCCGGGGCCGAGGCCACGCAGCCGCTCAGCAGTCCGGACGAAACAATGGCCAGCACGGCCAACAAAACGGGAAAAGACAGCAGCTTTTTCATCGAGTTCTGAAAAGAGATAAAATGCCTCGCCTAAGCGGCGCGGCTACCCGTTTAGAGGCCGTTGCGTCCCCCGGGTTTAACCGGCCGGCGCGCCACCACCGCCACCAGTCCGAACCCCGGCCGGCCCAGAACGCAAAACGGCCCACCTCACAGGAGAGGCAGGCCGCTTAACAGCTGTAGTTGATACGGCGGGACTACTTTTTGCCGGCGTACTCGCGGTTGAGGTACTTGAGCACCGGCGTGGTGATGTCGAGGTCTTTGCGGCCGTAGGCGATGTTGCCGGCGCCGGTGGCCAGAATCAGGCGGTAGCCGTTGGCTTTGCCGTACTGCTCAATCTGCTTGTTCACGCGGCCCATCACCTGCTCGTTCAGCTTGGCCTGCTCCTCCTGGGCCTGGTTCTGAAGTTTCTCCTGCTCCTGCCCTACTTTCATCTGCTGAGCCTGTAGCTGCTGCTCGGCGGCGGCGCGCTGCTCGTTGGTCATGCCCTCGGCCTTCTGCTGGTACTGCTGCACGGCCGTCTGGAAGCTGGTGACGAGCTTTTTGTTCTGCGCTTCCCAGCCGCGGGCCTTGGCTTCGAGGCGCTTTTCGGCGTCTTTCATGCCCTGGTATTCCTTCAGCAGCCGGTTGGTTTCCACGTAGGCCACTTTGTTGGTATCGGCCAGCACGGCCGGGGTGAGCGGTACTTCGGGCTCCTCAGGCTCGGCGGCGGCCGTATCGGCGGGGGCGGTGGTGGCTACGGTTGCGGGGGCAGTGGCCGGTTTGGCGGGCTTGCCGCCGGCAAAGTGCAGGTAGAACAGTACGGCCACGGCTACCACCAGCAGCGCGTTTACAATCAGTTGGGTTGAATTTTTCATTCAGTAAATCAGAAGAAGCCAGATGCCGCCCAAAAGCAGCCGGGCAAAAGTACAGGGAATAGGTGAATGAGTGCAGTAGCGCGAACTTTGTAGTTCGCGACCCCGCGCCGTTTGGGCGGCTCTACCGGCGCGGGGTCGCGAACTGCAGTAGTTCGCGCTACTGCTGCACGCATTCACCTATTCACTCATTCGCCAAATCACCGCTACCACACCTCGTCGCCCAGGCCGTCGTTGTGGGGGTCGTTGTCTTCGGCGCGGTCTTCCTCGTTCACGTCTTCCTCGGTGCGCTTGAGGGGCTTTTCCTCGAACGGCACCACCAAGTCGGCGCGGCTGGGGGCGGCGTCGAGGCGGGCCACGTGCACCAGCGCATCGCCCTGGTTTACCACTGGCATGTGGTTGAGGCCGATGATGTAGCCCGTTACCGGCGACTCCAGCCGCACCGACCGCTCGCCGTAAGGGTCGGCCACCGCGCCGTAGGCCTGGCCCTCCTCCACGTGCTGGCCCAGCTGCACAAGGCTGCGAAAAATGCCCGCGTAGCGCGCCCGCAGCCAGGTTGAGCGCAGGCACACCACCGTGGGGTGCGCGGGGGCCGGCGCCTCGGCGGCCATGCCCAGGTAATGCAGCACCCGCAGCGTGCCGGCAATACCCAGGTCGATGCCCGGCTCATCCAGCCGCATCGACTCGCCGGTTTCGTACACGATAATGCGGCGGTCCTGCTGCATAGCGGTTTCGCGCAGCGAGCCGGGCCGCAGACCGGCGTGCAGCGTGAACGGCGCGGCAAAAGCGGCCGCCAGCGCGTCGGTTTCGGCGTCTTCGTGCAGCAGGCAGCGGATTTGCGGAATGTTGGCCCGCGTAGCCCCGCCCGTGTGGAAATCGATGCCGTAGTCTATCAGGGGCATGATTTCGCGCATGAAGCGGTGGGCCACGCGGCTGGCCAATGAGCCGCGGGGGTTGCCGGGGAAGCTGCGGTTCACGTCCTTGCCGTCGGGCACCTCGCGCGAGAAGTTGAGGAAGCCGTAGATGTTGAGGATGGGAATGGCGATGATGGTGCCCCGCAACGGCTGCAGCAGGTCGCGCCGAATCAGGCGGCGGATGGTTTCGATGCCGTTCACCTCGTCGCCGTGCATGCCGGCCATCAGCAGCACCGTCGGCCCCGGTTCCACGGCCCGGAACACGTGCACCGGAATGTCAATCACCGTTCCCGAAGGCAGCCGCGAAATCACGAGCCGCGTGAGCACCCGCTCGCCGGGCCCGATGGTGAGGCCGTTGAGGCAAAGCGCGTCGGGGGTTGATTGGGGCATTTTTCGGGGTGATGAGGTGAAAAGTGAGAAGGTGATGGAACCGGAAACCCGTCTGTCATCCTGAGCGCAGCGAAGGACCTATACAGAAGCTAACGTCAAACAATAGCTTCTGTATAGGTCCTTCGCAAGCTCAGGATGACAGGCGGGTCCTTTCTTCAACCTACGCCTTCTTCGCGTCGGTCGACTTCTTTTTCTGGGTCAGCTGCTCGGTGTACTCGATGACTTTGCCGGCAATATCGAGGCCGGTGGCGCGCTCAATGCCTTCGAGGCCCGGCGAGGAGTTCACCTCCAGCACCAGCGGGCCGCGGGTGCTTTGCAGCATATCCACGCCCGCAATGCCCAGGCCCAGGGATTTGGCGGCCAGCAGGGCGGCGGCCTTTTCGGCCCGGCTCAGCTTCACGAGCTTGCCCGAGCCGCCGCGGTGCAGGTTCGAGCGGAACTCGCCCTCCTTGCCCTGCCGCTTCATGGCGCCCACCACCTCGCCGTTCACCACGAAAGCCCGCAAATCGGCGCCCTTGCTCTCGGCAATGAACTCCTGCACAATAATGCGGGCCTTCAGGTTGTGGAAGGCCTCAATCACCGACTGCGCGGCCTTGGCCGACTCGGCCAGCACCACGCCCAGCCCTTGCGTGCCTTCGAGCAGCTTGATGATGACGGGCGCCCCGCCCACCTGCTCAATCATGGCCGGCACGTCGTCGGAGTAGTTGGTGAAGGCGGTTTTGGGCATGCCCACGCCGGCGCGGCTCAGGATCTGCATCGAGCGCAGCTTGTCGCGGCTGCGCACAATCGACTGGCTGTCGATGGCCGTGCGCACCTTCATCATCTCGAACTGGCGCACCACGGCGCAGCCGTAAAACGTCACGGAAGCGCCAATCCGGGGAATAATGGCGTCGAATCCTTCCAGCTTTTTCCCCTGATAAATAATGCCGGGCTGGCCTTTTTCCAGCACCAGGTTGCAGTGCAGATGGTCAATCACCACGGCTTCGTGGCCGCGTTGCTCGGCGGCTTCCACCAGTCGGCGGGTCGAATAGAGCTTCGGCTCACGCGATAGAATCGCTACTTTCATTTGGTTGCGGACTGTAGAGGCGGAAAGGGGTATTTTAGAGCTTTGAGCCTGGTGATTAGGGCTTAGGGCTTAGGGCTTAGAAAGAACGTGTCATTCTGAGCAGAGCGAAGAATCTCGCGTGCAATGGTAACCCTGTCGTCAGAAATTACTGTGGCACGCGAGATTCTTCGACTTCGCCTCCGGCTGCGCTCAGAATGACACGTTCTTCCAGCAACTAACAGCTAGCTGTCGAGGGTGCGTTGTTTTTTATACGATACGTTGCGCCGGGCCACATCAACGACCAACCGGGCCTGGCGCAGCAGCACCCGGCCCACAAGAACGGGATATTTCATGTCCGAACGGTCGGAGAGCGAGAATTCGGTGCGGTAATCCTGCCCGAACAGCCGGATAACGGCCTCAATCACGTAGCGCTGCTGCACCTCGCCGTTGGAGCTGCGAATGTCGCGCAGGCCGAACGCATCGAAGGTCATGGGCGAGCCGTCGAAATCGGGGTGCGAGGGGTCGAGCAGCTGCACATGTAGGCGCGTGACGCCGTGCCGGTCGGTTTCTTCGTGGATGTTGGAGCAGTGCAGGGCCCCGGTGAAAGCGCCGGTATCCACCTTGGCCTCCACGCCCCAGAGCTGCAGCTCCGGGAAATCAACCAGTTCCCGCCGCCCCACGGTGCGCTTGGGTTCACGTTGCTTTTTCATAAGCGGCAAGGTAAGGTGAAATGGTGAGGTGGTGATTTGGTGGTACTGTCATCCTGAGCGCAGCGAAGGACCTATACAGAAGCTAATATCCTAAGAAGATACCTTCTCACCAGGTCCTTCGCTCCGCTCAGGATGACAGTTTCTTTCCTCCCCAAACCACCATCTCACCTTACCCCTTATAGCTAATCCGGTACACGGCGTCGTTCTGGTCGTCGGACACCAGGAGCGAGCCGTCGGGCATTACCAGCAGGGCGACGGGGCGGCCCCAGGGCTTCTGGCCCTGCAGCCAGCCTTCGGCGAAGGTCTGGTAGCCGGTGGCCTGCTGGCCGGTGGCGTCGAGCGTGACGAGCGTGATGCGGTAGCCGATTTTGCTGCTGCGGTTCCAGGAGCCGTGCTCGGGAATCAGAATCTGGTTCTGGTACTTGCCCGGAAACTGCTTGCCGGTGTAGAACTTCATGCCCAGCGCCGCCACGTGCGGCCCCAGCTTCTGGGCCGGCTTCACGTAGGTGGCCATCGATTTGCCTTTGCCGAACTCGGGGTCGGGCACGTCGCCGGCGAAGAAATACGGAAAGCCGAAGTGCTGGCCGGGCTTGGCGGCGCGGTTCAGCTCGTCGGCCGGGGTGTTGTCGCCGAGCTGGTCGCGGCCGTTGTCGGTAAACCAGAGCGCCTTGTCCTTGGGGCTCCAGTCGAAGCCGACGGTGTTGCGCACGCCGTAGGCGAAGGTTTCGAGGCCCGAGCCGTCGGGGTTCATGCGGTTGATGGTGGCGAAGATGGGCTTCTCGGGCAGGCAGCTGTTGCAGGGCGCGCCCACCGGCACGTACAGCTTGCCATCGGGCCCGAAGGCAATGTAGCGGTAGCCGTGCCACTCCTTATCGGGCAGCGCAGTGCTGACCACCACGGGCTTGGGCGGCTGCCTGAGTTTGGCGCCCACGTTATCATAGCGCAGGATGCGGTTGATTTCGGCCACGTAGAGGCTGCCGTTGCGCACGGCCACGCCGTTGGGCGAGTTCAGGCCCGAGGCCAGCGTGATGACCTCGTCGGCGCGGCCGTCCTTGTTGCGGTCGGGCAGCGCGTACACCTTGTCGTTTTTGGTGCCCACGTACACCGTGCCGTCGGGGCCCAGAGCCAGCTCGCGGGCGCTCTTCACATTCTGGGCGAAGTAGCTGATGGTGAAGCCGGGCGGCAGCTTGATTTTGCTCAGGTTGGCATCGGCGGCCGGCGCGGGGCCGGGCGCGGTGGCGGAACTCAGGGCCAGCGGAGCCAGCAGCAGGGGCAGGAAATGGCGGGTTTTCATACCTCTCCTAACCCGCCCGCCGCCGGGAAGGTTGCCTCCCGCCCCACCTCCCAGCTGCTTTTCCCGGGCTGCCGACTGGCACGGCGTAGAGACGCGACCCATCGCGTCTCGGCGTTGCTGACGTTGCCCATCAGGCGTTGCCGTTCAAGCGGTGCCCATCAGGCGGTGCCCATCAGGCGTTGCCGTTCAACGCCGAGACGCGATGGGTCGCGTCTCTACAGCCTGCCAGCCCCTGCTTAAGCAACCGAAGCCCCCGCGCAGGCAACCAAAGAGATGCCGCAAGCTCCCGAAGCACTTCCTCAAGCAACCGAAGATTGCCCGCAAGCAACCAAAGCTCCCGCGCAGGTAACCGAAGAGGCGCCGCAGGTAACCGAAGAGGATTCTCAAGCTACTGAAGAAGATTCTCAAGCTCCCGAAGAAGATTCTCAGGCAACCGAAGAAGATTCTCAAGCTATTTCTGCCGCTTCAGTCGCCTGAGCCGGGGCCGGGGGCCGGGTGGGCACCGCTTTGGGCAGGTGTTTCTCTTCCGGAAGCAGTACCGGACGCTTACCGGCCGGCGCGGTTAGCGCAGCTCGTCGCGCTGCCGGCGCACCAGCTTTTCGTATTCGCGCTCCGACAGGTCGGCCCAGCCCAGGCCGCCGTAGGCTTTCAGCCCGCGGATAAGCAGGCCGAGGCCCCAGAAAAACGTCACCCACAGCGGCCACGGAATCGGGTAAGAATCGCGGCCCGTAAAGGCCCATACGGCCCACAGGATGGCATTGACGAACAGGAAGGTGAGCAGGCTGGACTGGAACCGGGCACGCTGCCGGGCCAGGCGCCAGAGCTGGGGGTTGCGGTCGGGCGTTTCCATGAGCGGGCGGGGTTTAAGGGGTTGACTGCTTCAAACCTAGCGGTTCCTTCGGCCCGCCCCAACCCGCAGTTGCCCAACCGTTGCCAGCCGTTTCCGAAGCGTTGAAAGCAGCGGTTGAAGCGGGTGATGCGTTAATAAGATAGGGCTTACGCAGAACGACTGTAGCGCGAAGCTTCTGCTTCGCGTATCGTTGCTCATTGTTAGGTGGTTATGTTCAACGGTGCGCGAAGCGGAAGCTTCGCGCTACAAGCCTACGGCCCCCTTTTGCGTAAGTCCTATAAGAACATTCACGGGTGAACGAGGTGGATAGCCCCAGCGGGGCGGCATATCGGTAGTTAAAGCAGATGCATGCGAAACGAAAGCCCCAGCGGGGCGACACCTTCGTTGAACGATTGGTGCCGCCCCGCTGGGGCTTCCCGTTTAATGTATTTCGTTCTCCTGCTACCGATATGCCGCCCCGCTGGGGCTGTCCATTTTGTTCACCAAGTCGCGTCTTCACCCCTACCCCAGCCGCGAAACGCCGCCCGACACGATAAACTTCATCACCTCGCTGCTGGGCAGCTCCAGGTACGTCACGTTTTCGATGGGTACCAGCACCAGCTCGCCCGAGAAGTTGTAGGAGTGCGGGAAGTACACGGCCAGCAGGTCGTCGCGGGTGATGGCGCTCATGCTGGGCTGGGTTACGAAGCCCATTTTGAATACGTCATCGGCCGCGTTGAGGCGCACCAGCACCGGACGGTTGAACTTCTGGTTGTCGCCCACAAAGGCGTCGAACAGGTCTTTGAGGCTCGAATAGATGATGCTGACCAGGGGCGTGCGGTGCAGCACCCGCTCGGTGATAATGAGGAAGGGCCGCACCAGAAACGACTTGGCCACGAAGCCCACGGCCGTAATCAGCAGCACGGCCACCAGCAGCCCCAGCCCCGGCACATCGAAGCTCAGGCCCGCAAACAGGTCGTCGAGCCAGCGCAGCACCGCGAACAGAATGTAGGCCGTGAGCCCGATGGGGGCCACAATCAGAAAGCCGCTCAGAAAGTAGTTGAGGTACTGGCGCATGGGTTTTAGGGTTTAGGAACTTAGGGCTTAGGGCTTAGGCGAACGGCAAAGATACTGTCATCCTGAGCGCAGCGAAGGACCTATACAGAAGCTAACATCAAAAGACATTACCTTCTATATAGGTCCTTCGCTGCGCTCAGGATGACAGGTGGTTTCTAAGCCCTAAAACCTAAGTCCCTAAGACCTAAACCCCAACGCCTACTTCCTCAATGCGGCCCTTCAAGCGCTCCATCAGCCACATGGGGGTGCTGGTGGCCCCGCAGATGCCCACCGAGTCGGCTCCGTGGAACCAGGCTTCGTCCAGCTCCTGCTCGTTTTCCACGAAGTAGCTGCGCGGGTTGGTTTGGTTGACCACCGAGAACAGGGCCTTGCCGTTGGAGCTTTTGCGCCCGCTCACGAACACAATTACGTCGTGCTGCTGGGCAAAAAGGCGCAGGGCCGGCTCGCGGTTGCTCACCTGCCGGCAGATGCTGTCGTTGGCGTCGAACGAGTCGAGCGAGCCGCCGGCCGCCTGAATGCGCTCCTCGATGACGGCCTTCATGTGGTAGAAGCCGGCCGTGCTTTTGGTGGTCTGGCTGAAGAGCGTGACGGGCCGCGAGAAATCCACCTGGTCGAGGTCGGCCTCGTTCATCACGATGATGGCCTGGTTGCGCGTCTGGCCCGCGAGGCCGGCCACTTCGGCGTGGCCGGGCTGGCCGTATAGCACAATCTGGCCCTGCTGGCGGTTGGCCGCGTCGAAGGCGTGCTTGACGCGGTTCTGCAGCTTGAGCACCACCGGGCACGAGGCGTCAATCAGCTCCAGGTTGTTGCGCAGGGCCAGCTCGTAGGTGGCCGGCGGCTCGCCGTGGGCCCGGATGAGCACCTTGGCATCGTGGATTTCCTCCAGCTGCTCGCGGTCGATGATGCGCAGGCCCAGCGCGTGCAGGCGCTCCACTTCCATGCGGTTGTGCACGATGTCGCCCAGACAGTACAGGCTATGCTCGTGGGCCAGCTCGTCTTCGGCCATCTGGATAGCGAATTCAACGCCGAAGCAGTAACCGGAATTCTTGTCAATAAGGACGTTCATGCGCTTGGGATGATGAAACGGGGGTCGGAAACGGGCGGCCCCGGCCGGACCCGCGAATTACGGGCCAAGTTCTGCTGCTATAACAGGCGCGGCAGTGGTTTAGGTCGTGCCATGTTCTAAAAGGGCGTCATTCAGAGCATGTGGCGCATCAAGCCAGGGACGAAGAATCTCGCTAAGGCACTGTTAACGAGTAAGGTCATCGTCAGCACGCGAGATTCTTCGTCCCTGGCTTGATGCGCCACATGCTCTGAATGACGTTCCTTTAATCAGCCCCTGACGGCCCGGGAAAACAGGGCGGCCGATACGCGCTCCAGCACGAAATCCACCTGCTCGTCAATCATCATGTGGGTGGTGTCGAGCAGCACGGCATCGGCGGCGCGGCGCAGGGGGCTTTCAGTGCGGGTCGAATCGAGGTAGTCGCGCTTCTGCAGGTTCTCCACGATGTCCTCCACCGGCACGTGCTCGTTCTTGATGGCCAGCTCTTCCTGCCGGCGCAGGGCGCGGGTGAGCACCTCGGCCGTCATAAACACCTTCACCTCGGCGTCGGGGAAAACGGTGGTGCCGATGTCACGCCCGTCCATCACCACGCCGCGCCGGCGGCCCATCTGCTGCTGCTGGCGCACCATGGCGTGGCGCACCACCGGCAGCCCCGACACCTCGCTCACCGAGTTGGAAATGCGCATCTGCCGGATTTCGTCCTCCCGGATCTTGCCGTCGAGGCACAGCTCGTTGCGGCCCGTCTGGCGGTTGCGCTTGAAGCTGATCTGCATGTCGTGCAGGGCCTGCTCGATGCTTGGCAAGTCGTCGAAGGCAATGCTGTTTTCGAGCAGATACAGCGTTACGCCCCGGTACATGGCGCCGGTATCGATGTAGGCGTAGCCAAGCTCGGCGGCCACGGCTTTGGCCGTGGTGCTTTTGCCGCACGAAGAGTAGCCGTCGATGGCAATCACGATTTTCTGCATGGCGGAGTCGGGGCGCTGGCCGGGGTCGGCTTCAAACGGAAGGGGTTTCACTGAATCCAGTTTTTGCGGGCCGGCTGCCCGGCGGCCAGACGCTCGGAGATGCTGGCAAAAAAGGTTGCTACCGAGTGCTCGGAACCCTTGGCCAGCTGCTCGCCCACGCGGTAGAAGGGGTTGAAAAAATGCACGTCGTGCAGGCCCACGCCCGTTACGCCCTGGGGGTTCTGGGCCCAGGTGCCGCCGTAAGTCTGCACCAGGCACTGGCCCAGAAAGCAGCCCAGCGTCTTGATAACGCCTTCGCGCTCCTCGTCTTTGATGATGGGGCGCTGCACTTCAATAAACTCGGCCAGCCGCTGCACGGCGGCTTCGTCGTAGGCGTTGAGGCGCAGCTGGTGGCGCACGGCTTCGGCAGCGCTTTGCAGGGCGGCTAAGGGCGATTCGTCGGCGGGCATGGGCAGGTAAGTGAAGGGCAGTAACAGCAACGAGCCGACGGGGTGGCCGCCGGCTGATGGTCTTTTAGTGGCTTTCGCAGGGACAGGGAATCTTGCCGGACTTGGCTTTGCGCTTGAAGCTGGCCGTTTTTTTCTGGAGCGGCGAGCGGGCGGCGCAGCCCGCGGTCAGCAGGCCCGAGCCGCCGATGCAGGCGGCCAGCAGCAAAGTCATCATCTTTCTCACGGCGCAGATTTTGGGCAAATATACGGTTCTTTACCCGCCCGCCGCCCCGCGGCCCGGTTTTCCTTCGTGCCTTCTCCCCTGCTTATGCCGCTTGATTTCTCGCTCCAGGCCAATGTTATCGACCTGTTTGCCAACACCATAATCCCCGCCACAGTGCACGTGGCCGGGGGCCGCATCCGGCAAATAGCGCCGCTGGGCCCCACCACGCCCGACCCCGCCCTGCCCTACGCGCTGCCCGGTTTCGTGGATGCCCACGTGCACGTGGAAAGCTCGCTGCTGGTGCCCTCCGAGTTTGCCCGCCTGGCCGTTACGCACGGCACCGTCGCCACCGTCTCCGACCCGCACGAAATCGGCAACGTGCTGGGCGTGGCCGGCGTGAAGTACATGCTCGCCAACGCCGCCCAGGTACCGTTCAAGTTCTGCTTCGGGGCCCCCTCCTGCGTGCCGGCCACGCCCTTCGAAACGGCCGGCGCCGAAATAACCGCCGCCGACATCGAGGCCCTGTTTCGCGACCATCCCGAAATCGGCTACCTGGCCGAGATGATGAACTGGCCCGGCGTACTGAACCGCGACGAAGTGGTGATGGAGAAAATTGCCCTGGCCCGGCGCTACAACCGGCCCGTGGATGGCCACGCTCCCGGCCTGCTCGGCGACGATGCGCGCCGCTACGCCGGGGCCGGTATCAGCACCGACCACGAGTGCTTTATGGCCGGCGAGGCCGTGGACAAGCTGGCGGCGGGTATGAAAATCCTGATTCGCGAAGGCTCGGCGGCCCGCAACTTCGAAGCCCTCATCGATCTGCTGCCCGAGCACTACGAGCACCTGATGTTCTGCTCCGACGACAAGCACCCCGACACGCTGCTGCTGGGCCACATCAACCAGCTCGTGCAACGCGCCGTGGCCCGTGGCCAGGATGTGTTGAAGGTGCTACGCGTGGCCTGCCGCAACCCCGTCGAGCACTACCGGCTGCCCGTGGGCCTGCTCCGCGAGGGCGACCCGGCCGACTTTATTGTGGTAGATGACCTGACGGATTTCCGCGTCCGCCAGACCTACCTCGACGGCGTGCTGGTGGCTGAAAACGGCGAAACGCTGATTCCGGCCGCGCCGGTGGAAGTCGTCAACAACTTCACGCCTCACGAGGTGCAGGCCCAGAATTTCGAGGTGCGCATCGCTCCGGACGGCCAGCCGGGCACCGAGGCAACCGTCCGCCTTATTGAGTGCTTCGATGGGCAGCTGATTACGGCCCGGCACGACGAGCCGGCGCTGGTAGAAAACGGCCTGGTAGTGCCCGACCTGAGCCGCGACATGCTCAAGCTGACGGTGGTCAACCGCTACCACGCGGCCCCACCGGCGGTGGCCTTCATCCAAGGCTTCGGCCTGAACGGCGGCGCCCTGGCCAGCAGCGTCGGCCACGATTCGCACAACATCACGGCCGTGGGCGCCGACGACGCCAGCCTGGCTCGCGCCGTGCAGCTGGTAATGGACGCCCGCGGCGGCCTGGCCGTCGTGTCGCCCGATGGCACCGAACTGGTGCTGCCGCTGCCCGTGGCCGGCCTCATGTCGGACCAGCCCGGCCCGGACGTGGCGGCCACCTACTCGGCCGTCGATGCGGCGGCCAAGGCCCTGGGCTCTCCGCTCCAGGCCCCGTTCATGACGCTTTCGTTTATGGCCCTGCTCGTCATCCCCAGCCTCAAGCTCAGCGACAAAGGCCTGTTTGATGGCGAGGCCTTCCGGTTCGTGGAGAACGTAGTGGCGTAAAAATAGCTCCAAGCTGTAAGCTACAAGCGGCAAGCTGACGGCCTGTCATCCTGAGTAAAGCGAAGGACCTCACTACGCTTGAACGACCGTAATAACGACTCGTCTTTACGCAATGAGGTCCTTCGCTTTACCCAGGATGACAGGCCGTCAGCTTGCCGCTTGTAGCTTACAGCTCCTCAAACCTAAAACCGCTTTTCCAGCAGCTTGCTCAGCTTTTCCTCCGTCAGGGGCTTGGCCAGGTACTCCACGTTGGGGTACTGGGCCACGCGGGCAGTGTCGGCGGCGTGCATGGAGGTGGTGAGCACGGCCATCACGGTTTTCTCGCGCACTTCCGGGGGCAGGGCGCTGAAGAGCTTCAGGAATTCGAAGCCGTCCATGCCGGGCATTTTCAGGTCCACAAACACCAGGTCGGGGGCGCGGGCTTCCTCCTTCTCACTGCCCCAAATTTGCTGGTACGCCTGCTCGGCTTTGTGGTAAGTGTACACCTGTTCGGCCACTTCGAGGCGGCTGAGCAGGCGGTTGTTGAGGAAGCTGGTGGTTTCGTTATCGTCGACTAAAACGATGCTGCGGAGCCTGGATGCCATACCGGAAGCGGAGTAAAAAGCGGGAGGAAAAGCGTAACCGGCTACAGCCAGCCTTGTTCGCGCATCCACTCGTCGTTGTAGATTTTGCCGAGGTAGCGCGTGCCGTGGTCGGGCAGAACGATGACCATCGTGTCGTCTTCCTGCAGGTGCTCGCGGGCGTATTCGAGGGCCCCGAACACGGCCGAACCGCACGACCAGCCCACAAACAGGCCTTCTTCCTTGGCCAGCCGGCGCGTCATCAGGGCCGCATCCTTGTCGGTTACCTTAATGAAGAGGTCAATCAGGTCGAAATCGACGTTTTTGGGCAGAATATCTTCGCCGATGCCTTCGGTTTTGTACGAGTAAATCTCGTTCTCATCGAAGATGCCCGTCTCCTTGTACTTCTTGAACACCGAGCCGTAGGTGTCGAGGCCGATGGAGACAATGGCCGGGTTCTGCTCCTTTAGGAACTTGCCGGTGCCGCAGATGGTGCCGCCCGTGCCTACGCCGGCCGCGAAGTGCGTGATGTTGCCCTCAGTCTGCGCCCAAATTTCGGGGCCCGTGGTTTCGTAGTGGGCCTCGGCGTTGGAGGGGTTATCGTACTGGTTGGGGTAGAACGAGTTCGGAATTTCGGCGTTCAGCTTGCGGGCAATGGAGTAGTAGCTGCGCGGGTCGTCGGCCGGCACGTTGGTGGGGCACACGATTACCTCGGCGCCCACGGCTTTCAGAATGTCCTGCTTTTCCTTGCTCTGCTTGTCGCTCATTGTGAAGATGCACTTGTAGCCGCGGGCAATGGCCGTGAGGGCCAGGCCCATGCCGGTGTTGCCGCTGGTGCCCTCGATGATGGTGCCGCCGGGCTTCAGCAGACCCGCTTTTTCGGCGTCGTCAATCATTTTCACGGCCATCCGGTCCTTCACCGAGTTGCCGGGATTGAAGTACTCCACTTTAGCCAGCACGGTGCCTTTGATGCCGTCCGTTACTTTATTGAGCTTCACCAGCGGCGTGTTGCCGATGGTTTCAACGATATTATTGAAATACATATGTCAGGGGTGGTTTGCGTCCGCAAAGGTAACTTTTCTTGAGCTGTTAGCGGACAACTGTACGTCATTCAGAGCGGAGCGAAAAATCGCGCGTGCTGACGTTGCTGTTCAAGCTTAACATCAGCACGCGCGATGCTTCGCTCCGCTCTGAATGACGTTCTTTGCAATAAGGCCAAACGGCTAAACTAGAAAACCCTACTTTTGCGCTGCCGCCCGCGCGGCGGCCGCTGTTCCCACTTCCACGAAGCAATTTCCGCTAATCCCCCTTTTATGAGTGTTCTGGTAAACAAGGATTCTAAAGTGTTGGTGCAGGGTTTCACGGGCTCCGAAGGCTCGTTCCACGCCCAGCAGATGATTGAGTACGGCACCCAGGTAGTGGGCGGCGTAACGCCCGGCAAAGGCGGCACCCAGCACCTGGAGCGCCCCGTGTTCAACACCATGGCCGAGGCCGTTGCCGAAACCGGCGCCGACACCAGCATCATTTTCGTGCCCCCCGCTTTCGCCGCCGACGCCATTATGGAGGCCGCCGACGCCGGCATCAAAGTTATCGTCACCATCACCGAGGGCATCCCGACCAAGGACATGATTGCGGTGAAGGAGTACCTGAAGGGCCGCGAGGGCCTGCGCATGATCGGGCCCAACTGCCCCGGCGTCATGACGGCCGGCGAGTGCAAAGTGGGCATCATGCCCGGCTTCATCTTCCAGAAAGGCAAAATCGGTATTGTTTCCAAGTCGGGTACCCTGACCTACGAAGCCGTTGACCAGCTCACCAAAGCCGGCCTGGGCCAGACCACGGCCATCGGCATCGGCGGCGACCCGATTATCGGTACTACCACCAAGGAGGCCGTAGAAATGCTCATGAACGACCCCGAAACCGAGGGCATCGTGATGATTGGCGAAATCGGTGGCGGCATGGAAGCCGAAGCCGCCCGCTGGATCAAGGAAACCGGTAACAAGAAGCCCGTGGTAGGTTTCATTGCCGGTCAGACCGCCCCCGCCGGCCGCCGCATGGGCCACGCCGGCGCCATCGTAGGCGGCGCCGACGACACGGCCGCCGCCAAAATGGCCATCATGCGCGAGTGCGGCATCCACGTAGTGGATTCGCCCGCCGAAATCGGTGAGACGATGCTGAAAGTGCTGGGCGGCAAGTAAGCTGCGCTATCAACATACACTGAAAAGGCCTCAGCTTCTGCTGAGGCCTTTCTGTTTTATTGCCCCTGGATCAGATAACGAGAGATACTTTTGGCACCATATTCGGCAGATAGCGAATCTACTCGCTCGCACAGCCTCTGCATTTGCAATTCGGCTTGCTCAACAGCCATTGCCAAATCGGCTACTTCAACCCGGATGATTGGCGTCGTAGGCGGGTAGAATTCCTCCCCTTCATCTTCACAAATGATGTTGAGGTAATCCTGCTCCCGGATGGCTTTAGGAGCAGGATGGCCTTCAAGGCAGAAGTATCCCTCCTGAAACTGCGGCGCCAATAGTACCTTCCAGTCATATACAGTGGAAATTGTACTACAACACTGCGGAAAAAGCACAGGCAGATCGTCTATAATCAGAATTGCGCCACCAAACAGGGCACACGATTCTACTACCGGAACACGCTTATTTTCCGTCACTTCCAGATGCGCATCTATAAGTCGGCGCAAATCATCCACTGCCAAACTGTCCGCCCGAAGATACCTACTACTCTTAACTGCCGGGAGGTGCTGGGTAAAGCCGCTCAGCCGAAGAATTTTTGCCTCAAATTCCTCCCAGTCCGACGGGTTCTGCCAGAAGGCGCCTGATGGTCTGGCTCCAATCTGGTCCCAATGAATGATAGATGCTGGCAACTCAAAAACGGGCAACACAGCTATACTCATCAGCTATTTTTTTACTTCCCCCCCGTCTGCCCGCCCAGGTTCACCACGATACCTAGCTGGAAGACCGAGTTGGCGGCTTTCAGGTATTTACGGTGCTTGAGGCCGAAGTTGTAGCCGCTGATGAACTGGCCATCGAGCGGGCCGATGAGCTTGACGCGGGCGTAGGTGATGGGCTCGAACAGGATGTTGTCTTCGTTGAAAGCGGGCTGGCCATTGAGGCGAAAATCGGTGAGCGTGACGTAGCTGGCGCGCAGGGCCGTGCCGTAGGTCAGGGGCCAGTCGCGGCCGAGCAGGTAGTAGCTTTTCTTCTCCTTGCTCGTGTAGTTCACCTGCACGAAATACTTGTTCAGGCCCGCCTCCAGGGTGCGCGTGATGCCCTCGGTGGGGTTGCGCTCCACGCGCTTGGTGCGGCCGCCGCCGTAGCCGCCGTAAATTTCCAGCACCCGCTTGTCGGGCAGGCGGGTGAAGTAGCCCAGGCCCAGCTCGGCAAAGTCTTGGTCGACGGCTTCCTTCTTTATATTGGTGTGCAGAAACGAGGCCGAGCCCATCACGCCGATGTGGTCGGAGAGGGCGTAGGCGCCCTGCAGGGCCGTGTTCTGGCTGAGGTTGGTGTGCACGCCGGCGCTCCACTCGCCCTTCTGGGTAAGCAGCGGCACCTGGGGCGGGGGCGGAAAGTAGAGCGACGCGCAGCCCGTGAGCAGCAGGAGCGGAAGGAGCAGGCCGAAAAGCGCGCGGAGTCGAAAAAGCATGAACCGGGAAATGAAGCCGATGCGGGAAGATAGAAAAGCGGCGCCAGAGTTGACGGCAATGCCACCGCCCGGGCCCCGGCTGCCGACCTAACGCACCCGGCCGGGCTTCGTTGCGTAGCCGCAAGCGCGGCAGTTGCGTACAGAGGGCGGGACCTGCTCCCGCCAAACCTGTTTGTATGCCCGCAACTCCTTACGACGCCCTGATTATCGGCTCCGGCCAGGCCGGCAACCCGCTGGCTTATGCGCTGGCCGAAGCCGGCCGGCGCGTGGCCCTTATCGAAAGTGCCCACCTGGGCGGCTCGTGCGTCAACTACGGCTGCGCGCCTACCAAAATGCTGCTGGCTTCGGCTCAGCGGGCTCATTTGGTGCGCACGGCCGGCGAGCTGGGCATCCGCGCGCCCGAGCCCGTGGTGGATTTTGCCGCCATAGTAGCCCGCAAAGACCGGCTGACCCAGGACTCGCGCAACGGAATCGAGCAGAGCCTGACCACCGAGCACCCCAACATCCGGCTGGTGCGCGGCCGCGCCCGCTTCACGGCTCCCAATACGCTGCATGTTGATTTGCACGACAAGAAAGCCGGCCACGAACAACTGACGGCTCCGCTTATCTTCATCAACACCGGCACGCGGGCGGCGGTGCCCCTCATTGCGGGCCTCGAAGCCAGCGGCTACCTCACCAACGACACGCTGCTACTGGGCCTGACGGAGCTACCCGAACACCTGCTCATTCTGGGCGGCAGCTACATCGGCGTCGAGTTCGGGCAGATGTTTCGCCGCCTGGGTTCGCGCGTGACCATCATCGAAACCTCGGCCACCCTCATGGACCGCGAAGACACCGACGTGAGCCGGCCGCTGCAGGAATTGTTGCAGGCCGAAGGCGTAGAGCTGGTGCTCGAAGCCGAAGCCCGGCACGTTTCGCGCAACGAGGCGGACGTGCTCACGCTCACGGTCGACACGCCCGGCGGCGAGCGGCGCCTGCGCGGCACGCACCTGCTGGTGGCCACCGGCCGCGTGCCCAACACCGATGCGCTGGACCTGCAGTTAGCGGGCATTCCGACCGATGAAGACGGCTACGTTCAGGTAGACGACGATTTGCGCACGCCCGCTAAAGGCGTGTACGCCCTCGGCGACGTGAAGGGCGGCCCCCAGTTCACCCACATCAGCTACGACGATTACCGCATCGTGCGCGACCAGCTGCTGCACGGCCGCCCGCGCAACTACCACGAGCGGCCCGTGCCGTATGTAGTGTTCACCGAACCGCAGCTGGGCCGCATCGGGCTTTCCAAAGACCAGGCCCGCGAAAAAGGCGTGCCTTTCCGGGTGAGCCGGCTGCCAGCCAGCACCATCGGGCGGGCCGTGGAAACGGGCCGCACCGAAGGTTTCGTGGAGGTGCTGGTAGGCGACGACGACCGGCTGCTGGGCGCGGCCGTATTGTGCGAGCAGGGCGGCGAAATCATGACCATGTTTCAGCTGGCCATGACGGGCGGGTTGCGCTATCAGCAGCTCGAAAACCTCGTTGTTGCCCACCCCACCTGGGCCGAAGTGCTCAACAACGCCTTCCAGAAGCTGGGGCGGGGGCAGTAGCGCACGTAATCAAGAGTTCAGTTTATTTCCGCCATCAACTCAGCAGCTAGAGACGTGCCTGAGCTGCCAGCCACCACATACCTTCCATGCGGGAACAGCTGTTTGACGCGAAGTAAATGGCTTAAGGCTATTTTTTGGCTTTGATCAAACCGTTTTGTATCCGGCATTGGATGAGGTTGCCGCCGGATATACCGGACTACACTGCTCCAAGTCTTCGCTGACGAAAATAAATGTATCACAAGTTTCAATAATTACTGAAACTTGTGATACATTTGATCTTGGCTGGATTGTCAGTTGCCGGAACTCCCTGGTTTCTGAATTCCCCACCGATCCGGATGCAGCAGGCCAAAATGATTATTGCCGGAGGCAACGGCTTTCTGGGCCAGCACTTGCAGCAGCATTTCCGCGGCTTGGGCTACGAAGTTGTTATTCTGAGCCGCTCGACCAAGCCCCGGCCGGGCCACGTGCACTGGGACGCTCAGACCCTGGGTTCCTGGACGGCCGAGTTGGAGGGTGCCGACGTGCTGGTGAATATGGCCGGCCGCACCGTAGACTGCCGCTATACGGCTGCCAACCACCACCAGATTATGGTTAGCCGCCTTGATAGCACGCGGCTGCTGGGCCGGGCTGTGGCCGCTTGCCAGCAGCCGCCCAAGGTGTGGCTTAATTCTTCCACTGCCACCATATACGCCGATACGCCAGGCACGCAACCGGCCAATACCGAAGCCAACGGAGTTATCGGGGAGGGGTTCTCGGTGGAAGCCGCGCGGGCCTGGGAGGCTGCTTTTACCGAGGCGCAGCGGCCGGCTACGCGCCAAGTAGCGCTTCGCACCTCCATTGTGCTGGGCACTGATGGCGGGGCGTTTCCGGTAATGGCACGGCTGGCCAGGCTAGGGCTATGCTCGCCGCAGGGCAACGGCCGGCAGTGGATTAGCTGGCTGCACATCACCGATTTTTGCCGGGCTGTCGAGTTTCTTATCAACACCTCAACGGCCAGCGGCGCTTTCAATGTGTGCGCTCCTAATCCGCTCCCCAACCGCGAGTTTAACCAGCAGTTGCGCGAGCGGCTGCGGCCCTGGCTGGTGCTACCGCAGCCCCGGTGGCTGCTGGAAATCGGGGCCTTCGTGCTGCGCACGGAAACAGAGCTTATTCTGAAAAGCCGCAAAGTATATCCCCAACGCCTGCTTGATTTGGGCTTTGAATTCCGCTACGCGCACTGTGCCGATGCGCTAGACGACTTGCTGGCAGCAAAGTAGGCGCGGCGCGGACTCGTAACGGCCGGTAGTGCTGGCCAGCACAGGCGGCAGTCATGCGGATCAACGCAATATTTACCAGGCAGCCCTCCAAACAAAACCAATCATGGAACCAAATAACAGCTTAGCCGAGGCCAAAGCGCAATTCATTCATACCTGGGGCGTATCAGGATCGAGTTGGGGCGTGAGCAAAACGCTGGCCCAGGTACACGCCTTGTTGCTGGTAAGCGCCGAGGCCCTGAGTACCGAAGATATTATGGAGCAACTCACCATCTCGCGCGGCAACGCCAGCCAGACGGTGCGCGAGCTGCTCGACTGGGGGCTAATTTACAAGGAGTTGCGGGCCGGAGAGCGACGCGAGTTTTTCGTGGCCGAGAAGGATATGCTGCAGGTTACGCGCTGCATCATCCGGGCCCGCAAGCGGCGCGAGCTGGATCAGATGAAGTACAGCATCGATCAGCTGGCGGCCCTGCCCGGCGACCCGGAGCAGGCCGACTACCGGGCTTTCCATTCGGTGCTAACCGACATTCAGCAGCTAGCCACCGTGTCGGATAAAATGCTCAACCGGCTGATGCAAGCCGAACGCAGCTGGTTCTGGGACAAGTTCATGCGCCTTTTCCTGTAGTGGTCTGACCTGGCCCGCACTACGTTTTCCTTTACTCTCTAACCCAGATGCACGATGGAAAATCCTGAAAATGAACCCGCTGCTGAGCAGCAGCCAAGCCGCCGGCTAATTCCCACGTGGCGCACGAGTGTCTGGGGCAGCGCCTGGACCTCGGTAGTGGGCACGGCGATGGTCGCGGGCTTGGTTGGCACGGGCCTGATGTGGGTGTCGGTGGGCCGCTACGAGTCGTACGGCATCAGCCTGTTTTGCTTGTCGCCCTTCATTTGCAGCTTCGTAGCTGTCATCATCAACCAGTGGCGCAACCCCGCTGCGGCCCGCGACATCTGGCCCGTGACCCGCGCGGTGGTAGGGGTGCTGGCCGTGCTTGCTTCCATGGGGGCGCTTATTCTGTCGCGCGGCGAGGGGCTGATATGCGTAGTTATGGCGCTGCCCTTCGCATTGGTAATGGCGCTGTTCGGGGTGCTGTTGGGAAGTGTAGTTATTGATTTGGGTGGCGGCCGCCGCCCGGCGCCGCTGCTCTCGGTGGTGGTGCTGCTTTACCCCGCCATTCAGCATTACGAGGCGGCCAACCCGGCCCCGGCAGTGGCGCAGCAGGTAACTACCTCAATAACCGTGAATGCGCCGCCCGCCGTGGTATGGCGGGCCCTGATGCAGCCCACCAGCTACCCGGCAGCCTCGGGCTGGTTTCGGGCCGGCGTGGTATACCCCACGCGCACGGCCTTCGCCCTCGACAGCGCCACCGGCCAACGCACCCTGGTCTGCCACTACTCGCAGGGCTTGGCGCGGCTACCCATTGTCGGCTGGGAGCCCGAACGCCGCCTCACGTTTGCCGTGCCCCCGCCGGACATGCCCGCGCCTATGCGCGAACTCAGCCCCTACCCCGATATCCATGCCCCGCATTTGCACGGTTACTTCCAGGTGGATAGCGGCACGTTCCGGCTGCGGCCGCTGCCGGGCGGACGGACCCAGCTCGAAGGCCGTACCACCTACCGGCACTCCATTGGCCCGCAGTTTTACTGGCACTTGTGGAGCAACTACTTGCTCGATGCCATGCACGAGCAGGTGCTGCTTACGCTACGCGACCGAGCCGAAGCCCTCGTGGCCGCCACCGCCCACAATGGTTCGGCGCCCGCCCCACGCATTCTGGCCGGGGCAGATTTAGAACCGGCTGAACCTTCCGCCGCCGTTTATTTAGCCCCGACTTTCCGTGAGTAGCACTGCCCTGGTAACTGTTGCGACCGTCACGGCTCCGGACCAGGCTGGTAGGGCCCGACCGTCTTTTCTGGCCGGGCCCTACCAGCCTGCCCGCATTCGGGAGCTGTTTGATGAATTGGCTAGTACCTACAACTGTGCGGCCTGGTTATCGGGCGGGTTGCTGGGCTGGTGGCGCCGGCAGTTAGCCGCCGCTTTACCCCACCCGGCTCAGGGCCCCGCCGTGGTAGTAGACCTGATGGCCGGTGGGGCCAACCTGTGGCCGGCATTGCGCCGGCGGTTTGGCCCGGAGTTGCGGGTAGCAGCCGTCGATTTTTCGGGCGCAATGCTGGTTCGCGCCGCCCGTCATGCCGGCGGCCCGGCCCTCACACTGCATCGCGCCGACGCACTGGCTACGCCGCTGCCTACCGCCTGCGCCACGGCCGTTACCTGCGCTTTCGGCCTGAAAACCTTGCCCGTGGCCGCTTACCCAGCCCTGCTAACGGAGGCCGCCCGGCTTCTGCGGCCGGGCGGCGAGTTGGCTCTTACCGAACTAGTGCTGCCGGCAGATGGCTGGCAACGCAGTTTCCTGTTGCGCTACCTGGCAGTTATCCTGCCGCTGCTGGGCCGGTTGTGGCCGGCCGCCGCCGCTCACATCGCTCTACTGCGCTACGCCCGCTCGGGGCCCAATTTACCGGCCCTGACTGCGGCGCTACAAACCGCGGGCTTCGAGCGGGTGCGGCAGCGGCGGCTGTGGCCCGGCTGCGCGGTGCTGGTATCGGCGCGCAAGAAGCCGGAGTCAGCCCGGAAAGCTGACTATCCCGCTCTTTAAAGCGCGGGTACGTACAGGATATAGCAGCCGTCCGCTATCCAGGCGGTCTGCTCCTTTCGCCCCACCCCCTACCCATGACCGTTACCTGCAAAACCACCATTCAGTCGAAGGAAACGCTGACCGAAATTCCCGACACCTGGCAGCTCACCGACTACCGCTCCATTATGAGCGCGGCCGATTTCACCGACGGCGACACGCTTTCGGCCGCCGAAGTGCGCGAGATGACGCTTATGGCGCTGGCCGACCTCGAACCCGCCGAGGCCGCCACGGTGCTGCTCAGCTACCGCCTGGGCGACGATTTGAGCGACGGCCAGATTGACCAGATTGCCCACGACATGCAGAACGACAAGATTTTCGAGGAGTACCCGGAAATCGGCCTGCACCGCCAACTGTTCGACGTCAACCAACTGCTGCGCCTGGCCTACAACGGCACGTTCCCCAACGGTGCAGCCGTGCTGGTGCAGGCCACCGTGCAGCTCACTTGCCCCGAGGCGCCTACCCAACTCACGGCCGGCCTCGTACTGTGGGCCCTGGCCCCGGCCCTCTCCGACCGTTCGCTCATCAAACGCCTATACGCCGCCGAGCTGGAAGCCGCCACGCCCTTTGATGCCGCCGATGATATCCTCTGGGAACTGACCGTAACGCCCGACGCGGCCGCCCCCGGCACCTTCGCCGTACGCCTGATTTCCTCGGAGTACTGGCTGCACGATCTGGCCGATTCGGGCGAGTTCGAGGGGGAAATTGTGCTGCCGGAGTTGGAGCAAGACTAAACCCGTACCGTAAACCCACAAAAAAAGGCCCGCCGGAAGTGCTTCCGGCGGGCCTTTTTTCTTACTAAACAATCCTATTTAGCGTAGGCCACGGCGCGCATTTCGCGGATAACCGTGATTTTAATCTGGCCGGGGTACTGCATCTCCTTCTCGATTTTCTGGGAGATTTCGTAGCTCAGCTCGCCGGCGCGCTCGTCGGTTACATTCTCGGCGTCCACCATCACGCGCAGCTCGCGGCCGGCCTGAATGGCGAAGCACTGGTTGACGCCCTTGAAGCCGTTGGCGGTTTCTTCGAGCTGCTTGAGGCGCTTGATGTAGCTCTCCATCATCTCGCGGCGGGCACCGGGGCGCGAGCCCGAAATGGCGTCGCAGGCCTGCACGAGCGGCGAAATCATGGCCGTCATCTCAATTTCGTCGTGGTGGGCACCGATGGCGTTTACCACATCGGGGTGCTCCTTGTACTTCTTGGCCATCTCCATGCCCAGAATGGCGTGGGGCAGCTCGGGCTCCTCGGTGCTCACCTTGCCGATGTCGTGGAGCAGGCCGGCGCGCTTGGCATGCTTCACGTTGAGGCCCATTTCGGCGGCCATGGTGGCGCAAAGGTTGGCTACTTCGCGCGAGTGCTGGAGCAGGTTCTGGCCGTAGCTGGAGCGGAAGCGCATGCGGCCCACCATCTTAATCAGCTCGGGATGCAGACCGTGGATGCCGAGGTCGATGATGGTTTTTTCGCCGATTTCGATGATTTCCTCGTCGATGTTCTTGCGGGTTTTGGCCACAATTTCCTCGATGCGGGCCGGGTGAATGCGGCCGTCCTTTACCAGCAGGTGCAAACTCAGCCGGGCTACCTCGCGGCGCACCGGGTCGAAGCCCGAAATAATAATGGCTTCGGGCGTATCATCCACAATAATTTCGACGCCCGTGGCGGCTTCCAGGGCCCGGATATTGCGGCCCTCGCGGCCGATAATCTTGCCCTTCACATCATCACTTTCAATGTTGAAAATGCTGACGCAGTTCTCGATGGCGTGCTCGGCGGCGGTACGCTGAATGGTTTCGAGCACGATTTTCTTGGCGTCTTTGGTGGCCGTGAGCTTGCTTTGAGCCACCACGTCCTTGATATAGGAGCTGGCCTGAATCTGGGCTTCGTTGCGCAGGCTTTCGACCAGCTGCTCGCGGGCCTCGGCGGCCGTAAGGCCCGAAATGGCTTCGAGCTGGGTGGTGATGGCGCTGATTTTCTCGGTGAGCTGCTGGCGGATGTCGCGCAGCTCGGTTTCCACTTCCTGCTCGCGGGCTTCGAGCTTGGCCAGTTGGGCGTCGAGGATGGCTTTGCGCTTTTCGTCCTGCTGTTCGAGCTTTTCGCGTTGCTGCTGGGCCTGGGTTTCGAGGCGCTCCTTGGTCGTGTCGAGCTCCTTTTCCTTGCGCTGCACCTGGTCGAGCTGCTTCTGGGTGGTTTGGGCGAGTTGCTTAATGCTCTGCTCCTGCTCCACCACGCTGGCGCGGCGCTCGGTCAGCTCCTGCTCCAGGCTCTGCTTCTGGCGGCGGCTTTCCTGCTCAAATTCCTGCTTGAGGTTGCGGAATTTATCCTTCGACTGCTGAATCCGCTCGTCGCGGATGCGGGTGGCCTCGGCTTCGGCATCGGCCAGCAGCTGCTGGCTTTTGGCGCGGGCGTCACCCTCGTGGTCCTGCCGGGCCTTGCCGGCCAGCAGGCGTCCCAGCACCACGCCAACCACGAGGGCCAGCACGGCTGCCAGAACGATATAAAGTGTTACAGACATGATTTTTAGGGGGATGAGATGGGAAGGTAAAAGCTGACTTCCGGCGGTTGATTACTGGTTTTTGGGCGGGCTGCCAGCCAAACGCTGACGTCAACCCATCCTGAACCAACAATTGCCAACCAAAAATCATTACGCCACAGCTCCCGCTGGAAACGCCAAAGGCCCGCGCAGTGGCCGGGTCGTTTGCCCTGCCCCGCACCGGGCTGTTGCTTCGCGCCGAATCGGCCCGCTGCCCACCTGGGGCAACCGGGTCAGACCAACACCGTCCCCGACAGCAGCTCGTCCAAGCGCGCCAGGCGCTCGGTCAGGGCCGCGTCGGTCCCATCCTTTTCTGTGCTCACCTTCAAGCGGTCAGCCATGGTCGATAAGGCAATCATGGCCAGCAGGTCCTGTTTGTCCTGAATGCCGTATTTGTCCCGGAATTCCTTCAGCCGCTCGCTTAGCAGCCGGCCCGCAAGGCGCAGGCGCTCCTCATCCTGGGGGCTTACCTTCATGGGGTAATCCCGGTCAGCAATTCGGATTTTGATGGAAAGGTCGGACATCAGCAGGCTGCTGGCAGTGGTGGGGTTAGGGTGGCGGTGATTGGTTCGGTATGGTTTACTCCCTCAAATAGGCAAGGCACTTATCTATTTCGCGGATGTATTCGTTCAGGCGAAGTTTCAGCTCGTTGACATTGGCCGGTTCCCCGGTCGCTATGGTATTGACAAGTTTAGTGATATTCTCCTGATTCTGGAAATCCTTGATGACCCGCTCCCGGTCGCGCACGTCGGCCTGCAACTGCTGAACCGTAGTCTGGGCATCGGCCAGCTCCTCGCGCAACTGCTGATAGGCAGCCACTAAAGTGGTTACCTGCCGCTCCAGGCGGTCGAGTTGGGCCAGTTGCTGGGTGGATGCCATTTTTTGGTTTTTGGTGGGCGGTTTTGGTTTTTCGTAAAGAACGTGATTTGGCAAGAACGTCATTCTGAGCGAAGCGAAGAATCTCGCGTGCCAAAGTAATCCAAATGGCAGGTTAGCCCTGCAACATCAGCACGCGAGATTCTTCGCTTCGCTCAGAATGACGTGCTGGTTACCGCCGGATAACGGCGTCGGCCTGCTGCTCGAACTGCTGAATGAGGCGGTTCATCACCTGGTCGATGGCCTGGTCGGTAAGCGTCTGGGTGGCATCCTGGAGCAGGAAGCTGACCGAGTACGACTTCTTGCCCGCGCCCAGGTTGTCGCCCTCGTACACGTCGAACACGTTTACCTGGCGCAGCAGCTTCTTTTCGGCGCGGCGGGCAATCTGGCGCAGCTGGTCGAAGCTCACGGCCCGGTCGACGACGAGGCTCAGGTCGCGGCGCACTTCCGGGAACTTGGGCAGCTCCTGGGCCACGAGGCGGCTCTTGTACTTGCGCATCAGGCCGTCCCAGTCCAGCTCGGCAAACCACACCGGCTGGCTCACATCAAGGCGCTTGAGCACGGCCGCCGATACGGCCCCGAGCTGGGCCACCGGCTGATTCTGGGCCAGCAACGTGAGGCCGCCCGCCAGATACGGGTGCTCGACGGGTCGCGAGGCGGGCTCAGCGAAGCCCAGCGCGGCCAGCACCTGCTGCACGGCCCCGGCCAGCTGGTGGAACGAGCTTTTGGCCGATTTCTGCTGCCAGGTTTCGGCGGCCGAGTTGCCGGTAAGGTAGATAACGAGCTGGTTTTGCTCCTGGTGGCTGCCGTCGGGCAGCTGGCGGTAGGTTTTGCCGAACTCGTAAAGCTTCAGGTCGCGCTGGCGGCGGTTCACGTTGTGGCGCACCACCTCCAGGCCGCTGGGCAGCAGGCTGGGCCGCAACACGTTCAGCTCGGCGCTGTTGAAGTTGAGTAGGTGCACCAGCTCGGCGCTAGGTGCGTCGTCGGTTTCGAAGTAGCGCGAGTTGGTGATGGAGTTGGTGATGATTTCCGAAAAGCCCTGCCCACTAAGCAGCCGGGCCACATTCTGGCGGATGATTTCGGGGTCGGGGCTCGGGAACTTGGCCAGGAACGAAGCCGAGTTGTGGGGCCGCAGCGCCACGTTGTTGTAGCCATAGATGCGCAGAATCTCCTCAATCACGTCGGCTTCGCGGGTCACGTCCACCTTATGCGGCGGCACGGCCAGCACCCACTCCTCGGAGAGCTTAGAAGTTAGCGGTGAGAGGTGAGACTCACTACTGACTTCTGCATTCTCCCCTCTCACTTCTAACTTCTCACTTCTCACTTCTACAATAAGGATATCGAGGTCGGCAAGAATCTGGCGGATGCGGGCGGGTTCAATGTACTGGCCCACGAGCTTTTCGACCCGCGGCAGGCGCAGGCGTACCAGCGTCGGCTCGATTGGCGTGGGGTACTCGTCCACCACGGGCGCGGCCACGGTGGCACCGGCCACTTCCTGGAGCAGCAGGGCGGCGCGTTTGAGGGCCAGCGGCACCATGTTGGGGTCGGTGCCACGCTCGAAGCGGAAGGAGGCGTCGGTTTTGAGTTGGTGCGTCTGGGACGTTTTGCGCACTACGGCCGGCGCGAAGTAGGCGCTTTCCAGGAACACCCGAGTCGTGGTTTCACTCACGCCCGAAGTCTGGCCACCGAACACGCCGGCCAAGGCCAGCGGCTGGCCGTTGGCATCGGCAATAACCAGATCCTCGGCCCGCAACGTGCGTTCCACGCCGTCGAGGGTCGTGAACTTCTCGCCCGCTTCGGCCCGCTTCACACGGATGTGGTTGCCCGCAATCTGGTCGGCATCGAAGGCGTGCAGGGGTTGGCCCAGCTCGTGTAGCACGAAGTTGGTTACGTCGACCACGTTGTTGATGGGCGCGAGGCCGATGCTCCGCAGGCGCTTTTGCAGCCACTCGGGCGAGGGCGCCACCCGCACATTTTCCAGCAGCAGGCCGGCGTAGCGTGGGGCGGCAGCCGGGTCTTCCAGCGTAACTTTTACGTTAGCTGCTGCCTCAGCAGGGGTCTGGAAGCCGCTCACGTCGGGCAGTTGGCAGGGCTGGCGCAGCAGGGCGCGCAGCTCGCGGGCCACGCCGTAGTGCGAGGCCGCGTCGGCCCGGTTCGGTGTCAGGCCAATTTCAAATACCGAATCGGAGCCCAGACCGAAGTAGTCGGCGGCAGGCGTACCGTTGGGCAGGTCGGTATCGAGCACCATAATGCCGGCGTGCGACTGTCCCAGCCCGATTTCATCCTCGGCGCAGATCATGCCCTCGGAGGCCGCGCCCCGGATTTTCGATTTCTTGATTTTGAACGGCTCGCCGCCGGTCGGGTGCAGCACCGCGCCTTCGAGGGCCACCACCACGCGCTGGCCGGCGGCCACGTTGGGGGCGCCGCACACAATCTGGCGCGGCGTGGCGTCGCCCACATCCACGGTCGTCAGGCTGAGCTTGTCGGCGTCGGGGTGCTTTTCGCGGGTGAGCACCGTGCCCAACACGAGGCCGCGCAGGCCGCCGGGTACGCTTTCCAGCTCCTCGATGCCCTCCACCTCCAGGCCCGAGCCCGTAAGCAGCGCCCCGATTTCGGTAGCAGGTTTATCAGTGGGAATAAGCGTGCGGAGCCAGTCGTAAGATATCTTCATGGGGGTAAGCGGCCAATGGGCGGCTGTCAGTTGTCAGGCGCCAACATTCGGCATGCTGTATTTTGGTTGATTCAAGAATAAACCAGCTGCCGGACATTGGCATCTGAGTTTTGGCAAAGGTACAGATTCGGCTGGGGGCTAAAATTCAATTTAACCGGACACTAACCTGACAATTTTCGGAAGTCACGGCTTAAAACCGATGATTTATCTGACAGCCGTTACTGCGTGCACCCAATTTATTTATACGCCATTTCGCCAGCCTCAATCTGCAGCTTCAGGCGGTTATCGGGGGGCGGCACGGGGCAGGCGTAGGCGTCAGAGTAGGCGCAGAAGGGGTTGTAGGCCTGATTGAAGTCGAGCAGCACTTCCGTGTCGGAGGCGGCGGGCAGGGGGGCGTCGAGGTAGCGGCCGCCGCCGTAGGAGCCGAAGCCGTTGGTGCGGTCGGTGAAGGGCACAAACAGGGTGGTATCCTTGCCATCAGCCTTCAGGAAAAGCGTGAGCTGGTATTCCTGCTTGTCGAAGATGAACTTGGCCCGGCCCCAGCGCAGGTACTTGTCGGCCTGGCCGTCGGTAAGCGGCATTTCCACGGTGTCGCGCTGCGGAAACTGCTCCAGCTGGGCTTCGAGGCGGTAGTCGCGGTTGGGCGGGTAGAACTTGAGGCTGTCGAAGCTTTGGCGCAATTCGTCGCTGAGCGGCGACGAGCCGGCCCGACGGAAGGAATTGTTCTTGGCTTCGCGCTGCTGTCGCATCCGGATGATGTACTGGTCCTGCGCCAGCACAAGGTCGTAGATGAAGTAGCCGAAGACGAGCAACAGGCCCAGGCCAATGAGAACTTTCGGGTTGAAACGCAAGACGAAGGGAATTATGAACTGTGAATTATGAACTGTGAATTTTGAATTGGGCCACGACTTGTTCAAAATTCTGCAACAAAGATGGACTCTGCCCAACAATTCCTCTTGACGGGAATTGCGGCAAGTGCCCTTCTCAGGCATTTGAACTGATTTAAGCGCTGGCCCATAATTCAAATTCTGTCCGCCTCAATTCAAAAGTTCATAATCCAGAATTCATAATTCCCCTCAAAGCATGCCTTCGTCGGCGAAGCTGTGGTAGCCCTGGTCGGTGAAGATGAGGTGGTCGAGGATGGGCAGGTCGAGGAGCTGGCCGGCTTCCTTGAGCTTGCGGGTGAGGGCAATGTCGGCGGCCGAGGGGTTGCGGTTGCCGCTGGGATGGTTGTGCACCAGCACGATGCTGCTGGCCAGCTGCTCCAGCGCCTCCTTGAAGATGAGCTTGGGGTCGGCCACGGTGCCGGCCACCCCGCCCCGGCTGATGCTGACGGTGCGCATGACCACGTTGGCCCGGTTCAGCAGAATCACCCAGAACTCCTCGTGGGGCAAATCCTGCAGGTGGGGCTGCATGGCGTGGTAGATGTCGCGCGAGCAGGTGATGGTGGTGCGGGCGGGGGCATCGGCGTCTTTGCGGCGGCGGCCCAGCTCCAGCGCCGCCACAATGGTAATGGCGCGCGCCTCACCGATGCCCTTCTGCTTCATCAGCTCCTTCACCGAGAAGCGGGCCAGCGCGTTCAAATCGTTCTGGGCGCCCTTCAGCACCAGCTTGGCCACATCCACGGCCGACAGCTTGGCGGTGCCCGAGCCCAGCAGAATGGCCAGCAGCTCGGCATCCGACAGTACGGCGCGGCCCTTTTGCAGCAGCTTTTCGCGGGGCCGGTCTTCCTCGGCCCAACTCTTGATGCCGCTGACGATCGGGGCGTAAGGCGTGGCCGGGGCGGGCGCGGCCGTTGGGTTGGCGGGAACGGGTTGCGCCGGGTTTTCCGCCAGCTTGTCAAACTCTTGCATGGGGCACCGTTGTTGTAGGCCCGGAATTTAACTTAAAAACCGGGGCCGGCCAGCTTGCCGCCGCCCCACTGCCTTACTTTGTAGTCCCACTTACCGGGACCCCGCTTTTTTATGTCACGCAAACTGTTTCTGCCTTTCTTTTTGGCCCTGGTTGTTGCTGCCGAGTGGTACGCTTTCCAGGCCGTTCGCACGCTCGTTCAGTCGGCCTCGCCCGGCGTGCGCCGCACCACCACGGTGCTGTACTGGCTGCTTACCGCGCTGGTTTGGGGCCTGGGCATCTGGGCCGTGAGCAACCGCCGCGCCCACGCCTCGCCCAAGGTTTTTCTGGGCGGATTGCTGCTGGCCGTTATTGCGGCCAAAATGGTAGTCATCATCCCGCTGCTGCTCGAAGATGTGGTCCGCCTGGGCCGCTGGGCGGCGCAGCTGGTAAGCCGGCCCGCTGGGGCGGGCACGGGGCCGGCTATTCCGCGGAGCGAATTTTTGAGCAAAGCCGCCCTGGTGGCCGGGGCCGTGCCCTTCGTGGCCCTGCTGTGGGGCATGTTCAAGGGCCGCACCGACTACACCGTGAAGCGCGTGACGCTGCGCTTTCCCAACCTGCCGGCCTCGTTTGATGGGTTTAAGATGCTGCAGATTTCAGACCTGCACACCGGCTCGTTCCAGACCAAGGAGCCGTTGCGCCGGGCCGTGGCGATGATTAATGAGCAGGCCGCCGATATGGTGTTCATGACCGGCGACCTGGTGAACAACTACGCCTTCGAGGTGGAAGAGCACATCGACACGCTGGCCGGCATCCGCTCGAAGCTGCCGATTTACTCGGTGCTGGGCAACCACGACTACTCCGACTACGTGGACTGGACCCAGGAAGGCGGCCTGCCGGCCAAGCAGGCCAACCTGGCCCGCCTCAAGGAAAGCCACGCCCGCATGGGCTGGAACCTGCTGCTCGATGAGGCCCGCACGGTGGAGCGCAACGGCGAGAAAATCAGCATTATCGGGGTGCAGAACTGGGGCGCCCGCGGCTTTGCCCAGTACGGCAACCTGGCCAAGGCCCACGCCGCCGCCGACCCCTCGGCGCCGTTCAAAATCCTGCTCTCCCACGACCCCTCGCACTGGGATGCGCAGGTGCACGACTACCCCGACATCGACCTGATGCTGGCCGGCCACACCCACGGCATGCAGTTCGGCCTCAACCTCTCGTTTCTGAAGTGGAGCCCCGTGCAGTACGCCTACAAGCAGTGGGCCGGCCTCTACCAGCGCGGCCGCCAGCACCTGTACGTGAACACCGGGCTGGGCTTTATCGGCTACCCCGGGCGGGTGGGTTTCCTGCCCGAAATCACGGTATTTGAGCTGCGCCGCGGCTAGGGCGGGGCATAAACAATTGGTTTAAAAAGTGCGCGTTCGGCGGGGTTTCGGCCCTGGCCGGGCGCGCACTTTCCGGTTTGCGGCCCCTTGGCCTACCCGCCGGCCCGCGGCAGCCCAACCTCTGTTCGCCGCGCACCGTATAGCCGCCATTCCCATTTCTCTCCCTCCTTTTTTCCACTGACTTTCAAGCTTCCATCATGAAAAAGACCCTGCTCCTGCTTTCGGCCGCCGCGGCTTTCACGCTCGGCTCGTGCTCGGAAAACCAGCCTGCCGAAACCACTACCGCCACCACCGATACCACCATGACCACGACCACCACGAGTGGCACCATGGATTACTCGCCCGAGGCCGTAAATAGCCGCGCCGACCGCATGGCCAGCGACATGGCCAGCAGCATGCAGCTCGACGAGCCGACCCGCATGAAAGTACGTGACGTGTATGTGACCCGTGGCCAGCGTATGGCCGAGCTCAACCAGAAGTACATGACCGACACGATGGGCATGGCCGCCGCCCGCCGCGACGTGTACAACAACACCGACACGGAAATGAAAACCGTGTTTACCGACCCCAAGCAGTACACGGCCTACGAAAGCAACCGCGCCAACTACTACGACGACCGTTACATGGACAACTCGGGCATGAGTTCGTCGTCGGGCAGCATGAACTCGTCGGACAATATGTCGTCGGGTAGCAGCATGAACACGGCCGATGTCGACAAGATGAAAATCAAAGGCGAAGACGGCGGCAAGCTGAAGGTGAAATCCGACGGCGACTTGAAAATGAAGGATTCGGAAGGCAACAAGGCCAAGATGGATGCCGACGACGGTACGGTTAAGATGAAGCCCGAAGACGGCGATAAAACCGTTATCAAGTAGCCTGACCCAACTTTTTCGGTGGCCAACGCATTTTCGGCCAACGATTTGTTAGCTTCCTGAAGCCCGCACCTGCAACGGTGCGGGCTTCTTTTGTCTCCTTCCGGCGTTATGCGGGTTTATGAGGCTGGCCGCTGGCTGGCTTCTGATTGACGATTTACCCGCCGCGCTGCCGTAGCTTGCCCCTTTGATGCCGTTGTCTGTTCTGCCCTCCCTGCGCCTGGTTCGTTTGCTGCCGTTGCTGGCGCCGCTACTGCTGCTACTGTTAGCCGGTCGGGCCGTGGGGCAGGTGCGCGTCACGGGGCGTATTTCGGAGGAAGGGTCGCGCCGACCCATTCCGGGGGCGTCCATCACTATTCGGCGCACGCAGCTGGCCGTGGTGGCCGATGGCGGCGGCGACTTCGGCATTTCGGCCCAGCGCACCGACACGCTGATTTTCCGGGCTGTGGGCTTCAAGCCGCGGCTGCTGCCGCTGGGTGGCACCGGCCTCTCGCAGCTCGTAGTGCAGATAAAGCTGCGGCCCGATACCATTCAGCTGGGCGAAGTGCGCGTAACCGAAGGCCGGCCCGACCAGGAGCTCATCGACCGGGCCCTGCGCAACATCAAGCGGCCCAGCACCGCGCCCACCAGCGCCGTGAAGCGCCCGCCCGCCCCCAAACCCCTGTTCCCCGTCGATTCGGCCGCGCCCAAGGCCCCCACTCCTACCTTGGCCAGTCCTGTGAGCCTGATTTACGAGAAGTTTTCGCGGGCCGGCAGGGAGCGGGAAAAGATGCGCGAGATTGAGGCCGAGGAAGCCGCTAAACAGGCGGCCAAGCAGGCGGCCCAGGAGCGTCGCCGCTACAACCGCAACTTCAAGGACAACCGCGGCTACGAGTAGGTATCGGGCTCGTTGACGGGCGGCGGCGGCTGTTGTGCCGGCTTCTTCCGAACAGTGCGGATACGCTTTGCGTAGTGGTTTGAGAACCGCTGAGCGCGTTTAGGCTGACTGGAAGAGCTTCCTTCCGGGTCGGCTGGCCGCTTAGCCATCCAGCTTCTACTATGCGAATCGGATATCCCTGCGTGAATGAAACGCTCGACTGCACCTCCACCAGCACGTTCCGGCTGGCCTCTTACTCCGATGAGCGCCTGGAGCTGACGGTGGCCAACAACCTAGCCTGCCTGCGCCGGATTCTGGAGTGGAACGTGGCCCACCACCTGCTGTTTTTCCGCATCGGCTCGGGCGTGGTGCCGTTTGGCTCCCACCCCGTCAACACCTTTCCGTGGCAGACGCGCTTCGCCGCCGAATTCCGGGAGATTGGCGACTATATCAAGGCCAACGATATGCGGGTGTCGTTTCATCCCGACCAGTTTGTGGTGCTCAACTCGCCCGATGCCGGCATTGTGGAGCGCAGCATTCAGGAGCTGGTGTACCAGGGCTCGATGCTGGACCTGATGGGCCTCGACTCCACCCACAAGCTCCAGATTCATGTGGGCGGCCTTTACAACGACCGGGAGCTGGCCATCAGCCGCTTCATTACCACCTACCAGCGCCTGCCCGAGGCCGTGCGCGCCCGCCTGGTTATCGAAAACGACGACCGACTGTTCAGCCTGCAGGATTGCCTGCGCGTGCACGCGGCGGTGGGCATTCCGGTGCTCTTCGACAACTTCCACCACGAGTGCCTCAACCACGGCGAGCCTATGGCCGAGGCCCTGCGCCTGGCCGCCGCCACCTGGCACCCCCAGCGCGACGGCGTGATGCTGATGGACTACAGCTCGCAGGCCCCCGGTGAGCGCAAAGGCAAGCACACGCCCACGCTCGAAGACGACCTGTTTGCCGGTTTCCTGCACGATTTGGGCAACCTCGACGTGGATATTATGCTCGAAATCAAGGACAAGGAAGCCAGCGCCCACCGCGCCTGCGCCGCCCTGCGCGGGGCCGGGCTATTGCCGGCGCTGCTGGCCAAGGCCACTACCTGACCCTTCGGGCCGCTTATTACGTAAGCCTGTCTGCCCATCGGGCCATTCCATCTCTCCTGTTTTCACTTCCTATGATGATTTTCACCGACCTGCTCAACGCCACCAACCACGCCCTCAGCAACGGCCTCACCGGCATTCCGCTCAGCGCCGCCCAGGACAACACCGAAACCTGGCAGCAGCACCTACTGCAAAGCGGCGAGCCCCGCCTCCAGGATATCGGCCGCGAAATCGGCAACCTGCAATCCCTGCTCAGCGAGGGCGACCTGGGGCTGAACGCCGCCGCCATCGGCCGCTCGCTGAGCATGCTTGGGGCCCAGACGGCCGAGGTAGTTGCCAAAGCGCCCGCCGAAATCCGCAGCAACCTCACTAGCCTCTCCGACACGCTGCTGCGGGCCGGCGGCGAACTGGAGCAGAAGGCCTAACGCCTTAACCAGCCCTCTGCCGGTAGCGCATAAAAGAGCCGGCCCGCATTATGCGGGCCGGCTCTTTTATGTACTACAAAGCAATAAGTTACTACTTAATCGGGCTGGTGCTGCGAGGCATATTGGCCTTGCGGGTCGAGCGTTTGGTGGTGGTCGTGCGGGTGCGACGCGGCTCGGTGGTCGTCATGGTCGAGGTGCGGCGTTCAGCCTCCATGGTCGTGCGGCTTTCCACGGCGGGCGTGCGGTCCATGGTGCCCACGTTGGTGGGGTTGCTCATGGTGGGGGTGCGCTGGTCGATGGTGCCGGGATTGGTGGTGGGGCTGGCCGGATTCGGCGTCATCGGTGTAGTCTGGTTCATAGTGCCGCTACGGGGCGTGCCGGTGGGCGTAGTCTGGGCCGAGGCGGCCGTGGCAGTGCCCACACACAGGGCGGCGGCCAGCAGGAAATTCAGTTTCATTGGAAAGTCGTTTTAGGGTGAATTGATGCCGGCCCTGGCAGGGCTGGCTTTCAGGGTTTATATACGGCCGGCACTAGCGGTCGGACAAAAAAGCCCGAATTTTTAATCTATATAAACCTCTATATAGCAGACTATTAGACGAGCTTGGCGAGCCTTTTCCAGGCAAACAAAAAAACCCCGCCGGCCAGGGCCAGCGGGGTTTTCCGTATCGTTCAAAAGTGGAGCTGCAGAGATTCGAACTCTGGTCCAGACAAGGAAGACGTCGAGCTTTCTACGTGTGTATCTATGCTTGGATTGTCGAAGGAAACCAGGCGCACATCAGGCCTTTGATTTCCCCTTATCTGCTTTGGTTTCGCCCGTGGGTCGCAGCGCCCCACGAACTATCCTAACTGCTTTCGACGCCCCGAACTCACCCGTGAGCAGGAAGACGGATGCGGGACGATGGCATTACTTAGTACCTAGACTAAGCAGCCATGGCGTAGCTATACTCGCCAGTTATTGTTTGGACAACTTTTTTTACGGGAGATTCATCCAACTCCCGACACGCTTACTCGCGCAGTGCACAAGCTGTCAATTCCGGTCAGCCCCAGTTGTAAAAGAACGATACCCGCCACAAGTAGCGGGGTGCGAATGTACGCACACTGCCCGATAAACGTTGCGCGACCCCGGAAATGTTCCGAAACCGGCCACAATTTGCCGCTTTGCCCCCGCGCCGCTTACCCCGGCCGGAACCGTCGGCAAGTTGCTATTGCGGCTTCCAAAGCCGGGCTTTTCGGGGTAACTTTGTGGGAAGACCTATGGAGAATTTCGTTGTTTCGGCCCGCAAGTACCGCCCGGCCACGTTCCGAAGCGTGGTGGGGCAGCAGCACGTGACTACCACGCTGCAAAACGCCATTGCCTCCCAGCACCTGGCCCAGGCCTTCCTGTTCTGCGGCCCCCGGGGCGTGGGCAAAACCACCTGCGCCCGCATTCTGGCCAAAACCATCAACTGCGAGTTCGTGGAGGAGCACGTGCGCCGCGGCCGGCCGGTATCGGAGCTGATTGCCCAGCAGCCCGACATCGTACCCGAGGCCCTGCTGAGCGCCGCCGACCCCGACAACACGCCCTTCGAACTGGAAGCCTGCGGCAAGTGCGGCTCGTGCCGGGCCTTCCAGGAAAGTGCCTCGTTCAACGTGCACGAGCTCGACGCGGCCTCCAACAACTCGGTTGAGGACATCCGGAGCCTCGTGGAGCAGGTGCGATACGCGCCTCAGCAGGGCCGCTACAAGGTCTATATCATCGACGAGGTGCACATGCTCTCGAACGCGGCCTTCAACGCCTTTCTCAAGACGCTGGAAGAGCCGCCGGGTTATGCCATCTTCATTCTGGCCACCACCGAGCGCCACAAGATCATCCCCACCATTCTCTCGCGCTGCCAGGTATTCGATTTCAACCGGATTAAGGTGGATGACATCCGGGGCCACCTGCGCCACGTGGCCACCCAGGAGCAGATTGCGGCCGAGGATGACGCCCTGCACCTGCTGGCCCAGAAGGCCGACGGCGGCCTGCGCGACGCGCTGAGCATGTTCGACCAGATGGTGACGTTTTCGGGCCAGAACCTGCGCTACCAGGACGTGGTGCAGAACCTGCACATTCTGGACTACGAGTACTATTTCCGGCTGACCGACGCGCTGCTGACCGAAAACCTGAGCGCCACGCTGCTGCTGCTGGAGGAGGTGATGCAGAATGGCTTCGATTTGCACAATTTCGTGGTGGGCGCCGCCGAGCACCTGCGCGGCCTGCTCGTGTGCAAGGATGCCGTGACGGTGCAGCTGCTGGAAGTGTCCGACAACATTCGGGCGCGCTACGTGCAGCAGGCCCAGGCCGCGCCGCTGGCCTTTTTACTGTCCGGCCTGAACTTAGTCAGCCTCTGCGACCGGGAGTTCAAGCAGGCCAAAAACCAGCGCCTGCACGTCGAGCTGATGCTCATGAAGCTGGCCTACCTCAACGGCGCCGTGCAGTTTGCCCGCGACCTGAGCGCCGGCCCCGCCGCCTCGCCCCAGAACGGCGAGGCGAAAAAAAAAAGTAGCGTAAGCCCGCCAGCTACTTCCAACAGCGCGGTTTCGGCTCCAAACAACTCGTCCTCCGCTCCTACCGGCCAGCTGGTGGCCGACGGCACTGCCGAAACGCCCGCCACTTACGCCACGCCCGCCGCTGCTCCGCCCAGCCTAAGCACCAACCACGAAGCACCAGGCGCTAAAAATCTAGCCCACGCCCCCGCCGACCCCCAGCCCATTGTGCCGGTGGAAAGCGGCGTGGAGGAGCTGCACGACACGCCCAGCATCGAGGCCGCCACCAGCGTGCCCATCACCCATCAGCTGCGCGACACCGTGCCGCACGTGGAAATCGGGCGACCCAGCATTGCCGGCCACGAGCCGGGCCAGACGCCCGTAACGGCCGCCCCGCTGCCTCCGCCCATGCCCAAGCCGGGCGGTCCGCCCACCGGCAAACCACTGGGGCTGGGCACCAAGCTACCCGGCCTTGGCAGCTTGAGCGCCATGAAAGCCCAGCTGGCCCAGCAGGCCGCCGCCGGGCAGGCCCTGGTCGAAACCGAGCCCAGCGGCCCCGTAACCGGCCTGCCCGCCATCGACGACGCGGTGCTCCAGCGCGTGTGGCAGGAGCTGACCGAGGGGCGCAAAGCGGGCAGCATGATGCACTACAGCATCCTCAACCGCCCGGTGCAGGCCAACGAGCAGCACGTTATCCTACTGACCGTGGACAATCCTGTGCAGGAAGACCAGTTCAACGATTTCCGGGCCGATTTTATCGGGGAGTTGCGCCGCCGCACCGGCTACCCGCGCCTCACGGTGCAGGTGAGCGTGGTGGAGCGCCAGGAAACCGGCCGCAAGCTCTACACTGCCACCGACAAGCTGGAGTACCTCACCGAAAAGTACCCCATGCTGGCCGAGATGAAGCAGCGCCTGGGGCTGGACGCCGACTAGCTCACGGATTAGCGAGGATTTCAGCGGATTTCACGGATTTTGTAGTCGATTGGGAAGGGCTGCCTCTGGCGAGGCAGCCTTTCGGTTTTGCAGTTGTGCAGGTTTGAACTAATGCTCAGCAGGGCCAGCTACAAAATCCGTGAAATCCGCTGAAATCCGCGCTAATCCGTGATCCTATAAGCAATTTTTCGCACTTGAAAGGCGCACGGGGTACAGAGGGGCTTTTTATTCCCGGGGGGGACGCCTATCTTTGGGTTTCTTATGGTGTTGTGGCTTTTCCGCCCCTGCACTGCCTTCCGCTCTTCCTTCCCCCTTTTGCTCGTGAGAAAACCCCTTTTGCTTTTCGTTCCGGCCCTGGCTGCCCTGGGTCTGACCCAGTGCCAAACCAGTAAGCCCACCACTTCGGCCAGCGCGGCTACCCCGGCCACCGAGGCTAGCGCGCCGGCCCGGCAAAAGGAATATACGTACCAGACCGTTCCCGGCGACCCGCTCAAGGCCCGCATCTATACCCTCGACAACGGCCTGACGGTTTACCTCTCCGACTACAAGGACGCCCCGCGCATCCAGACCTACCTGGCCGTGCGCGCCGGCTCGAAGAACGACCCGGCCACCGCGACCGGCCTGGCCCACTACCTGGAGCACATGGTGTTCAAGGGCACCTCGCAGCTGGGCACCCAGAATTGGGCCCAGGAAAAGCCCGAGCTGGATAAGATTGAGGCCCTTTACGAGCAGTACCGCGCCCAGCGCAACGACCCCGCCGCCCGCCAGAAAACCTACCACCAGATTGACTCCATTTCGGGCGTGGCGGCTAAGTACGCCGTGGCCAACGAGTACGACAAGGTGATGGGCGCCATCGGCTCGCAGGGCTCCAACGCCTACACCTCGGTCGAGCAGACGGTGTACCAGGAGGACATTCCGAGCAACCAGCTGGAGAAGTGGGCCGCCATTCAGGCCGAGCGCATGGGCGAGCTGGTGCCGCGCCTGTTCCATACCGAGCTGGAGGCCGTGTACGAGGAGAAGAACCGCGGCCTCGACAACGACTTCAACAAGGAGTTTGAGGCCATCAACCGCACGCTGTACAAAAAGCACCAGTACGGCACGCAAACCACCATCGGCACCATCGAGCACCTGCAGAATCCGTCCATCACGGAAATCAAGGCCTACTACGATACCTACTACGTGCCCAACAATGTGGCCCTGGCCCTGAGCGGCGACCTGGACTACGACCAGACCATCCGCACGATTGACAAGTACTTCGGCCAGCTCAAGCGCAAGCCGGTGCCCACCTTCGAGGTGGCCAAGGAAGAGCCGTTGACGGCTCCGGTTATCACGAAAATTGTGGGGCCGGCCGCCGAGAACGTGATGCTGGGCTTCCGCTTCCCCGGCAGCAACACCAAGGATGCCCTGGTGCTGCGCATGATTGACAAGATTCTGAGCAACGGCCAGGCCGGCCTGATTGACCTCAACCTCAACCAGCAGCAGAAAGTGTTGCAGGCGGCCTCGTTCACCAACCTGTTCAACGACTACTCCTCACACATCCTCTATGCCACGCCCCGCCAGGGCCAGAAGCTGGAGGAAGTGCGCGACCTGCTGCTGGCCCAGCTGGAGCAGGTGAAAAAGGGCGACTTCCCGGAGTGGCTGATTCCGGCCATCGTCAACAACGAGCAGCTGCAGCGCACCAAGAGCTACGAAAGCAACGCGGCCCGCGCCGATGCCATGATTGAGGCCTTCCTGGCCCGCGAGGACTGGAAGGACTACCTGCAGCAGTTCGACGACTTCGGCAAGATTACCCGCGACGACGTGATGCGCGTGGCCCGGCAGTACTACGGCCCCGGTTACGCCCTGGTGTACAAGCGCACCGGCCAGGACCCCAACGTGGTGAAGGTGGTGAAGCCCGCCATTACGCCCGTGCCCGTCAACCGCGAGGCGGCCTCCGACTTCTACAAGCAGGTGATGGGCATGTCGTCGCCGGATTTGCAGCCGGTGTTCGTTGATTACAAGCAGGACATCAAGGAAACCAAGCTGGCCTCGGGCATTCCGGTGTACTACACCCGCAACACCGAGAACAACCTGTTCAACCTGTTCTACGTGCTCGATATGGGCACCAACGCTAACCAACGCCTCGGTTTGGCTACCGACTATTTGCAGTACCTCGGCACCGGCAAATACTCGGCCGCCGAGCTGCAGCAGGAGTTCTACAAGCTGGGCTGCTCGTTCGGCGTCCAGAGCGACCAGGACCGCACTACCATCAGCCTTAGCGGCCTCGACAGCAACATGGAGCCCGCGCTCCAGCTGTTCGAGAGCCTGCTGGCCGCCCCCAAGCCCGATGCCGCCGCCCTCAAGAACATGGTGGCCGGCGTGCTCAAGGCCCGTGCCGATGCCAAGCTCAATAAGGGCGTGATTCTGCAGCAGGCCATGGTGAACTACGCCAAGTACGGCCCCCAGAACCCCTTCACCACCCAACTCAGCGAAAAGGAGCTCAAGGCCCTCAAGCCCGAGCAGCTCACCAGCCTCATCCAGAAGCTGCCCACCTACCAGCACCGGGTGCTCTACTACGGCCCCAAGGCCGAAAGCGGCCTGACGGCCACGCTCAACCAACTGCACAAAACGCCCGCCACGCTGGCCGCCGTGCCCGCCAACAAGGACTTCGCCGAGCAGCCCCTGACTACGCCCAAAGTGTACTGGGTGGATTACAACATGGTGCAGGCCGAAATCCTGTTCCTGAGCAAGGGCCCCGTGTTCGATAAGACGCTCGTGCCCACCACCAGCCTCTACAACACCTACTTCGGGGGCGGCATGGGCAGCATCGTGTTCCAGGAGCTGCGCGAAAGCCAGGCCCTGGCCTACTCGGCGTCCTCGCGCTTCGCCAATGCCGACAAGCTGGGCCGCAGCTCCTACAACATGAGCTACATCGGGGCCCAGGCCGACAAGCTGCCCGAGGCCATGGCCGGCATGGAGCTCCTGCTCAATGACATGCCTACCGCCGAAGCCAATCTGCAGATTGCCAAAGATGCCATCCGCAACAGCATCGCCACCGACCGCATCACCAAGTCCGACATCCTCTTCAGCTACGAGCGCGCCAAGCGCCTGGGCCTCGACTACGACCTGCGCCGCGACGTGTACGAGCAAACCGGCAAGATGAGCTTCGCCGACCTGCTCAAGTTTCAGCAGGCCCGCATCAAAGGCCAGCCCCAGACCATCCTCGTCATCGGCTCCAAAGACCGCCTCAACTTTAAGGCCCTGGCCAAGTACGGCAAAGTCGAGCAGCTGACGCTAAAGGAGATTTTCGGGTACTAGAACTATGGGTAACTACTTGTCATCCTGAGCAGAGCGAAGGACCTATACAGAAGCTAACATCATCTAATACCTTCTGTATAGGTCCTTCGCTCTGCTCAGGATGACAGAAGTAAAGCGCTACGTCCTCCCTCCCCTACCAACCAAGCACTCACCTCAAAATACCTGTCACGTAACACCTGACACTTCTTTTTAACAATGGCAGAGAAAATAACCATCAAGAACGGCAAGCTCAACGTGCCGGATCAGCCCATTATTCCATTTATTGAGGGCGACGGCACGGGGCCGGATATTTGGGCTGCGGCCGTGCGCGTGTTTGATGCGGCGGTAGAGAAGGCCTACAACGGCAAGCGCAAGCTGGAGTGGAAGGAAGTGCTGGCCGGCGAGAAGGCCTTCAAGCAGGTAAACAACTGGCTGCCCAACGAAACCCTCGACGCTTTCCGCGACTACCTGGTAGGCATCAAAGGCCCCCTGACGACGCCCGTGGGCGGCGGCATCCGGAGCCTGAACGTGGCCCTGCGCCAGGAGCTCGACCTGTATGCCTGCGTGCGGCCCGTGCGCTGGTTCGAGGGCGTACCCTCGCCCGTAAAGCAGCCCGAACTGACCGACATGGTCATCTTCCGTGAGAACACCGAGGACATCTACGCCGGCATCGAGTACATGAACGGCACGCCCCAGGCCCAGAAGATGCTCGAATTCCTGCAGGACGAGATGGGCGTGAAGAAAATCCGCTTCCCCGAAACGTCGTCGTTCGGCATCAAGCCCGTGAGCAAGGAAGGCACCGAGCGCCTCGTGCGCGCGGCCATCGAGTACGCCATCAAGCACAAAAAGCCTTCGGTGACCATCGTGCACAAGGGCAACATCATGAAGTTCACCGAAGGCGCGTTCAAGACCTGGGGCTACGAGCTGGCCGAGAAGGAGTTTGGCGACAAGGTGTACACCTGGGCCCAGTACGACAAGGTGCTGGCCAAGCAGGGCCAGGAAATGGCCGACGCCCAGCAGAAGCTGGCCCTCGACAGCGGCAAGATCCTCATCAAGGACAGCATCGCCGACGCCTTCCTGCAGCAAATCCTGCTCCGCCCCGCCGACTACTCGGTGGTGGCCACGCTCAACCTGAACGGCGACTACATCTCCGACGCGCTGGCCGCCATTGTGGGCGGTATCGGCATCGCGCCGGGTGCCAACATCAACTACGAAACCGGCCACGCCATCTTCGAAGCCACCCACGGCACGGCCCCCAAGTACGCCGGCCTCGACAAGGTGAACCCCGGCTCGGTGATTCTGAGCGGCGCCCTGATGCTGGAGCACCTGGGCTGGCAGGAAGCCGCCGACCTCATCTACAAGGGCCTCGAAGCCGCCATCGATAGCAAGCGCGTCACCTACGACTTCGAGCGCCAGATGGACGGCGCCACCCTGCTCAAATGCAGCGAGTTCGGCGACGAAATTATCAAGGATATGTAGTAGCTTGGCATAAGCCAACTACCTCAACCCGAACCCCCGCGTTGGCTATATGGCTGGCGCGGGGGTTTTTATGATAGCAAAACATATTAGGTTTTAATCTAACCAAAGAAATCATGTAAATTTCATTATATATTCAAATGATAATAGCAGTAGACCCCATCTTTGACGTTAAAGACCAAAGCTTTTAGCGAATGAAATACTCTGACGTAGAAATATCATCAGTAAGTGACCTAATAACTCAACTAAAGAATCATATATGTGATTTCAAAGGCCCAATTTGGTTTCGTGGTCAATCTAGATCAGAGTGGTCATTGCAACCTCGCTTAATGCGCTTAGAAGATAAGCCTCCAGAAACACATTATTTCAATAGATTCAAACAGGATGCTTCACTTATTCTTCAAAGCAGACCTAATAATGAATTTGAATGGTTGTTTCTTATGCAACACTACGGTGTACCTACTCGCCTTCTAGACTGGTCAGAGAGTGCATTAGTCGCACTTTATTTCGCGATAAGCAAAGAACCTGAAGAGGATGGGGCTTTGTGGGTTTTGCAGCCTACTGTATTAAATCAAAAAAGTAGATATAAGCCTGAGTTTGAGTTTGAGATACCGTCATTTGAAGATGAAATATTGATAAATTATCTACCCTCTACGATAGCGAGGGAAAGCAAGTCTAGCCTTCTACCTATTGCTGCCATTGCACCTAGGAACAGCCCGAGAATGCAAGCACAGCAAGGTGTATTCACTATCTCTCATAGAGAAAATATAATAATTGAAAATTCGGGAGATACTATTGACCATATATGGAAGTACATCATACCCAATTCGTGCAAGTCCGAATTAATCAAAGAGCTTAAGCTGCTAGGCACAAATAAGTTTCAATTATTCCCCGAACTGGATAGTCTCTCCGAAATATTCTCATAACATGGCAACAATAAAAACATACCAGCTACCCAATAGTTCCGTTTTGAGAATATACTCAGACAAAGACATAATCAAAGAAGATCCTGAATATCAAAGAAAGGGTGATGTGTGGACGTTAGAAAAAAAACAATTATTAATAGATTCAATACTAAATGAATATGATATACCAAAATTATATTTTCATTATTTAAACAAAAGTCAACGCGAAGCCACTAACAACCCCTTTGAATATGCAATCATTGATGGAAGGCAAAGACTGCAAGCAATTTATGAATTTATAGATGGCAAGTTTACTCTTGCTAACGATTTTGAATATTTAGCTGATGAACTAGTCCGTGCAGGAAATATGAGTTACATTGATTTAGCTATGTCTTATCCTAAATTAAAAATTAGATTCGATTCATTCACTTTACCAATAATATCAGTTGAGACAGAAGATATTGATTTAATTGAAGACATGTTTTCTAGGCTAAATGAAGCTGTTCCTCTTAATGCCTCTGAAAAGAGAAATGCATTAGGAGGAATTATGGCCAAGTTGATAAGGGATTTATCTAAAAATATTTTCTTCACTCAGAAGGTTAGATTTAAAAATAATAGATTACAACATTATGAAGTTGCAGCTAAGCTTCTTTTCATTGAAAATAGTTTGTTATTAAGTCAAAAAATAATTGACACCAAGAAACCATATCTCGATAGAATGGTACTAGACTACCGTGATAATAATGATCATAACCCTGATTTAACTTTTTCCAATTGTGAATCTACTATAGATAATATGAACAATTGTTTTCAAGACTATGATTCGTTACTTAGAACCCAGTCACCTATTACTATATACTATCTGTTGTTTAGAAAGGCTGCCATCAATGACGAACTACATATTGTAACCAGAGATGCAATAAAGCGCTTTTACGACGAATTAGAAAGCAATAGAAGGAGAGCCGAAATTGATATAACAACGGCTAACTATGAGTATCTTGAATTTGACCGTATGTCTCAACAAGGAACTAACGACGCTTCCTCAATTAGAGAGAGAGCCCGCATTATGGCTGATTTTATAGGCTTAAGTTGATTTTAAATCATAAGATACAATCCTATTCGTACTTTCAGAAAGTAGAACAGGGCACCCACCGGGTGCCCTGTTCTATTCCAAACGAAGCCCGCCAGCTACCCAGCCGGCTGCTGCTCGCTTCGTTCGCGGCGGACGCGCTTGAGGAGTTGGGCGAAGGTGTAGTCCTGGTACTTGGGCTTGTCGGTGCGAGAGTAGAGGGCCTTGCCGTCCTGAAACAGGTGGGTCATGGGGGCGTAGAGGGCGTTGAGCACCGTCATATTGTCGGCGGTGTGGGCCTTCTGCTGGCTCATCTGGCTGCCCTGGGCCGTGGTTTCCTGCACCAGCGAATCGTAGAGGTCGCGCAGCTGCTGGGTGTCGGTGGGCTGCTGGCCTTTTTGGGCGAGGGCGGCGCTGTTGGCATCGATGTTCTGGAGCAGGGTTTTGAGGGCCGCTTCCAGGCCCGGATGGTCGTCGTGGTTGCGGGCGCGGCGGGCCTGCTCGATGCCAAAGCGGTCGGCGGGTACCGTAAGCGGGGTGGCGCGGCGCACGCGGGCGGCCAGGTAGTCGAGCGTCTGGGGCAGCTGCTGGTACACCTGATGGATGCGGTCGGTGAACACCATGCGCCGGGCAATCTGCACCGAAGTGGCCTCCAGGGCATCGGCGGCGGCCAGGCGCTGGTCGTAGTCGGTGAGGAAGGCGGCGGTGTAGTCGTCGGGCAGCAGGGCCTGGAAGTCGGCCTGGTCGCGCACGTAGCTCGCGCGCAACAGGCGGGCCAGGGGCACCAGTTCGTCAATCCGGCAAGCGAAATCGGGTTTTTCAGCGTCCATACTAGCAGAGAAAGAGAGGGTTAAAGGATAGCGAAAGATAAAAATATTCCGCACTAGCTCAACTATACGCTTCCTTATCTCTCCGAACGCCTTCCGACACCCCTCGAACGCATTTCCACACCCCTCGAATGCGTTCCGACACCCTTCGAATGCCTTTCCACATCCTTCGAATACGTTTCCGCATCCCTCGAATGCGTTTCCGCATCCTTCGAATGCGTTTCCACACCCCTCGAATGCGTTCTGACATCCCTCGAACGCCTTCCGACGTCCCTCGAATACGTTTCCACGTCCCTCGGATGCGTTCCGATACTCCTCGAATGCGTTTCCATATCCCTCGGATGGGCTATGTTACTCGGGGTTTGCTTACCGGGCGCGTGGCCTCGCCTTCGGGTGCTGCCCAAACTGAAACCGGGCTTCCGCAGATGCGAAAGCCCGGTTGTCGGGGTTGCTGGCAGGAGGCGGGGGCTTAGCCGGCCGTATCGGTCTGCGGCGGCCGGGGCTGGGGGTGCGGCCCGGCAATGGGGGCGGCGGTTGGGGCGGCGGCCTGCTGCTCGGCCAGGCGCTTCTGCTCCTGCTCGCGGCGCTCGGCGCGCACTTCTATCATCGAGCGGGGCACTTCGCCGGGGCCGGCGGGCCAGCCTTCGCGCTGGGTTTTGCGGTTGCCGTCGGTTTCTTCGGTCTGGTCGTGCAGCAGGATAACCTGGGTGGGGAACGGCTGGTCGATGCCGGCCTTGGTGAGGCTGTTCTTCACGGCTTCGAGCACCTGGTCTTTCGACTGCATGTAGGCGGCGCGGCGGGGCGGATTTATCCACCAGCGCAGCCGGATATCGATGGTGCTCTCCCCGATTTCCACCACCAGCGCCTCGGGCGCCGGGTCGGAGAGCACGCCCTCCACCGACAGGGCCGCGGCCAGCATCACCTGCCGGGCCTGGGCAATGTTGTCGCCGTAGCCAATGCCGAAATCGTACTCCAGCCGGCGCTTGTCATAGGCCGTGTTCACCGTTACGGCGTTGATGAACAGCTCGGCGTTGGGGATGACGACGCGGCGGCCGTCGTAGGTTTTGATGGTGGTGGCGCGGGTCTGGATGGTTTCCACGGTGCCCTCGAAGTCCTTGTACTTGATCTGGTCGTTGATGCGGAACGGCTCGGTGAGCAGCAGCAGCATACCGGCCAGAAAGTTCTGAAAGATGTCCTTGAAGGCAAAACCGATGGCCACGCCCCCGATACCCAGCGCGCTGATGAGGCTGGCCGGCGTGAAGCTGGGAATCATGATGGTGAACATCACCAGAATGCCCAGCAGCAGCACAAACACGTAGGCCAGCCGGCTGAGCAGCAGCGCCAGGCTCTGGCTCTGGTGGCGGGCGGTGGTGAGGCGCTCGACGCCCGAGCGCACGCCCCGGGCAATAAACGTAAAAATGGCCAGCACCACCAGCCCGATCAGCAGGTTGGGCAGCATGGCCATAAAAGTGGTGCCCATTGCGTTGAGCTTCTGCCAGGTAACCGAAAAATCCATAAACCGAATAAGAGAGGCGAAGCTGCTGAGTAGCAGCTGAGCTAAAACACGTAATCGGGCCGGAAATGGTTGTTGGCCGGCCCAAATATCCCTTTCGCCCGTAAGGTTCCTTATGTCCGACCTGCCCCTCTCCCCCATCACGAGCCCCGGCGACTACCGCCTGCCCCTGAGCGACCAGCTGGCCATCGACCGCACCCACCTGGCCAACGAGCGCACCCTGCTGGCCTACCTGCGCACCGGCATTGCCCTGGTGGTGGCCGGCTTCTCGCTCATCAACTTCTTCCGCGAAGGCATTTACATCGGGGCGGGCATCCTGCTGGTGCCCACGGGCCTGCTGGCCATCGTGCTGGGCTGGCGCCGCTGCCAGCGCCGCTCGCGCCACATCGAGCAACACGTAGACCTGGCCATCCGCCGCCGTTCTGCCACCCCTTAGCGCCCGGCTTCCTTTCGCTTTCCTCCCCGCTGATGTTCCGCTTTCTGCTTGCGCTGCCGCTACTTCTGTTCCTGCTACTTTCGGGCCCGGCCGCCGAGGCCCAGCGCCGCCTGCGCTACACCGACTGGCAGCTGGTGTTTCTGGAGGATTTCGACACCTACCGCGACGTGGCCGACATGGCCGCCCGCTCGCCCTGGCAGTTCAGGCCCGACGGCGCCCCCACCTTTATAGGCAACCCCGGCGAGGCCCAATTCTACGACCAGGCCGCCGTCTCGCTACGCGACGGTTACGCCTACCTCACGGCCCGGCTCCTGCCCCAGCCGCGCACCTTCGCTTACCAACTGGAAGGCCGCGACACGGTTAAACAGCTGCATTTTGAGTCGGGCCGGCTAAGCCTCAAGCCCGAATTCGGGGCCAACCCGGCCCTGGGCGACACGGCCCGCTGGGAAGGCAGCCGCGGGTTTCAGTCGGGTCTGTTTGAGATTCGCTGCCGGCTTGGGGGCGGCGAGGGCAACTGGCCGGCCTTCTGGCTATACAACGGCCCCACCGAAATCGACATATTCGAGGCCGGCGCCGGCCACGAGTATTCCAACAACGTGCACTACAACCCCTCGGAGGGCCCCGGCCGCTACGACCAAGCCCAGTACCGCGTGCCCCCGCACAAAAACCTGAGCACCGATTTCCACGTGTTTTCCGCCGTCTGGACGCCCACCGAAGTGACTTTCTACCTCGACCGGCGCAAATTGCGCACGGTGCCGGCCAGCCAGGTGCCCACCCGGGCCTTCCCCGCCACCATCATCGTCAACCAGGCTGTGGTGTCGTATGCCGATGTAAGCACCTGGCCCGTCGGCCCCACCGGACCCTACAGCAGCCTGGTCGTGGATTACATTAAAGTGTACAAGCTACGGGCGACGCTGCCTGCCCCAGCCCGGTCGAAGCCTTGAGCCGGTTTCGGCCACGCCCTCAGCCCAACAATGCCCCGGCTTCTGCTACTTACGCAGAAACCGGGGCATTGTCGGATTAGCCAGGAAGTTGAAGCTAAATGAGCTGGTTGCCGCCCAGCAGCGTGTTCACGGCCACATCCTGGTTGAGGTATTTGGAAGAGTAGCGGCTGTCGGGGCCGTTGATGAACATAGCCGTCTGGCCGCCGATGGCTTCGATGATGGCGTCCTTCTGGTCCATGGGCAGGGCCGGGCAGCCGAGGCTGCGGCCCAGGCGGCCATTCTGCCGGATAAACTCCTCGCTCACGTAATCGGCGCCATGCATGACCACGGAGCGCATCAGGGCGTTGGTATTGTAGCCCTCATCGAGGCCGGCCAGCTTCAGCGAGCGGCCATGCTTGCCCACATATTCACCTTCGGTTACGTAGAAGCCCAGGCTGCTTTTGTTCGACTCGTTTTCGTTGGAGAAGGTGGTGGCCACGTTTTCGCCCGAGTTGCGGCCGTGCGCCACCAGCGTGTGGAACTTCACCTGCTTGGCTTCCAGATCAAGCACCCACAGGCGCTTTTCGGTGGAAGGCAAACTGAAATCGACGACGGTGAGCAGCTTTTTGTCGCTGAGCTTATCGGTTTCTTCCAGGTTGAGGTAGCCGGTCATGGCCTTCTCGAACACTTCGAAGGTCAGGCCCTGCTGCTCCACCTGCAGGTCGCGGTACAGGTCGCGCACTTTCTGGTCGAAGAGCTGGGCTTTGGAAACGACCACCGGCGCCGGGGCCGGCAGATGCAGTTTGGAGCCGGCCGCCGCGGCCTTGGAGCGCGTAACCGGGGCCGCCATGGGCGTAGCCATAAACAGCGCCGCCACGAACGGCAACACCCGCCGAGCCAGACGGCGCGACTTCAACTTGAGCCGCTGACGGCGAACCACACTTGTATTTTCCATCTTCACAGGTCGTTTCAGTTGCAGAAATTCGGTTGCGAAACAGGCCCCACCGCGCACGGCAGGCCTGGTTATCAGTTTATACGCAACCGCCTAAAACCCGGACGCACGGCGTCGCAAATTTGGGGTGCTGGTGTTATAACATAGCGTTTGCCGAATTGATTCCGCCCGGCCTATTGCCAGCCCTGCATCGCCAGCCGCCGCGCCGCGCCGGAAGCATCGAGCCACTTCGACTCGGCGCCGGGGCCGCTGAGGTAGAGGCAGCCGCCTTCGCCCACGGCCCCGATGATGGCCCGGTACTGGTCGGGCGGCAGGGCGGGGCAGCCGCGGCTGTTGCCGGCCTGGCCGTGGCGCTGCAGATAGGCCGGGCTCACGTAATCGGCGCTGTGCAGCACCACGTAGCGGCGCAGGGCATTGTCGTTCTGGCCCGCATCAAGGCCCCGCAGGCGGCGCGACAGGCCGTGCTTGCCCCGGTAGGTGTCCTGGGTGCGGTAGAAACCCAGCGCCGTGCAGGCCGATTTGATGGTGTTGGAGAAGCGCCGGGCGCGCAGGCCCTCGCCCGAGCCGCGGCCGTGGGCCACAGGACTGCGGTGCAGCACCTGGCCGGCCCGCAAATCGAGCACCCACAGCCGCGGCTCTGAGGAAGGCAAATCCATATCGACCACGGCCAGCACGCCGGGGCGGCTGATGCGGCCGGCCTGCCGCAGGTTGAGGTAGCCCACGCAGGCCCGCTCCAGCACTTCGGGCCGCAGCGCGGCTGCCTGTGGGCCTAAACTGGCGTGCAGCCCGGCCACGGCCGCGCGCAGCTCGGGCGACAAATCGGGCAATGGTGCCAGTGGCGTGGGGGCCAGTGAATCAGTCTCTGCCGGCAGCGCCGCCGGAGTTGGCACCGCTGCCGGAGCCACCAGTGGTACTCGGGCGGCCGCTACCTCGCCGCCCGCCGACTGGCAGCCGGCCCCTACCCCGGCCAGCCCCAGCAGACTCAGTAGCAGAACGGGGAGGCGGAAAAGGGAGGCGGAATGTTTCATGCGTAGCGGGTGGTTCGGGCCCAAAATCCGCATTTCCGTCGCCGGATGCAAATAAAGATTACCGCGAAGCCTTATCAACATTCACAAAAAAGGCCGCTTCCCGATATGGAAAGCGGCCTTTGTAGCTACCAGCGCTTAGCCGAGCTGTGCGGCGCCGAGCGGGCGTGGGTGCGGCAGCGGGCCTGGGCTTTTACCTCCTGCTGCCGCTGCCGGGTGCCCGGCGGCAGTGGCGGTGGGGCGCCAACAGCGGGCGAGGGCGTAACAGCCGGGCTGGTCAGGGCCTGGCGGATGATAGCCTGGGTATCGGCGGAGTTCTGAAAAACGGAGAAAGACATGGTACAGAAAAATAAGGATGAAAAATGGCCCGGAACGGGCACCTGCCAGGTGCGGCGGGCTACAAAGCCCGCCCTCAAGCGGCCAGCCTAGAAAAACAGGCTGGCGTTGAGCTTGGCGTAGAAGGGCGTGCCGGGTGTGAAGTGCAGCTCCGACACGGGAGCCGCCTCGTTGCGCAAGCGGGTGGTCGTATCAAATTGGGCCTGATTCCACTCCACATTCAGCAGGTTTTCGACGGTGGCACCCACCTGGAAACGGCTTTTCGTGTAACTCACGATGGCATCGAGCAGAAAGTAGCCCCGGGCCCGCACCGAGTTGTCCTCGTTGGCCGCCCGCGAGTCGATGTGGCGGTAGCGCAGGCTGGCGCCGAGGCCGCCGGGGGCCCGCAGGGTGAGGCCACCGATGCTGGTGAGGCTGGGGGCCAACGGAATCCGGTTGGCCCCGTCGGGCTCGTCTACCAATCGGCCGCGGCTCAGGTTCAGGTCCACGTCGGCGAAGAGCAGGCGCGTGAGCTGGTAGCGGGCCGAGAGGTCGAGGCCCAGGCGGCGGGTGCGGCCGGCGCTTTCCACTACGCCCTCGTCGCCCACATACACCAGCTCGTCCTGCAAATGCAGGGCCCACAGCGCGGCATTCACCACCAGCGCGGGCACCGGCTTGAAGGTGCCGCCCACCTCGTAGCCAATGGCGCGGGGCAGCACGTTGGCCGTGGCGTTGGTGACTACAGCCCGGGCATCGTTGGAGTGGAAGCCCAGGCCCGAGCGCACAAACAGCTGCACGGCCGGATTTACATCGTAGTACAGGTTCAGCTTGGGGCTGATGCGGCCCTTGCCGGCCTTGCCCGAGGCCGAATCGGCGGCCGCCCGGTCTTCGTGGAAAGCAAAGCGGAAGTAATCGGCCCGCAGGGCGGCGTTGAGCGTAAGCCGGTCGGTGAGGCCCAGCGTGCCTTCGAGGTAGCCGTTGACGTTCTGCTCGTACACCCGGCCCGAGCGAATGGTATCGATTACCGTGCGACGCACCGCGTTGCGCAGGGCAATGTGCGTGTCGTCGAGGCGGGTGCCCAGGCCGGCCACGGTGCGCAGCGTGCGGCTACCCAGCTGGAAGTCGCGGCTGTAGGTGCCGGTGTAGCCGTAGAGGTTGCGCGCGTCGGTCTGCCGGATTTCGTCGCCAGATAACGGGTTGTTCAGGAAGAACGTGAAGTTGGAGTACAGGTTGAAATCGTAGCGCGTGTAGTACACCTGCTGGCGCAACACGGCGTTGTGGGGCAGGTCGGTGGTGAGCACGGCCGTGGCGTTGGTGCGGCTGGTGGAGCCGCCCTCGCTGGGGTCGATGCTGCCGAAGCGCGAAATCGTGCCGTTTTCCACCCCGCGCTCCGGAATCTGGCCCGAGGCGTCCCACTCCGAGCCGAACTGCGAGCCGAGCACCATCAGCGAGGTGCGGTCGGAGAGCTGGCCGGTGTACTTGGCCAGGCCGTTGAAGCGCCTGAAATCCTGCTTGGCGTCGAAGTACGAGTTGGTGAAGTAGTACTCGCCGGCCACGTAGGCGGCGGCCGGCCGCTGGCCCGCGGCCCGCACCGGCAGCAGGTTCACCAGGGCCACTGCCCGGTAGGTATCAAACTGGCCCACTTCGAACTTTACCTGGCTGCGGTCGAGGCGGGTTTTGGTGGTGAACTCGCCCGCGCCGGCGGTGGCAAAGTCGCCGAACCGCGCCGTGTAGGGGCCCTTATACACCCGCAGCTGGTCGACCGTCTCCGGTATCACGAAGTGGAAATCGGCGTAGCCCTGCCCGTGGGCGTGGCTGACCATGTTCACCGGCAAGCCATCAATGCTCACGTTGAAGTCGGTGCCGTGGTCGGCGTCGAAGCCGCGCACGAAAATCTGCTCGGCCTTGCCGCCGCCCGCGTGCTGGGCAATCACCAGGCCCGGCACCAGCGGCAGCAGGTCCTGCGCCGAATTAACGGGCCGCAGCAGCTTGTCGATATTTGAAATAACGGCCAGCGACTGGTTGGGGTCGCGGGGCTGCGACACTGTCACTTCTGACAAAGCCAGCGAGGTGGTGGGCAGGCGCAGCGCCACCGCGGCAGTCTGGCCGGCGGCAACGGTTACGGTTTGCTGGCGGGCGCCGTAGCCCAGGCCCGCCGCCTGCACCACGTAGGTGCCGGCCGGCAGGCCCGTAAGCCGGAACCGGCCCAGTTCGTCGGCCACGGTGGCAGCGCCCACCCGGTCGAGTACCCGCACGTTTACCCCGCTCAGGGGCCGGCCGGAAGCCGAATCGGCCACGGTGCCGCGTAGCACGGCGTTGCTTTGAGCGTGGGCTTCGGGCCCGCACGCCAGCGCCGCCAGCACCGTGCCGGTTGCGGTTATCCAATAAAAAAGGCGCATAGTGCAGCCGTATGGCAACGCGCCGCGCCGGGCTTTTGGCCCACTGGCAACGCGTCTAAGTCAGAAAATAAGTTGATACCGGCCCCGCATACGGCGCGGCCTGCGCCGCCCTATGCGGGCGGCGGCTCAGCTTATCCCCAACGGGGCGGCTGCTCCGGAATCAGCCGGATGCCGGCTGCTACGGCCGGCTCGGTGGCCGGGTGGTACAGCACAAACTGCCGGAAGCGCGCCGTTGGCAGACGGAGCGGCACTTCGGACAGGCAATGCAGGTCGATGCTTTTGGCCGATGCCAGCAGCTGGGCCGTGGTGTGGGTCCGGGGCTGGGCCTGCACCGCCAACTGGTCGCCGTTGCAGGTATCGAAGCAGTCGAGGCGCAGGTAGTTTTCGTGCTGGCAGGCGGCGCTGTGCACGTAGGGGTTCGCAGCCGTAGGGCCCGGCGCCTCGGGCCGCCCCACCAGACCCGCACCGATGCCTCCCAGGTAGGGTAGCAAAAGCAGCAGCAGGAGCAGGTGGCGGAGCATTGGTGATTTGGTGATTTAGAAAAGGAACGTCATGCTGAGCGCAGTCGAAGCATCTCTACCGCAATGGTAACCTTATCGACTGCAACGAAGCGGTAGAGATGCTTCGGCTGCGCTCAGCATGACCGTTCTTTTTCATTTCCTTTCTGTTCGATTTGATTCAACTCAGTCGTTCAAAAGTCCAGTAGGCGGCCATGAGGGCAATAACTACCGAGGCGGGCACGAGTACCCGGCGCTTGTACCAGGGCTTGCCGGCGGCCCAGCGGCCAATCAGCAGCCAGGCCAGCAGTATTACCGAAACCTGCCCCATTTCTACCCCAATATTAAAAGCTACCAACGACTCGGCAAACATATTCGGCGGCAGCCCCAGGCCCGTGAGGGCACCGGCAAAGCCCAGCCCGTGCAGCAGCCCGAACCCGAACACCACCACAATGCGCCACGGATTCAGGCGCTCGACCACGATGTTTTCGATGGCCACGAACAGAATCGACAGCGCAATCAACGGCTCAATCAGGCTGGCCGGCGGCGATACGACCCCGTAAATGGCCATTCCCAGCGTGATGGAGTGCGCCACCGTGAAGGCCGTAGCCTGCCAGAGCACCGGCTTGAGGCGCGGCTCCAGCAGGTATAAGCTCAGCACGAACAGCACGTGGTCGAGGCCCAGCGGCAGAATGTGGGTGTAGCCGAGCTGCAGGTAGGTGAGGAAAATATCGGTGCGCGAGAGTTTGCTTAAATCCACATCGAGCACGTGCGCGCCGGCCGTTGCTGGCACCAGCAGCAGCACGGCAATCAATGGCACATAGCAAACGAAGCGGGCAGCGCGCATGCGTGGTTTGAGGTTAAATTTCAGGAGCGGCCTGATACCGTTCATTTTTTCAGCAAGCCCCGCCCCTACCGCACGGCCAGCAGCTGGCGGCCTTCCTCGGCAAGGTCGATTCGTAGATAAGGGTTGATGGCCAGGGCCTGCCTGATGAGGGCCTGCCCTTCGGCGGACTGGCCGTTTTTGGAGGCAATCAGGCCGGCGCGGCACAGCAGCACCGGGCTTTGGGAGTTGGTGCGGCGGGCCGCTTTCATATAGGTAGCGGCGGCCGGATAGTCGCCGCGCTTGTACGCCACCCAGGCCAGGGTTTCGTTCACGTCGATGTTGTCCGGACGGCGGTCATATTCAATTTTGGCGTGGGCCAGGGCTTTGTCCAGCTCCCCGGTTTTGAGGTAGGCATAGGCCAGCTCACGGTCGGCGTAGTGGCCCAGGTCCTCGTTCTCGTCGGCCTCGTTGGCGGCCGAGGCAAGCATGTCAATAGCTTCCGCTTCCATTTTTTTGGCTTCGGCGGGTTGCTGGTTGAGACGGTAGAGGTCGGCCAGCTCGTCGGCAAAGGCGTAATCCTTTACCGTGTTGCGGGCCTGCTCCAGGTACTTGATGGCCGCCGGATAGTTCTGGCGGGCCTGCTCGACGCGGCCGAGTCCGGCCAGTGCGTAGGCGTAGTACGGCCGGGCTGCCAGGGCCGTGCGGTAGGCCCGCTCGGCGTTGGGCAGGTCGCCGGTGGTTTCGTAGAGGTGGCCCAGCGTCACGCGGGCCCACTCGGTTTGCTCCAGGCCTACGTAGCCGGCCTGCACGGCCATTTGCATGGCCTCGATGGCGCCGGGCAGGTCGCCGTGGATTTCGCGCAGGTACGATACGCGCGAGTAGGAGCGCAAATCGGGGCGCACGGCGTTCATCTTGTCGGCCATTTTGATGGCCTCGGCGTAACGGCCCAGCTCCACGTTGGCGTCGCAGAGCAACCCGTACACGAAAGCGTTGTTGGGGTTGATGGCCACGGCTTTCTCCGCCACGGCCAGCCCCTCCGAAAAGTGGTGCTGGGTCAGGCTCAGCGAGGCCTTGCAGCACAGGGCCTCGAAGTTCTCGGGCTCAGCTTGCAGCACTTCATTCAGCAGCTGCATGGCGGCCGTGTCGTAGTACGGGTGGTCGCCGGTTACGCGGGCTTCCTGCATGTAGGCCTGGGCCAGCAGCACTTTGGATTTGGTGTCGTCGGGCTTGGCGCGCAGCCTGGCCAGCAGGCCCTCAATGGCGGCCTTGGTGTTCAGCCACTCGCCTCCGGCCGCCAAATCGCCACGACGCTCGCGCAGTTGCGGCACGGGCTCGGGCTTTTGGGTCAGGAAGATGGCAGCCGCGGCGGCCACAAACAGCACCAGCAGCAAGGGGTAAAGGTATTTTCTCACAGCGGACAGCTTAAGCAGGCGGAAGATACTCGGAATCGGGCGGGCGCCAGTTGGGCGGGCGCAAGCAAGGGAACCGACCGCAAAGCCGGTTCCCTTCTCCACGGACAACAGGATAGCCGGACTCACCCAGGGCCCGGCCATCCGTACGCCGGTCGGCGGCCGGCATCGGCCGCTAGAGCCGCTCCGGCCGCCGACGGGCGGTTACTGGTTGTGAACCAGTTTCATGGATTGCAGCACGGTTTTTCCCGTGGCAATGGTCAGCACGTAGGTGCCGGCCGCCACTTCGGCGCCGGGCTTCCAGTCGAGGCTGTACTTGCCTACTTTGTGCGTTTTGCCCTCCATCAGCGTTGCCACGCGGCGGCCCGTCAGGTCGCTCACAAACATGGTGAGCGGCGTTTTGGTGGCCACTTCGTAGGTTACCTTGGTGCTCGCGTTGAACGGATTCGGGTAGTTCTGGGCGGCGGCTACAATCTCGGGCTTCAGGCTGAAGCCAACGGCGCCACGTTGCGCGGTAATCGTGGTCTGGGCCTTGGTGCCGGCCCAGGGCAGCTGCATGTAGGGGAAGCCGGCCCGGAAGGTAGTGTCGTTGCTTTCGATGCCGGTGCGGAACGTCACGGCGCCGGTCAGGCCCGGCGAGCCGGCCTCGTAGGGCAGGCCAATGGCCGCCAGCACGATACCACCCACGGCCTGTAGCTCGATGCGGGTCACGTCGTCTTCGAGGCGGCGGCCGTTGGGGAAGCCGTCCATGTTCGGGATGAACTCCAGCTTGGTGCTGGTGTTGTAGCGCGCGTCGTTCAGGCCCAGCACGGCGGCGGCCAGCAGGCCTTCCGAGCTGAAGTCGGCCGAGTTGCGCGGCGTCGTCGGCACGGCCATGTTCAGGCGCAGCATGTCGCCGCCCACGCCAGCCGGGGCACCCACGTTGTCAATTAAAGGCAGGAAGTTGTTGACGAACGGCTTACCCGGCGCCAGCGGCTTGCCGGTGGGCTTGCCCGTAGCCAGCTGATAGGGCGCCACGTTGGGCACGCCGGTATGGAAGATGGGCAGAATGTCTACCGAGCGGGGCTTGCCGGGGCGCAGCAGGTATTCGGCGTAGCCGCCGTCGGCTACTTTGGCGAATGCTGTACCGGCCACATCGGCGGCCGGGGCGTTCAGCAGGGCCGACACACCATTTTTGCCGTTGGCAAAATCGAACATACCCAACGAGTTGCGCTGAATGCGCAGCTGGGCAAAACCGGGTACCGACGTACCGTAGTAGCCGTCGCCCTCGGCCATGTACAGGCCCAGCTCGGGGTTCGAGAGGTAGTCTTCGGTGCTGGTCTGCTCGGTGTAGGGGGTGCCGTAGTTCCAACGGTCCTTCGAGCCGATGGGCTGGATTACCTCGTTGAGCAGCGGCATGCCCAGGCGCGACACCTGCACCCAGGTGCCACTGTGCTCCTGCGTGCCATCGGTGGTGCTGATGGTGCGGATGGACTGGCGGCTGGCCGAGGCCCACACGCCGATGATGTAGTTGGGGTCGAGGATGTTGGCGGCAGCGGCGGCTTTCTTGCCTTCCTTCTGCAGCTTGGCAACCGGAATCTGCAACGCAATGGTATGCGTGTTTTTACGAGCCAGGCCGTCGCGGGCCGCCGCCGTGCGGATACCGCCCAGGTCGAAAATACCGCCCAGATCAGCGAAAAACGGGTCGTCGACGGGTCCGCAGAACACCTTGATGTCGCCATCCACCGTCTGAATGGCGCCGGTAAACAGGCTCTCGTAGCTCGGGGCCTTCAGGCCGGCCGCCCCGGTAATGGAGCGCGGGCCGATGTTGTTGGGCGGCACTACCCCGTTGCTTTTCAGCGTCGTGAAGGCCCCGCCGTTCACGCTGCGCTCCATGGTGTAGGTGGCCTTCAGGTTCTGCTTGCCCAGCCGGATGTTGAAGAACGTGGTCGGGTCTTCATTTTCCCGCTTGAAGGTGAAGCGGTAGGTGATGTCGTCGGCGTTAGGTTTGCTGCCGTCGTTTTTGATGTGGATTTCGTAGCGCACGTTCTCGCCGAACGTGTTGTAGTTGGGGCCGCCCTGGGGCAGCTCCAGCGGAATATAGTTGGCGATGATGTTGACCATTTCCCCGTCGTTGGGGTCGCGGAAGGCATACACGTCGGTGTTGTCGGCCAACGGGTCGTCGGCAATTAGTGGCGCCTCGCGGTGGCTCGATGCTTCGAGCGGCGTGTGCTGGGCGCTCCAGGCCAGCAGCCCGGCCACGGTAGTGGCCGCCAGCGCGATGGGCAGAATGGGGCGGGTAAGAAATTTGGGCATGATAAAAAGGGTAAAGGATGGAAAAAGAACCGGCCACCACGGCCGGCACAGCGGATAGGACCTCGCAAAAGAGGTCTGCAAGACAAGCGCAACAGGGCCCCAGAAAGGCCCGATATAAAGAGTTCCAGGCGTGGCCGGGCGGCCGCGTGTGGCTTTTGAATAAGCGCGGCAGTAAGGCCCGCAGAAAGCTTACGCGGCCGAATTCAGCCGTGGATTTAAATAATCATAATTATGCACACTTATTTCACACAAAAACGCAACCTAAACGCTATGGTCTGATTTACAGGCAACCGTAGGGGCTTTTTCTTATGAATCTGGCAAACAAGCGAGTAGTGTCGGGCTTCAGACCAACCGGGCCGGGAGCTGACCGTGCCGGACTTTTGTTGCGTAATTTTGGCTCTTTCCGGCCGGCCGCTGTTGTAAGTGCTGGTCCTTCTCCGTCTCTGCTCTCCGCGTGGCCCCGCCGCGCCTTCTTCTATGGCTAAAGTTGCAATCAACCTTTCTACCGGCAGTATTCAGCAGGAAGAAATCATTGTGGGTATTGATCTGGGCACCACCAACTCGCTGGTGGCCTACATCCACCCCGAAAACCGCCAGCCGCTGGCCATCAACGACCAGGGCCGCGGCGCCATCGTGCCCTCCGTGGTGCACTTCCCCGGCGGAGGCCAGGACCCGCTGGTGGGCACCGAGGCCAAGGAATACCTGCTGACTGACCCGCAGAACACGATTTACTCGGTGAAGCGGCTGCTGGGCAAGAGCTACCACGATCTGACCCAGCACGCCGACGCGCTGGGCTATAAGGTGATTGACGACAACTCAGAGGGCCTAGTGAAAATCCGGGTCGGCGACCGGTTCTACTCGCCCATTGAGCTGTCGGCCGAAATTTTGAAAGAGCTGCGCGAGCGGGCCGAGCACTCGCTCAAAACGCCCGTCAACAAGGCCGTTATCACGGTGCCAGCCTACTTCAACGACTCGCAACGCCAGGCCACCCGCGACGCCGGCCGGCTGGCGGGCCTGGAGGTGCTGCGCATCGTGAACGAGCCCACGGCGGCGGCGCTGGCCTACGGTATCGGCCTGAACCCCGACGAAGAAAAGACCGTGGCCGTGTACGATTTGGGCGGCGGCACCTTCGACGTGAGCATTCTGAAGCTGCACCAGGGCATTTTTGAGGTGCTCAGCACCAACGGCGACACCTACCTGGGCGGCGACGACCTCGACCGCGCCGTAGCCGAGCACTGGACCGCGCAACACAACCTGACGGTCCAAGTGGCCGCCAACGACTCGCTGCAGCAGGAGCTGCGGCTGCTGGCCGAATCGGCCAAGCGCTACCTGAGTCAGCACGACGACTTCGCCGGCAACCTCGGCGACGACGTGGTAGTGCGCCTCAGCCGCGCCGAGTTCGACGAGTTGGCCCGCCCGCTGGTGGAGCGCACCATAGCCTCGTGCCGCCGCGCCCTGGCCGATGCCGGTCTGAAAGCGGAGCAACTCGACGCCGTGCTGCTGGTGGGTGGCTCGACGCGAGTGCCGCTGGTGCACGAGTCGGTATCGAAGTTTTTCGGGCAGCCGGCCAATAGCTCCCTCAACCCCGACGAAGTGGTGGCGCTGGGCGCGGCCATTCAGGCCGATATTCTGGCCGGCAACCGCCGCGACGTGCTGCTGCTCGACGTAACGCCGCTCACGCTGGGCATCGAAACCCTAGGCGGCTTGATGGACCCGATTATCCCGCGCAACTCCAAAATTCCGACCAAGGCCGGCCGCCAGTACACCACCAGTGTGGACGGGCAGGTGAACCTGAAGATTTCGGTGTACCAGGGCGAGCGGGACGTGGTGAAGGAAAACCGCAAGCTGGCCGAGTTCGATTTGCGCGGCATCCCGGCCATGCCCGCCGGCCTGCCCAAGGTTGATGTCAACTTCATTCTGAACGCCGACGGCATTCTGAAAGTAGAGGCCCTGGAATTGCGCTCCGGCACCCGCCAGGAGGTCGAAATCAAGCCCCAGTACGGCCTCACCGACGAGCAGGTGGAGCAGATGCTGATGGACTCGCTCACTCACGCCCGCGAAGACGTAGCGGCCCGCATGGTGATTGAGGCCCGCACCGTAGCCGAGCAGATGCTCTACCAGGTGGAGCGCTTCGTGACGAAGAACGGCCAGCACCTCACCGCCAACGAGCTCACCCAAACCCAGGCCGGCGTCGAGAAGCTGAAACAGTCTTTGCTGACCCAGGAAAAAGACACGATGCTGAAAGCTGTAGACGAGCTGGAAGAACTCACCCGCCCCTTCGCCGAGCGCGTGATGAATATCAGCATCAGCGAGGCCATGAGCGGGAAGAAGATTGAGTAGTGCGTGAACGAAAACGTCATTCAGAGCGAAGTGAAGAATCTCGCGTGCCAAAGCAATCCCGACGTTGGGTTACTTTGGCACGCGAGATTCTTCGCTTCGCTCTGAATGACGTTTTTGCTCCCTCTACTTAGACCTAACGCCATGCATCGCCTCGCCCAACTTGCCCAGCAGCCCAGCCGCCGGATTATCGGCCTGATGTCGGGTACCTCGCTCGATGGGCTCGATGTGGCGCTGTGCCGCCTGCACGGCCACGGCCCGGACACGCGGCTGGAGCTGGAGCATTTTGCCACGGTGCCTTACGATGAGGAATTCCGGCGGCGGGTGCGGCAGGTATTTGCCCGCGAGCAGGTGAGCCTGGAGTACCTGACGCTGCTGCACGCCTGGCTGGGCCGCGAGCACGCCCGCATGGTGCTGGATTGCCTGCGCGCGTGGCAGGTGGCCCCGGCCGAAGTCGACCTGCTGGCCAGCCACGGCCAGACGGTGTACCACGCCCCCGCCCATCAGCACCAGCACCCCGATTTCCCCGGTCTCAACGCCACCCTGCAGCTCGGCGACGCCGACCACCTGGCCGTAGGTACCGGCATCATCACCGTCGGCGACTTCCGGCAGAAGCACGTGGCCGCTGGCGGCGAAGGCGCACCGCTGGCCACCTACGGCGACTTCCTACTACTCAGCAGCCCAAACGAAGAGCGCCTGCTGCTCAACCTGGGTGGTATTGCCAACTTCACCTATCTACCCCGCACCGACGCCGCCAGCGCCCAAACCAAGACTGCCAGCGCCGCTTTCAGCACCGACACCGGCCCCGGCAACACCCTGCTCGATGCTGTAGTGCGGGCGCACTTCCCACAACTGGCATTTGACGAGGGCGGCAGGTTGGCCGCCGCTGGGACTGTGCACGCTGGGTTGCTGGCCGAACTGCTGGCCCAACCGTTCTTCGCCGCCTCGCTACCCAAAACCACCGGCCCCGAACTGTTCAGTCTGGCCTACCTCCACGCTGCCCAGACCCGCACCGCAACGTTCGACTTGCCAGTTGAAGACCTGCTGGCGACGCTGGTGGAGTTGAGCGCAACGGGCGTGGCGCAAGCGGTACGGCTGGCCCTGGGCGAGCAGCCGGCCGTGGCCGTGTATGCCAGTGGCGGCGGCGCGCATAATCCCGTACTGATGGCTGCGCTGCAGCGCCATTTGCCCGCCTGCCGGTTTGCCAGCACCGCCGAGTTGGGCGTGCCGCCCGATGCCAAGGAGGCCATTCTGTTCGCACTGCTGGCCAACGAAGCTGTGGCCGGACAGCCCATTAGCATCGGGGCCGGCCGCCAGCGCGTGCCGGCTATCCGGATGGGCAAAATCTCGCTGCCAGATTAAGTACGGCGCACGTTTCCTTACTTATTGCACTTTCACTAGCCGGTAGCTCTGCACCAACCGGGCGGTAGAATCCTGGAAGCTGACGTCGAGCTGGAAGTGCGGGCGGGCAGCCAGCGTATCGGCGCGGAAGCTGTAGGCCACGAAAGTTTCGGGTGCGGCCGTGTCGCGCAGCCGGAAACCCAGCTTGTAAAGGTCGAGGACAGGGCCGAACTGGCGCACCAACCCGCGCAGGGGCTGTAAGGATTGCCGGAACTGCTTCTCGTTGAGCTGGGCCTGAGCGGCGGGGCTCAGCTTGGTATAAGCCTGTCGCCAGTCCTGCCCCACGGCGGCCAGCCAGAACTGCCGCGCCACCTGCACCTGCGAATTTACGCGCTGCTGGGCCAGCCCCGGCACGGCCAGCAGCAGGCAAGCAGCCAGCAGGGCCACTTTCCCTGCACCAGTTTGGATTCGCATCGGCCCCTTCGCTAGTCCCTATCCTGAGGCACGAGCACGAATACGTCTTCGCCCGGCCGCTTCATGATGTACTTCTCGCGGGCGAACTTCTCCAGCAGTTCGGGGCTGCTCAGCAGTTCGGCGCGGTCTTTCTTCACCTTCTCGATTTCGCGCAGGTAGTACTCCCGGTCGCCCTGCAGCTCCTGCAGCTTGGCGTACATGTCGTACTGTCGCACCAGGTCGTTGGCATCAAACAGGAACATCCAGACCAGAAACGCTAGTCCGGTCAGGAAATAGAAGCTCCGCAGCCACCGCGGCACCCGCTCAAACAGTTCGCCAATCCTCATAAATCACAGATTTCCGCTGATTTTTCGCTGATTACGCAGATGCCGGCGTCAGCACAACAAAGATGCGGCATTCCGGGCAATTGCCGGTATCTGCCCAGTATCTGCCCAGTATCTGCCCGGTATCTGCCTAGTTCGCCGCGCTTCTTCTCCCACTAATTCCGTCCTACCCCAACTCCTGAAACCCAAAACGGTACCGCCCTCAGGGAACGGTACCGTTTGGCACGCTGAACATAAAAATCAGCGTAATCAGCGAAAAAATCAGCGTTAATCAGTGATTTACATGAGGCGGCCGGGGAAGTAAGCCACTTCGCCTAGCTCTTCCTCAATGCGCAGCAGCTGGTTGTACTTCGACATCCGGTCGGAGCGCGAGGCCGAGCCGGTCTTGATCTGGCCGGTGTTGAGGGCCACGGCCAGGTCGGCAATCGTGTTGTCCTCGGTTTCGCCCGAACGGTGGCTCATAATGCTCTTGTAGCCATTGCGGCGGCCCAGGTTGATGGCGTCGATGGTTTCGGAGAGCGTGCCAATCTGGTTTACCTTGATGAGGATGGCGTTGGCAATCTGCTCGTCGATGCCGCGCTGCAGGCGGTCGACATTGGTTACGAACAGGTCGTCGCCCACGAGCTGGGTGGTTTTGCCGATGCTGTTAGTGAGGTCCTTCCAGCCGCTCCAGTCGTCCTCGTCCATGCCATCCTCGATGCTGATAATGGGGTACTTTTTGGTCCAGTCGGTCCAGTAGCTCACCATTTCCGATGAGGTCAGCTTGTCGCCGGTGCTCTTCTTGAAGTGGTAGTGGCCATCGGAATAGAACTCCGAAGCCGCGGCATCCATGGCAATCATCACGTCGTCGCCGGGCTTGTAGCCGGCCTTCTCGATAGCCTGGAGCACGATCTTGATGGCGTCTTCGTTGCTCTTGATGTTGGGAGCAAAGCCGCCTTCGTCGCCTACGTTGGTGCTGAAACCCTGCTTCTTGAGCACTTCCTTCAGGTGATGGAAGATTTCGGTGCCCCAGCGTAGCGCTTCCGAGAAGCTGCTGGCGCCCACCGGCATAATCATGAACTCCTGGAAGTCGATGCTGTTGTCGGCGTGTGAGCCGCCGTTGAGGATGTTCATCATCGGCACGGGCAGCGTGGTGGCATTTACGCCGCCTACGTAGCGATACAGCGGCATACCCGCTTCGGCTGCCGCGGCGCGGGCCGCAGCCAGCGACACGCCCAGAATGGCGTTGGCCCCCAGGTTGGCCTTGTTGGGCGTACCATCGAGCTCGCACATAATCTTGTCGAGCAGGCCCTGCTCGAACACCGAAAAGCCCACCAGTTCCTCGGCAATCGTTGTGTTCACGTTTTCCACCGCCTGCAGCACACCTTTGCCCATGTAGCGGTCCTTATCGTTGTCGCGCAACTCCACGGCCTCGTGCTTGCCGGTGCTGGCGCCGCTGGGTACGGCGGCGCGGCCCACAGTGCCGCTGTCGGTGGTTACATCCACTTCCACGGTCGGGTTGCCGCGCGAATCAAATATCTGGCGCGCGTGGATTTCGGTGATAATGCTCATGAGCGAAAGGGGTTGATGAAAGGAATTACAGATTAGAAAACGGCTTTACGGCCATCGTCCCGCAAGGTAAATAGTATCCCCGACGTTTCACCTCGATGTTACGATGCAACCCACTCACCTACTTCACAAAAAAAGGCCCGCCGAATGGCGGGCCTTCTTCAATTCTGGCAAGCAGAGCTAACTACTCAGCGGCCTTCTCCTCGCGGGTCTCGCCGTTGTGCAGCGTCTCCGTGTCGGTGTCCTCGGGGGCCGAAACCTCCGTGGTGGCAGCTTTGGCCGTCTTGGCAGGCTTAGCTTCAGCTACTACTTCAGCCGACGAATCGCCTTCGGTAGTGGTAGCATCGGCCTTCTTGCCGCCGCGACGTGAACGACGGGTCGTAGCTTTGGCTTCGCCGGCGTTCTTGGCTTCCAGCATGGTGTCGTTGAAGTCAACCAGCTCGATGATGCACATCTCGGCGTTGTCACCGAGGCGGTTCTGGCTGAGCTTGATGATGCGGGTGTAGCCACCGGGACGACCGGCAATCTTGGCTGCTACGTTATCAAACAGCTCTTTCAGCACCTCTTTCTGGCCCAGGGTCGAGAAAACGAGGCGGCGCGAGTGCGTCGTGTCGTTCTTGGCTTTGGTCAGCAGGGGCTCCACGTACTGGCGCAGGGCCTTGGCCTTGGCTACCGTGGTGGTGATGCGCTTGTGCAGAATGAGCGAGTTGGCCATGTTAGCCAGCATCGCGTGGCGGTGCGAGGTGGTGCGGCCGAGATGGTTGAAAGATTTACCGTGACGCATATAAAAGAAAAAAATGTGCGCTTGCGGACAACGACCACGGCGGAAAGCACCTTACGGTGGCCTTCTCATTAGAACCGTTGCCCCGGGGGCGCACTATGAGAAAAGTGAAAAAGTCTGCAAATGTACGCAATAGTCAGCCACGAAAAATGTGCTGCCGTGAATTATGCGCGAGGCATCCATCCACAGTCAGCACATTTTTTCGTTGGGCGACTATTCTTCGTCGAGCTTGTACTTGCCCAGGTCCATGCCGAAGGTAAGGCCCTTCTCCTCCACGAGATTTTCCAGCTCCGTGAGCGACTTCTTACCGAAGTTGCGGAACTTCATCATGTCGGCCATATCCAGCTGCACCAAATCGCCGAGGCTCTTGATGTCGGCGGCCTTGAGGCAGTTGTAGGCCCGCACGCTCAGGTCCATGTCGGCCAGCGGCGTCTTCAGCACCTTGCGCATGTGCAGCGTCTCCTCGTCCACGATTTCCTCCTCCTCGGCTTTCACTGTCTCGAAGGTCATGGTGCTGTCGGAGAACAGCATGAAGTGCTGAATCAGGATGTTGGCGGCACCTTTCAGGGCCTCCTCCGGATGAATCGAACCGTCGGTGTGAATCTCGATAACGAGCTTCTCGTAGTCGGTCTTCTGCTCTACGCGGGTGTTCTCCACGCTGTACTTCACGTTCTTGATGGGCGTGAAGATGGCATCAATGGCAATCTGGCCGAATACCTGGTCGAGCGGCTTGTTCTCCTCCGCGGGCACGTAACCACGGCCCTTCTGGATGGTGAACTCGAACTCCAGTTCCGTTCCGGGATCCACGTGGCAAATCACCATGTCGGTGTTAAGCACTTCGAAACCGTTGGTGAAGTTGTTGATGTCGCCGGCCTTGAACGACTCCTGGCCTTTGATGCGGACGGTGATTTTGTCTTCGATGGCATCGCTCACCTTCTTGAAGCGAATCTGCTTCAGGTTGAGGATGATTTCGGACATATCTTCCAGCACGCCTTCGATGGTCATGAACTCGTGCAGCACGCTGTTGGTGCGCACCGAGGTGATGGCGTAGCCCTCCAGCGACGACAGCAGGATGCGGCGCAGTGCGTTGCCGATCGTGACGCCGTAGCCTTTCTCCAGCGGTTTGAATTCAAACGTGCCGTAGAAGTCGTCGGATTTCTCCATCACCACTTTCTCCGGCATTTGAAAAGCTAAGATTGACATAAGTGGGGCGGTTGGTTAGTATTGAGTAAAAGGTATCAGGTAAAAGGATGCGTTTGCAGCGGCCTGATACCCAATACCCAATACCTGAAATCAATAAAAAAGCGGCGAAGCCAACGAGCGGTCCGGGCGTCCGGACCGCTTCGTTGATTACTTCGAGTACAGTTCGACGATGAGCTGCTCGGTGATGGTCTCCGGAATCAGCTCGCGCGAAGGCGCATTGAGGAACTTGCCCACCATGTCCTTGCCGTCCCACTCCAGCCACGCGAAAGCGCGGGCATTGCGGGCGCTCAGGCTCGTGGTGATGGCTTCCAGCGACTTCGACTTCTCGCGAACGGCCACGATGTCGCCGGCGCGGAGCTTGTACGAAGCGATGTTCACAATCTCGCCGTTTACGGTGATGTGCTTGTGCAACACCAGCTGACGGGCGGCGCGACGCGTAGGGGCAATGCCCAAACGGTACACCGTGTTGTCGAGGCGCGATTCCAGGGCAGCCAGCAGGTTGTCGCCGGTAATACCGGGAGCAGCAGCGGCTTTGTGGAACAGGTTCTCGAACTGCTTTTCGAGCATGCCGTACATGTACTTCACTTTCTGCTTCTCCATCAGCTGGAGGGCGTACTCGCTCTGCTTCTTACGACGACCACGGCCATGCTGGCCGGGAGGGTATGCTTTTTTGGTGAGTGCCTTGCTGGGGCCGAAAATCGGCTCATTGAAGCGACGGGCAATCTTGGTTTTAGGACCAGTATAACGTGCCATTTCGGAGTTGTTGGGGGTTGATGGGGGCGCGGCCTAGCCGGCCGGCGCGGTGGGCTAAACTAAACGCGACGACGCTTAGGAGGGCGGCAGCCGTTGTGGGGCAGCGGCGTTACGTCCTTGATGGTCGTTACCTCGATGCCCACGTTACCCAGCGTCCGGATAGCCGACTCGCGGCCCGCACCCGGACCCTTCACGAACACCTCTGCCTTGCGCATACCCAGGTCGTGGGCTACTTTGCCGGCATCCGACATCGCCATTTGGGCGGCGTAGGGGGTGTTCTTCTTCGAACCCCGGAATCCCATCTTACCAGCCGAAGCCCAAGAAATTACCTGGCCATTGTTGTTGGTGATGGAGATGATGATGTTGTTGAACGAGGCCTTGATGTGGACCTGCCCTACGGGCTCAACAACGACAACGCGCTTCTTGGCTTTGTCTTTTCTTTTCTGTGCCATTTGGTTATCGCAAAAATTACTGCGGAAGGTGTTAGGCTGAAAGCTATTCGCAACCCATCAGCCTGATTCCCGCTACAGATTATTTAGTGGCTTTTTTCTTACCAGCAACCGTCTTGCGCTTGCCCTTGCGGGTACGCGAGTTGTTTTTGGTGCGCTGACCGCGAACGGGCAGACCCTTACGGTGACGCAGACCGCGGTAGCAACCGATGTCCATGAGCCGCTTGATGTTGAGCTGCACTTCCGAACGCAGAACACCTTCCGTCTTGTACGTACTGGCGATGATGCTCCGGATTTCGCCGGCTTCCTCTTCGGTCCAGTCCTTCACTTTCTTGTTCAGGTCAACACCTGCCTTCGAGAGAATTTGCTGAGCCGACGCCTTGCCGATGCCGAAAATGTAGGTCAGCGAGATTTCGCCGCGCTTGTTGTCTGGGATGTCTACCCCTGCAATACGAGCCATGTGATGAGTTTGGGTTGTTGGCGGATTAGGGTCCTGGGGGTTTAGCGGCTGATGGCGCCGGTCGAAGCACCCAGCAAGCTGCCGTGCTCTTCCGACCAAGACCCCAATTTCCAATAATTACCCCTGACGCTGCTTATAGCGGGGGTTCTTTTTGTTGATGATGTAGAGCTTGCCCTTGCGGCGGATAAGCTTGCAATCAGCGCTACGCTTCTTGATGGACGTTTTTACTTTCATGGTAGTGAGTGGTTAGGGTCTGCGGTTCAGCGGGTCTGAGTTTGTACTGGAAGCCGAACAACGTGGTTGAAGCTCAACCCAGTTTCCCGGACCCCAAGTCCCCCCGACCCTTACTTGTAGCGGTACACGATACGGCCCTTCGACAAATCGTAGGGCGACATTTCGAGTTTCACCTTATCTCCCGGCAGGATTTTGATGTAGTGCATCCGCATCTTGCCCGAAATGTGGGCAATCAGCTGGTGTCCGTTTTCCAGCTCCACGCGGAACATGGCGTTGGATAGGGCTTCCAGGATGGTACCGTCCTGCTCAATGGAAGTTTGTTTGGCCATATGGCTACTATAAGGTTTTGGCCTGTAAGGCTTGTTCTATGTAATCGAAGGAGGTCAGAATTTCTGCCTTGTCTTTGCGAACAACAATTGTGTGCTCAAAGTGCGCCGAGGGTTTATTATCCTTGGTGCGGATAGTCCAGCCATCCTTTTCGAACACGACGTTCTTTGTTCCCAAATTTACCATCGGCTCGATGGCTAGGGTAAGCCCACTTTGCAGTTTGATACCCGAACCACGCTTCCCGTAGTTCGGCATATCAGGTCGCTCGTGCAGCTTCTGGCCGATGCCGTGGCCGACCAACTCCCGCACCACGCCGTAGCCGCGCTTCTCCACGTAGTTCTGGATGGCGTAGCTCACGTCGCCGAGGCGGTTGCCCACTACGGCTTGCTCGATGCCGAGGTAAAGCGACTTCTTGGTTTCGTCCAGCAACGTCAGCACTTCCGGGGCCACCTCCCCTACCGGGTAAGTGTAAGCACTATCAGAGTGGTAACCGTTGAGCTGAACACCGCAGTCAATCGAGACGATGTCGCCGCTTTTCAGCACGTAATCGCCCGGGAAGCCATGCACCACCACCGAATTAGGCGAGATGCACAGGCTGTACTCGAAGCCGTTGTATCCCTTGAACGAGGGCGAACCCCCATTGTCGCGGATAAACTCCTCGGCCCGCTGATCCAGTGCCCGGGTAGTTACGCCTTCGCCGATAAGCTTGGCCACTTCGCCGTGCGCCTGCGCCAGCACTTTCGCGCTGGCTTTCATCAGGTCGATTTCCTCCTCGGTTTTGTAAAATATCATTGCTTACGAAGCCAGAGCGATGTTCTGCGAACGGCCCCGGGTTTTGCCGGTCTTCATCATGCTGTCGTACTGACGCATGAGCAGGTAGCTTTTCACTTGGTTCATGGTATCGAGTACCACGCCCACCATAATGATGAGCGACGTGCCGCCATAGAACTGGGCGAAAGGCCCGGTAACGCCAGCCACGGTAGCAATAGCAGGCAGAATGGCAATGATTGCCAACGCCACGGCGCCGGGTAGGGTAATGCGGGTCAGCACCTCATCGATGAACTCCGACGTATCCCGACCAGGCTTCACGCCGGGAATGAATCCGCCGCTCCGCTTCAGGTCGTCCGCAATCTGGTTGGGGTTGACGCTGATGGCCGTGTAGAAGTAGGTGAAAACCACAATCAACAGACCGAACACGACGTTGTACACCACGTGGTTGGGCTGGAACCAGGTACCAATCATGGTAGCGGCTTCGCTGTCCTTGTTCCAGGCCGAAGCCGCAATGGCCGGCACGAACATCAGCGACTGAGCGAAAATGATCGGCATGACGCCGGCCGCATTCACTTTCATCGGGATGTACTGACGCTGCGAGCTGAGCGACGCCGCGCCGCCCACCTGCTTGGCGTATTGCACCGGAATCTGCCGCACGGCCTGCGTGAGGATGATAACGGCCATAACTACGATGAACAGGACGGCCATTTCAATCAGAAACACCAGCGAACCGCGCATCGAGCGGGCCGTAGCCTCACCGATCAGGGCACCAGGCAGTCGGGATACAATACCGATCATAATCAGCATCGAAATACCGTTGCCAATCCCCTTGTCGGTAATCTTCTCACCCAGCCACATACAGAACAGGGTTCCGGCCGTAACAATGAGCGCCGTCGAAACGGTAAAGAACACGCCGGGATTCATGATGGCTTCGGCGTTGATGGTGGCAATAAAGCCCACCGACTGCGCCGCCACAATTGGAATCGTGAGGATGCGGGTGTACTGGTTGATCTTGTTGCGGCCCGACTCGCCTTCCTTCTGCAGCTTCTGGAAGTACGGCACTGCAATAGTGAGCAGCTGCAGTACAATAGAGGCCGAGATATAGGGCATGATGCCCAGCGCGAAAATAGAGGCGTGGCTGAATGCACCACCCAGCAGCGTGTCGAGAATACCGAGTACGCCGGAGGCACCGGCTTTCAGCCGGGTAGGATCGACACCCGGCAACACTACAAAAGAGCCCAGCCGGTAGATGGCAATGAAAAAAAGCGTATTGAGAATCCGCGTACGCAGATCCTCAATCGCAAATACATTCTTTATCGACTCGATAAGTTTTTTCATTGCTGCTTTCAGTGCTTAAAGCGTCACGGCCTTACCGCCAGCCTTCTCGATGGCTTCAACAGCCGACTTCGAGAATGCGTGGGCGTGTACTTCCAGTGCCGTGGTGATTTCACCGCGACCCAGAACCTTGATTTTGGCGCTCTTCGAAGCCAGACCGGCATTTACGAAGTAGGCCGCGTCGAAGGTAGTAGCGCCACCTTCCGCCAGAGCTGCCAGCACGTCGAGGTTGACGGCTTTGTACTCGATGCGGTTGATGTTCTTGAAGCCAAACTTAGGCACCCGACGCTGCAGGGGCATCTGGCCGCCTTCGAAACCCGACTTCTTGGAGTAACCCGAGCGGGACTTGGCACCTTTGTGACCGCGCGTCGATGTGCCGCCGCGGCCGGAACCCGTACCACGGCCCACGCGCTTTACATTGCGAGTGGAGCCAATGGCGGGCTGAAGATTGCTGAGATTCATATTCGGGAGATTCCTAGAGTTCGGTTACTTCCAACAGGTGCTGAACGGCTTTAATCATGCCAGCCACCTCAGGCGTGTTTTCCACGGTGCGGGTGCTGTTCATTTTGCCGAGGCCCAGGGCCTGCACGGTGCGCTTCTGCCGCTCGGGGCGGTCGATAACGCTTCTTACGAGTTTGATTTGGATCTGCGCCATCGTTTCTTATCCGTTAAAAACTTGGGCGAGGGTGATGCCACGAGCCTGCGCAATCTGCATCGGGTCGCGCATTTTCAGCAGGGCATCGAAGGTAGCCTTTACCACGTTGTGGGGGTTCGACGAGCCTTTCGACTTAGCCAGTACGTCTTTGATACCGGCGCTTTCGAACACGGCACGCATAGCACCGCCCGCAATTACACCCGTACCTTCGGCGGCCGGCTGAACCAGCACGAAACCACCCGAGTACTTGCCTTCCATCTTGTGCGGAACCGTGTGCTTGTACATCGGTACCTTCACCAGGTTCTTCTTCGCGTCGTCAATGCCTTTGGCAATGGCGTCAGTTACTTCGTTGGCTTTGCCGAGGCCGTAGCCTACGGTGCCTTTGCCGTCACCTACTACCACGATGGCCGAGAAGCTGAAGCGACGACCACCCTTTACCACTTTGGCAACGCGGTTGATAGCTACTACTTTCTCTTTCAGGTCGGAGTCGCCGGTGCGCGAATCGTTGTCTTTGTTGCGGTCGTTGCCGCCGCGACGGTCATTGCCACCACCACGACGGTCGTTGCCGCCGCGGTCGTTACCGCCACCACGAGGGCCGTTGTTGAATTCTGCCATGATGATAGATTAGAAATTGAGGCCGCCTTCGCGGGCTCCTTCTGCCAATGATTTTACGCGGCCGTGGTAGAGGTAACCGGAACGGTCAAATACCACTTTCGAAATTCCTTTTCCAGTAGCACGGGCGGCAAGCTCTTTGCCGACTGCGGCGGCGAGGGCGACTCCGTTGCCCCCTTCCACCAAAACGTGCTTCGAGGAAGCAGACGCCAGCGTGTGGCCGGTGGTGTCGTCAATAATCTGAGCATAAATGCCCGTATTGCTGCGGAACACCGACAAACGCGGACGCTCGGACGTGCCAGCCACCTTAGTGCGGATGATGCGCTGGATCCGTTTTCTTCTAGTTGCTTTATCGAAAGCCATGGTGCGTTATTATTTCGAAGCCGTTTTACCAGCCTTACGACGAATCTGCTCACCCACGAAACGCACGCCTTTGCCTTTGTAGGGCTCAACTTTGCGCAACGAGCGAATCTTTGCGGCTACCTGGCCCAGCAACTGCTTGTCGATGCTGGTGAGGGTAACGATGGGGTTTTTACCTTTTTCGGTGAGGGCCGTAGCCGTTACCTCAGCGGGCATCGCCAGGAAAATGTTGTGCGAGTAGCCGAGCGAAAGCTCCAGCGTGGTGCCCGATACGGCGGCCTTGTAGCCTACGCCTACCAGTTCCAGCTTCTTCTCGAGGCCGTTGCTCACGCCGTCCACGGCGTTGCTTAGCAGCGAGCGGTACAGGCCGTGCATGGCCTTGTGGCGCTTCTGCTCCGTGGGGCGGGTTACCACCAACTGGCCGTCCTCAGTAGCCACGTTGATGTCGCGGTCTACGGGAACCACCAAAGTGCCCTTGGGGCCCTTCACGGTTACGTTGTTGTCGTTGCTCACTTCAATCTGCACGTTGTCGGGCAGGCTGATGGGCAGTTTACCAATGCGTGACATAGTTTCTGTTTCCTTTCAGATTAGTAAACGTAGCACAGCACTTCGCCGCCCACGTTCTCGTTCTTCGCCTCTTTCTCCGTCATCACGCCCTTCGACGTGGAGAGAATGGCGATACCGAGGCCGTTGAGCACACGGGGCATGTTGCCGATGTGCGCGTACTGGCGCAGACCGGGCGTGCTCACGCGCTGCAGTTTCGTAATAGCCGGCACCTTCGTGGTGGGGTTGTACTTGAGGGCGATTTTAATCGTACCCTGCACGGCGGCGTCATCGAAGCGGTAGCTCTGAATGTAGCCCTTCTTGTAGAGCACTTTCGTAATCTCCTTCTTGATGTTGCTGGCCGGAATCTCCACCACCCGGTGATTTGCCTTGATGGCATTGCGTACCCGGGTCAGGTAGTCGGCAATTGGATCTGTGTTCATTCGATTGTAAAAATGAAGCGCCCTTTTTTAGGGAGCCGCAAAGATAGGAAAATTTCACCGGCCCCCGAAAGGAGCCAGCGAAATTTTCGGTTAAGACTACTCGGCTCGGCTTCTGACGGCTCGGCCAATGGTTTCTTTCGGCAACCTGCCAAATTTTAATTCAGTATCGAGTAGTTGGCAGTGAGTGGTGAGATGATGTTCAACAAATCCTTGTCGGACAACCGAACATCATCTCACTACTCACTACCAACTATTCAACACTAACTTACCAGCTCGACTTGGTTACGCCGGGAATTTTGCCGGCGAGAGCCATTTCGCGGAAGCGTACGCGGCTGATGCCGAACTTACGCATGTAACCGCGGGGACGGCCGTCGATTTTGTCGCGGTTGTGCAGGCGCACGGGCGACGCATTGCGCGGCAGTTTGTCCAGGCCTTCGTAGTCGCCGGCCGCTTTCAGGGCCTTGCGCTTCTCGGCGTAACGGGCTACGGTAGCGACGCGCTTCCGTTCCCGTGCTTTCATGCTTTCCTTAGCCATTGTTTTCTTTCTTAGCGTTGGCGAATGGCATTCCGAAGGCCTTAAGCAGTTCGTAGCTCTGCTCGTCGTTTTCGGCCGTCGTAACGAAGGTGATATCCATACCGGCAATCGACTTGATCTTGTCAATCGAAATCTCCGGGAAGATGATCTGCTCTTTCACGCCCAGGGTGTAGTTACCCCGGCCGTCGAAGCCCTTGTCGTTGATGCCTTTGAAGTCGCGTACCCGGGGCAGGGCCACGGTCAGCAGACGGTCGAGGAATTCGTACATCTGCTCACCGCGCAGCGTTACGCGGGCGCCAATCGGCATACCCTCGCGCAGCTTGAAGTTCGAAACCGAACGCTTGGCGATGGTCGGAACAGCTTTCTGGCCGGTGATGATGGTCAGCTCATCCACGCCGTTATCCACCAGCTTCTTGTCGGCAACTGCCGCGCCAATGCCGCGGTTGATGCAGATTTTGGTGATGCGCGGTACCTGCATAATGCTCTTGAACTGGAATTTCTCCTGGAGCGCGGGTACTACCTCTTTGTTGTATTTTTCTTTGAAACGAGCCATGTCGGGAGCGGTTAGGCGTTAGCCGAGTCCACACGCTTCACGTTGCTCACGTGAATCGGGGCCTCGATCTTGGTGATGCCGCCCTGGGGGTTCTTCGCACTAGGTTTGTTGTGCTTGGTTGCCAGGTTCAGGCCTTCCACGATCACACGCTGGGTCGAACGGTTAACCGACTTGATGGTGCCGGTTTTGCCTTTCTCGTCGCCGGCAATCACCAGTACGGTGTCACCGGTTTTCACGTGCAGTTTCGCGGGCGCTGCTTTTTTAGTTGCCATGATTAGAGAACTTCAGGAGCCAGCGAAACAATCTTCATGAACTGGCGCTCACGCAGCTCGCGGGCTACGGGGCCGAAGATGCGCGTACCACGCGGCTCGTCGTTGTTGTTGAGCAACACGGCGGCGTTGTCGTCGAAACGAATGTAAGAGCCATCCTTGCGGCGTACCTCTTTCTTCGTGCGAACCACAACGGCCTTGGAAACCGTGCCTTTTTTAGCGTTGCCGGAGCCGATGGCCGACTTGATGGACACGACAATCTTGTCGCCCACGCTGGCGTATTTCTTGCCCGTGCCACCGAGGACACGAATGCAGAGAACTTCTTTGGCGCCGCTGTTATCAGCGACGGTCAGACGGGATTCTTGCTGTATCATCTTACTTGGCGCGTTCTAGAATTTCAACCAGTCTCCACCGCTTCTTTTTGCTAAGCGGACGAGTACCCATAATGCGTACCGTATCACCTTCGCCGCATTCGTTGTTCTCGTCGTGGGCCATGAACTTGGTCGACTTGGTAACGAACTTGCCGTAGATGGGGTGCTTCATCTTGCTCTCTACCATCACCGTGATGGACTTGTCCATCTTGGAGGAGGTAACACGGCCGATGATTTCTTTGCGCAGGTTCCGCTCAGTGGTAGCGGCAGTGCCCTGCTGTTCTTCGTTGTTTGCCATCGTTAGTTAGCAGTGTTTGTAGCCTGCTCGTTCTCGCGACGCTTCAACTCGGTCAGCAGACGGGCGACGTTTTTGCGGGCTTGCTTCAGACGGAGCGGGTTTTCCAGCGGCGAGATGGCGTGCGCGAAGCGCATGGTCTGGCCCGAGGTCTGCTCGGTCTTCAATTGATTTTTGAGGTCCTCCAGCGAGAGGTTGCGGATATCGGCGTTTTTCATCTTACTTGTTTTCTACGTAGTCACGACGAACAACAAACGACGTCCGCACCGGCAGCTTCTGGGCCGCGAGGCGCAGCGACTCCTGGGCTACTTCCAGCGACACCCCGTCCGATTCGAACATGATGGTGCCGGGCTTCACGCAGGCCACCCAATACTCGGGCGAACCTTTACCCTTACCCATCCGCACTTCAGCGGGCTTCTTGGTAATGGGCTTGTCGGGGAAAATGCGAATCCATACCTGACCTTCGCGCTTCATGGCGCGGGTCATGGCGATACGGGCAGCCTCAATCTGGCGAGCCGTAATCCACGCTTGTTCCAGCGACTTGATAGCGAACGAACCGAAGTCGATGGAGCTGCCGCGATGGGCTAAGCCATGTATGCGACCCTTTTGCATCTTGCGATACTTGGTCCTTTTCGGTTGTAACATGAGTTATACTGTCTTAAAATTCGAGAGAAAGGGAGAGGACTAGCGACGCGGTGCGCCACCGCCCCGGTTGGCACCGCCGGCACCGCCTGGGCCACCCGGCCCCCGACGCTGACCGCCACGGCTGTCGCCACCACGGCTGTCACCACCCCGGTCATTCCGGTCGCGGCGCGGGCCACGCTCGCCACGGGGGCCACGGTCGTTGCGGCTGTCGCCACCCTGACCACCCGCGGGCTGCTGGTTGGGCGAGAGGTCGGGCTTGCCGAACACCTCACCGCGCATGATCCACACCTTGATGCCGATCTTGCCATATACCGTCTGAGCTTCCGACAGGGCGTAGTCGATGTCGGCGCGCAGCGTGTGCAGCGGCGTCCGGCCCTCCTTGTACTGCTCGGAGCGGGCGATTTCAGCCCCACCCAAACGGCCACCGCACTGGATCTTGATGCCTTCGGCACCAACACGCATAGCGGCCTGGATCGACATCTTCATGGCGCGACGGAACGAGATCCGGGCAGCCAGCTGCTGGGCGATGCTCTCGCCAACCAGCTTGGCGTCCAGCTCGGGGCGCTTAATCTCGAAAATGTTGATCTGAACGTCTTTGCCGGTAATCTGCTTCAGCTCGTCCTTGATCTTGTCCACCTCGGCACCGCCTTTACCAATCACCACGCCCGGACGGGCCGTGTTGATGGTAATGGTCACGCGCTTCAGCGTGCGCTCAATCACGATGCGGCTGATGCCACCCTTCGGGATACGAGCGTTGATATATTTGCGGATTTTCTCGTCTTCAACCAGCTTGTCGGCAAAGTCCTTGCCGCCGTACCAGTTCGAGTCCCATCCTTTAATGACGCCCAGACGGAAGCCAACCGGATTTACTTTCTGTCCCATAGTGCTTATGCGGTGGCTTCTGCCTTGGTTTCAGTTGATTTCTTGGTGCCACGACGAGCAGCCTTCTTAGGGGCAGCATCGGCCGAAGCCTCGGGGCTCATCGTTTCGGCGGCCTGCTTAGCGGCGGCTTTGCTGCCGAGCGGCTCCACTTTCGTGTCGATGATGAGCGTTACATGGTTGCTCCGCTTACGGATGCGGTGGCCACGGCCCTGGGGGGCGGGGCGCAGACGCTTCAGCATGCGGCCTTCATCCACGAAAATCTCCTTGATGTAGAGATTAGCATCCTCGATGCGCTCGTCCTCGTTCTTCTGCTGCCAGTTGGCCAGGGCCGACAGGAGCAGTTTCTCGATTTTAGGAGCACCCGAGTTGGCCTCAAATTTCAGCAGGCCGAGGGCCCGGGTCACTTTCTGACCGCGGACCAGGTTGGCCACCAGGCGCATCTTGCGCGGCGAGGTGGGCACGTTCCGGAGTTTAGCTACTGCTTCCATAATTAGCGCTTGCCTTTATCTTTCTTGGCGACGTGGCCGCGGAAGTTACGGGTCGGGGCAAACTCACCGAGCTTGTGCCCTACCATGTTCTCCGTGACATACACCGGGATGAACTTATTGCCGTTGTGCACGGCGAACGTGTGGCCTACGAAGTCAGGCGAAATCATCGAGCGGCGCGACCAGGTCTTCACCACCGACTTTTTGCCGGATTCTTCCATTGCCGTTACTTTCTTCTCGAGCCGGAAGTCAATGTACGGCCCTTTTTTCAGTGAACGTGCCATTGCTTATTTCTTGCCTTTACGGTTGACGATGAGCTGCTCGGAATACTTGTTCTTGTTACGGGTCTTCTGGCCTTTCGAGAAGATACCGTTACGGCTGCGTGGGTGACCACCCGACGACTTGCCTTCGCCACCACCCATTGGGTGATCGACGGGGTTCATGGCAACACCACGAACGCGTGGGCGACGGCCCATCCAGCGGTTACGGCCGGCTTTGCCCAGACGAACGCTCATGTGGTCGCCGTTGGATACCGTGCCGACCGTGGCCATGCAGGTAACGAGGACCATCCGCATTTCGCCGGAAGGCAGTTTCAGGGTGGCGTAGCGGTCTTCGCGGGCGACGAGCTGGGCGTAGGTGCCGGCCGAACGGGCCATGGCAGCGCCGGCGCCCGGCTGCAGCTCGATGTTGTGTACAATCGTACCCAACGGAATTTCGCGCAGGGGCAGGGCATTACCTACCTCGGGGGCCACACCCGAACCCGAAACGATTACACTGTCGACGGCCAAACCGGCCGGAGCAATGATGTAGCGCTTCTCACCGTCGGCGTAGTGCAGCAGGGCAATACGGGCGGTGCGGTTGGGGTCGTACTCAATCGTCTTCACCGTGGCGGGCACCGAAGCCTTGTCACGCTTGAAGTCGATGATACGGTAACGGGCTTTGTGTCCGCCGCCCATGTAGCGGTTCGACATTTTGCCCGAGTTGTTACGGCCACCGGAGTTTTTAATTGGTGCCAACAGCGACTTCTCCGGCGTCGACGCAGTAAGCTCGTCGAAGGCCGGGGCGATGCGGAAGCGCTGACCCGGTGATGTTGGTCTTAGTTTTTTGAGTGCCATTACTCTTGCTTAAACTTTTGGCGGGAGATATACTGGCTTACAGGCCGCTGTAGAAGTCGATGATGTCGCCTTCTTTCACGGTAACCACGGCCTTTTTGCCGTGGGGGCGACGGCCCGAGATGGAGCCGCCTTTGGTGAACTTAGACTTCACCTTGCCAATCGTGCGCATGGTGCTGATGCTGGTGATGGTCACTCCGTAGAGCTGCTCAATCTCCTTTTTGATCTGCACCTTGTTGGCGTCGATGGCTACGTCAAAGGAATACTGGCCTTTGTCGTTGAGGCTGGTCGCCTTCTCCGTTACGATGGGTTTTTTCAGAATGCTCATTACTCAGCGCTGGTATAGAGTTGTTCCAAGGCCGTCAGACCATCCTCCGACAGCAGCAGCGTATCGGTGTTCAGCAGGTCGTGGGTGTTGAGGGCTACCGGAGTGGCCACGCTCACGCGCTGAATATTGCGGGCCGACAGGACCACGTTCTTTTCAACCGCGCCCGTTACGAGCAGGGTCTTTTTGCCGTTGTTCAGCTTCAGGCCGGCCAAGATGGCGGCGAAGTCCTTGGTCTTCACGGCCGACATGGTAATGTTTTCCACTACCGATACCTTGCCGTCCTGAGCCAGCGACGAGAGGGCCGACAGGCGGGCCAGACGCTTGGTTTTCTTGTTGAGCTTGAAGCCGTAGTCGCGGGGCTGCGGGCCGAACATGCGGCCACCGCCTACGAATACGCCCGACTTCATGGAGCCGGCGCGGGCACCGCCGGTGCCTTTCTGCTTCTTCAGCTTCTTGGTAGTGCCGTGCACTTCGTTGCGCTGCTTCGACTTGTGCGTGCCCTGGCGCTGGTTGGCCAAGTACTGCTTCACGTCGAGGTACATCACGTGCTCGTTCGGCTCGAGGCCGAAGATGGCGTCGGACAGCGTAACCTTACGGCCGGTGTCTTCGCCTTTGCTATTGATTACTGACAGTTCCATCTTACTAGGTTATTTTTCCAGGACCACGAAAGAGTTCTTGGCACCGGGAATCGAGCCGCTCACCACGATGAGGTTTTTGTCGGCTACAATGCGCATAACCTTCAGGTTCTGCACTTTCACCCGGTCATTGCCCATGCGACCACCCATGCGCATTCCTTTGAATACGCGCGAAGGCCACGAGCAGGCACCGATGGAGCCGGGGTGACGCGCCCGGTTGTGCTGGCCGTGCGTCTGGCCGCCCACACCGGCGAAGTTGTAGCGCTTTACAACGCCCTGGAAACCCTTACCCTTCGACGTACCTACTACGTCAACGAATTCGCCCTCCTCGAACAACGAGGTGTTGATTTCGCTGCCAGCGGCAAAGTTGGCGGCGTCGTCGGTGCGGAACTCAACGAGTTTTTTCTTGGGAGTGGTTCCGGCTTTAGCGAAATGACCGGCCAGTGGCTTGGTCGTGTTCTTCGCTTTCTTCTCGCCGTAACCGAGTTGGATGGCCAAATAGCCGTCCGTTTCGATGGTCTTAACCTGCGTCACTACGCACGGACCCGCTTCGATGAGCGTGCAGGGAATGTTCTTCCCGTCCGGAGTGAAGAGGCTTGTCATACCGATTTTTTTACCGATGATGCCAGGCATTCAATTGGGGTTTTAAAAAAGACACACTCGAAAACGCCCGCGTGGCATTTTCGCAAATGGAGTGCAAAGCTAGGGATTTGTAGCCGGAATATCTAAGGTGGCCCCGAAATATTTTCAGAGTTAGATAGTTAGGGCTCTGAAAGCCGCCTGTCATCCCCTACCCCGCTCAACGCAAAAACGCCCCACCGGCTCCGAAGAACCAGTGGGGCGTTTGGGTTAGCTAGCTAACGGAAATCCGGTCCTCAGACTTTGATTTCAACGTCAACACCGCTGGGCAGCTCCAGCTTCATCAGGGCATCTACAGTCTTCGACGAAGTCGAGTAGATGTCGACGAGGCGCTTGTAGGTGCAGAGCTGGAATTGCTCCCGGCTCTTCTTGTTCACGTGGGGCGAACGGAGCACGGTGAATTTTTCCTTTTTCGTGGGCAGGGGAATCGGACCGCTTACGATAGCGCCCGTAGCCTTCACCGCCGTCACAATCTTCTCCGACGATTTGTCCACCAAGTTGTGGTCGTAGGATTTGAGCTTGATGCGAATTTTCTGATTCATGTCGATTAGTGAAAAGCGGGTTAGCGGATAGCGTTGCCCTTCTGCTTGGCGATGATACCTTCGGCGAGGTTGTTCGGCACCTGGTCGTAGTGCGAGAACGTGAGCGAAGCCGAAGCCCGACCCGACGTAATCGTCCGCAGCGACGTTACGTAACCAAACAGCTCTGACAGCGGAACGTCGGCCTTGATGATGTTCGCACCAGCCTTCGTGTCCATGCCCTTCATGATACCACGACGACGGTTGAGGTCGCCGGTTACTGAGCCGGTGTACTCGTCGGGCGAAGCTACTTCTACAGCCATAATTGGCTCGAGCAGCTTCGGACCAGCCTGGCGGCCGGCTTCGCGGAAACCACCACGGGCGGCGAGTTCGAACGACAGGGCGTCCGAGTCAACGTCGTGGAAGGAACCGAAGAACAGACGCACTTTCATGCCCTCGATGGGGAAGCCGGCCAGCGGGCCGTTCTTCATCGCCTCTTCGAAGCCTTTCTGGATTGGCGCGATGAATTCGCGGGGGATTACGCCACCCGTGATATCGTTCACGAACTCCAGACCGGGTTTCTCCGGATCGGTTTCTTTCGGACCCAGCTCAAACACGATGTCGCCGAACTTACCGCGGCCACCGGTCTGCTTCTTGTAGGTCTCGCGGTGCTCAACGGTTTTGGTGAGTACCTCTTTGTAGGCCACCTGAGGAGCACCCTGGTTGATTTCTACCTTGAACTCCCGACGCAGACGGTCGATGATGATTTCGAGGTGCAATTCGCCCATGCCCTTAAGTACGGTCTGGCCCGTCTCGGGGTCGGTCTGTACCACCAGGGTGGGGTCTTCTTCCACAAGCTTGGCAATGGCCATGCCCATCTTGTCCACGTCGGCTTGCGTCTTGGGCTCGATAGCGTAACCAATAACCGGCTCAGGGAACGACATCGACTCGAGCACGATGCGCGACTTCTCGTCGGTCAGCGTGTCACCGGTTTTGATGTCCTTGAAACCCACGCCGGCCGCAATGTCGCCGGCCTGAATCTTGTCGATAGGGTTCTGCTTGTTGGAGTGCATCTGCATGAGGCGCGAGATACGCTCCTTCTTGTTCGTGCGGTTGTTGTGCACGTACGAACCGGCATCGAGCACGCCGCTGTAGCAGCGGAAGAAGCACAAGCGGCCCACGAAGGGGTCGGTAGCAATTTTGAAGGCCAGGGCCGTGAAAGGCTCCGAGTTGTCGGGGTGACGCTCGATTTCCTCGCCGGTATCAGGGTTGGTACCGATGATAGCAGGCATGTCGAGGGGCGACGGCAGGTAGGCCATTACGCCGTCCAACATCGTCTGTACACCCTTGTTTTTGAAGGCCGAGCCGCACATTACGGGCGAGAACTTCATGTCGATAACAGCCTGGCGGATAACGACCATCATTTCCTCGCGGGTGATGGAGTCCGGGTCGTCGAAGAACTTCTCGAGCAGGGCGTCGTCGTATTCGGCTACGCTCTCCACGAGCTTCTGGCGCCACTCAGCTACCGTGTCAACGAGGTCCTCAGGAACGGGGATTTCGCTGTACGATTTGCCTTGGGTCGAATCGTCCCACACAATGGCTTTGCCCGTGAGCAGGTCAACTACTCCTTTGAAGGTTTCTTCGGCACCAATCGGAATCTGGAGCGGCACGGGGTTAGCCCCCAGCTTCTCCTTGATTTCGTTTACGGCCTTGAAGAAGTCGGCACCGGCGCGGTCCATCTTGTTGACGAAGCAGATGCGGGGCACCTTGTACTTGTCAGCCTGACGCCATACGGTTTCCGACTGGGGCTCTACACCCGATACGGCGCAGAACAGCGCCACGGCGCCGTCGAGCACGCGCAAGGAGCGCTCCACCTCCACCGTGAAGTCCACGTGGCCGGGGGTGTCAATCAGGTTGATTTTGTACTGCTTGGTATCGTCTACCGGGTCGCCGTTGGCGTCGGTAGGGTAATTCCAGAACGTAGTAGTAGCAGCCGAGGTAATGGTGATACCCCGCTCCTGCTCCTGCTCCATCCAGTCCATCGTGGCGCCACCTTCGTGAACCTCCCCGAGTTTGTGGGTCTTGCCGGTATAGTAGAGAATACGCTCCGACGTGGTGGTTTTACCAGCATCGATGTGCGCCATAATCCCGATATTCCGGAGGTATTGCAGCTCTTTATTTACAGCCATTGGGTCGATAAGTGAATGAGTGAATCAGTGAATGTGCGCGGGGCGTGAATAGTTCAGTTCCTGAACCGGCGCGCCAGCCCACATTCGCTCATTCGTCGGCTTAGAAACGGAAGTGCGAGAAAGCCTTGTTGGCTTCGGCCATCCGGTGGGTGTCGTCCTTCTTCTTGACGGCGGCACCTTCACCCTTCGCGGCGGCAATGATTTCGCCGGCCAGCTTGTCCTTCATGGTTTTCTCACCACGACGACGGGCGTACTGAATCAGCCACTTCGAACCGACGGCAATGCGGCGGTCGGGGCGAACTTCGATGGGAACCTGGAAGGTAGCACCACCTACGCGGCGGCTCTTCACTTCTACGGTTGGCATCACGTTGTTGAGGGCTTTGCGCCACATCTCCACGCCGCTTTCCTTGGTGCGGGCTTCTACCAGCTCGCAGGCATCGTAGAAAATGGTGTAGGCCAGGTTTTTCTTGCCGTCATACATCATGTAGTTGACGAACCGGGTTACCAGCGTCTCCTTGTACTTGGGGTCGGGCAGGAGGATGCGCTTCTTTGGTTTTGACTTTCTCATGAGAGTAGAAATGGGTTGCTGTAGCGGGAAAGTGGGATAAGAACCATGTGCTATCCAGCACTTCGCACTACCTCACCCGGCTTCAATTACTTTTTCTTCTTGGCGGGAGCACCTTTACCGGCCGCGGCTGCCTGACCGGGCTTGGGGCGCTTGGCACCGTACTTCGAGCGGCGCTGGGTCCGGCCGTTAACGCCGGCCGTATCGAGGGCACCGCGAATGATGTGGTAACGCACGCCGGGCAGGTCTTTCACCCGACCACCGCGAATCAGCACGATGCTGTGCTCCTGCAGGTTGTGGCCTTCGCCAGGGATGTAGGCGTTTACTTCTTTGCCGTTGGTGAGGCGCACGCGGGCAACCTTACGCATCGCCGAGTTCGGCTTCTTAGGCGTGGTGGTGTACACCCGGGTGCAGACGCCACGGCGCTGCGGGCACGAATCGAGGGCCGGCGACTTCGACTTAGTCGTCAGTTTCTCGCGGCCTTTTCGTACTAACTGGTTGATAGTAGGCATTTACGGAAATGGTTTGTCCAGGGAGGGTTCTCTCCCAAAAATTAGGCTTGCAAAGGTAGAAAGGTTGCGCGGCAATAGCAAACGAGTTGAGATAGTTTGTTTTAGGAAGCCAGGATGAGTGCTACCCGAACGTCATGCAGAGCGGAGCGAAGCATCTCGCGTCCTGACGTTGTAGTGAGTCCGGCAACATCAGCACGCGAGATGCTTCGCTCCGCTCTGCATGACGTTCTATTACTGCCCGCCACCAAACACAACAGCAGCTTCTACCGCTACAGTAGAAGCTGCTGTTTTTGCTTTCGGTTCAATCCGAGGCCTACGCCTCCCCCATCGTACCGCCAAAGCCCATTGGGTACGCCGGCGTTTCCTGCTGGGCCTTGATGGAGCCGTTGGCCTGCTCGAACCGCTCGATGTTCTCCGCCAGCGCCGCCTGCAACCGCTTGGCGTGCTCGGGCGTGAGGATGATGCGCGACTTCACTTTGGCCTTGGGCACCCCTGGCATCAGCCGAATAAAGTCAATCACAAATTCGCTGCTGCTATGTGCAATCATGGCTAGGTTGGCGTACTCGCCCTCGGCCATCTCCTCCGATAACTCAATGTTGATGGCGTTCGGGTCCTGCGGCTGGGCCGCGTCGGGGTTCTGGGGTTCGGTAGGTTGGTTCATTGGTGTGAATTGGCTCAGAAATGTTAGAAACTCTTCTTTTACAGATAACAGTAACAAGGCACTTCGTTCTCACATTCTCTAATTGCGAAGCCACGAGAACACTCTGTACAGTACAAATATTAACCCCATCAGCAGTGGTGAGATGAAGACAAAGAATGATAGGTTGTCATTTCCACCCCAAAATGGCATAGAAACGACAGCCAAAATCCAAGTAAGTATTAGCCCGACAGTCCGGGAAAACAAGTTTTTTCTTAATGCCAGAAATAGGGCGAAGGCACATGCAGCAAAGAACACAAAAGTCAATACTGACTCTATAAAGCTGAAGCTAGCCGCATCAAATAGGAACAAGGCGTTAGTAATGATTCATTCGCGTCATGTAGCCAAAGCTAACAAAGAAAACCCCAGCCGAATCGCTCCGGCTGGGGTTTCTCATTTACTCACTTCCGCAAATTACTCTGCCGAAACTTCGCGCTTGGCGCGCGAGGGACGCTTGGCAGGCGCAGCAGCCTCTTCAGCTTTGGCGGCCTGAGCGGCTTCCATCTCTTCCTTCGAGCCCACAATCTGGCGGGTGTACTCGCGCAGACCGGTACCGGCCGGGATGAGGTGGCCCACAATCACGTTCTCTTTGAGGCCCAGCAGCTCGTCGGCCTTGCCACGGATGGCGGCTTCCGAGAGCACCTTGGTCGTCTCCTGGAAGGAAGCGGCCGAGATGAACGACTGGGTGCCCAACGAGGCCTGGGTGATACCCTGGAGCGTCGGACGGGAAACGGATGGCTGAGCGTCGCGCACTTCCACCAGCTGCAGGTCGCGGCGGCGCAGGCTGCTGTTCTCGTCGCGCAGGCGGCGAGCCGTCACAATCTGACCGGGCTTGAGGTTGGTCGAGTCGCCGGCGTTGGTCACCACCTTCATGTCGATGATGGTGTCGTTCTCCTCCATGAAGATAATCTTGTCGATTACCTGATGTTCGAGGAACGATGTGTCGCCGGCGTCGAGAATCACAACTTTCTGCATCATCTGGCGGACGACCACCTCGATGTGCTTATCGTTGATTTTCACACCCTGCAAGCGGTACACTTCCTGAATCTCGTTCACGAGGTACTCCTGCACCGCGCCCGGACCCTGAATGCTCAGAATGTCGGACGGCGTAATGGCGCCATCGGAGAGCGGCGCACCGGCCCGGATGAAGTCGTTGTCCTGCACCAGAATGTGCTTGGACAGCGGCACCATGTACTTCTTCTTCACCCCGTCTTTCGACTCGACGAAGATTTCGCGGTTACCACGCTTCACCGTACCGTAGGTTACCACGCCGTCGATTTCGGCCACTACGGCCGGGTTCGACGGGTTGCGGGCCTCGAACAGCTCGGTTACGCGGGGCAGACCACCCGTAATGTCGCGGGTTTTGCCCACGGCGCGCGGAATCTTCGCCAGAATCTGACCGGCCTTGATTTTCTGGCCGTTCTCCACGTTCAGGTGCGAGCCCACCGGGATGCTGTAGCCCTTCTGCCCCTCCTCGTCGCCCTTTTTGCCGGGGCGCACGATGATGGCGGGGTTCTGGTCCTTGGCCGACTTCGACTCGATAATCACCTTCTCGCGGTGGCCCGTCTGCTCATCCGACTCCTCGCGGTAGGTGATGCCTTCCGTGATGGCGTCGTAAACAATGGTACCGTCGAACTCGGCCAGAATAACGGCGTTGTAGGGGTCCCAGTTGTTGAGTTCCTGGCCCTTCTCGACCTCCTGGCCCTCTTTCACGAGCAGGAACGAGCCGTAAGGCACGTGGTTCGAGATGAACACTTTGCCGGTGCCTTTCTCCACGATGCGGATTTCGCCCGAGCGACCCATTACCACGTTCACGGCCTCGCCATCGGCGCTGGCCGTTTCCACGGTCCGGATATCCTCGAACTCAATCACGCCCGCAAATTTGGCGCGGATGCTGGCTTCCACCGCAATGTTGGAAGCCGTACCACCTACGTGGAAGGTACGCAGCGTGAGCTGAGTGCCGGGCTCGCCAATCGACTGAGCGGCAATTACACCAACCGCCTCACCGCGCTGGACCATGCGGCCCGACGACAGGTTGCGGCCGTAGCACTTGGCGCAGATACCGCGCTTGCTCTCGCAGGTCAGTACCGAACGGATTTCCACCGACTCGATGCTCGTGGCATCGATGCGGCGGGTGATTTCCTCGGTGATTTCGTCGCCGGCCGTCAGGATAACTTCGTCGGTGAGCGGGTCCACGATGTCGTGCACCGCCACGCGGCCCAGGATGCGCTCGGCCAGCGGCTCCACGATGTCCTCGTTATCCTTCAGCGCGAAGGTTTCGATACCGCGCAGCGTGCCGCAATCGGGCTCGTTCACGATAACGTCCTGTGAAACGTCTACCAGACGACGGGTCAGGTAGCCGGCGTCGGCCGTTTTCAGGGCCGTGTCGGCGAGGCCTTTCCGGGCGCCGTGGGTCGAGATGAAGTACTCAATTACGTCCAGGCCTTCTTTGAAGTTGGACAGAATCGGGTTCTCAATAATCTCGCCTACCGAGCCTTGGAGCGACTTCTGCGGCTTCGCCATCAGACCCCGCATACCACCGAGCTGACGAATCTGCTCGCGCGAGCCCCGGGCACCGGAGTGCATCATCATGTAAATCGAGTTGAAGCCCTGGTTCTCCTTTTCGAGGCGACCCATGAGGGTTTCAGTGATTTGGTTGTTGATGCGCGTCCAGATGTCAATAACCTGGTTGTAACGCTCGTTGTCGGTAATCAGACCCATCTGGTAGTTCTGGGTTACCGCGGCTACGTCGGCCTGGGCCTGCTTCACCAGCTCATCCTTCTCCTTCGGAATCTGGATATCACCGAGGCCCATCGACAGACCGCCTTTGTACGCCGACTGGAAGCCCAGCGTCTTGATGTCGTCGAGGAATTGCGCGGTGCGGGCCATGCCCGTGCGCTTGAACACCAGCGAGATAATCTGCTGGAGCTTCTTCTTGGTCAGCAGCTCGTCCACGAAACCTACTTCGCGGGGCACGAGCTGGTTGAAGAGCACGCGGCCGGCTACGGTTTCGATGATTTTCGTCACGAGGTTATCGTCCTCGTCGCGAATCTCGGTGCGCACCTTGATGTAGGCGTGCTTCGAGAGCTGGCCTTCGTTGATGGCAATCACCACCTCTTCGTCCGAGTAGAACACGCGGCCTTCGCCTTGGATGCTTTCGTCGTCGGTGCTGCGCTTGCCTTTGGTTACGTAGTACAAACCCAGAACCATGTCCTGCGACGGTACCGCGATGGGCGCGCCGTTGGCGGGGTTCAGGATGTTGTGCGAGGCCAGCATGAGCATGGAGGCTTCTAGAATAGCGGCCGGGCCCAGGGGCACATGTACCGCCATCTGGTCACCGTCAAAGTCAGCGTTGAAGGCCGTACAAACGAGCGGGTGCAGCTGGATAGCCTTGCCCTCGATGAGGCGCGGCTGGAATGCCTGGATACCCAGACGGTGAAGCGTTGGAGCCCGGTTGAGCAGCACGGGATGGCCTTTCAGCACGTTCTCCAGGATATCCCAGACAACGGCGTCCTTGCGGTCCACAATTTTCTTGGCCGACTTCACCGTTTTCACAATGCCGCGCTCGATGAGCTTGCGGATAATGAACGGCTTGAATAGCTCAGCCGCCATATTCTTGGGCAGGCCGCACTCGTGCAGCTTCAGCTCGGGACCAACCACGATAACCGAACGGCCGGAGTAGTCGACACGCTTACCGAGCAGGTTCTGACGGAAGCGGCCCTGCTTGCCTTTCAGCATATCGGACAGCGACTTCAGGGCGCGGTTGCCTTCGGCGCGCACGGCATTTACCTTGCGCGAGTTGTCGAAGAGCGAATCTACGGCTTCCTGCAGCATGCGCTTCTCGTTCCGCAGAATCACCTCCGGGGCCTTGATTTCAATCAGGCGCTTGAGGCGGTTGTTGCGGATGATAACGCGACGGTACAGGTCGTTCAGGTCGGAAGTGGCGAAACGGCCACCATCAAGCGGAACGAGCGGGCGCAGCTCCGGCGGAATTACGGGCACCATGCGGATAACCATCCACTCGGGCTTGTTCTCCACGCGGGTAGCGGCATCACGGAAGGCTTCCACCACGCGCAGACGCTTGAGGGCCTCGGCTTTACGCTGCTGCGAAGTTTCGGTAGCCGCAGAGTCGCGCAGCGAGTAGCTCAGCTCATCGAGGTTGATGCGCTCGAGCAGCATTTGCAGCGCCTCAGCCCCCATGCGGGCGATGAACTTATTGGGGTCATCGTTCGGCAGCATCTGGTTCTCGCGGGGGAGCTTGTCGATGATGTCGAGGTATTCGTCTTCGGTCAGGAAGTCGAGCTGCTGCACGCCTTCCTCAGCCAGCGTACCCGGCTGCACCACGGCGTAGCGCTCGTAGTAGATAATCTGGTCGAGCTTCTTGGTGGGCAGGCCCAGCAGGTAGCCGATTTTATTGGGCAGCGACTTGAAGTACCAGATGTGCGCAACGGGCACCACCAGTTCGATGTGGCCCATTCGCTCCCGGCGAACTTTCTTCTCAGTCACCTCCACGCCGCAACGGTCGCAGATGATGCCCTTGTAACGGATGCGCTTGTATTTACCGCAGTGGCACTCCCAGTCCTTTACGGGACCGAAAATCCGCTCGCAGAACAAGCCGCCCATCTCGGGCTTGTACGTCCGGTAGTTGATGGTTTCGGGCTTAATCACCTCACCGTTCGACCGCTCCAGAATGGATTCGGGCGAGGCCAGCGAGATGGTGACTTTCGAGAAGTCCTGCACCAGTTTCTTGTTTTTTGCAAACGCCATGTAGGGAAGCTGTTAGCTGTTGGCTGTTTATCTGTCAGGGAAAATCCGCGCCGCTTAAGCGAGGCGGAAATACCATAACAGCTCGACTCTGCTAAAAGTGCTCTGCCGGTCGGATAGGTACGCCGGGCAGTAGGTTTCGGCAGGTCTGATGGGTAACCACTCCGGCTTTGGCAAACCGAAGCTCAATGCGGCCCGTCCCGCCGGGCTTCAAGTGTCGTACTGACCATATCTCGGTACGACGCCGGTGGCGGGGTTGGGCCACTGCTTATAGAACCGAAGCGGGAGCTACCACCGGCGAACCGGCCGTAGCTCCCTTTTTCGAATACTTAGTCAAGCGTAATCTCCAATGCCAGACCACGCAGCTCGTGGATGAGCACGTTGAACGACTCGGGGATGTTGGGCTTGGGCAGCACGTCGCCTTTTACAATGGCTTCGTACGCCTTGGCCCGGCCCACCACGTCGTCCGACTTCACCGTCAGGATTTCCTGGAGCACGTTGGACGCGCCGAAGGCCTCCAGGGCCCACACTTCCATCTCACCGAAGCGCTGACCACCGAACTGGGCCTTACCACCCAGCGGCTGCTGGGTAATGAGCGAGTACGGGCCGATGGAACGGGCGTGCATCTTGTCATCCACCAGGTGACCCAGCTTCAGCATGTAGATAACACCCACCGTTACCGGCTGGTCGAAACGCTGGCCGGTGAGGCCGTCGTGCAGATACGCGCGGCCGAAGGTCGGCAGACCGGCTTCCGTCAGCTCTGCTGATACTTCGGCTTCGGTAGCGCCGTCGAAAATCGGGGTGGCGTAGGTGCGGCCCAGCTTGAGGCCGGCCCAGCCGAGTACGGTTTCGTAAATCTGACCGATGTTCATCCGGCTTGGTACGCCGAGCGGGTTGAGCACGATGTCCATGGGGGTGCCGTCGGGCAGGAAGGGCATGTCCTCGTCGCGCACGATGCGGGCTACGACACCTTTGTTACCGTGGCGGCCGGCCATCTTGTCACCCACCTTCAGCTTGCGCTTCTTGGCGATGTACACTTTAGCCAGCTGCACGATGCCGGCGGGCAACTCGTCGCCAACTTCCAGCGTGAACCGCTCGCGCTTGAAGCGGGCCGTTACCACGTTGCGGCGCTTGGCGTAGTTCTTCACCAGCTCGCCCACCATGGCATTTACGCGGGCATCAGCTGTCCAGCCGTCGAGCACCAGGTCCTTGAACAGGTTAGCCTCTTCGGGCACGGCGTAGTTGCTCTCGTCGCGGTAGGGGTTCTTGTCGGGGAACAGGTTTTCGGCCACGTTCTTCTTGCCGAACTTCACGCCCTTCGACATGATTTCCTCGCCGAACTTGTGCTTGATGCCTTGCGACGTCTTGCCTTCGAGCAGCGCGGTCATCTTCTCAATCATGATGGCGCGGATGCCCCGCAGGTCGCGCGAATACGCTTCCTTCAGCTCCTCCACTTCCTTTTTCGACTTGGCCCGCAGGTTTTTGTCTTTCTTAGGACGCGAGAAGAGCTTGGTGCCGATAACGACGCCGTTCAGCGACGGTGGCGCTTTCAAGGAAGCATCCTTCACGTCGCCGGCCTTGTCGCCGAAAATGGCGCGGAGCAGCTTCTCCTCCGGGGTCGGGTCGGTTTCGCCCTTGGGCGTAATCTTACCGATGAGGATGTCGCCTTCCTTCACCTCGGCGCCCAGGCGGATTACGCCGTTGTCGTCGAGGTTGCGTACGGCTTCTTCGCTCACGTTCGGAATCTCCGAGGTCAGCTCCTCTTCGCCGCGCTTGGTTTCGCGCACTTCCAGCTCGAACTCCTCAATGTGAATCGAGGTGAAGATGTCGTCGCGCACTACTTTCTCCGAGATGACGATGGCGTCCTCGAAGTTGTAGCCCTGCCACGGCATGAACGCTACCTGCATGTTGCGGCCCAGGGCCAGCTCGCCCTTGTTGGTGCCGTAGCCTTCGCACAGCACCTGGCCGCGCGTTACCCGCTCGCCCTTCTTCACGAGGGGCGTCAGGTTGATGCAGGTGTCCTGGTTGGTGCGGCGGAACTTGATGAGGTCGTAGGAAATCTTCTCGGCGTCGAAGCTTACCAGGATTTCGTCCTCGCTCAGGTCGTACTTCACCACGATGCGGTTTGCATCCACGTAGTCAATCACGCCGTCGCCCTCGGCTACCACCAGGGTGCGCGAGTCGGTGGCCACGCGGCCTTCGAGGCCGGTGCCTACGATGGGGGCTTCGGCTTTCAAGAGCGGCACGGCCTGGCGCTGCATGTTCGAGCCCATCAGGGCGCGGTTGGCGTCGTCGTGCTCCAGGAACGGAATCAGCGAAGCAGCCACCGACACAATCTGGTTCGGGGCTACGTCCATGTAGCTGTACTCGTCGGGGCCTACCACGGGGAAGTCACCCTCGAAACGGCCTTTTACGAGGTCGTTCAGGAAGTTGCCTTCATCATCAATCGGGGCGTTGGCCTGGGCGATGTGGTGGGTGTCTTCTTCCTCCGCGGTCAGGTACTTCACGTTCTCCGTCATGTCCACCTGGCCGTTGATGGCCGTGCGGTATGGCGTTTCGATGAAGCCCATCGAGTTCACGCGGGCGTGCACGCACAGCGACGAAATCAGACCAATATTGGGTCCTTCCGGCGTTTCGATGGTGCAGAGACGGCCGTAGTGCGTGTAGTGCACGTCGCGTACTTCGAAACCGGCCCGCTCGCGGCTCAGACCTCCGGGCCCGAGTGCCGATACGCGACGCTTGTGCGTCACCTCGGCCAGCGGGTTGGTCTGGTCCATGAACTGGGAAAGCTGGTTGGTGCCGAAGAACGAGTTGATAACGCTCGACAAAGTGCGGGCGTTGATCAGGTCGACAGGCTTGAAGTCCTCGTTGTCGCGCACGTTCATGCGCTCCTTGATGGTGCGGGCCATGCGGGCCAGACCCACGCCGAACTGGGCGTAGAGCTGCTCGCCCACCGTGCGCACGCGGCGGTTGCTCAAGTGGTCAATGTCATCGACAATGGCCTTCGAGTTGATCAGACCGATCAGGTACTTCACGATGAGCACGATGTCCTCGTTGGTCAGCACGCGGGCGTCCCAGTTGGTCTCAATGCCCAGCTTCTTGTTGATGCGGTAGCGGCCTACGTCGCCGAGGTCGTAGCGCTTGTCCGAGAAGAACAACTTCTGGATGATGTCGCGGGCAGTTTCCTCGTCGGGTGCTTCGGTGTTCCGCAACTGACGGTAAATCTGCTCCACGGCTTCCTTCTCCGAGTTAGAGTTGTCCTTCTGAAGCGTGTTGTAGATGATGGCGTAGTCCGCAATGTTCACGTTCTCGCGGTGCAGAATCACCGACTTGGCACCCGCATTCAGGATGATGTCGATGTCCTCCTCCGAGATTTCGGAATCGCGCTCCATCAGCACCTCGTTGCGGTCGATGGAAACTACTTCGCCGGTGTCCTCGTCCACGAAGTCCTCGGTCCAGGTGCGCAGCACCCGGGCCGCCAGCTTGCGGCCGACAGCTTTCTTGAGGTTCTTCTTGTCGGCCTTCACCTCTTCCGACAACCCGAACAGGTCGAGAATGTCTTTGTCGGTGCCGTAGCCGATGGCGCGCAGCAGCGTGGTAACCGGGAATTTCTTCTTCCGGTCGATGTAGGCGTACATCACGTTGTTCACGTCCGTGGCAAACTCAATCCACGAGCCCTTGAACGGGATGATACGGGCCGAATACAGCTTGGTGCCGTTGGTGTGCTTGCTCTGGGCAAAGAACACGCCCGGCGAGCGATGCAGCTGCGACACGATAACGCGCTCGGCGCCGTTAATAACGAACGAGCCCTTTTCGGTCATGTACGGGATGTTGCCCAGGAACACTTCCTGCTCAATCGTCTCGAAATCCTCGTTGTCCGAATCGTTGCACACCAGCCGGAGCTTGGCCTTCAGCGGTACGGAATACGTCAGGCCCCGGTCGATGCACTCGTCCACCGAGTACTTGGGCGGGTCGACGTGGTAATCGAGGAAGGTCAGCACGAAGTTTTCGCGCGAGTCCGAAATCGGGAAGTTCTCGGCGAATACTTTGAAAAGGCCTTCATCGGTCCGGTTCTCAGCAGCCGTTTCCAACTGGAAGAAATCCATGAACGAGCGCACCTGCACGTCGAGGAAATCCGGGTACTCAATAACCTTTTTAATCTTGGCGAAGTTGATCCGCTCGTCAGCGGCCTGCAATTTTTGCAGCCCTGTCGGCGCTTGGGGCGCTTTCGGTTCTTTCGATGTAGCCAATGTATGTGGGGTTAGGAAATGGAGACTGGGAGAATCCAAGCCAGGCGGAGAACAAGGTTGGCCGCTTGGCGAAATAATGGGGTAATCAGCGGACACGCCGAAGCGCAAAGCACTACTAGTAGCAGTTTGCGCTGGACCGTCCGTAGCCGCGAAAAGCCGCAAAGCGGCGCGTAAACGAACTTCCGACTACTTTGTTGCCTACAAACAGGAAAAGACCTGGCTTAGTTGCCAGGCCTCTCCTAATTTGTTGGGTGTTAGAGCAGGCAGCAGAGATTACTTAATCTCTACTTCAGCGCCAGCCTCTTCCAGTTGCTTCTTCAGGCCTTCAGCCTCGTCTTTGGCAACACCTTCCTTAACGGCCTTTGGAGCACCGTCAACGAGTTCTTTGGCTTCCTTCAGGCCGAGGCCGGTCAGGTCCTTCACCAGCTTCACAACAGCCAGCTTCTGGCCACCGGCAGCTTTCAGGATTACGTCGAACGAGGTCTTCTCCTCAGGAGCGTCAGCAGCAGCGCCACCGCCGCCAGCCATCATCATCGGAGCAGCAGCAGCGGGCTCAATGCCGTACTCGTCCTTCAGGATGCCAGCCAGTTCGTTTACTTCTTTTACCGTCAGGCTAACGAGCTGCTCGGCGAATGCTTTCAAATCTGCCATTTCTGTAGATTGTTAAAAAGGGGGGTTGTTGAAGAAAATTTATGTTTGAAAAAGACGAGCAGTGGTTAGCCTGCAACCTCTTCTTTTTCGGAAAGCGTTTTGAGGATGCCAGCCAGCTTGCTGCCGCCGCTCGACAGAGCAGAGATAACATTTTTGGCGGGCGACTGGAGCAGACCGATGATTTCACCGATGAGTTCCGTCTTGCCTTTCAGCGTAGCCAGCGTGCCGAGCTGCTCGTGGCCGAGGTAGATGCTGGCGTCCACGTAGGCACCCTTCAGGGCGGGGCGAACAACGGCAGTTTTGCTGTAGTTCTGGGCCTTGTGGAAGTCCTGCATCAGCTTGGCGGGAGCATTGCCGCTCTCTTTCGAGAACAGGATGCCCGACTGGCCTACCAGCGCTGCGTCCATCTCCGAAGTATCCACATCGAGGGTATCGAGGGCCTTGCGGATGAACGTGTTCTTGTACACCTTGAACTCCAGGCCGCGGTTGAAGCAGAGCCGACGGAATTCGTTGATTTTCGCCACCGACATTCCCGACGCATCGGCAATGTAGAACGCGTTGTGCGATTGGAACTTCTCGCTCAACTCGTCGACGAGGGCTTGTTTATCTTCCCGGATCATATCGCGTGTTGATTAAAGATTAAGCGGAAGTTACCGACGTGTCGACTGGTACGCCGGGCGACATCGTGCTCGAGAGCGTAATGCTCTTGATGTAAGTGCCTTTGGCCGACGAAGGCTTCAGGCGCTGGAGGGTCTGGATAACCTCGATGGCGTTTTCAGCCAGCTTCTGGTCATCAAACGACACCTTGCCTACCGAGCAGTGGATGATACCGGTTTTATCAACTTTGAAGTCGATTTTACCAGCCTTCACCTCCTGCACTGCCTTGGCTACATCGGTCGTTACCGTGCCCGACTTGGGGTTCGGCATCAGGCCACGGGGGCCCAATACGCGGCCCAGACGGCCCACTTTGGCCATTACGGCCGGCATGGTGATGATAACGTCGATGTCAGTCCAGCCTTTCTCGATTTTCGAGATGTAGTCGTCAAGACCCACGTAGTCGGCACCAGCTGCAGTAGCTTCGGCTTCTTTGTCGGGCGTAACGAGGGCCAGCACACGAACGGTTTTGCCCGTGCCGTGGGGCAGCGTAGCAACGCCACGTACCATCTGGTCGGCTTTGCGGGGGTCAACACCCAACCGAACGTCGATATCCACGGAGGCATCGAATTTCGTGTAGGTGATGTCCTTCACAACCTTCGCTGCTTCTACCAGCGTCCGGATTTCGGTCAGGTCGTGCTTGGCCAGGGCTTCCTGGCGCTTCTTGCTGATTTTTGCCATGTCTTCTCCGTCGTTTAATTAAGCTGCGAAAGGAGAAGCACCCGACACGGTGATACCCATGCTACGCGCCGTACCGGCAACCTGCTTCATGGCCGACTCCACCTCAAAGGCGTTCAGGTCGGGCATTTTGGTTTCGGCAATAGTGCGCACCTGGTCCCACGTAATCGACCCTACCTTGTTCCGGTTAGGCTCTTTCGAACCGCTCTGGAGCTTGGCGGCGTCCTTTAGCAGAACGGGCACCGGGGGGGTCTTCACCACGAAGTCGAACGACTTGTCGGTGTACATGGTGATGAGAACAGGACAAACTTGGCCGGCCTTATCTTGGGTGCGCGCATTGAACTGCTTGCAGAACTCCATGATGTTAAGGCCTTTGCTACCAAGTGCAGGTCCAACCGGCGGTGCGGGGTTCGCGGCGCCTCCCTTTATCTGAAGCTTCAGATAACCTCTAATTTCCTTGGCCATTTGGTTTGTAAGGCTTCGGATGCCGCGACGTAACTCGCAGTATCCTCAGTTTTCTAATTGCTCCGAAGTGGAAGCACCACCGGTCCGGAGCGGATAACCGATGACGTTTTTCTTTGAGAAGTGAGATATCAGAAGTGAGAGGTGAGACTTTGTTCTATATAGTCTCGATTCCTCTTTTGTGAAGAAGAAACCAGAACAGCTTCTCACCTCTCAAATCTCACTTCTAACAATTACTCTATTTCCTTCTCGACCTGGGTGTAGCTCAACTCCATGGGCTGGCTACGGCCGAAGATTTTTACGATGACGTTGAGGCGCTTACGGTCCTCGTACACCTCGGCCACGTTGCCCGACATGCCGGCAAAGCCACCATCCACGATTTTCACCAGCTCGCCCACCACGTATGGCGTTTCTAGCGTTTCGGTCTGCTCCTCCGACTCATCGACGATGCCGAGGATGCGGTTCACTTCCGAAATGTGCAGCGGCACGGGTACCGTATTCTGGTTGGCCGCCTTGCCCTCCTTGTCGGAGAGGAAGCCGATGATGCCCGGGGTGCTGGTGATGATGTGGTCGACCTCGCCGTGGGTCAGGTCGGCGTGGATGATGATGTAGCCGGGATACAGGTTCCGCTCGCGCACGCGCTTCTTGCCGTTGCGCATCTCGAACACCTTCTCTACCGGAATCAGTACCTGGGGTACCAGGTCCGAGAGGCCGTGGCGGCCGATTTCCGTTTCGAGGTAAGTCTTGGCTTTCTTTTCCTGGCCGCTCACCGAGCGTACCACGTACCATTTCAATTCGCCCATTTTAGTCGCGTCAGTGCCGATTAAAGGAACGAGTTATAGAAGGCCTCCAGGCCCTCCTTGAAAATTACATCCATCACGCCCACCACCACGGCAAAAATCAGCGAGCCGAGCAGTACGAGGCCGGCGCTTTTCTGCAGTTCTTCCATCGAGGGCCACGTTACCTTGTAGCGCATCTCCTCGGCAGTTTCCCGGAAGTAGTTGGTCAGCTTGCTCATGTGCGAAAGGCCCGGCTGGTGAGAGTGAGTAAAAGAACGGCTGCCGAAGCAGCCGTACAATCTGGTGGCACGGGCGGAGAGATTCGAACTCCCATCAAAGGTTTTGGAGACCTCTATTCTACCCTTGAACTACGCCCGTGGATGCGTCCCGCCCGGCTATAAAATCGGATTGGGACTGCAAATGTAGGTAACTCTTCAGACAAAACAAATCCGCCCCCGAAATTTTCGGGGGCGGATCGTTTTATTTCAGCAGATTTCCGGTGGAAAACTACTCGGTGATTTCGGTTACCTGACCGGCACCTACCGTCCGGCCACCCTCACGGATAGCGAAGCGGAGGCCTTTCTCCATAGCTACCGAGTTGATCAGCTCAACCGAGATAGTTACGTTGTCGCCGGGCATTACCATTTCTACACCCTCGGCCAGCGTGATGATGCCGGTTACGTCGGTGGTGCGGAAATAGAACTGAGGACGGTAGTTGTTGAAGAACGGCGTGTGACGGCCACCTTCCTCTTTCGAGAGTACGTACACCTCAGCCTTGAACTTGGTGTGCGGCTTCACGGAACCTGGCTTGCAGATTACCATGCCCCGACGGATGGCTTCCTTCTCAATACCGCGGAGCAGCAGACCAACGTTGTCGCCGGCTTCGCCACGGTCGAGGATCTTGCGGAACATCTCTACACCGGTAACGGTCGACTTCAGGTTCTCAGCACCCATGCCGAGAATATCAACCTGCTCACCCGAGTTGATGATGCCACGCTCGATACGGCCGGTAGCAACCGTTCCACGACCCGTAATCGAGAACACGTCCTCAACAGGCATCAGGAAGGGCAGGTCGGTCAGACGAGCAGGAATCGGAATGAACGAGTCAACCGCGTCCATCAGCTCCTCGATCTTGGGAACCCAGTTGGCATCGCCATTCAGGCCACCCAGAGCCGAGCCCTGAATTACGGGGATGTTGTCGCCGTCGAAGTCGTAGAACGAAAGCAGCTCACGGATTTCCATCTCCACCAGCTCGAGGAGCTCGGGGTCGTCCACCATGTCAACTTTGTTCATGAACACCACCAGCTGGGGAACACCAACCTGACGGGCGAGCAGGATGTGCTCACGGGTCTGGGGCATTGGGCCGTCGGTAGCAGCTACCACGAGGATAGCGCCGTCCATCTGGGCAGCACCGGTAACCATGTTCTTCACGTAGTCAGCGTGACCGGGGCAGTCAACGTGAGCATAGTGACGGTTCTCGGTGGCGTACTCTACGTGCGAGGTGTTGATGGTAATGCCACGCTCTTTTTCTTCGGGAGCATTGTCGATCGAAGAGAAGTCGCGCTTGGCAGCCAGACCCTTGTTGGCCAGTACCTGGGTAATGGCGGCGGTGAGGGTGGTTTTGCCGTGGTCAACGTGACCAATCGTGCCGATGTTTACGTGCGGCTTGGACCGGTCAAAATTTTCTTTAGCCATTGTAAAGAGATTAAGAGGAATTTTGAGGTGAGAAGGGGAAAACGCGACTAAAACCTAACTATACAGAAGAAAGCGAAACACAGCTCTGCTTGACCAGGGACTGCACGTCGCTTTGCTTGGCTGACAGTTCCAAAACGGTGCAGTCGCGCTGCCCCGTTGGTACTCGTAATTCTGAGCCATTTATGGGATTTGAACCCATGACCTCTTCCTTACCAAGGAAGTGCTCTACCACTGAGCTAAAACGGCTGGTATTTTTAGCCCGCTGGCGCGTAGCCGGGGCAAAGGTACGACAGGAGAACAACAATTGCCAACCGGAGCCGGCCTAAACTGTTACCTGAGCTACACTGTTGCTACGAGCGGGAGACGAGGTTCGAACTCGCGACCTGCAGCTTGGAAGGCTGCCGCTCTACCAACTGAGCTACTCCCGCGGGGGAAAAGAGGCTAAAAGTGCAGAAGCCAGAAGATGATTGTAAGCGCAGGCTTTTTAATCACCTTCTGGCTTCCAGACTTTCAAACCGGTAATGTGGGGGAGAGAGGACTCGAACCTCTGAACCCGAAGGAGCTGAGTTACAGTCAGCCGCAATTGCCACTATGCGACACCCCCGATTAGTGTGGTTTCAACGCCGTCTGCGCGAAACCGGCCCATTCCAATTCGCGGGCCGGAGCCGCGTTTTCTCGAATTGGAGTTGCAAAATTAGTGGCTTTCTGACGTAAGTCAAGCCCTGCGCGAAAAAAGGTTTGGAGCCGGCTGGTTTTTTGTGCCTCCCGCGGCCCGAGCGCCGCGCTAAGCGGCTGACTTTCTAAGCTAAAGCCTGCCTTGAAAATTAACTGTCCCGACAAAAAAAAATTACTGCACCAGGCTGTACATGGCCTTTAGGTTGTTGTCTTTCTCCTTATTTCGGATGTCCTGCAGGGTATTTTTGAGGTTGGGCATGCTCCCGGTCAGCTCGTTCAGGCCCTTGTAGGCGCCAAGGCGCACATACAGTTGCGGATGGCTGCGCGCCAGGTTTTCGAGCAGTTGTACGCCTTTCTCGCGCTCCACGGGCGGAATGCGGTTCATCAGCTTGCCGAAGTTTTCGAGCAGCACATACAACACTTCGGGCTGGGCATCCTGGCTGCGCTGCAGAAACCAGTCGTAGTCGTCGAGCGTGCCGTTGAGGCCGTAGTAGTTCGACAGCGACGTGAGCAGGGCCGGGTTGCGGGTTTTCTGGAGCTTGGCCACCTGAGCCCGGGTGGTGGGCGCCGGCGCCTTTGCCAGCGCATCGACGGCGGCGGCGCTTACCAGATAGGAGCTGTCGGCGAGGGCCGCTTCGTAGACCTGGGCGAAATCTTCATTGGGAAACGACGACAGCACGCTGATGGCCGTGGCCCGCACGGCGCCGTGCTTTTCGTTGAGGGCTACCCGCTGTAAGTCTTTGCGCACCATGCTACCCTCGGCGCCCCGGTAGCGGCGCAGGCCCTCCAGCGCCGCCACGCGGGTAGCCCAGAACGAGTCGTTGAGGGCCGTGCGGAAGGCCGAGCTCACCAGCAAGTCGCCTGATTTGGGTTTCAGCCCCTCGATGGCCTGCACCCGTTGCAGGTAGCCACGGGCGTGGCTGAGCTGGAATTGCAGTTCCTCCTGGCTTTGCTGCTGGTCAATATCAGCCAGCAGGATGCCATCATTATCGAACTTCACGAGAGAAGGCCGCTGGGCCATGGGCAGCCGAAACGTCTGGTCGGCTTTGGTGATAACGATGCGATGCTCGGCCGACTGATTACCGTTCCAGATGGCCACCGATACCGGCAGGCGGTACACGGGCTGGTAGAGCGTATCCTGCACCTGGCGCACGCGCAGCACTACGGCGTTGCTCTCGAAGCTGTGCGTAACGCGCAGCTCGGGGTGGCCGCGTTGCAGAAACCACTGGTCGAAAAACCACGTCAAATCCTCGCCGGTTGTTTCCTCGAACGCAATGCGCAGCTTGGCCAGCTCAACGGCCGACAGCTTGTTATGGTTGAGGTAGCGGGTGAGCGAGGCGAAGAAGGCCTCGTCGCCGACGAGGTTGCGCAGCATGTGCAGCACCCGGCCGCCCTTGTCGTAGGAGTGGCGGTCGAACAGGTCTTCGTGGCTGTTGTAGCTGGTGCGGATAAGCGGCTCGCGCTTCATCTGCGCCTCTTCGAGGTAGGAGCGCAGCTTGTTGCGCTGCACCAGCGCGGCCGCATCGGCGCCGTACTTGTGCTCGGCCCAGAGCAGCTCCGAGTAGTCGGCAAAGGCCTCGTTGAGCGGCAGGTTGCCCCACGACTCGTTGGTTACGTAGTCGCCGAACCACTGGTGAAACAGCTCGTGGGCAATAACCGACTCGGAGCCGTCGTAGGGTACGTCGGCCAGCTCGCGGGGCGTAAACTGCACTATCTGCTGCCCGAACGTGGAGGCCGTCGTGTTTTCCATGGCGCCCGTTACGAAATCGTGCACCGCTACCTGCGAGTACTTGTCCCAGGGGTAATCAACGCCCAGCTTTTTGGAGAAGAATTCCAGCATTTCGGGCGTGTTACCGAACACGCGCTTGGCCGTATTCTGAAAAGCGGGGTCCACGTAATAGTCCACCGGCTTGCCGCGCCAGGTGTCCGACACGACGGCAAAGTTGCCCACTGCCAGCATGGCCAAATAGGGCGCGTGGGGCTGGCTGAGCTTCCAGGTATCGGTACGGGTGCCATCGGTATTGCGCCGCGACGACACGAGCAGCCCATTGGACAGCGTTTTTTGGTCGGCTTCCACCGTCAGGCTGATTTCCTGGGTCATGCGCTGGTTGGGCCGGTCGATGGTCGGAAACCAGCATGAGCTACCCTCCGTCTCGCCCTGGGTCCAGAGCTGGCGGGGCTTGCCCTTCTCGGTGCCGAGTGGGTTGATAAAGTACAGACCCTTATCATCCACAATGGCCTCGCTCCCACCCTTGGGCAGCTCGTTGGGCTTGGCCACGTACTGAATGCGCACCTGGTACTGCTCGGTGCGCTGGTAGGTGCGGTCGAGGGCAATAGTGAGCTTCTTTTTGTCGTAGGTGTACTTCAGGTCGCGGCCCTTGCGGCCCGCGTTCAGCAGCTCCACGGCTTTAATGTCGAAGCCTTTGGCATCGAGCACGAGCTGGTTTTGGGGGTAGAAATGCGGGCGGAGCGTGAGCGTAGCCGTACCCGGCAGCCATTGCCGGGCCCAGTCGGGGCGCAGGTCGAGCTTGGTATCTACCAGGTCGTGGAGGATGGTGGCCGAGGGCTGCCGGGGCCGCGCCTGATCGGGCAGCCAGTTGGGTACGGGCGCCGTGGCGGGCGCCAGGTATGGCGTAGTATCGGGCGCTTTTCGGGCGGGCGAATGCGGGCTGGCAGCCCCGACGCGGCCCGCCTTACCGGCCTGAGCAGCAGCCGGTAGCTGGGCTGGCAGCCACAGGAAAAGAATACCGAGAACGAGGTATTTCATGCAGGAAGGCACTAGGGTATTAGATGGTGAAGTTCCGAATTTATTTCAGATTTGACCTATCTTTAAGGCCTTTTCTGCCCCACTCCCGCCCTACTCGTATGCTCCAAATCCAATTGGCCGCCGCGGCCCAGTCGCCGCTGGAAGTCGACTACCAGCCCAACGGGGCAGTTACCGTAGGCGGCCAGCCGTTCGCCTGGGACCTGACGGCGCTCGGCAACGGCCGCTACAGCATCCTTTACCAAAACCGCTCCTACAACGCCGAGCTGCTGGAAATCGATTACGCCGCCAAAACCGTGGCCCTGAAGATCAACGACCAGCGGCTGGAGTTCCAGGCCAAAGACCGCCTCGATTTGCTGCTCGACAAAATGGGCCTGAGCGCAGCCGTCAGCACCAAGGTAAACGAGCTGAAAGCGCCCATGCCCGGCCTGATTGTGGACGTGCGCGTGGAGCCCGGCCAGACCGTGCAGAAAGGCGACGCGCTGCTGGTGCTGGAAGCCATGAAAATGGAAAACATCCTCAAAGCCCCCGGCGAGGGCATCGTGGCGGCTATCAAAGTGAGCCTGCGCGACAACGTAACCAAGGGCCAGGTGCTGATCCAGTTCGCGTAACTTTCTGCCGGCCGCTTTTTCTTCTTACTCCACCATCTCCATAGGCCTTGAAGTACAACCGAATTCTGCTGAAACTGAGTGGCGAGGCCCTGATGGGCCAGCAGCAGTACGGCATCGACGCCAACCGGCTCATGCAGTACGCCGAAGAAATCAAAATTGCCGCCGCTACGGGCACGCAGGTAGCCGTCGTTATCGGGGGCGGCAACATCTACCGCGGCGTGCAGGCCGAAGCCTTTGGCCTCGACCGGGTGCAGGGCGATTACATGGGCATGCTGGCCACCGTCATCAACTCGATGGCCCTGCAAAGCGCCCTCGAAAAGCTGGACGTCAATACGCGCCTGCTCTCGGGCCTGCATATTCAGCAGGTGTGCGAGCCCTACATCCGCCGCCGGGCCATGCGCCACCTCGAAAAAGGTCGCGTGGTCATCTTCGGCGCCGGTATCGGCTCGCCCTACTTCACCACCGACTCGGCCGCCTCGCTGCGGGCCATCGAAATTGAGGCGGATGTGGTGCTGAAGGGTACGCGCGTGGATGGTATTTACACCGCCGACCCCGAAAAGGACCCCACTGCCAAGCGCTTTGCCGATATCAGCTTCGATGAGGTGATGGACCAGAAGCTCAACGTGATGGACATGACGGCCTTCACGCTCTGCAAGGAAAACAACCTGCCCATCATCGTTTTCGATATGAACAAGGAAGGCAACCTGCAGCGCCTGTTGCGTGGCGACAGCGTGGGCACGTTGGTGAGTATGAATGGCGCGAATGCCTCGGCCGCCGATACCACGGGCCTGCAACCTGCCGTCGATGAGTCGGCCGACGCCTGTTAGGCAGCCCGCGCAAATCCGTTTTTCAACCCTACATTTTCAACGCTTAACTTTTCCGAAGTGGACGAAGAAATTAAGTTTTATCTCGATGAGGCCGAAGAATCCATGGGCAAGGCCTTGGAGCATACGACCGTAGAATTTGCGCGCATCCGGGCCGGCAAGGCCTCGCCCGCTATGCTCGACTCGCTGCGGGTCGATTACTACGGCACGCCCACGCCGCTGGCCAACGTGGCCAACGTATCGACGCCCGACGCCCGCACGCTTTACATCAAGCCCTGGGAGAAAAACATGGTGGGCGAAATCGTGAAGGCTATCAAGAACAGCGACCTGGGCCTCAACCCGCAGACGGACGCCGAAGGTGTGCGCCTCAACATTCCGGCCATGACCGAGGAGCGCCGCCGCGAGCTGGTAAAGCAGGCCAAGGCCGAGTCGGAGAACGGCAAAGTCCGCATCCGCGGCATCCGCAAAGACACGAACGACTCGCTGCGCAAGCTCCAGAAGGACGGCGCTTCGGAAGACTCGATCAAGGATGCCGAAGCCAAAGTCCAGAAGTTCACCGACGCCTACATCAGCAAAGTAGATGAGGTGCTGGGCAAGAAGGAATCGGAGATCATGACGATCTGATTTCTTCATAATAAGCTACAAGCTATAAGCCGCAAGCTCCAAGCTGATGTTGAACGTCAGCTTGGAGCTTCCAGCTCCTGTCTCCTGTCTTCTCAAGAGTAATACCCCTCCGCCCGAATCTGCTGCTCCACCACTTCGGGCAGCAGGTAGCGAACCGACAGGCCCTCGCGCAGGCAGCGGCGGATGAAGGTGGCCGATATATCGAGCAGCGGCGCCTCTACCACGTGCACTTTGGGTGGCAGCGGCGCGGGGAGGTCGTAGCCGGGGCGCGGGTACACGTAGATTTGGTATTCGGCCAGCAGGCGGTCGGCGGCTTTCCAGCGCGGCAGGCCGGGCAGGTTGTCGCCGCCCATGAGCAGCACGAATTCCTGCTCCGGATGCCGCTGCCGCAGCTCATCGAGCGTGTCGATGGTGTAGCTGGGCTTGGGCATCTGGAACTCCAGGTCGAGCACCCGCAGCCGCGCATTGCCGGCAATAGCGCGGGTAACCAGCGCCAGCCGCGCCTGCTCGTCGAGCAAGTCGGCTTCGGCTTTGAAGGGGCTCTGAGGCGAGATGATAAGCCAGACTTCGGCCAGGTCGGTGTGCGTGGCCAGGAAGTTGGCCAGAATCAGGTGGCCGGTATGGATGGGGTTGAACGAACCAAAAAGCAGCCCCACTTTCCGGCCCGCGGGGGCATCGGAGGTGGGGCTGCTCACAGAATGGCGGGTTCGGCGGTAATAAAGGCGCGTACCAGTCGTTCGGCTTCGTCTACTGCCTTCTCAAGGTCGTCGTTGGTGATAACCACATCGAAGCGGTCCTCAAACGTGAGCTCGAAATTGGCCTTGTAGAGCCGGGCCGATATGCTGGCTTCCGAGTCGGTGGCGCGGTGGCGCAGGCGCTGCTCCAGGATTTCCAGCGAGGGTGGTTTCACGAATACCGCCAAAGCGCGGTCCTGGTAAAACTCCTTGATGCTGAGGCCGCCTTTCACGTCCACGTCGAGCACCGAGTGCTGGCCGTTTTCCCAGATGCGCTCTACTTCCTCCTTCAGCGTGCCGTAGAAAGCACCTTCGTACACTTCTTCCCACTCCACAAACTGGTCGCGGCGGATTTTCTCCTGAAACTCCTGCACGGAGATGAAGTAGTAATCCTTGCCGTTGGTTTCGGTGCGGCCGCGCCGGTCGCGCGTACAGGCCGAAATGGAGAAGCTCAGCTCCGGCATTCGGGCCAGCAGCCGATGAACGATGGTGGTTTTGCCGGCCCCGGAGGGCGCGGAGAAAGCAATGATTTTACCCTGCATCGGGTAAAATTAGGCCATTTCTGCCTGAACTTTAGCAAGAATGCGCTGAGAAAGTGTGGCCGGGGCCCCTTTGCGGCCTACATGCTGGGCCAGGAAGTCGATGAAAATCTGCTGCTTCTCCAGGCTGTCGAAGCACGGCGAACAATCTTCGGCGTGGCTGATGAAGTACTCTTCATCCTCCGCCGAGGGCTCGTGGCCCACAATGATTTGGTCGAGAATCGTGTTCACGCGCTCACAGTCGGGGCCGTCGGTTTGGGCGGCGGCTGCCGAGTTGGTTGATGAAGTAGACGTAGTTTCCATAGCGAGTGCCTGGCTTTGAAAGAAATGAATGAAGTGGTTAATCAGTCGAGGATTCGTCCTCATCCTCGTCGTCGGCTGCGGCTCCGTTTGAGCCGTAGCCCATCGAGCGGGCGTATTTGTCGAGTTTTTCTTTGAGGAAGTTGCGGGCCCGGTGCAGGCGCGAACGCACCGTACCGATAGGGATGTCGAGCACTTTGGCCATCTCCTCGTACGTGAACCCTTCGAGGTCGCAGAGGATGATGACCGTGCGGAAATCCACGGGCAGCGAGTTCAGCGCGCGGGCCACCTCATCACCGATAAGGTCGCGCACGGCCTGCTGCCGCATGTCCGAGGAGGTGGTGCCGGCATCGGAGTCGGCCTCCACTTCTTCGGAGTTGTAGTAGCCTTCGATTTCGCTGTAGTCAACCTTGGCAGGCTGCTTACTTTTCTTGCGAAAATCGTTGATGAACGAGTTTTTGAGGATGCGAAACAGCCACGCTTTGGCGTTGGTCCCCGGTTCAAAGTACTCAAAGAAGCGATATGCTTTCAGATAAGTTTCCTGTACCAGGTCATTTGCATCGTCCTCGTCGAGGGTGAGGCGGAAGGCAAAATTGTATAACGGGTCGAGCACGGGCATCAGCTCGGCCTGGAAACGCCGGTCTTTTTCCTCTTTGCTCAGCTTGGGAACCCGCTCGGGAGAATCGCTCATGGACGCTAAAAAGTGCGGTTTTCGGGGCTGAAAACCGCGGTCAGACAAATATACTGTTTATACCATTTGCGCCGGGGAAGGTTTGGGACTCTGCTTAGCCCGGCGCTCAGCAGCCACAATCAAAAAGCCGTAGAGAAAAACAAACAGGTTGAAGCTGATTTGCAGTTGAAGCAGCGAATCGGCCAGCATGGCGACGGCCTGCAGCAGCAGGAACCGGTACACGTACGGATTTCGGCGTAGGGCGGGTTGCACCAGCGGCCCGAACAGCACCAGCAGCCACAGCGCCAACCCTACTGCGCCGCCACTCACCAACTGGTGCAGGTACTGGTTGTGAATCATGACGCGGTTTTCGGGCCGCAGGCCGTAGTCGCGCCAGTCGTACTGGTGCATCATGGCGGCGTAGGCATCGGCCGGACCCACGCCCAGCACGGGGTGCCGCCGGGCTATTACGCTGGCTGTCTGCCAGGCCGCCAGCCGCCGCGAAAGCGAGAAGTCGTTGATGTCGTGCCCCAGCTCGAACTGCTCCAGATCGTAGAATGTGGCGTGCACCCGCTCGTACACCGAGCCCAGCGTGCGGTATGCCACCCAGGGCCCCAGCGCCAGGCCCAGCAGCAGCGCGGCCCCGAGCCAGTACCGCCGCCGCACCAGCAGCGCCAGCAGCGCCTCCACCGACAAGACTACGTACGCCGCTATCAAACCAGTGCGGTAAGCCAGAATGTGCAGCACGGCCACGCATACCACTACACTCAGGCCCAGCGCCACCCGCAGCCAGCGGGGCGCCAGGGGCTGCCGCACCATCCGAAAGCCGAAAAAAGCCGCCAGCGCCAGCATCAGCCCAAAATGAATGTGGAAGATGCGCGTAACTGAAGGCAGGTTATGGCCCAGCCGGATGGCCTCGTTGGCGGCGGCCGGGTCGCGCAGATACTGGCCCAGCGTAGCCGCCCCGATAAGCGCCAGGCCCACTACAAACAGGCTGCCTACCCCGAACCGCTGCCGCTCAGTTAGCGGCACGGCCAGCCCGAATAGCAGCGGCACCCCCAGCCAGGGCAGCTGCCGAAACAGCTCGTGCCGCCACACAGGCCACTCGTGGGTGTAGAGGCCGCTGAGCAGCAGCAGCGCGTAGAGGCCGGCCGGGGCCCACACCGTGCGCAGCCGCAGCCACCGGGGCAGCTGCCGACGCAGCCCGGGGTTGGCCAGCGCCGCCACCACGCCCGTTACCGGTGCCAGCGCCACCAAAGCCCGCGACGCCAGCAACCCCACTACACCCGCCACGCAGGCCAGCAGCAGCAAGTGCTGCGACAACCGGCCGGAACGCCACCACTCCTGCCAAACGGCCAGTGAAGTGGGAGCAGCGGAAAGACGTGAGGAAGCGGGCATTGAAGCTGGTTGAGCAGAAAGACGTAAAGTTCGGCACTTGATTGCAGCCCGACTAACACCGGCAACAACGGCGCCAACGAGCGGCAGGGTATTGCGCCGCTACCCCAGCCGGGCAAACAAACCTACGGGCACTGCCTACGAAAACGGCGGCAACGGCTGCCACTGCTGCACCCGCGCCAGTACCAGCGCTGGCTCCAGGGCCTTGATGCAGGTGCAGGCGGCCGGCTGCGCGCGGCAGTCCTGGCAGTCGGGCCGGTCGAAAACCAGGTATTCGGCGTGGGGGCCCAGCGGGGCCCATCGGCCGGGGTGCATGGGCCGGATGGGCGGATAGAGGCCCAGCGCGTGCCGGCCCAGCGCAGCGGCCAGGTGCAGCGGACCGGTGCTGCCGGCCACCAGCCCATCGGCAGCAGCCAGAAAGGCCAGGAATTCGGGCAGGTCCAGCTGGCCGGTGAGGTCGGCCGCCAGGTAGGGCTGGTGCTCGGTCAGCCAGTCGCGCAACTCCTCCCCCTCGGCAGCCGTGCCCGAAACGAATACGCGGTGGCCGGCCTGGTGAAGCACCCGGGCCAGCTGGCCGAAGTGTGGCAGGCCCCACTCGCGGGCGCTGCCGCGGCTGCGCGGGTGCAGCACCACATTGAGCTGGCCAGGGGTGCGGGCCGCCAGCAACTGTTGCAGCGCGGGCCGCAGCGGCACAGCGGGCGTCAGCTTCACCAGCGCAGCCACTTCGGGTAGCGGTAGAGCGGCGTTTTCGCCCAGCGGAGCCAGCAGGGCCAGGTTGAGCTGGCTTTCGTGCAGGGGCGAGTGGCGGCGGCTGAGCTTTACGAGGCGGTTGCAGGTAAGCCAGTGAAACCAGCGGTTGCGGGTGCCGATGCGCACCTTGATGCCGGCCAGCAGCGCCAGCCGGGCCAGATCTTTATTTGGAAAGACGTGCAGCATGGTATCGGCCCCAATAGCGCGCAGGGCGGCTACCTGCTGGTTGGGCGGCAGCTGCTGCAGCTCATCAAGGCTCACGAAGCCATCCAGCCAGGGGCAAGCCTCCGCCACGGCGCGGGTGTAGTTGCGGCCCAGCAGCAGCACCCGGCAGCCCGGAAACAGCTGCTTCAGCCGGCCGGCTACCGGCAGCGTCAGCACTACGTCGCCGATGGCATCGGTGCGGCTGATGAGGAAAGTACGGCTCATGGTTTTGGGCTGTTAGCTTTTAGCTGATAGCTATCAGCGCTGCTTCTGTTTTTAAATTTGGCGTCGCTTATCACCTACTCAACTTCTTTCATTTCGCCTAGATACTTGAGCTTGGCGAACTTCAGAAACACGCCCCAGGCCGAAATGGCAGCAATGCTGAGGCCCGCGAATCCATCCAGAAAGCCGCCCCGCACCACGTAGCCGTGCACGAACTTCCAGATGGGTTTCAGTACCAGATGAAAAACCGTTACCTGCCGCCGGTTTTTCAGCCACAGCTCCTCGGCGGCAATGCTGGTGAAGCGGTTGAGCTGCTGCACGTGCTGTTCGACGGAAGTATAAGAGTAGTGCAGCGCATCGCCAGCCAGAGGTTGCGGCGCGGGTTGGCCGGGCGCCAGCTCGTAGTGCTCGTGTAGCAGCAGGCCCTGCCAGCGGCCCAGGCGCCGGTCGTAGAGGCGTAGTTTGCGGTCGGGGTACCAGCCGCCGTGGCGCACCCAGTGGCCGACGTAGCTGGTGAGGCGAGCCAGCGTGTAGCCGCCGCCCTGCCAGTTGGCCAGCGCCGCCCGGATGCTGGTTTGCAGCTCCGGCGTCAGCACTTCGTCGGCATCGAGCTGCAGTACGTGCTCGTGGCGGGCCTGGGCGGTGGCGTAGTTTTTCTGCTCGACGTAGCCGGCAAAGGCGTGCTGCACCACCCGCGCCCCCAGCTCCCGGCAGATTTCTACCGTGCGGTCCGTCGAAAAACTATCCACCACCAGCAGCTCGTCGGCCACCGGGCGGGCGGCTTCGAGGCAGCGGGCAATGTTGGCTTCTTCGTTGAAAGTGATGATGACGACGGACAGCGGAACGGCAGCGGGCATAGGCGGCAAATATCGGATGATTTGGGTGGCCGATTGTCCGGCGGGTTACCTGCAGGGCTGGCGGGGCATTAACCTACTCACTATCAAACCTTCCAACCTATGCGGACACTATGCTTTTTAGGCCTGGTCATTCTACTGGCGGGCTGTGATGGCCAATCCAACCCGAAGGCGCAGTTCGACCCTATTGCGGTTAAGAGGCCTCTGAATATGACGCGCAAGCTAAGCGATGAATTCACGTTGGTCAGCCCCGACGACACACTGGAACTCCGGCTGGCTTTTGACGCCGCAACCGGCCGCAACACGTTCATCACTTCAACGGCCGACACGGTGCTAACGGCCCGCGTTTTCCGGTTTCGGGGCCTTTACTACTTTGTCGAGACTGGTTCCGATGGGGCCAATTGGGTACATGCGGCGCGCATTGGCCGCGGGCAGGTGCAGGGCCTGAATACTGGCTACCGGCAGATGATAGCCCTGAGCGGGCAGGTTCAACAGGGAAATTTCTCCGAACTGGTTCGCTTTCGGAACGCCAGCAACGACAGTTTGCGGCTCCGGTTCGACAGGCGGCAACTGCGCAACTTCTACGCGGCTCAGCTTGATAGCCTACCGGTGTACCGGCTGCAAACCCGAGAATCCCGGAGCATCCCGGCTGAAGCATTAGCTCCCTCGGTGGCGCCCGTAGTCGGTCCCTACCCCAACCCGGCCCGGCAACAAGCCTCGCTGGACTTTGCAATTGCTGCCGACCGCCTCGTAACGCTGTGTGACGAACACGGACGCCTGCTGCGCACCTTTTCGGCTGTGGGTCGGCGGCTTACTTTTTCGGTGGCCGACCTGCCGACGGGCAATTATATAGTTCGCATAAGGGAAGGCAATGGCGGCGCGGCGCCCTTGGCGCTTCGGTTATTAGTGGAGCAGTAGAACGCCCAAAAGCAAGTGGGCCCAGTACCCAAGTGAGTCGGCCCCGCGTATAGCCAGCCAACCACTTGCTTATCCTATGAATACTCTCGCTTCTGAACAGATTGCCCTCGTGACGGGCGCCACTTCGGGCATTGGCAAGGTAACGGCCCGCGAGCTGGTGCGCCGCGGCTACCACATTATCCTGCTGGCCCGCGACGCGGCCAAGGCCGCCCGGGTGCGCCAGGAATTCCAGCAGCTGGCCGCCTCCGGGCAGCGGGTGGATGTGCTGTTGTGCGACCTCTCGGATTTGAGCCAGGTGCGGCGGGCGGCCGAGGAGTTCATCCAGCGCTACCACCGCCTCGACGTGCTGGTGAACAACGCCGGCCTCATCTTCGGCAAGCAGCGTGAAACCTCGGCCGACGGGTACGAAATGACCTTGGCCACCAACTACCTCGGCCCCTTCCTGCTCACCAGCCTGCTGCTGCCGGCCCTGGAACGGAGCGAGGCAGCCCGCATCGTGAACGTGGCCTCCGACGGCTACCGCCTGGCCAAACCCAAACTGCACGACCTCAACCAAGAGGAAAACTACAGCGCGTGGCGGCAGTACGGCAACACCAAGCTCTACAACATCCTCTTCACCCAGGAGCTGGCCCGGCAGCTACGGGCGCGCGGCATCAGCCACGTCGTCACCAACAGCCTGCACCCCGGCGTGGTGGCCAGCGGCTTCGGCTCGGCCTCGGGCGGCCTGACGAGCTGGCTTACCGGGCTGGCCGCGCCGCTACTGCTCACACCCGACGAAGGCGCCCGCACCAGCATTTTCCTGGCCACCGACCCCATTGGCGGGCAGGTGAGTGGCGGCTACTTTGCCAAGGAGCAGGCCCAGCCCGTGAAGCACGCCTTCACCGACCCCGCCAAAACCCGGCAGCTCTGGCAGGAAACCGAGCGGCTGGTGGGCCAGGAGTTTTTCGGGGCTTAGCTGGCGGAACAATCCTCGGTTCATGTGCCGCTTGTAGAGACTCGACCCATCGCGTCTCCTCGTTGCTGACTTTGGGCGGACCTCGGCAGGTAGTTCGTTCAACGTCAGCAACGCCAGGGCGCGAAGGGTCGCGTCTCTACAACTGGTTCAGCAATCCGGAACTGATTTCAGACTTACTGCGCTCCGCAACCAATCTGCGCCAGCTCCCTCCCGGAGTTGGCGCACTTGTTTCCGGCGCGTAGCTTTGGCGGGCTACTCCGTTACCTCACTCCGAACCTGCATTCGTGTCCCTCGCTCCTACCCCTTCCCGCAGCTACGGCACTGCCCGCGGCTGGCGGATTTTTCTGTACGCGCTAGTACCACTCATGATTGTGGTGTTCCTGATTTGTCCTTTTCTGTTTGACAGCAACCAGGGCTTTCTAGTGTATGGACCGATAGGAGCCGTTATGTGGAGTATGGCCGGCCTTTTTAGCTTCCTCCTTTACGATGTATACAAAGGGCGCCACACGTTTTCGGAGCAGGGCGTCAGCTACCGGGGGGCCTTCCGCAGCAAAGACCTGCCAATGGCCGCCATCAAAGGCTACCGCACCGACCAGAACTACACCTACATCGTCCCTAGTAGCAAGCAGCACCGCGGTATCCGCATCGGCTACACCAGCGCGGGCTACGCCGAAATCCAGCAGTGGCTGGCCTCCCGGTTTCCCGACCTCGATGTGCAGCAACAGGAGCAGGACGCCGAAAAATTGCTGCTGGAAGAAGATTTCGGCCGCAACCCGGCCGAGCGGGAGGCTGCCCTGACCAGCGCCCGGCAGGTGGGCCGGGTGCTAAGCGTAGCCGGCTACCTGACCATTGGCTGGCTGCTGTTCTGGCCCCAGCCCTACGACTGGGCCGTGCTGGCGGGGCTGGCAGTACCGCCCCTGGCCGCCGCGGCCCTGTTCTGGCACCGCGGTCGGCTTTGCTTCGACGACAGCGACAACAGCGCCCGGCCGACGATAACCGCCGCGCTGCTGTTTCCGACGCTGGGCCTGCTGCTGCGGGCAATGCTGGATTTTGAGCTGCTGGCCTATGCACCACTGGCTCCGTACGCGGCGGGCACCGGCCTGCTGCTGGCCACGGCCCTGGTGCTGGGCAGCCCGCAGCTGCTGGCTACCAACAGCCGGCGGGTGGTGTTGGTGGGCACCTTGCTGGGCCTGCTGTACGGAGCCGCCGCCGCCACCATCGTGAACTGTACTTTCGACACGCATAGCCCGCAAGTGTACGCCGTGCCGGTGCTGGGCAAGCACTACACCGCTGGCAAAACGGATTCCTATTACCTCCATGTAGGCCCCTGGGGTTCTCGCCGGCAACCCGACGACGTGGAGGTTACCAAAAGCCTGTACGAACGCACTGCCGCCGCCGACACCGTACACGTGTACCAGCGGCCCGGCCATCTGGGGGCGCCTTGGTTCACCACCGGCGAGTAGCCTCCCGCTCCGCAGCCTGTTCCTCCGGCTCCCAAAGACCCTCCCCGAATAGCTGAAGCTCTTTCCAAAATGACCGAAGAGGATGCTGGAGTACCTGAAGGTCTTTTGAGAGCAATCGAAGCTACATTAAGAGCACCTAAAGGTCTTTCAAGAGCAACTAAAGCTATTCCATAAGCAACCGAAGGCTCTCCGCAAGCAACCGAAGAGCATTCTCAGGCAACCGAAGGCTCTCCGCAAGCAACCGAAGAGCATTCTCAGGCAACCGAAGAGGATTCTCAGGCAACCGAAGAGGATTCTCAAGCAACCGAAGAGGTTTCTCAAGCTAACTGCGGGGCTTCGGGTGGGGCGGGAGGTTGTTGGGGCGGGGCAGATGAGGTTTGGATGATACGGGCAGCGGCTGGGGAGCCGCCGCATGGAGCGGCGGACGGTCAGGGGCCGGGCTCAATCGCAGAAAACCCCGCCCGGCAGCGTGCCGGGCGGGGTTTTCTGGTTACAGCTGATGGGTACAGCTGACTCGGAGTAGCGGCTATTCACAAAATCCGTGAAATCCGCTAAAATCCGCGCTAATCCGTGGTCTAGTAGCGGTACAGGTCCGACTTGAAGGGGCCTTCCACGTCCACGCCGATGTACTTGGCCTGGTGGGGGTTCAGCTCCTCCAGCTCGACGCCGATTTTGGCGAGGTGCAGGCGGGCTACTTTCTCGTCGAGGTGCTTGGGCAGGGTGTACACCTGGTTTTCGTACTGGTCGGCGTGCTGCCACAGCTCCAGCTGGGCCAGTACCTGGTTGGTGAACGAGTTCGACATCACGAACGAGGGGTGGCCGGTGGCGCAGCCCAGGTTCACGAGGCGGCCTTCAGCCAGCACGATGATTTCCTTGCCGTCGATGGTGTACAGGTCGACCTGGGGCTTGATGGTGTCCTTGGTGTTGCCGTAGTTCTTGTTCAGCCAGGCCATATCAATCTCATCATCGAAGTGGCCGATGTTGCAGACGATGGCTTTGTCCTTGAGGGCGCGGAACGACTTTTCGGTGATGATGTCGCAGTTGCCGGTGGCCGTTACCACGATGTCGGCTTCCTTGATGGCATTCTCCATCTTCTTCACCGCGTAGCCGTCCATGGCGGCCTGCAGGGCGCAGATGGGGTCGATTTCCGTGACGATAACCCGGGCGCCGGCGCCGCGCAGCGAGGCGGCGGTACCTTTCCCCACGTCGCCGTAGCCAGCCACCACGGCAATTTTGCCGGCCATCATCACGTCGGTAGCCCGGCGGATGGCGTCTACGGCCGACTCTTTGCAGCCGTACTTGTTATCGAACTTAGACTTGGTAACCGAGTCGTTGATGTTGAAGGCGGGCATGGGCAGCGTACCGGCCTTTACGCGGTCGAGCAAGCGCAGTACGCCGGTCGTGGTTTCTTCCGACAGCCCTTTGATGCCGGCGGCCAGCTCGGGGAACTGGTTGAGCACCATATTGGTCAGGTCGCCGCCGTCGTCGAGAATCATGTTCAGCGGCTCGCGCTTCTCGCCGAAAAACAGCGTCTGCTCGATGCACCAGTTGAATTCTTCCTCGCTCATGCCCTTCCAGGCGTACACCGGAATGCCGGCGGCGGCAATGGCCGCGGCGGCGTGGTCCTGGGTCGAGAAGATGTTGCACGACGACCACGTAACCTCAGCGCCCAGGGCGATGAGCGTCTCGATGAGTACGGCGGTCTGGATGGTCATGTGCAGGCAGCCGGCAATGCGGGCGCCTTTCAGGGGCTGGCTGGTGCCGAACTCCTCGCGCAGGGCCATCAGGCCGGGCATTTCGGCCTCGGCCAACCGGATTTCCTTGCGGCCCCACTCGGCGAGGCTCAGGTCTTTCACTTTATAAGGCACGTAGGCCGTCGTCGTCTTGGTCTCTACCATGATAAAAAGGGGTTTGAGAAGTCAACCACAAAAATACGAAAAAGTTAAGGCGGCTTCTATCTACTCCTTACGCAGCAGCGCCTGCCCCCTTTTTGCAGGAAGCAGGCGCTGATGTTTAGCAAGAAGCCGCGGGGGCTGCTTAGTTGTTGGCGATGATAACGGCCTGGGGCTTCTGCGCGGTTGGGGCGCCGGGCGTGGCAATGCCGCGTACCAGCACCGTGTAAATTTTGCCGGCTTCAATCTTTTTGCTGCCCGAGCCCGAACCGGAGCCATCGCCTACCGTCAGGATGGACGTGCGCTGGGCATCCGTCGTGGTTATCCGAAGGTCGGGAGACGAGCCGGCATTGACCGATATAAACTCCGACGCTTTCCCAAAGGCTACGTCGGTGGTCAGGTCGGTTGGCGCCGCGCCGGCAGTAAGGGCCGGAACGCTCAGTCGCACCGGCGAATTTACCCCGGTGCCCAGGTGAATGAGGCGGATTTTGGCCTGCCCGGCTGCCGGCGCCGTCAGATCATCGGAGAAGCTGATAAGTTCGGCGCTGCCAATGGCGGAAGCAGGCGAGTAAGCGAAAACCGAATAGTTCTGGTTGACCGCTATATCCAGGTTCTTTTTGGTGACTTCCTGGGTGCCGCTGTTGATGCGGAAAACCGGGCTGCCGGCATCCACGCCGAGGTACGAGCTGTTCTGGCCGTAGTTGAGCTGGCCTACCTGCTTATCGTTGACAAAAGCCGTCACCTGGCCCGACACGGCGGCGGCCACGTGGGTAATCATCACCCGGCCCTGCTGGGGAGCGGGGTTGTCGTCGTCGTTGTTGCAGGCCGAGAAGGCCAGCATGGCGGGCAGGGTAGCCAGCAGGGCGGCAGGGCGGAAAAAGGAAGTCATTTTCATACAAGGTTGGAAAGGTGTTGGCCTGCACAACGAAGCCGCATGGCCTTTTGTTGAGTCGGGGCCGGAAAAAATATCCCTGCGAATTGCACTATTTTCCGGCGGACGGCCTTAGCGGTTTGGCTTCCTGTGCACTACTTTTGACTTTATGTTGCTATTTTCCCCCGTCGCTTTCCGCTGGCTCCGTCGCTTTGCTGCCCTCTTCATCTGCCTGCTGAGCTGGGCCGGCACCGCACAGGCCCAGCAGGCGGGCCGCATCAGTTTGTCCCTCGAAGACCAAAAGCGGGGGCTGAATGGCGTGCAGAAGAACTTCTACTTCAGCCTGAGCCAGAACCCCACCGAGGCCGATTACCAGAGCGCCGGCTTCTTTGGCCAGCGCCTGCGCTCCTACCTGGCCGGCGAGCCCGAAGCGCTGGCGGCCCTCAACCGCTACCGGCGCCAGAAGTTGCTGTTCCTGACCGAGCGGGTGGTGTTTGTGGGCGCCGTGGGCCTCTACGGGCAGCAGGTGCTCTCGGCCCCCGACCGGCAGCAGTACTTCAACAGCACCCAAAAGGTGGCTATCGGGGTGGCGGCGGTTAGCTTGCTGAGCAACATTTTCATTTCGCGCAACACCAACACGCATTTCCAGCGCGCCGTCGAGGCCCACAACGCCGGCCGCACGGCCGGCGCCTCCGGCCTGCTGCGGCAGCTGCAGCCCAGCGGCGTAGGCCTGGGCGCCAGCGCCACCGGCCGCCCCCTGCTGGCCCTGCGCTGGCAGTTATAGACTTTATAGGTAGCTACAAGCCGCAAGCTGCAAGCCACAAGCTGACGTTCAAACATCAGCTTGTGGCTTGCAGCTTGCGGCTTGTAGCTATAAAACAATAGTTTCGCATCATGGAATACCCGCTGCCCGCGGCGGCTCGCCAATACGTGGCCGAGCACCTGCACGACGACCCCGCCCAACTGGCCCTGCAGGCCCGCCGCCATCCCCACCTCCCCGTTCCCGAATTAGTCCGCCAGATTCAGGCCCGCCAGAAGGCCAAGGGCAAGCTCCCGACCTGGGCCGCCAACACCGACCTGGTTTTCCCGCCCGCCCTCTCTGTCGAGCAGGCTTCCTCCGACCGCACCGCCGCTTTCAAGGCCGAGCTGGTGCGCGGGGCCGACCGCCTGGCCGACCTGACCGGCGGCTTCGGCGTCGATTCGGCCCACTTTGCGGCTACCGTGGGCGAGGTGCATTACGTGGAGCGCCACGCCGCGCTGGCCGAAGTCGTGCGCTACAATCTGGCCCAGCTGGACATCAGCAACGTGCACTGCCACGCCACCGACGCCACCCATTTCCTGCGCGAATCGGACGACACCTACGACTGGATTTACCTCGACCCGGCCCGCCGCGACACGGCCGCCAAGAAGATTTTCCGCCTCCAGGACTGCGAGCCCGACGTGCTGCGCCTGCTGCCGCTGCTGCTGCGCAAAAGCCCGCGCATCCTGCTCAAAACCTCGCCCATGCTCGATATCGAGCAGGCCCTGAAAGAGCTGCGCCACGTGCGGCGGCTGTGGGTGGTAGCGGTGGACAACGAGTGTAAAGAGGTGCTGTATGAGCTGGGCGAGGAACCGGCCGTCGACCCCGAGCGCTATGCCCTGAACCTGCGCCGCGACGGCAGCCGGCAGGAGTTCCGCTTAAACCGGGCCCGCGAGGCCCGCGCCATCCCGCGTTACGCCGAGCCCCGGCAGTATTTGTACGAACCCAACGTGGCCGTGCTCAAGGCCGGAGCATTCAAGAGCGTCGGTACGGCCTTCGAGCTGCTGAAGCTGCACCAGCACAGCCACCTCTACACCTCCGACACGTTTCACCCCGAGTTTCCCGGCCGCAGCTTCCGCATTCTGGCCGTTGAGAAGTACGACGCCCAGGCTTTGCGCGCCCACCTCGGCCCGGCCGTGCGCGCCCACGTCACCACCCGCAACTTCCCCGACTCGGTGGCCGAGTTCCGCCACCGCACCGGCATCCGCGAGGGCGGCGACCTGTACCTGTTCGCCACCACCAGCCACGAAGGCAAGCTCATGGTGCTGGTCTGCGAGTCGCTGATGGCGCCGGTGCAGGGCTAAATCACAGATGTTGCAGATGACTGGATGCCACAGATTCGTTCTGCTGGCTGGATTTGTTCTGGCTGTCGTTGCATAGTCGCACTGTCAGCCAGAACGAATCTGCGTCATCCAGTCATCTGCAACATCTGTGATTCCAGGGCAGGCTGGCCGCCTCGGGGCCGGCGTACTCCAGGCCGATGCGGGGGCCGGTTACGATTTGACTTTCGGGAATGGTTTCGCCCTGGTCTTCAATCCAGAGCAGGTCGCCTTGCAGGTCGGTACCGGTGAGGGCGGGCGTGAGGGCCAGCGCCTGCGTGAGCATGCCGGGACCCGCCGTGAGCCGGTTGGGTTTGATGGAGGCACCTCGCCGCGCCTGCATCACCTCTAGGCCCACCAGTGGCTCGATGGCGCGGATGAGCACGGTATCGGTTTTGCCGGCCTCGTTGGTGCAAATGTTAAACAGCGTGTGGCGCTGGTACACCTTATATAAGTAGGCCCGGCCGCCGGGCTCCTGCAGGGCCCGGCTGGCCGCGCTAAACCGTTTGAGGTGCATGGCCAGCGAGTTGTCGCCGTGGTGCGAGTAGGCTTCGGTTTCGATGATGCGGCCGCCGGTAAGCTGGCCCTCCACCCGCGAGAAAACGTGCTTGCCCAGCAAGTCGCGGGCAATCTGCACTGGGTCGGGGCGGCGGTAGAACTCGGGCGGTAGCTTCATTTGGGAGAGATAGTTAGTAAGGTAATACGGGCAACGAGCCCAACCCGCCTGTCATTCTGAGCAGCGCGAAGAATCTCGCGTGCAATGGTAACCCTGTCGTCAGGAATTACTGTGGCACGCGAGATTCTTCGCTTCGCTCAGAATGACAAACGGGTTCGCTCACTTCTCACTTCTCAAATCCCCGCGTATCTTTGCGGCCGTAAAGGTGGCCGGACTCCGATTGGGGAGCGAGGCTGAAAAGGGAATCCGGTTTGAAGCCGGAGCTGTCCCCGCAACTGTACGCTTCAGGAGTCGGCGCGTCATCACCGGCCACTGTTTCGACGGCTGTTTTCTTTTCTTCTGAGTGAGAAAGAAGGCGGCGGAAATGGGAAGGCGACGCGCCCGGAGCAAGCCAGGAGACCTGCCTTTGCGTTTTCCTATGTTCAGCGCCTGCGGAGGAAGGGCGGAGAACGAATGCAGTAGCGGCCCGTTGGGGCTGCAGAATACCCTTCTGTTTTCGGACTCGGCTTTGGCCGGTGGGCGCCCCGGCGCCAACCTGACGAAGTTTTGAACTGAATTTTTCGGTCACGAAAATTTTGGTTCTCCAGACGCATTTTCCCTGGTGGTTCGCCGCCCGACTCACTTCCCTCGCCAGCCTGAGCCTGCTGGCCGGCGCGGCCCTGCCCGCCGCGGCCCAAGCCCCCACCGATACGCTGCGCAGCCCCCAGCTGCCGGCCGTGCGCGTGGCGGGGCTGCGGGCCACGCGCTTCGCCGTGGGCAGCCGCCAGCTGGTGCTCGACTCGGTGGCGCTGAACAACTACCGCACCGGCACGCTGGCCGACGCGCTGGGGGCGCGCACGGCCATTTACATCAAGAATTACGGGCCGGGGCAACTGTCATCCATCACGCTGCGCGGCACCTCGGCGCGGCACACGGCCGTGCTCTGGAACGGCTTCAACATCAACCTGCCTTCGTTGGGCGAGGCCGATTTTGCGCTGCTGCCCATCAATGGCAGCACGCAGGTGGAAGTGCAGCCGGGGCCGGCGGGCGCTACTTACGGCAACGGCGCGGTGGGCGGCACGGTGCAGCTTAGCGCCGCCGCCCGCGGCCCGGCCGACTGGGGCCGGGGCTGGCACGGCACGGTGCAGGGCGACTACGGCAGCTTCGGGCTAGGCGCGGGGCTGGCCACGGCCGGTTTCAGCAACCAGAAGGTAGCGCTGCGCACCAGTTTCAGCTACCGCCGCGCCGACAACGACTTTCCGTACTACGTAGGCGAAGGCCGCGACCAGGTGCGCCAGCGCCAGGAAAACGCGGCCTTCCGGCAGACCAGCTTCACGCAGGACGCCACATTGCGACTGGGTCAGCGCGGCGAGCTGAGCGCCGCCGTGTGGCTCACCGACGCCGACCGCCAGATTCAGCCCGGCATCGGCACCAACAACACCCGCGCCCAGGAGCGCGACCAGAGCCGCCGCCTCACGGCCGGCTACCGCCACGTGAGTTCCCGCCGCGAGTGGGCCGTGCGGGCCGCCTGGTTCGAGGACGTTATCAACTACCGCGACGAGGTGAGCGGGCTGAGCGAATCGCGGGTGCGCACCAGCCAGGCGCAGGCCGAGCACACGTGGCGGCTGGCGCCCAACGCCTCGGTGCGGCTGGGGGTCGAGGCCCAGCACTTCGCGGCCCAGGTAGATGGCTACGGCGCGGCCCCGCGCACCGAGAACCGTTACTCGGGCTTCCTGCTACTGCGCTACGACCCGCGGCCCCGGCTGCAACTCTCGCTCAACCTGCGGCAGGCCCTGCTGCCCGGCCGGCAGCCGCCCCTCACCCCTACCGCCGGGGCCGAGTGGCAGGCCGTGGCCGCCGGCCGGCACGCGCTCAGCCTGAAAGCCAACGCCTCGCGCAGCTACCGCGCCCCCACCCTGAATGAGCGGTACTGGCGGCCCGGCGGCAACCCCGAGCTGCTGCCCGAGGAAAGCCTGGGCTACGAGGGCGGGCTGGCGCACACCTTCAAAACTGAGCACCTGACGCTGCAAACCGAGCTGACCGGCTACCGGCAGCTGGTAGACAACTGGGTGCAGTGGACGCCGGGCGCCTCGTACTGGTCGCCGCGCAATTTGCGGCAGGTGCGGGCGCAGGGCCTGGAAGCCAGCAGTGCGCTGGGCTGGCAGCCGGGCGGCGCCTACCGCCTCACGGCCCGGGTTTCCTACGCTTTCACGAGCACCGAGAAAACCAAGGGCACGGCCGCCGACACCGACCCGGCGGGCCGGCAGCTGCCCTTCGTGCCGCGGCACACGGCCGCCTTCAGTACCGACCACAGCTGGCAGAAATGGCAGTTGGGCACCACGCTCACTTATACCGGCTACCGCTACACCGACGCCTCGGCCACCGATTTTCTGCCGGGCTACCTGCTGCTGAACGCTTCGGTGGGCCGCACGCTGGCGCTGGCCCCGGCCTGGCAGCTGCTGGTGCTGGCCCAGGGCTTCAACCTGACCAATAACAACTACCAGAACTACGAAAACCGCGCCCTGCCCGGCCGCAACGCCAGCCTCAGCCTGCGCCTGCTGTGGCGCTGAGGCTGGTGGCTTGATAAACCCCTGTTTATTCCATCTTTTTCACTCTTTCTTTTCCCAATTTCTTTCCCAATGAAGCCATTTACCGCTTTTGCCAGCCTGCCGGGCCGGCTGCTGCTGGGTAGCGCCGCCGCCCTCACCCTGCTGGCCTGCGACCCCGACAAAGACCCCACCCCCGGCCCGCCGCCGATAGTTACAAATTCCGTGTTTGTAATAAACGAGGGCAATTTTGGGCGCTCCAATGCCGAAATCAGCTTGTTCGATAAGGCTAGTAAGTCGGTTACCAACAAGTCGCTGTTTGCTTCGGCTAACAAAGGCAAGAATCTTGGCGACATTGCGCAAAGCATGGTCGTGCGCGACAGCCTGGGCTACATCGTAGCCAACAACAGCAACAGAGTAATGGTGGTCTCGCTGAAAACGTTTGTTGCAAAGGATACCATTCGTGGCCTTAAGCTACCGCGCTACTTCGCAACTACCTCATCGGGTAAGGGCTACGTGACTGAAACCATATCCTACACCGTGCCTAATGGGCAGGTGTCGGTTGTTGACCTGAAAACCAATAAAGTAACCAAAAGCATTGCGGTGGGCAGCCAGCCCGAGCAGTTGGCCGTGGTGGGCTCGCGCCTGTACGTAACCAACAACGGCGGTAATACTGTGACGGTCATCAACACGACCACCGATGCCGTGGAAGGCACCATTACGGTAGGCGACGGCCCGAACAGCGTGGTAGCCGACCGCAGCGGCCGGGTGTGGGTGCTGAACAGCGGTAAGATAGTGTACAACCCCAATCCTACCCGGCTGAGCAAAGGCAGCCTTTCGCAGATTGTACCCGGCCAGCTGACGGCCACCACCCGCGAGATGCCTTCGGATAAGAGCTCCCCCGGCAACCTGACCATCAACGGCGGCCTCGACCAGCTGTACTACACCTACCTGGGCGGTGTGTACACGCTCGGCATCAACGATGCCACCCTGCCCACTACGCCGCTCATCAAGCGCGGCAGTTTCTACGGCCTGGGCGTCGACCCGCAGGATGGCACCATTTACGGTGGTCTGGCCTCGTTTTCGTCATCCGACAAGGTCATCCGATTCAAAAACACCGGTGCGGCCATCGACTCGTTCACGGTACTGGCCGGCCCCAACGGCTTCGTGTTTTATTAAGCCTGCCGCGTAGCTGCCGACTCCAACGCCGGCAACTGCTGAGCAAAAGCAAGGCCCCGCGCTCTGGTGAGTGCGGGGCCTTGCTTTTGCGGTCTGGCATCTGGCATGCTGAACAAAAGGCTGACTTACAACTCTTAGTATCAGTCAGCTAGCTTAGTCGGCCAGTCCGTCGCGGTTGCGGTCGGGCTTATCGGCGGCGTTCTTGTACTGCTGTTCCAGCGTAACGCGGCTTGTATCGGGCTTCAGGCCGGCAGCGGCCGAGTCGTCGCCCATGTTATCGGGGCGGCGGGCCATGGGGTCAAGCTCTTTGTTGCTGCCGCGCTCGACGTTGGTGGCGCCGTCTTCGTTGCCGGTGTTGCAGGCGGTGAGCGAACCGGTGAGCAGCAGCACGGCTGCCAGGGGGCGGAGGAGAGTCATTTTCATGAGTGAAGCAAATAGGACGAGAAAACCGAAGCAAATGGGTTACCTGCCTGTACGGCTGACCGCCCGACTGGTTTTTGCGTATACCTTTTTCCGGCGCCGGCCGGCTTACTGCCCGCGCTGCTTTTTCGTTTTTATCTACCTAATTTCTGCCTTTATGCCCTGCTTTCAACCCTGCCCCTCCCTAAGCTCGTAGCGCCCCAATAAGGCCGAAGCGTATATTTGCGCTTTACCCGACCCGCTATGCCCCAACCCGTCAGCCGTTTTTCAGTGCTGCGGCCGCTGCTCCGGCAGGCGGCCCTGCTGGCCGGAATCAGCCTTGTGCTGGCGCTGGCGCTTACGCTCTACCTCTACGGAATGCAGGCGGGGTTCATTGGCCGACTGTTCGGGGCTTTTTTCGTATTTTTCTGGCTGCTGGCCATTACCTTTTTGGCAGCAGTACCGTTTGTTAGTTGGGCGGCAGCCAACTGGTTTGGCCCCAACTGGGCCGAAACTCCGGCCAGCCCCAAGGGGCGTAAAAAGCCAGCTGCCGCCGTTTCCCGTCCTGCCGCGCGCGCTGTTGCGCGGCCGAAACCTTCCAACCACAACCACTCGTGAAAACGCATCTGCTCCACATCAAAAATATGGTCTGCCCCCGCTGCATCGAGGCGGTCCGCAACCTGTTCGAACAAGCCGGCTACACCCCCACCGACGTCACGCTCGGGCAGGTGCAGCTGGCCGAAACCACCCCCGCCGACCCTACTGCTGTAGCCCCGCTGCTACGCGAGGCCGGCTTCGATGTAGTAATGGGCCGGGCCGACCAGCTGACCGAGCAAATAAAAACGGCCCTGGTGGAGTACCTGGAGCACCTGCGCACCGCCCGCATGCCCCTCACCACGTCGGCCTTCCTCACCGACCGGTTTGCGGCCACCTACTCGCACCTGAGCAAGGTGTTCTCGCGCACCGCCAACCTCACCATCGAGAAATACCTGATTCGGATGAAGATTGAGCGGGTGAAGGAGATGCTGAGCTACAACGAAATGACGCTGAGCGAAATAGCCGAGAAGATGCGCTATAGTTCGGGCCAGCACCTGAGCAACCAGTTCCGCCAGGTTACCGGCCGTTCAGTCAGTGAGTTCCGCCGCGACCTGATGCCGCGCCGCCTTTCGCTCGACCAGCTGGCATAGCGGTAAGCTGAGCGCAGAAGCTGAAAAGTGAAAGCCGTTGAACGAGCCTGGTGCTGACGTTCAACGGCTTTCACTTTTTACTTTCTATCCTCGACTTACCGCTGGGTTGCTTCCTAATTCCGCACCAACTGCGCCCGATTTGTATGTAACCCCGGGGCCGGTCTGCGGGTCTTTAGCGTATCGATTCAACTGACTTTCTGACTATGCGCTTATCCGCTTCTTCGGTGCTGCTGGCCGGCATGCTGCTGGCCACGCCGGCCCTGGCCCAGCAAACCACCCCGCCCATGCCGGCCGACACGGCCCGCCACGCCATGCCGGGCATGAACCACGCCGGCCACGCCATGCCGGGCATGAACCACGAGGGAATGAACCACGAGGGTATGGACCACGGCGGCATGGAAAACATGAGCCACGCCTACTCGCGCAACCTGCCCATGAACCGCAACGGCTCGGGCACCGCCTGGAACCCCGACAACACCCCCATGTACATGTGGATGCACCACAAGGGAGCCTGGATGATTATGAACCACGGCGCCATCAGCCCGCGCTTTACCAGCCAGAACATCGGCCGCAAAAACGGGCAGCGCGGCGGCAGCACCTTCGATGCGCCCAACTGGTTTATGACCATGGCCCAGCGCAACATTGGCCAGAAGGGCCTGCTCAACCTCACGGCCATGCTCTCGCTCGACGTTATCACCGACGGCAACAACGGCTACCCGCTGCTGTTCCAGAGCGGCGAGGCCCTCGATGGCAAGCCGCTGGTCGACCGCCAGCACCCGCACGACTTGTTCTCGTCGCTGAGCATCGGCTACACCCACGCTTTTACTAAAGATGTGGACCTGAGCCTGTACGTGGGCTACCCCGGCGAGCCGGCCATTGGTCCCGTGGCCTTCATGCACCGGATTTCGGCCATGCCCAACCCCGATGCCGCCCTGGGCCACCACTGGCAGGACGCCACCCACATCACGTTCGGAGTGGCCACGCTGGGGCTGCGCTACAAGCAGTTCAAGCTGGAAGGCTCCAACTTCACGGGCCGCGAGCCCGACGAGCACCGCTTCGGCTTCGACAAGCCCCGCGCCGACTCGTGGGCCGGCCGCCTGAACTGGAACCCCACCCCCGCGCTGGCTTTGCAGGTGAGCCGGGCCTTCATTAAGAGCCCCGAAACGCTGGCGCCCCAGGAGGACGTGAAGCGCACCACGGCCTCCATCATCCAGAGCAACACTTGGGGCGACTACCGTTACATCACCTCGGCGCTGGTCTGGGGCATGAACCAGCACGTAGAGGACGGCCACACCGACAAGGCTTCGCACTCGGTGCTGGCCGAAACCAACGTGCAGCTGGGCAAGCCGGCCGTGTATGGGCGCTACGAGTTTGTGCAGAAATCCGACGAGGAGCTGCAGCTACCAACGCCTGAGTATCCAACCGCCTCGCACCCTACTTTCAATGTGCACTCGCTCACGGTGGGCGCCAACTACCGGGTGGCGCAAGTGGCCAACATCGACTTCACGCTGGGCGCCCAGGCCACCGTGTACCGCCCCGAGGAGGCTATCCGCCCTTTTTACGGCAGTACGCCGGTGTCGGGGCAGGTATATCTGCGGCTGAACCCCTCGCTGATGAAGATGGGCAAGATGAAGATGTAGCCCAACCGCCCAAGGCGGCGGGCGGGGCCGTACCTTTGCGGGCACCTTTCGGGCCGGCCGGTGGTTGCTTTCCGCATGGCCGGCCTGTTGGGCTTGGCTGGCTTTTCCTTCCGACTTTTTCTCGTTGACTTCAAATTGACTTCCCGCCCGCCCAAAGTCCTGCTCATCACGCCGCCGCTCACGCAGCTCAACACGCCCTACCCGGCCACGGCCTACATCAAAGGGTTTCTGGGGGGGCGGGGCTACGCCGTGGCGCAGGCCGATTTGGGTTTGGAGCTGGTGCTGAAGCTATTTTCGCGGGCGGGCCTGACGCGGGTTTTCGCCGAGATTGAGGCCGGCGACTTTGTGCTAAGCGACAACGCGCGCCGGATGCTACGGCTCAAAAGCAGCTACCTGAGCACCGTGGAGCCCGTCGTGCGCTTCCTGCAAAACAAGGACTCCACCCTGGCGCCCCGCATCTGCCATTCGCGCTACCTGCCCGAGGCCAGCCGCTTCGACAACGTGGCCGACCTGGAAACGGCCTTCGGCACGATGGGCCTCTCCGACCAGGCCCGCCACCTGGCCACGCTCTACCTCGAAGACCTGGGCGACCTGCTCAAGGAAACCGTGGGCCCGCAGTTCGGCTTTTCGCGCTACGCCGAAAAGCTGGCCATGTCGGCCACCACCTTCGACGGCCTGCACGAAGCCCTGCAAGCCCCGCCTAACCTGCTCGACCGGATGCTGCTGGAGCTGCTCGACGACCTGCTGGCCCGCACGCAGCCCGACATCGTGGGCTTCACGGTCCCGTTTCCGGGCAACCTCTATGGGGCCCTGCGGCTGGCCGGCCGCGTGAAAGAGCTGCGCCCCGCCACCTACACGCTCATGGGCGGCGGCTACCCCAACACCGAGCTGCGCACCATCCAAGAGCCCCGCTTCTTCGACTATATCGACTTTCTGACCCTCGACGACGGCGAAGGCCCGTGGCTAAGGCTTTTGGAAGCCGCGAGCCACAAGCTGCAAGCTCCAAGCTCCCAAGCGCTGGTCAGTGAGCCAGAAAGACGTCAGCTTGGAGCTTGGAGCTTGCAGCTTGTAGCCCCCTTGCAGCGGACCTTCCTGCGCAACGCTGCCGGGCAGGTGGAGTACGTCAACCACCCGCAGCCCGATATTCCGCACCCCGAGGTGGGCACGCCGGACTATTCGGACTTGCCGCTGAGCGAGTATTTGTCGGTGATTGAAGTGCTGAACCCGATGCACCGGCTCTGGAGCGACGGGCGCTGGAACAAGCTCACGGTGGCCCACGGCTGCTACTGGAAGCGCTGCTCGTTCTGCGACGTCACGCTCGACTACATCGGCCGCTACGAAACTGCCCCCTCGGCGCTGCTGGCTGACCGTATCGAGCAGATTGTGGCTCAGACCGGCCAGACCGGCTTTCACTTCGTGGATGAGGCTGCCCCGCCGCTGGCGTTGCGCGATTTGGCCATCGAGCTACTCAAGCGCCGCACCGGCATTACGTGGTGGGGCAACATCCGCTTCGAAAAAACCTTCTCGCCCGATTTGTGCCGGCTGCTGGCCGCCAGCGGCTGCATTGCCGTGAGCGGGGGGCTGGAAGTGGCTTCCGATAGGCTGCTGGCCCTCATGGAAAAGGGCGTCACCATTGCCCAGGTAGCCCGCGTGACGGACGGCTTCACCCAAGCCGGCATCATGGTGCACGCCTACCTGATGTATGGCTTCCCCACCCAAACCACCCAGGAAACCGTGGACAGCCTGGAAATCGTGCGGCAACTTTTCCAGGCGGGCATCGTGCAGAGCGGCTACTGGCACCGTTTTTCAATGACGGCCCACTCGCCGGTGGGCCGCAACCCGGCCAAATACCAGGTGGCGGCCGTGGGCCCCGAGCCCGGCCCCTTCGCCTGGAACGACTTGTGGCACGACGACCCCACCGGCACCGACCACGAGCAGTTCGGCGCCGGCCTGGCCAAGGCGCTCTACAATTACCTGCACGGCGTGGCCCTGCACGAACCGCTGGGCTTCTGGTTTGATTTCCGGGTACCCAAAACCACCGTTCCCCGCCACGTAGTAGCGCAGGCCCTGCAGGAGCCCGTCAAGCCCGATTTTGCCAAGCAGAACCAGCGTCTGTTCTGGCTCGGCAACGCGCCCGAGTTGCGCTTGGAACCCGGCAAAAAAGGCGGCCGGGCCGTGCATACCTTCTACGAGCAGGCCGAAGACTTCGAGCTAAAGCTGCCCGCCGCCCTCGGCCCCTGGCTGCACGAGCTGCTCACCTGCCTAAGCACCGATTACGACACGAAAATCCTGCTCAAAGACGCTGCCCGCGACTTCCCGGCCGGCCATTCCTTCGAGCAATTCCTGACGTCGGCGGCGTGGCTGACGTTGCGCGAGAAGGGGCTGCTGGTGCTGTAGCGGCGGCGGATGCACAACTGGCACGACACCTCAGCAGCTCATGGGCTGATATATTGCTATTTATAGGGCATCTGGAACGAATATTGTCGGAGAAGCGACACGATAATTCCCACTCTTTAATGCCTCTGGCTATGCCCACCTTTTCCCATCGTTTGGCCACTTTAGCCTTCGCAGCATCGCTGTTGGCTTTAACCGCCTGCTCCAAGGATGACGACAGTTCCGCCCCGACTCAGCCGGGGGTGGCCAGTTGGATATTGGAGGGCCAGAAGCTGACCTCCTCAACAGGATATGGCGATATAAATTTTGATAGATTGGATATCTATATCTACCAGGAAGTTACTATTGCCAATTCTAAAGGCGTGGGACTTAACCTGGAGCTGCATGTTCCTATGAAAGTGGGGACATATACTATTGGCTCCAACTCTATCGCAAATGCCCGCTTTGCCGACCCCAATACTTACATTGGAATTGACGCTTATTCGGCTGACGCTGGCTACGTTACTGTTTCTAAGCTCACAGCCTCAACCGTTTCTGGCACCTTTGCTTTTACCGGCAAAAGCCTCCGGAATAATCAGTTAACAAAGCGCGTCACGGATGGGGAATTCACTATTAATATTCAGGACTAAGCTGGCAACCAGCCGTCGGATATAGCCCAACACAAAGCCCGCTAGCAGGTCGCCAGCGGGCTTTGTGTTGGGCTATAGTAACTATCAGAAGCTACCGTCCTTTACGCACTGACGAATCAGGTCTTTCAGGCGGTCGATGTTCTTAGTTTCCTGGGTTTTCATGTCCTGCCAGAACTGCTTGCCGTCTTTGGAGCCGCCTTTTTCTGCGTTGGCAATGTACTGGTCGTAGCGCCACAGGGCGTCTAGGCGCGTGTTCAGGTCGTGCACCAGGTCGTGGGTGTGGTTGGGAAGTCCTTTGGTTTCGCCGACGTGCTTTTCGGCCTGGTCATTTGCATTAGCCATAAGTACAGGAGTTTAAAGTGGATGGAATATATTGTTCAGCTAAACGAAGAACTTCACTTTGGGTTATGAACAGACATTAAAGTGTTCATAGTCAAAAGGTAGCAACTAACATACAGCCTTGCTAGACGCCCCCTTAAAACGGCACGACCACCTTCACGCTCAGGTTGCGGCCGGGACTGTAGATGCCCAGGCGGCCGGTGGGCGAAGCGCGGTAGTACTCGAAATATTTGAGGCGGTTGAGGTGGGCCTGGTACGCTACATCGAACAGATTGTCAGCCTGCAACACCAGTTGCAGCACGTCGCGGCCGGCGGCGGTGCGCAGGGTGGTCCCGGCGCCCAGGCCCGTGAGCACGTAGCCGGGTGTGGCAGTTTCGGCCCCATCCACGGCGTAGAAGCGGTTCTGGCGGGCGGTGCCGGTTACCGACAGGCGCAGGTAGCTATTCGCGAGGAGGCGGCCGGACTGGTCGGGCAGCGTGAAGCGCAGTTCCGTTTGGGCGGTGGGCGCCGGAATCAGGGTCAGGTAGCGGCCATCGTCGCCGGCCCGTTCGCGCAGGGGTTTATTCTCGTTGACGCCGATGACGAGGGCCGCGCCGGTGCGCCAGCTCAGCCACGGCAGCGCCCGGGGCTGCACATTGAAGGCCACTTCGCCCCCGAAAAGGTTGGCCGCTGCCTGCTCGAACTTGTAGGTCGAGTTGCCGAACTGGTCGCTCAGGGCCTGCCCGTTGGCATCAAACTGCTTGGCCTGATAGATGAAGTTCTCGACGTGGTTGTAGAACGCCTCGGCGCTGGCCTCGAAGCCCGGCGTTTTCCAGAGCACGCCCACGTCCTCCTGCCAGTTGAATTCGGGCTGGAAATCGGGGTTGCCCAGGTAGATGATGTGGGCACCGGGGTCGAGGCCGTTGGAGCCGATTTCGGGGATGTTGGGGGCCCGGTAGCCCCGCGCCACGTTGGCCCGCAGAATTAGGTTAGGTCCCACCGCGTACGAGCCGCCCACGCTGGCCGACACGCCCGGGTACACTTTATGGAAGTCCGAGAACTGCCGGTCGGCGCCGGGCGTGTTGGCGTCGGCTTTGGTGCCGAAACCGGTAACCGGGTCGATGCCGGTGTAGAAGTCGTTCCAGTCCACCACGCGGGTGTCGTAGCGCAGGCCGCCGGTCAGTTCCAGCGCGCCAAACGCCTTTTTCACCACCCCAAAGCCTCCGATATCGAACAGCCGGTAGGGCGGAATGGCGAAGTCGGTGGCGTTCAGGTGCTGGTTGTGCTGGCCCATGCCGTTCACGCCCACCGTCAGCTCGTAGCCGTTGAAATCCTGAAACAGGTAGCGGACCTGGTAGTTAAGCGTAGTCAGGCGCAGGTCGAGGCCGGGCTGCCTGGGGTCGGTGGGGTGGTTGAACTCCTGGCGGTGGTTTTGCTGCACGCCCAGCAGCAGGCGCAGCTCGCCGGGGCCGGCTTTCAGCTCGCTCGTAGCAAAGGCCCGGTAGTGCTGGATGTGCTGGTAGAGGTTGCTGATGGCGTAGCTCTTCAGCTCCTGCTGGCTCACTACGGGCCGGTTGTTGAAGTCGTCCTGGTCGCCGTCGAACACCTGCCGGGTGAAGGCGCGGCTCAGCGAGTCGCGGCTGCCGTCCGGAATTTCCTGGAGGTTGTTGTAGGCTGTCAGCCAGATGTTTACCGCCCCCACTCCTTACGCACGCCCACCATGCCCGTCAGGTTCAGCTCTCGGAAACCGGTGTTGTACACGAGGCCATCCACCGCGTTGCGGTAGTCGCGGGCGAGACGGTGGCTGCCGCGCAGGCTGGTTTGGAAACCGTTTTTCTGGTAGTTGAAGGCCAGCGAGTTGCCCACCAGCCCGTTCACCGACTGGTATTCGGCCAGGGCTTCGCCGTGCAGCTCGCCGTTGGGGCCGGTGGGCAGGGCCGGCAGCAGGTTCACCACGCCGGCCACGGCATCGGAGCCATACAGCAGGCTGGATGGGCCCTTCACCACTTCCACCCGGTCGAGGCCGTAGCCGTCAACCTCAATGCCGTGCTCGTCGCCCCACTGCTGGCCTTCCTGGCGCAGGCCATTGAACATCGTCAGCACCCGGTTGTAGCCCAGGCCCCGGATGAAGGGCTTGCTGATGTTGGGACCAGTTGTAACGGCGGCCAGCCCCGGCACTCCGCGCGCGGCCGCATCAATGGCGTTGCCGTTGGCGTTGAGGCGGATTTCGCGGCCGGTCAGGGCGGCGATGGGCACCGGGGAGCGGCGGATTTCCGTGCTCCGGCTCACCCCGGTCACCACCACTTCGCCCAACGTGCTTTCGGTGGATTGCAGCCGCACCGTGAGCGGCTGGGCCAGTGGCAGCGTAACGGTTTGGTTAGCTGTGGTGTAGCCCACAGCGCTGACCTGCACCTGTTGCGGGCCGGCCGGCAGGTCGGCAACAGTGAAGCGGCCGTTTTCGTCGGCAGCCGCACCCTGCTGCAGGGCGGGCAGGCCCACGTTGGCAAACGGCACGGGCTGGCCTTTCTGGTCGAGCACCCGGCCGCGCAAGGCGCTGGTTTGGGCCAGGGTCGGCAGCGTCAGCAGCAGGAGAAAGAACGTAAGGTATTGTTTCATTTAAGGAGTATTAACTTATTTTTTAGATTTATCTAAATTCATAGCCAAAAAGAAAAGCCACTTATCTATGTGGCTCTTCCGTCTGTGGCCCCAGGGCTGAAGCCCTGGGCTACAGAGCGGTTCCAGCCGAAAACCCGAACCGCTGACTAGCCCAGGGCTTCAGCCCTGGGAACCAGGTGCTAGGCGCCGGTGAAGAATTGGTAGAGCAGGTAGCCGTTCAGGCTCAGAATGATGGCCGATACGGTCCAGCACACGGCCTGTAGCCAGGGCTTGTTCACGAACACGCCCATCTTGAGCTTGCTGCCCGTGAAGAGCACCAGCGGCACTACGGCAAAGCTCAGCTGCAACGACAGCACCACCTGGCTCAGCACCAGCAGCTCGCTCGTGCCCTTCTCGCCGTACAAAATGGTAACGATGAGGGCCGGCACCACGGCAATGGCGCGGGTGATGAGCCGGCGCACCCAGGGCTTGAGCTTGATATCGAGGAAGCCTTCCATCACGATTTGCCCGGCCAGCGTACCGGTGAGCGTCGAGTTCTGGCCCGAGGCCAGCAGGGCAATGGCAAACACGGCCGAGGCCGCGCCCGCGCCCAGCACCGGCGTAAGTAGCTTGTGGGCGTCGTAGATGTCGGCCACGTCGCGCAGGTTGTTGCTGTGGAAGGTGGCGGCCGACACGACCAGGATGGCCCCGTTCACGAAGAAGGCCAGAAACAGGGCCACCGTGCTATCAATAGTGGCAAACTTGATGGCCGAGCGCTTGGCCGGCTCGGTGGGCGCAATGGCGCGGGTTTGCACGATGCTGGAGTGCAGGTACAGGTTGTGCGGCATTACGGTGGCGCCCAGAATACCAATGGCCAGGTATAGCGCGTGCGGGTCGGTTACAATTTCGGGCTTCGGAATCAGGCCTTCAGCCAGGGCGAAATAGTCCGGGTTGGAGGCCACGATTTCATAAAGGAAGCAGCCGAAAATCACGAAAATCAGGCCGGCCACGATGCTTTCGATGATGCGGAAGCCCTTGCTCTGGAAGTAGAGCACCACCAGCACATCGAGAATGGTGAGCACCACGCCCCAGGTGAGCGGAATGCCGAAGAGCAGGTTGATGGCAATGGCCGAGCCGATGACTTCGGCCAGGTCGCAGGCGGCAATGGCAATTTCGCACAGCACCCAAAGCACGAACGAGACGGGCTTGGAGTAATGGTCGCGGCAGGCCTGGGCCAGGTCGCGGCCCGTCACGATGCCCAGCTTCACGGCCAGGTGCTGGAGCAGCATGGCGAAGAAGTTGGAAATCAGAATCACCGACAGCAGCATGTAGCCGTAGCGGGCGCCGCCCTCGATGTCGGTGGCCCAGTTGCCGGGGTCCATGTAGCCCACGGCCACCATCAGGCCCGGCCCGGTGAAGGCCCAGAGCTTGCGCCAGAACGAAGCCCCCTCGGGCGGCACCGTAATGGAGGCGTATACTTCCGACAGCGAGTTGGAGCGCCGGGCGTAGCGCCAGCCGGCCTCGGGCGGCGGCGCGGTGGGCGAAGAAGCAGAAACGGGTACGGGTTCAGACATAGAGGCCAGGGCGTGAGCGGGCCCGGTTCGTAGCAAAGGTACGAAGGGCTGCCTAATTTAGATTCGCCTAAAATTAAATTTTAAAGCATCTATCTTACTCATTCCGGGCAGAAAAGTTGTGCGCTTTCCGGAACGGCGGAATTTTCGCGGGCCGGCTGGCGTCGGGTAAGGCCGGACGGATGGTTAGCTTTGCCCCTTCCGCGCTCCTTTCCTTGCCTTCTGCCATGTCGCTGCCCCTGAAAACCCGCTATGCTTTGCTTTCGCTCGTGGTGAGCGTGGTGCTGGTGGGCGTGAAGTTCTACGCCTGGGCCCTCACCGATTCGCAGGTGGTGCTTACCGACGCGCTGGAGTCCATCATCAACATTGTGGCCAGCGCTTTTGCGCTCTACAGCATCTACCTGGCCGGGCTGCCCAAGGACGAAAACCACCCCTACGGCCACGGCAAAATCGAGTATCTGTCGGTGGGCTTCGAGGGCGGGCTGATTCTGATGGCGGGCGGCTACATTTTCTATGCGGCGCTGCTGGCGCTCTGGGAGCCCCACAGCGTGGCCCGGCCCGACTGGGGCATTGGGCTGCTGGCCGCCACGGCCCTGGCCAACCTGGGCACCGGCTGGCTGCTGGTGCGTGCCGGCCGCCAGCACCACTCGCCGGCCCTGGTCGGCGACGGCCAGCACCTCTACCTCGACGCCGTGAGCACCTTCGTCTCGTGCGCCGCGCTGGGCCTGGTCATGCTCACCGATAACGTGCTCTACGACGCGCTGGCGGCCCTGGGGCTGGGGGCGTTCATCGTGCTCAATGGCTTTCGGATGGTGCGCCGCTCGGTGTCGGGGCTGATGGATGAGGCCGACGTGGCCACCGTGCAGCAGGTGGTAGCCGAACTGCAGGAGCACCGCGAGCCCGCCTGGATTGACGTGCACAACCTGCGGGTGCAGCGCTACGGGGCCAGCCTGCACATCGACTGCCACGTGACCATGCCCTACTACCTGAGCCTGGAGCAAACCCACGAGCAGGTGCACGGCATCGAGGCGCTGGTGGCTCAGGAGTTCGAGGTGCCCGTAGAAATGTTCGTGCACGCCGACCCCTGCACCTTTGCCGCCTGCTGGCACTGCCGCGTAGCCGACTGCCCCGTGCGCCAACACCCCTTCACCCAGGAAATCCCCTGGACGCTGGCCAACGTGGCGAAGAACGAACGGCACCGGCTGGAGGTGAGTGAATGAGGCGGTGATTTGGTGAAACCGTCTGGTCATCCTAAGCAGGTGGTGCGTCGAATCACCAAATCACCAACCGCTGGTTCCGGCTGCCATTTTGCACCAGGTACACTCCCGGCTTCAAATGCTCAACCGACACTATCACCTGCTTCTGCCCCGCCGGAAAGCGGGCGGTCTGCATCTGGCGGCCCAACGCGTCGCTGATGATAATGACGTCATCTGCTAAAGCAGGCCGTTCCAGCGTGATATTGCGACGGGCGGGGTTGGGCCAGAGGCGGAGCCGGGCCGCGGCCGGAGCGGTGGTAGCCGTGGCTACGTAGGCGCGGTTTTCGAGCACCAGAATCCGGTCGTCGGTTGGGGCGGGGCTGTTGCGGCCGTCGCGGTTGCTGGTGCCCACATACACCCGGCCCTGGGGCGAGACGCAGATAGCCCGCAGCCGGCCGAAGCCCGTGAGGTAATCGGTGCGGGTGGGAATGGCGTCGCCGGCGGCGTTGAGGGCCAGGTCGGTGAGGCGGCTGCCTTTCAGCGACGCCAGCAGCAGGTGGTTCTGCCAGCCCGGAATGGCGGGCGAGTTGTAGTAGGTGAGGCCTGCCACGCCCAACGTGGGCGTCCAGGTGGTGAGGGGCTCGCGCACGTTGTTCTGGGTACAGAAGGTCTGCTCGGCGGGCTGGTTGCAGAAGCCTTCGACAGTGGGCCAGCCGTAGTTGCGGCCGGGCTCGATGAGGTTCAGTTCGTCGTCGTTGTTGGGGCCGTGCTCCGAGCTATAGAGGCGGCCGCTGGGGCTGCGCACGAGGCCCTGGGGGTTGCGGTGGCCCAGCGTGTACACCGGGCTGCCGGCGGTGGGATTGTTGGCCGGCACGCTGCCATCGAGGTTGAGGCGCAGGATTTTACCGTTGAGCGAGGCCGGGTTCTGGGCCTGGGGCTGCTGCTGGGCGTCGCCGGTGCTCATGAGCAGCGTACGGTCGGGCAGGATGAGCAGGCGCGAGCCGCTGTGGGTGCTGGTGGCCGGAATGTTGCCCAGCAGCACCAGCGGGGCCCCAAGCGTGCCGTTGGCGTAAGTCAGGCGCACCAGCTTTTCGAGGTAGATGCCGTTTTCGGTGTAGTTGTACACCACGTACACGTAGGGTGAAGTGGCGAAGTCGGGGTGCAATGCCATGCCCAGCAGCCCGCCTTCGGAGGAAGTAGCCACATCGGCCAGGGTAATAAGCGGCGTAACGGCGCCCGTGGCGGGGTTTACCCGGCTGATACGGCCGCCGCGCTCAGTCATCCAGATAAAATTATCGGGGCCCCACACCAGCTCCCAGGGTACCGTCAGGCCGGTGGTTAGGGCCGACACGGTGACGGTGGTGGCGCCCACCGGGAAAGTAGTAAGCGCTGGCAGCGGCGTTTGGGCAGCCAGGGGCGTGGCAACGAGTAGCAGAGCGGACAGGCAGTTGTAAAGGCGGTTCACGTTCAGGGCTTTTAGTGAGCAGGAGCAGGTTCAAAAGATAAAGAAAATGAACGACTTACAGCCTCCTGCTTTCACTTTTGCCGCTGTCTGCCGTTCTTGCTCCCGCATAAACTGCTACTACTCATGTTCACCGTTAGCACCGACACTGCCCGCCTCGACGTGGCCCTGATTCACGAATACCTCAGCCGGCAGTCGTACTGGGGCTTGGGCATGCCGCTGGAAACGCTGGAGCGGGCGCTGGCCAACTCGCTCTGCTTCGGCCTCTACGGGCCCGATGGCCGGCAGGCGGCCTTCGCGCGGGTGGTTACCGACCGGGCCACCTTTGCCTGGATCTGCGACGTGTTCGTGCTGCCCGAGTATCAGGGCCGGGGCCTGGGCAAGCAGCTTGTGGAGGCTGTGATGGCCGAACCCGAACTGCAGGGCGTACGCCGCTTCATGCTCGCCACCCTCGACGCCCACAGCCTCTACCGCCGCTTCGGCTTCCAGGATTTACCGAATCCCGAGCGGTTTCTGGAAATCAAGAAGCAGAACCCGTACGGGGTGCCCACAGGTAATTAGTGGCTACCTAAACGGCGCCCGCCAATGGGCGTTGTTTTGTTTTTTAGGATAGGCAATGTGTTTTATTCAATTTTTTTTCTTCAATGTAAAAATCAATATATTAATTGCAAAATGAATCTACACCTTATGAATTTTTACTCCAAACATCTTCATGTGCTACAGCGCCTGCACTATTTCACATCGAAACACAATCGAATTCCTTATGCGCATGTAACCGCTATAAGTAGTTTATTGATATACACAAACTTGTATTCACTTTATGGAATACTGATGCAATTGAACGTCATCCCTGATTTTATAAACAGTAAGGCTATTGTGGTAGTAATATTGAGCATTGTAGCCATTGTGAATTATTATGTATTTATCAGGCATGAATCTTTCGATGATTTCTCTATATACAAAGTCAATAACCGGGATATTTTTCTAAGCATTGTTTATGCCGTCACAACAATTACTTTGTTCATTTCTGTTGCCAACCATAATCGTGAACGGATAAGTAATATCCGCACAGCGGACAAGACGATTACGAAATAGCCTTTTCTTCCGGTATCTGTTCTTCTCATGCAAACCCGCTGGAACACCTTAACAGTCGCACTCGTAGCTGATGCCGACATCCGCGACGCCACGCACCGGCAGCTCTTGGACGCTTACAGCGGCCCGGCTCGCCATTACCACAACCTGGACCACATCCAGGCGCTGCTTGGCACTGTGGAGGAGTACGCCGATTTGATACAGGACCGGGAAGTAGTGGAACTGGCCGTGTGGTTTCACGATGCGGTGTACGACTACCTGTCCTCCGAAAACGAGGCCCGAAGCGCCGCGCTGGCCCGGCAGTTTCTGGCGCACTCTACGCTCAGCGCCGAGCGGCAGGCGCGGGTGGCTTACCTGATTGAGTGCACTGCCCGCCACACCGCGGCCCACGCCCCGGCCTCCGACCTCGATTTCTTCCTCGACGCCGACCTGCGTGTGCTGGGCGCCGAACCGGAAATTTATGCGGAGTACGCCCGCCAGATCCGGCAGGAATACCGGCTGGTGCCCGCCCTGCTCTACCGCCGGGGCCGCCGCAAGGTGCTCGAACAGCTGCTCGCCGCACCGGCGCTGTACCGCACTACCGATTTTCAGGCACGGTTCGAGGCGGCGGCCCGGCGCAATTTGCGAGCGGAACTGGCGGAGTTGTAGCGCGAAGCTTCCGCTTCGCGCGTCGTTGAACGACGACGTTGGGCAGTCAGCAATGGTACGCGAAGCGGAAGCTTCGCACTACGGCCGTGATGCGGCGCAACGCCACAAACCGGGCCGCGTCCCTTATCTTCCGAAACGCAATTCCTCTCCTATGACCCACCGTTACCTGCTGCCGCTGGCGGCGCTGCTGCTGGCCGGTTCGGCCCGGGCCCAGCAACTGGCCCCGCTCACCGTCGAAAAAATTATGCGCGACCAGGCGCAATGGCTGGGTACTTCGCCCAGCAACATTTCCTGGGCCGACGATGGCAAGGCCATCTACTTCAGCTGGAACCCCGAAAAGGCCCGGCGCGACTCGCTCTACCGCATTGCGCCCGGCGGTGGCACGGCCCGCAAGGTGAGCCTGCGCGAGCAGGTGGGCCTGCCGGCCACCGAGGGCGAGTACGACCGAAAGTTTACCCGCAAGCTCTACGAGAAGGGCGGCGACATCTACCTGCTCGACCTGAAAACCCAGCGCATCCGGCGCGTAACCAACACGGCCGAGCAGGAAACCGACCCGCACTTCGCCCTCCAGGACCAGGCCATCAGCTACGCCCGCGGCGGCAACCTGTTCACCTGGGACCCGGCCACCGGCGAAACCGTGCAGCGCACCGATTTCCGCAAGGGCAACCGCCCGGCCAGCGGCAGCCCTACTGATAAGAGCGAAAAGTACCTGAAGGCCCAGCAGCTGGCGCTGTTCGACGTGCTGCGCGAGAAAGACCAGGATGCCAAGGCCCGGCAGCGCCAGCAGAAGGCCCTGGCCAAGCTGCGGCCCAAGGCCATCTGGCTCGGCACCCAAACCGTGCGCAACCTGCGCCTCTCGCCCGATGGCCGCTACGTAACCTACACGCTGGTGCAGGAGCCGACGGCCGCCAAAGTGGCCCTGGTGCCCGATTTCGTGACGGCTTCGGGCTTTACCGAGGACATCAACACCCGCACCAAAGTGGGCGCCGCCCAGACGGCTGCCCAGCTAGGCCTCTACGATGTGGGCCGCGACACGACCTTCGTGCTGGGCTACACCGAGCTGCAGGGCCTCGACGAGCAGCCGGCCTACCGCAAGGAGTACCGGCTGAAGGCCCAGGCGCCCGCCCCCGCCGATTCGGCCAAGGCCGCTAATAAAACTCAGGCGGCCAAAACCACCAAACCGGCCACCGAGCTGCGGCGGGTGGTGCCCTACGGTCCGTTCTGGTCCGACGACGGCCGCCACGCCTTCCTCGTCATCCGCAGCGCCGACAACAAGGACCGTTGGATTGTCGGTCTTGACCCTTCGACCCAGAAAATAAAGCTGCTCGACCGCCAGCACGACGACGCCTGGATCAACGGCCCCGGCATCGGCTACGGCGAGGGCAACGTGGGCTGGCTGCCTGATTCGCGCCAGTTGTGGTTCCAGAGCGAGGCTACCGGCTACTCGCACCTCTACACCTACGACATCGTAAGTGGCCAGAAAAAGGCGCTGACCAGCGGCAACTTTGAGATTCAGAAAACCCAGCTGAGCCGCGACGGCAAAACGTGGTACCTGCTGGCCAACAAAACCCATCCCGGCGAGCAGCACCTCTACCGCATGCCGGTAAGTGGCGGCCCGCTCGTGCAGCTCACCACCCGCCCCGGCGGCTACGATGAGGCCACGCTTTCGCCCGACGAGAAAACCTGGGCCCTGCGCTATAGCACCAGCAACACGCCCTGGGAGCTGTACGTGATGCCCAACAAGCCGGGCGCCAGCATGCGGGCCCTCACCCACTCCACCACGCCCGAGTTCGAGAGCTACGCCTGGCGCCAGCCCGAGGTAATCGAGTACAAGGCCCGCGACGGAGCCGGCGTGTACGCCCGCCTCTACCGCCCGGCCAGCCCCCAGGCCCAGGGTCCGGCCGTGATTTTCGTGCACGGCGCCGGCTACCTCCAGAACGCCCACAAGTGGTGGAGCAGCTACTCGCGCGAGTACATGTTCCACAATTTGCTGGTGGATAAAGGCTACACGGTACTCGACATCGACTACCGGGGCTCGGCCGGCTACGGCCGCGACGTGCGCACCGGCATCTACCGCTACATGGGCGGCAAAGACCTCACCGACCAGGTAGACGGCGCCAAGTTGCTGGCCGATAAATACGGCGTCAGCCCCCAGCGCATCGGCATCTACGGCGGCTCCTACGGCGGCTTTATTACGCTGATGGCCATGTTCACCCAGCCCGACGTGTTCAAGGCCGGGGCCGCCCTGCGCTCGGTTACCGACTGGGCCCACTACAACCACGGCTACACCGATAACATCCTCAACGAGCCCTACAACGACTCGATTGCCTACGCCCGTTCGTCGCCCATCAACTTCGCCGCCGGCCTCAAGGGCCACCTGCTTATGTGCCACGGCATGGTCGATACCAATGTGCATTTCCAGGACATCGTGCGCCTGACCCAGCGGCTCATCGAGCTGAAAAAGGAGAACTGGGAACTGGCCGTGTACCCGGTCGAGAACCACGGCTTCGTGGAGCCCTCGTCGTGGACCGACGAGTACCGCCGCATCCTCAAGCTGTTCGAGGCCAACCTGAAGCCTGCCCCGGCCGCCGGTAGCGGAGCCGGCGGGCAGTAAGGCCCGGCCTACAGCACATTCAGAATAAAAAACGGCGACAGGCTGAGCCTGCCGCCGTTTTTATCTTTTGCCTCCAATTAGTTTTCCCAAGTATGCCGCCCACCCTCAGCCGCCTCATTCGTTACACCCTGCTGATACTGGCGGCCACGGCCTCGTTCTGGTTTTCGCCCGCCCCGCTCACCGACGACGAGTACTGCGGCACCTACCTGCACCTGACTTCCTTCGCCGGCTTCACGGCCAACTGCGACGGGTTCGAGTACATGGAAAGCGCCCGCTACCCGGCCCGGCTGCTGTAGCCGCGGACGGTGCGCCAGTCGCGGCCGCTGTACGTGCTGTTGGGCACGGCGGTGGGCTACCCGATTAGCGGGGCGGTGCAAGGCCTGCGGGCCGGCGGGGTGCTGCCGGCGGCCGTTGTGGCCAAGCTACCGGCCAAGTACCAGCCGCTGCTCGGCTTTTACATCGGTTACGTGTTGCTGAATTTTGGGCTGCTGTTGAGGGCGCTGCTGTTATTTCGGCACCTGTACTACCGCCTCACAGCCGGGCAGGGCCCGCCGCTGGTGCTGGCGGCCCTGCTGGTGTTTCTGGTGTCGAACCAAGTAACTAAAGCCTTTTTCTGGACGGTACATCAACAGATGCTCACGCTGCTGGTGCCGCTGCTGCTGCTCTGGCTGGTGTTGCAGCTGCGCGAACAGCCGCGCTGGCGGGCACTATTGCCGGGCCTGGCGCTGCTGGGCGGTTTGTTGGCCCTGGCCTATGGCAGTTTCGTGCTAATGCTGCCGGTGCTGCTCTATGGCCTCTGGTTGGCCCGCCGCGGGCAGGGTTTTGCTGGTCTGGCCGCCCGGGCACTCTGGCTTATTGGCCTTTTTGCGCTGCCTACGCTGCTTTGGATGGGGCTGCTGAAACTGCACGGCGTAGCCTACTACAACCACGAAACTGAAGCCTACCAGCAGCTCGTGTGGCTGCGGGGCCTGTGGCAGCAGCCGCTACCCGGCTTTCTGGCGTTCGTCGGGTCCAACCTCACCCGTTTCGGAGCCACGCTACCGGCCATTGCACCGTTCCTGGCCGCCGCGCTGGCAGCAGCTTGGTGGATTCGCAGAACTGGCGCTGCTTGGCCCGCAGGCCTGGCTGAGCTTTTGGGATTAGTCGCACTGCTGACGGGCTTTCTGGCGGCGCTGGGCTACTACCAAGAGCGCCTCACGTTTACGTTGGTGCCGCTGCTGTTGCTTGTGGTAGGCCTGGCGCTGGTCAGGAGGGCAACCCGGCGCCGCGGCACAGTGCTGGTACTGGCCGCGGCGCTGGGCTGGCACATCTGGCAGGCAGTCAGTTATGGTACCTTCTCTTAATGGCGTAATAGTGAGTGCGGGTGAAAGGGGAACGGGCCGGAGCCCGAGTCGGTCAAGTCCGGGTAAACCAGTAGGTTTGAGCATCCTTTCACCCTTTCCTACTATATGAACCCACTTTACTACCAACCCTCCGGCCGCTTTAGTGTAGGCGGCATTGTACTACTGCTGCTGGGCGGCTTAGTGGCCGCCGTGCCGCTGGCTTTCGCCTATACCTACGCGGTGTGGTACATCCCTTTTATCTACCTCAACTTCTTTTTCACCCTGATTTTCGGCTGGGCAATCGGCTGGGTGCTGCAGAAGCTGGTGAAGTCGGGTCACCTGCGTAACCCCACCCTGGCCGGACTGCTGGGCGTGGTAGTGGGCCTATGGGGCTGGTACGTGCAATGGTGCGTGTACATCACGCTGTTGGCGGGTGCCGGCGAAGTTGAACAGTTCGGCAGCCGCTTTTCGGTGGCGCATACCTCTTTCGACTTCAACTTCTTCCTGGGATTTCTGCTCAGCCCCGGCGAAACGTTGAGTATCCTGCCCGAGTTGGCGGAGAACGGCACGTGGAGCCTTTTCAAGATGAATGTGAGCGGTGTTTTGCTGTACCTGGTATGGCTGGCGGAACTGGCGCTTATTCTGGTTTTCAGCTGGATTTTGCCGATGAGCAAAGCCAAAGAGCCTTACTCGGAGGTGGCTGAACAATGGGCCGAAAAAACGGTACTCCCCCACCCCGCCGCCCACTTCGACGACCCGGCCGCCACCATCGCCGCCCTCGAAGCCGCCGACTGGAACCACCTGCAACTTCGCCCCGCCCAACTATCGGATACGACTTCGCACGGCCGCCTCAACGTCTACCGAGCCCCCGCCGACCCCGATTGCTGCTACCTGTCGCTTGAGAACGTGAGCTTTGAGCTGGATAAGGACGGGAAGTCGTCGGAGAAGACGGCCGATGTGCTGGAGTACCTGCGCGTGCCACCCCAGACTTTCCAGGAGCTACATGCCCGTTTCAGCGCCGTAGAGGCGTTAAATCAGGAGCACTCCTAAGCTTAGATAGCGGAAGTTGATTACGAACTAAAGCAGGCCGTCATGCTCAGCATGGCGGCCTGCTTTAGTTCGTAATTAATCATACGGCCTACAACTGCTTCGTGAAGCCCAGCCCCGAGTAGGCGTAGCCGTTCACGTTCAGGCCCTGCACCGGAAACACCGAGAGGCCGGTGCGGCTGGTGGTTTTATGCAGCTGCGGCACTAATATGCCCACTGCCGCGCCCACCGTATAGCCCAAAATGTTGTCGGAGAGGAAGTGCTTACCGGCCTTGAGGCGGAAGTAGCCCGTGGCGGCCGGCACCAGCGCCGCCGCGCCCCACACAAAGGTGCGGGAAGCCGAGCCGGGGTGGAAATCGTGGTAGACTTTGGCCGCGAAGAACGTGGCCGCGGCCGTATTGGCCGTGTGGCCGGCAAAAAACGAGTTGGTGGAAATGTGGCTGGTGCGCTTGCTGCCGCCTTCGGAGCCGTACAGAAAGGGCCGGTAGCGGTACACGTTGCCGGCCGTGAGCGTGAAGGCGGCATTAGAGGCGGCCATCGTCTGCAGATACAAACCCAGCACCTGCCCGTAGCGGGCGCGCACGTCGCTGTCGAGGGCGAGCAGGCCCGGCGCCAGCAGCAGCGAGGGGTACACAATCAGGTCGCTGGCGGTTTGGGCGCCGGTGCTGTAGTTGCCCGCCGAGAACCGGTCGAACTTTGGCACGTCCTGCTTATTGAGCGCGGCCAGCTGCGTTTGGTTGAGGCCGTCCTTTTTGGCAATCAGCAGCAGGCCCACGCCGCTGAGCGCGCCCAGGCCCGCCGTAATGGGCGCATCGACGGCAAAGCGGGTGCGGTAGGGCGAGGGCGCACGCTGGGCCTGCACGTCGGCCAGGGGCAGCAGCGGCAGCAGCAAAAGGGGAGTAAAACGTTTTTTCATGTAAACAAAAGTGAGGGTAAGGGAGATGTAGAGCGGTAAACGTAAACCTCGCCCGACGGTTGAGGTCGGGGTTCGGGCGGGCAGCCTGGGCGAGTCGCAGCCCAAGCCAACCGCCGGAAATCTTGTAGCTTTGCGGCCCTGCCCGGCCATTGGCCGCCGCGGGGCAGGGGCTACCGGCCTCTCGCGTACTTCTACCTTTCTTAGCTGATGCCCTACCTGTTCACTTCCGAATCCGTTTCGGAAGGCCACCCGGATAAAGTAGCCGACCAGATTTCCGACGCTATCCTCGACGAGTACCTGCGCCAGGACCCCGCCGCCAAAGTGGCCTGCGAAACACTGGTAACCACCGATTTCGCCCTCGTGGCCGGCGAAATCAAGTCGACGGCCCACGTAGATGCCGAGCCCATTATCCGCGAGGTAATCCGTCGCATCGGCTACAACCGGCCCGAATACCTGTTCAATGCCGACACCTGCGAGGTGATGAACCGCCTGCACGAGCAGTCGCCCGACATCAACCAGGGCGTGGAGCGCGCCACGGCCGAAGAGCAGGGCGCCGGCGACCAGGGCATGATGTTCGGCTACGCGACCAACGAAACGGCCAACTACATGCCCCTGGCCCTCGACCTTTCGCACCGTTTGCTGCGCGAGCTGTCGGCCATCCGCAAGGAAGGCCAGCAGATGACCTACCTGCGCCCCGACGCCAAAAGCCAGGTAACCATTCGCTACGCCGACGACAACACGCCCGAGGCCATCGAAACCATCGTGGTAAGCACCCAGCACGACGATTTCGGGCCCGATGAGGTGACCATGCTGCGCCGCATCGAGGAGGATATCAAAACCATCCTCATCCCGCGCGTAAAGGCCCAGCTCGACCCGGCCACCCAGGCGCTGTTTACCGACAGCATCATCCACCACATCAACCCCACGGGCAAGTTCGTCATCGGCGGCCCCCACGGCGACTCGGGCCTGACGGGTCGCAAAATTATTGTGGATACCTACGGCGGCAAGGGCGCCCACGGCGGCGGCGCCTTCTCGGGCAAGGATTCAAGCAAGGTCGACCGCTCGGCAGCTTACGCGGCCCGCCACATCGCCAAAAACCTGGTGGCGGCCGGCGTGGCCGACCAGGTGCTGGTGCAGGTGGCCTACGCTATTGGCGTGGCCGAGCCGGTAGGCGTGTTCGTAACCACCTACGGCACCACCCAGGCCACCAACGGCAGCGGCGAAAAGCTCACCGACGGCCAGATTGCCCAGAAGGTGCAGCACCTCTTCGACCTGCGCCCCTACGCCATCGTGCAGCGCCTGGGCCTGCAGAACCCCATTTTTGGCGAGTCGGCCGCCTATGGTCACATGGGCCGCGACGCTGGCACCAAGCAGGTAGAAATGCCCGACGGCAGCACCAAAACCGTCGAAACCTTCACCTGGGAGAAGCTTGACTATGTAGAGCAGATTCGTACATTGTTTCATCTCTAACCTTTTACACTTTGCAGCGATGAGCAATTTCACCACCATCCGGCAGCTGCTGCGCCTCTCACGTAACCCTTTTGTCCAGCCTTTTGTCCAGATTGGGCTGGTGGCACTATCAGTCCTCTTCATCTTTAAAGCTGGTCATGCAGTAGGCGAGTTTGCGTATTATATCAGCCGCTGATTATCCAATCGAGCTCGAACCAAAAAGCCCCGTCTGATTAGTCAGACGGGGCTTTTCTATGAGTAAGAAATGCAGGTTGAGGCCGGCAGCTTGCTGCTGCCTAGTAGTTCACCAGCTTTTCCTTGTGCTTAACCAACTGGCGGCGCATGGCCTCGTAGCAGGCATCGGTAGCGGCTTCGAAAGTAGGCGCGTCTTCCTCGCAGAACAGCGTGTTGCCGGGCACCATCAGCTTGAATTCTACGGTTTTGTTGGCAATGCCGTCTTTGTTGTTCACTTTGAGGATGACTTCACCCTCGGTTATGCGGTCGAAGAAGGTTTCGAGCTTGTTGAGGCGTTGCTGAATGAAATCGAGCAAGGGCTGGCCGGCGTCAAAATGCACCGAGTTGATCTGTACTTTCATCGACTAGGGGGTTAAGGGTAAACAATAAATCCATCAGGCCTTGGGGTGGGCCTTCTCGAAAACGGACTTCAGCCGGTCGATACTCAGGTGGGTGTATACCTGTGTAGCGGCCAGATTGGCGTGTCCGAGCAGTTCTTTAATGGCGTTCAAATCAGCTCCTTTGCCCAGCAGATGCGTGGCGAAGGAGTGGCGGAGCACGTGCGGATGCTGCTGGCCCGACGCCGTGGTTATCTGGCTCAGATAGTGCTTCACGGTGCGGTAAACCAGTTTTTCGTACAGCGGCTCGCCTTTGTCTGTAACGAGAAGCGGCGCGGTGGCGTTGCCGCTACTGCCGAACTCGTGCCGCTGCCGCGCTATATACCGCTCCAGCACCTGCACCAAGCTGGGGTTGAGCGGCACCACCCGCTGCTTGTTGCCCTTGCCGGTTACCCGCACCGTGCCGCCCGTCAGGCTCAGGTCGGCGGGCCGGATGCCAATCAGCTCCGACAGCCGCATGCCGGTGCCATATAGCAGCTCCAGAATCAGCTGGTCGCGGGCCCCGGCGAAGGTGTCGGGAAATTCAAACGAGTTGAGCAGCTGGTTGAGGCTTTCCTCAGGCACAAAGTCGGGCAGCTTCTTGGCCGTTTTGGGCGAGGTGATGCGCAGCATCGGGTTTTTCTGGATAGCCCCGGTGCGCAGCAGGTAACTGTAGTAAGAGCGCAGGCAGGCAATTTTGCGGTTCACGGTGCGCGGGTCGCGCTGCTGCTGCATAAGCGCCACCACCCAGGAGCGGATCAGCGTATGGTCGGCCTGGGTAGGGTCGTCGAGCTCGTAGGTGGCTTTCAGGAACTCGCCGAACTGCCGCAAATCGGTCTGGTACGAAACCACCGTGTGCGGGCTGTAGCGCTTCTCGAAGCGCAGATAATCGAAGAATAACTCCATAAACGGGCAGCAACCAAAGGGCGGACTGCCAATGTAGGCAATTCAACCCAGCAAACAAACCGGCCCGCTAAAACGCGAAAAACCCGGTCGATTCGCTCGTAAGAGCAAATCGACCGGGTAATTTCGTCAGAATTACGGCTAAGCCGTTGGCAGGAGCTTACTTCGGGTCTGCGTCGGGGCCGTAAGTAGAAAGCTTGTAGATAGCCTTCTGCTTCTGCTTGCGGTTGGTGATGGAAGGCTTCTGGAAGAAGGTGCGACGACGCAACTCCTTCAGAACGCCGGTGCGCTCGAATTTCTTCTTGAAGCGCTTGAGCGCACGGTCAACCGACTCGTTTTCTTTGATTTGGACGATGAGCATATCAGCAGTGAACTTAGAAAATCAACTATGAAGGGCCGCAAAGATAAGGATTCGTTTCGCTTCTTTGCAAGTCAGGCGCAGTAGAATACGAATTATAGCGTGACAGGATGCCCGTAACAAAGCCAAGCTTCCTATTACGCTACCCGAACATTACCTATTTCAGAATGGCGCGGGCAATAACGAGCTTCTGAATTTCCGAAGTACCCTCGCCGATAGTGCAAAGCTTGGCGTCGCGGTAGTACTTCTCGGCCGGGTAGTCCTTAGTGTAGCCGTAGCCGCCGAAAATCTGCACGCCCTCGTTGGCCACGCGCACGCTTACTTCGGAAGCGTACAGCTTGGCCATAGCCGACTCCAGGTTCACGTTCTGACCGCGGTCCTTCATGTCGGCGGCGCGGTAGGTGAGCAGCGAGGCAGCCTCAATTTCGGTCGCCATATCGGCCAGCTTGAAGCTGATGCCCTGGAAGTTGCTGATGGGCTGGTTGAACTGGTGGCGCTCCTTGGAGTACTGCAGGGCAGCCTCGTAGGCGCCCTGGGCAATACCCAGGCTCAGGGCCGCAATGCTGATGCGGCCGCCGTCGAGCACCTTCAGGGCCTGCACGAAACCGTCGCCGATTTTGCCAATCACGTTTTCCTTGGGAACGCGGCAGTCGATGAAAATCAGCTCGGTGGTTTCCGAAGCCCGCATGCCGAGCTTGTCTTCCTTGCGGCCGGCTTCGAAACCGGGCGTACCGCGCTCAATAATAAAGGCGGTCATGCCCCGCGAGTCACCTACTTCGCCGGTCCGGGCAATCACCACGGCCACGTTGCCCGATTTGCCGTGGGTAATAAAGTTTTTGGCACCGTTAAGTACGTAATAGTCGCCATCCTCAACGGCCACCGTGCGCATGTTGCCGGCGTCGGATCCGGTGTTGGGCTCGGTCAGCCCCCAGGCACCAATCCACTCGCCGGAGGCCAGCTTGGGCAGGTATTTGTGCTTCTGCTCCTCGGAGGCGTGCTGCAGAATGTGGCCGGTGCACAGCGAGTTGTGGGCCGCCATACTCAGGCCAATGCTGCCGTCAATCTTGGACAGCTCGGCAATGGCCGTCACGTACTCGACGTAACCGAAACCGGCCCCGCCATACTCCTGGGGCACCAAAACGCCCATCAGGCCCAGTTCGCCGAGCTTATGGAACACCTCCTTCGGAAACTCCTGCGACTCGTCCCACTCCATCATGCGGGGCTTGATGTGCTGGGCGCCAAAGTCGCGCACCATCTGGGCAATCATGGTTTGATTTTCGGTAGCTACCAGTTCCATATGTAAGGGTTGGGTGGGTGGGGTGAAAGAAGTTGGACGGGGCTCATACAACCAGCAACGCCCAACTTTGGGTTCGCGAAAGTACGATTTTACGGCCGCCCCTGCCAGTACAGGATTCCGGCCGCAGGGGCCTCCGATTTTGACGGGCCCGGTTTATTCGGTTTCTTTGATGGTTTTTAGGCAAATACCGCCCAGCTCAGGCGCGGTATTTGCCTGCCATTTTTTCCTACTGAATCCGGTTCGAGCCGGTTTGCATGCCCTACTCCCCGCTTCGCCGCCTCCTGACGCTTTGGTTGCTGTGCCTCCCTGCCGCACTCTGGTTAGGCTCCTGCTCCGCTGCCCGCGTGCATCAGCAAAATATTTTGTTCCGCACCGATGGCGCCGGCCGCATGGACACGGCTCGCCTACGCGACGTCGTGAACCGGGCCGAGCGCAACTACCTCATCCAGCCCAACGACTACCTCGAAGTGCGCGTGTACACCAATGAAGGCGAGCGTATCCTTGACCCCAATGGTGAGCTGCAATTCGGCAATGCTATAGGCGGCGGAGGCGGCAGTACGAGCGTTAGCCGGCCGCAGTCTTCGTCTGGTGGCCGGCAGAATGGGCAGCAGTCAAACCAGCAGAACCAAAATGGCACCCAGTTTCTGGTGCAGCATGATGGTATTGTGCGCCTGCCAATGGTGGGGTACCAGCGGCTGACAGGGCTGACGCTATTGCAAGCCGATAGCCTATTGCAAACCAAATACAACGAATTTTACAAAGGCGTATTCGTCACGACCCGCGTTGCCAACAACCGGATTATCGTGCTCGGAGCCACTTCCGGTGGTTCGGGCCAGGTTATCCAGATGTACAACGATAACATGAACCTGCTCGAAGTGCTGGCCACGGCTGGCGGCATTGAGGGGGCTTTTGCAGGTACTACGGCCTCGGGCCGTGCCGGCCGCGCCGACAACATTCGCCTGATTCGGGGCAGCCTGAAGAACCCCCAGGTGCAGCTCATCGACCTGACAACTATTGAAGGTATGCGCCGGGCCAACCTGCAGGTGGAACCCAACGATATTATATATGTTGAGCCTATCCGACGGCCTTTTTACGAGGGTCTACAGGATGCCCTGCCCTTGTTTGGTCTGATTGGCAGCATTGCGTCTGTTGTGAGCACCATCTATTTCGTTTCGCAGCTTGGCAGTAAGAGCAACTAGCCAAACGTTTTCTCATTGATTATCTACGTGAATGGCAGCTAAGGAAGACGCGGAACTGGAAGAACTGATCCGCAACGCCGGTGGAGAACCCGAGGAGGAAGATGACGGCGGCGGGTTGGACCTGACAACGCTGCTGACGGTGGCCCGACGCAGCCTGCCCTGGATGCTACTGCTGATAGCGCTGGGCCTGACGGCCTCGTGGCTGTTTATGCGCTACACGCCGCCACTATACAAGTCCACTTCTACGCTTAAGATTGACGAAAAAACGGAGGCTGGCGTACTGGGTCTGGGCGGTTTGGGCGGCGCCGTAGAGCAGAAACAAAGTCTTACCAAGCTATCGGGCGAAGTCGAGCTCATTAAGTCCGACATCATTTATAGCCGCCTCAATGACTCGCTGGCCCTCGACGTAAATTATTACGTGCAGGGAACGGTACTGGAAACTGAAATCTACGGGGCTTCGCCTTTCGAAGTGACCTACGAAGCCACGGCCGATGCCGTCTTCGACCAGAAGATTGGCTTACGCTTTCTCTCGCCAACCACTTTTGAGCTGATTTTGCCCGAAGCCTTGGGGGGCACTGAACAGCAGCAGGTAATCGGCCAGCCCTTTACCGCGGCTGGCTTCCGGCTAACAGTACGGCAAACCCGGGATTTTAACCCGGCGGCTCTCGACGGGCAGTATTCGTTCCTTATTAATAGTCCAGGGGCTCTCAGCAATTACTTCAACACCAACCTGCTGGTTGACATTGTCAACCTAGATGCTAACACCATCAGTATATCTTTCACTGACCACAACCGGGCCAAGGCGCGCGACATTGTGGATGCGGTGGATGCCGTGTACTTAGAAGAAAAGCTGGCCCGCAAACGTGAGCAGGCTGCTAGTGCGCTTCGCTACATCAACGATCAGTTGGGCACCAACAACCAAAGCCTCAGCCAGGCCGAAGAGAACATGGAGGCCTTCGTGAAACGCACCGGCTCCTACGATGTGAAGGGCGAAGTATCCCAACTGACGGGCCTGCTTCAGACCTTGGAGGAAGAGCGGGCCAAGCTGCAGCAACAGAGCGAGATGATGAACGATGTGGGCCAGTTGCTGGACCGGGAACAGCTCACAACCCGCGCCGACGGCGACGTAATGCAAAGCATTCCGGCGCTGGCTGAAGTGAAGGATGCCCAGCTCGTACAACGCATCACCGAACTGAGCGACGCCCAACTCGACCTGAAACGGGCGCTGCTTTCGTATCAGCCAGGCGCCACGTTGGCTATGCAGGCCAAAGAGCAATATATTACTGATATCAAGAAGGTAATACGGCAGCTCCTGCGCAAAAACCAGCAACTGATTCGGGCGCAGGAGGCAAAGCTGCTGGGTAAGCGGGCTGAGCTGGAGTCCAAGCTGCGAGGCCTGCCGGACAAGTACACTGAGCAGGCCCGGCTCCAACGGCCACTGGAACTGTACGAGAAGTACAACTTGATGATGCTCGATAAGCGAATCGAGTTTGGTATTTCGATGGCCGGCGCCACGGCTGACTTTCAGGTGCTCTCCCCCGCCTCTCCGGCCGTGCCGATTTCACCGGTGAAGCTGATTGTGTACGCCATCGGGTTGGCGGCCGGCATCGTGCTGGGGCTGGGGCTGGTGGCCGTGCGTTACCTGCTGCACAATACTGTGACCAACATCCGGGAACTGGAGCGCAACACCCACGCGCCGGTGCTGGGCGTGATTCCGACTTACGACAAAGAGAAAATGGCCGTCTCGAAGCTGGTAGTCGACCGCAACCCCAAGTCGGCCTTGTCGGAATCCATCCGCTCAATTCGGACCAACCTCGAATTTATGGCTACTTCTAGAAAGAAGCGGCTGATTTCGGTCACGTCTACTATTAGTGGCGAGGGCAAAACTTTTGTGACGGTAAACTTGGCCGGTATTATTGCGGCTTCTGACCAGCGCGTAGTTATTCTCGACCTCGACATGCGCAAGCCCAAAGTGCATCTGGCTTTCGACTCGGAGAATACCAAGGGCATCAGTACTATTCTGATTGAAAAGCATACCTGGCAGGAATGCGTGCAGCACACTAGTCTGCCAACGCTCGACTTTATTTCGGCCGGCCCGACGCCACCCAACCCGTCAGAGCTTATTCTGAGCGGCACCTTCGACCCGCTGATTGCCGAGTTGCACCAGCATTACGATGTCATTATTATCGATACCCCACCGGTAGGGCTGGTGACCGATGGTATCCTGATTATGCGCAAGGCCGATGTTCCGATTTACATTGTACGCGCGAACTACTCCAAGAAGTCGTTCCTCAAGAACATCAATAAGCTCATGCGCACCAACGGCTTTACCAAGCTGACGACCATCCTCAACGATGCCCAGACCACCAGCGGCTACGGGTATGGCTACGGGTATGGTTACGGCTACGGGCAGGGCTACTACGATGAGGGCGACGCGCCGAAAGGCGGTCTGCTGAGCCGGATTCGGCAGCGCGTTTCTTAACCTGACCTAGCGCTATGTCGATTTTCAGTAAGCTGTTCGGCTCTTCTGCGCCGGCCCTGCCGGCTGCCTCGCTGGCCTTACTGGAAACCGATATGCACTCGCACCTGCTGCCGGGTCTCGATGATGGCGCCGAAACGTTGGAGCATTCGTTGGAACTGCTGCGGCAACTGCAGGCTTTTGGTTACCGCAAGCTGATTTTGACGCCCCACATTATGGGCGACTTCTACCGCAATACGCCCGAGGGTATCAGGGGGGCGTTGGCGGCCCTGAAAACGGCCGCGGCGGCGGCTGGTATTACGGGTCTGGAACTGGACTGCGCCGCGGAATACTACCTCGACGAAAGCTTCGGCCGACGCCTGGAGCAGCAGGAACCACTGCTGACGTTTGGCGGCGAGCGGCAGCTGGTGCTGTTCGAAACGTCCTACATCAACGAGCCTTTCAACCTGAGCGAAACGGTGTTTAACCTGCAGGCGGCGGGCTACCAGCCGGTGCTGGCCCACCCCGAGCGCTACACCTACCTCTACGGCCGCTTTGAGGAGTTGGAGCGGCTGCGCGAGCAGGGCGTGCTGCTACAGGTAAACCTGAACTCGTTGAGCGGCTACTACTCGGGCGGCGCCAAGCGGGTGGCCGAAAAGCTCATTGACGGAGGCCTCGTGGATTTGCTGGGTTCCGACACTCACCACGTCAAGCACCTCGACACGCTGCGCACCAAAACGCTGACTTCCCCCTACCTGGCCAAAGCCCTGGCTCTGCCTCTGCTCAACAACACGTTATGATTATAGTGCCTGGTTGATTGTGCTTAGTGCTTAGGGCGTTCTACGACCAGCTGCGAAGCAGTACACCGTTGCCTCATCAAAACCAGACTCCAATAACTAAGCACAATCAACTAAGCTCTAAGCACCAAACAAATGATTCTGGTAACCGGCGGCACGGGGTTAGTGGGCAGCTTTCTGCTGACGGAGCTGGCGCGGCGCGGGCAGCCGGTGCGCGCTATTTACCGGGGCGAGGCGCCGCCTGTGGTAACCGGGGCCGAAGCCGTGGAATGGGTGCCGGGCGATGTGCGCGATGGGCTGGGGTTGCGAGCGGCGCTACAGGACGTAACGTACGTTTTCCACTGCGCCGGGCTGGTGTCGTATGCGCCGCAGGATGAGGAGGAGTTGCTGCGGGTGAATGTGGAGGGCACGGCCAACGTGGTGGACGCCTGCCTGGAGCGGCCCGGCATCCGGCTGGGCTACGTGTCGTCGGTGGCGGCGCTGGGGGGCGGTGCGGCGGCCGCGGCCCGCGAGCTGCCCACGAGCGTACCGCTGCGCATCGATGAGCAGGCGCAGTGGGATTTGGGGGCCGAGCACAACGCCTACGCCACGTCCAAATACCTGGCCGAGCTGGAAGTGTGGCGAGGCATATCGGAGGGCCTGCGGGCGGTGGTGGTGAACCCCTCGGTGGTGCTGGGGCCGGCCGACTGGGACCGGAGCAGCACCCGCCTGTTCCGCTACGCCCACAACGAGCACCGCTTCTACACGCCGTCCAGCCTCAACCTGGTCGATGTGCGCGACGTGGCCGAAATGCTGGCCCAGCTCACCCTCGACACCGACCAGAGCGGCGAGCGGTACGTGCTGAATGCCGGCCGCTGGCCGCTGGCCGAGGTGCTGGGTTTGATGGCGGCCTGCTTCGGCAAAAAGCCGCCTACGGTGGCCGTGCCGGGCTGGGCGGCCGAAACTATCTGGCGCCTTGAGCATGTTCGGAGCCTGCTGACCGGCGCCCGCCCGCTCATCACCCGCGACACGGCCCGTGCCGGCCGCCGGCCCATCGAGTACCCGGCCGATAAAGTCTGCCGCGAATTGGGCCGCCAGTTCCGACCTTTGCCGGAAACTATCCGCTGGTGCTGCCGGGAATTGGTGAAATAGTGAGTTGGTGAAATGGTGAGTTGACGTTATAGGGTCCTACCTGGACTACTGGCGCCGTTACGCCGTTTGCGCCAGCAGGAAGCCAGCACATCAACTCACCATTTCACCAGTTCACCAACTCACCTTTGGGTGCGGTTGTTGTATATTGAATGCAGGGCCTACGGCGCCCGCAAGCAACTGTCGTTGGTGCTGGGGCTGCCTTTTTGGCGCTTCTGCCCCATGAGAGCGGTAGCCGTAGCCTGACAATTGACGTAGTAAATAAAGCTAACCGCTGACGGCTTCTAGCTAACAGCTCCTCATATTAGCTGACGCATGAGAATGAACGAGAACTTTGAAGACCGGGACGAAGTGCTGGCAACCGTGCGCCGCTTTGAGGACATGGTAGACCGCAACGAGCCCGTATTTTTTGACCTGGCCGATTTTGAGAACATCATCGACCACTACACTTCCAACACCCAGTACGACCGCGCTTTGCAGGCCTGCGAGGCCGCTATTACCCAGTACCCGTTCAGCACCGAGCTGCTGATTGACCGCTCGCAGGTGCTGGCCATGAAGGGCGAGTACGCCGCCGCCAGCACCCAGATTGAGGACGTGGCCCACCTCGACCCGACCAACCCCGATGTGGCCGTTACGCGCGGCATCATCGCCACCCAGAAAGGTGAGTTTGCCGAGGCCGTGGCGTTTTTTCTGCAAGCGGTAGAGACGACCGAGGACCGCGACGACATCTTTTTCAACCTCGGGCTGGCCTACCAGAGCTGGCAGAAATACAAGAGCGCCGCCAAGTACTACAAGCAGAGCCTGCGCCTCAACCCCGACAACGACGTGGCCGTGCAGGAGCTGCTGTATTGCCTGGAGGTGAGCGAGCGGCTGGAGAACAACCTCGAATTCTTCCGCCGCTTCACCGACGACGATCCGTACTCGGCGCTGGCCTGGTACAACCTGGGGCAGGCGTATTTCCGGGCCGATAAGGTCGATGACGCCATCAGCGCCTTCGAGTACGCCATCCTGATTGACGCGCAGTACTACGACGCCCACGGCTACCTGGCCAGCTGTTACGTAACGCTGGAGCGCTACCGGGCGGCCATTACCGAGTTCGAGTTGAGCTACGCCGAGGGCCTGCCCACGGCCGAGGCGCTGTGCAACATCGGCGAGTGCCACGAGAAGCTGGCCGAGTGGGATTTGGCCCGTCGCTTCTACCAGAAGGCCATCGACCTCGACCCTACTATGGACGAGGCTTGGTTTGGCATCGGCATCATCATGCAGGCCCAGGAGAAGTATTTTGAAGCCATTCACTTCTTCCGCAAGGCTGTGAGCCTGTACGAAGAAAGCGTGGAGTACTGGCTGGCGCTGGCCGCCGCCGAGTACCAGATTGGCAACCTCGCCTCGGCCATTGAAGCCTACGAGAAGGCCACCGAAACCGGCCCCGACAACAAGGACGGCTGGCTGAACTGGAGCATTCTGCTTTATGAGCAGGGCAACTTCGATGGCGCCATCGACCTGATGCGCACGGCCCTCGAAATCAGCCCGGTGGAGGCCGAGCTGCACTACCGGCTGTGCGCCTACCTGCTGGCCGCCGGCCGCTACCGCGAGGCCTACCAGACGCTGGAGCAGGCGCTTACCCTCGATTTCGCCAAGCACCGGCTGCTGTTCGACTACTTCCCCGAGCTGGAGTCGCAGCAGGCCCTGGCCCGCCTGATTGACCAGTACCGCAAGTAGTATTTTAAGAACCTATCTGTCATCCTGAGCGGAGCGAAGGACCTATACAGAAGCCAACCAGTTAGGTATAGCTGCTGTATGGGTCCTTCGCTCCGCTCAGAATGACAGATGGTTTTAGCCTAGCCGCGCAATTCCCAATCCGGCCGTACTTTTGCCCCGCTGGCATCCAGCGTCCAACCTTTCAGCCCCCAGACTCTACCCGATGAATTACTCCCTCAGCCAGCTGCCCGAGCGCACGACCAAACCCCGCGAACAAGGTTTTACGATGGTGATGGACAAGGGCCTGAGCGTGCGCGAGGTGGAGGATTTCCTGGAAGTAGGCGCCGACTACACCGACATCGTGAAGCTGGGCTGGGCGACTTCCTACGTGGCCCCCAACCTCAAGCGCAAGCTGGCCGTGTACAAGGAAGCCGGTATTCCGGTGTACTTCGGCGGCACGCTGTTCGAGGCCTTTATCATCCGCAATCAGTTCGAAGACTACCAGCGCCTGCTCGACACGTTCGGCATGGAGTACGCCGAGGTGTCGGACGGCTCGCTCGACCTCAACCACGACAAAAAGCTGGAGTTTATCCGCACGCTTTCAAGCCAGGTACAGGTTTTGAGCGAGGTGGGCTCGAAGGATGCCGAGAAAATCATTCCGCCCTACAAGTGGATTTCGCAGATGAAAACGGAGCTGGAAGCCGGCGCCGTGAAGGTGATTGGCGAGGCCCGCGAGGCCGGCAACGTGGGTTTGTTCCGTAGCACCGGCGAGGTGCGCTCGGGCCTGGTAGAGGAAATCCTGACCCAGATTCCGTTCGAGAAAATCATCTGGGAAGCCCCCCAGAAAGCCCAGCAGGTGTGGTTTATCAAGCTGCTGGGGGCCAATGTGAACCTGGGCAACATCGCGCCCAACGAAATCATCAGCCTCGAAACCATCCGCCTGGGCTTGCGCGGCGACACGTTCTCCGACTTCCTCGATATGAGCCAGATTGACGAGATGTTCCGGCCCGAGCCCAAGGCCCCCGGCCGCCCCGGCACCTCCATGCCGCGCGGCTAGCAGGCACTCCCCGTCGCCGACGGGCTATTATCGTTCAGGGCCGCGCACGTATTGCGCGGCCTTTTGCGTTGGGTTGATTGGGGCTGGCCGGACGGGCTGGCCCGAAGCTTGCGGCGCACAGCCCCCGTGGGGCCCTAACCCCGGCCGCCATAAATCAGTTAAAGTAGAATAGACCGGCCGAATAGTAGTTTGGCCCCGGATTATTCAGCAATTTTACCCCTATATGACCCGTATTTCTTCTCTTTTCGCGGCGGCCGCGCTGCTACTGACGGCGGCCTGCGGTGGCCCGACCAAACAGGAAAAAACCGAGGCGGCCGTGCTTACGCCCGCCGACACCGTGGCCACCGACATTGACTCGCTGGCGCTGCCCGAGCCCTACGCCACCAAATCGGTAACCAAGCGCAGCAAAATAGTGGAGTGGCCCCAGGCCACGATGCCCACCGTGCCGGCCGGTTTTCTGGTAACGCAGTACGCCGCCGACCTCGAAAGCCCGCGCAACATGTACGTGCTGCCCAACGGCGACGTGCTGGTGGCCGAGTCCAACACCGTGCCCACCGGCCCCAAGGAAGAAGTGGCCGCCGCCCTCAAACTCGACCCGTCGAAGTCGCTGCGGCCCACCAGCGCCAACCGTATTACGCTGCTGCGCGATGAGCGGCAGGTGGCCCGCCCCGATACGCGCACCGTGTTTCTCGACAGCCTCAACCAGCCTTTCGGCATGCTGCTGCTGGGCGGCTACTTCTACGTAGCCAACACCGACGGCGTGTGGCGCTACCCCTACGTGGGCGGCCAGACCTCGATTACGGCCAAAGGCCAGAAGATTCTCGACCTGCCCGCCGGCGGCTACAACAACCACTGGACCCGCAACCTGGTGGCCAGCCCCGACGGCCGCAAGATTTACGTGTCGGTGGGTTCGGCCTCGAACGTGGGCGAACACGGCATGAAGGAGGAAGTGCGCCGGGCCAACATCATCGAAATAAACCCCGACGGCACCGGCGAGCGGATTTACGCCAGCGGCCTGCGCAACCCCGTGGGTATGGACTGGGCGCCCGGCACCAACGTGCTCTGGACGGCCGTGAATGAGCGCGACGAGTTGGGCGATGAGCTGGTGCCCGACTATCTGACCAGCGTGCGAGAAGGCGGCTTCTACGGCTGGCCCTACTCCTACTACGGCCAGCACGTCGACCCGCGCCGCAAGGGCGAGAAGCCCGAGTTGGTGAAAACGGCCATCGTGCCCGACGTGCCGCTGGGCGCCCACACGGCCTCGCTGGGCCTAGCTTTTTATACCGCCGACAAGTTTCCGGAGCGCTACCGCAACGGCGCCTTCATCGGGCAGCATGGCTCCTGGAACCGCTCCGAGTTTTCGGGCTACAAGGTGGTGTTTGTGCCCTTCCGCAACGGTAAGCCCGCCGGCCAGCCCGAAGATTTCCTGACCGGCTTTATTGCCAACGCCGAGAAGAACGAGGTGTACGGCCGCCCGGTGGGCGTAACGGTGCTGCCCACCGGCGCCATGCTGGTAGCCGACGACGCGGCCGGCAAAATCTGGCGCATCGCCGCGCAGTAACTGCGCAGTAGCCGCCGCGCTGGCTCCGTAGGCCGGCAGAAACCTCCCGTCGTTTTTCCAAAACCTCCCGATGTTTTGCCCATGACATCGGGAGGTTTTGGAAAAACGACGGGAGGTTTTACTTTCCGGGTTGCAGCAGGCCACCAGCGTGCCCGGCTCCGGTGCCTTGCTGTAACCCGGCTTCCGCTTCATTACCACGCAACTTCCCAACCGATGCCCGACTGGCTGACTGCCGCCCGCCACCTGCTGAGCTACCTGCTGCCGCTCAGGCGGCGGGTGCCCTCGGCCTACAGCGGCTGGCTCGAAGTGGTTACCTGGCGCGGCTACAAGGTGCTCAACACGGCCTCGGCCAATTACAGCTACGGCTCGCTGCAGCGGGTTTTGCGCTACGGGCTGCGGTTTGTGCCGGTGCTCGATGCCACGGCGCCGGTGCTGGTGCTGGGTTTGGGCGGCGGCTCGGTGCTGCCGCTGTTGCGCCGCGAGCAGGGCCGCATTGGCCCCATCACGGCCATCGAGCTCGACCCGGCCGTGCTTCGGGTGGCCGCCGACGAGTTCGGCGTGCAGCCCGCGCCGGACCTGGCGCTGGTGTGCGCCGATGCCTTCGCCTGGTTGCCAACGGCCCCCGCCGCTTATTTCGAAGTGGTGGTCGTGGACCTGTTTCTGGACCTGACGCTGCCCGCCGAGCTGGGCGGGGCGGCTTTCTGGCAGCAGCTGCACCGGGTGCTGCGGCCCGGCGGCAGGGCGCTGTGCAACCTGCTGGTTACGGCCCAGCTGTGGCCCGATGGCCAGCCGCTGCCCGAGTTTCTGGAAGCGCTGGGCTTTGCGGTGCAGGATATAGAGGTGGAGCAGCTCAACCGCCTGCTGGTTCTGCAGCGCCCGGCCTGAGCCGGCCCCGGCTGGCTGCCTTGCCGGCGGCCGATTGGCCGTAACTCGCTTACTTTGCAGGTTCAACCCCTTCTTATGGAAATCCTGCAGCACCTCATCGACTTTGTTCTCCACCTTGATAAGCACCTGGGTGAAATTGTCAGGGACTATGGCATCTGGACCTACGCCATCCTGTTCCTGATAATTTTTGTGGAAACCGGCGTAGTGGTGCTGCCCTTTCTGCCCGGCGACTCGCTGCTGTTTGCCGCGGGCGCCACGGCCGCTTTGCCCGGCTCGCCGCTCAATGTGTGGCTGCTGATGGGCCTGCTGATTGTGGCCGCCGTGCTCGGCGACGCGCTCAACTACCACATCGGCGACTACCTGGGGCCGCGGGTGTTCCGCGAAAACTCGCGCTTCCTGAAGCGGGCGCACCTCGAGCGCACGCAGGCTTTCTACGAGAAGCACGGGGCCAAAACCATCATCCTGGCCCGGTTTATCCCGATTGTGCGCACGTTTGCGCCGTTCGTAGCCGGCGTGGGCACCATGCATTACAGCAAGTTTCTGTCATACAACCTGGTGGGTGCGGTGCTGTGGGTGGTGTCGCTCACGGGGGCGGGCTACTTCTTCGGGTTGATTCCGGTGGTGCAGAAAAACTTTTCGTTGGTCGTGCTGGCCATCATTGTGCTGTCGGTGCTGCCCGTGGTGTGGGAGTTCGGCAAGGCGCGCTTCAGCAAAAAGCAGCCCGTGGCCTAGTCGGCGGCGCTTAGCCGGCCAAAACAAACTGGCAACAACCGCCGGCCCCGCAAGGAAAGCCGGCGGTTTTTTTGTTGCTTACCACCTGAAACTGCCCGCGTGTTATGCTCGAATTCGGATTGCTCGGCCGCTCCCTGAAGCACTCGTTCTCCCAAACCTATTTCAGCCAGAAATTCCACAATCTGGGCCTGACCAACCACCGCTACGAGCTGTTCGAGCTGGCCAGCATCAGCGAGCTGCCGGCGCTGCTGGCGGCCCACCCGCAGCTGCGCGGCCTCAACGTCACGATTCCGTACAAGGAGCAAATCTGGCCCTTCCTGAACGAGGTGGCGCCCTCGGCCGCGCGGGTGGGCGCCGTGAACGTGGTCGAGTTCCGGGCCGATGGCCGGCTGGTGGGCCACAACACCGATTACGTAGGTTTCCGCGAGTCGCTGCGGGCCTGGCTGCCGGCGCCGCTACCGGCCGGGCTGCGGGCGCTGGTGCTGGGCAGCGGCGGGGCCGCCAAGGCCGTAGAGGTGGCCCTGCGCGAGCTGGGCATCGGTTTCTGGACGGTTTCGCGCAACCCGCTGGGGCCGGGCCTCACCTACGACGAGCTGAGCCCGCGCCTGCTGAACGACCACCGCCTGCTCATCAACGCCACGCCCCTGGGTACCTTCCCCAACATAGCCGACTGCCCGCCGCTGCCCTACGAGGCCCTCACGCCCCAACACTATTTGCACGACTTGGTATATAATCCGGCCGAAACCGAGTTCATGCGCCGCGGGCTGGCGGCTGGCGCGCAGGTAAAAAACGGTTTCGACATGCTTTGCCGCCAGGCCGAAGCCGCCTGGAATATCTGGCATCCGGCGAGCTAAAAGGCCTTTAGCCGGCGCCAGGCCATACGTTTGTTTGCTTGGCGGCACCAAAGCAGAGCGGTAGTAAAGCACCAAAGTATTAGTACAATTATATAGTGAAATTTCCCCATTATATGCAGAATCTAAGGGAATAGTGGTAGATTGCCTAGCAATTTTACCATAGCCCCACCTATGACTCCTGAAGAACGCCTAGACCAGCTAGAGCCTTTGCTTTCGGAAACCACCTCTATTCTCGACCGTCATACGGCCCAACTGCGCCAGCACGCCGTTTTGCTCCGGCAACTGGTACAGGCCACCGAAACCAACACCCACCTGCTGCAGCAGTTGCGCGACCAGCAGGCCGGTTGCCAGGAGCAACTCACCCAACTCAGCGAAACCCTGTCGCAGTCCCCGGCCACCTCGGCCAGCCAGCCTGCGTACACCGGCGAGCCGGCCCAGCAGCTGCAGGAGCTGGAAATCCGCTTTGAGGCCATGAGCAGCCAGCTGGAAGGGCTGGGGAGCAAGATGGATTTGATCCTGACCAAGCTCATCCGGGTGTACATCAACAATTAGCTGCGGGCGGCAACTGGTAGCGGCTCAATCTGGGTTGGTTGAGGCGGGCGCGGGTACTGGTTGAAAAGTTACGCCCAAGCGCCCGGCATTGGCTATTTTGCCGGCTCATCAAGCCCCCACCCCCTGCCGCCGCCCCGCCTTGCCCCTGCCGCCCTGCGCCCGCGCCTACCCGCTTGGCTGCGGCAGTTGCCCTGGGTGCACCTGGGCTGGGCGGGCCTGCTGCTCTACATCGACTGGCAAAACTGGCTGCTGCGCCAGGGCGTGCTGGTGCCGCAGCAGCAAGACAACTTCTGGCCCCTGGCCCTGCTGGCCGACCTGCTCGACTCGGCCCTGTTCTACTTCAACTGGCTGCTGATGCCCCGGCTGTTCCGGCGTGGGCGGCTGGGCACATACCTGGGGCTGCTGGGGCTGGGGCTGCTGGCGTTCTGCGGGCTGCGCATCGGCGTCAGTTACGGGTTCGATGAGGTGCGGGTGCAGGGCCAGTCGCAGCCGCTGGGCTACTACGTGCAGGTGCTGCAGGCCTACTACCTGCTGCTGGGCGGGCTGATTCTGCTGCTGAGCTTCTTTGTGCGGCTGGCTGGCGACTACTGGCGCGAGCTGCGCCACCGCCGCGCCCTGGAGCAGCAGCACCTGCGCACCGAGCTGGCCCTGCTGAAAAACCAGCTGCACCCGCACTTCCTGTTCAACACGCTCAACAACATCTACTCGCTCACGCTGCACGCCTCGCCCCAGGCCCCCGAAGCAGTGCTGCGTCTGGCCGAGCTGATGCGCTACCAGCTCTACGACAGCGCCGACGACCTCGTGCCGCTGGCCCGCGAAATCGGCCACCTCCAGAGTTTCCTCACGCTCCAGCAGCTACGCCTGCCCACCGCGGGCGGAGAAGCCGGCGCCCACGAGGCCGACGAAGCCATCGACTTCCGCCTGCTGCTGCCGCCCGATGCCGGCCAGCTGCTGCTGCCGCCCATGCTGCTGCTGCCGCTGGTCGAAAACGCCTTCAAGCACGGCGACCTCACGGCCCGGCCCCACGTGGTGCGCCTCGTGCTGCAACTGGCCCCCGCCGACGGGCAGCTGCACTTCACAGTGCGCAACCGCATCTCGCCCGATGCAGCCCCGCCCGGCGGCGTAGGGCTGGCCAACCTGCGCCGCCGGCTGGAGCTGCTCTACCCTGGCCGGCACGCGCTGGTAGTTACCGCCAACGCGGAGGAGTACGCGGTGCGCCTGACGGTACCGGTAGCGGTGAAATGGTGAGGTGGTGAAATGGTGAGTTGCCGTTCAACGGTCCTCACTACACTATGCACAACACCCACGCTGTCTGCGCCTTTCGCGTCACCCAAACGTCAACTCACCACCTCACCACCTCACCATTTCACCTCATGGAAACCCGCCGCCCATTGAACTGCATCGTGGTAGATGACGAGCCGCTGGCGCGCAAGGTACTGGCCGATTTCTGCGGGCAGGTGCCGTTTCTGGCGTTGCAGGGGCAGTTTGGCGACGCGCTGGCGGCGGCGGCCTTCCTGCAGGATAATCCGGTGGACGTCGTGTTCCTCGACATTCAGATGCCGCGCCTGACGGGGCTGCAGCTGGCGCAGCTGCTACCCGCGGGCGGCCCGCGCATCATCTTCACCACCGCCCACCCCGACTATGCCGTGCAGAGCTACGAGCTGCCGGCGCTGGATTACCTGCTCAAGCCCATTTCCTTCGAGCGGTTCGTGCAGGCCGCCCATCGCGCCCGCGCCGCCCTGCTGCCGCCCGCCCCTACGAGCACCGCCCCACCCGAAGCCCCCACCGATTCGGCCGCTGCCGATGAGGCGCTGTTTGTGCGCCACGACAGCCGGTTGCGCCGGGTGCTGGTGGATGATATTTACTACGTGGAGGGCCAGAAGGAGTACCTGATGTATTACACGGCCACCGGCAAGCTGCTCATTCTGCAGTCGTTTCGCAAGCTCGAAGAGCAGCTGCCGGCCGGCCGCTTTGTGCGCATCCACAAGTCCTACCTTATCAACCTGCGCCACCTCGAATTCGTGGAGCGCCACCGCGTGCAGGTCCATGGCACGCCGCTGCCCATTGGCGAAACCTACCGCGAAGGGCTGCTGGAAGTGCTGCGCTACCACGGGAAGTTCGGGTGATGTGGGTGAGAACCTTGGGGCACCGGCCAGCTACTTTACTACGCCGAACCGGTGGTTTTTAAAATCAAGCACCACCACGTTGTTTTGGAATAAGGCGTTACCAGTAATACCTTCCACCTTTGCGGCTTTAAGAAACGCTAACTGGCGCTGGTCGCGCGTGAACCAAGCTCTGGCTGGTGGCAACTGGTGTGTGCCTAGGTACACCTGCGACTGCATAGGGGAGGCATAGAACGATACCTGCTTACCCCAGGAGTTTACTGTCAGCGTGTCGGTTGGCGGTCCCGGTTGCGCTAGTTCGCGCCAGGTTTGCTCATCGCTCGTAAAGGAGAATAAGCTAGACCCCGTATCAAACAGTACCCAGTGCGTTTGCCGCCCGATGGTCAGGGGGATGTGCATACGATTGTTGCTAACCCGACTCGTCACAAAGGTGGTTTTCGCCTGCCAGTAAGCATCCACTGAATTGAGCACGCACATCCGTTGCTGCGGGTAGTCGATGACGAGCACTTTGCCCGCTACAAAATCGCCCCCAATAGTGCCAACGGACTTCGGCGACTTGGTGTGCAGCGAATCAACCGGCACTTCGTCTCCATAGCCCTCCATAAACAGCGGCCGGGCAACCTGCGCGGGGCCAAAAGCTATGGGTAAACCAACGGTACCATAGTTACGGATGCCCGAGTCGCTCATCCCACTGCGAGTGGTATCAAGATGAGTGTATAGCTGGGCGCGGGTGGGAAAATAGTTCTTCAGGGCGTTGCCGTATAGCAGGGTTTCATCACTACCCAAATCGAACTGCGCGATGAAATTACCCTGCAAAGCCTGGATTTTAACGGGTATAAAAATGGCCGCCTTGTACTCCTTGCCTTTGATTTTGGCTATGTGCCACTCGAACGAAAACCAGGGATAAGCTGGAGTTGGTGGAGCCAAGGAACGCGGCGTCGCGCAGGCGCTTAACAAGGCAACAGTGATAATCAGCAGCCGAACAGATACTTTCATGTGCTAAATATACCTACTCTGACTTACGATAAAAGCAGCCCGGGAATTCCACCTCGCTTCACGCTGAAGTAGTATTCCCGGGCTGCTTTTATCAACTGGCGACGATGTTAAGCTCCTACGGGGAGCTTTCTGTCTTGACTTCAGGGCTAATTCCCCTGCTGGCCGCCTTGCTGGCCGTCGCCACCGCTCTTGGTATCGTCGTTCTGGATGCCGCGGCGGCGCTTGGGGGGCTGGTTCGTGACCTTGCCGAAGCGGTAGTTGAACGCCAGGCGCACGCCGCGCAGGTAGAGGTAGTTGTTGCTTTCCTGGCGGAACTGGTCGGTTTCGAGGGTGCTGCGCAGGTTGCGGGTAGACGAGAAGAAGTTGTCGGCGTTCAGCGTCAGGTCGGCTTTGTCCTTGAGCAGGCTCTTGCGCAGGCCCAGCGAGTAGTAGGTCCAGGCGGCCTGCTTGCCCTGCAGCTGCACCCGCGGCGAGTTGAGGCCGCCGTAGAATTGCAGGCTCAGGTCCTTGTTGAATTTGTAGCTCGAATTCAGGTTCAGGTTGTACTGCACGCCGCTGTTGTTGAAGCCCAGGCCGGCGCTCTTGAGCGAGACGTAGTACACGTTCACGTTGCCGCTCACGCTCCAGTCTTTCAGCGGCTTCACCGAGCCAAACACGCTGCCGCCGTAGGTGGCGTTGCGGCCGATGTTGCGGAACGTCTGGTTGTTGATGCCCAGCGTATCCACGTAGCGGTAGCTCTCGATGGCGTTGCCGGTGCGGCGCACGTAGGCGCTGAAATTCAGCACCGAGCCCTTCACGAACGTCGTGTAGTTCAGCTCGTAGCTGTCGGTGAGTTCGGGCCGCAGCTCGGGGTTGCCGAAGCTGACGTTGAGCGTATCGGAGGTGTTGCGGAAGGGATTGAGGTAGAAAATCTGGGGGCGCTGGATGCGGCGCGAGTAGGCCAGCCGCACCGATTCGCCGGGTTTCTTCTCGTTTTTGGGCTGGAAGTTCAGGCTCAGGTTGGGCAGCACGTCGGTGTAGTTCTGGCTTACCCCTTCTAATTCACCCGCGCTTCCCTGGCGCTCCTCGAAGCGGCCCTTCACGCGGGTGTTCTCCACCCGGGCTCCCAGCTTGAAACTCAGCTTTTTCGAGGTTGCAAAGCCGTAGCTCGCGTAGCCAGCCAGCACGTCCTGGTCGTAATCAAACTGATTGGAGCGGGCCGGGTTGAACACCGGGTCGATAACCGTTAGGCTAGGGCTGTTGGCCACGTCGTAGACGCTGCTCACGCGGCGAAGAATGGCTTTGGCGCCGGCTTCGAGCGAGTTGGTGGCCGAAAACGGCTGGGCGTAGTCGGTTTGCAGAGTGGTTTCGAGGTTGCGCGAGAGGTTGTTGCTGGCCTCGCGGTAGTCCTTGGCCTCGTTGGCCGTAGTATTGCCCCGAAACTGGTCGAGGTTGTAGTCCTGCACATTACGGTTGCGCGTGTGCTGGCCCAGCACGCTCCACTCGCGGCCCTTCTGCCCATCAAACGTGCGGGTGTAGCCGCCGTTGATGTCGTAGCTCTGGGTGCGGAACTTGCGGTCGGTGTCGCGGGTGAACTCGCTGGGCTCCGGCAGCAGCGCGTTGTTGTACTGCGCGTAGTTGCCGCTGTTGCGGAACAGGCTGCCCTGCACGTTCAGCAGCAGGTTGTGGAACGGGGCGGGGTCGTAATCGAGCCCCAGCCGGCCGAAACCACCGCCGCCCAGCGTGTTGCCGTCGCCCTGCTGAAGCACAGCCAGCTGCTCGTTGCCGTTGCCGTCCTTCAGGGTGCGCGACAGGTCGTTGCGGTTGGGGCTGTAGAACATAAAGCCGCTCAGCGAGCTGTTGATGCCGATTTTGCCCTTGCGGTAGTTGAGCGAGCCGTTGGCGTTGGAGCTGCGGTTGCCGCCGGCCAACCCCACCGAGCCGTTGGCGCCCTGCAGGTTGTTCTTCTTGAGGATGATGTTGATGATACCGCCCGTGCCTTCGGCGTCGTACTTGGCCGAAGGCGTCGTAATCACCTCCACGCTCTTAATCTGGTCGGCCGGAATCTGCTTGAGCGCGTCGGCCACGCTGGTGGCCACGATGGACGAGGGCTTGTTGTCGATGAGCACCCGGATGTTGCTGGAGCCGCGCAGCTGCAGGCCGCCGTCGGGATCCACGCTCAGCAGTGGCACCTTGCGCAGCACGTCGGCCGCCGTGCCGCCGCTGTTGGTGATGTCCTTCTCGGCGTTGTACACGATGCGGTCGGGCTTGGTTTCGATGACGTCCCGCTCGCCGGTCACGGTCACCTCGCCCAGCTTCTGGGCCGTCGATTCGAGCCGCACCGTGGACACCGTCGTCAGGCCGCCGCTTACCGTTACGGTCACCGTCTGGGGCGCGTAGCCGATAAAGCTGATTTGCAGCCGGAACTGGCCCTCGGCCAGCCCTTTCAGCGCAAACCGGCCCTTCTCGTCGCACACGGTGCCATCGAGCGGCGTGGCGCCACTCAGCGGCAGCAGGGCCACGGTGGCAAACTCGACGGGCTTTTTGGTGGTGGCATCGAGCACGGTGCCTTCGAGGCGGCCGGTGCCTTTGGCGGCGGGCAGTACCGGCAGTACCGGCCGGGTGGGCGCGGCGGCGGGCGGGGCACCGGCGGGCCGCTGCCCGGCGGGCGGGCCGGTTTGGGCCAGGGCCGGGGCAGTTAGCAGCGTGGCCGTCAGCAGGGTCAGCGGAGTAGCGAATTTCATGAGATAAGGCGGTTAGGCGCCAATAGAGGGAAAAAGGAATGCAAAGTTGCTTCTGAACTTATGTTTAACGGTTGGGCTACCACGGATAAATGTCAGTCGGTAACCGGGCGGCGCAGCAGCAGCGCGTAGCCCACCAGCACCGCCAGCGCAAACCAGCCCAGCGAGTACCATTCGGCCGGCGAAAGCGCCGCGGCTACGTGTAGCTGCGCGTCGCCTTTCAGCAGGCCCAGTACGCGGGTGGGGGCGGCGTAGGGCACCAGGTCGATGTGCTCCCAGCGCAGCAGCGTCAGGGCCGACACAATGCCGGCTATGCCCACCGCCAGCGGCCCCACGAAGCCCCGGAACGCCAGCGCCAGCGCGTATTGAATCCCCAGAACGCCGAGCGTCGCCACGTAGGTGTGCCCCAGCAGCCGCAACACCGGCGGCAGGCTGATGCTGTGGCTTTGAAAGCCCAAATCAGGTTTCAGCCAACCCAGTAGCACCCCAGCCGCCAGCAGCAGGCCCACATACATCACCTGGGCCACCGCGTTCAACCCCAGCAGCAGCAGCAGCTTGCTGCTGAACACGGAGCCCCGGCTTAACGGCTGCGCCAGCAGCTGCCGCCAGCCGCCGCGGTTCTCCAGGTTCACCACCAGCCCGCTCAGCAGCACCAGAAACATGGGCAGCAGCAGCACCGAGGCCGTTTGCCAGCTCATGCCGATGTACTGCGGCCACGGGTTGTCGCCGGCCTTCACAATGAATTGCCCTTTGAAGTAGAAAATGAGCAGGTTCAGCAGCACCGGCAGCGCCCCGCCGCCCAGCGCCAGCCACAGTGCGGCGGTGCGGCGCAGTTTCAGCGTATCGGCGGCCAAAGCGCGGCCAAACTGGGTAAGCGGGCCGGGGGCAACGGGCAGGGCGTATTCCATGGGTGGTTTGGTGAGGTGGTTTGGTGATTTGGTGAGGTGGTTTGGTGGAGATGAATGTTGTTTGTCAAATCACCAAACCGTCAAATCACTAAACCACCGCTTCAGTGAGGTGGAGGAAGGTGTCTTCGAGGTTGGGCTGCTCCTGGCGCAGCTCGTACAGCGGCTGGCCGGCCGCTACCAGCCCGGCGGCCAGCTCGGCGGCGTGGGCGCGGCTCAGCCAGGGCAGGCGCAACGTGCCGGGCGTAGCCACCGTGGCGCCGGCCAGCAGCTCAGGCAGCAGCAGGCGGCAGGCGGCGGCGTTTTCGGTTTCGAGCACCAGCTGGGCGCGGCCGGTTTGCAGGCGCTGCAAGTCGGGCAGGCTGCCCTGGAACACCAGCCGGCCCGCCTGCAGCACGCCCACGTGGGTTACCGTTTTCTCGATTTCGCTGATGAGGTGACTGCTGACGACGATGGTTTTGCCGTGCTCGTGGCCCAGGCGCCGCAGCAGGGCGCGCATCTCGATGATGCCCGTGGGGTCGAGGCCGTTGGTGGGCTCGTCGAGTAGCAGCAGGTCGGGGTCGGGCAGCAAAGCCAGGGCCAGGCCGAGACGCTGGCGCATACCCAGCGAGTACTCGCGGGCTGGCCGGTGGGCGTCGGCCGTGAGGCCCACCAGGGCCAGCACTTCGGCCGTGCGGTGGGCCGGCACACCCCGCAATCGGCGGATGGCCTCCACGTTTTCGCGGCCCGTGAGGTGGTCGTAGAGCGAGGGGCTTTCGATGAGCGCGCCCACCCGGCCCAGCAGCGCCACCCGGTGCCGGGCCAAGTCGTGCCCGAACAGCTGCACTGTGCCGCTGGCGGGCCGCAGCAGCCCCAGCAGCAGCCGCATGGTGGTGCTTTTGCCGGCCCCGTTCGGCCCCAGAAACCCGTAGATGCTGCCCGGCTCCACCCGCAGGTTCAGCGTGTGCAGAATGGGGCGTTTGCCGAAGCCGAAGTTCAGGTCGTGGGTTTCGAGCAACGGGGCGGTAGAGGCAGACATAGTGCAGGGACTGAGCGGGGCGAAGCGAAGAGAACTGCGGCAAACCTAGCCGTAGTCCTATATCTTTCCCGATGAATTCAACCAACCTGCACTTTCGACCCCGAAACCCGTTTTTTTCCTCCTTCACCCCCAAAAACTACCACTAACCCCCACTTCCCGCAGTTGATGCGCCGGGCGGCGGCGTTGGGGCCGCGGCTGGCGGGGTTGATTGAAGATGCGTTGCCGCCGAACGGCTATTGCGCTATTTTCGGGGATGGAAGTTCTGCCGCCCCCCGTTTCTACCGCCTCCGTCTCGCGCCGGCCGCCACTCTGGCGCAGCTGGCAGGCGCGGCTGCGCGGCTGGCTGCAGCCTACCGAGTGGTCGGCCAAGGCCGAAACAACCCGGGTGCCGCGCTGGGTGCATATCGTGCTGTGGCTGTGGCTGCTACTGCTCGATGGTTTGAAGATCAGCAACCTGCTAGGCAAGCTGCCCCGCTTCCCGCTTACGGTGGCCGAGTGGCAGCCGCTGGCACCGCGGCTGGCGGGCCTGCTGCTTGAAGACCTGGCCGCCGCCACCCTATTTTACCTGACCTGGCGCTGGCTGGTGCCTACCACGCTGGGCCGGGCCCGGGTAGTGCTGTTCGTGCCGCTGGCCGCCCTGCTGGCGTTGCCCTATATTGGCCTGATGGGCTGGGTGGTGCCGCAACTGCTCCCCAAAAACTTCGACGTAGTCGTGCATAAGGTGCCGCCCCGCTCCGCCGGCGCGGGCAAGCCCGCTAGCGACACCAGCAAAGCAGAGCCAGCAAAGGGTTTCAGCGAGGGTGTGTACGATGGTTACAAAGAGGCAGAGCAACGAAGGAAGCCCGCTACCGTCACCATCAAAGCGGGCAAGCCGGAAAAGCGCGCGTATCCCGAAGCCATCATGCAGCTGGTGGCCACCGGGATTATCAGCGGCTTCATCATTGCCGGCGCCTCGGGCCTGCGCATCACCCACGACTACATTCTGGGCCAGCGCAACCGCCGCGAGCTGGAGCGCCAGCAGCTGCTTACGGAGCTGGCCATGCTCAAAACCCAGATCAACCCGCACTTCCTGTTCAACACGCTCAACAACATCTACTCGCTCACGAGCCGCAAGTCGGACAAGGCGCCCGAGGCGGTGCTGCGGCTGGCCGAAATCATGCGCTACCTGCTCTACGAAAGCAGCACCGACACCGTGCCGCTGAGCCGCGAGCTGGCCCATCTGCGCAGCTTCCTCGATTTGCAGCGCCTGCGCCTGCCCGCCTCGGCCCAGGAGGCCATTGTGCTGGAAGTGGAAGGTTCCGACACTGAATGCGCCCACCCGATTGCGCCGCTGCTGCTGTTGCCGCTGGTCGAAAACGCCTTCAAGCACGGCGACCTCGCGGCCCGGCCGGTGTCGGTGCACATCGCCCTGCACCTGGCCCCCGACGGCCAGTTGCGCTTCTCGGTGCTCAACCACGTAGCCCCCGCCGATGCCGAGCGGCCCCTGCCCAAGCAGCCCGGTGGCGTGGGCCTGGCCAACCTGCGCCGCCGTCTGGCACTGCTCTACCCCAACCGCTATACCCTCGACGTGCAAACCACCGCCGAGCAGCACCGGGTTACCCTGGTGCTGCTGTCGTAACGGTGATTTAGCGGTTTAATGCTGCCGCCCTGTCACCCTGAGCTTGCGAAGGATCTGTACAGAACGCTAACGTTTGATGTCAGCTTCTGTATAGGTCCTTCGCAAGCTCAGGATGACAGTATATTCGCCTATCCACCCCATCCATTCGCCAAATCACCAAACCACCAAATCACCCCTATGACTTGCGTAATTCTGGATGACGAGCCGCTGGCGCTGGATTTGCTGGCCGATTACTGCGCCCAGGTGCCGGGCCTGGAACTGAAGGGCCAGTTCGACGACCCACTGGCAGGCCTGGCGTTTCTGCAGGACAACCCCGTGGACGTGGTGTTTCTCGACATCCATATGCCGCGCCTGACGGGCGTGCAGCTGGCCCAGCTGCTGCCCCAGCCCGGCCCGCGCATCGTCTTCACCACCGCCTACGACCAGTACGCGGTGCGCAGCTACGAGCTCAGCGCGGCCGACTATCTGCTCAAACCCATTGCCTTCGAGCGGTTCGTGCAAGCCGTCCAGAAGGTGCGCCAGCAGCTGACGGCCGCCCCCACCCCGGCGGCCCCACCCGCACCCGCCGCCCCCGAAGCCGCGCCCGCCGCTACCCCCGATGATGCCATGTTCGTGAAAAACGAGCACCGGCTGCAGCGCGTGGCCTTTGATGATTTGCTCTACATCGAAGGCATGAAGGAGTACCTGATGCTCTACACCACCACCGGCAAGGTGCTCACGTTGCAGTCGTTTCGGCGGCTGGAGGAGGTGCTGCCGCCCGAGCGATTCGCCCGCATCCACAAGTCGTTTCTGGTGGCCTTGAGCCGCATCGAGCACGTGGAGCGCGGCAAGGTGCAGGTAGCGGGCCGCCTGCTGCCCATCGGCGACACCTACCGCGAGTCGTTCAACGCCCTCATCAAGGCGTATAATCAGCTGTGATATAGCTGCAAGCCGCAAGCTACAAGCTGCAAGCCACAAGCTGCAAGCCACAAGCTGCAAGTTGACCGTCATTCATCCTGACAATCAGCTTACCGCTTGTGGCTTGTAGCTTGTAGCTTGTAGCTTGTAGCTTTTTACGAGGCCAGCTTGCTGGCTATTTCAGCGGCGAAGCGGCCCTGGTAGCGGGCGCCTTCCAGCTCGTTGGCGCTGGGCTGCCGCTCGCCCTGGCCGCCGGCTACGGTGCTGGCGCCGTAGGGCGTGCCGCCGGTTACTTCGTGGAAACCCATCTGGCCCTGCCAGGCGTAGGGCAGGCCCACAATCACCATGCCCAGGTGCAACAGCTCGGTGTGCAGCGCCCGCAGCGTGGTTTCCTGGCCGCCGTGCTGGGTGGCGGTGCTCACGAAGGCGCCCCCCACTTTGCCCACCAGCTTGCTGGCGGCCCACAGGGCGCCGGTGCCGTCGAGGAAGGCCTGAATCTGGCCGCAGACGTTGCCGTAGCGCGTGGGCGTGCCGATGATGATGGCGTCGTACTGCTCCAGCTCCTGGGGCTTGGCCACCGGAATGTGCTCGAAGGCCTTCTGGGCCTCGGTGGCGCCGGTTTTGTCCAGAATTTCCTTCGACAGGGTTTCGGGCACGCGCTTGATTACCACTTTGTTGCCCTCCACCTCGCGGGCGCCTTCGGCCACGGCCTCGGCCAGCTTGTACACGTGGCCATAAGTGGAGTAGAACAGAATCAGGGTTTTCATGGGCAGTTGGGGGTTGAGGAGGTGAGGGCAAAAGCGGGCGACTCGCGGTGAGCCGACAGCCAAATCAATGTATATACATTGAAAAGCGGCGAAGGTTTATAGTTTCCCGCCGCCATCCGAAAGCCATGAAGACGAAAGATTTATCTTGCAGGTTCGGAAAAACCTGGCGGCGCATGCAACCTCCGGCGGCCCGCGCGTCCTCTTGTCAGCACTTAGCCGGCCTTTAGCCGGACCCTGTTTCTCCCCGACGATTTAACAGCGTATGCAGCCATCCTTTTACCCCGGTACCGGCCTCCGCTTTGGCCGGAACGCCTAATGAGCGCCCTTTCCGCCGCCCTGAGCGGGATGGGCGGCCTGCGGAGCCTGCTGCCCGGCGCCCACGCCACGACCGAGTCGGCCGCTTCGTCGGCCTCCACGGCCAGCCGCACGCTCACGCCCCCCGCGCAGCTTTCCGACATGGAGCTGCTTGACGGCTGCCTGGCCGGTAGCCGGCTCATGCAGAAATACCTGTACGAGCGGTTTGCCAGCCGCATGATGGCCGTGTGCCTGCGCTACGCCCAAACCACTTTCGAGGCCGAAGATGTGCTGCAGGAAGGCTTTCTGACGGTGTTTAAGAACCTGGCCAGCTTCCGCCGCGAGTGCCCGCTGGAGTTCTGGATTCGCCGCATCATGGTGAATGCCGCCCTGCGCCAGCACCGCCGCAACGCCCCGCTGATAGCCGTGAGCGACGGCGGCGACTACCCCCAGGATTTGGCCGGCGAGGAGTTCACGCTGTCCAACTACAACTTCGAAGAGCTGCTGGGTTTGGTGCAGGAGCTGGCCCCGCGCTACCAGATGGTGTTCAACCTGTTCGCCATTGAAGGCTACGGGCACAAGGAAATCGGCGAGCTGCTGGGTATTTCCGAGGGCACCAGCAAGTCGCAGTACTCGCGGGCCCGGGCCATTCTGAAAAACAAAATAGAGCGCCTCGACGCGCAACGCCCCCATGGCTTCCGCTAACCCTCCATCTGACAACCACCAGCCCTCGTCACGCCCCACCGGCGACCTGGAGCACCTTTTCCGGCAGAAGCTGGCCGAGGCCGAGGTGCGCCCGCGGGCCAACTTCTGGGACCAGCTCGACAACGAGCTGGTGGCGCAACAGCACACCGATATGGTGCGCCAGAACGCCATATACCGCCAGCGGGCGGCCATGTATCGCTGGGCCGCCGCCGCCTGCCTGGTGCTGGCGCTGGGCGCGGCCAGCTGGGCCTACTTAGCGCAGTCGGCCCGGCCGGGTGCGCCTCAGCTGGCGGCCACGGCCGAATCGGCGGCCTCGTCGCTGGGCCTAGCGCTGCCCCAGGCCGGCGCTGACCGCTACGACCACCTCGCCGGACTGGCTGCCACGCTGGCCGCCAACGAAGCCGCCGCGCAATCGGCAGGCGCTTACGAGTCGGGCTACGCTTCGGGCCGGATGCCGCGCGGGGCCAGCCAGTCGGCTGCTGGCTACGAGCCCGTGGCGACCGGGCTAGCCTCGGCGGCAGATTTTGCGGGTACGTACTCCGGTTCCGGCTCGCTGGCCCTGTTGGGCGGCAACCGCCACGCGGCCACCTGGAGCCAGCCGGGTAACCTGGCCGTTTCGTTTGACGACCTGAACCTGCGCGACGAGCTGGGCCTGGGCCGCCCCGGCCAGCGCCGGCTCGCGCTGCCCGCCGAGGCAGCGGCCGCCCCGGCCCTGAAGGCTGCCTTCACGCCCGAGCCCACACACAAAGCCCCCGGCAAGCTCTGGAAGCGCCTGCGCGTGGGCGGCAGCTACGCCCTGAGCGTGTTCAACCCCAACATCAACTTCTCGCGGGCCGATGGCCGCACCAAATCGGACCCCGTAACCGACGCGCTGCGCAGCTACTACCAGGAAGACGCCGAGCGCGAGTACCGCCGCAACCTGCGCTCGGGCCCCAGCCAGCGCGTGGCCCTCACGGCCGCTTACCAGCTCAGCCCCCACTGGACGCTGACTACCGGCGCCGAATGGGCCGAAAGCCGGGCGTCCTCGGCCACCTCGTTTGGTTTCCTCGATGGCAAGCAAGTGGGCAGCGAAGCCCCCGACCTTTTCGCCCAGCGCAATAGCAACGTCAGCTTCGGCGTCAGCAGCGCCAGCGGCGCGGCCCCGGCCCGGCCTACCTCGTACCGCTACCGCACGGCGGCCGTGCCCGTAACTCTCACCTATGGCTCCGGCAAGTCCGGTCTGTCGCTCTACGCCAAGGCCGGCGCCGTGGTCAGCCTGCTGATTAACAGCCGCTCGGAGCTGGAAGGCTCGCCCGATGCCACCCGCAGCTACGACATCCGCTCGTCCGAGTCGCCCTACCGCACGCTGTTTGCCTCGGGCCGCGTGGGGGGCGGCGTGCGCTACCAGCCGGTGCTTTCAACCTGGAACGTGACCGTGGGACCCAGCGCCGAGGTGTTCATCACCCCGCTCAACGCCAACCCCAGCCAGCGCGCCGCCCGCCAAACCCGCCCCTACAGCCTGGGCGTAGAAGCCACCGTCGAGTTCGGCAGCACCAAAGTGATGCCGGCCGTACAATAGGGAAAATTGCAGGTGAAGCCGGAGAAATCAACTCGCCTTCTTCCGGTTCGCTTCTCCTTTCCTACCTCTCCATGAATACAATGAAAACCCGTTTTACCCTTCTGCTGACAATAATCGGGCTGGCGCTGAGCACCGCGGGCTGCTCGGTTACCGACGAAGATGTGTTGCCGACGTCGGGCAGCTGCGGGGGCAATTTTTCGCTCTCGCTCATCGAAGAGCTCAAGAAAAAACCCAAGCAAACCCCCGCCGCCGAAGTAACCCAGTACACTTACAAAGGCCAGGTAATGTACCTGGTAACCGGCGGAACACCCGACGCCTACAACTACCTGTTCGACAACTGCGGCAAAGTGGTATGTGCCGCCTCGGGCGGCCCGACCGGTAAGGGCGACGGCGCCTGCACCGACTTCAGCACTACGGCCACCAACCCCATCCTCATCTGGCGCGACCCACGGTGAGGTGGTGAAATAGCGAGATGGTGAGTTGCCATTCGTGCAGCCCGCTTTCCTTGGCTGGAGAGCGGGCTTCCTGTTTCTCTGAACGGCTCTGCGCCCTCTGCGTAAACCTCTGCGCACCTCTGCGGGAAACGCTACCAGCACAAAGCCCGAACCGTCCCGAACCAACGGGCCCGAATTGCAGTTATCAGAGGCTACCTAACTTGCCCGTATGAACTACCAGCTTACCTCGGAATTCCAGCCCACCGGCGACCAGCCCCAAGCCATCAAGCAGCTTGTGGAGGGCGTAAACAACGGCGAGCCGGCCCAGGTGCTGCTCGGGGCCACCGGCACGGGCAAAACCTTCACGATGGCCAACGTGATTGCCGAAACCGGCAAGCCGGCCCTGGTGCTCTGCCACAACAAAACCCTGGCCGCCCAGCTCTACGGCGAGTTCAAGCAGTTTTTCCCCAACAACGCCGTCGAGTACTACATCAGCTACTACGACTACTACCAGCCCGAGGCCTACATCGCCTCCTCCGACGTGTTTATCGAGAAAGACCTGGCCATCAACCAGGAAATTGAGAAGCTGCGGCTGCACACCACTTCTACGCTGCTCTCGGGCCGGCGCGACGTGATTGTCATTGCCTCGGTGTCGTGCATTTACGGCATCGGCAACCCCGAGGAGTTCAGCAAAAACGTGATTTTCATGGCCCCCGGGCTGCGGTACTCGCGCAATAATCTGCTCTACCAGTTCGTGCAGATTCTGTATTCGCGCACCGAAATGGAGTTTACCCGCGGCACGTTCCGGGTGAAGGGCGACACGGTGGACGTATTTCCGGCTTATGCTGACTATGCTTACCGGCTGTTTTTCTTCGGCGACGAAATCGAGGCCATCCACCGCATCGACCCGACCAGCGGCAAGAAACTGGCCGACGAGAAATCGGTGACGCTGTACCCGGCCCAGCTGTTTGTAACCGGCAAGGACACGCTCAACCAGGCCATCAGCGAAATCCAGCACGATTTGGTGCAGCAGCACGCCTACTTCGAGAAGGAGGGCCGCGATTCGGAGGCCAAGCGCATTATGGAGCGCACGGAGTTCGATTTGGAGATGATTCGGGAGCTGGGCTACTGCTCGGGCATTGAGAACTACTCGCGCTATTTCGACGGCCGCAAGCCCGGCACCCGCCCGTTCTGCCTGCTCGACTACTTCCCCGACGACTACCTGCTGGTGGTGGACGAAAGTCACGCCACGATGCCGCAAATCCGGGCCATGTGGGGCGGCGACCGGAGCCGCAAAACGGCGCTTATAGAGTACGGTTTCCGCCTGCCCTCGGCGTTTGATAACCGCCCGCTCACGTTCAACGAGTTCGAGAGCATGTACCGCCAGGCCGTGTTCGTGAGTGCCACCCCCGCCGACTACGAGCTGACCCAGGCCAACGGCATCATCGTGGAGCAGATTATCCGGCCCACCGGCCTGCTCGACCCCGAAATCGACCTGCGCCCCAGCACCAACCAGATTGACGATTTGCTCGACGAAGTGGACAACCGCGTGAAGATGGGCGACCGGGTGCTGGTGACCACGCTCACCAAGCGCATGGCCGAGGAGCTGCAGAAGTACATGGAGCGCCTGGGCATCAAGTCGCAGTACGTGCACTCCGACGTGAAAACGCTCGACCGGGTGGAGATCCTGCGCCAGCTGCGGCTGGGCGAAATCGACGTGCTCATCGGCGTCAACCTGCTCCGCGAGGGCCTCGATTTGCCCGAAGTAAGTTTGGTGGCCATCCTCGACGCCGACAAGGAAGGTTTCCTGCGCGACCAGCGCAGCCTGATCCAGACCATGGGCCGGGCCGCCCGCAACGACCGGGGCAAGGTAATTATGTACGCCGACCGTATGACCGGCTCGATGCAGCGCGCCATCGACGAAACCAACCGCCGCCGCGCCACCCAGCTGGCCTACAACCAGGAGCACGGCATCACGCCCCGCACGGTGCGCAAGAGCCGCGAGGCCATCATGGGCCAGACCTCCCTTTCGGACTACCGCATCCAGGAAAACACCGACTACTCGGGGGCCGATGCCGATGTAACGCTGGCCATTGCCGCCGAGCCAGTGGTATCGACGATGAGCAAAGTGGACTTGGAAAAGCTCATCAAGCAAACTGAAAAGCAGATGGAAGCGGCCGCCAAAGACCTCGACTTCCTCACTGCCGCCAAGCTCCGCGACGAGCTGGCCGCCCTCAAGCAGGTGCTGAAAACCAAGCGGGATTAAGTCGTATCTTCAGGTATGGAACCCAAGCAGCCGCTCGTCCAATTCAATCCTGCCATCCGGTTTGGCAAGCCGTGCATCGTAGGCACCCGCATTGCCGTGCAGGATATTTTATCCTGGCTGGCCTCCGGAATGAGCTTTGCGGAAATCGAGGAAGACTTTCCGGAGTTGACCCAGGCGCATATCCGGGCGGCGCTGGCTTTCGCGGCTGATATCGAGCGGCGCACCCGGCAGGTGGCGGCATGAAGTGGCTGCTTGATGCCAACCTATCGTATCGGCTGGTCCGGCAGTTGGCAGATGTACCGGCGGAGGTCGTACACGTCAGCCGCTGTGGCCTGTCGGCACCAGCATCCGACGAAGAAATCTGGGCGTGGACGAGAGCAAATGCAGCGCTCATCGTTACCAATGATGAGGATTTCTACCGATTGGCAGCCGTGCACGGCCACCCGCCGAAAGTAGTGTTGCTGCGGACCGGCAATCAGGCAACCTCCTTTATCGCGCAGCTATTGACGAAGCATCTGGAAGAAATTACCGCATTACTGACTTCAGATGACATAGGGGTTTTGGAATTGTATTAACAATTGCCCCGGTTACTATATCTCTCCGGAGGGAACAGAGACTGCATAACTGCTTTCTGGCACATAATTCGAAAAGGCTTCGAAACGCGACATATTCCGCGTTTTGAAGCCTTTTCGAATTATGCTGAAATCTACCCTGCTCCTGCTGACCCTGCTGACTTCCGGCGCCGCCTCGGCCCAAAAAGCCCAACCCGCGCTGCTGGCCGAGCTGCCGGCCGCCAGCCCGCCGCCCACAACCACCGTTACCACCGTCGCGCCGGCCAACGGGGTGCGCTACGAGTACCAGCTGGTGCGCCTCGACAACGATGCGCGGATATTTTTCGCACCGGCTTGGGAGGGCCGCACGGTGCTGGAACCCGATTTTCGGAGCCTAGCCAGGGAGATGCGCCCGGGAGCCGCGGAGGTGCTGCTGCTCAACGCACTCAACGCGCTGTCGGCCGAGGGTTGGGAGCTGCTGGAAATCCGCACGAGCGAGCGGCTGACAGGGACCACGCAGAAGGTAGAAACCTCGCTGACTTTCAGCGACCCCAACCGGCCGCAGTACGACGGCAAAACCACCTATAATTCGGACTCGCAAACGCGCTACCTGCTGCGGCGGGCGCTGGTACGCTAGCCTACCCCGCCAGCCCCCGCAGCCAGGCCGGCACTTCGGCCACCGACTGCATCTGGCGGAACGCCGCGCCGGCCTGCTCGGCTTCCGATACGCGTTCCAGTATCCAGGTGGTGTGGTAGGGCACGTAGGCCGCGTGGCCGCCCAGCCGGGCCACTGGCAGCACGTCGGACTTCAGCGAGTTGCCCACCATCACGAACTCCTCGGGGCGCACGTTGTGGCGGTGGAGGATGCGCTGGTAGCTGCTTTCGTTTTTCTCGCTCACGATTTCTACGTGGTCGAACAGGTCGCCGAGGCCGGAGCGGGCCAGCTTGCTTTCCTGGTCGAATAGGTCGCCCTTGGTGAGCAGCATCAGCGGCGGGCCCTGGGCCTTCACGGCGGCCAGCGTGTCGGCCACATCGGGCAGCAACTCGATGGGATAGTCGAGCAGGCGCTTGCCCAGGTCGAGGATGTGCTGGATTTCCTGGCCCGTAATCTGCCCGTCGGTGAGCTGGAGCACAGTTTCAATCATCGAGAGCATGAAGGGCTTGGCGCCGTAGCCGAACAGCGGCAGGTTCTGGCGCTGCACGGCAAAAAACTGGTCGCTGAACTGCTGCGGGGTGCCGTAGTGGCCCAGCAGCTCGTAGAGGCGGGCCTCGGCCGCGTCGAAGTGGGGCTGGTTGGGCCAGAGCGTATCGTCGGCGTCGAAGGCAATAAGGCGGGGCGCGGGCATGGAGGTGAGTATTGAGTAGTTAGTATTGAGCAATTAGACTGAAAACAACGAAAGTACCGGCCGGTAGCAACGCGGGGCGCAAAGGTACCTTTGCGTCCTCCTTTCATTAGCTTATGAAACCCGTTTTTCAGAATCTAACTACTCAATACCAACCACTCAATACTCCATGAAACACCGCATCGAGCAGGCTGGTTGGAACCGGCGGGAGCATTTTGCCTTTTTCTCGCAATTCGACGAGCCGTTTTTTGGCCTCGTGGCCGACGTGGACGCCACCCGCGCCCATGCCCGGGCCCGCGAGCTGGGCGTGTCGTTCTTCCAGCTGTACCTGCACGCCACGCTGGCGGCGGTACAAACGGTGGAAAACCTGCGCTACCGCATCAACGAGCACAACGAGGTGGACTGCTACGACCAGATCAACGTGTCGGCCATTCTCTCGCGCCCCGACCATACCTTCGCCTTCAGCTTCATCCCCTACAGCCCCGATCTGCACGAATTCGGCCGCGGCCTGGCCGCCGAAACGGAGGCGGTGCGCCAAAGCACCGGCCTGCGCCTGGGCCCTGAAACGGGCCGCCCCGACGTGATTCACTTCTCGGCCCTGCCCTGGCTCTCGTTCACCGGCCTCACCCACGCGCGTAGCTTCGCCCGCCCCGCCGACAGCATCCCCAAAATATCGGTCGGCCGCCTGCGCCCCGATGGGCCGCGGCAGCTGCTACCCGTGTCCGTCAACGTGCACCACGGCCTGGCCGACGGCTACCACGTGGGCCTGCTGCTGGCGGAACTGCAGCGGCGGCTGGATGGGTGAGGAGCAGATTGTATACCTTCCGGTATGCCCCAAAACCAAATCAGCCACCTAACCTTGCGGCTAAGTGGCTGATTAACAATGAGCGAGAAACGAGGTTCGAACTCGCGACCCTCAGCTTGGGAAGCTGATGCTCTACCAACTGAGCTACTCTCGCTTAGGGAGTTTGGTAAGGGCAAAAATACACCGCGAAAACCGAAATCCAACTGGCTTCGGCCCCGAAGTGCGACGCGGCGTTGCCCGGGCGCAAAAAAATGCTTCTTTTTGTAGCCGGCCCGTTGCGGCCGTCGGGTGGCCCAGTGGCCGGCCGATACCCCATTACGCTCAACCCCGCTCGCTATGGCCTGGCCTCCTACCCCCGCTACCCGCCGCCTGATTGCCTGGCTGTTCCTGACGGCCGGCATTCTGCTGACGCTGGGCGTGAGCATGCAGCTCTGGATTATGTACGAAGAGTACCAGCGCCTGGGCAGTGGGGGCGTCGTGGCATCGGCTCTGGTGCTGCGCCTGATGATGCTGGTGGCCGCCGTGATGATGCTGCGCTACGGCTGGCGCGAAACCCGCGGCAACGACACGATAGATTAAGTTTTGAGCTGTTAGCTGTTAGCTGTTAGCTGTTAGCTGTTAGCTGTTAGCTGAGTGAACGGAAAGCAGGCGAAAGTAGCGTAGATAATAACCGACTGAACGGAGGCTGAAAGCGAACAGCTCTCAGCTAAGAGCCTATTAAAAACATGAGTCACCCCCTGCGTATTTCTGTTGCCAAACGCACGCCGGCCGCCGCGGCCCAGCTCGCCGAACTGGGCCGGCGGCTGTTCTACGAAGCTTACACTGCCCAGAACACGCCCGAAAACCTGGCGGCCTACACCGAGGCTACCTTCGGTCCCGAACTGCAGCTGGCCGAATTGCAGGACCCCGACGTGGTGTTTCTGGAGGCGCGCATGCAGCAGGAGCTGGTGGGCTACGCCAAGTTGCGGCTGCACTCCGGGCTCGGGCGGGCGGCCGACAAGGTGCCCGAAGAACGGCTGGAAATCGAGCGGCTGTACGTGGCCGAAGACTGGATTGGCACCGGCCTGGGCGCGGCCCTCATGCGCCGCGCCATCGAGGAGGCCCGCCAGCAGCAGTGCCGGGCCGTGGTGCTGGGCGTGTGGGAGCACAACGCCCGCGCCCGCGAATTCTACCAGCGGTTTGGCTTCCGGCCTATCGGGCAGCACCTTTTCCAACTCGGTACCGAAGCGCAGACCGATTTGATTCTGCGCAAGGGCTTGTAGGAGCTTTGGGTGACGTTGTTCTGTTACGCGCCGGTCCGCTACCTTTGCCCGCCCCATCACACTGTGCCGTTGCAACGTCTTCCCTTTCTTCGCTTTACCGGCCTGGTTTCGCTGCTGGCTCCGTTGCTGGCTCCGTTGCTGAGCGCCTGCTCGGGCAACTCGGGCGCGGGCGAGGTGCCCAACGCGGCCCCGCCCACCGGCCACTACGAAGGCGCCATCAGCTACCAGGGCAGCGAGCTGCGCACGGCCCTCGACCTGCGCGAGGTTCGGCCCGGCCAGCTGACGGCGACGCTCAGCTTTCCGCAGGTGCCGGGGCTGGAGTTTGAGGCGGCTACGGCCAGCTACAAGGCGCCGCAGCTCCGGCTCGAAGAAGCCCCCGGCCAGTCCGACGGCATTGTGGTGCAGGCCGTGCGCGAGGGCGACTTTCTGCGCGGCGTGCTGGGCTGGGGCGACAGCGTGCGGGCCGATTTTGTGTGGGTGCGGCGCGGCGAAGTGCCCGCTCCCGGCTTCCGCGACACCACCCTGACGGTAACCGTATCCGGCCAACCCACCCAACGCCTGCGCCTGCTGCTGCCCGACGATACGCTGCCCCACCACCCGGCCCTGGTGCTGCTGGCCTCGGCCACCGATGCGCCGGCGGCCGCCCGGCGGGCCACGCACCTGGCCCGTCGCGGCGTGGTGGCCCTGCTGCTCCCGGCCGCTTCCGCCACCGACTCGGCTGCCACGCTGCCGGTAGCGGCGCTGGCCGCCCTGCGGCGGCAGGCAGCCGTCGATTCGGGGCGGGTAGGCTACTGGGGCCGGGGCGCGACGGCGCGGCGCGTAGCCGCCGCTGCCGGGCAGCAGCCCCGGCCCAATTTTGCCGTGCTGGAAGCCGTGGCCGCCGCTACCCGCGCCGAGGCGGCCGCATATCAGGTCTTCAATCAGCAGCGTATTCCGGTGCTGGCCTACTACGCCGGGCTCGATACCACGGTGCAGGCGGCGGCAAGTGCCAAGCGGCTGCGCCCGGCCCTGGGCTACCGCCGGGGTACGCAGGTGCAGATAGTAGCGGGCCTAACGGCCGATTTCCGACGCCCCGGCCGTACCGGCGCCGATGGGCAGTGGCAGTGGCCCCAGCCGGCGCCCGAGTACTGGAACGGGCTGGTGGAGTGGTTGAAAGGCAGGTAACGGCCTGCGCGGCTGGCTGCCAGAACATTTGTACCGTATGGAGGTCACTACCCACGCCCCGTACTGCTGCCCATGCGCTTCCTGCTCTCCCCTACTCTACTCGCGGCCAGCCTGCTGCTGCCGCTGCTGGCCGCCGCCCAGAAGGCCCCTACCGATTCGCTGACGGCCGTTAAGAGTCGGTACTCGCTATTCCGGCCGGTGCCGCGGGAGCTGCTGCGCGACCTGGCGCCCGACCGGCCCGGCGTTACCGAAAGTCCGTTTACCGTCGATGCCGGGCACTTCCAGTTTGAAACCGCGCTGGCCAACCTCATCAGCAGCCACCCCGGCCGCCAGCCCAAGCAGCACACCTTTCGGGCCAACGCCTTCGTGCTGAAAATGGGCCTCGACAACCGCACCGATGTGCAGCTGTTTCTGGATGCCTACGAATGGGACCGAACCTTTGCCACCGCCGCCGAGCCGGGCACCCGCAACCAGGGCTTCGGCGACATTACCGTGCGCCTCAAGCGTAACCTGCGCGGCAACGACTCCACCGAAAGTCCGCTGGCCGTGGCCCTGATTGGGTTTGTACGTCTGCCCACCGGCGGCCGGCAGGGCGCTGGCGGCTACGAGTACGGCCTGCTGCTGCCCGCCACCTACGCGCTGACCGACCGCTGGAACCTGAGCGCTCAGCTGCCCCTACGCCTCAACTTCGACCGCGACGAAAGCCAGCACTACCTGCAAACGGCCCCCTCCATCAACCTCGACCACGCCTTCCGGCCCTGGCTTACGGGCTTTGTGGAGTTGGTGGCCCAGCACGATTTCCGCTCCCGCAGCTGGCAGCAGGCCATCAACGTAGGCCCCACTTTCGCGGTGGGCAAAAACATCCAGTTCGACATCGGCCGCCAGTTCGCCCTTTCCCGCCAAGCCGACCGCGAGTATTTCGTGGGCTTCGTGGTGCGGCGGTAAATGGGCACAAGCAGAGTGGCGCCGGATTTTAGGAATCAATGCCTTGTTTCTTACGGGCGCTTCCGCCTAACTTAGCCCCTTCCTACCTCTCAATTATCCCGCTATGAAACGTTTGCTATTCGCCACCTTCCTGAGCTTATCCCTGGCAGCCTGCCAAAAAGACCAACAAGACCCCCAGCCCGACTTTCTGCCCTCCGAAACCAAGGACTGGTACATCCTGCGGGCCCCCGAAGACTACGCTATTGAAGCTGTGACGGGAGATATCGATGGGACGCTGACGATTACCCTCCGTAATAAAGTCTACCTCACCAAGGATCGGGGCAAAACCTGGTTGACTGGGAATTACGATAGGCCCTCTTTTCTGGCGGGCCTGTTCCAGAAGCAGGACACCTTACTGGCCATGCCTTCACTGCTGGGATACCAATCAGGGGTAAATTACGCAACGGACGCTTCTCATTTTAGCCTTGATCAGGGTCTGACCTGGCGTGATTATGTGGACAGAAGCAGCTACAGCACCAGGCTCCGGGTGGCTCTCAATCGTCTTACTGTTGCCTCGGGTACCGAATACCGGATTGAATATTCGCGGACCCCGGTTGCTTCCAACCCCAACGCGTACTATCTCGAATCTATCGGCATCGAAAGCTCAACTGGTCAGCATATTACTTTGCCCAAGCAGCACCAGTTGAAAAGCATTCACTTCGACGCCAAATCACGGTTGTATATCGCTTCTTCTGCTCCGTTGTGCGGAATGGGTGATGACTTCAAGTTCTGCGGCAGCCAGAAGGGCACCTTATACATCTCGAAGCAGCCGCTGCTTTAAAAGCGGAGACAACCAACGCTAACTCATACCAGCCCTTTTAGCCGCTCGAAGCGGCTGCCCAGAATGGCCTGGTCGTCGGCCTGGAGCCAGTCGTGCAGGAGGGTGGCGTACACGGAGCGGAAGTCGAGCTGATACTTCAGGTCGCCGGCGTCGAGGTTTTGCAGGTCGGGGGCGTTGTTGAGGATGCCCTGGCGGCGCAGGCCGCCGCCGAGTAGCAGCACGTTGTTGGCCGTGCCGTGGTCGGTGCCGTTGCTGGCGTTCTGGCTCACCCGGCGGCCGAACTCCGAAAACACCAGCACCAGCGTATCGTCGAAGTTGCCGGCCTTCTGCAGGTCCTCGGCGAAGGAACCCAGGCCCTCCGACAGGTCGCCGAGCAGGCGGGCCTGCTGCTCCTGCTGGCGCACGTGGGTATCGAAGCCGCTAAGCGACACGTAGAATACCCGCGACTCGACGCCCGAATTTATCAGCTCGGCGGTGGTTTTGAGGCGCTTGCCAAACTCGCTGTTCGGGTACGCCACCCCCGACGTATACACCTTGCTTTTCTGATACAGATAGTCGGCCGACGACGCGGTTTCGGCCAGCGTCTTGTACAGATAATCGACCTCCGAGAGGCTGCCGGCGGGCTGCTCGCGGCTGATTTTATCCAGCAGGCGGCCCTGGGTCAGCTGATGAAATTTCTCGGGGCTTTTGAGCGCCAGCCCCTTGCGCTGCTGCCCTTTCATGGCCAGGCTGAGCGTATCGTCCACTTCCACGCCGTTGTAGGGCCGGGCGCAGGGGGCGCAGTTCGAGTCGAGGTAGCGGCCGAGCCAGCCGGTGGTCAGGTTCTGGTCGGCGCCCGAACCGCTCTGCCAGATATCCATCGAGCGGAAGTGGCTGCGGTCGGGGTTGGGGTAGCCCACCGAGTTGAGCACGGCCACGTGGCCCTGGTCGTAGAGGCCCTTGAGGCGCCGCATGGCCGGGTTGAACCCGAGGCCCTTATCCAGGGTCAGAATCCCGCTTTGGGGCCGGATGCCGAGCGTGGGCCGGGCCTTGAAATACAGGTCGTCTTCGAACGGAATGACCGTGTTCAGGCCATCATTGCCGCCGCTAAGCTGCACCACCACTAGGCGGCGGCCCCCGGCATCGCGCAGGCTGGGCAGGGCGTGGGCATCGAGGCGGTGCAGAAAGCTGGGCACGAACAGCAGCGTGCTGGCCAGCGTGGAAGCCTTCAGAAAGTCGCGGCGGGAAGTCATAGCGGGGGATGTTGGGGATAAAAGAACACTAACAACGTCTGTCATCCTGAGCTTGCGAAGGACCTATACAGAAAGTAATACTTGAGGTTAGCTTCTATATAGGTCCTTCGCTCCGCTCAGGATGACAGGCTTGTTACATCAGCTGGTATTCGGGCAGACTGAGCAGGGCCGTCGTCATGTCGTGCAGTTCGCCGCGCACCAGGGCCAGGTTTTCGGGGCGGATGGGGGTTTGCAGCAGGATTTCGCTGAGCCGCGCGGGCTGCTGAGCCGCCGGCGTACCGGCCAGCAGCTTTTGCAGCGGGGCCAGCTGCACAGTGGTTTTCACGGCCTGGTCGAAGGTGCGGGCCGTGCGGGGCAGATTGGGGTCGAGGTCGTTTTCGTCCTGCTTGAGCTGCACGTCGAAGGTGGCGTTGCGCAGCAGCACGGCCGGCAGCTGCAGCCGGTAAAGCAACGACGACGAATCAATCCAAGCGCGGCCGCCGGGCCAGCCAGCCACGTTCGGCGGCTCAAACAACGTCTGCCCCAGCGCCTTCTGAAACACGATGAGTGGCCGCTCGTTGGCCAGCGTCAGCCCCAACGTGCGCTTTATACCCGCCAGCAACTCTACCGGCGACTTTATGCGAGTGCCCACGTTGGCGGCGGCGTAAAACCAGTCGGCCGCAAACAGCTGTTCCAGCAGCGCCGAAATATCGTAGCCACTTTTGAAAAATGCCTGGGCCAGCGGCCGGATGTGCACCGGATTCGGTACGTCGTTCACCAAAAAGCGGTAGAGCTTGGTGGTGATGAACTCGGCGCAGGCCGGCTGCTCCAGGATGATGCGCAGCACGTCTTCGCCGCCCAGATTGCCGCTGCGGCCCAGGAAGGTTTTCGGGCCATCGTCGTGCTGGGTTGAGCGGAACACGAACTGGCCCTGGCCGTTGTAGCCCCAGCCGGTAAAGGCGCGGGCGGCCTCCTGCACGTCGGTTTCCGAGTAGTGGCCGCGGCCCAGCGTGAACAATTCCATCACCTCGCGGGCGAAGTTTTCGTTGGGGTGGAGCTTGCGGTTTTGCTGGTTGTTGAGAAACTGCAGCATGGCCGGCTCGCGGCTCACGGCCAGCAGCAAATCCGGGAATTTGCCCAGCGCCAGCCGCCGGATGGTGTTGTTGAGCTGCAACGCCGCATCGGGCCGGCGCACCCGGCAGGCGAAATGGCCGTGCCAGAAAAACGTGAGCTTCTCGCGTAGCTGGGCCTCCGAAGTTGCCATACGCGTCAGCCAGCCGGTATTCATGGCGTAAAAGGCGCTTCGGATGTCCCGGTTTCGCAGCTTGCGCTGCTCCGGCGTCAGCTTGCCCGCGCCCTTGCCCGCAGCCGGTCGGGCCGTCTGGTCGGGCGTGGTAACCATCGCCGCCTGGGGCCGCCCTTCGGCCGCCATCATTTCGGCCGAAGGCGTGGGCAGCGGCTCGGCGTAGCGCATGGCCGGACCACCAAGCGGCTCGAATTTCTGGGAGTCGCGCAGCAGCTGCCGCAACGCCTGTTGCGGACTCAGGCCGGCCGCCAGCTGCTGCGGCGTCGGGCCGAAACCTGCCCGCCAGTACAGGTGCTGGAGTTGGCGTTGCGTAGTGGTGCTGGTCGTCGTCATCATGGCCCTTGGACGCAAGCCGGGCGCTCAGGTTTAAAGACCACGGATTAGCACGGATTTAAACGGATTTCACGGATTTTGTTGACGTACTAAGCATTACTGTTCAACGGGGCTGGCTACAAAATCCGTGAAATCCGTTTAAATCCGTGCTAATCCGTGATCCGGGCACCCACCACTACCGTTTTGCGGTACTCGCGCTTTTCGCCGCTGCCGGGGCGCAGCAGCTCGATGTGCAGCACGTAGTAGCCCACGGCCGCTTTCTGGCCGCGGTCCGTCAGGCCGTCCCACTGGAAAAAGCCGCTGGTGGGCAGGGTTTCGTTGCGCACCAGCCGACGAGCCAGGCGGCCCTGGGCATCGTAAATCGTGATACTGGCGGCGTAACCGGGCTGGTCGAGGGTGTAATTGAGCGTCGTCAGGTCCTGCTGGCCGTCCTCGTCGGGCGTAAAAACTTCGGGTTCGATGCGGAAGGCCTGGTCGCCGCCGGAGTCCTGCTGGTACTGCGAGTTGGGGCGGCCGGGCGTGGCGTAACCCGCGGCGCTGGCCGCCGAGTGGAAGTTCTCGCCCGTGCTCGGCCCCTCGGGCCGGATGCGTTCCAGCGACACGCCGTTCTGATCGTCGAGCAGCTTCAGGTGCATGCTCTTGTTGTAGGCAAAACGGTCCAGTTGCTCATTGGTGGCCGATGTCAGCACGACGACGCCCGCATCGTCGGGGTACGAGGGCAGGCTGGGCATTGCCAGAAAATTAGCCGGCTCCGAGCTGTTGGGGTACTGGCTCTGGATGTTGGCCGGGTCGGTGGTGAGCACCAGCAACTGGCCGGGTGCCAGCACGTAGGGCCCGGCGCTGATGGGCTTCTGGTCCAGGGCGCCGTCGGGTTTTTCGGCGCCCAGCTGCCAGCCCTGCACGTTGAGGTACTTGGCCGAGCGGTTGAGCAGCTCCACAAAATCGACGCCGCCGGTGCGCGGGTTGAACAGGATTTCGTTGATAACCACATCGGTAGGCGCGGCCGGGGCGGGCAGGGCCAGCGTAACGGCGGCGGCCGGCCCGCTGGCGTTGCCCACGCAGTCGGTGGCCTGTTGCACGGTTAGCGCCACGGGCTGGCCGGGCTGCAGCGGCGCACTCAGCTGCAGATCAACCAGCCGAAAATCGGGCCCGACGGGCAGCACCCGGGCCACGCCCACGGCCGGCGCAAAGGTGTAAAGCGCCGGGTTGGCCGCGGCTGCGCTGTCGAGCTTCTCACTGAAAAACAGCCGTACCAGCGTGGGCGACAGCGCCACAGCCCGCACCAAAGCCGGCGCAGTGCGGTCGGGGTTGGCGATGCGCACCGAGTTGGCCCGGCCGGGCGTGCCCCCGCTGGGGTCGTTGCTGGCCGTCCAGTTCTCCATGCCCCCGCAGAAGTTGGTTTCGTCCACCATTTCCAGGCTCCAGCCCCCCTCCTGCTTGCGGCTGTCCTTGTACCAGCTGTCCGAATACGTTACTTCGAACACGGTGCGGCCGTCGCGGCCCGTGAGCAGCAGCTGGTCGCCGGCGTTGCTCAGGCTGGGGAAGTTGGTCAGGGCAAACACCTTTCCGAAGGCCGCAAACTGCGGCCCGCGGGTGCTGCCGCACACCACCGCGTACTCGCCCGGCAGCAGCGTGGCGCCGGCCGGAAACACGGCGGGGTTGGCCGTGCTGCCGCCCTTGCTCAGGCGCACGCCCGCCAGATCGAGCGCGCGGGTGGTCGAGGGGTTATGGATTTCGAGGTACTCGGAAGCCGGCAGCCCCACCACCGGCGTTTCGTCGGCCATGATTTCGGTGATGAGCAGCTGGCCGAACTGCGGCAGCCCGAGCACGCCCGTCGAGCTGTAAGTGGCCGTGAGCGGGCCGGAGGCCACGTTGCCGTAGAGGTCGGCCACCTGACGAGCCTCCAGCGTGCCGGGGCCGGGCGGCAGGTCGGCGGCCAGCGTCAGGTGTACCAGGGCGGGGTTGCTGTCGTCGCGCAGGGCGGCGGTTACGGCCGGGCCGCCGGGCAGCTGGTAGCTGGCCGGGTTCTGGGCGGCGGCCACGGCCTCGTTGAAGGTGGCATCCAGCGCCCGGGGGCCGGCCACGACCACCTGCACGGCCGCGGGCGGGGTGTTGTCGGAAACCTGAATATCATCGAAGTAAAACGCCTTGCTGTTGGCCGAGGAGTACGTGAGCAGCACGCCGAAAAAGGCGCTGCGCTGGTACGTGGCATCGGTGGCCGTACCTTCGCTCGTGAAGTTGAGCCCGCCCGTCAGGTCGCGCTCCAGCGTCCAGACGTTTTCGACCGAGCGCGTGACGCGCACCCGCACGAGGTTGTTGGTGCCGGAGCTGAGGGTGGCATCCTGGCCATTGACGACGTAAACGGGGCTGCCGGTGGCATCCTGGCGGAACAGGGACACCTCATCGGGGGTGCCGCCCAGGCGCACGAAGTAGCCGCGGGTGCCGCTGGCTTTCAGGTCGGCGCGGTCGGCCAGCAGCCACACATCGGCGTAGTTGCCGCTGCTGGTGGCCAGTTTCAGGTTGGCCCAGAAGCTCCAGCTGGTGCCGGTGCTGGCCTGGCAGGGCGTAACCAGCTGCAGCTCGGTGCCCGTAACGGCCGGACCGTTGCTTTGCAGCTGACGGGCCGCGTTCACCTGGAAAGAAGCGGCGTCGCCGGTCCAGGCGGGGTTCTGGGTGAAATCCCCGTCGGCGAAGTCATCGGTTAGTTGGGCCTGGGCCGCTAAATTGCCCAGCAGAAATAGTACGAGCAGCCACTTCTTCATGCGGGGTAAAAAATTTCCCGCTTAGGTTTGCCGGGCGCGCCGAAAGCAGCGGCCCGACTCCGCCCTGCCTCCGCGCCGCCTCCGCCAACTGCCGCGAGAGGTTGAATAAAAACACAGGGAAATATAGCGGCTTTACCTTTAACATTTCAACCAGAAAAAACATGAAAGTAGCTGTAGTGGGTGCCACTGGTCTGGTGGGCACCGAAATGCTCAAGGTGCTGGCCGAGCGACACTTCCCGGTCACGGAGCTACTGCCCGTAGCCTCGGCCCGGTCGGTGGGACAGGAAATCGAATTCCGGGGCCAGAAGTACACGGTGGTGAGCATGGACGACGCCATTGCGGCCCGGCCGGCCGTGGCCATCTTCTCGGCCGGCGGCGCCATTTCGCTGCAGGAAGCCCCGCGTTTCGCGGCCGTCGGCACGGTGGTTATCGACAACTCCTCGGCCTGGCGCATGGACCCGACCAAGAAGCTGGTGGTGCCCGAAATCAACGCCGACACGCTCACGGCCGACGATAAAATCATTGCCAACCCCAACTGTTCCACCATTCAGCTGGTGGTGGCCCTCAACGAACTGCACAAGCGCTACCAGGCCACCCGCATCGTGGTGAGCACCTACCAGAGCGTAACCGGCACCGGCAAGCAGGCCGTCGACCAGATGATGGCCGAGCGGGCCGGCCAGACGCCCGGCAGCCCCGCCTACCCCCACCGCATCGACCTGAACGTGCTGCCCCACATCGACGTGTTCCAGGACAACGGCTACACCAAGGAGGAGATGAAAATGGTGCTGGAAACGAAGAAAATCTTCGGCGACGACTCCATCCGTCTCACCGCCACCACCGTGCGCGTACCCGTAATGGGCGGCCACTCGGAAGCCGTGAACGTGGAGTTTGCCCAGGAATTCGACCTCGCCGACGTGCGCGAGCTGCTACGCCAGACCGAAGGCGTGGAGCTGGTCGACGATGTGCAGAACAACACCTACCCCATGCCCCGGGACGCCCAAGGCAAGGATGCCGTGCTGGTAGGCCGCCTGCGTCGCGACGAAACCCAGCCCCGCACCCTCAATATGTGGGTAGTGGCCGATAACCTGCGCAAAGGTGCCGCCACCAACGCCGTGCAGATTGCCGAGGTGATGGTGAAAATGGGGTTGCTTGAAAAGTAAAACAGCAATCAGATATCTTGCACCTGAATCTATCCGAATGTATGATTTGTACTACTCGTATCCTCCTTTTTCTGTTGCTTAGCGCCACTGTCCCCGCAGTGGCTCAAATTACTTCTGCCCCTGCTACCGGCGCCGGGCAGGCAGCAGGGGAAGTTTTTACTTACGTAGAACAGATGCCTCAATTTCCGGGTGGGCAGGCAGTCCTGCTTCAAACCCTTGGCAAGACAATTGTGTACCCGGCAGAAGCCCTGCAGCAGCAGCTCGAAGGCCGTGTATTTGTTAGTTTTGTGGTGGCGGCCTCGGGAAGTGTACAGGATGTACAGGTGAGTAAGAGCATACATCCACTGCTCGACGCTGAAGCCGTGCGGGCTGTGCAGGAGTTACCGGCTTTTATTGCGGGCAAACAGAACGGCCAGCCGGTTGCCGTCGCTTTTACACTACCCATTACGTTTCGGCTACCAGTGGCGCCGGCTCCGGCGGTGCCTTTGCTCACTGGTCCGCGCCCGACTAATATTGGGCGGGCACCATATATGCAGGGCGGTCAGCAGGCCTTGGCCGAATACCTGAAAGCAGCTCCCTACCCCGAAGAATCCCGACAGGCCCAGGCCTCCGGCATTGTGTTCGTAACGGTTGCAATAGATGCTAAAGGGCAAGTAGAAAAAGTGAGCTCGGATGCTGGCATTGGTGTACAAAACGGCCATACTACCCGCATCATGCCAGCCTTGCGCTTAGCGGCCCTCAATTTGCTCAACAACGGCCCGGGCTGGGTACCCGGACAGTTGGAAGGCAAGGATAGGTCTACCACCAGCATTATACCGCTGCAGTTTGATGCCGCCAGTAGCACTATATCAGTAGTACCCGGCATCCGGCTGTTTCCCGAAGTCCCCCCGACTCCTTTGGGCGGGCCGGAAGCCTTGCTCAAGCTGATGGCACAACAAATGCGTTATCCGGCACAAGCGCTGCGCAACCAGACACAAGGCAAGGTGGTGTTGTTCCTGGAAGTCAGTGAGGAAGGACGCCTTGAACAGCCCTTGGTTATTGAATCTGTATCGCCGGAGTTAGACGCAGAGGTATTGCGGGTAGCTGCTTCGTTACCACCCGTCTTTCCGGCATTGGAAAATGGTCAGCCGGTGCGCAGCTTTTACCTGCTGCCGTTTACGTTTTCTATCAAGTAGCCCAAGTGGCATAGGGTGAAGCAGAGGCGGGCAATTTTTATACCTCTGCTTTATGCTAGGCCACCTGGGCTACTTTGCTTCCGGGAAAGAGCAGCAGCGGCACCAGTTCCTGGTTGTACCCGGCGGCTACAGGGGCTTTATCCCCGCCGCAAAATCCAGCACTGCCCGCTGTGTTGACTCCGGTGCCTCGATAAAGCCCAAATGGCCCACGCCGTGCAGCAGCAGGGCGTGGCTTTGGGTGGACAGCGCTAGTTGGGGCAGCAGCGTGTCGAGGGGTACGGCCGGGTCGTCGTGGCCGCCGATGAAGAGTACCGGGAACTTGGCGCCGCGCAGCACGGCAGTGCGGTCGGGGCGGTGCTTCATGGCTTCGAGGCAGCCCAAAACGGTGGTTTCGGGGGTGGCGGCGGCTATGTCCTCCAGCTCTTTCAGCTCGGCGGCCAGCCGCTTGCGGTTAGTGGGGGCCAGCAAATTCCGGATGCTGGAGCGCATGTATTTTTCGACCCCGTGGCGGCGCACGAACCCGGCGCTTTCGTCGCGGGCGGCTTTTTTCTCCTCATTATCGGGCAGGGCGGTGCTGTGGAAAATAACGAGGCCCGCCACCCGTTCGGGGTGCGCCTCGGCCAGCGCCAGGGCCACGTAGCCGCCCATGCTGTGGCCGACTAGCACTACCTTTTCGGCGCCGGCCGCATCCAGTTGCTGTAGCACCGCCCGCGCCTGTGCCTCCATCGAGTAGTCGATTACCGGGCCCGGGTTGGAGCCGTGGCCGGGCAGCGCGGGCGTGAGCACCCGGTAACGGGCCGGAAAGTCGCGGGTGAAACTGGTCCAGATTTCGGGGCTTTCGGCGAAGCCGTGCAGAAAGACGAGGGTGGGTTGGGTGGCAGACATAAGCGGCGGGCAGGAAGTACAGGCGAATCCCGACAAATACGCACATTTGCCGCATCCGTTCCCGTTACCACTTTCCAGCATGGCATTTATCAAGCGGCAGTATTACCATTACCTGATTGGCAGCGGCGCGGGTTTGTTTGTGGCCCTGCTGGGGCGCTTCGTTTTCGCCACCAATTACTTCAACGATGCCGGGGGCCTGCTGATGCTCTGCTTTCTGCTGCTGATTCCGGCGGCGCTGGGAGCCGTTACGGCCCATTTTACGCCGCCTACCGCTTCCAAATGGTGGCGGCTGGTATTCGGGCCGTTCCTGACGGTGCTGCTGTTTCTGGTTACGGCGCTTCTATTCCATCTGGAAGGCATGATCTGCGTGCTGATGATTTTCCCGCTGTTCATTATTACGGCTGGCCTGGGGGCGCTCCTCTATTATGACTTGACCAAAGACAAAAGCGACCAGACCAAAACCTACGTGGTGGCCGCATTCGCCCTGTTGCCCTTCTTGCTGGCCCCACTCGAAAGTCAGCTTACCACACCCGACGAGTATCGCCGGGTCGAGAACACGATAGTTATTGCAGCGCCGACCGAGGTGGTGTGGAAGCACATTGTGCGGGTGCCACCCATTACGGCCCAGGATTTGGGCCCCAGCCTCGTGGACCGGCTGGGTTTCCCGCGGCCGGTGGAGGCCACGCTGAGCCACGAGGGCGTGGGCGGGGTGCGCCGGGCCACCTTCGAACGGGGCGTGGAGTTCCTGGAAACCATCGACGTGTGGGAGCCGCAGCGGCGCATCTCGTTCAGCATCGTGCCCAACACGGCCACCATCCCGCCCACCACGTTTGATGAGCACGTAACGGTGGGCGGCCGGTTTTTCGACGTGCTGCGCGGCACCTACGAGCTGGAGCCCGCCGGCCCCGGCCGCACCCGTCTGGTGCTCTACAGCCGCCAGCGCCTGAGCACCCGCATCAACCCCTACGCCGGCCTCTGGACCGGCTACATCATGAGCGAAATCCAGCGCCGCATCCTCGAAGTCATCCGCCACCGTTGCGAAACGGACGCCGCCGGGGCCACTGCTGCCCTGGCCGCTAATCAAAAGGCCCGTCACTAAGCAGTGACGGGCCTTCGTAATTCTCCGGAATGCAGGCGCTATACGGCGGCGGCCACGGCCTGCTTGGTGAACTGCAGGCTGGCAACCAGCTTCACTTCATCGCCCACCACAATGGAGCCGGCCTCGGTGATGCCGCTCCAAACCAAACCGAAATCCTTGCGGCTGATTTTGCCGGTCACGTCGAAACCAGCTTTCTGGTTGCCGTAGAAGTCGCCGGCCTGGCCGCCGTACTCCACGTCCAGCGTCACCGACTGGGTTACGCCGTGCAGCGTCAGGTCGCCTACAAGCGTGTAGTCGTCGTCGCCGGTTTTGGTGAGGGAAGTAGAAACGAAGGTCAGCTCAGGATACGTGGCGGCATCGAAGAAATCGGCGCTCTTCAGGTGCTCGTCGCGCTGCTCCTGGTTGGTGTCGATGCTGTCGATTTTGGCCGAGAAACGCACCTGGGCGCCCTCAAACGAGTCGCCTTCGGTTTCGGCTTCGCCTTCGAACTGCTTGAACGAGCCGGTTACGGTCGAAATAACGAGGTGCTTCACTTTGAATTGCACTTCGGAGTGGGTGGGGTCAAGCGCCCATTTGGTGGTGGCCATGCTGGTAGTAGTTAGGGTTCAGACTGATGCGGAATGCTGACCGGCACTATATCCGGTCGGCACGCAACAAATGTATGTACATTATTTTAATTAATGTACATACACGTATTTATTTTCTGTATCAGCTTCCTATTCAGCAAACAAAAGGGCCGGTACCACATAGCGGTACCGGCCCTTTTACTCACTGCTGACTACTTTACAGCAGCACCTTTTCTACAACCGGCACCGTTACTTTGCCCCCTAGCTCGCGCAGGGCGGTGGCAATACCAGCCACGTCGAAGCCGCATTCCTTGTACAGCTCGTCCTGGGAGCCGTGCTCCACCACGCGGTCGGGGATGCCGAGGCGGCGCACGGGCAGCGCGTAGCCGTGGTCGGCCATGAACTCCAGCACCGCCGAGCCGAAGCCGCCGGGCAGGCAGCCATCCTCGACGGTAACCAGGGCGCGGTAGCGGCGGGCTATGTCGTGGAGCATTTCCTCATCCAGCGGCTTGCAGAAGCGCATGTCGTAGTGACCGGGGTTGAGACCCTCGGCGCGGAGCTGCTCGGTGGCGCGGGCGGCGTAGTTGCCGATGTGGCCGATGCTGAGCACCGCCACGCCTTCGCCCTCGCGCACCACGCGGCCGGTGCCGATGGCAATTTTCTTGAGCGGCGTGCGCCACTCGGGCATCACGCCCTCGCCGCGCGGGTAGCGGATGCTGAACGGGCCGGCGTTTTCGGGCAGCTGGGCGGTGTACATCAGGTTGCGCAACTCCTCCTCGTTCATCGGGGCCGAAACCACCATGTTGGGCACGCAGCGCATGTAGGCCAGGTCGTAATTGCCGTGGTGGGTGGGGCCGTCGGCACCGGCGAAACCGGCGCGGTCGAGGCAGAAAACCACGTGCAGGTTCTGTAGCGCCACGTCGTGCAACACCTGGTCGTAGGCGCGCTGCATAAACGAGGAATAGATGTTGCAGAACGGCACCAGCCCCTGGGTGGCCAGACCGGCCGAAAACGTTACGGCGTGCTGCTCGGCAATGCCCACGTCGAAAGCGCGGTCGGGCATGGCGGCCATCATCAGGTTCATCGACGAACCGGAAGGCATGGCCGGCGTCACGCCCATGATTTTGTCGTTGGCCTCGGCCAGCTCTACCAACGTGTGGCCAAATACGTCCTGGTACTTGGGCGGCTGGGGTTTGTCGGGGACTTTCTTATAGATTTCGCCCGTGATTTTGTCGAACAGACCCGGCGCGTGCCAGAGGGTCTGGTCCTTTTCGGCCAGCGCGTAGCCCTTGCCCTTCACCGTCACGCAGTGCAGCAGCTTGGGGCCCGGAATGTGCTTGAGGTCTTCCAGAATAGCCGCCAGATGCTGCACGTCGTGGCCATCGACGGGGCCGAAATAGCGGAACTTGAGGGCTTCGAACAGGTTGCCCTGCTTGAGCAGCGTGGCCTTCATGGCCTGCTCGACGCGGCGGGCAATCTGCTGGGGGTTGGGGCCGAACTTGCTGAGCTTGCCCAGCACGTTCCACAGTTCGTCGCGCACTTTGTTGTAGGTGCGCGAGGTGGTGATGTCGGTGAGGTATTCCTTGAGCGCGCCCACGTTGGGGTCGATGCTCATGCAGTTATCATTCAGAATAACCAGCAGGTTCGACTTCTCGACACCGGCGTGGTTGAGGGCCTCAAAGGCCATACCGGCCGTCATGGCCCCGTCGCCAATTACGGCAATATGCTGGCGGTCGAACTCGCCCTTGTAATCCGAAGCTACGGCCATGCCCAGCGCCGCGCCGATGCTGGTAGAGCTGTGGCCCACCCCGAAGGCGTCGTAGGGGCTTTCGCTACGCTTGGGGAAGCCTGACATACCCTTGTAGCGCCGGTTGGTCGGGAACTGCTCGCGGCGGCCCGTCAGGATTTTGTGGCCGTAGGCCTGGTGGCCCACATCCCACACCAGCTGGTCGTAGGGCGTGTTGAAGACGTAGTGTAGCGCCACCGACAGCTCCACCACGCCCAGCGAAGCGCCGAAGTGGCCGCCGTAAATCGAAACCGAATCGACGATGAACTGGCGCAGCTCCTGGCTCACCTGAACCAGCTGGTCGGGGCTGAGCTTTTTGAGGTCGTCGGGGGAATTAATTTCCGCCAACAAGGGGCCGGGTTCAACTAGCATGCGCGCAGGGGTAGGAAAACAAGGATAAGTAGCGAGGCAACAGCCGGCTACGCCCGAAAGTTATCTTCCGGAACGGCACTGGCCAAGGTAAGCAGGCAAAGTTACGCGTTTTCCGGGTTGGCGGATGAAGGGAATGGGAGAGGTGGTGAATGGGTGAAATCCGTCTGTCATCCTGAGCGCAGCGAAGGACCTGTACAGAAGGTATTAGTTGATGTTAGCTTCTGTATAGGTCCTTCGCTGTGCTCAGGATGACAGAACGGTTCACCAAACCACCAAATCACCACCTCCTCCCCCACTTCCCTACCTTTGCCGGATATGCCGCAGCTCACCGACGCCACCACTTCCTCCGAAGACCAGCAACTGCTCGACAAGCTCCGCCCCTCGCGGATTGTACTGCCGGTGCTCATTGGCCTGGGCGTGGTGGGCTTCATGTTCTGGCGCAGCTACCAGCCCGGCGACCTGGCCCCGCTGGCCAACGCCAAGCCGCTGTGGCTGCTGGTGATGGTGCTGGTGCTGCTGGCCCGCGACGCCGGCTACGTGTACCGCATCCGCTACCTCACCCAGAAAGTGCTCAGCTGGCGCGCTTCGCTCGACGTGATTATGCTCTGGGAATTCTCGTCGTGCATCCTGCCCTCGGCGGTAGGTGGCACGGCCGTGGCGCCGGTGCTGCTGCACAAGGAGGGCATCCCGCTGGGCCGCTCGGTGGCCTACATCATGGCCACCGCCATGCTCGACAATATGTACTACGTGCTGATGGTGCCGCTCGTGGTGCTCATCGGGGGCGAAACGCTGTACCCGCACGAGTCGCTGCACGGCGGGCTGATTACCACGCTGCGCATCGGCTTTATCCTGAGCTACGTGTTTGTAACGGCCTACGCGCTGCTGATGGTGTACGCCATTTTCATCAACCCGCGGGCGGTGCGGCGGCTGCTGGTGCGCCTGTTTTCGGCGCGGGTGCTGCGCCGGTTCCGGGGCCGCGCCTACCAGTTGGGCCACGATTTGGTGCAGGCCTCGGCCGAGCTGCGCGGCAACGGCCGGGCCTACTGGCTGCGGGCCGGCCTGAGCACATTCTTCGTCTGGACGGCCCGCTACCTGGTTATCGGCTGCCTTATCGGGGCCTTTATCGAGGTGGGCTGGACCGAGTTCTGGCTCATTTTCGGCCGCAACCTCACCTACAAGGTCATCCTGCTGATTGCCATTACGCCCGGCGGCGCGGGCATTGCCGAGGGCGCCTTCCCCACGTTCTTCGGCAAGTTCATCGGCACGGCCACCATGACCAACTTTATGGTGCTGCTCTACCGCATCACCACTTACTACCTCTACCTGGTGCTCGGGGCCGTGTTCCTGCCCCGCTGGGTGGCCCGCATCTACGGCAAAAAGGTGGCACGTCAGGAAATGGAGGCGTAACGTGGTTCTTTGCCCCTCCTAGCCTCCAGGCTCCAGCAGATATGGGCATGAAAAAGCCCCTTCTACCGAAACAGAAGGGGCTTTTGCTTATTAGCTTGTACAGAGGAGAACGACTACTCGTCTTCCAGGTGCAGCTCGGTGCCGTCGGTGCCTTTCAGTGTCAGCTTGTCGTCGGTGAGCGTTACTACCGTGAAGGTGTTCGACGTTCCGGCGCCGTCGGGCATCATGGTGATGGTTTTGGCGCCCTGGTCGAAGGTGTATTTGCCGTTCATGGTCTGGGCGCCCGAGCTCATGTTGTACTGTCCGTTGGCGAAGAAGGTCACGCGCTGGTCGTCCATGGCGTCGGTCTGCTTGATTTTGTCGCCGGCCGCGGTGGTTTCCTTATCGGTTTTCCAGGTTTTGCTGGTGGTGCCATAGAGCATGTTTACGCTTTCTACGGTACCTTCCTTGCTGCCACAGGCGGCCGTGAAGAGCAGAACAAACATGAACAGGCCGGTGAGCAGGCGCGAGGCGGAGGAGGTAAGAACTTTCATGGGGAGAGAGGAAATAGGTGAAGGGTTGGGGCAAAAAACGGCCGCTATCGGCCGCTGGTAATGGGCCTCTTACGGTAGCGCTGCCCAAGATGTTCGGCCATTGCCCCGCCTGCGGGCTTGTTTTGACCAGCACAACCTATTGTCTGCCACCGCGTAAGAAACGCCCACAGCCAAGCCGCACAGTAGCGGTCCCGGGCTTACTCTCTCCTCCACCTAACGTACTACCACCATGGGACTCTTCGATTTTCTGTCTGATAAAGGCGAAACCAAGCCAGTTGCCCCCACCACTCCGCCCGCCGGCGGCAACACCGACTTCTTCGGCACCAACACCAACGCTGCCGATACCACGGCCGGCGACACGTATACCGTCGTAAGCGGCGATTCGCTCTCCAAAATTGCCAAAAACCACTACGGCGACGCCAGCAAGTGGCATCAGATTTACGAAGCTAACAAGAGCACCATCGGCTCGAACCCCGACCACATTGAGGTAGGCCAGGTACTCACAATGCCGAAAATGTAGCCCACCCGCTTCGGGGAAATATTCAAAAAAGCCACTCTATCCGGAGTGGCTTTTTTCGTGTTTGAAGAGGCCAAAACCAGAGTCAGCCAGTGCGATATTTCTGCCGAGCAGCACCACTTTGCAGCTACGTGAAAAACATTGCAAACCGAATCAAACTGATTCGCGGCCATCCAAAGAAATGCACCAACTATCTGATTAGCAAAATTTAACCGATTAGACAGGCATTACAAATTTCATCGCATGGCAACTAAAAAATAATTTGTCTTTTGCTTGCATGACAGAAAATTAAGGCTATACCTTTGCAACACCAACCCGGTACTGGTCCGCTCGCGGCAGACCAGTTTTCATAGGATTTATACAGAAGTGGCGAGAGCACAGGCTCCCTGACCCACTGGCAACCTTCGACCGCGCGAAAGGTGCCAATGCCTGCCCGACCAGCCAGTACGACCAGTACGGCGGCGGGGACTATAACCTTCCAGTCCCATGAGTCACTCCCGCGTCTTCGCCCCTGTTTCCCCCACCGCTCCGGCTGCCTTCGGGCCCGCCGCCTGGCCGTGGGCTTTCGGCGTTTTGGCCCCGGCCATTGCTGCCCGGCCGAACGTTGCTTTCGTAGCCGCCCGAATGCGAATGCGCGGCTGTTGCGGCGCTTGTTGCGGCTGTTGCTAGCCCGCTAGCTGGCGCCCGGCCCCTGGGGCCTCTCCTCCTTCCCTTGTCTTTTGCTGTCTGCCCCGGCGCTGGTTCGGCGCGCGTGTTCGGCGGCTTTCGTCCGCTGTTTTCTGCGGATTTGTGCGCCAGAACCGGCCTTCTGAAAACGAAAATTCCACCACTAAAAACCCAGTACCTATGTCCAGTTTCCAGTTTGAAACGCTGCAGATCCACGCCGGCCAGCAGCCCGACCCCGTTACCGGCTCGCGGGCCGTGCCCCTCTACCAGACCACGAGCTACGTGTTCAAGAACGCCGAGCACGGCGCCAACTTGTTTGCCCTCCGCGAATTTGGCAACATCTACACCCGCCTGATGAACCCCACGACCGATGTGTTCGAGCAGCGCGTGGCGGCGCTGGAAGGGGGCGTGGCGGCGCTGGCGGTGTCGTCGGGGCAGGCGGCGCAATTCATCGCCCTCAACAACCTACTGCAGGCCGGCGACAATTTCGTGAGCTCGACTCACCTCTACGGCGGCACCTACAACCAGTTTAAGGTGGCGTTCAAGCGCCTGGGTATTGAGGTGCGCTTTGCCAATGGAGATGAGCCCGCCGCCTTCGAAGCCCAGATTGACGAGCGCACCAAGGCCATTTACCTCGAAACCATCGGCAACCCCAGCTTCAGCATCCCCGATTTTGAGGCCATTGCCGCCATTGCCCGCCAGCACGATTTGCCCCTAGTGGTCGACAACACCTTCGGGGCAGGCGGCTACCTGTTCCGGCCCCTGGAGCACGGCGCCAATATCGTGGTCGAGTCGGCTACCAAGTGGATTGGCGGGCACGGCACGAGCGTGGGCGGCGTGATTGTGGACGGCGGCACCTACGACTTTGGCAACGGCAAATTCCCGCAGTTCTCCGAGCCCTCCGAGGGCTACCACGGCCTCGTGTTCAGCGACACGTTTGGCAAAAACGGGCCGTTCGGCAACATTGCCTTCATCATCCGGGCCCGGGTGGAAGGCCTGCGCGACTTCGGGCCGTCGCAGAGTCCGTTCAACTCGTTTCTGCTGCTGCAGGGCCTCGAAACGCTGAGTTTGCGCGTCGAGCGTACCGTGGAAAACGCGCTGCGCATCGCCACCTGGCTGGAGCAGCACCCCCAGGTAGAGGCGGTGAACTACCCCGGCCTGACGTCCAGCCCTTATCACCAGCTGGCCCGCAAGTACCTCAGGCGCGGCTACGGCGGCGTGCTCACCTTCGCCCTCAAGGGCAGCAAGCACACGGCCACACAATTCATCGACAGCCTGAAGCTGATCAGCCACCTGGCCAACGTGGGCGACGCCAAAACGCTCATCATCCAGCCCGCCGCCACCACCCACCAGCAGCTTTCCGACGAAGCCCAGCAGGCCGCCGGCGTCACGCCCACGCTGCTGCGCCTGTCGCTGGGCATCGAGCATTTCGACGACATCCGGGCCGATTTGCAGCAGGCCTTCGACGCCGTGCTAAGCGCCGCCACGCCCGACTACATCCAGGACGAGCCCCTGCCCGAACCGCAGCCCGAACACGAGCAGCCGCTGGTAGTGTAACCGCCACCCCCCCCCGGCCCCCTCCCCTCCGGGAGAGGGGGTGCGTTCAACGAATCTACAGACTCGCGTCTGGCACCCCCTCTCCCGGAGGGGAGGGGGCCGGGGGGTGGGGTAAACGCCAGAACTCAAAAGCCCAAACAAATGCCCACGCACCAATTCCAGCTCCCCCACCCGCTGCCCCTCGAAAACGGCGGCCAGCTAACCCCCCCGACCGTCGCCTACCAAACCTGGGGGCACCTGAACGGCGCCCGCGACAACGTGGTGTGGGTGTGCCACGCCCTGACGGCCAACGCCGACGCGGCCGACTGGTGGCCGGGTTTGGTGGGCCCCGGCTGCCACTTCGACCCGGCCGACTGGTTTATTGTGTGCGCCAACGTGCTGGGTTCGTGCTACGGTAGCACCGGCCCGCTCACCCCCGACCCCGAAACCGGCCGGGCCACCTTCCAGGACTTTCCGCTGCTGACGGTGCGCGATTTGGTAGCGGCCCACGAGGCGTTGCGTGAGGAGTTGGGGCTGGCGCGGGTGCATACGCTCATCGGTGGCTCGCTGGGGGGGCAGCAGGCGCTGGAGTGGGCCCTGCAGCAGCCGGCGGTGTTCGAAAACCTGGTGCTGCTGGCTACCAACGCCCGGCACTCGGCCTGGGGCATTGCCTTCAACGAGGCCCAGCGGCTGGCCATTTTTGCCGATGCCACCTACCAACTGAACACCCCGGCCGGTGGCGCGGCCGGGCTGCGGGCGGCCCGGGCCATGGCGCTGCTCAGCTACCGCAGCTACCAGGCCTACGGCCGCACCCAAACCGAGCCCACCGACGCGCTGCTTACCGATTTTCGGGCCGCCGCCTACCAGCGCTACCAGGGCGACAAGCTGGCGGCCCGCTTCGATGCCTACAGCTACGTGGCCCTCACGCGCACCATGGACAGCCATAACGTGGGCCGCAACCGGGGCGGCGTGGCGGCGGCCCTGCGCCGGGTGCGGGCTCGCACGCTGGTTATCGGCATCACCTCCGACGGGCTGTTTCCGGTGGCCGAGCAGCAGCTGCTGGCCCGCCACATTCCGGGGGCCATGTACGCCGAAATGGACTCGGCCTACGGCCACGACGGCTTCCTGCTGGAAACCGCCCAAATCACGCATTTTCTCGAACGATTCCACTCCCTGACCTATGCCCATTAACGCCGCACTCCTCGCTCCTACTGCCCCCGCCCAGTCCTGGCGCATCGGCCTTATCGGCTTCGGCTGCGTGGGCCAGGGCCTCTACGATATTCTGCAGCAGCACCCGGCCAGCAGCTTCGAGGTGGCGCGCATCGTGGTAAAAAACCCGGATAAGGTCCGGCCGCTGCCGGCCGCGCAGTTCGAGTTTGAAGCCGAAGCTTTACTCGACGATAACACGCTCGACGTGCTGGTGGAGGTAATTGACGATGCCGACGCGGCCTTCCGGCTGGTGGTCGCCGCCCTGCGCCGGGGCCGCCGGGTGGTCACGGCCAACAAGGCCATGCTGGCCCGCCACCTGCTCGAGCTGGTGGATTTGCAGCGCGCCCACGGCGGCACCTTATTATACGAGGCGGCCGTGTGCGGCAGCATCCCCGTCATCCGCACGCTTGATGCCTACTTCGGCACCGAGCCGCTACGGCAGCTGACGGGCATTCTCAACGGCTCGTCCAACTACGTGCTCACGCGCATGGGCGAAGGCGGCACCGACTACGGCCCGGCCCTGGCCCGGGCTCAGCAGCTGGGTTTCGCCGAAACCGACCCCAGCCTCGATATGGGCGCCTTCGACCCGCGCTCCAAGGCCGTGCTGCTGGCCGCCCACGCTTACGGTTTGTTTCTGGAGCCCGAGCAGGTGCTGAACCTGGGCATCGAGGGCATTTCGGCTACCGATATTGCCTTTGCGGCCAGCCGGGGCGAGAAAATCAAGGTAGTAGCCGGCCTGCAGCGCCTGCTCGATGGCCGCGTGACGGCCCTGGTGACGCCGCAGCTGGTAGGGCCCGAGTCGCCGCTGTTTGGGGTGGATGAGGAATTCAACGGCGTGGTGTTGGAGGCCGATTTTGCGGGCGAGCAGTTCCTGCGGGGCCGCGGGGCCGGCGGGCACCCCACCGGCTCGGCCGTACTGGCCGATCTGGCGGCACTGCGCCAGGGCTTCGCCTACCACTACGCCAAAACCGCCGCCCCGCCCACCCACGCCACCGACCTGGAAATCGAAATCTACCTGCGCACCGACGAGCCCCGCCTCATCGACCTGCTCGACTTCAGCGAGGTGTCAGAAGAAGCCGATGAGGACGGCTACGTGGTGGGCTACGTGGCCCTGGCCCACCTGATAACGCACCGCGACTTGCTGCGTGAGCACGGCGCCTTCATTGTGCGCACCGGCCAGTTGCGGCCCGTGGGCGAGGCGGCCGAAGCAACTGAGGCGGCCGAAGCGGCGCTGGAAACGGCCGGCCGCAGCTGGTAGGCCGGGTTTTGCAGCATATTTTTTCATTTCTGAAAAATATGCTGCAAAGATGAAGTAGCGGGTTTCGGTATTCATCCCCTCAGAGGGCAATGCCGCTGGCCGTCAAATAAGGTAACGATTTCTGCCTTTCAGCCCCGGAGGGGCGACATATCGGTAGCCGCAACGTAGCCGAACGCAACCAAGCCCCAGCGGGGCGACACTAACCGTTGAATTGGTCGTGTCGCCCCGCTGGGGCTTTTACGTATCAGACTATTGGTCTTCTACCGATATGCCGCCCCGCTGGGGCTCGCCCTATTCTGCTACTACTGCCTTTTCTAAGGTGCCTGATGGTTTGCCGAGCTACTCCGGCGCATCGACTGCCGCCTCTTCCGTCGAAGTGGCAACCGGCGGCAGGTTTTCCGGCGGGGCCGCCCCTACCGAATCGGCCGGGGCTACGGCCATAAGTTGTACCCGGCGCGGCAGCAGCGCGGCCGTGGCTACGGCCGTGCGGCGCGGATTGAGGGCGGCGGCGAGCAGCGGGCCGGGCGCACCGGCTCCCAGCAGCGGGCGCAGAAAGTCGCGCATGGGCACGTAAACCGAATCAATGTACGTGGGCTCGAAGGAGTACGGCACGTGGCCGGCGCCGCGCAGGGGGCGCAGCACGTTGGGCACGCCCACGGCCTGGGCGCGGCGGCGCAGCACGGCGCTGCCCGCCACTACCTGGGCCGGCAGTGGGCCACCAATCAGGCCCCGTTGGTAGGGCACAATCCCGTCGCGGGTGCCGTGTATGCTGAGCAGCGGCGCGTCGCCGGCCTGCAGCCACTCGGCCCGGGCCAGGGCGCCGCACAGGTTGATGACGCCCCGCGGGCGGCTGCTGTAACCGGCGTTGCCGCCGCTGCCTTCGAGGCCACCAAGGGCCGCCAGATTCAGGTAGGCGGGCACTTCGGCGGCTTTGTCGAGGTAGGCGGTTTGCAGCGCCATAAAGGCCCCGGCCGAGGAGCCGCCTACAAAAATGTAGCGCGCATCCACCCTAAACTTGCGGGCGGTAGCGGCATCGTGCCGGAAAAAGCGCACGGCGGCCCGCATATCCTGGGTGGCGCGGATGGCGGCCCGGCCGATGCCTACGCTGTCGAACGGGAAGAACAGCAGCCGGTAATCGATGCTGGCGGCCGTGTAGCCGAGGCGGGCCAGGCGGGTGCATAGCTCGGTCATCACCACATCGTCGCGGGTGCCGGTAACGAAGGCGCCCTCATGGGCCAGCAGCACCAGCGGCCGGCGGCGCACGGTGTCGCCGCTGGGCTCGTAGAAATCGAGGTAGAGCGGCTGCGTCTGGCCCAGCAGGCCGGTTACGCGGGCAAATTCCACATTGCGCCGCACCTTCACCTGGCTAAACAGCGGACGGTGGTAGCGCCCCCTGGTAGTGTCCGGCGGGGTCGACTGGGCGTGTAGGGTTGGGGCCGTCAGGCCAGTCAAGAGGAAGAACAGGAGAAGTAAGCGCACGGGTGGGTAACGTGGAAGGGAGGGAGTTTGGTTGTTAGTGAAAGAACGTCATTCAGAGCGGAGCGAAGAATCTCGCGTGCTGACGTTGCAACGAATAATCCAACGTCAGCACGCGAGATTCTTCGCTCCGCTCTGAATGACGTTCTTTCACCAGCTACTTTTGCCCCCATGCCCACCATCACCCCGCCCCCGCTCCGCCCCCACGACCTGGTGGCCATCGTCTGCCCCGCCCGGGCGGCCTCGCACGCCGAGCTGGCCGCGGCCGTGGCCACGCTCGAAAGCTGGGGCCTGCGCGTGCGGCTGGGTGCCAGTACCAACGTAACGGAGCACCAGTTCGGCGGCGCTGATGAAGTGCGGCGCCAGGACCTCCAGCAGCAGCTTGACGACCCCAATATCCGGGCTGTTTTCTGCGCCCGCGGCGGCTATGGCACCACCCGCATCATCGACGGGCTCGACTTCACGCAGTTTGCCCAAGCGCCCAAATGGGTGGCCGGCTTCTCCGACATCACCACGCTCAACTGCCACCTGCTGGCCCGCGGCTTCCAGAGCATTCATGGCGTGATGCCGCTGCTGTTCCATCAGGAAGGCGGGGCCGAATCATTGGAGAGTTTGCGGCGGGCGTTGGTTGGCGAGACGCTGGCCTACCAGGTGCCGGCGCATCCGCTCAACCGGCTCGGCACGACTACCGGCGAGCTGGTAGGCGGCAACTTGAGCATCCTGCAAACCCTCACCGGCACGGCCTCCGACATATCCACGCAGGGCCGCATCCTGTTTCTGGAAGATATTGATGAGTACCTTTACGCCATCGACCGCATGCTGGTGCACCTCGACCGTACCGGCAAGCTGGCCAGGCTGGCCGGGCTGGTGGTGGGCCATTTCACCAACCCCCAGGATAACACCATCCCATTCGGCCGCACGTCCAACGAAATCATCAACCACTACGCCGCCAGGTATGATTTCCCGGTAGCGCATGGCTTTCCCGTCGGCCACGAGCCACGCAATCTGGCGTTAATAGCAGGCCAGCCGGTGCGGCTGACGGTGAACGAGGCCGGGGCGAGTTTGGTGGGAATCAACAACTGAAAAAGGATGACAGGCCTTTTTCAGTTCCTATCCTTTCAGCAGCCCCGGCAGGCCTTCCTTGTCGAACAGAATCCGGCCTATTTTCAGCTGCGACCAGCCGGGTTGCAGGCGGTAGGAGAATACGGGTAGGCCGTCTTGCAAAGTGCAGGCTATGCAGAAGGTACGGCGGCCGGGTTGGGCGGGCAGCTGGCTTTCGAGTTGGAGCAGGTGAGTGGAAATCAGAAAGCACGACTCGGGGAAAGCCGCCAGTCCGGCCACGGTGGCGCGGGTGATGTCGAGGGCATCGTCCACGTTGGTACCCCGGAACAGCTCGTCGAATACGGCAAACACACGCCCCGGCCCCTGCGCGGCTTCCAGCACGGATTTCAGGTTGCGGATTTCGGCCAGAAAGTGGCTGTAGCCGCCGCTGAGGCTGTCGGCCAGGTTGATGGCCACCACGATGGACGAGTAGAAGGGCAGCCGGGCGGCGGCGGCCGGCACGCCCAGGCCCGCGTGGGCCAAATACACGCACAGCCCCAGCGCCTTAAGCAGCGTCGATTTGCCCGACATATTCGGCCCCGTCAGCAGCAGCACGTTGTCGGCGGGGTCGAGGTCGAGCGAGTTCTTCACCGGTGCCGCCAGCAGCGGGTGGTAGAAATCGGTGAGGTGCAGGCCCGTCGGCTGGAACTCGGGAAACACAAAGCCCTGCTCCCGCAAGCCCTTGGAAACCGACCAGCAGGCTTCCAACCAGAAAAATGCGGTCCAGAACGCGGCCAGCTCCTGCTCATCCACCGCGTGCAGCTGCCGGGCAAAGCCCACCATGCGAGCGGCCGAAAACTGGTCCTGGGCCACGGCTTCAGCGGCCGAGTTCAGGCTGAAACGCTCCAGAAACCGGGTAATGGTGGCGAGCCGAGCGCGGGGGAAAGGCGGCAGCCCGGCCGGCTCCAGGCGGCGGAAATAGTGCTGCTCCAGCCGCTGCAAGAAACTGATGGCCTGCACGTAGCGGGCGCGGGTTCGGTAGCGCGTCTCTTCCGATACCAGCAGCCGCGCCGCCAGCCGCACCCGGTTGGTGTCCAGCGCCAGCTGCCCGCTCACTACCTCGTGCAGAAACCGCTGCACCTCGGCCAGCTGAATGCGCGAGTAGCTGAACTCGCCGATAACGTCCCACTGCGCCAGTAGCGCCCGAAACACGGCCTGTTTCTCCAGCACCAGCTCGGCGCTGGGCGGCAACTCCCGCAGCAACCGGCGCACCGCCGTTTCCGCTTCGTGGCAGTAGGTGAAGTTGAACAGCGGCAGAATATCGGCATCGAGCCGCAGGTCGTCAACGAGGAGCATTTGGGTTTGAGCTGTTAGCTTTTAGCTGGTAGCGGTCAGCTTTCGTTTTGAGTAGCGGCTTTGTATGACAAGGCTTGCTTGTCTTCGTCCTCAATTAGGCGCTCAATGTTGAGACGCGAGAAAAGCAGTAACGCAAGGAGCCCCGGCAGCTTGCGTTGCCGGGGCTCCTTGGCGTATAAAAACTACGGATTTAGTTGCTTCGAGCCTTCGACCTGCTTATCCAGCGGAAGCCAGCAGATCAAAAACTACTCGCCGTAGATAACCGTCAGCACCGTCTGGCCCACGGCCTTGAGCGTGCGCCGGTCGATGATGCTCATGTTGTCCTTGGTGGTATGGTGGTAGGGCCGGAACTCGCCGCTGGGCAGAAAATCGAGGATGTCGATGGTGCGGATGCCGGCCCGGTTGGTGTACACATGGTCGTCGTCGATGCCCGGCGCGTCGGCGTAGATGAAAAAGTCGGAAAAGCCCAGCTGGGAGGCCGTATTCCAGACTTTCTCAATTACATCGGGGGCCTTTTCGCGCGAAAGATTTTCGCGGCTGAACTTGGCGCCCTGGGCACCCACCATATCGAGCAGGATGCCGAAGTTGGGCTTGTAGTTGGCCGGCACCATGTTTTTGGACCAGTATTGCGAGCCCAGGCACCAGCTATCCTCGCTACCGAGCAGGTTGGTTTTATCGGCCTGCGTGATGCCGTCGTAGCCGTAATCCTCCGAGTCGAACAGAATGAAGTCGACGCCCACACCGGGGGCCAGGCTGTCGGGTTGGGCGGCCAGCACACGCGCCAGCTCCAGAGCTACGGCCACGCCGCTGGCGCCGTCGGAGGCGCCGTCGAGTGGGGCGTTCTTGTTCTCGGTGTCCTTGTCGGCGAAGGGCCGGGTGTCCCAGTGGGCAAATACAGCCACCCGGCGCGGGGCCGCGGGATTATAGCGGGCAATGATGTTGCGCGACTTGAGGATGTTGCCATCAAAGGCCTTGGCCTCGAAGGGCTGCTCCTGCACCGCCAGGCCGTACTTTTTAAACTGCCCGATAATCCAGTCGCCGGTTTTTACGTGGGCCGCCGTGTTGGGCACCCGGGGCCCGAAGGCCACCTGGCGGGCGGTGTAGGCGTAGGCCGAATCGGCGTTGAAGGCGGGCGTTTTGGGCAGCGCGGCTTCCTGGGCGGCCGACGTGTCGGCGGTGTCATTTTTACCGGGGCAGCCCGTGAGCAGCAGCAGGCCTGCCAGCGCGGCCGGGGCAAATCGGAACAGGTTTTTCATGGAGCGGAGCGCTTCGGGTAAATGTTCGGCACTGATTTATGAGCTGCAAGCTACAAGCTTCAAGCCGCACGCTTTTGCTGCCGTGGCCCCTGCCTGCGCCAGGTAGCTTGAAGCTTGCGGCTTAAAGCTTGTAGCTCCGCCCCTACTCCTCGCTATACGCCCAGTCGACGCCGGTTTTGGAGTCTTTCACCACGATTCCCTGCTGCTTGAGCGCGGCCCGGATTTCGTCGACTTTGCCGTAGTCCTTGGCGGCTTTGGCTTCCTGGTAGAAGTGCAGCGTGAGGCCCAGCAGGTCTTCGGCGCTGGCGCGGGGCTCGTCGCGCAGGCCCAGCACGTCCTGCACCAGCGTGCGGTAGGTGGCGGTGGCCTCGTTCAGGGCTGCGGGGCTCACCTGGGCCAGGGTATCGGGCTTGGCGGCGTAGCCGTTGAGTTTACGCAGCAAATTGAACAGGCTGGCAATGGTGCGGGCGGTGTTCAGGTCGTCGTTGAGGCCGGCAAAGCAGTCGGCGGCCAGCTTGCGCAGCTCGGCGTCGGCGGCGCTGGTGTCGGCGGCAGCTTCGAGGCCCTCGGGCAGCTGCAGCTTATCGAGCAGGCGCAGGCCGTTCATCAGCTTGCGGTAACCTTTGCCGGCGGCCTGCAGGCCCTCATCGGTAATATCGACGGGGCTGCGGTAGTGGGCTTGCAGCAGGAAGAAGCGGGCCGTCATGGGCGAATAGGCCTGGGCCAGCACCTCATTCTCACCGCTGAACAGCTGGCTGATAGTGATGAAGTTGCCCGCCGACTTGCTCATCTTCTGGCCATTCACGGTAATCATGTTGTTGTGCATCCACACCCGGGCCTCGTTGGTCGGATGCTCGCAGGCCTGGCTCTGGGCAATTTCGCACTCGTGGTGCGGGAACATCAAATCCAAGCCGCCGCCGTGAATGTCGAATTCGGCGCCGAGGTACTTGCGGCTCATGGCCGAGCATTCCAGGTGCCAGCCGGGGAACCCTTCGCCCCAGGGCGAGGGCCAGCGCATGAGGTGGCGCTCATCGGCCCGCTTCCAGAGGGCGAAATCCAGCGGGCTGCGCTTCTCGTCCTGGCCCGTGAGGTTGTCGCGCGAGCCGGCCAGCAGCTCCTCCACTACCCGGTTCGAAAGCTTGCCGTATTCCTTGCCAGCAGCGTTGTAGGCCGGCACATCGAAGTACACCGAGCCATTGGATTCGTAGGCGAAACCGTTGGCCATAATCTGCTCGGTCATCTCGATTTGCTCGATGATGTGGCCGCTGGCGCGGGGCGTAATGTCGGGCGGCAGGCAGCCCAGGGCCATCATGTGGTCCTGGTAGAGGTTGGTGTAGCCCTCGGCCACTTCCATGGGCTCCACCTGCCGGGCGCGGGCAATGCGGCCGATTTTGTCCTCGCCCTCGTCGGCATCATCTACCAAGTGGCCTACGTCGGTGATGTTGCGCACGTAGCGCACCTTGTACTCCAGGTAACGCAGGTAGCGCGTGAGCACATCGAACACCACCGGGCCGCGGGCGTTGCCAACGTGCGCCTCGCTGTACACCGTCGGGCCGCACAGGTATACGCCTACAAAAGGCGCGTTCAGGGGTGCAAACGGGGCTTTCTGGCGGGTGAGCGTGTTGTAGAGCGAGAAGGGCTGAGGCATATTTATTGAGCTATTAGCTTTCAGCTGCTAGCTGTTAGCTTTCGTTTTGATTTACAAATGCTTCTGCCTGCTACAAAGCGGCGACTGGGCATGAGTGGATGCCGTGCAAAAGTAACGGCAGTTTCGCAGAGTGTCGGGGAACGGAAAACAACCGCCAACCGGCCCGAATTGTGTGCAATAAAGTCTAAAAGCCCAACCAAACGGCACAAAACTCAAACCGACCAGTCTATAAAGTTCAATCAGCAGTTTATAAGAACGTAAAGTCAGTATAAAAACGCGAGGCGGTCTAGCAGTTCGCTGCGAAATAAATTCTCGCGTCGCCGCCTACCGTTATCAGCCGGCAGTTACTGGGGCTCCGTTTTCGGTTTGAGCTGGTAGGTGGCCGTGGTGGGGAAGTGGTCGGAGTAGGGGATTTCGTAGTTCACCCAGAAGTCGCGCACCAGCCAGCGGGGGCCGGCAAACTGGTTGTCGATGCGCAGGAAGGGGATGCGGCCGTTGTAGGTGCTGCCCACGCCGTTGCCCACGCTGGTCCAGGCGTTCTGGAAGTGGTCGGCCAGCTGGTCGTAGCTGTAGCTGTAGGGCACGTCGTTGAGGTCGGCGCACAGCAGCATCGGGTACGGGCACTTGGCGAAGCGGTTGATGAGCGTGTCAATCTGCGCGTGCCGCAGCACGGCCCCGCGCTTGAAGCGCCGTAGCAGCCCCAGGCCCTTCTTTTTCAGGCCCGATTTGCTGGAGTAGCTGTCCACGATGTCGCGCTCGTCCATGCTCATGCTCTGCAGATGGAAGCTGTACACCCGAATCGTATCCTGGCTGGGCAGGCGCAGATCCACCCACATGCCGTGGTTTTGGGTGAGCTTGCCGAACTGAATGGTGCCGCGGTTCACAATCGGGTGGCGCGAGAAGATGGCCATACCAAACTCGGACCCGGCGCTGTTGGTGAGCGTTTTCGACAGAAACGACTCGCGCCCCGCCTGCCGGCCGATTTTGTCCAGCGTCCGGAACACGGTGCCGTCGGCCGATTTGGTGCCGGCCGGCTCGTTGTAGAACTCCTGCAGGCACAGCACGTCGGCCTTGCTTTCGGCCAGCCAGCGCACCATTTCTTTGGATGATTGCAGGCCGTTGTTGCGAAGCTGCGGGTACACGTTGAAGATGCGCACGTTGGCCGACAGCACCTGCACCACCGGGCCGGCGGTGGCGGGCTCGGCGGCCGTGGTCAGGCGCAGCGGGTGCAGGGCCAGCCCGCGCTGGAAGTGCGGCCACGTGAGCACGGCCAGCGCCAGCGGCAACAGGGCCACCGGCCAGCGCCGTAGCAGCCAGTAGCCGGCCGCCAGCAAATTCAGGCCCAGGGCCACCGGCAGCGTAAGGGCCCCGAAAATGGCCGGCCAGAAGGTGTAAGCGGGTATCTGCTCGCAGGCAATGCCCACCAGCACCCACCCCATCACCAGCAAAGTGCACTTGAAAGCAAACGAACGACGCACGGATTCCTCTTTTCTATCAACCGGAAGCGGATGAGTAAAGGTAGCGCTTCCGGTGCGGGCCCGCCTAGCCAGCGCCACCAAATACGAATAAGTGCAGGTCTTACGCGGCCTGTTTCGTATCTTTCCCGGGCATTCTATCCTCCTTTATATGAGTCGACTACTACCGCTTTGGCTGTGCTTGCTACTGCCGCTACAACTGGCCGCTGCCCCCCGCTCCGTCGCCTCGCCGGCACCCGAAAAAACGCTGGAATTTGTGGAAAACAAGGGCCAGTGGCCCAAAGTCGTGCGCTACCAAGCCGAGGTGCCGGGCGGGCGGCTCTACCTCACGCCCACCGGCTTTACCTACTCGCTGCTGAGCGCGGCCACGCTGGACCAGCTCAGCCACCGCCACGGCACCAATGAGATTGGCACCGACGGCCAGCCGCGGCCGGCCAACGCTGCGCCCGCCGCGGGCCGCGGGCACGCCTACACGGTGTCGTTTGAGGGGGGGAATTCCCGGGCGCCGCTCGTGCCCGAGCAGGCAACCAGTGGCACGCGCAACTACTTTGTGGGCAGCAACCCGCGCGAGTGGGCCAGCGGCGTGCTCGGCTACCGGCAGGTGCGCTACCAGGGCGTGTACGCCGGCATCGATGTGCGGGTGTACGAAAACGCCGGCCAGCACCTCGAATACGACTTCGAGCTGGCCCCCGGTGCCAAGCCCGACAACATCCGGCTGCGCTACGCCGGCCCCAGCGCTCTGCGGCTTACTTCTGAAGGGCAATTGCTGATTGAAACCAGCGTGGGCACGGTGACCGAGCAGGCGCCCCAGGCCTGGCAGACCACGGCGGCCGGCCGCCGGCTGCCGGTAAGCTGCCGCTTCGAGCTGCAGGGCAGCACCGTGCGGTTTCGGCTGGGCGCCTACGACGCCAGGCTGCCGCTGACCATCGACCCGACCGTGCTGTTTTCGAGCTTCACCGGCTCGCTGGCCGACAACTGGGGCTTCACGGCCACCTACGATGCCGAGGGCAATATGTACTCGGGCGGGGTGGCCTTCGGACCGGGCTACCCGGTGTCGCCGGGCGCGTTTCAGGCCAACTTTGCCGGCCTGGGCGATGTGGCCATCATCAAATATAAGGTAACGACCAGCGGGCCGCGGGCCCGCCTCTACGCCACCTACCTGGGCGGAACCTACACCGATGCGCCCCACAGCCTGGTAGTGAATGGCCGCGACGAGCTGGTGATTATGGGCAGCACCGGCTCCGGCAACTTCCCGGTTGGCGCCGCCGCGGCCCAGCGCACGTTTCAGGGCGGCCCGGGCGTTACGCCGCTCAGCGGCATGGATTACCCGCAGGGCGCCGACATCTTCGTGGCCACGCTCAGCTCCGATGGCGCCAGGCTGGTGGCGGCCACCTACCTGGGCGGCAAAGCCAACGACGGCCTCAACCTGAGCCTGACCAACAACTACGGCGACCAGTTTCGGGGCGATGTGCTGACCGACGGGGACAACAACGTGTACATCGCCTCTACCAGCAGCAGCCCCGACTTTCCGGTGAGCAGCGGCGCTCAGCAGCCCGCCCTGCGCGGCGCCGCCGATGCGGTGGTGTGCCAGCTGCCGCGCCTGCTCGACCGCCTCAACTGGAGCACCTACCTGGGCGGCACCAGCGCCGACGCGGCCTTTTCGCTGCAGCTCGCCCCCGACCGCACGCTGTACGTGGGCGGCACCAGCAACGGCACGGGCTTCCCCACGGTGGCCGGCAGCCTGCACCCGCAGTCGGCGGGTGGGCGCGAGGGATTTGTAGTGGGCCTGACGGCCGACGCCGGCCGCCTGCGCTACGGCACTTATCTGGGCACCTCGGCCGACGACCTGGCCTTCTTTGTGCAGCTCGACAACAGCGGCGACGTGTACGTGCTGGGGCAGACCAGCTCGCCGGCCTACCCCAAAACGCCCGGCCTGTACGGCACGTCCGGCGCCAAGCAGTTCATTCATAAGCTCGATGCCACGCTCAGCCGCACCATGTTCAGCACCACGTTCGGCTCGGCCCAATCGGAGCACGAGCTGTCGCCCACGGCCTTTCTGGTGGATGACTGCGAGCGGGTGTACGTGGCGGGCTGGGGCGGCTCGACCAACCGGGGCTACAGCTCGGGCACTACCACCAGGCTGCCCGTTACGCCCAACGCCGCCCAGAAAACCACCGACGGCAACGACTTCTACCTGGCCCAGTTTGCGGCCGGCCTCACCGGGCTCGAATACGCCACTTTCTACGGCGAGGCGGGCGGCCGGGGCGAGCACGTAGACGGCGGCACCTCGCGCTTCAGCAAGAAGGGCATCGTGTACCAGGCCGTTTGCGGGGGCTGCGGAGGCACCCAAAACTTCCCGGTGCCGCCGGGCGCCAACTCCTACACCACCCGCAACGCCAGCAGCAACTGCAACAACGCGGCGTTTGCCATCAACTTCGAAATCATCACGGCCGACCCCGGTTCGGCCCGCTACGCCTGCGCCTCCGACGGCCCGGTGCTGCTGGGCGGCCAGCCGGCCGGCGGCACCTGGAGCGGCCCGGGCGTGTTCCGGCGGCCCGATGGCCGCTACGAGTTCCGGCCCTCGGAGGCACTGGTTGGCCGCAACCTGCTGCAGTATTCGGTGCTGGCCACCGGCACCTGCGTAAGCACCCGCCCGCTGGCCATGACCGTCACCCGCCCGGTGTCTACGCTGCTGGCGCCGCTGCCGCCGTTGTGCGCCACGGCCAGCCCCATCACGCTGCAGGCCACGCCCGCCGGCGGCACCTGGAGCGGCCCGCGGGGCCTGAGCGGCAACACCTTCGACCCGCGCCTGTCGGGGCCCGGCACCTTCACGCTCACCTACACCATCAGCGACACGGTATCCTGCGGGCTGTCCACTACCACCATTACCGTCAACGCCCCGCCTAGCGTTCAGGCCGGCCCCGACCTGACGCTGTGCGCCTACGAAACCGCGCCGCTGCAGCTAACCGGGGCCACGCCCGCCGGCGGCACCTGGAGCGGTACGGGCGTTACGGCCGCCGGCCTGTTCACACCGCCCGACACCAAGCTGCGGGGCGGCATTTTCACGCTCACCTACTCCGTAACCGAAAACAGCTGCACCACCACCGCCACCCGGCGGGTGCTGCTGGCCCCCTCGCCTACCACCAACACGCCGCTGGCCCTGCCGGTATGCGAGCGGTACCCGCAGTTTACCGGCCTGGCCCCGCTCACGCTCACCATGCAACCCGTGCTGACGGGCGGCACCTACGAGTGGGACTTCGGCGACGGCAGCCCGACTTCAACCGAGGAAAACCCGGAGCACGTATTCACGCAGCCCGGCCAGTACACCGTGCGCCTGGTGGCCCGCTACACCAACTGTACCGTCGAAACCAGCTTCGTGCCAGTGGTTGTCCAGCGCACCTTCGTGCCCAACATCATCACGCCCAACCGCGACCAGACCAACCAAACCTTCATTCCGTACTTCAGCTGCCGCACCACGCACCTGAGCCTGTTCAACCGCTGGGGCACCAAGGTGTACGAAACGGCCGACTACCACGACGACTGGCAGGCGACCGGCCTGCCCGACGGCCTGTACTACTACCAGCTCAAGGACATCGACGGCCGCACCGCCAAGGGCTGGCTGACGGTGATGCGGTAAGGTTGGGTTTGAGGGCCTCATCACCCCATCTTGCTTATAGCACTTTCTTGTTGTACCTTTGCCCCACAAGTTGACGCAAGACCAGAGGGGACGTATCGTCCCCTCTTTCTTTTTACCGCCCCTTCCGGGGCCCGCCGCCTATGACCCTCGACCGTAACCTGCTGCTGGAAATGCTGCGCGACAGTCTGCCCACCGATGGCAACCTGTTCGCCGTGGATTTAACCGTTTCGGATTCCGTGCGGCCCAAAGTAACCGTTACCCTCGACGGGGAAGAAGGCCTCGGTATTGACGAGTGCGCGCAGGTGAGCCGCCGGCTGGCCCGCCGCATCGAGGAGCACTACGGCGACGAGCTCAGCTACACGCTCGAAGTAACCTCGCCCGGCGCCGACCAGCCCCTGCGCGACCCGCGCCAGTACGTGCGGCACGTGGGCCGCACGCTGCACCTGAAACTGCAGAACGGCTCCGAAATTACCGGCAAGTTCGAAAGCCTGCTGCCCGAGGGCGCCGGTATCGAGCTGGCCGAAATCGTGAAAGAAAAACACAAGGAGAAAACCCTGCCCGCCATCACGGTGCCGTTCCGCGACATTGCCGAGGCGACAGTGGTTATTTCGTTTAAATAAGTTTTCGAGCTGTTAGCTAGTAGCCATTAGCTGATAGCCCTGTTTCTAAGTTATTCACCTTTTGGCAGTGGCCGCTAGCTCTCCTCACAGGAAAGCTAACAGCCAAAAGCTGACAGCTAAAAGCTTAAAAAATGAACAGCAACGTCCTGATTGAATCGTTTGCCGAATTCGCCCGCTCGAAGAACATCGACCGGCCTACCATGATGTCCATTCTGGACGACGTGTTCCGCACGATGATTCGCAAGAAGTACGAGGACGACTCGAACTTCGACGTCATCATCAACCCCGACAACGGCGACCTGGAAATCTGGCGCAACCGCGAAATCGTGGACGATAACTCGGAGGACATCTGGGATTTCGACAAGATTCCGCTGGCCGAGGCCCAGAAGATTGAGCCCGATTTCGAGGTAGGCGAGGAAGTGGCCGAGGAAGTGAAGTTCGAGGAGTTCGGCCGCCGCGCCGTGCTCATGGCCCGCCAGACGCTGATTCAGCGCGTGAAGGACCTGGAGCGCGACAACCTCTACCAGGCCTACAAAGACCAGGTGGGCGAGATTGTGGTGGGTGAAGTGTACCAGGTGTGGGGCCGCGAGGCGCTGATTCTGGACAAGGACGACAACGAGCTGAGCCTGCCCAAAGGCGAGCAGATTCCGAAGGACCGCTACCGCAAGGGCGACAACATCCGCGCCGTGGTGCACCGCGTGGATGTGCTCAACGGCACGCCTAAAATCATCCTTTCGCGCGCCGCGCCGGCCTTCCTTGAGCGCCTGATGGAGCAGGAAGTACCCGAGATTTTCGACGGCCTCATCACCATCAAAAACATCGTGCGCGAGCCCGGCGAGCGGGCCAAAGTGGCCGTGGAAAGCTACGACGAGCGTATCGACCCCGTTGGCGCCTGCGTGGGCATGAAAGGTTCGCGCATCCACGCCGTAGTGCGGGAGCTGGAAAACGAGAACATCGACATCATTAACTACACCGACAATCTGGAGCTGTACATCGCCCGGGCTTTGTCGCCGGCCAAGCTCACGTCGATGAAAATCAACGAGCAGACCGGCCGCGTATCGGTGTTCCTGCGGCCCGACCAGGTGAGCCTGGCCATCGGCCGCGGCGGCGCCAACATCAAGCTGGCCTCGCGGCTGGTGGGCATGGAAATCGACGTGTTCCGCGACGCCGGCGACTTCGAGGAGGACATTGCCCTCGACGAGTTCAGCGACGAAGTGGAAGCCTGGATTATCGATGAGCTGAAGAAAATCGGCCTCGACACCGGCCGCGCCGTATTGGCGGTAAATAAAGAAGACATTGTGCGCCGCACCGAGCTGGAAGAGGAAACCGTTGAGGACCTGTTCCGTGTTATCCGCAACGAGTTCGAAGACGAGGCAGAAACCGAAGCGGCCCCCAAGCCCCGTTTCGCCGACGACGAGAACGGCAGCACCGACGCTAACAACGACGAGGCTGTAACTGAAACTCCGGTAGCGGAGGCCGGCGCCGACACCACCGACGCAACCGTAGCCAACGTTGAGGCCACGGACGCGGGCGTAGCCGTAACGGAAACCACCGCGGAGCAGCCGGCAACGGCCACCGAGGCGGAAACCGAGCCGCAGAAAAACGACGATTCACCAAATTCCGGCGCCGCGCAATGAGTGCGCGGCGGCCGGTACGGCAAGGACGCTGAAATCGGGCCGGGTGGCCTGATTTCAACGTCGCCCGGCAAGATTTAATGTAGTACCTTTGCAACTGAATAAGAGCATCGTTCGCGAGCACAGAATGGCGGAAGCATCAACTAAACGGCTTAATCAGGCGGCCAAAGACCTGAACGTTGGCACCTCCACGATTGTGGACTTTCTGACGGAAAAAGGGCACTCCATCGACAACAAACCCACGACCAAGCTAACGGCCGAGCAGGTAAGCCAGCTCAACAAGGCCTTCGCGTCGTCGGTGCAGGATAAGAAGGAGGCCGAGAAAGTCAGCCAGGCCAAGCGCCAGAGCGAGTTGGAAGCAGCAGCGGCCCAGGCCCGTGCGGCCGAAGCGGCCAAGCCCGCGCCTGCCCCGGCTCCCGAGCCTAAGCCCGAGCCTAAGCCCGAGCCGGCGCCCGCCAAGCCCGCTCCGGTTGCTGCCGCTCCGGCCCCCGCCGCCGAGGCCAAGCCCGCTGCCCCCGCAGCTGCTGCTGAAGCTCCGGCCCCCAAGCCCGCCGAAACCGCCAAGCCCGAGCCGGCCCCCGCTCCTGCCCCAACCCCCGAAGCCGACACCAACCGCGTGCCCGGCCTGAAGGTGTTGGGCAAGATTGAGCTCGACTCGAAGGGCCGCCCCGTGCGCCCCAAGGCCGACAAGCCCGCTGCCGCCGCTGAAAAGCCCGCTGAAACCAAGCCGGCCGAATCTAAGCCGGCCGATGCCAAAGCTTCGCAGCCTAAGCCCGCTGAAACGAAAGCGCCGGAGGCAAAGGCTCCTGAGGTGAAAGCGCCGGCCGCCAAGGCGCCCGAGGCTCCGGCTGCCAAGCCCGCCGAAACCGCGAAGCCCGCCACCGAAGCCAAGCCGGCCGCTACGCCATCGCCCCCCGCTCCGGCTGCTGCACCCGCGGCTACCCCGGCTGCAACTCCGCCGGCCGCCGATGCGCCCGCTGAAGACAATACCATTGTGGCCAAAGCCGACCAGCTCAAGGGCCTGACGGTACTGGGCAAAATCGAGCTGCCCACCGACTCGTCGCGCCGCGGCGGCCGAGGTGCCCGCCCGGTGGCCTCGTCCGATGTGCGCAAGAGCGGCCTGAGCGCCGATAAGAAGAAGCGCCAGCGCATCCCGATGAATGGCCCCGGCCAGACGGGTGGTGCGCGTCCGGGCGGCCCCGGTCAGGGTCCGCGCCCTACGGGTACCGGTCCGGCTGCCAACCGCGGAGCCGGTGGCCGCGCTGGTGCCCCCCGGGCCAACGCCGCGCCGCTCACGCCCGAGCAGAACGACAAGCAGATTCAGGAGCAGATCAAGGCCACGCTGGCCAAGCTCAGCGGCGGCAAAGGCAACCAGCAGAACCGCGCTAAATACCGCCGCGACAAGCGTAGCAACGCCGCCGAGGACCGCGAGGCCATGCGCGCGCAGAACGAGCTCGATGCCAAGACGCTGAAAGTAACCGAGTTCATCTCGGCCAACGATTTGGCGTCGCTCATGGACGTGTCGGTGAACGAGGTGATTAAGGTGTGCCTGAACATGGGCATGTTCGTCTCCATCAACCAGCGTCTCGACGCCGAAGCCATTACCGTAATTGCCGACGAGTTCGGCTACGATATTGAGTTCCTGACGGCCGAGGAAGAAGACACCGTAGTGGAGATTGAGGACGATGAGGCTGACCTGCAGCCCCGCGCCCCCATCGTGACCATCATGGGCCACGTCGACCACGGCAAAACCTCGCTGCTCGACTACATCCGCAACGCCACGGTGGCTAAGGGCGAGGCCGGCGGCATCACCCAGCACATCGGCGCCTACGACGTGATGACCAAGTCGGACAAGCGCGTGACGTTCCTCGACACGCCGGGTCACGAAGCGTTTACCGCTATGCGAGCCCGGGGTGCCAAAGTCACCGACATTGCCATTATCGTGGTAGCGGCCGACGACTCGGTAATGCCCCAGACCCGCGAGGCCATCAACCACGCACAAGCGGCTGGTGTGCCGATTGTTATTGCCCTCAACAAGATTGACAAGCCCGGCGCCAACCCCGATAAGGTCCGTGAGGAGCTGTCGGCCATGAACGTGCTCGTGGAAGAGTGGGGCGGCAAGTATCAGAGCCAGGAAGTATCGGCCAAAACCGGTGTTGGCATCGACGATCTGCTGGAGAAAGTGCTGCTCGAAGCCGAGATTCTGGAGCTCACCGCCAACCCCGACCGCAAGGCTGTGGGTACGGTTATCGAAGCCTCACTCGACAAGGGCCGTGGCTACGTAACCACCATTCTGGTGCAAACCGGCACCATGGAAGTAGGCGACATCGTGCTGGCTGGTCCGCACTTTGGCCGCGTGAAAGCCATGACCGACCACCGCGGCAAGAAGATGAAGAAAGCCGGCCCGGCCACCCCGGTGCAGGTACTTGGTCTGACGGGCGCGCCCCAGGCTGGCGACAAAATCCAGGTGATGGAAACCGAGCGCGAAGCCCGCGAGCTGGCCACCCAGCGTCAGCAGCTGGCCCGCGAGCAGAGCATGCGCACCAAGAAGCACATCACCCTCGACGAGATTGGTCGCCGTCTGGCTATCGGCTCGTTCAAGGAGCTGAACGTGATTGTAAAGGGCGACGTGGACGGTTCGGTGGAAGCTTTGGCCGACTCGCTGCTCAAGCTCAGCACCCCGGAAATTGCCATCAACATCCTCAACAAGGGCGTGGGTGCCATTTCCGAGTCCGATGTACTGCTGGCTTCGGCTTCCGACGCCATCATCATCGGCTTCCAGGTGCGGCCTTCCATCAGTGCCCGCAAGCTGGCCGAGCAGGAGCAGATTGATATCCGCCTCTACTCCATCATTTACAACGCCATCAACGAGGTGAAGGATGCCATGGAAGGCATGCTGGCCCCAACGGTGAAGGAAGTGGTGGTGGCCAACGCCGAAATCCGCCAGGTGTTCAACATCACCAAGGTGGGCGCCATTGCCGGCTGTATGGTAACCGACGGCACGTTTACCCGCAAAACCAAGGTGCGCCTCGTGCGCAACGGCATCGTGGTGTACTCGGGCGGCATCAAGGACCTCAAGCGCTACAAAGACGACGTGTCGGAAGTGCGCCAGGGTTACGAGTGCGGTATCTCGCTCAAGGACTTCGACGACCTCCAGGAGGGCGACAACATCGAAGGCTTCGAGGAGCAGGAAATCAAGCGGACGCTCTAAGGAAGCTGCAAGCCGTAAGCTACAAGCTGCAAGCCTGACCGCTAGAGCAAAGCGAAAGCCCTTAGAACATTAGAACGACCGTAGCAACGACTCGTTCTAATGTTCTAAGGGCTTTCGCTTTGCTCTAGCGGTCAGGCTTGCAGCTTGTAGCTTACGGCTTGCAGCTCAGAAGAATAGGAAGTGCTTTTTGCGGCCGCGGTTGTGGCGCTGCTTATCGGTCATGGGCTTGCCTTTGGGGTTGACGTAGCCGGCCGGCCGGGTGGCGCCGCGCTTGGGCGGCTTGGCCCCCACGCGCTTGTCGCGGTATTTGCGCACCGTGAAGCCCCCCGTGCCCCGGTCGTACTGCCGGTCGGGGCCGGCGCCGCGGCTCAGGCTGGAGTTGCCCCCGCCCGAACGGGCTTCCAGCAGTTCCTGCTGCTGATCGAGTTTGCTTTCCTCGGCGTTCATACTCATGCGGCGCTGCATGTTGGCCACATCGTCGACCGAGGCTTTGCCGCGCTTGCGGGCCTGCTTCTGGGTTGCCTGCCGGGCCTGCGCCTCTTCGCGGGTCTGGCCGTCGAGCACGGCGGTTTGGGCGTGGGCGGCCGGGGCAGTGGCCCAGCTGGCGGCAGCCAGAGCCAATACGGAAAACAGTTTCTTCATTAAAGGAGCAAAAACGGCGGTGGTGGGAGTGTGTCAAACGAACTGGCCACCAACTAAGTTAGTTCAAAGCCCATAAAAACCAGCGCGTCAGTCCAACCCGCGGGCACCCCAAAGCCGGCGCCGGTTGCCCGTGGGCAGCCAGCGCCGGCTTTGGGGTGCCTGGGCGCACGCGGGGCTTAAGCCCGGTTGCGCAGCGCGTCGCGGATTTCGGCCAGCAGCTGCTGGTCTTTGGTGGGCAGCGGGTCGGCTACGGGCACCACTTCCTGGGGCTTCTTGTAGCGGTTGGCAATTTTCACGAGCCAGAAGATGGCGAAGGCCATCAGCAGGAAGGTAATGACGGCGTTCATGAACAGGCCGTAGTTGATGGTGGCCGCCTGCGCCGCCTTGGCCGCTTCGAGCGTGGGGTAGGTTTTGCCGTCGAGCGAGAGGTACCACTCCTTGAAGTCGAGGCCGCCGGTGAGCAGCGTCAGGATGGGCATCAGGATGTCGTCGGTGAGGGACGTGACGATTTTGCCGAAGGCCCCGCCGATGATAACGCCGACAGCCAGGTCGAGCACATTGCCTTTGGAGATAAACTCTTTGAATTCGGAGACGAAGCCCATACGCGCAAGGGGTTGAGGGTGAAGAGAAGAGATGCGGCCGGAAGATAGAACTTTCTCTATTTACAAGCCCGCCGCGGCGTGGCGGCCACCCGAAGGTCTGGTTTTGCGGCCGCAGTGCGCGGGCCTTTTCGCTCAATGGCGTCTCTGAGGCGTTGGGCCGGCCCACCTGCCCAACGGAGCGGGCCATTTCGTTCTATCTTTGGCCCCTGTATCAGCCCTTTTTTCCCTCCCACCGCCATGCCGACTTCCTTCGCCACTCTGCTCTACGACCTTGATGCCGCCTCCGGCATTGCCACCATCACCGTCAACCGCCCCGACAAGCTCAACGCCCTCAACGCGGCCACCATCGAGGATATCGGCCACGCCTTCCGCCAGGCCCAGGACGACAAGCAGGTGCGCGGCATTCTGCTGACGGGCAGTGGCGAAAAGGCTTTCGTGGCCGGTGCCGACATTGCTGAACTCTCGAAGCTCGACGTGCTGGCGGCCCGCAAAGCCGCCGAGCGGGGCCAGGAAATCTTCTGCCGCATCGAGGAAAGCCACAAGCCCGTGCTGGCCGCCGTAAATGGCTTTGCGCTGGGCGGCGGCTGCGAACTGGCCATGGCCTGCCACCTGCGGGTAGCCTCCGAGAATGCCCGCTTCGGCCAGCCCGAAGTGAACCTGGGCCTGATTCCGGGCTACGGCGGCACCCAGCGCCTGGCCCAGCTGGTGGGCAAGGGCAAGGCCATCGAACTGCTGCTGACGGCCGACATGGTGAAGGCCGACGAGGCTTTGCGCCTGGGCCTCGTCAACCACGTGGTGCCCCAGGCCGAGCTGCTCGATTTCTGCCGCCAGCTGCTGACGCGCATTCTGGGCAAGGCCCCGCTGGCCGTGGGCCTGTGCCTCGATTCGGTGAATGCCTACTACGACCAGCAGCGCCACGGCTACCAGACCGAAGCCCAGGGTTTCGCCCGCTGCTTCGCCTCCGACGACTTCAAAGAAGGCACCACCGCTTTCCTCGAAAAACGCCCCGCGGCCTTTACAGGGAATTAGTAATTGATAATTAAGAATTAATAATTCTCAGGAGCTGAGGGGCAGTAGTGCAAATTCCCACCTCCCGGAATCGTGCGGTAATTTTTAATTACTAATTATCAATTACTAATTAAAAACAGATGGGTTTAGCGAAGAAGCTGGCATCCCAGACGGCTATTTATGGGGTGAGCAGCATTGTGGGCCGGGTGGTCAACTTTCTGCTGGTGCCCGTGTACACGGCCCGTTTCGCGGCAGCCGAATACGGCATCGTGACGGGGCTGTTTGCTTACGTGTCGTTTCTGAACGTGGTGTTCACCTACGGGATGGAAACCACGTATTTCCGCTTCGCCAACCGCCCCGGCACCGACCCGCGGGAGCTCTACGACCGCTCGCTGACCATGTTGCTCATCAGCAGCGTGGGCCTGACGCTGCTGCTGCTGCTGCTGGCCCGCCCGCTGATGGGCCTGCTGGGTTTGCCGCCCGGCCACGAGCAGTACGCTTACTGGATTGCTGCCATTCTGGGCCTCGATGCACTGGCAGCCCTGCCCTTCGCCCGCCTGCGCCTCGAAAACAAAGCCCGTAAGTTTGCCGCCATCCGGCTGGCCAATATTGCCCTCAACGTGGGGCTGAACCTGTTTTTTATCGTTGTCTGCCCCGATATTCTGGCCGGCAAGTACCTGTCGGCGCTGCAGCCGCTGGTGCGGGCGGTGTACAATTCCGGCATCGGGGTGGGCTACGTGTTCATCTCGAACGTGGCGGCCAGCGCCTTCACGCTCCTGCTGCTGGGCCGCGAGCTGACCGACTTCCGTTTCCGTCTGAACCTGGCGCCGTTGCGGCCCCTGCTGAAGTACGCCTACCCCATTATGCTGATGGGTCTGGCCGGCATGGTCAACGAAACGCTCGACCGGATTCTGCTGCCCATGTGGCTGCCCGAGAACTTCTACCCCGGCCAGAGCAGCCTGACGGCGGTGGGCATCTACGGGGCCTGTTACAAGCTCAGCATCTTGATGAGCCTCGTCATTCAGGCCTTCAAGTACGCCGCCGAGCCGTTCTTCTTCGCCCAGAGCACCGACCAGAACTCGCCCCGCACGTTCGCCCTGGTGCTCAAGTGGTTCACGCTATGCTGCGCCATACTGTTTGTGGGCGTAAGCGTGAACCTTGACCTCGTGGCCAAGGTGTTCCTGCACGGGCGCGAGTACTTGCAGGGACTAGCCGTGGTGCCGGTGCTGCTGCTGGCCAACCTGTTTCTGGGCGTCTACTGGAACCTATCGGTGTGGTTCAAGCTCACCGACAAAACGTATTACGGCACATACATCAGCTTTGGCGGGGCCGTGCTCACCGTGGCCCTCAACTTCCTGCTGATACCGGTGCTGGGCTACATGGGTTCGGCGCTGGCCACGCTGGCCTGCTACTTTATGATGGCCGCGCTGTGCTGGTGGCTGGGCGAGCGGCACTTCCCGGTGCCCTACCCGGTGGCCCGGCTGCTGGGGTGGCTGCTGGTGGCCGTGGGCGTAGTGGCCGTTGGCTGGTACGTACCACTGTCGGGCACACCAGGCGCCTATGCGTTCCATGCACTTCTGACCCTGGGCTTTGTCGGGTTGGTTGTGGTGGTGGAAAAGCCGCAACGCGCATTCGCGCGTAATGCGTAGCTTGTGCCGTCCCACGCCCCACCCACCCTTTATGAAGTATGTGTTTTTACTTCTTGCCATCCTCTCGGAAGTGGCAGGCACCGTTGCTTTGGAGGCCTCCGCTCAGTTCACTAAACCCTTCTTAAGCTTCCTGACCATCGTTGGTTACGGCCTGGCCCTATACTTTCTGGGCCTCACGCTTCGCACCATGCCAACTGGCATTGCCTACGCCATCTGGTCGGGCGTGGGTACAGTTATGGTAGCTGCCGTGGGCGTTGTGTTCTTTAAGCAGCACCTGGATATGCCATCCATCGTCGGAATGACGCTTATTATTATGGGCGTTCTGGTTATGAACCTGCTTTCGAAAGCAGTACAACACTAAACGGCCTGCTTAGCAAGGCAAAAATCGGCCGGGTCATGCAACGGCAAGTTCCTACCTTTGCCCCATGCAGATTCCCATCATCAACCGCTCGCGCCATCCGTTACCGGCGCGCCAGACGGCCCACGCGGCCGGCCTCGACGTGCGGGCCAACCTCGACGCGCCGGTTACGTTAGGGCCTATGCAACGCGCGCTCATTCCAACGGGCCTGTTTATGGCCATTCCGGTGGGCTACGAGATGCAGGTGCGCCCCCGTAGCGGCCTGGCCTACAAGCACGGCATCGGCCTGGTCAACAGCCCCGGTACCATTGATGCCGACTTCCGTGGCGAGCTGCAGGTGTTGCTCATCAACTTCTCCGACCAGGACTTTGTAGTGCAGGACGGCGAACGGATTGCCCAACTGATAGTAGCCCGTCACGAAGTAGTGGATTGGGAGCCGGTCAAAAAGCTGTCGGAAACCGGCCGCGGTACCGACGGCATCGGCAGCACGGGCTCTGCCTGAATTATGAGTTTTTAATTATGAATTTTCAATTGGCAATACCTCGACATATGTCTTATTTGCCGGTTTGCATTTCGTAATTATCAATTCAAAATTCCTACTTAAAAACTCATACTTAAAAACTCCTTTCCGCATGAAAATTATCGTTCCGATGGCTGGTATGGGCAAGCGCATGCGCCCCCACACGCTCACCGTTCCCAAGCCCCTGATTCCGATTGCCGGCAAACCCATTGTGCACCGTTTGGTAGAAGACATTGCCAAAGTGTGCGCCGAGCCGGTGGAAGAAGTAGCCTTCATTATCGGGCGCAGCTTCGGAAAAGAGGTGGAACAGGACCTCATCAAGATTGCCGAATCGGTGGGCGGCAAGGGCACGATTTGCTACCAGGACGAGGCCCTGGGCACCGCCCACGCCATTCTCTGCGCCCAGTCGGCCCTCGATGGGCACGTGGTGGTGGCCTTCGCCGACACACTCTTCAAGGCCGATTTCACTCTTGACACTTCGGTTGACGGCACCATCTGGGTGCAGCGCGTGGACGACCCCAAGCCCTTCGGCGTGGTGAAGCTCGACGACGCGGGCCAGATTACCGACTTCGTGGAGAAGCCCCAGACGTTTGTTTCGGACCTGGCCATTATCGGCATCTACTACTTCAAGGATGGCGAGTACCTCAAGCGCGAGCTGCAGTACCTGCTCGACAACGACATCAAGGACAAGGGCGAGTTCCAGCTCACCAACGCCCTCGAAAACATGAAAAACAAGGGCACCCAGTTCGTGCCCGGCCGCGTAACTGAGTGGCTCGACTGCGGCAACAAGGACGCCACCGTGTACACCAACCAGCGCTACCTGGAATTTCTGCAGGAGCGCGGCGAAAAGCTCACGGCCGCCTCGGCCAAAACCACCAACTCGGTTATTATCGAGCCGGTGTACCTGGGCGAGAACGTGCAGATTACCAACTCGGTAGTTGGCCCGCACGTATCGGTGGGCGCCGGCACCACCATCACCAACTCGGTGGTTGCCAATAGCATCGTGCAGCAGTCGGCCACCGTGGAGCACGCCAACGTGGCGGGGTCCATGATTGGCTCGCACGCCACGCTCAGCGGCAAGTCGCTGGATTTGAGCGTGGGCGACTACAACACGCTGCGGATGTAATTCTTTCAGCGGTTAGCCCTTTTTAAGCTGTTAGCCATTAGCTGCTAGCTGTTAGCTTTCGTTTAACGGAAAAGCTGACCGTTAGCAGCTAATGGCTAACAGCTTAAAAAGGGCTAACCACTTGAAGAGGCAGGCCGCCGTCCTTTTCTTTATCTTCACGGCGGGCGCTACCTTCGGCCTCCTTGCTTTCTTTATGCCCTCATTCCGCCCGTTGCTGCTACCCCTGCTGTTGAGCCTGCTGCTGGCCGGGCCGGGGTACGCCCAGCGCAAAGCGGCCCCGGCGGCCCGGCCGGCCGACGCCAAACCGGCGGCGGCGCCCGAAAAGCTCAGCCGCAAAGACCGCCGTGAACTGGCCCGCCGCGCCGCCCTCAACGAGGCCACCCGGCAGCCGCGCGAGCTGACGCCCAAGGAGCGCGAAATGAGCGAGGCCTACTTCGTGGACGGCGTGCGCTACGTGCTGCTCGAAGACTACAACAAAGCGCTGGAGCGCCTGCTGAAAGCCTACGCCCTGAACCCGGGCAACGCGGCCGTCAACTACAAGATTGCCGAGGCCAACCTGCTCAGCGGCAACCTGCAGGACGCCACCAACTTTGGCCGGGCCGCCGTGAAGCTCGCCCCCGAAAACCCCTACTACTACCTGCTGCTGGCCCAGATTTACACTTCGCAGAAGCAGTACGAGGAGGCGACGAAGGTGTACACCGACCTGATCGGGCGGGTGCCCAACTCGGGCTACTACCTCTTCAACCTGGCCGATTTGTACGTGGCCCAGGGCCGGCTTGATGAGGCGCTGACCACCTTCGGGCAGGCCGAGGAGAAGTTCGGGCCGCTCGACGAAATATCGTTCAAGAAGCAGCAGATTTACCTGCGCCAGAACAAGCTCGACCAGGCTTTGCTGGAAGGCGAGTCGCTCATCAAATCGAACCCCGACGAGCCGCGCTACGTGCTGGCCCAGGCCCAGCTGTACGCCTCCAACCGCCGCTTCGACGATGCCGTGCGGGTGGCCAACCAGGCCCTGCGCATCGACCCCGACAACCCGCGCGCCCGCATGATTCTGGCCGAGGTGTACCGCCTGCAGAACAACCGCCCCGAGTCGGAAAGCCAGCTGAAACTGGCGTTTGCGAGCCCCAGCCTGGACATCGACGACAAGGTGCGCATCCTGATTGAGTACCTCAAGCAGCTGCCCAGTCCGGGCCTGAGCGAAACGGCCCGCGAGCTGGCCGCCATTACCGTGCGGGTGCACCCACGCGAGGCCAAGGCGTTTTCGATTGCCGGCGACATTGAAACCGTAACCGGCAACCGCGCCGCCGCCCGCGCCAGCTACCTGCGGGCCATCCGGCTCGACAACTCGCGCTACCAGATCTGGCAGCAGGTGGTGCTGATTGATGCCGAGCTTAACCAGACCGATTCGCTGCTGGTGCACACCGAGCAGGCGCTGGAGCTGTTTCCGAACCAGGCGCCGCTGTGGTTTTACAACGGCGTGGGCCACCAGCTCGAAAAGCAGCCCGCCAAGGCCGTAAAGTCGCTCGAATACGGCCGCAAGCTGGCCACCGACAACCCCGAGCTGCTGGCCCAGTTCGACACCCAGCTGGGCGACGCCTACCACGAGCTGAAGGACTACCCTAAGTCGGACGCGGCCTACGAGGCCGCCCTGACCTTCGACGCCAACAACGCCCAGGCCCTCAATAACTACAGCTACTTTCTGGCCATAAGGCGCGAAAAGCTGGATAAGGCCAAGGAAATGGCGGGCCGGCTGGTGAAACAGTTTCCCGAAAACCCTACCTACCTCGATACCTACGCCTGGGTGCTTTACCAGCTCAAAGACTACGCCGGCGCCCGCCGGGCCCTGGAAACGGCCCTGCGCACCTCCTCCGACGCCACCCTGGTGGAGCACTACGGCGACGTGCTGTTTCAGCTCGGCGACCGGGACCGGGCCGTGGCCGAGTGGCAGCGGGCCAGCCAGAAAGGCGGCGCTTCGGCGCTCATCAACCGCAAAATAAAGGACAAGAAGCTCTATGAATAACCGCCCCGCGCTGCTGCTGAGCGTATTACTGACCCTGCCGCTGCTGCTGGGCAGCTGCACCAAAAAGCTGCTACCCACGGCCTCCCAACCCTCAGCCGCTAACCCGGTGCCCGAGGCCGTGAGGGCGACCAACCTCGACTTTCAGTTCATGACGGCCAAGGGCAAGGCCCAGTTCGGCGACCAGAGCGCCAACATCAACGTGCGTATGCGCAAGGACAGCGCCATTTGGCTGTCGGCGTCGTTGCTGGGCATTGAGGGCGCCCGGCTCTACATCACCCGCGACTCGGTGCAGGTGCTCGACAAGCTGCACCGCGAATACTACTCGGGCGACTTTGCTTACCTGAGCGAGCGGCTGAACGTGCCCATCACCTTCGATATGCTGCAGGCGCTGCTGCTGGGCAACTACCTGGCCCCGCTCAGCTCCGCCACCCAGCCGGCCGTCACCACCGAGGGCAGCGTGCAGCGCGTGCGCTACGAGCAGGCCGGCCTGCTGATTATGCAGCTCGTGGATGTGGCCCAGGGCCGCCCCCGCCAGCTGCTGGTGCAGGATTCGGTGCGCGCCCACCAGCTGACGGTGGACTACGCCGACTTCCGTCCGCTTGAAGGCAGCCCGCAGCCCTTCGCCTTCGAAACCCAAGTGCAGGTGCAGCAGCCCCAGAAGGCCCCTACCCTGCTCACGCTCACGTACCGGGCCGTCGACCTGGACAAGGGCCGGCTGCAATTCCCGTTTTCCGTACCCAAAGGCTATGCGCGCAAGAAGTAAACCCGCTGCGCTGCTGTTGTTGCTGCTGCTGCTGGCGGGGCTAGCCGGCCCCTCGGTGGTGCTGGCGCAGAAAAAGACCCCGGTAGCCAAGAAAAGCAAGGCCCAGCTGGAGCGTGAGCGGCGGGCCAACCTCAAGCGCATCAAGGAAACCAGCCGCATTCTGGCCCAGACCCAGCAGAAAAAGCAGGCTTCGGTGGGCCAGCTCAACGCCATCCAGGAAAAGCTGGTGGTGCAGCAGGGCGTCATCAAAAACATCAGTTCGGAGCTGCGCTACATCGAAACCGATGTGCAGCAGACCGAGGGGCAGGTGCAACAGACCCGCCAGCGCCTGGAGCGCCTCAAGGCCGAGTACGCCCGCCTGATTTACGCGGGCTCGAAAACGGCCAACGGCTACAACCGGCTCATGTTTTTGTTTGCTTCCGAGTCGTTCAACCAGTTTCTGCTGCGCCTGCGCTACATCCGCCAGTACACCGAAGTGCGCCAGGCCCAGGCCGCCCAGATAACCCGCGCCCAACAGCGCCTCGACACCCAGCTGACCGGCCTGCAGCAGCAGCGCCAGCAGAAAGGCTCGTTGCTGAACACCCAGCTTTCGGAGAAGAAAACCCTGACCACGCTCAAAGTGCAGCAGGACCAGGTGATTGTGAAGCTCACGCAGCAGGAAGAAGAGCTGCGCAAGGAGCTGGCCAACCGCCAGCGGGCCGTCAGCCGGCTCGATAACCTGATTGCGCTGCGCGTGCGCGAAGAAATTGCCCGCGCCGCCCGCGAAGCGGCCCGCAAGGCCGCCGCCAAAGCCCGCGCCGCCGAAATGGCCGCCAACGCGGGCCGCAACCCCGGCGCCACCTCGCGCACGTCTGCCACCGCCGCGGCCGAAGACGCCGCCGCCGCCAAGGCCGAGCGCGTCGACCGCGTAACGCTGACGCCCGAAACGGCCAAGCTGGCCGCCTCCTTCACCGACAACCGGGGCCGGCTGCCCTGGCCGGTGGGCAAGGGTTTCATCAGCCAGCGCTTCGGTCGCCACAACCACCCGGTGCTCAAAAACGTGGTGGTGGAGAACCGCGGGGTTGATATCCAGACCAACTCGGGCGAGCCGGTGCGGGCCGTGTTCAGCGGTAAGGTGCTTACGGTGGCCAGCGTGCCGGGCATGGGCAACATCGTGATGGTGCAACATGGCGACTACTTCACGGTGTACGCCAAGCTGCGGCACGTGAGCGTGAGCGAAGGCCAGACCGTAGACGCCCGCCAGACACTGGGCACCGTGAGCACCAACGCCGAGGGCACCTCCGAAGTCCAGTTCCAGGTCTGGCACAACAGCGCCAACCTGAACCCCGAAAACTGGCTCGGCCGGAAGTAGGGATTAGGGATTAGGGATTAGGGATTAGGGATTAGGGATTAGGGAAAGAACGTCATTCTGAGCGAAGCCGGAGGCGTAGTCGAAGAATCTCGCGTGCAATAGTAACTCCTGATAATAGGTTTAGTGCTGCACGCGAGATTCTTCGGCTACGCCTCCGGCTTCGCTCTGAATGACGTTTGTATTTCCTTCTCAACTTACCTTCTCCACCTGCTACCAATAAAAAACCCGGCTCCAAAGGAACCGGGCTTTCCGAGCTATGAAAACAAACTTAGCTACCGGAATCCCTCCGCCGCCAGCAAGCAATTATTGCTAACCGCTGCCGACAGGGCAAACTCCCGATAACCACACGAAAGATACTGGAGGGCATAGGCACCATGCTTCAATTTCGCCCAATCCCGCTTTTCTCTCGGCGAAGGGCGGCATCTGTGCGATTTGGCCGGCCCGTGGCCGGGCGGCTCAGACCAGATTGAGCCGGCTTAGCAGCCCGGCCTTGAAGGAGTTGCCGATGGGCACAGGCAGCAGGCTGGCGCCGCCTTCTGTGCCGCGGTCGGCCTCCACCAGCAGCGCGTCGCTTTCGATGGAGATGATGCGGTCGAGGCGCACAATGTACTTGCGGTGCACCCGGGCGAAGTCGCGGGCCGGCAGCCGGCTTTCCAGATCCTTCATGGTGCTGTAGATGGTGAAGCGCTCCGAGCCGGCGTAGATGTTCACGTAGTCGCCGAGCGCCTCAATGTAGCGGATGGACTCGGTTCTCAGACGCAACAGCTTGTGTTCCTGCTTGATGAAAATTTCGTTCTGGCTTTTGCTGGCGTACAGGTTTTCGGCCGTGTTGTTGGCCAGGCGCAGCAGCCCGTCCAGCTTCAGGCGCTCCTGGTCCAGTTCGAGGCGGGCCCGGCGCAGCTCCAGGTGGGCTACCACCTCACGGGCCAGAATGCCCAGCGCATCGCGCTGGCCGTCGGTGAGGCGGCGCGGCACGGTGTCGATGGCGCAGAGCGTGCCCAGCGCGTCGCCCTCGGGCGTAATGAGCGGACAGCCGGCGTAAAAGCGGATGTTGGGGTCGCCGGTTACCAGGTCGTTGTTTTCGAACAGCGGGTGGCACGAGGCGTCCTCCACTTCATATAAAGTAAAGCCCTGGATGGCCTGCTGACAGAACGCCAATTCGCGCGGGGTGCTGGTGGGCCAGCTCTGGTCGGTGCGGGCCTTGAACCACTGCCGCTCGCCATCGAGCAGCGAAACCAGCGAAATCGGTGTATCGCAGATGACAGAGGCCAGGCGGGCCAGGTCGTCGAAGGCAACCTCCGGCGGGGTGTCCATTATCTCGTAGGACTGCAGGGCCGCCAGCCGGCGCACTTCCTGGGCCCGCGAAAGGCCGGATTTGGTTTGGGGGGTAAAAACCGAATCTTGCAATAACATAGCGTTGCGGTGAAAGATAAAAAGGGCAACTGCCTTTCGGACGTACTAAGTAACACCACAACCCGCATTCTGGCGCGGCCAAACCGTTAAAAGGGCCTTTCTGCCGGATAAACCGGGCGCTTTTCTGGCCGGACTTAACTGCCCGGCATGAAGGCTGCGTGAAAACGGCCGGCCGGCTGTGAGTGGGCCAATAACCCGGGCGGCTGCGGAACTGTTTTTCGAATTATGCGGTACCTTTACCAATCTAGTAGCGTACTAGCTGCGTATACTCTGCTTTGACCTTCTAACCCTGGCCCGCCGGCCTGCTGCATATGACCTTCGCCACCCTCCTGCTCGGAATTGGTAACTTCGGTGGAACCGAAATCCTTCTTATTGGCCTCGCCATCATTCTGCTTTTCGGGGCCAAGCGCATCCCGGAGCTGTTCCGTGGCATGGGCCAGGGCATCCGCGAGTTCAAGGACGCCTCGAAGGAGGAAAAGCCCGAATACCGCGACCGGCCCGTAAACCCGGTAAATCCCAACGACCCGGCCGCGCCCCGTCAATAACCCCTCTCAACTATGCAAACGCCTGTTTTTCTGTTCTTGGGTGACCTCGGTGGTGGTGAGCTGATGCTCATCATGGTGGTTATCCTGATTTTCTTCGGCGCCAACAAGATTCCCGAACTGGCCCGCGGCCTGGGCAAAGGTATCCGCGAGTTCAAGGATGCGTCGCGCGAGATTCGTAGCGAGGTGGAGAATTACGGCCAGCCGGCTCAGCAGCCCTACCAGCAGCAGTTTCAGCCGCAGCAGCAGGGCTACCAGCCCGCCCCGCCGGTGGCCGAGGCCGCGCCCGTACTGGCCCCGCCCATGGACGGTGGCATTGCCCCGGTGGTAACGCCCGAGCCCACGGCGGCAGCCGAGCCCGAGCCGGAGCGCCCCCGCCTCGACCAGCTGAGCTAGTTTCAGCCCCGTTTACCCCAGCCTTATCCGAACCGCCGGCAGCCAAAATCTGCCGGCGGTTCTGTTTTTAGCGGGGCGGGTGCTATTTTCGCGTTTCCGCTCCGCTTGGCGGGCCTCCCCTTTAATTTCTTCGTCTTGAGACGTTTCGATTCCCTTTCCGAAGTGCGCCGCGAGCTTGCCGCCGGCACCGTGTCGTGCCAGCAGCTGGTTGAGCACTACCTCGATAACATTGCCCGGCAGGAAAACCTGAACGCTTTTCTGGAGGTGTGGCCCGAGGAGGCCCGCGCCCAGGCCGCGGCCGTGGATGCCAAGCTGGCCGCCGGCACGGCCGGCAAGCTCGCCGGCATGGTTATCGGCCTGAAAGATGTGCTGGCCTACGAGGGCCACGCCCTGCAAAGCAGCAGCCACATCCTCGACGGCTTCAAGTCGTTGTTCACGGGCACGGCCGTGCAGCGCCTGCTCGACGAAGACGCCATCCTGATTGGTCGCCAGAACTGCGACGAGTTTGCCATGGGCGCCTCCAACGAAACCTCGTACTTCGGCCCCGCCCGCAACGCCCTCGACCCCGACCGGGTGCCCGGTGGCTCGTCGGGCGGCTCGGCCGTGGCCGTGCAGGCCGATATGTGCCTGGCTTCGATTGGCTCCGACACGGGTGGCTCGGTGCGCCAGCCGGCGGCCTTCTGCGGCATCGTGGGCTTCAAACCCACCTACTCGCGCATTTCGCGCTACGGGCTGGTGGCCTACGCCTCGTCGTTCGACCAGATTGGCACGCTTACCCGCTCGGTGGAAGACGCCGCCCTGCTGTTCGAAGTAATGGCCGGCCCCGACCAGTTCGACAGCACCGTGAGCCAGCAGCCGGTGCCCGCCTACAGCCAGGAGCTGACGCCCGCTCCCCAGTACCGCATCGGCTACATCCAGGACTGCCTGGACCGGCCGGGCCTCAACCCCGAAATCAAGCAGGCCACCGAAGCCGCGCTGGAGCAGCTGCGCGGCCAGGGCCACGTGGTGGAAGCGGTGGAATTCCCCTACCTCGACTTCATCGTGCCCACCTACTATATTCTGACCACGGCCGAAGCCAGCTCCAACCTGAGCCGCTACGACGGCGTGAAGTTCGGCTACCGCGCCCCCGACGTCACGGATCTGGAGTCGCTCTACAAGAAAACCCGCTCGCAGGGTTTCGGGCCCGAGGTGCAGCGCCGGATTCTGCTGGGCACCTTCGTGCTGAGCGCCAGCTACTACGACGCCTACTACACCAAGGCCCAGCGGGTGCGCCGGCTCATCAAGGAGAAAACCGACGAGCTGCTGCGCGACTACGACTTTCTGGTGCTGCCCACCACGCCCACCACGGCCTTTAAGATTGGCGACGTAAACAAGGATACGCTGGCCATGTACCTGGCCGATATTTTCACGGTGCAGGCCTCGCTGGCGGGCGTACCGGCCATTTCGGTGCCCAACGGCCTCGACTCGCAGGGCCTGCCCATTGGCCTGCAGATCCTGAGCGGCGCCTTCCGCGAGTCGCAACTGCTGGCCTTCGCCAATTCGCTGGATTTAGCCGTTGGCCAGTAATCACCAAGCTGCTGCTTTTGTATTCCCAAACGAAGCTACTGGCTATCAGTTAAGAGCTAACAACGGAGATTTAAAGTACCGCTTTAAGTAAAAAGGCTGGGAGTTCTGCGAAACTGTGCTATTTTTGGCAAAACGCTGGGTTGTGGCTCAGCGTTTTGCGTTTGGGCCCGCCGGCCATTGTCCTTTTGAGTGAGTTAGCATGATGAAGTTGCTGCGGGTTGCCGCTCCCGTTCTGCTGGCTTGCGCGTTGGCCCCCGCCGCCCGGGCCCAGGTGCGGCCCGGCGCCCCCACCGCCCCGGTTGCCCTGCCGCCCGATTCGGCCCTGACGACCCTGCCGCTACTGCCTGATTCGCTGGCCGCCCTGCCCCTGGCACCCGATTCGGCCAAGCTGGCCTGGCTGCGCACCCCGCCCGAGCTGCGCGATTTGGTGGGCGACCGGGTGAGCTGCTTTGAAACCGACGTGCCCCACGTGTTCAACAACCACGTGATGAGCTTCGTGAAGCTGTTTACCGAGCGGCAGCGCGGCTACACGCAGCGGGTGCTGGAGCGCGAAAACCTGTATTTCCCGCTCTTCGAGAAGTATCTGGCCAAGTACAATCTGCCCCTCGACCTTAAGTACCTGGCCGTGGTAGAGTCGGCTTTGATTCCGACGGCCAAGTCGCGGGTGGGCGCCACGGGTCTGTGGCAGTTTATGGGCCCTACCGCCAACGACCTGCGCCTGCGCCGCGACGAATGGGTGGACGAGCGCATGGACCCCGAAAAAGCCACCGAAGCCGCCTGCAAGCACCTGCGCTACCTGTATCGGGTGTTCGGCGACTGGGAAATGGTGCTGGCGGCCTACAACTGGGGCGCCGGCAACATGCAGCGCGTGATGAAGCGCACCGGCAAGCGCACCTACTGGGAAGTACACAGCAGCCTGCCCGCCGAAACGCGCAACTACGTGCCCACCTTCACGGCCATCATGTACACCATGAAGTACGCCAAGGAGCACGACCTGCACGCGCCCACGCTGAACTACCAGTATGCCCAGGCCATGGATACGCTGCAGCTCGGCGGCCGGCCCTTCGACCTGATGCGGCTCGCCCAGGCCATCGGCGCCCCCGATTCGCTGGCCTTGCTGCGCCTGAACCCCGAGCTGCGCAAGCCCTATTTGCCGGCCGGCTACCGCAACTACACGCTGCAACTGCCCGCCGCCGCCCGGGCCGGCCTGGTGGCCGTGGCCAGCCGCGAGGCGCTGTTTGATTACTGCCGCCCGCCGGCCGAACTACCGCAGCCCCTGGCCCCGCGGCTGGTGGCGCTGAGTGGCACTATGCCGCTGCCCGCCCGCAACCTGGCCGCTGCGGCTTCGGTAGCCAAGCCCGAAGCAACTGCTGCACCGCGCTTCGAGCGGCTGCGCCATACCGTGAAACGGGGCGAAACGGTGAACTCGGTGGCCGCCCGCTATAAGGTTAGTCCGGCGCAGGTGCGCCGCTGGAACAAGCTGGGCAGCAGTGCCTCACTGGCCGGGCGGCAGCAGCTGGTGCTGTTCCGGGCGCTGCCCGCAACGGCTGGTTCCGCGGCTCCGGCTCCGGCTCCAACTCCGGCAGCGGTGGTAGCGGCCGCGCGGCCGGCGGTGGTGCCGGTACGGGTAGCCGCCTCCAAAGCTGCTCCGGCGGCTACTGAGCCCGATTCGGCGGCCGAAGTGCTGGCCCGCGTTCCGGTTAAGCAAGCCGCCGAGGTGCGGCGGGCGGCCACCGTAGTTTCGGCGGCGGCCAACGATGATTCGATGCCGAGCCGCTACGTGGTAAAGCCGGGCGACTTTCTGGAGAAGATTGCCACTGCTAACGGCCTGACCGTGGCCCAGCTCAAAGCCTGGAACCAGCTCGGCAGCTACGTGCTGCAGCCCGGCCAGGAGCTGACGCTGAAGGCCCCGCCCGCCGCCGTAGCCAGCGAGGCTGTAGCCGACCTCATCGAAACGACCCGCGAAACCGCCGCCGTAGCCCAGGCCCCCGCCCGTCGGGCTGCCAGCCCCGCGGTTGCGCCGGTATCGCCGGCGCCGCACCTGCATCTGGTGCAGCCCGGCGATACGCTCTACAACATCTCGCGCCGCTACCAGGGCCTGACAGTGCAGCGCCTGCGGGAGCTCAACAACCTGAAGTCGGATGCCGTGCAGCCGGGCCAGAAGCTGGTGGTGGGCGGCTGATTCATTGGTTATAGTTGCTGATTCAAAGTAAAAAAGCGCCTTCGGGCGCTTTTTTATGGTCTTCTGATTACGCTAGAACCTCCCTCGTTCTATAATCAGAGCCTTATATACTGGATAGGCAAGAAAAACGTGACTCAGTTGGAACTCTTTCGGTCAGCTCTGGCGCGGTTGTTACCAACTGCCTGCCATCCTCTAATCTTCACGCCCTCCGCTTGTGTCGTCCCGCATTATATTCCTCGCTTCCCTGCTCACGGCCTCACTGCTGGGCACCTCCTGCCGCAAAGACTGCGACCCGACGCCCACTCCTCCCGTCGTGGCCGAACCGGCCCAAGCCGCCACGCTTAACGTCAATTTCGCGTATTCGGGCTCAACTGAAGCACGCTCGGTGAGCTATGTGGCCGACCAACCCAGCGCTGAACTGCTGTCCGACCGCCTCATTATCACCTTTGACGGCGGACTAGGCAACGGCGGGCCTGCCGACAGAATAAGCTTTGCACTGGCCAAGAGCCGGCAGAAACCCGGGCTGGTCGGCACCTATTCGCTGGCTTCCCAACCCGATGCCAGCCAGGGCGACGCGCAGGTGATGTTTATCCGTTTCACGCCCTCGACCAACACCGCCAACAACGCCGTGTCTGGTAATCAGAATCAGTTGAGCGGCTCGCTGACCATTACGGCCTACGACGCGGCCCGGCAGCTCGTTAGCGGCACTTACGAAGTGAAGGCGACGGACCTCCGGGATGTATTTGCCTTTCGCAACTACGCCGATTACACCCCCGATGCCCGCCGACTGGGCGACTTGCGGGTGCACGGCAGCTTTACGGAGCTTCGCCTGCGCCCTTAACTCTTACCTTTCAACTGGCCCGTTCAGCCCCGAATCCTGCCCGGTTCGGGGCTTTTCGGTTCCGGGCGGGGGCTGTACCTTTGAAGCCGGCGCATTTTGCCGCATCTTGCTTCCTTGCTTTTTCATCCGGAAGCTCAACTTCTGCCTCGCTTTATGCTCAAGATAAACAAACAGGACGCCCTCGAATACCACTCGCGCACGCCGGCCGGCAAAATTGAGGTGGTGCCCACCAAGCCCGTCAGCACCCAGCTCGATCTGGCCCTGGCTTACTCGCCGGGCGTGGCCGAGCCGTGCAAGGAAATTGCCGCCGACAAGGACGCCGTGTACAAGTACACCGCCAAGGGCAATCTGGTGGGCGTTATCAGCAACGGCACGGCGGTGCTGGGTTTGGGCAACATCGGCCCCGACGCTTCCAAGCCCGTGATGGAAGGCAAAGGCGTGCTGTTCAAGAAGTTCGCGGGCATCGACTGCTTCGATATCGAGATTGACGCCACCGACCCCGACGAGTTTATCCGCATCGTAAAGTCGCTGGAGCCCACGTTTGGCGGCATCAACCTCGAGGATATCAAGGCGCCCGAGTGCTTTCGGATTGAGACGGCGCTGCGCGAGCAGATGAACATTCCGCTCATGCACGACGACCAGCACGGCACGGCCATCATCTCGTCGGCGGCGCTGCTGAACGGGCTGGAAGTGGTGGGCAAGCAGATTGAGAACATCCGGGTGGTGGTGAGTGGGGCGGGCGCGGCGGCCATTTCGTGCCTGCGCCTGTGCCTGGCGCTGGGCGTGCAGCGCGAAAACGTGGTGGTGTTTGACAAGGACGGCCTCATCACGCCCGCCCGCACCGATTTGGCCGACATGCAGCTGTTTTTCGCCACCGACCGGCCTATTACCACAATGGCCGAGGCCCTGCACGGCGCCGACGTGTTCCTGGGCCTCTCGGCCGGCAACGTGCTGGCCCCCGAGCTGCTGCTGAACATGGGGCCCGACCCCATCGTGTTCGCGCTGGCCAACCCCGACCCGGAGGTGGCCTACGAAGCGGCCATGGCCACCCGGCCCGACCTGATTATGGCCACCGGCCGCACCGACCACCCCAACCAGGTGAACAACGTGCTGGGCTTCCCCTACATTTTCCGGGGGGCGCTGGACGTGCGGGCTACCGAAATCAACGAAGCCATGAAGCTGGCGGCCGTGCGGGCGCTTTCGGAGCTGGCCAAGGAGGCCGTGCCCGAAATGGTAAACCGCGCCTACGGCGACAATACGCTGAGCTTCGGCCGCACCTACCTCATCCCCAAGCCCCTCGACCCGCGCCTGATTACCACCGTGAGTCCGGCCGTGGCCCGGGCCGCTATGGAAAGCGGCGTGGCCCGCGTGCACATCACCGACTGGGCGGCCTACGAGGACGACATCCGGGCGCGGCTGGGCGTGAACCAGAAGCTGATGAACCGCATCACGTCGGCGGCGCGCAGCAACCCCAAGCGGGTGGTATTTGCCGAGGGCGACACCTACAAAACCCTCAAAGCGGCCCAGATTCTGCGCGAAGAAGGCATTGCCTTCCCCATTCTGCTGGGCAACCGCAACAAGATTGAGCGCATTGCGGCCGAAACCTCGCTCGACCTGGAGGGCTGCGAAATCATCGACATCATTCGGGAGGAAGCCCGGCGCGAGGAGTACGCCGAGCTGCTTTACCAGAAGCGGCAGCGCCGGGGCATCACGCTCTATGAGGGCCGCCGGCTGCTGCGCGAGCGGAACTACTTCGCCGCCATGATGCTGGAAACCGGCCACGCCGACGCCCTGATTACGGGCCTGAGCAAGGACTACGGCAAATCTATCGTGCCCGCGCTGCAGGTGATTGGGGTGGCCGAGGGCGCCCGGCGGGTGGCCTCGATGTACATCATTCAGCACCGCAAAGGCCCGTTCTTCTTCGCCGACACCACCGTGAACATCGACCCCACGGCCGAGGAAATGGTGGACATTATCGGGCTGACGGCGCGGGCCGTGAAGTTCTTCGATGCCGAGCCGCGGGTGGCCGTTATCAGCTACTCCAACTTCGGCTCGAACCCCGGCGAGCTGCCCGACAAGGCCCGTCGCGCCACCGAAATGGCCAAAGCCCGCTACCCCGAACTACTGCTCGACGGCGAGATGCAGGCCAACACGGCCCTCAACCCCGAGCTGCTGCAGGAGCAGTATCCCTTCTCGCCCCTCGCGGCCAAGGGTGGGGCCAACACGCTTATTTTCCCCAACGTTATCAGCGGCAACATTGCCTACAAAGTGCTCCAGGAAATCGGGGGCGCCGAGGTAATCGGGCCGGTGCTGATGGGCATGCGCAAGCCGGTGCATATTCTGCAGCTCGGCGCCTCGGTGCGCGAAATTGTGAACATGGCCGCCATTGCCGTCGTCGATGCCCAGCAGCCGGGCAATAAGGGGCTTTAGAGGTAAAATGGTGAAATGGTGAGCTTAATGTTCAATGGTCCTTTCTGCGCAAGCAGCGCAAGTAGGTACCGTCGAACATCAAACTCACCATTTCACCATCTCACCATTTCACTTCTAAAGTCCCTAACTTGGCACCAAAGCGGCTACCGTCGCGTTCGGCCGTTTCCACCCGTTTCTACTTCTCTTCTGCTCCCGCATGATTGCTTACGTTGACGGCAAGCTCGCCTACAAAGACCCCGCCCAGGCCATTCTCGACGTGGGTGGGCTAGGCTACGAAATCCGCATTTCGCTGGCCACTTATGCCAAGCTGCCGGCCGAGGAGGAGAAAATCAAGCTCTACACTTACCAGCACATCAAGGAAGACGGGCAGGCGCTCTACGGCTTCCTCGACCCCAACGAGAAGGCGCTGTTTATGCAGCTGATTTCGGTGTCGGGCATTGGGCCGGGCACGGGCATCGTGATGGTGTCGTCGATGTCGGTGGGCGAAATCCGGCAGGCCATTGTGAGCGAGGATGTGCGCGCCATCCAGAGCATCAAGGGCGTGGGGCCCAAAACGGCCCAGCGCGTGATTCTGGAGCTGAAAGACAAGCTGCGCAAAGACGAGCTGCTGGCCAAGGCCGGCATTGATACCGTGCCGCTGGCCAAGGCGCACAATACCAGCCGCGCCGAGGCGTTAGCCGCTTTAGTAACGCTGGGCTTCGCGCGGGCGGCGGCCGAGAAATCACTCGACCAGATTCAGCGCAAGCACGGCAACGACCTGACGGTGGAGGAATTGATTAAATTCGCTCTGAAGTCTAATTAGGGCTTAGGGACTTAGGTGTTAGGGCGTAGTTACTGCTATCAGTTCAGGGCTGATGTTTCTGCCTCAACGGCCTGCCACCTATGCCCTAACACCTAAGTTCCTAAGCCCTAATACCTAGTATATCGACGCTTGACTACTGGTAAGAAGTTCTCCGCCAGCGCCTTCGTGCTTCTGGTTTCCTTGGTGGCCTGGTGGTCGGAAGCCTCGCCGTTGGCCGATGGCGCGGTGGCCCCGTTTGCGCTCGGCCAGCTGTGGGCCGACTGGCTGCCGGCTGGTTTACGGCCGGACGGCAAGTGGGGTTTTGCCCTGGCCGCCGCCGACACGCCCCGCATCGATACCACCCGCTACCAGCCCGGCACCCGGCCCCGCGTGGCGCCCGCCGACCGCCGCGGCTCGCGCTTTTCCAACCAGCGCCGCCGCTCGCCGCTGGTCCTGCCCCTGCCCGACAACGTGCAGCTGCAGGTGCAGCCCGACGACAGCCTCAAGAACTTCGACATCCGCGAGGGCATCGGCTCCGACCTGAATTTCCGCGACCCCAGCCGGATGACGTTCGAGGAGTACTCGCGCTGGCAGCAGCAGAAAGCCGTGCGCGACTACTTTCGCGAGCGGTCGGGCGGCAGCGGCGGCGTGGCCGGCGACCCCAACCAGCCCGACAACCGCCGCCTGATTCCCAAAATCTACCTCGGCCCCATGGCCGACCGCATTTTCGGGGGCAGCTACGTGGATATCCGGCCCCAGGGCGCCGTGACGCTGCGCATGGGCTACCGCGGCAACCGCAACGAAAACCCCACCCTGACGCTGCGCCAGCGCAAAACCGGCGACTTTCAGTTCGACCAGAACATGAACCTCAATCTGAGCGGGCAGATTGGGCAGAAGCTGCGCCTGACCTTCAACTACGACACCAAGGCCGCCTTCGACTTCGAAAACAACATGAAGCTCGACTACACGGGCTTCGACACCGATATTATCCGCAAGGTGGAGCTGGGCAACGTGAGTCTGCCGCTCAACAACTCGCTTATTACCGGGGGCCAGAACCTGTTTGGCGTGAAGGCCCAGCTGCAGTTCGGCCGCCTCGGCATCACCACCATTGCCAGCACCCTGCGCGGCCAGGCCGACGAGGTGCGCATCCAGAACGGGGGCCAGAGCCGGCCGTTTGAAATCAAGGCCAGCCAGTACGAAAAGGACCGCCACTACTTCCTGAGCCAGGCGTTTCGGGAGCGGTACGACAACTCGCTGCGCAACCTGCCCACCATCCAGAGCGGCATCAACATCACCTACCTCGAAGTGTGGGTGACCAACGACAACCGCCAGAGCGACAACCTGCGCAATGTGGTAACGCTCATGGACGTGGCCGAGCCCCGGCGCGTGTACCGCCAGCAGTTTCTAAACGGCGCCAACCCCAACGCCCTGGCCGATAACGCGGCCAACTCCGAGTTGAGCCAGATCCGGGCCCTGCCCAACTTCCGGCAGGAGCTGGCCATCGACGACAACCTGCTTAGCCTCGGGCTGGCCAAGAACACCGACTTTGAGCACGTGCGGGCCCGCAAGCTCGACCCGCGCGAGTACACTTACAACGCCCAACTGGGCTACCTCTCGCTGAATACCCAGCTGCTGCCCGAGCAGGTGCTGGGTGTGTCGTACCAGTACATTTACAACGGCAAAACCTACACCGTTGGCGAGATTCAGAACGACTACTCGCAGGTGGGCACCGACCAGGTGATTTTCCTGAAGATGCTCAAGGCCACCAACCCCGCCGTGGGTTTGGCCGACCCCACGCAGAACCCGCTGAACGAAAACCTGCTCACGCGCAACCTGCCGACCTGGGATTTGATGATGAAAAACATCTATCCCCTGAACGCGCAGCAGCTCAGCCGCGACCGGTTCGAGCTGCAGATTGTGTACAAGGACGACGCGACGGGCGTGGATTTGATTTCGCTGAAAGAGGGCCAGAACATTGCCAACAAGCCGCTGATTGAGGTCTTCAACCTCGACAACGTAAACCCCAACAACGACCGGAACCCCGACGGCAACTTCGACTTCTTCCCCGGCATCACCGTCGATACCGAGTTGGGGCGCATCATCTTCCCCGAAATCGAGCCGTTTGGCAGCTATTTGGCCGGCAGGTTCGACACCGTGGCCTCGCCCACGGAGCTGCAGCTGGCCCGCAAGTACGCCTACCGCGAGCTGTACAACCAGGTGCAGAGCGACGCCCAGCAGCGCCAGGAAAAGGACAAGTTCTATCTGCGCGGCCGCTACCAGGCCACCAGCACCGACGAGATTAACCTGCCCGGCATTGGCGTGGCCGAGGGCTCGGTGCGGGTGCGCTCGGGCTCGACGCTGCTCACCGAGGGCACCGATTACCAGGTGTTCTACGACCAGGCCAAGGTCAAAATCCTGAACCCGGCTTACCTCAATTCGGCCAACGAGCTGCGGGTGGAGTTCGAGAAAAACGCGCTGGTGCAGGTGCAGCCCCGCAAGCTGCTGGGCGCCCGGTTCGATTACCGGGTGTCGTCGGATATGTACTTCGGGGCCACGGTGCTGCACCTGCGCGAAAACCAGGCCCCCGGCATCAACCGCGTGAATATCGGCGACGAGCCGGGCAATAACACCATCTACGGCTTCGACATGAACATGCGGCGCGAGTCGCGGGCCCTCACGCGCTACCTCAACGCGCTGCCGTTTATCTCGACCAAGGAAATTTCGACCGTCTCGTTCAGCGGCGAGTTTGCCCAGCTGCTGCCCAGCCAGAGCAAGCTCGGCAACAAGAACAGCGGGGGCGAAAACGGCGTGTCGTACCTCGACGATTTCGAGAATGCGCGCACGCCCTACACGCTGGGCGGGCTGAACGCCGCGGTGGCCTGGCGGCTGGGCTCCACGCCGCAGCCGCTGCGCAACGGCGTGAATAACGGCCTCGAAACGGCATACAGCCGCGCCAAGCTGGCCTGGTACACCATCGACCAGACCTACTACACCAACGGCCAGAGCAAGCCCGGCAACATTGGGGCGGCCGACCTGAAAAACCACTACGTGCGCGGCATCAAGCGCGACGAGGTGTTTCCGAACCGCAACCTGGGCGCCACCGGCAACTCGTTCGAGACGACCTTCGACCTGGCCTACTTCCCCGACCAGCGCGGCCAGTACAACTACACACCCAACTTCGACCGCGCCCGGCCGACCTTCTTCGCCGATAAGACGGAACAGGCCAACGCGGACCGGCACGCGGCCATTTCGCGCGAAATTTCCTTCGATACCGACTTCGACAACGCCAACGTGGAGTACCTGGAGTTCTGGCTCATGGACCCCTTCCTGCCCGGCGACAACGGCCTCATCACCGACAACGACGGCCACAACACCCACAATACCAGCGGCGGCGACCTGTTCGTGAACCTGGGCTCGGTATCGGAAGACGTGCTGGCCGACAACAACCAGTACGAGTTTGAGAACGGCATTCCGGTGGATGGCGACCCCAACAGCCCCGACGCCGTGCCCACGCCCTGGGGCCGGGCCTCGCGCCAGCCCTTCCTCACCGACGCCTTCAACCCGGCCGCCGGCGCCCGCGCCCTGCAGGACGTGGGCCTCGACGGCATAGCCGACGTGGCCGAGCAGGCCATCGACCCCAACTACACCGGCGTGCCCGACCCGGCCGGCGACAATTTCCGCCACCACCTCGACCCCAGCTACGACCAGGCCAACGCCAAAGTGCTGGCCCGCTACAAGGACTACAACGGCATGGAGGGCAACTCGCCCGAGGGCAGCCGCCTGAGCTCGACGGCCTACCCCGACAAGGAGGACCTGAACCGCGACAACGTGATTTCGGAGATTGAGCGCTACTACGAGTACCGCATGCGCCTGCGGCCCGGCAAGCTCGAAGTAGGCCAGAACTACATCGTTGATAAAGTCACGAATACCAACGACGACACCAACAACGAGCCCGTTACGTGGTATCAGTTTCGCATTCCCATCCGGCAGTACGACCGGGCCGTGGGCACGCCCGGCGGCCAGGAGTTCGGCTTTAAGTCGATCCGGTTTCTGCGCGTGTACCTCACGGGCTGGGAGCAGCCGGTGGTGCTGCGCCTGGTGCAACCCCAGTTTGTGGCCAACCAGTGGCGCCGCTACCTCACCAAAATTGCCGAGCCCGGCGGCATTCTCAACCCCGACACCGACGCCGACGAGTTCAGCATCTCGACGGTGAGCATTGAGGAAAACGGCCGCGTGGAGCAGGCCGGGGCCGGCTCGATTCCGTACCTGCTGCCGCCCAACATCCGGCGCGACCGGGAGTACGGCTCCAGCACCACCAGCCGCCTGCAGAACGAGCAGAGCCTGCGCCTGGTAGTGGGCGGCCTGCGCGACGGTTTCGCCAAGGCCGCCTACAAAAACCTCACGGTAAACATGCTGCGCTACAAGCGCCTGAAGCTGTTTCTGCACGCCGAAACCCAGGACCGCAACCTGCGCGACGGCCAGGCCCGCGGCTTCGTGCGCCTGGGCACCGACTACACCCAGAACTACTACGAGTACTCGCTGCCGCTGGAGCTGACGCCCCAGCCCGGCGCCACGGGCACGGCCTACACCGTCGAGCAGGTGTGGCCCGAAGCCAACCGCATCGATATGTCGTTGCAGGCGTTTGTGGATGCCAAATCGGCCCGCAACAAGGCCGGCGTCAACTACAACACGCCCTACGTGGTGCAGCTGCCCAATGGCGCCACCATTACGGTCGTCGGCAACCCCGATTTGTCGTCGGTGCAGGGCGCTATGATTGGCGTGCTGAACCCCGGCGACGACGGCGCCAACCTCTCGCTCACGCTGTGGGCCGACGAGCTGCGGGTGGCCGAGTTTGAGAGCGAGAGCGGCTGGGCTGCCACCGCCCGCTTCAACACCAAGCTGGCCGACATTGCCAACATCACGGCCACCGGCAGCTACGTGACCACCGGTTTCGGCGGCCTGCAGGACCGGCCCCAGCAACGCTCCATCGACAATATTCTGCGCGGTGATGTGAACGCCACCGTGGCGGCCGACAAGTTTTTCCCGGAGAAGCTGGGCCTGCGCGTGCCGGTGCTGCTGCAGGCCGGCATCGAGAGCCGCTCGCCCAAGTACGACCCGCTCGACCCCGACACCCGCCTGGAGCAGAGCCTGGAGAAGTTTGAGGACGCCGACGAGCGCGCCGCTTACCGCCGCGAGGTTATCGACCAGACCAGCCAGCGCAGCATTTCGCTGCTGAACGTGCGCAAGGAGCGCACCAACCCCGAGAAAAAGGTGCAGCCCTGGGACGTGGAAAACCTGGCCCTGAGCTACTCGCTGACCGAGCGCAAGCACACTGATATTCGCACCGACCGCGACTATACCCGCACCTACACCGGTGCGCTGGCCTACGTGTACCAGGCCAACCCGCGCAACTACACGCCGCTGGCCAAGGTGAAAGCCTTCGACTCGCCTTATCTGGCCTTGTTCAAGGAAGTCAACTTCACGCCCCTGCCCTCGCGCTTCTCGTTTAGGGCCGACCTCGACCGGCGCTACAACGAGCGGTTTTTGCAGCGGACTTTGGAGCCCGGTCAGGTGCCGGTAACCACCGGCATCCCGCCCGTGTTCCAGAAGATTTTCTACTTCAGCCGCATCTACGATTTGCGCTGGGACCTGACCAAGGCGCTGGCCTTCGACTACACGGCCACCAACCGGGCCGTGGTGGATGAGGGCCCCGGCCGCACCATCGGCGAATCGCAGATTGCCCGCGACAACCGTCAGCAAATCCGCGACAACCTGCTGCGCGGCGGCCGCACCACCAACTTCAACCAGACCGTCGCCCTCACCTACCGCCTGCCACTCGACAAGTTCCCGCTCACCGACTGGCTGTCGGCCGATGCCCGCTACGCGGCTACCTACAGCTGGCAGGCGGCCTCCACGGCCCTTCGGCGCCCCTTCAACCCCGGCAACCCGACCGATACGACCACCGTGCCGCTGAATTTGGGCAACACCATTGAAAACAACGGCGAGCTGAGTGCCAACGGCAAGATTGATTTGGTGAAGCTCTACAACAAGGTGCGCTTCCTCAACATCATCAACAACGCCCCGCCGCCCGGCCAGCAGCCCACCGACCCCAAAACGGCCAAGGGTGGCGTAGCCGCAGCCCCCAGTACGGGCCCCGAAACAGCCACGGCCGACTCGGCCAAAGGCCCCGAGCTGCGGGCGCTGAAGGCGGTGCTGCGCTCCTTGATGACGGCCCGCTCGCTCAACTTCACCTACGTGCGTTCCAACGGCACGCTGCTGCCTGGCTACCTGCCCCGCACGCGCTTCTTCGGGTTTGATAACGGCTTCGATGCGCCCGGCCTGCCCTTCATTCTGGGCCGTCAGCAGGACCTCGACGCGCTGTTTGGCAAGGCTTACAACAACGGCTGGTACACCGACCAGAGCCAGTACCTGAATGCCCCGCTCAGCTCCCTGCTCACCGAGGCCCTCACGCTGCGCACCACCCTGGAGCCCATCCGCGACTTCAACATCCAGCTCGATGCCCGCCGCAACCTCGTGCGCAGCCGCCAGGTGTTCTACCGCCGTTTGGTGAATGATGATTTCGTGGCCGACCCGAGCAACCCCACGCCCCGCCAGAGCAATCCGCTGGGCAACGGCACGTTCAGCACCTCATTCATCGCCATCCAGACGGTATTCGGCGACCTAAGCGGCAAGGGCACGGTGTCGAAGGCTTTTCAGCGCTTCGTGCAGAACCGCGAGGTAGTGCAGCAGCGGCTGGAAGCGGCCAAGCGGATCCCGGATGGCACCTACGGCTACAACTCGCAGGATGTGCTGCTGCCCGCCTTCCTCGACGCCTACAAAGGCAAATCGTCGGATGGCTACACGGCCAAGAAGTTCAAGCCCTTCGCCCAGCTGCCGCTGCCCAACTGGAACATCAGCTACAACGGCCTCTCCGAGCTGCCCTTCGTGCAGCGCTACTTCCGCTCGTTCCGCCTCAACCACGTGTACAGCTCCAGCTACAACATTGCCGGCTACAGCACCACGGTCGATTACCTGAAGGAGCCCGACGACCTTTCGACGGTGCTCAACCAGGCCGGCCGGTTCGTGCCTTACTACATTCTCGGGCAGGTAACCATTGCCGACCGGCTGGCCCCGCTTATCGGGGTTGATTTCCAGACCACCGGCCGCCTCACCGGGCGCCTGGAGTACCGCGTCGACCGCACCATCGGCCTGAATTCGACGGTGGCCCAGGTAACGGAGCTGCGCCGCAACGACATCGTGATTGGAGCCGGCTTCGCCACCAACAAGTTCCGGCTGCCCTTCAAAATCGGGGGTGAGCAGCGGGTGCTGCGCAACGAGCTCAACGCCCGCCTCGACCTGAGCATCAGCGAGAACTACGCCATCCAGCGCACCATTCTCGACGTGGTAGACCCCATCGAAGCCGTTAAAACCGGCGGGCAGCCCAGCATCGGCCGGGCCTCCAGCCAGGTAACGGCCGGCACCCGCCAGGTGCAGCTGCGCCCCACCGTCGATTACGTGCTCAACCAGCGCCTGAACCTGCAGTTCTTCTTCACCCAGAACATCACCACGCCCAAAACCGGCAACGCCTTCAAAAACACCTCCACCGAAGCCGGAATTCAACTCCGCTACAGCCTCTCGCAATAGGTGAGATGGTGAGATGGTGAGGTGGTGAAATGGTGAGTTTGACGTGCTGTCATCCTGAGCGCAGCGAAGGACCTATACGGAAGCTGATATCAGACTATAGCTTCCGTATAGGTCCTTCGCTGCGCTCAGGATGACAGGCCCCCCGAACATCAAACTCACCACCTCACCATTTCACCATCTCACCTATTACCTGTACTTTTGAAGCGGGGTGCGGCGCGCCCCGTTTTTTAGTCCATTCACTAAGCACCACCCCATGAATCTGCCCGCCTCCCTGAAGTATTCCAAAGAGCACGAGTGGGTCCGCGTTGAGGGCGACGTGGCCTACATCGGCATCACCGACCACGCCCAGAAAGAACTCGGCGACATCGTGTACGTCGACATCGACACGGTTGACAAGGACGTTGCCCAGAACGACGTATTTGGCACCGTAGAAGCCGTAAAGACGGTTTCCGACCTGTTCAGCCCCCTCAGCGGCACCGTGCTCGAAGTAAACGACAAGCTCGACAGCAACCCCGAGCTGGTGAACTCCGACCCCTACGGCGACGGCTGGATTATCAAGCTCTCGATGAGCGATGCGTCGGAGCTGGAGGGCCTGCTCACGTCGGAAACCTACGGTGAGCTGGTAGGCGCTTAAGCGCCGCTTTAGCCGTTGGCTTTGCCCGCTGCAACGCCGCCCCCGCCGCGTCGGCGCCCTTTGGTGGGCCTGCCGGTGGCGTGGGCGGCGTTTATTTTGGTGAGCACCCTCACGCCCGCCGCCGACATGCCCGTTACGCCCCGCTGGCAACTGCTCTCCTTCGACACGGCCGCTCATGCCTTCGTGTTCGGGGTGCTCACGGTGCTGGCCACCTTTTCGGCGCGGCGGCAGCGCTGGTTGGCGGGCCTGCGCTGGCAAGCGTTCAGCCGCGTGTTTGGGCTGGCCGTGGGCTTAGGCGCGCTGGTTGAAGTGCTGCAGATGCTGCTGGCCCTGGGCCGCCACGGCGAATGGTCGGACCTGCTCAGCGACGCACTGGGCGCGGCGGCCGGCACCGCCTTCATGTGGTTTAACCGTCGTTTCTGGCAATGAGCTTGTTATCAAATCGCACCCGCGCTTTTCCCTTGAGTTGCCTGACACGACTCGGGCTGCTGCTCGGGGGCGCACTGGCCGCAACTGCGCCGGCCGCGGCGCAGGATATGGCCCGGGTCCGGCAGGCGATTACCCAACTGACGGCCCCCGAGCTGCACGGCCGCGGCTACGTACAGGGCGGCGAGCAGCGGGCCGCGGCCTACCTGCAGGGCCGCTTCCGCGCGCTGGGCCTGCAGCCCCTGGCCCCCGAATACTACCAGTTTTTCACGCTGCCCGTCAACACCTTTCCCGGCCGCGCCGAACTGCGCGCCGACAACCAGCCCCTACAGCCCGGCCTCGATTTCATTGCCGCCCCCGACTCGGGCCCCGGCAACGTACACGGCCCGGTATACCAACTCGATTCGCTGGTTTTCACCCAGTCCCAAGCCCGGCAGAAACTGCTGGCTACGCCGCTGGCCAAATCGGTGCTGGTGCTAACCCAGGCGCAGGCCAAGCGGCTGGCCGACCTGCCGCCCGCCGTGCAGGCCCACCTGGCCACGGCCACCGCCCAACTCACGCTGATGCCCGGCAAGCTCACGGCCAGCGTGGCCGGCGAGCAGGCCCCGCGCCCCCGGCTGGAAGTGCGCGCCGCCGCCTGGCCCGCCTCCGCCCGCACTGTGCGCCTGCGCCTCGATGCCCGCCTGGAGCCCGCCTACCGCACTCAGAACGTGGTCGGCTACCTGCCCGGCACCGCCCGCCCCGACTCGTTCGTGGTGGTGTCGGCCCACTACGACCACCTGGGCCGGCTGGGGCGCGACACCTACTTTCCGGGCGCCAACGACAACGCCAGCGGCGTGGCGATGCTGCTGGAGCTGGCCGCCTACTACGCCCAGCCTGAAAACCGCCCGGCCTACTCGGTGGCATTTCTGGCGTTCGGGGCCGAAGAAGCCGGGCTGGTCGGCTCGCGCTACTTTGTCGAGCACCCGCTCATTCCGCTGCCCGCCATTCGGGTGCTAACTAACCTCGACCTGCTGGGAACCGGCAGCGAGGGCCTGACGGTGGTGAACGGGCGGGTGTTTGAAAACCAGTTTGCCCGCCTGCAACGCCTGAATGCGGTGGGCGGCTACGTGCCGTCGCTGGCCGCCCGCGGCCGGGCCGCCAACTCCGACCACTTCCCCTTTTCGGAGCGCGGCGTGCCGGCCCTGTTCTTCTACACCCGCGGCGGCATCACGGCCTACCACGATGTCCTCGACCGGCCCGAAACCCTTCCCCTCACCGCCTTCAGCGCCGTATTCGGGCTCCTGCGCGACTTTCTCAACGGCGCGGCTTCGGGGAAATGAGAGGCGAGAAGTGAGAAGAACGTCATTCAGAGCATGTGGCGCATCAAGCCAGGGACGAAGAATCTCGCGTGAATCGTTGAACCGTCGCTGCAACATCAGCACGCGAGATTCTTCGTCCCTGGCTTGATGCGCCACATGCTCTGAATGACGTTCCTTTTCTCACTTCTCACTTCTAAAATCTCACCTCTCACTTCTCCCTAAAAGCAGTTCACCCGGAATCTGCCAGCAAGGCAAACTCCGGGTGAACTGCTTTTGAGATTGTCGCTGACGTAGCGGCGTTGGATTAGCTGTTGCTCTTGAACGAGCCCATGATCTGCTTGGCGACGTTTTCCCACTCGGGCTTCTGGCGGTCGGCGCAGGTGAAGGTGCACATCAGCAGCTTGCCTTCCACGTCGGTGAAGAAGATGAAGGTGTACGACTCGCGGCCTAGCTCCGGCTTCATCAGCTCGAGGTAGCCCACTTTGCGGCCGCTTACTTCCTTCACGCCGTGGCTGAACCAGGTTGCGCCCTTGTACTGCTTGGCGTAAATCTTATAGAAGTTGTCGTGGTACATGTCCACCATGTCCTGGTCCGCCGTGTTGTCGGTGTAGGAGAAGGCCAGGCTAACTTCCTTGTTGTTGGTGTAGATGACGCTCGGACGGCTCTGCGCTTTGGCGTAGTTGAAATCCATCTGCTGCTCGCTCATCACCTCGAAGCCTTTGGGGATGAGAATCTCCACCCGCTCGCTCAGAACGCGCTTTTTGATCAGCTCAACTTCGGCGAACGGACGGGCCGCCATCAGCAGCACCATCAGGCAGAGAACAGGTAAGGTAAGTAGGGCTTTTTTCATAGTAGTAGGCTGAAAAAAGGTGGAAAGCAGAGTGAGGAAATCCAGCGGTAAGGCAGTTGCCGGGCTGCTTGGATAACACAATTTACAAGGAAAAAGCCGAAGCGCAAGTCATTTGATGAAAAACAACTGCCTTCTACGCCTGAAAGGGAAATCTAGATGGCCGATAAAGTCGATTTTGACAACATAATGGCCGTTTTACCGGTGAAAATTATTTTTTGGCAGTTTAACGGTACACCTGAAAATATTCAATGCAATATCAAGAATAGCCTATGCACAGTAATGTTCTTAAAGTTATATTAGGCACCTACGCGGGCCGCCTTATTCTGGTTTTGGTTTTAGAGAATATTGTTGATCTGCTCCTTAATTTTCTCCAGTTCCTCCTTCATGCTCACCACCAGGTGTTGCATGGCCGAGTCGTTGGCTTTGGACCCGATGGTGTTTATCTCGCGACCAATTTCCTGCGAAATAAACGCTAATTTCTTTCCGGTGGGCTCGGGCAGGTGGGCCGTTTCGATGAAGTAGCGCAAATGGTTGCCCAACCGCACCTTTTCCTCGGCAATGTCAAGCTTCTCGATATAGTGCAGAATCTCCTGCTCGAAGCGGATGCTGTTGAAATGCTCGTTGGCTGAGATGTCGGCCAGGTGGCTTTGCAGGCGCTGGCGCACCTGCGCCACGCGGCTGGGGTCGTGGCGCTCCACCTCGGCCAGCAGCTGGCTGATGCGCTCCACGTAGCCCAGAATTTCGGCGGTCAGGGCCTGGCCCTCGGCCCGGCGGAACTCGTGCAGGCGCTCCAGCGCCTCGTGCAGCAGCGGCAGCAGCTCGTCCCAGCTGGTTTCGGTTTCCAGGGGCTCGGCGGCAGCGGCCGGGTCGGCGGCGGGCAGGCGCAGGGAGCCGGGCAGGGCGTGGGCCACGGCTGTTACCTGGTCGAACGACAGGCCGGTGCGCAGGCTCAGGGCCTGCAGCTCCTGGCAGGCCGCCGTCAGGGCCACCTCATTTACAATGGAGCCGCCCGCAGCCGTGGCGCGGGGCCGGGTGAAATCGAGGTTGAGGTTGACCTTGCCACGCACCAGGCTTTTAGCCAGCAGGTTGCGGATTTCCAGCTCCTTGTCCTGCAGGAAGCGGGGCAGGCGCAGAGTGAGGTCAAAGCTCTTGGAGTTAAGCGACTTGATTTCGACGGTAGCGGCGTAGTGGTCGGTTTCGCGGGTGGCGATTCCGTAGCCGGTCATGGACTGGAGCATGGGTGCGGGCAGGGCTGATGGAGGCCGCGAAAGTAGCGCTTTCGGCGGGCAGATGCGGGGCGGGCGACGAGGGTAACGCAAACATAACCGCCGCGCAATATTAGCATAACAGGGCCAGGGTAGTTTTGTCAAACCCTTTTCAAGCCCCGTATGCAACGCACACTTACGCTGTTTTTCCTGCTGCTCATCCTGCTGCTTACCAGCTCACTGGCCCGGGCCCAGCAGGCCACGCTGAGCGGAACGATTCGGGATAAAAAAACCGGCGAGGGCGCTATCGGGGCCACCGTCATCATAGCAGGCACCACCCAGGCCGCCCCCGTGGGCCTCGACGGCACCTACCAGCTCACGGCCGCGCCCGGCACCTACACCATCAGTGTGCAGTCGATTGGCTACAAGCCGCTCACCTTCCTCGGCACGGTGTTGCGCGCGGGGCAGACGACCACCCTCAATGGCGCGCTGGAGGAAAGCAGCCAGGCGCTGGGCGAGGTGGTGGTGACAGGCCAGAAACAGACCGGCACCGAGGTGGCCCTGCTTCAGGACTTGAAGAAATCGGAAGTGGTGGTGAGCGGCATGAGCTCGGACCAGATTGTGAAGACGCTGGACCGCGACGCGGCCGAGGTGGTGAAGCGCATTCCGGGCGTCACCATCCAGAACAACTCGTTTATCGTGATTCGGGGCCTGGCCGAGCGCTACAACACGGTGCTGCTCAACGATGCCCTCACGCCCTCGTCGGAGGTGGATACGCGCTCCTTTTCGTTTGACATTCTGCCCTCGTCGGTGATTGACCGGGTGCTGATTTTCAAGTCGGGCGCGCCGGAGCTGCCGGGCGAGTTTGGCGGCGGCGCCGTGAAAGTGTACACCAAAAACGCGGTGCTCGAAAACACCACCAGCCTGTCGGTATCGGCCTGGCACCGGGCGGGCACCACGTTTGGCAGCGGCTACCAGCAGAGCCCGCAGCGCAGCCGCACCCAGTGGGCCGGCTACGACGGCGGTGAGCGGAAAATGCCCACTGTCATCGGCGCCGAACCCTACAACAGCCAGCAGCCGCTCTCCGACGCCCGGCTGCTGCAGGCCGCCCGCGCCCTCGACAACAGCTGGAAGCCCCGGCTGAGCACGGCTTTACCCGACCTGCGGGCCTCGCTGGGCCTGACGCGCCGCTACGACCTGGGCCGGGCGCAGCTGAGCAACGTCACGTCGGTGTCGTACTCGAACACGCGCCAGCAGTACCAGGTGCAGCGGCAGCGGCTGGAAACGGGCACCGGCAACTTCATTTACGACTACACCGACGAGCAGGCCCAGACCGCCAGCCGGCTGGGCGTAATTCATAACTGGCAGGTGCGCCTGAGCGACGCTCACCGCCTGGAGCTGCGCAACTTCCTCAACCAGTATGGCACCGACGAAGTAACCCACCGCACGGGCGTCGATTTTGCCCAGGGCGGCGACGGCCGGGCCCGCGACAACCACGCGCTGCACTACCAGAGCCGCACGATTTACTCGGGCCAGCTGGCCGGCACCCACGAGCTGGGCGCGGCCAAAACCAGCACCCTGACCTGGCAGACGGGCTACAACTACGTGCTGCGCAACGAGCCCGACTACCGCCGCTACCGCACCGGCCGCGACGTGCCGGCGCCCGGCGACGCGGCCCCGCCTTTTCAGGTGGAAATCAGCCAGATTGGCTCGCAGCAGGATGTATCGTCGTACTACTCGCGGCTGCGCGAAGACACCTACATGGGCAGCGGGCAGTGGGAGCAGCGCCTGAGCGGCCGGCGGGATACCACCCGCGAAAGCCAGTACAAGCTGCGCGCCGGCTTCTACACCGAATACAAGGAGCGCAGCTACGCCAGCCGCTTTTTCTCGTTCGTGCCGGCCCGGCCGGCGCGCTTCAACTACGAGCTGCTGCAGCTGCCGATTGAGACGATTTTTGCGCCCGAAAACATCGGCCCCAACACGGGTTTCACGCTGCGCGAAGGCACCGGCGACGAGGACAGCTACCGCGCTGACAACCTGCTGGCGGCCGGCTACCTGAGCGCCGTGGCCCCGGTGTCGGACAAGTTCAGCGTGTCGGGCGGGGTGCGGCTGGAGTACAACCGCAAGTTTTTGCGCTCGGGTTTGGCCAGCGCCGCGCCCTACGAGGAGCAGCGCACCTTTCTGCTGCCCTCGCTCAACAGCACCTACAACTTTAGCCTGCGCAGCCTGCTGCGGCTGGCGGGCAGCGTCACGCTCAACCGCCCCGAGTTTCGGGAGGTGGCCGGCTACGCCTACTACGATTTCAACAGCAACGCCCTGCTAAAGGGCAACCGCGACCTGCAGACGGCCAAAATCTACAACGCCGACCTGCGCTACGAGTTCTACCCCACCAAGGCCGAGCTGCTGTCGGTGGGCGTGTTCTACAAGAAGTTCACCGATGCCATCGAGCAGGTAACCGGCTCGACGACCGGCAGCGCCCTGGAGCTGGGCTTCGTGAATGCCCGCAGCGCCTACGATGTGGGCGTGGAGGTGGAAGCCCGCAAAGGCCTGGCCGACCTCACCGAAAACCGGTTTCTGCAGCACTTTGCCTTCGTGCTGAACGCCTCGCTAATCAAGAGCCAAGTGACGCTGAGCGACGATGCGCAGGGGGCCGGCAACCTCAACCGGCGGGCGTTGCAGGGCCAGTCGCCCTACGTGGTGAACACGGGCGTTTTCTACCAGGATGACGCCCGGGGCTGGCAGGTGTCGGCGCAGTACAACGTCATCGGACCGCGCATTCTGTTTGCCAGCAGCAACACCCAGAACTTCAGCATTTTCGAGCTCTCCCGCCACGTCATCGACCTGGCCGCCACCAAAAGTGTGGGCCGGCACCTGAGCGTACGCGTGGGCATTCAGGACGCGCTCAACCAGTACACCCGCCAGTACTACGACTCGAACCGCGACGGTAAAATCACGGGGGCCGATGGCGGCGCGTTTGCCCGCTTCCGCCGCGGCCAGTACTCCACCGTGGGTCTGACCTACCAGTTTTGAGGAAGCGCGCTTTTAGCTGCTCGCTACTCGCTGGCAGCTCATTTTCTGACAGAAGATAATGCTGGCGTAACCCAATGATAACGGCCCGCTAACGCCCCGGCGCGGCCGGTGCCGGACCTTTGTTGGGTACTCAATCCACTCCTTTCCACCTCACTCCTCTTCTTTTTTTCGATGAAAAAGACCGTACTCTCGCTGGCCCTGGCCGCCGCCGCCGTAACCGGCGCCCTCACCCCGCTACGGGCCCAAACGAGCTGCTCCGTAGCCCCGGCCCCGGTCGAGGTGTCGGGCTCGATTACCAGCAACACCACCTGGACGGCCGACCGGGTGTATCTGCTCAAGGGTTTCGTGTTCGTGGAAAGCGGCGCCACGCTCACCATTCAGCCGGGCACCATCATCAAGGGCGATAAGGCGTCGAAAGGCACGCTTACCATCAAGCAGGGCGCTAAAATTGAGGCCCGCGGTACGGCTGCCCGGCCCATCGTGTTCACCTCGAACCAGGCGCCCGGCGAGCGGGACCGGGGCGACTGGGGCGGGCTGATTCTGGCCGGCCGGGCCCCGCAGAACATTCCGGCGGCCCCCGGCCAGCCGCTGCCCAAGCTGGAAGGCGGCCTGACGCCCGACACCTACTTCGGCGGCACCGACCCCAACGACAACTCGGGCACGCTGCAATATGTGCGCATCGAGTTTCCGGGCATTGCCTTCACCACCGACAACGAAATCAACGGCCTGACGCTGGCCGGCGTGGGCGCGGGCACGACCATTGACTACATCCAGGTTTCGTACTCCGGCGACGATTCGTTTGAGTGGTTCGGCGGCACGGTGAACGCCAGGTACCTGGTGGCCTTCCGCGGCACCGACGACGAGTGGGACACCGACAACGGCTTTGCGGGCAAGGTGCAGTTCGGCCTCTCGCTGCGCGACCCCAACCTGGCCGACGTGTCGGGCTCCAACGGCTTCGAGTCGGACAACGACGCCAACGGCTCGGCCAACGGGCCCCAGACGGCGGCCGTTTTCTCCAACATCAGCAACTTCATTGCGCCCGCTACCGGTACGCTCAACAACAACTACAAGCGCGCCATGCACCTGCGGCGCAACTCGGCCCTGAGCATCTACAACTCGGTGGTGGCGGGTTACCCGGTGGGGCTGCTGCTCGATGGCACGGCCGCGGAGGGCAACGCCGCCGGCGGCGCGCTGCAGCTGCGCCACAACGTGTTTGCCGGCTTCGCCGACAGCAAAGTGGCCACCGTGGTAACGGGCAGCACATTTGATGCAAAGAAGTTTCTGACCGACAACGGCAACGACCTCATTTCCAGCGTGGCCGACCTGAATCTGGCCACCGAAAACTTCAACCTGACCAACCCCTTCTTCCAACCCAAAGCCAGCTCGAAGCTGGGCGCCGGGGCCGGGTTCACGGGCAAGGCAGCCGACGCGTTTTTCGACAGGGTGAGCTACCGCGGGGCCTTCGCGCCGGAGGGTGCCACCGGGCCCAACACCGGTAACTGGGCCGCCGGCTGGACCAACTTCAACCCCCAGCTTACCTGCTACAACTCCCCCGGCGTGACGACGGCTACCAAGTCGGCTTCCGGGCAGCTCCGGCAGCTGGCCGTGGTGCCCAACCCCAGCACCGGCCCGGCCGAGTTACGCTTCAGCCTGCGCCGCGCGGCCACCGCTACCGTGCAGGTGCTCGACCTGACCGGCCGCCCGATAGCCACGGTGCTGGCCAGCGGGAAACTCAGCGCCGGCGACCAGGCCCTGCGCCTGCCCGACGGCCTGCAAGCGGGCGTGTACCTGGCCACCGTCACGACGAGCGAAACCAGCCAGTCGGTGCGCTTTGTGGTGGTGAAGTAGGAAGCTGATGCGACTACCGTTGCCTTGTATTTACTGACTACTATTCCGTCCTATTCGCGACCGGGCACTATTAACTACTTGATGACGAGCTGCAAACCGTCATCTTCAGCTGTAGAATCAGCTATTCTATTCTTCGTATTTTAAAAAGCTGGCTGCCCTGAGGCAGTCAGCTTTTTTTAGGTTCAGACCGAAACGGAAAGGCTCCAGCCACGGCTTGGTGTACTTTTGCTTCGTGTCTGCTGCTTCTCCATCTGCCCTGCATGTTCTGCACCTGCCCAAGTGGTACCCGCACCGCTACGACGACCAGGACGGCGACTTTGTAGCCCGGCACGTAGCCGCCATTGCCGCCACCGATACGCCCGAACAGCCTTTGCGGAGCGCAGTGGTGTTTGCGGCCGTGGCCCGGGGGCCGCTGTCCGGCATCATTGAAAGCGAAGTGGACCTGCGCGGCCCGGTACCTACCTGGCGCTACTACTACCGCGCCCACCTGACGGGCCTCGCCCCGCTCGATAAGCTGCTGAAGCTGGGCCTGTGGCTGGTGTGCATGATCCGCGGCTGGCGAGCCGTACGCCGACACTGGCAGGGCCGGCGGCCCGATATTGTGCACGCCCACATTATGCTGCGTACTGCGGCGCTGGCGTTGGTGCTGAAATGGCGCTACCGGATTCCGTACTTGATTACCGAGAACTGGACAGCCTTTTTGCTGGTGAATGCGCATCGCCTGAGCTGGTGGCGCGGCCGGCTGGCCGGGCTGCTGGTGAGCCGGGCCGCCGTCTTCACGCCCGTTTCCGACGACCTAAAACGGGCCCTGGAGCGGCTCGGCGGGCGGGCCCGGCAAACCGTTATCATTCCCAACGTAGTCGACACTGACCGGTTCGGACTGCCCACCGAGGCCGGGCGGCGCCGGGGACTGCTGAACGTGGCTGCTTTCAACGAGCAGGCCAAAAACCTGAGCGGCACGCTGCGCACCGTGGCCCGGCTACGCACCGACCACCCCGAGCTGAATCTGCGGCTGCGCATTGCCGGCTACGGTCCGGCCGAGGCGCAGATGCACCAGCTGGCCGCCGAGCTGGGTTTGCTGGCCGATGGCACAGTGGAGTTTCTGGGCAAGCTAACGTCGGAGGAAGTAGCGACTGAGATGCGGCGGGCCCAGGCGTTCGTGCTGTTTTCCAATTACGAAAACCTGCCCTGCGTGCTCATTGAAGCCCAGGCCAGCGGCCTGCCTGCCGTGGCCACCCGCGTAAACGGCGTGCCCGAACTGCTGCCGCCCGACGGTTCGGCCGGCCAGCTAGTGGAGCCCGGCGACGAGCAGGCTCTCTACGCCGCTCTGCTGGAAGTGCTGCAAGCCCCAATTGGCCGTTTCAACGAGCACCAGATGCGCAAAACGGCGCAGGCCCGCTTCAGTTACCCGGCCGTGGGCGCGGCTTTCCGGCGGGTGTACAGCTTGATGAGTCGCGGGTAGCGCATATTGTTGGACTACCGACCGTTTTCGCACTAGTTTTCATTGGTTTCGCTTGTCTCCTGCCTACATGCTGCGCCGCGTCGTACAAAATTTCAGCACCCGCTTGGCTACGGCGCTGCTCAGCTTTGGAGTAGTATGGCTGACGGCGCGCTACCTGGGGGCGGCGGGCCGGGGTGCGGTGAGTTTGTTCGTTACCGACTGCGCGGCTATTCTGCTCTTTATCGGACTGTTGGGTGGCTCGTCGCTGATTTACCTGGCCCCGCGCCGCAACCTCTGGCACCTGCTGCTACCGGCTTACGGCTGGGCGGCGCTGGTGTGCGGGCTGGGCACCGCCCTGGTGGGTTTGCTGCGGCAGCCCGAGCCGCTATATCTGCTTCATTTGGGGCTATTGAGCTTGCTGCAAGCCTTTTTCTCGATAAACACGGCCCTGCTGCTGGGCCGTCGGCGCGAGGGCATCTACAACTTGCTCACGCTGGCCCAGGTGGCGCTGCTGGCCGGGACGCTACTGGCAGCTTTCGGGGCCGGCGGGCGCTGGGTGGCCGTAGAAACGTACTACTACGCCGCCTACCTGGCCTTCGGGCTGCCGTGGCTGCTGAGCCTCCACCCCCTGCTGGGCCTGCCTGACAGCCGCCACCGCCAGGGCCGACGGCTGCGCGCCACCACCCGCGAACTGGCCCGCCACAGCCGGGGGGCGCACTTTTCCAACATTCTGGCCTTCGCCAACTACCGTTTGGGCTACTACTTTGTGGCCTACTTCGCCGATGCGCGGGCCGTGGGCATTCTGTCGGTGGGCGTATCGCTCATGGAAGCCATCTGGCTGATTCCGCGCAGCGCGGCCCTGGTGCAGTACGTCGATTTGGTGAACACGCCCGGCCACGGTCCGCTGCCCGAGTCGGCGTTGCGGGTGGGGCGGCTGGCGGTACTGGGCACCGCGGCGGCTGTGCTGGTGCTGGTGCTGGTGCCCCCGGCCCTGCTTACGGCCGTGTTCGGCCGCGAATTCGGACCGGCCCAAACGGTGATGCAGTGGTTGGCCCCAGGCGTAGTTATTATGTCCGTGCAGATGCTCATTACCAGCTACTTCAGCGGCCGGGCGCACTACCGCCTCAACAATACGGCTTCGGTAGTGGGGCTGCTGGTTACGGTAACCGGGGGCCTGCTGCTGATTCCGCGGCTGCATACTGCCGGGGCCGCCCTGGTTTCCACGCTTTCTTATACCGCCTCCACGGCTTTTCTGATCTGGCAGTTCCGCCGTACCACCGGCCTGGGTCCCACCGCCTTTCTGCCTGGCCCCACCGATGCTGCCCAGGCCTGGCGGCGGATGTTTGGGTGACAGGTACAGGGCTTATGCATAAAAGACAAACCAGCGCCCCCCGTCCTTTTGTCCCTGCTTGCTTAACTGATGGGCACTTTGCGCAGAATGGCCTCAATCATGTCCTGGGTGCGGATGCCATCGGCTTCGGCTTCGTAGTTGAGCAGGATGCGGTGGTTGAGCACATCGGCGGCCACGTCCTTGATGTCTTCGGGCAGCACGTAGTCGCGCTCATCCAAGAAGGCCACGGCTTTGGCGGCGCGGTGCAGGGCAATGCTAGCCCGGGGGCTCACGCCAAACTGCAGGTACTGCTGGAACTCGGGCAAGTCGTACTCGGCGGGCTTGCGGGTGGCAAACACCAGCTCGATAATGTACTTCTCCAGGGTTTCCGAAATCTGTACCTGGTTGATTTGCTGCCGAATGCCGAAGATATCGTCGCGGGTAAGCACCGCCTGCACATCATCGACGTAGCTCAGGTTAGCCATGCGGCGCATCACTTCCAGTTCGTCGGTTTTCTTAAGGTAATCGACGTACACTTTCAGCATGAAGCGGTCGACCTGGGCCTCGGGCAGCGGGTAGGTGCCCTCCTGCTCCACCGGGTTCTGGGTGGCCAGCACCAGAAACGGCAAATCGAGCGGGTACGTGGTTTCGCCGATGGTCACCTGCTTCTCCTGCATGGCTTCGAGCAGGGCGCTTTGCACTTTAGCCGGCGAGCGGTTCACCTCGTCGGCCAGCACGAGGTTGGCGAAAATCGGCCCGCGCTTCACCTCAAACTCCGAACGGCTCTGGTTGTAAATCATGGTGCCCACCAGATCGGAAGGCAGCAAATCGGGCGTGAACTGCACCCGCTGGAAGTGCAGGTGCAGCACCTTGGCCAGCGTACTCACCGTAAGTGTTTTAGCCAGTCCCGGCACGCCCTCCAGCAGTACGTGGCCGCCGGTAAACAGCCCAATCAGCAGCCGGTTCACCATGTATTGCTGGCCCACAACTACCTTGCTCATCTCAGCAAATGCCTGCTTTATTTTCTGCTGGTATTCGTCGGAAGAAAGCATAGGGGCGGATATAAGAGCGGGGCAACGGGCGGAAGTCAGGCGCTTAAAGGTAGAAATTTGCCTCCGGTTGACGCCGCCCTACCATTGCAATTTCAGCCGGGCAACACCCCAATAAAAAAGCAGCCCCACGCGGCGGGGGCTGCTTTTCAAAAGTACCAGAGACGGGAATCGAACCCGTACTTCCTCGCGGAAACGACAGTTTAAGTGTCGCGTGTCTACCAGTTTCACCACTCCGGCTCAAGCAGTTAGCTTGTTTTTCGCTTCTGATTCTTACCGCGGTAATTGTCGGTCAGCGCATGGCAATTTGGGCAAAGTAACTGCAAATTCTCCAAACGGTGGTCGTTGTTTATACCGTTGATATGGTGCAACTCCAGTGGTATTGGCTCACCTACCCACTCCGATAACATGCACCCTTAGCACTTGTGCTCTTTTAATCTATATTCAATCAACCGCTTACGCAAACGAAAGGTCGAGGCGTACGTCGAGTTTTCAACCAGAATATCGTCCCAGGAAAAAGGCGTTCCAAACGCCCGAAACCGCGCCCCCGTATTCCAGCCCGCCCCCGTCCAGTGGCTCGTATCCAGCCCCAACCGGGCCACGCGGGCGTGCACCGTTTTGTAGTTGCCGCCGGCCGGCACCAGCCCGATGCGGCTGAGCACCTGCCGCACCGAGAGGCACTCGGCTACGGCCTGTTGAAACTCAGCATCGGTACTCAGACACTTGCGGGTGTTAGCCATACCAGCAAGAAACGAAAAAACCTGCCGGATGGGGCAGGTTTTTCGTGTTGGAGCGGGAGACGAGGTTCGAACTCGCGACCTCGACCTTGGCAAGGTCGCGCTCTACCAGCTGAGCTACTCTCGCTTGAGATTCAAACGCCCTGGAGCGTTTTGGTGTGACAAAGGTAGTACAGCAAATCCTGAAGTCAAGCCCTGCCTGTAAAAAAACCGGTTAATTAAGTCCATTTAAAGGCTTTTGCTTTGATTGTCAGCCAGAAAATTTTTCGTCGCCGAGCCTGGCCACAGCCCAACCGAGCCCCGACCCAGCGGCCCGAACAGCCAGAAGCTGAGCCGGGCCGCCGGTTCCGGGCGCTACTTGCCGCCACCTACTGCCAGCTTCAGCTCATTAAGCTTCAGCAGGGCCTCAATCGGCGTTAGGGTGTTCACATCGAGCTGCGTCAGCAGTTCGCGCAGATGTTCCAGGGCCGGGTCGGCGGGCTCGAACATGCTGAGTTGTAAGCTGGGGCGCGGGGCCGAGTGCACGGCGGCCGCCGGCTGGGCTTTCGGGCCGGCTGGCCGGACGGCTTCGGGCGTTTCGGCGCGGCTGTTCAGGGGCACTACCTTGCCGCTGGTTGCGTCGGCGTCGGCGTTATCATCCAGGCCCACCAGCAGGTCGTCGAACTCGGTGGGCTGGTCGGGCTCCAGGCCGGTGTTGGCCCGCTCCTGCTCCAGGTGGTGCATGATTTCGTTGGCCCGCAGCACTACGGCCGTGGGCATGCCGGCCATGCGGGCCACGTGGATGCCGAAGCTGTGCTCGGAGCCGCCCTCGCGCAGCTTGCGCAGAAACAGGATGCGGTTGTCGGCTTCCTTCACGGCCACGTGGTAGTTGCGCACGCGGGGGCAGTCGGCGGCTAGCTGGTTGAGCTCGTGGTAGTGGGTGGCGAACAGCGTTTTGGCCCGCGCCCGCGGCGAGTTGTGCAGGTGCTCTACGATGGCCCAGGCGATGCTGATGCCGTCGTAGGTGCTCGTGCCGCGCCCGATTTCGTCCATTAGCACCAGACTTCTATCCGACAAATTATTGAGGATGCTGGCCGTTTCGGTCATCTCCACCATGAAGGTGCTTTCGCCCTTGCTCAGGTTGTCGGAAGCGCCGACGCGGGTGAAAATTTTATCGATGACGCCCACGTGGGCCGCATCGGCGGGCACGAAGGAGCCTATCTGGGCCAGCAGCACAATCAGGGCTGTTTGGCGCAGCAGGGCCGATTTGCCGGCCATGTTGGGGCCGGTTATCACCACGATTTGCTGCTCGTCCTGGTCGAGGCGCAGGTCGTTGGGGATGTACTGCTCGCCGGGAGGCAGCTGGCGCTCGATTACCGGGTGGCGGCCGGCGGTGATGTCGAGGGTCGTGCTATCGTCCACCATGGGCTTCACGTAGCGGTGCTGGCGGGCGGTGGCGGCGAAGGAGGCCAGACAGTCGGCTACGCCGATGGCGCGGGCGTTCTGCTGCACCTGGGGCACGTACTCGGCGGCCGTTAGCACCAGCTCAGTGTAGATGCGCTGCTCGATGATGAACAGGCGCTCCTCGGCGTTGAGGATTTTCTCCTCGTACACCTTTAGCTCCTCGGTAATGTAACGCTCGGCATTCACCAGCGTCTGCTTGCGAATCCAGGTAGCCGGCACCTTGTCTTTGTGGGCGTTGGTAACTTCGAGGTAGTAGCCGAACACCTTGTTGTAGGCTACTTTGAGCGAGGAAATGTCGGTTTCCTGGATGGCTTTCTGCTGGAGCTGGAACAGGTAGTCCTTGCCCGAGCCGGCCATGCGGCGCAGCTCGTCCAGCTCGGCATCAATGTTATCGAGCAGCACGCCGCCCTGGTTGGTGAGAATGGGCGCGTCTTCCCGGATTTTCGTCTGGATTTCCTCGCGCAGCGCGGCGCAGGGGTTGAGCTGGTCGGCCAGCTTTTGCAGGGCCTTTACGCCCGAGGCGGCCAGCTCGTCGCGGATGGGGCCGATGGCTTCGAGGGCGCGGGCGAGTTGCAGCAGCTCGCGGGGGTTGATGCGGCGCACGGCCACCTTGGAAATCAGCCGCTCCAAGTCGTTTATCTGGCGCAGGTGCTGCTGCAAATTCTCCAGTAGCTCGGGGGTTTGCAGCAAGGCGTCCACCGTATCGAGGCGGCGCTGAATCTGGGCGGGCTCCTTGAGGGGCAGCACCACCCATTTGCGCAGCAGCCGGGCGCCCATCGGGGTAATGGTCTGATCGAGAATGTCAATCAAGGGCACGCCGCCGGGGTGCTGGGCCTGCACCAGCTCCAGGTTGCGCACCGTGAAGCGGTCCAGCCACACGTACTTGTCCTCCTCCAGCCGCCCGATGCTGCCGATGTGGCCCACGTCGGTGTGCTTGGTTTCGGCCAGGTAGTGGAGGATGCAGCCGGCGGCCGTGATGCCCTCGCGCAGTCCTTCAATGCCGAAGCCCTTGAGGGAGGTGGTGTTGAAGTGGCGCGTGAGCTGCTCGTAACCGTAGTCGTGGCCGAACACCCATTCTTCCAGCGCGTTGTGGCAGTAGTCGGGCCCGAAGTGGCCCTCGAACTCGCTCCGGCTTTTCTTGCAGAACAGCACCTCGGCCGGCTGGAAGTTCTGGAGCAGCTTGCCCAGGTACTCCACCGTGCCCTGGGCCACCAGGAATTCGCCGGTACTGATGTCGAGAAAGCTGATGCCGGCTTCCTGTTTGCCAAAATGCACGGCGCAGAGGTAGTTGTTGCTGCGGCGCTCCAGCACGTTGTCGTGCAAACTCACGCCGGGCGTCACCAGCTCCGTAACGCCGCGCTTGACGAGGCCCTTGGCCTGCTTGGGGTCTTCGAGCTGGTCGCAGATGGCTACGCGCTGGCCGGCCCGCACCAGCTTGGGCAAATAGGTATCGAGCGAGTGGTGGGGGAAGCCGGCCAGCGGGGTTTCCGAGGGCGTGCCGGCCCCGCGCTTGGTGAGCGTGATATCGAGGATGCGCGAGGCCGTCACGGCGTCCTCGCCAAAGGTTTCATAGAAGTCGCCCACCCGAAACAGCAGCACCGCGCCGGGGTAGGTTTGCTTGAGCTGCTGGTACTGCTTCATCAGCGGCGTATCGGCCACGGCGGGCGGCCCCAGCGTGCCGTGCGTGCGGACGGGCTTTTTCTCTTTCAGGACTTTCACTTAGTAACGGTAATTCGGAAGGATAAAAGCGCTCTACTTGTCATCCTGAGCGGAGCGAAGGACCTTATCACGTCGGAGCGAGTCGTTGGAGCGTGACAAGGTCCTTCGCTCCGCTCAGGATGACAAGTAGAGCGTGCAGCTCATCAACACCCCATGCCCCGGCGGGCGTTCCTACCTTTGCCGGATGCGCAAACTCTCGATGGACGAACTGAACCGGCTGACGGTGGCCGACTTCAAAAATACGCGAAAATTCCCCCTTACCCTCGTGCTCGACAACGTGCGCAGCCTGCACAACGTGGGCGCCGCCTTCCGCACCGCCGACGCCTTTGCGGTGGAGAAAATCTGGCTCTGCGGCATCACCGGCCGCCCGCCGCACCGCGACATCACCAAAACGGCCCTGGGCTCCACCGAGTCGGTGGCCTGGGAGTACGCGCCTACTACCCTGGAGGCACTACACCAGTTGAAGGCCGCCGGTTACGTGCTGGTAGCCGTGGAGCAAACCACCGAAAGCATACTGCTGGCCGACTTCATCATAGCAGCCGATCAGCCCTACGCGTTGGTAATGGGCAATGAGGTGTTCGGGGTGGAAGACGAGGTGCTGGCCCTCTGCGACGCGGCGGTGGAAATCCCGCAATTCGGTACCAAGCACAGCCTGAATGTGAGCGTGGCGGCCGGCGTAGTACTATGGGAGTTTATCAGCAAGCTTGAAAAGTCAGTTTAGCATTCGCACAGCGTATGTTTTAGAAAAAATCACGAAATACAGATAATATATTGTTCTTAATTCCAAAAAGGCTTGGTTTTATTCGTAGTTTTGAAATTATCAGTAGACAGCTCATCGCTGTTTGGTTGTTGCCTTTTCCGCTTTCACTTAACCTCTATTAATGAAACCAACCTTTACTCCTGCAGCCCGGATGTTGGCTGCCGCGGCGTTGCTGGCCCTGCCAGGTTTAGCTGTGGCCCAGAACGCTGCTCCCGACAGCCGGGCCCTGAATGCCCTCCAAAGCCGGGCGGCTAGCTTTGGCATAAGCGCCGCCGATGCAGCCGACGCAACTGTTTCCAGCCAGCACACCGATGCGCAAAATGGCGTTACGCACGTATCCTGAACCAGCGCGTGCAAGGCATTGAGGTGTACGGAGCCGTGGCCAGCGTACACTTGACCGCTAATGGTCAGGTAGCGACCATGAACAGCAGCTTCCTGCCCGGCATACAGGTACTGGCTCGTGGGTCGGCTCCGACCCCTTCACTTTCGGCCCAGCAGGCGGTTGCCGCCGCCGCCCGGGCGTTAGATATACCTGCACCCGGCGCGCTGACGGTGCTTAAGGCCGGTTCGGCCGCTGAGGGCATGGAATTCAGCGACGGAGGAATTTCCTCCGATAAAATTCCGGTAAAACTCATGTACCTGCCCATGCCAAACGGCTCGTTGCGGTTGGTATGGGATGTTACGCTGGCCCCGCGCAGTGGCGTGCATTACTGGAACGCCCGGGTAGATGCCTCAACGGGAGTCCTGCTCGACAAAACCGACTTCAACGTGTCGGAGAACTTCAGCATGCTGAGCCTGACTCGGCCCCTGAGCATTGCGGCGGCAGTTGCTACAACCCCAACGGCCCGTCCGACGGCTACGCCTAACAGCTATAATGTATGGCCGCTAACCGTTGAGAGCCCCATGCACGGGGCCCGGCAACTCGTTACCAATCCCGCCGACAAAAAGTTTTCGCCCTTCGGCTGGCATGATACCAACGGTGCCGCCGGTGCTGAATACACCATTACGCGGGGCAACAACGTGTACGCCTACGATGACCCCGACGATGACAACAACAGCAAGGGCAAAAACTTCAGCCCCGATGGTGGAGCAGACCTGATTTTCGACTTTCCTTTCGACGATAAACGGGCCACGCTCGCCAATACCAACCTGAGCGCGGCCGTTACCAACCTGTTCTACTGGAATAACCTGATGCACGACGTGATGGCCCACAAGGGCTTTGACGAGGCAAGCGGTAACTTCCAGACGACCAACTATACTACCAAGGGCCTAGGCAAGGACGAAGTGCAGGCGGAAGCGCAGGACAAGTCGGGCCTGACTCCGCCGACGCTTGGCAACGCCAACTTCGGAACGCCCGCCGATGGCATGAAGCCGCGGATGCAGATGTATCTGTGGGACGAATCGGTGGCTGATGCCGTAATTACCGGACCAGCTAACTTGGCGGGCGACATCAAGGCTACTGAGGGTGCCTTTACGGTTCCGATTGCCAAGATAGGGCCCATAAGTGGTTCACTGGTGCTGGCTGCCGACGGTACAACAACTCCTACTTTCGGTTGCGCACCCTACGCTAACGCCGCGGCCGTGAAGGGCAACATTGCTGTGGTTGACCGCGGAACCTGCACGTTCCTTGTCAAGGTGCAGCAGGCCCAGGCGGCCGGGGCGAAGATGGTCATCATCATCAACAACAACGCCGATCAGGCTCCTTTTGGCTTCGTAGGCGACACGACCGGCATCCGTATCCCTGGTCTTATGATTGGGTTGGTTGACGGCAACCGCATCAAGCAGGCCCTGGCGGCCGGTACACCGGTGCAGATGAGCTTCTCAGGTGAAGTGAAAACGTTCTATCGGGATGGTGACTTCGACAACGGCATCATCGCCCACGAGTACGGCCACGGCATCTCCAACCGCCTGACTGGCGGCGCTGACAAGTCTAACTGCCTCACCAACCAGGAGCAAATGGGTGAAGGCTGGAGCGACTTCTTTGCGCTCTGGATGACCACCAAACCCGGCGACATAGGTGCTACCGGCCGCGGCATTGGCACCTATGCTTCCTTCCAGGAAACCAATGGCATCGGCATTCGCCCCACTCGCTATAGCACCGACTTCAAAATCAACCCTTCTACGTACAAACTGATAGGTACTGAGAACTACGGTACTTATCAGGATGCTGACAACCGTACCCGCGTATATGTGCACAGCATTGGCTACGTCTGGGCATCTGCTCTGTGGGACCTGAACTGGGCACTGATCGAGAAGTACGGCTACGAGCAGAACCTCACCGCTGCTACCGGAGGCAATAATATTGCGCTTAAGCTGGTTATTGATGGTCTTAAGCTACAGCCCTGCAGCCCTGGCTTCCTCGATGGCCGCGACGCCATCCTGAAGGCTGATATGCTGAACAACAATGGAGCAAACACCGACCTGATCTGGAAAGTATTCGCTCGTCGGGGTATGGGTTTCAGTGCTAAGCAGGGCAGCAGCAATGTTGTTACCGACCAGACGCCAGCCTTCGATACGCCTCCATTGACGGGCGTTGGCAAGCAACTGAGTGGCGCCCTGCTCGACGTATATCCTAACCCTGCTAGCGAGCAGGTACTGATCCGTACGCAGGTAAACAGCGCCGTTCCGGTACAGGTAGAGTTGCTGACCATCCTGGGCCAGCGCGTATTTGACCAGACCATTTCGGCGGCCCGCTTGCAGCAGGATGGCTTAACGGTAAACACCTCTACAATAGCCCCGGGCCTGTATGTAGTACGCCTCACCACTTCGGAAGGTACTCTCACCAAGAAGCTTGTAGTGCAACACTAAGCACCTCTCCCGCTTCGACATAGTAAAACCGCCCGGCAGGCTGCCGGGCGGTTTTTTGTTGCCGTACCTACCTCCGCCGTATGCAATGCGCGGCTTCGTTTTATCTTGCCGCCGATGCCTGACTTCCTCCGCCCCGATGCCGCCCTGCTGGCCCTGCGCCCCGTGGTAACCGCCGAAACCACTACCACGCCCGCCACGCCCGGCGACTTCCTGCATGCCACGCTGCGGCCCGTGCTCAAGCTCCAGAACCCGCTGCTGCTGGCCGTAGTAGCCGATTTCGTGCGCGACCACCACGTGCCGCTGGCCACCGCCGCCCCCGCCGACCAAGTGCGGCTGCTGGCCGAGCTGCTGGGCCGCAACACCAAGCTGCGCTACACGGTAGTAGGGTTGATAACCGGCGTGTTCAGCACCGAAGAAACGGCCTTCTACCGCCAGCACCGCCCCGAGTTGAACCGCCGGCTGCTGGAACTGGCCACCCGCCGGGTGCAGGACCAGGCCGCCACCGTAGCCGCGCTAAGCTTAACCACATGAGCACGCATTACACCACGCTGGGCCTGACTTCCAGCGCTTCGGAGGCGGATATCCGGCGGGCGTACCGGCAACTGGTGTGGATTACGCACCCCGACCGCACCCCCGATCCGGCCGCCCACGCCCGCTACCTGGCCGTGAACGATGCCTACGAAGTGCTGAGCAACCCTGCCCGCCGCGCCGCCTACGATGCGGCGCTGGAGTGGCGGGCTACGGCCAGGCCCAAGCCTGTTACCCCGCCGGTTGCGCAACGGCCGGGCGCTCAGCCAAGGGGCCGCCCCCCGCACTCCGCCCGCCAGCCCCCGCCCAACCGGCCGCACGGCCGGACCACCCCCCGAACTGCCAGCTTCGACCTGCGGCCTTATGCCCACCTTATTCGTGGATCTGGCCGGGTGCTGCTGGCTTTTGGATTGCTACTGCTGCTCGACTACGCTTTTTTGTATCGTACTACTTCTACCCGCGTGCTGGCCCTCAATGTCGTATCATCCAGCTATCCGGCTGTTATGGTTACCACGTGGGGGCGCATCCCCGTTTACAGCCCGGTACCGGCCAACCTGCTTCAGCTTCCGCTGGAGGTACGGTACACCCCGATCTTCCGATTCACTCGCTCGGCCCGGCTACCTAACGGCCAGCACCTAGTGGTAGAAAACCCGGAATCCACCTTACTGGGCTTTGTTTACTTCATGCTTCTGCTGGCGCTGCTAAGTCAATGGTTGTGGCTTAGCCTGTCCATGCGGCTCAACTCGCTGATGCTGGCCAGCGCCACGGCAGTTTTGATTGTGCTACTTATGCTGCGCCACTGAGGAACCGGCAAAAAGGCCCACGACAGTTGCCGCGGGCCTTTTTGCCGGTTCCTCAGTGGCGCAGAGCGCAATTCCTGTAGCTCACTCCTCACCGCTAATCATAGGGCGAGTCGCGCAGGTGTACGGGCGGGGCCTTTTTGCGCAGGCGCATGTTCAGCAGCTCCACCAGCAGCGAGAAGGCCATAGCGAAGTAGATGTAGCCCTTCTCGATTTCCTTGTGGAAAGCCTCCATCACCAGCAGCACCCCAATCATAATCAGGAACGAGAGGGCCAGCATTTTGATGGTGGGGTTGCGGTTGACGAAATCGGCCACCACGCCCGAGAAGGCAATCATCACGCCCATCGACAGAATCACGGCCAGAATCATAATCAGCACGTTGTCCACGAGGCCCACGGCCGTCAGGATGGAATCGAAGCTGAAAACGATGTCGATGACGATGATTTGGAAGATGATGTTGAGCATGTTAGCGCGGCCCTGGCCGGCCTGGGTTTCGTCCTCTTCCTCGCCCTGCAGCTTGGTATGGATTTCGGTGGTGCTCTTGCCAATCAGAAACAGGCCACCAGCCAGCAGAATCAGGTCGCGCCCGCTCACGCCAAACGGCTCATCGAGCCAGGGCAGGTTTAGGGTAAACAACGAAGCTTTCAGCCCCACAATCCAGCTGATGCTCAGCAGCAGCCCGATGCGGCACACCAGCGCCAGCAGCAGCCCGATGGTGCGCCCGCGCGGCTGCAGCTCGCGCGGCAACCGGTTGACGATGATGGAAATGAAGATAATGTTGTCGATGCCCAGCACGATTTCCATGAACGTGAGCGTGAGCAGACTCACCCAGGTGTGCGCCTGAGAAAAAACCGAGAAGTCGAAGTGCATCGGGTTGGTAGGCTGATTGCTGGAATGGGCTGGCGGCGCAAAACCGGCTGTCTACTTCATGTTCACGAACTGCAGGGGCTGGCCGATGTCGGCACCGCGGAGGGCGGCAATGGCGGCCTGCAGCTCGTCGATTTTCTTGGCCGAAACGCGCACCTGGTCGTCCTGCATCTGGGCCTCCACCTTCACCTTGGCATCCTTGATGGTCTTGATGATTTTGCGGCCCGCGTCTTTGTCGATGCCGGCACGCACTTTCACCGTTTTCTTCATCATCGTGCCACTGGCCTGGGCTTCGGCCGTGAAATCGAGGGCCGTGCCATCAATGCCCTGCTTGACGAGGCGGGTGAGCACGATGTCTTCGAGGGCCCGGATGCGCATGTCGTTTTCCGAGGTGAGGGTGATGACGTTGGTTTTCTTGTCGAGCTCGATGCCGCCCTTGGTGTCGCGCAGGTCGTAGCGGGTCTGGAGTTCTTTTTTGGCCGTATTCACCGCGTTTTCGAGGGTTTGCGGGTCTACTTTGCTCACGATGTCAAAAGAGGGCATAACGGAAAGGAAAAATGGAGAATGGGGAAACAGTGCCTTAACGCAAAAAGGGCCGCTAAAGATAGGGCCGGCGCCACAGCGGGGCTGCCAAGGTAAGGTTTCCGCGTTATTGCCGAATTTGGCGCTTCCCATGTCCACCAGCACACCCATCATCACGCCTCAGACGGCCGCCCACTGGGCCGCCTACTACCGCCTCCGCTACGAAGTGCTGCGCCAGCCCTGGCAGCAGCCGCCCGGCTCGGAGCGCGCCCCCGACGACGGCGCGCCCACCACCACCCACGCCCTGCTACTGGCGCCCAACGCGCCCAACGCGCCCGACGCGCCCGACGACGACACGCCGCCGGAAGCCATTGGCGTCGGGCGGCTGCATGCGGCGGCGCCCGGGCAGGGTCAGCTGCGGTTTATGGCCGTGGCACCCGCCTGGCAGGGCCGCGGCGTGGGCCGGCAGCTGCTGGCCCACCTCGAAGCCGCCGCCCATCAACAGCAGCTGGCCGAAATCATCCTCCACGCCCGCGCCGAAGCCGTGCCGTTCTACGAACGCGCCGGCTACGCCGTGGTAGCGCCCTCCCACCTGCTCTTCGGCCAGATTCCGCACTTTTTGATGCGCAAGGTTTTATAGAGCTGCATGCTTCAAGCTACAGGCTGCAAGCCGACGTTCAACATCAGCTTGCAGCCTGTAGCTTGTAGCTCTACAATCAAAACTTCTCCCGGCCGCGGAGCAGGTCCCAGTAGAGGCGGAAGTCACCGAGCAGCGAAAGCACGGGGTGCTGGAAGGTGGCGGGGCGGTTGCGCTCCACAAAGAAGTGGCCCACCCAGGCAAAGCCGTAGGCCGCCACCACCCCGGCCAGCACCAGCCACGGCTGCTGACGTAACAGGGCCGCCAGCAGCAGCCCCAGAAACAGCGTGGTGCCCACAAAATGCAGGATGCGGGTGCCCCGGCGGCTATGCTCGCGCAGGTAGCGGGGGTAGAACTCGGCGAAGGTGAGCGAACGGGCCATAAGCGGGAAACAGGTAAACAGCTAGCGGAAAGTACTTACCTTTTCCGACTCATCCCAGCCCTTCTCCGCCCCCATGGACCTTCCGCTCGATATCAGCACCCTCATTGCTACTTACAACCAGATCAACAACTACGGCCGCGCCAACGGCATGACGCTGCACGTCGACGAGCCGGGCACTATCCGCTACACTATGCGCGTACTCGACGAGCACCTCTCCTCGCCCAATACCTGCCACGGCGGCGTGCTGGCCGGCCTGATGGACGCGGCCCTGGGTGCGGCGGCCCTGTCGCTGGCCTTCACGGCGGCCGAGCTGGTTTCTACGGTCGAGTTCAAGATGAACTACTTCCATCCGGTGCATCTGCACGACGAGCTGGAGGCCCACGGCAGCATCGAACACGCCGGCAAAACCCTGATTGTGAGCACCACCACCATCCGCTGCCTCTCCCGCGACAACCTCGTAGTAGCCCGCGGCCTGGGCACCTTCAACCGCTACCCCGCCACCAAGCGCGACTTCCGCGACCTGCTGTTTCCAGGTACTATTTGAGCTCTTAGCTCTTAGCTCTTAGCTGTTAGCTGTTAGCTGTTAGCTGTTAGCTGTTAGCTGGAAAACGAAGAAGGCCCCGTACTCGGTTGAGTGCGGGGCCTTGTTTTTGGGCGAAAGCAGAGGTCTTTCTGAACGAAAGCTGATAGCTATAAGCTCTCAGCTAACAGCTCAAAAAACCTACATGCGCTCGGGCGAGCTGGCCGACTCGTGCTCACGCTCGTCTCCGTAGCCATCCTCGTCGTCGTCATCGTCGTCGCGGTCCATGATTTCGGGGGCGTCGACTTTGCGCACGTTGCGGGCGCAGTCCTCGTCGCGGTGGTTGCGGCCGACGGTGAACTCCACCCAGTCTCCCTCCTGCAGCTCGTTGAAGTCGCCCTCGGCCATATCGGCGTAGCTGAAGAACAGGTTGTTGGGCGGCATCACCACGAAGCCAAACCCGTTTTTCAGGTTTTTGATGGTGCTCATGCCGATAGTGCCCACCGGGCCGGCGGCCGTGGGGCCGGTGGGGCGCACGGGCTTGGTGCTGGGGAAAGCGGCCGGCTCGGGCGTGTTCACGAACAGCGACTCAATCAGGTCGTCGCCGTCGGTGAGGCCCTGGTCGATGATTTCGTGCATCTGCACCGGGTAGGTGGCCTGGTCGAGCAGCTGCTGCGAGGCGCGCGTAACGCGGTTTTCGCCCTTGAAATCGGTGTATTTGAAGTCCCAGTTGAGCAGCATCACACGCGTGCCCACGGTGTTGAGCTTCTTGATGAGGGGCGCGTAGTCCGAGTCGCCGGCAATCAGCACCACCACGTCGAGGCTTTTGTGGATCGAGAGTTCCAGCGCTTCGAGCGAGAGCCACACATCGATGCCCTTTTCCTGCAGGCGGCCGTCGCGGGTTTTCAGGGGCATGTAGTGCGTGGCGATGCCCATGTTCATGAGGATATCGTCGAGCAGCCGGTCGTGGAAGAGGCGGTCCTTGTCGCGGGCTTCGGTGGCCGAGAGGCGGCCGCGGAAGAAATGCGAGTCGATAATCTGGCTCAGGCGCACATCCACATCCTCTTCTTCGGCTACCTGATGGCGGATAAACTCGTGCAGCCCTTCGAGGCTGATACGGGCCTTACGGTCGTGCTGAAAGTAGTAGTAATCACTGATTTTCAGGAAATAATTGCCATCATAAAAAATACCAATCCTGATCAGCGGGCTGTTCATCTGGTTCATAAAAAAATCTGGTTAGGCGCGAAAAAAGAGAAAAGTAATAGTGTCTGGTTGGGAGAACGAACATAACCGGCTGAGCCGTGGCTGCCGGGGCAAAGATACAGGTTGCAACGGTTCCGGTATAGCAATAATCCATAGCGGACCAGTAGGCCCCAAACCCGGCGGCGGCGGAGCGGAGTACTAGCTGAACCGCACAACCCGGTAAGTGGCTGACTGCATGACTACCCGCGGCCCCACATTGGGTTTGGGAAGCACCTGCCGGGAACTGGTCGGAAGGGCCTGCGGGGAAGTCGTTGCAGATTGCGGTGCAATACTAAAGCATATCCGGCGGTTAAGCCAATCGGCAGAATACTAATTTCTTAATATTCTTGCTGAGGCCCGCATGCGCCACCTTTCCGGTCCCCGGATTCTGCCGGCGTTTCCGGCATAAGTCCAATTAGCCTGTTGTTTTACCGCACCGCTTAGCGGTTTGCGGAACCAGCGTACGAAAGGTACTCTGCAACACGGCTGCTGCTGGTAAAATTCGGTCAACCCGCGCATTTCGCGGCCCGACTGGCGGCTGCAGCGGGCCAACCATCGGGCGGGGCCGCCGCCTAGAACTTCAGCCGGCCCACGACCAGCCCCAGCACCAGTGCCCCATACACAACGCAGATAACGACCTCCAACATGTTGCCACTCTTCGAGCCCGTGCGGATAAGCGGGATGCCCAGGCTGGTATCGAGCAGCGGCATAAACCACTTCACGCCGGCCTTGGTAACCGAGTCGGCCAGCAGGTGCGACACGTAGCCGCCGCCCGCAAACAGCGCCACGCCGTGCCAGCCCAGGCTTTGGTTAGCCAGGTGGCCAATGTAGGTCCAGGCGGCGGCGGCCCAGATGGTGTGGGTGTAGGAGCGGTGGCTGGTGAAGGGGGCCAGGGAGATGAAGCAGCCCAGCATGCTCAGCCACACGAAGCCGGTGTACAGGCCCGCCACCACCGTGCACAGGCCCGTGAACAGCAGCGCCAGCTTGCGGGTCGAGTCGCCCTGCATGGCCGCGCCCACCAGCCCGAAGGCCAGCGCCACCGTGAAGGCCAGCCGCCGGTCAGGTCCTGGAACCAGCTGCCACTGGGCGTAGGCGGCTACCGCGGCGGCCACCACTACAAAGGCCCAGCGCACGTAGCTCTGGGCGAAACCGAGCCGCTTGCTAAGCCGGGAGGCGGGGTGGTCGAGGTCGGGGGCCAGGGCCGAGAAGCCGGCCAGGGCAATACCGGCCGGCGAGAACGGCACGCCTGGCACGAGGCCCGCCACGGCCACGCCGGTAATCAGGCCAATGGCCAAATGAGAAGAACCGCGCAATTTTAGGAGACAGTGGTTAATGAAGGAATGGAAACGTCTGTCATCCTGAGCGCAGCGAAGGACCTATACAGAAGCTAACACCAGATAACAGCTTCTGTATAGGTCCTTCGCAAGCTCAGGATGACAAATGTCGTTCATCTATCCCCTAAAAGCTGCCGCCGCTGCCTTTCAAACCACTGCGCAGGTCCTGCACCTGGTTTTCGAGGTGGTTGAGGCACTGGCGGAAGGCATCTTCAGCTTCCGACTGCTGCTGCCGGGGCAGCGGACCGTCCTGGCGCACGTGTTCGCAGATGAGGCGCAGCTGCTGCACCATCCCATCCCACTGCTTGTTGCTGTCCGCTGCTGCCTGCTTGTCTGTCATAGCCTTAGGTGCGGGGCGCTGCCCCGGTGCCGCGTGAAGAGGGAAGGTACGACGGGAATGGGCAAAAGCCGCGGAAACTTTCCGGGGCCGCCATTGGTATTGACTAGCGCGCTACGCGCCGTGTGCCTGTACTGCCCGACCGGTTTTGCCCCCGGCCGGGCTTCTACCGTTGCCGGCCGCAGTAGCTTAGCCGCGCCGTTATCCTGATTTTCGCCCTAGCCGCTCCGCCCTTTGCAGGTTTCCGACTTCCTTAAGCTCTACCTCCTCGACCCCACCGTGCTCACCGTGGGCGCCCGCCTCAACCCGGCCACCCGCCGCACCCTCGGCAAGGCCGCCGATAAAGCGGAAGCCCCCGCCCGGCTGCACCTGCGCGGGCTGGTAGGCTCCCAGGATGCCGTGCTGGCCGCCGCGCTGCACCACAGCTACCCCCAGCAGCCCCAGCTCTTCATCCTCCACGACCGCGAGGAGGCCGCCTACTTCCTGGCCGACCTCCAGCACCTGCTGCCCAACGAGGAGCCCCTCCTCTTCCCCAGCTCCTACAAGCGCCCCTACGCCTTCGATGAGACGGAAAATGCCAACGTGCTTATGCGGGCCGAGGTGCTGAACCGGCTGAACTCGCGGACCTCGGTGCCTCACCCCCCAACCCCCTCTCCAGGGGGAGAGGGGGAGCCAAGTGACAAAAAGCCAGTGACTACAACGGGTCGTCAGGCTCCCCCCTCTCCCCCCGGAGAGGGGGGCCGGGGGGGTGAGGCCCCTGGCCCCCTCATCGTCACCTACCCCGAGGCGCTGTTCGAGAAGGTTATCAACAAGAAAAGCCTGGTGGCCAACACGTTTATCGTGAAAGTGGGCGACCGGCTTGATGTGAACTTTATCAGCGAGATGCTGGCCGAGTACGACTTCGAGCGGAGCGACTTCGTGTACGAGGCGGGCCAGTTCGCGGTGCGCGGCGGCATCGTGGACATCTTCAGCTACGCCAACGAGCTGCCTTACCGCATCGAGCTGTTCGGGGACGAGGTGGAGACGATTCGCACGTTTGACCCCGAGAGCCAGCTGTCGGTGGACAAGAAGAGCCAAGTGAGCATCATCCCCAACGTGCAGACCAAGCTGCTGCAGGAGACGCGGGAGGCGTTTCTCGACTTCATTCCGGGCGATACGGCCATTTGGGCCAAGGACCTGCGCCAGACGCTGGACGTGGTAACCGAGTCGTTCGAGCGGGCCGAGGCCGATTTCCAGCAGTTGCTGGCCGGGGCCGCGGGCATGCAGATTGTGAGTAAGCCCGAGGACCTTTTTGAGTCGGGCAAGAGCTTTAAGAAGCTGCTGGAGGGCTTTGCCATCGCCGAGTTCGGCAAGCGGTTCTACTTCAAGAGCGGCGAGGATTTCCAGTTTACCAGCAAGCCCCAGCCCAGCTTCAACAAGGATTTCGGGCGGCTGGTGAAGAACCTGCACGAAAACCAGCAGGCCGGCTACACCAACATCATTGCCGCCGAATCCGTCCGGCAGGCCGACCGGCTGCGCACGATTTTCGATGAGCTCGACAACAATGTGCAGTTTCAGCACCTGCTGCTGGGGCTGCGCGAGGGCTACATCGACGATACGCTGCAGTTGCTCGTGTACACCGACCACCAGCTGTTCGAGCGGTTTTACCGGGCCCAGGAGGGCCGTAAGTTCTCCAAGAAAAAGGCCCTCACCCTCAAGGAGCTGCGCACCCTGGTGCCCGGCGACTACGTGACCCACCAGGACTACGGCATTGCCCGGTTCGCGGGCCTCACCCAGGTCGAAATCAACGACCGGATGCAGGAGGCCATCCGGCTGATTTACCGGGATGATGACGTGCTGACCGTCAGCATTCACGCCCTGCACAAGATTGCCAAGTACAGCGGGGCCGAGGGCACGCCGCCCACCATGAGCAAGCTGGGCTCGCCGGAGTGGGAAAACAAGAAAAAGGCCGTCAAGAAGAAGGTGAAGGACATTGCCGCCGAGCTGATTCGGCTGTACGCCAAGCGCAAAACCGCGCCCGGCCACGCCTTCGCGCCCGACTCGTTTATGCAGGCCGAGCTGGAATCGAGCTTCATCTACGAAGACACCCCCGACCAGGGCAAGGCCACCGAAGACGTGAAGCACGACATGGAGCAGCCCCACCCCATGGACCGGCTGGTGTGCGGCGACGTGGGTTTCGGCAAAACCGAAGTAGCCATCCGGGCCGCGTTTAAGTCGGTGGCCGATGGCAAGCAGGTGGCCGTGCTGGTGCCCACCACCATCCTGGCCATGCAGCACTACAAAACGTTTCGCGAGCGGCTGGCCAACCTGCCCGTAACGGTGGAGTACGTCAACCGCTTCAAATCAACCAAGCAGATAAAGGAGACGCTGGGCCGGGTGGCCGAGGGCAAAACCGACATCCTCATCGGCACCCACCGCCTCACCAACAAAGACATCAAGTTCAAGGACCTGGGCCTGCTCGTGATTGACGAGGAGCAGAAGTTCGGCGTGAAAACCAAGGACAAGCTCAAGGAGCTGAAGGTGAACGTGGACACGCTCACGCTCTCGGCCACGCCCATTCCGCGCACGCTGCACTTCTCGCTGATGGGCGCCCGCGACCTGAGCGTGATTGCCACGCCGCCGCCCAACCGCCAGCCCGTGCAAACCGAGCTGCACGTGTTCGACGAGCTGCTGATTCGCGACGCCGTGGCCCGCGAAATCAAGCGCGGCGGGCAGGTGTTTTTCGTGCACAACCGCGTGAAGGACATCGAGGAGCTGGCCGGCATGATTGTGCGCCTCGTGCCCGACGCCCGCGTGACCTACATTCATGGGCAGATGGAGGGCGACAAGCTCGAAAAGCGCATGATGAAGTTCGTGGACGGCGACTACGACGTGCTGGTGAGCACCAACCTCATCGAAAGCGGCCTCGACATTCCCAACGCCAACACCATCATCATCAACCGCGCCCACCTGTTTGGCCTGAGCGATTTGCACCAGATGCGGGGCCGCGTGGGCCGCTCCAACAAAAAGGCCTACTGTTACCTGCTCACGCCCCCGGTGGCCGGCCTGCCCTCCGATGCCCGCAAGCGCCTGAGCACGCTCGAAGAATTCTCCGACCTCGGCGACGGCTTCAAGGTGGCCATGCGCGACCTCGACATCCGGGGCGCGGGCAACCTGCTGGGCGGCGAGCAGTCGGGCTTCATCAACGACCTGGGCTTCGAAACCTACCACCAGATTCTGGACGAGGCCGTGACCGAGCTCAAGGAAACCGAGTTCCGCGACCTGTTCCTCGGCGACCCCACCCAGCGCCTGCAGGAAGCCGCCAAAACGGCCGGCGTGCAGCAGTGCAATATCGAAACCGACCTGCAGGTGCTGATTCCCGACGCCTACGTGAGCAACGTGTCGGAGCGGCTGCAACTCTACAGCAAGCTCGACCGCGCCAAAGGCCCCGAGCAGCTGCGCAAGCTGCTGGCCGGCATGACCGACCGCTTCGGCCCGCTACCGCCCGAAGTGGAGCAGCTGGCCGACATTGTACGCCTGCGCTGGCAGGGCCGCCACGCCGGCTTCGAGCGCCTGAGCTACAAGAAAAACGTGCTCAAGGGCTACATCCCGGCCGAAAACAACGAGGCCTACTTCCAGGGCGACACCTTCGGTAACATCCTCTCCTACGTGCAGACCCACCCCAACTCGGCCAGCATGAAGGAGCGCAAGCAGCAGCTCGTCTTCAGCATCAGCAACGTGCCCAGCGTGGCCGCCGCCAAGCGCCTGCTCAGCGAGCTAGGCAGCGAGGAGCCGGTGGGGGTGTAATGAAAATAGGCGTATAAACGAGAGAAGGCAGCCCCCAAGCGGAGGCCGCCTTCTCTCGTTTATACGCCTATTTTTGTTAATTTATCTGTGACATTGCTAAAATCAATTTCAGGAAAATCCTCTTTTAACACAGCTGACACATCAACATCTTCTAATTGTAGTTCGGTCGAAAGATAACTTAGCTTTCTTTTGTTTATTTCAATAATATCCTGCCATTCAACAACCCATATTTCAATATTTTTTCTTTCATTTTGAGAATAAAAATATGGCTTACCAACAGGCTTTGATATACCTTTTAATTTATAACTTGTCATATTGGAAATACTAGATGACACAAGAATAATTTTGTAATTTATTTTTGGAAAGAAAGCCAATGTATCTATTTCATATGCATATCTTTCAGCTTGCAATAATTCTTTATTTGATATTTTTACTCCTGGAGCTTTCAATTCAACAATAAGCACCTCTCTATTAGAAGCATCTAATATCTTTTCATTAAACAAAAAAAGATCAGTTATAGAGCGAATATCATTATCTTCTATATGAACAAAATTATCATCTTCTTCACTCGGCGTGAATTTAAACAACTTATTTCTCAGAGCAGTTAAGTTATTTTTAAGACTTTTATCTGAAAGTAAACGGGTTGATGTATCGACATATTCCTCACCAAATATCCATAACATTTTCTCAACTACTTTATGCAATTGCGTTCTTTCTTTAACATATTTAGATGTTTTCGAGCTGACTAATGACTCTAAAAGCTCCAATTGATGCAGTCTTTTAGACACTCTATCGGAAAAATGTATAACCTCCTCTAAACCTGTTTTCTCTAATAGACAATTAAATTTTTCAACTGTTTCATCATCTAGTTTTAATATTTCACTAACAAGTGGCAAAGTTCCATCAGTAACAAGTGCCCTATTAATTAATGGAAATATTATCTCCCTCAAATCATTATTCTCTTCTATTAACTTATACTTATTCTCAACTAAATATGCTAGTTTATCAAACATTACTCCTTGAGCGACAGAGGCAATGTCTTCAGAAGGGTAATATTTATCTTCTTGTAGTCGAGTTGTGAACTTTTCAAAAGCTTCATTCTTTATCTTAAAAAATGAAGCAACTTCATTTCTAATAAATTTCTTCAAATCAGCTTTGTCAGTATCTATATCTGACAAATCCATATCTCTAAATATATTACCTTGAAAGAATTCAGCATTTACGTATACAATCCATGTACCTAGATCAGGGCTCAGCCAATCCGCATCAAATTTAAATCCATAAGAAACAGTTTGTATTCCAGCATTATCTACAGTTAAAAATACTTTTAGATCTGTTTTTTCACCTATTTTTAATTTAGAATATGTGAAATACATTTCAAATTCATCTTTTTTATTATCAATATATTTTCTAACTATTCGTTCAGGCTCACCATCAATAAATAACTTTGGATCAACTAATATATCATTTACATAAATATTTATTTCTTTGTTAAAAATTTTCAACATGTATTTTTCAAATAAAGAAATAAATATTTTTTCAAATGCAAAATCTAATGACAATTTCTTTTTCTTATTTTCATTCACAGCAACAGAATCATATATATTATCTATTCTGACCTTGTAATAGGTGTTATTTGCAACATTATTAGCAAGATATTCACTATCTATATCTAAATCTATATCCGAAACATTAGAATTTCCATCAAAATCATGCTCATTTAACACAAAACTTAATTTTGACTTGAATCCACTATCTCTATCATATGCAAGAGATTCGATAGTAACTTTGGCACCAATTTGAAGAGCTGCAAATCGACCAATTCCTTTGCCACCTACTTTATTATTTGTACCTATTTCCAGTAATTTGTTGTCTATATCAGAGACGGAAACCCCTATTCCATTATCAATCACTTCTATATTTGATATAAATGGACTAAAAATGTTATTAGAATCACCATATTCTATATTTATGTGTATTTCTGTTGCTTCAGCTTGTATGCTGTTATTTATCAATTCAGAGAAAGCAACGAACGTGTCTCTGTATTGCGCAAATATATCTTTTATTACACGCGAATTAGTTGAGAGTTTCTTTTTCATTTTAGCTGTACATGAGTGGGGACGCGCGAAGGTATAATAATTAGGCAAATTATCAGTATAGTAGCCATTCTTTCGGGGCAATCTTAAGTGGCATGAGCTTGTTGCTATCATTCATGATAATGGTAACGCTATATCTCACTTACTGTATTGCGTGAAGGCGAAACTGCGCCGGGTGAAGCCTCTCCCGTCTCTTTCAACGCTACTCCCAAACTCGCCACAATCACTGCCGCCGCTGCTACATCCTCTGCGGCGGCGAGCTGAGGGCGTTGCGCGACCGATTGAACCCATAACGTGAGCATTTGAACCTATAACGTGGCTCATCGAACCCATAGCGCGGCCGTTCGAACTTATAACGTGGCGAGTTGAACCCGTAACGCGGCCGTTGAAGTCGTCGCGGGGCGGTGTGGGGTCGTAGCGGGCGCCGGTAGGTCTGTCGCGGGGGTGGCGGCCGAAATATTCCTGGGCTTCACTGGCGCATTGTATGGCGGCGGTTTCTATATTACGCCTACAAACCCACTAACCCTCATTCCCTTATGAACGATACCCAACGGGCGAAGCTGGCCATGCTGCAAGCCACTCTGGCCGTGCTCGACCAGCACGCCGCCCTCTACGCCACCAACCAGGCCCTCGGCAAAGCCCACGACGAGCTGGCCGCCCTCGTCGCGGCCCTCGACCCCACCGCCGACCGCCAGCGCAACGCCGTGACGCCCGCCCAGCCCGGTGCCGTGAAAAAGCAAACCAAGCAGCTGCTGGCCCGGCGCGCCGCCGAAGTTGCCGCCGCCCTGCTGGCCCTGGCCGACGAGCAGGACGACATCGGCCTGCACACCGACGCCGACTACACCGAAAAGCAGCTCCAGCGCCAACCCGACAACGACCTGCTGCGCATCGGGGCCAACCTGCACCGCCGCGCCACCGAGCACGCCCAGCCCCTGGCCCAGCAAAACGTAACGCCCCAGGAGCTCCAGGACCTGCAAGCCGCCCTCGACGCCTTCCGCCAGGAACTGACCACGCCCCGCACCGCCGTGGCCACCGGCAAGGCCCTCAAGCAGCAAATCAGCGCCGACTTGCGCCAGGCCAACAACCTGCTCCGCAACCGCCTCGATAAGTACCTGCTGCGCTACCAGCGCCCCCAGCCCGCCTTCTATACCGCCTACCAGTCGGCCCGCCAAACCATCAACACGGCCGCCCGCAGTGAGAAGTGAGAAGTGAGAAGTGAGAAGTGAGAAGTGAGAAGTGAGAAAAGGAACGTCATTCTGAGCGAAGCCGGCGGCGAAGTCGAAGAATCTCTACCGGAGTGGTAACCCTATCGGCCGCAACGAAGCGGTAGAGATTCTTCGACTGCGCCTCCGGCTTCGCTCAGAATGACGTTCCTTTTTCTTCCTTCCCCCCTGCTCCTACCTCTACCTCTCTCCTACTCCGCACCTAGCCCGCGCTTTTCCAGAATCAGGTGGTTGCGGTAGTCGTAGAGGGTGGCTTCGAGGCCCACGGGGTAGGTGTGGGGATTGAGGAAGCGGCGGATGCTGGGGTCGAGGGCCAGCACTTCGCGGTGGGCGCGGGCGCGGCTTTCGGCCAGCGGGGGCAGCGGCTGCAGCAGCCGGCCGCGCCGGAACACGGGCTCCAGCAGCTCGCGGTAGGGCGTTTCGGGGCGCACGGTGCGGCGGCGGGTGGCATCGAGCGGGTCGACGATAACCAGCGGGGCCGTGGGTGGCGGCGTGGCCGTGTTGTAGAGCATGTCGGCGCGGGGCTGGCCCTTGTCGGTTTCGTAGCGGCGCACCTGCAGGATGCCGGGGATGCTGGTTTTGGCCAGCTGCTCGCTGAGCTTGATGGTGAAGTCCCAGCCCGAATCGTCGGGTTTGCGCAACGCGGCCAGCTTGTACACCCCTCCCAGCGCCGGCTGGTTGTAGGCCGTTACCAGCTGCGTGCCGATGCCCCAGGTGTCGATTATGGCGCCCTGCAGCTTGAGGCTGGTAATCAGGTTTTCCTCCAGGTCGTTGCTGGCCACGATGCGCACGTCGGGGAAGCCGGCCTCATTGAGCAGCTCGCGGGCCTCACGGCTCAGGTAGGCCAAATCGCCCGAGTCGAGGCGGATGCCGCCCAGCTCGTGCCCCTGCTCGCGCATGGCCCGCGCCACCTTGATGGCCTTGCGCACGCCCTCCAGCGTGTCGTAGGTGTCCACCAGAAACACCGAGTCGTCGGGGAAGGCCTTGGCGTAGGCGGCAAAGGCCGTTTCTTCGTCCTCGAAGGCCATTACCCAGCTGTGGGCGTGGGTGCCCTTGACGGGAATGCCGAACCGCTGGCCCGCCAGCACGTTGCTCGTGGCATCGACCCCGCCCAGGTAGGCGGCGCGGCTGGCCGACAGGCCGCCATCGGGGCCCTGGGCGCGGCGCAACCCGAATTCCAGCACGGTATCGGAGCCGGCGGCCTCGCGGATGCGGGCGGCCTTGGTGGCAATCAGGGTCTGGAAGTTGACGAGCGTGAGCAGGGCCGTTTCGATGAGCTGGGCCTGCAGCAGCGGCCCCTGCACCCGAATCAGCGGCTCGTTGGCGAAGGCCACGGTGCCCTCGGGCATGGCGTCCACGTCGCAGCTGAACTCCAGCGTGCGCAGGTACTCCAGGAACTCCTGCGGAAACAGCGGCGTGCCCTTGGCGCCTTTCAGACCGGCTAAATACGTCAGGTCGTCTTCCGAGAAAGCCAAGCTTTCGAGGAAATCGGCCACGTAGGCCAGGCCCGCGGCCACGGCGTAGCCCCCCTGAAACGGCGGGCGGCGGAAGTAGAGGTGAAACACGGCTTCGCGGTCCTGCAGGCCCTGCTGCCAGTAGCCGTAGGCCATCGTAACCTGGTACAAGTCGGTGAGCAGGCTGAGCGAGGGCGCGTAGAGGCCCGAGAGGGGAGCTGGGTTCATAGAAGCACGGCGGTTGGTCGGGCAAGCTTACGCAGATAATTTAATTTGGACGCGACTGGCGCCTATTTCGTAGTATAGCCGTCCTTCTTCCCTTCCCATTATGATCCGAATTATTCTAGCCGACGACCACACTATCCTGCGCGACGGCATCAGCGCGCTGCTGGCCCGCGAGCCTGATATGCAGGTGGTGGGCGAGGCCGCCAACGGCCAGGCGCTGCTGGAGCTGCTAACCCACACCCCCGCCGATCTGGTGCTGCTCGACATCAATATGCCCATACTCGACGGCTTTGAGGTGATGCCGCGGCTGCGCGAGCAGTTCCCCGGGGTGCGGGTGCTGGTGCTTTCCATGCTCGAACACGAAAGCTACGTGCACCGCATTCTGGAGGCCGGCGCCCAGGGCTACGTACTCAAGAACGCCGACAGCACCGAAATTGCCTTCGCCATCCGCACCGTGGCCGCCGACCGGCCGTTTCTGTGCACCGAAATCGGGCTGAACCTGCTGCGCCGCCTCGTGGAGCGCACCCCCGCCCCCGACCCGCTGACGGCCCTGCCCTACCTGCCCCGCGGCGGCGCGCCCGCCTCTGCGGCGGCCCCGGCGGAGGGCCGCGCGGAGCTGTCGGGCCGCGAGCTGGAGGTGCTGCAGCTGATTGCCGAGGGCTTCACCAACGCCGACATTGCCGACAAGCTGTTCGCCAGCAAGCGCACCATCGAAACCCACCGCCAGAATATCATCGAGAAAACCCAGACCAAGAACACCGCCGACCTGATCCGCTACGCCATGCGCGCCGGGCTGATTGGGTAAGCCGCCGCCGCGCCAACGGATTCGTACACCACCGCAACTGCCGGGCGCACAAAAAAACCGCGCCTGCAAGCTGCAGACGCGGTTTGTGGTAGCCGCGACGGGAATCGAACCCATATCAAGCGTTTAGGAAACGCTCGTTTTATCCATTAAACTACGCAGCCAGCGGGTTGCCGGCCCAAAGGTACGCCGAAAGCGCAGGCGGGCCAAATGGCGCGTATCTTGGGCGGCGGGCGCTGCGTAGGTGCCTTTTTCCGACTACTATGGGTGTTCTGGAAGACTTACGGGCGCGTCGGCGGCAGATTGGCACGGCCGGCACCTCGGCCTTCGACGGGCAGCAGCCGGCCCTGCTGTTCATTCCCGACATCAGCGGCTTCACGCGCTTCATCGAGCAGTCGGGCAGCCCGCAGGCGCCGTTTCTGGTGGCCGATCTGCTCGAAATCCTCATCGAGGCCAACACCCTGGAGCTGCAGGTAAACGAGATTCAGGGCGACGCCGTGCTGTTTTACCGCCTCGGCCCGCCCCCCTCGGCCCAGCAGCTGATGCAGCAGTGCCGCCGCATTTACCTCGATTTCCAGAACTACCTGCTGCTGGTGGAGCAGGACACCGATTCGGAGCTGGCCGCCGCGCTGCGCGAGCTGGTGCTCACGCTGAAAATCGTGGTGCACTACGGCCGCGTGAGCGTGGCCCGCATCCGGGAGCACACCAAGCTGATGGGCCACGACGTGATTGTGGTGCACCGGCTGCTGAAAAACACCATTCCGGGCGCCGAGTACGTGCTGCTCTCGGAGGGCTACACCCGCACCCAGCCGCCGGCCGAGCTGGCCCGCGCCTTCGCCTGGACGCGCCTGCTGCCCGGCTCGACCCACTACGAGTACCTGGGCCACACACCCTACCACTACGCCTACCTCTCGCCGCTGCGCCTGCTGCTGAGCACCCCCTCGCAGCCCGGCGCCCCCGACGAGCCGCTGCCCGGCCGCGGCGGCCGCCTGAAGGTGCGCCGGCTGCTACCCGCATCGGCCGAGCGGGCCCTGCGCGTGGTGGGGGCGTTGCGGCTGCGCCACTGCTGGCTGGCCGGGGCCACCGCCAGCCACTTCGACGAGAGCAAGGCAGGCCGGCTGGGCACCAGCTACAAGGTAGACGTGCTCAATGGTCAGATCGACTTCCAGAACGTGCAGGTGCTGCGCGACGACGACGGCCGCTACACCTACGTGGAGAAGATTTCGCACTTCCGCCTCTTTCCCAACGCCCTGCTGTTCTTCCACCTCGAACCCGTGACGGCCCAGGCCTGCCTGCTCACGCTGGAGCTGCGCTACGGCCACGTAGCCAGTAACGTGCGCCTCATCCGCTTCGGCCAGCTGCGCCGCCTGCACCGCTGGCTGGCCCAGTCGGTGCGCCGGTTGGCAAGGCTGGTGGAGGTTAGGGCTTAGGGACTTAGGTATTAGGGTTTAGGGTTTAAATAAAGTGCTGTCATCCTGAGCGGAGCGAAGGACCTTATCACAGCAGAACGAGCCATTTTTGCGGCCGTTGAGGCGTAATAAGGTCCTTCGCTCCGCTCAGGATGACAGCACTTCACCTAGAGCAAATTGCGAGTCGGTGTACAGGCTGTAGAGACGCATATTTGCGTCTCTACAGCCTGTACAGTAAACTGAAAACCGTTCTAATACCTAAGTCCCTAAGCCCTAAAACCTAACCTTTACACCTTATACAGCAGCGCGATACCGAAGGAGAGGGCCGTCAGAATCAGGCCAACCATGAAGATGGTGTAGCTCAGGCGCAGCAGGCGGTACTTGCGCGTGAGCACGTCGCCGAGGTAGTAGACGTCGGTTATCATGTTGGTGTATACCGATTCGCCCGACTTCATCAGCTGGTGCATGCCGTCCTGAAAATCGTCGAGGGTGAGCTTGCTGAAGTTGCCGAAGAACAGCAGGTTCACGCGGCGGTTGGTGGCAATCTGGGGGCTGCGCTTGAGCCACTTGAAGCTCGTCACGTCGGGTTGGGCGCACAGGATGGCCGTAATCACCGAGCCCAGGGCCGTGGCCAGCAGAATGCCCATCGGCACGGCAATGATGGGGTTGCGGATGAGGCCCACGTTGGACAGCGCCGCCGTTTTGCTGCCCAGCTTGGCGCCGAAGTAGGTGATGATAAGCGACATGAGCACGGCGTTGAGCGAAATCATCATGCTCGCCTTTTTGTCGGCCATGTCCGAGAGCTTCATGTGGTTGCTGTACATGGTGCGGAACATCGTTTCGATGCCGCGCTTGGGCTCGGCGAAGGTGCCCTCGGCTTCCTGCTCCTTCTTCTTGCGCTTCTTTTCGGCCTTCTTGAGGGCGTCGCGCTGGGTACGGATGTTTTCGTGGAACTGCTCCTCGTAGCGCTTTTTGCCCTCGGGCGAATAGAAGCGGGCGCTGGTCAGGAAATCGAGCTGGCTTTCGGCCCACTCGGTGTTGCTGAAGGTGCGGCCCAGCGCGGCCTCCCACTCGGCCCGCAGCAGCTCGCCGTTGGCAAAGAAATCTTCGCGGCCCATGCTGCTCATGTCGGCGTCCACCATCAGCTTTTCCAGCTGGGTGCGGCGCTCGGCCTCGCGGTGGGTGGCCTTGATGAGGCTCTGCACCAGCGCTATGCGCTCGGTGGGGTAGCCCTGGGCCGCCAGCCACTCGCCCGCCAGCTCGGCGCTGCGAAACTCGTGGCCGTCGTACACCTCAATGTAGCCCACATCATGAAACCAGGCCGCCAGCAGCAGCGCCTCCAGGTCGGGGGCTTCCAGCCTGGCGGCTTCGCCCAGCGCCCGCGCCTCCTTTACCACCTGCGTAGTGTGCCGGGGCGAGTGGTAGACGAGCTTGCCGGGCAGTTTTTCTTCGAGCAGCGCCAGTACGTGGGCTTTGGCGTTGCGGATAATTTCGGCCTTGGCCGGCGATGGGGTAAGAGCAGTTTCCATTGGCAGGAACGGGCGGGAAGCAGGGCACGGAAAGAGTAGCCGGGCCCAATCGGGCTTACAACGCTATTCGGGGCCGGGAAGTTGGCCGGCCCAACCGTGTTTCCGCTAATTGCGTAGGGCAGCACACCGGCCCGGCTTCGGCCGCGTTTATGCGGTACACTGGGTAAGTTTACCATCTTTTTTGTTGTTCAGCCGGTGGCCGGCCCGGCCGGCCGCGCGCCTCCCCCGACTTCGCACTCCCTCTTTCTCTGTATGAATCGACATTATCTGCTGCTGACGTTGCTGCTGGCCCTGCTGGGCGTCGCTCCAACGGCGGCTCACGCTCAGAAAAAAGTAAAGACCCAGACGCCCCACCCCGAACGCCCCAACTACCGCGGCGCGGGCGTCAACTGGGAGTCGAAAACCCCGCCCGACAGCTCGCGCATCCGCTATTCGATGTTTCTGATCGGCGACGTGGGCAAGCCCATCATTGAGGCCGAGGGCGGCGAGCCGTCGCTCAACTTCATGCGCAAGCAGATTCTGGCCGCCGGCGCCAAAAGCACCACCGTGTTTCTGGGCGACAATATTTACGAGTACGGCCTGCCCCGCGAGGGCGCCTACGACCGCAAAGTGTCGGAGCAGCGCATGGTCGATCAGCTGAAAACCCTGCGCGATTACCAGGGCGAAAAGTACATGGTGCCCGGCAACCACGACTGGAAGCAGGGCCAGCGCGGCGCCGTCGAGCAGGTCAACCGCGAGCAGCGCTTCGTGGAGGACTACCTGCGCTCCGACTCGGCCGCCTTCCCCTACACCGGCGACTTTTTCCTGCCCCGCGACGCCTGTCCCGGCCCCGTCGAAATCCGGCTGCAGGATGATCTGGTGATGATTGCCATCAACTCGCAGTGGTTTCTGCAAACCAGCGGCGAGCGGCCCGCGGGCGGCAACAGCAACTGCGGCGTGGCCAACGAAACCGACTTCTTCACCCGTCTCGAAGACATTATCCAGCGCAACGCGGGCAAAAACATTGTGGTCGTGGCCCACCACCCGCTGTTCTCCGACGGCATCCACGGCGGCTACTTCACGCTCGGCGACCATATTTTCCCGCTGTCCATCGTTTTCAAGTACGCCTACCTGCCGTTGCCCGTCATCGGCTCCATCTACCCGTTTGCCCGCAAGTACGGCGGTGTGAGCCAGGACATTCCGCACCCTGCCTACCAGGCCTACAAGAAGGGCCTGATGGACATTTTTGAGAAGTACCCCAACATTGTGTACGCGGCCGGCCACGAGCACAACCTGCAGTATTTCAAGGCCGGCAACCTCAACCACATCATCAGCGGCGCGGGCTGCAAAACCCAGCACGTAAAGCCCGGCCCCGGCGGCGACGCCCTGTTTTCGGACAAGGAGAAGGGCTTTTCGCGGGTGAACTACTACGACAACGGCGAGGTGTGGGTGGAATACTACGTGCCCGAAGGCACCGGCGACACCGGCCGCCTCGTGTTCCGCACGCCCATGTATGCCCGCCAGACCGAGGTAGCCGTGGCCGACGGCCCGGCCGGCACCAATGCCGCCGCCCTGGCCAACCGCCCCGACTTCCGCGACTCGACCGTAACGGTGGCCGTAAACCCGCGCTACGCCGACCGCGGCAAGTTTCATAAGTTTCTGTTCGGCGAGCATTACCGCAAGGAGTGGGCCACGCCGGTCAAGTTTCCGGTGCTCGACCTGGCCACCGAGAAAGGCGGCCTGACGCCCTACAAAGTGGGCGGCGGCAAGCAGACGGCTTCGCTGAAACTGCGCAACGAAGAGGGCCGCCTGTTCAGTCTGCGCGGCATCGACAAGGACCCGGCGGCCGTGCTGCCGGCCTCGCTGCGCACCGGCGCGGCGGCCGATATTCTGCAGGACCAGATTTCGGCCCAGCACCCCTACGCCGCCATTGCCCTGCCCCCGCTGGGCACGGCGGCCGGCATTCTGCACACCAACCCCGAGTTGCGCTACGTGCCCCAGGACCCGCTGCTGGGCCAGTACCTGCCCCGCTTCGGCAACGTAACGGGCACGCTCGAAGAGGATGCCAAGGACGACCAGAGCAACGTGGAGAGCCTGGCCTTCGCCGAAAACCTGGTGGGCACCGACAAGGTGTTTGAGCGCATCACCGACGACAACGACAACCGCGTGAAGCAGGTGGATTTTGCCCGCTCGCGCCTGTTTGATATGTGGATTGGCGACTGGGACCGGCACGAGGACCAGTGGCGCTGGGCCGAGAAAAAGCAGAAGGACGGCGACCGGATTTTCACGGCCGTGCCCGAAGACCGCGACATTGCCTTCTTTAAGGGCGACGGCCTGCTGCCCTACCTGGCCTCGCGCAAGTGGGCCATCCGCAACTTCCAGAACTTCGGCTACGACTACGCCGACTGGAAGGGCCTGAACCTGACGGCCCTGAGCAACGACCGCGTGTACCTGGCCGAAGTAACCCGCGAGCAGTGGGTGGAGCAGGCCCAGGAAATGAAGGCCGCCCTCACCGATCAGGTGATTGAGGACGCCATCAAGGGTCGCTTCCCGGCTGATATTTACGCCCTGCACGGGGCCGAAATTGTGGCCAAGCTCAAAAGCCGCCGCGACCTGCTGCCCCAGATTGCCGCCGACTACTCGGGCCTGCTGAGCAAGGTGACGGAAGTGAAAGGCTCGAAGAAACGCGAGCGGTTTGTGGTAGAGCGCCTGCCCGGCAAAACCCACGTCACGGTCCAGAAAATCAACAAGGAAGGCCAGCTGACCAAGATGCTCTTCGACCGCACCTTCGATAATAAGGTGACCAAGGAGCTGCGCCTCTACGGCTTTGCCGGCGAAGACCAGTACGAGCTGAAAGGCGACGTGAAAAGCGGCCCGCTGGTGCGCATCATCGGCGGCACCGAGCGCGACTCGATTCTGGACCGCTCGAACGTGCGCGGGCTGGCCCACCACCTGCAGGTGTTCGACGCCGATACGGGTAACGTGATTGTGGCCGGCCCCGACGCCCGCCTGCGCCTGGAGCCCGGCACCGACGTAAGTCGCTACGACCAGCACACCCGCGCCGACCGCAAAGACTACACGCTCAATTACTTCGGCCCCACGCTGTACTTCGGCTACAACGTCGATGACCGGCTGTTTCTGGGCGGCGGCGTGGTGTACCGCACCTACGGTTTCCGCAAGGAGCCCTACGCCTCCGAGCAGAGCCTGGCGGCCAACTATTCGCCCTCGCAGAGCGCCTACAACGTGCGCTACAAGGGCCACTACGTGGATCTGATCGGCAAGCTCGACCTGCGGATAGACGCCCAGCTCTACGGCCCGCAGCTGCTCTACAACTACTTCGGCCTGGGCAACGACACCAAAAACGAACTGGCCGACAAAGAGGGCCGGGTTTCAAACCGCGACATTAACGACACGTACCGCATCCGCTTCTCGCGGCTGTATGTGAATCCGATGCTGGAAAAGGAAATTTTCAGCTTCCTCAAGCTCGGCTTCGGCCCCCAGTACGACCAGTTCCGGGTGTCGCGCAATGATGTGGGCAGCGAAATTGCCAGGGGCCTTAACCGCACCACCGGCGACGGGGAAAGCGGGGCGGCCATCGGCATCCGCGGCTCCGACTTCGGCCTCAACCGCTACCTGGGCGGCAAGGCCTACCTCAACCTCGATGTGGCCTCTTCGCCCAAAAACCCGCGCATTGGCCTGCGCATCTACAACTCGGTCGAGTACAACCGGCAGCTGGGCGGCGAGAAGCTCAACTATGGCCGTCTGGCCACCGAAGCGCGCTTCTACCTCTCGCCCAACTTCCCGTTCCAGCTCACCTGGGCCGGCCGCATCGGGGCCACCCGCAACCTGGGCGACTACCGCTTCTACCAGGCCAACACGCTGGGCGGCACCACCAACCTGCGCGGCTACCGCCGCACCCGCTTTGCCGGCCGCTCGTCGGTGTTTGCCAACGGCGAGGTGCGCGTGCAGCTGTTCGAGTTCAACGCCTACCTGCTGCCGGGCAAGTTCGGCATCCTGGGCCTGGCCGATGCCGCCCGCGTGTACTCGCCCTACGATGTGAAAACCGGCCTCAAAGCCCTGCACACGGCGTATGGCGGCGGCGTCTGGGTGGATATTCTCAAGCAGGCCGTCGTGAATGCCACCTACTCGGTGGGCGAGGAAAAGCTGGTTTTCGTGGGCTTCGACTTCCTGTTCTAGCCGCCAACGACCAACTGGTAAGGGCCTTATCCTGGGCGGACGCCTCGCTTGTCGGGGTGCCGCACCGGGGTAAGGCCCTTTGCTTTGGGACGGGCCCGGGGCCGGTTTTCCGTCCGGAATGCGGTTCAGCTCTATCCTTTTGGCGGTGCGGCCCGTTAAGGCCCATATTACCCGCCTAGCTCCCCGTCTGTATGCCCTTTTTTCGTGCCCGAACCCGTTACCTGCTCCCTTTCCTGACTGTGGCCGCCGTGCTGGCCGGCAGTGCGGCGCGGGCCCAGGTAAAGCCCGCCAGCCCTTCTGTGTACCCGCCCCCGGCCCCCATGGCCGCCGATACCCTGGCCGACAACCAGGTTGGTGAAGCGCCGCGCTACGCCGTGCCTTCGGTTGTCGGGATGGGGCCCAGCAAGGGCGTGGTGGCCCACATCGAGGGGCTGGCCAACTTCAACATCAAGTCGGATCTGCGCGACCGGGAGCCCAACGAGAAAAGCGAGAACACAGTAGTCAAGAACCGCCGGGCCTACATCAAGGCTTACGCGCCGCTGCTCAACCGGCCCCGGCTCAAGCTGATTCTGGGCGTCAACTACGACCGTGAGGAGTTCAAGTTCGAAGACCCCAACCGCTCGGTACTCTACCGCAACCTCGAAGACAAGGGCCTCAAAACCATCGGCGCCCAGCTGGCCGTCATCCGCCCCATCGACGAAACGCGCTGGTACCTGGCCCGGGTGAAGGGCGAACTCAACGGCGACTACACCTCCTCGGAACTGTCGGTGACGGACTACCTGAAGATGTCGGGCGAGTTTATTTACGGCTGGAAGCGCAGCCCCTATTACGCCTGGGGCGTGGGCGCGCAGCTGGGCTACACCTTCGGCCGCCAGAGTTTGTACCCGGTCATTCTCTACAACCGCACCTTCAACCCGCGCTGGGGCGTCGAGTCGCTGTTTCCGGCCCGCGTCACGGTACGCCGCAACGTCAACCCCAAAACGCTGCTGTTTGGCGGCTACACCGTCGACGGCCTCAACTACAACATCAAGCTGCGCGAGCCGCTGGGCGAGTTGCGCACGCTTATTCTGCGCCAGACCGAGGCCAAATTCCGGCTGCGGGCCGAGCGCGAGATTTACGACTTTCTGTGGTTTGGCCTCGAAGGCGGCTACCGCTATAACTACTCCTTCAACGCCTTCGACGAAGACAGCAACCGCCGCAACCTGTTCGGCATCGGCGGTAGCGGCAACCGCGACAAAACGGTGGTCAACACCCTGGGCGGCGCGCCCTACGTGAGCGTAGAGCTGTTTCTGGTGCCGCCGCGCAAGCTGCTGCGCAACCTCACCAAGTAGCCCCGTCAGCGCAGGCATTACGGCTCTTCAGCGCCCCGAGGAATTGACTTCCGGCATCCGCCTAAAGTTGGTTTCCCGGGGCGTTGCCTTGCCTGGCAGGGCCGATATTCACGGCTGAGCCAGGCAAGGCTAAATAGCATTTACTCAGGACGGAACACTGAACTTGCCCCATTTTGGAAAAAGGAAAACCCACTTTAAAAGCTCCTCTATAGCAACCCAGCCACCCGGTTTCTACGTTCAGGCTAACTCAATCGACTTTTTCTCCTGAATATGGTTATCTCTTGCAATATTGACTTATCCGACGACAGCACCTGCACCGTGCACTATGATGAGCTGGTGGGCTGGCTGCGGGCCGTGTGGCTGGGCTACGTAGATGTGAACCAGGCCTACCTGGGCGCCGGCCGCCTGCTTGAAATCGAGCAGAAGCTGCACTGCCCCTACCTGCTCAACGACAACAGCGGCGTGCGCGGCCCCTGGTTCGATTCGATGGAGTGGCTGAGCCGGGTGTGGATGCCGCGGGCCGCCGCCCTGGGCCTGCGCTACGTGGCCCACGTGGCCCAGCCCGGCGAGCTGGGCGGCGAGTCGGCCGCCGTGCACCACGCGCCGCTGCCCGAGGGCCTCGAAGTGCAGGTATTCGACACGACCGCCGACGCCGAGCAGTGGCTGGCCGATATGCAGGCCGCCCACGAACCGCGGCGGTAAGCAGCTCTACACACAAAACAGGGCGGGCCGGCTATGCAGCTGCATAACCGGCCCGCCCTGTTCAATCGGGTTTATTACGGCGCTACTCGGCGGCCTTTTTGCCGGCCGGAGCCGTGCGCTTGCGGGCCGGGCGGGCCAGGGCCGCGAGGTAGGCGTAGGTTTCAAACTGGGCCCGCACCTCGCCCTCGGCTGCGGCGGTGGCTTCGGCTGCCGGAATTTCGGTGGCCCCGACGAAGTTGTTCTGCCAGTCGCGCGACTTCACACTGTCGCGGCGCTGCAAATCGAGCAGGTCGCGCAACTCGGCCCGCAGGTCGTCCTGCAGAATGGGGAAGGCCACCTCTACGCGCCGGTTGAGGTTGCGGTTCATCCAGTCGGCTGAGGCCACGTACAGCTTCTCCTCGCCCCCGTTGCCGAACACGTACACCCGGGCGTGCTCCAGAAACCGGTCGACGATGCCGCGTTGCTGAATGTTGCTGCTCTGGCCCGGCAGGCCCGGAATCACGCACGAAATGCCGCGCACCAGCAGCTCGACCCGCACGCCGGCCTCGGAGGCCTCGTAGAGCTTGCCAATCATGCGCTCATCCTGCAAAGCATTCAGCTTGAGAATGATGTAGGCCTCCTTACCCTGCCGGGCCAGCGCAATTTCGTGGTCGACTAGGGCCGTGAGCTTGTCGCGTAGCTCGAACGGGGCCACCAGCAGGTGCTGAAACTGGCCGGTTTTGTCGAGGTGGTCGTGGAAGTAGGTGAACACCTCCGCCACTTCGCGCGTCAACTCGGGGTGGGCCGTGAACAGGCCGTAATCGGCGTACACCTGGCTGGTTACTTCGTTGAAGTTGCCGGTGCTCAGGTAGGCGTACAGGCGGTTGTGGCCCTCTTCGGCTCGGGTGATGAGCAGCAGCTTGCTGTGGACTTTCAGGCCCGGCATGCCATAGATGACGTTGGCGCCGGCTTTCTGCAGCTTCTCGGCCCAGAACATGTTGCTTTCCTCATCGAAGCGGGCTTTCAACTCGACCACTACCGTTACCTGCTTGCCGTTCTTGGCCGCCTTCAGCAGCGCTTTGGCCACGGCGCTCTTGCTACCCACGCGGTAAAGCGTAATGCTGATGTCGCTCACCTGCGGGTCACGGGCCGCCTCATTCAGCAGGCGCGTCACGTAGTCGAACGACTGGTAGGGCGGGTGCAGCAGGTGGTCGCGCCGGGCCATGGCGGCCAGCAGCGAGCCGGTGCGCGGCAGCGTGGGGTGCGGCAGCGGCGGCATGGGCTGGTACTGCAGGTGCGTCAGCCCGAAATCGGGGAAGCCGAAAAAGTCGCGGAAGTTGTGGTAGCGGCTGCCCTCCACCAGCTCCTCCTGACCGATGCCGGTTTTCTGGCCGATGGCCCGCAGCACCTCGGCGGGCATGGCCGGATCGTAGAGCAGGCGGGCCGGGAAGCCGGTGGCGCGCTTCTGCAGGCTGCTCTTGATTTTGGCCAGCAGGTTGTCCGACACTTCCTCGTCGATGTCGAGCTCGGCATCGCGCGAGAGCTTGAGCGCGTGCACCTGCACCCGGCCGTAGTTCGGGAACAGCTGGTCGGCGCAGCAGCGAATCACGTCGTCCAGGAACATCACGTAGTGCTCGTCGCCCACATCGGGCAGGCGCACAAACCGGCCGCCGTGACGCTTGGCGGGCAGTTCCATCACCACCACGCGCTCCTCGTCGTGCTTGTCGGCGTTGTGGGGCTGGGTCAGCAGGAAGGTCAGGTACACGCTCTGGTCGCGCAGAAACAGGTGGTGCAGGTTCTCATCGAGGATGATGGGCGAGAGTAAGTCGCGCACGTTGTCCTGGAAATACTGCTGCACCCAGGTACGCTGTTCGGCGGTCAGCTCGCGCTCCGAAATCAGGTGGATATGCTCGCGGCTCAGCTCGGGCAGAATATGGTTGCGAAACGTGTCGCCGAACGCCTGCTGCTGCCGGCCCACTTCGGCCAGCAATTCGTGCAGCTGCTCAGCGGGGTCTTCGGCCAGCTTGGCGCGGGTTTTCTTCTTGAGCTTAACGAGCCGGCGCAGCGTGGCCACCCGCACCTTGAAATACTCGTCGAGGTTGCTGCTGAAAATGGCCAGAAACTTGAGCCGCTCCAGCAAGGGCACGGCGGGGTCCTGGGCTTCCTGCAGTACCCGGCGGTTGAAGGTGAGCCAGCTGATTTCCCGGTTCAGCAGCTGCGGCGGGACGGTTTCGGACATTCTTTTGAGTTTATAGCCTTTGGCTGTTAGCTGTCAGCTTTTTTTGTGCTGGCGGCCTCCAGCAATTAGTAGCCGCATGTAGGGCGTTGAACGGAAGCTGACAGCTACTAGCTATAAGCTGGCAGCTGAAAGCATCAGTAGTTCTTGGGCTTGTCGAAGAAATAGTACTCCGCTTTGGAGCGGTCGATATCGGCCCAGTGCTCCACGCTGAACTTCAGGCACGCAATGGAGGAAGTGGGCATGGAGGGGATGCTACTGGGTGAAAGCAGGTTGGCAAAGTCGGTGAGCGTGTTGTTGTGGCCCACCAGCAGCACCTCATCGGCCGCGTCGGGCAGGCCCTGCACCACGGCCAGCAGGTCCGACACTTCGGCTTCGTAGATGGCATCAATTACCCGCAGCTTTTCGGGCGGCAGGCCCAGCACCTCGGCCACCAGCGCGGCCGTGCTTATAGCCCGCACGGCCGGCGACGACACCAGTAAATCGAGCTTCACCTCGCGCTCGGCCAGGGCCTGGCCCATCAGCGGCGCCTCGTCGCGCCCCCGGCCGTTGAGCGGGCGCTCCTGGTCGTTGAGCATATCGAAACTCCAGCTCGACTTGGCGTGGCGCATCAGGTACAGCGTTTTCATGGCGGCGCAGCAGTTAGGGTGGCAGGCCTCTTTACTACGGCCGGCGCAAAAGGTTATGCCCGCCCCCGCCCCATCAAGCCCGACCGTAGCGGCTGGCCGGGGCGCCAGCAAAGCAACCGCCCCCTTCCCGGTACAGGAAAGGGGGCGGCGCAGCAGTTGGCCCACTAAAGCGACCTTATTGTTATGACTTTACTCTTTCACGAAGCGCTGGTGCGACACCTGCTGGCCGTCGGAGATGCGCAGCAGGTAGATACCCTTGGCCAGGCGCTCAACTTGTAGCATGCTGCCTTCGAAGCGGGCGGTTTTCATCTCGGCGCCGCGCATGTCGTACACGCTCACCATTACGGCGCGGGCATCAATGCTGGCCGGAATTTCGATGTTGAGCACGTCGGTGGCCGGGTTGGGGTACACGCGGTAGCCGGCCTGCTCGGTGGTAGCCATCTGGCGGGCGCTGCTGCCGCCGCTGATAACAACGGAGTAGTCCTCGGTTTCGCCGTAGCTGAAATTGCCGCAGCTGGTAGTGGCGGCGTTGTCGCTCATGGTAACGCGCATGCGGGTTTTGCCGGTTCTGGCCGACGAGGGCACCGTGAAGGTGGCTGACAGCGTGCCGCTGCTCGACGAGGAACCCGATACCACCGTTTCGCCGGCGTCGGTGAAGTCGCCGTCCTGGTTGTAGTCGATGTACACGCGCCAGTTTTCGGTGTAGGCCGAGGAGGCAAAGCCGGTCGAGATGTTGATGGTCTGCGACGAGCCGGCGGCCAGGGTCGTGCTCAGGGCCGTGCCGTCGTAGTAGCCGCCGTCTTTGCCCGAGCTGCGGTTGATGGTACCCAGCTTCACCAGATCAATCCACTCGTAGCTCACGTTGCTGCCTTTGCTGGCGCAGTACGTAACGCCGGTCGGCGGAGGGGGCGGAGGCGTGGTGCCACCACCGCCGCCGGGGGCCGTACCGCCATTCGAGGTGGCCAGCGAGGCCCGCGAGCCGCCGCTGCCAAACAGCGCGTTCATGCGCGACGACTGGCCGCTGGAGAACATGTACATGCAGGCATCATCCACGTAGTCCATGTAGTTCATGAACATGTCGCCATTGGAGCCGTTGGAGCAGGTAACGTGCGGAAACGAGGGGCAGCCGTAGTTGCTCGTCTGCTGGGTGGGCGTGTCGCTCACCAGGTCGTTGCCGCAGTTGGCATCGCCCCAGATGTGGCGCAGGTTCAGCCAGTGGCCCACCTCGTGGGTGGTGGTGCGGCCCAGGTTGAAAGGTGCCCCGGCCGAGCCGCCGCGCCCGAAGCCCGACGTGGTAATCACCACGCCATCGGTGCTGGCGGCGCCGCCCGGAAACTGCGCGTAGCCCAGAATGCCGCCGCCCAGGTTGCCTACCCACAGGTTCAGGTACTGCCCGGCCGGCCAGGCGCTCAGGCCGCCCGTCGAGGCGCTCTTAATCCGGTCGTTGGTCGACCAGCTGGTTACCGAGGTTTGCTTGCGCTGAATGCCGGTGGTGGCGTTGCCGTTGGGGTCGCGCTTGGCCAGCACGAACTGAATGCCCACATCGGCCACCCGCGAAGCAAAGGCCGAGGGCACCTTGTTTACATCGGAGTTGAGCTTGTTGAAATCCTCGTTCAGCACGGCCAGCTGCGAGGCAATCTGCGCGTCGGAAATGTTCTGCGCCGACGTGTTGTAGAGCACGTGCACCACCACCGGAATGGTGAGCGTGGCCGTGGTGCGGCTGGCTACCGGGTTGTCAACAAACGACTGCGTCTGGGCTTCGATGTTGGCCAGCCGGGCAGCCATGGCGGGGTCGGTGGCGAGCTGGCGCTCCAGCACTTCCATGCTGGCGCAGGCGCGCTTGGTGGGCAGTGGCTCCTGCTGGGCCCAGGCAGCCGGCGCGACGCTCAGGCCCAGCAAGCCCAGCATCAGGGCGTAAAGGTTCTTTTTCATAGAATGACGTTGATGAGGAAAAGAAGTGAAGAGAAAAGGTGTTTTGGTTGTAGAAGAAGGTGCTTGGAGGCTAAATTATTAAAGTAATTACAATTAAATACCATTTTTATTATTATAAATTCAAAATATGGCTTTATAAAGCGTATGGGCATTTTAAAGGGAATCCCCTGAAAGCACAAAACCCGTCCCGGCAAGCCGGAACGGGTACGCAAGCGCAACAGGTAACCCGGGGGCTACTCCTGCCAGCCTTCCTCGTCGCGCACGGGGTGCACGGCGGGGTAACGCTCGTTGTGGATGGCCGTCACCAGCTTCACCAGCCGCGCCCGCAGCTCGTCGAGGTTGGTCCGGTCGCGGGCCGAGATGAACACCACCTGGTTGTGCAGCTTGGCCATGTAGGTGGCTTCCAGCTGCTCCAGGGTGGGGCGCGGGGCGGGCGCGTTTTCGTCGGCGTTCATGCCCTCGAAGCCGTCGTGGTAGGCGGCCTCGCCGGTGTCGTACTGGTCAATCTTGTTGAATACCACCAGCACCGGCTTGTCGCCCGCCCCAATGTCCTTGAGCGTGTCCTCTACCACGGCCATGTGCTCCTCGAACGTGGGGTGCGAGATGTCCACAATGTGCACCAGCAGGTCGGCTTCGCGGATTTCGTCGAGCGTACTCTTGAAGCTCTCGATGAGGCGGGTGGGCAGCTTGCGGATAAAGCCGACCGTGTCGGAGAGCAGGAAGGGCACCGTGTCGAGCACCACCTTGCGCACCGTGGGGTCGACGGTGGCGAAGAGCTTGTTTTCGGCAAACACGTCGGCCCGGCTCAGCAGGTTCATGATGGTGCTTTTGCCCACGTTGGTGTAACCCACCAGCGCCACGCGCACCATGCCGCCGCGGGCCTTGCGCTGGGTGTGGCTCTGGCGGTCGAGGTCTTTGAGGCGCTCTTTGAGGAAAGCAATCCGGTCGCGCACCACCCGGCGGTCGGTTTCGATTTCGGTTTCGCCGGGGCCGCGCTGGGCCACGCCGCCGCCGCGCTGCTTGTCGAGGTGGCTCCACAGGCCCGTCAGGCGGGGCAGCAGATATTGGTACTGCGCCAGCTCGACCTGGGCGTGGGCGGTAGCCGTTTTGGCGCGCCGGGCGAAAATGTCGATAATCAGCAGGCTGCGGTCCACGATTTTCACCTTCAGCTCGGCCTCCAGGTTGCGCAGCTGCGAGGGCGAGAGGTCGTCGTCGAAGATAACCATGCTGGCGTTAGCGTGCTGCACGTAGGCCTTGATTTCGGCCAGCTTGCCTTCACCCACAAACGTGCGGATATCGGGCTTATCGAGGCGCTGCACGAAGCGGTGCACGACGGTAGCGCCGGCCGTTTCGGCCAGAAACTCCAGCTCGTCGAGGTACTCGCGGGTCTGGGCTTCGGGCTGGCGCTTTTCGGGCACGGCCACCAGCACGGCCGTTTCCTCGTCCACGCTGGTGTCGTAGGTGCCGTTGTTGGCGGCTTTGGTGAGGATGCGGCCCGCGCGGCCCTTCACCCCATCCACCGAGCCGGGGTGGCGGGTGCTGTTCTGGCCTTGGCGGCCCTTGGTGTTCGATTTATTGGCCATCAGTAAAGTAGAATCAGAAGGTAAAACAAGCCACCCGGTTAACCGGCCGGCCCAAGGCTATAACGCAGTTCAGCCCAAAAAGGCGCCACCTATTTCAGCGTGAGCGAGTAAGCCACCACCTGCGCAATCTGCTCGTCGGTGAGCTGGCCCTTGAAGGCGGGCATCACGCCCGAGGCCGAGCCATGCTCCACCATGTAGGTGCGGCCGGTGGCGTTGAGGTTGCTTTTGGTCAGGTCGCGGGCCCCGTTGAGGCCCAGCTTACCGTCGGCTCCGTGGCACAGGGCGCAGTTTTGGGCAAACAGCGCCTGCCCGGCCGCCAACGCCGCGCCATCGCCCGGCGCTGCGGCCGGCGGAATCGGGGGTAGCGGCTTGGCAGCGGCGGTTTCGGGCGCGTCAGTGGCCGGGCCGCAGGCGTTCAGCAGCAAAGCAGCCACCAGCAGCGCCGCAGGGCGAGTAAGTACAAAATAGAATCGGGGCATAGGCAAAGATACGCAGGCGCGGAAACCGGGGCCGCAACCGCCGGGCCGGCGCCGGCGTAACGGCGCCCACGGCCGGCGCTGCCCCTGCGCCCCGGCCGCGTACCTTTGCCGCTCAAGTCTATCCTTTTTTGCCGAATGCGCGTCGCCATCGTTATCAATACCGCCTGGAACATCTGGAATTTCCGCCGCAGCCTGGTGAAGGCCCTGCAGGCCGCCGGCCACGAGGTGCTGGCCATCGCGCCGCCCGACGCCTACTCTCAGCGGCTGGAAACCGAGCTGGGTTGCCGCTTCGTGCCGATTCTGATGGAAAACAAGGGCACCAACCCCCTCAAGGACGCCGCCCTGACGCGCCGCTTTTACCAGCTCTACAAGCGCGAGCAGCCCGATGTGGTGCTGCACTACACCATCAAACCTAACATCTACGGTACGCTGGCGGCCCGGCTGGCCGGTATTCCGAGCGTGAACAACGTGTCGGGCCTGGGCACGGTGTTCATCGTAAAAAACCTGGTGAGCAAGGTGGCCCTGGGCCTCTACAAGTTCGCGTTTCAGTTTCCGAAGCGCGTGTTTTTCCAGAACGACGACGACCGGCAGCTGTTCATCAGCAACAACTTGGTATCTGCCGCTAAAACCGATTTGCTGCCCGGCTCCGGCGTCGACATCCAGCGGTTCCGGCCCGCTGCCGAGTTCCACCGCAACCAGCCGTTCGTGTTTCTGATGATTGCGCGGGTGCTCTACGAAAAGGGCGTGGAGGAATACTTCGAGGCGGCCCGGCGGGTGCGCGAGGCCGTGCCCGGCACGCGGGTGCAGCTGCTGGGCGGCATCGACGAAAGCGGCGGCGTGGGCGTGAAGCGGGCCGTGTTTGAGCAGTGGCTGGCCGCCGGCCACGTCGAGTACCTGGGCACCTCCGACAACGTGGCCGAGCTACTGGCCCAGGCCGACTGCGCCGTGCTGCCCTCCTATCGCGAAGGCACGCCCAAAACCCTGCTCGAAGCCGCCGCCATGGGCAAGCCCATCGTGACCACCGACGTACCCGGCTGCCGCGAAACCGTGGTGGATGGCCGCAACGGCCTGCTCTGCCAGGTGCGCGACGCCGCCGACCTGGCCGCCAAAATGCTGCAGGTGCTGCGTCTTTCTGACGCTGAACTGGCCCAGATGGGCCGCGCCGGCCGCCAGCTGGCCGAAACCAAGTTCGACGAGCAAATCGTGCTCGACAAGTACCTGGCCGTAGTGCAGGAAGTCGGGAAAAACCGCGCCGGGCGCCGGTAAATCTGCCTAACTTGCGGCCCTGATGCGGGCACCGCCAGCTAACTTATACAGTGCATGGAGTTTATATACTTTGATATTCCGGGGGTTGTTGAAATCCGGCCGCGGGTGTTTGGAGATGCCCGCGGGGCCTTTTTCGAGTCGTTCAGCGCCGAGAAGATGGCGGCGGCGGGCATCGTGGGCAACTGGGTGCAGGACAACCAGTCGCGCTCCGACCGGGGCGTGGTACGGGGCCTGCATTTCCAGCAGCCGCCCCATGCTCAGGCCAAGCTCGTGCGCGTAGCCGCCGGCCGCGCCCTCGACGTTATCGTGGATATCCGCCGCGACTCGCCCACCTACGGGCAGCACCTGTCGGTGGTGCTCGATGCCGAGCGGTTCAACATGCTCTACGTGCCCGTCGGCTTCGCCCACGGCTTCACGGCCCTCGAAGACGGCACGCTCTTCCTCTACAAGTGCACCGATTACTACGCTCCGCACGCCGAGGGCGGCCTGCTCTGGAACGACCCCGCACTGGGCATCGACTGGGGCGTAGAAAGCCCGACCATCTCGGCCAAAGACCAGGTGCTGCCCACGCTGGCCGACTTCAAAAGCCCCTTCTGAAAGTGGTGAGATAGTGAAATGGTGAGATGGTGAGTTTGATGTTCGAGAGCCCTTATTGTGCTACTTGCGCAGCTAGGCCCCCACAACATCAAACTCACCATCTCACCACTTATAATAACTCCACCAGCGTTTCCAGGCCCATGCCGCGGGAGCCTTTTACGAGGATCTGGCGGGCCGTGAGGTTTTGTTCGCGCAGCCAGTCGGCGGCGGCGGCTTTGGTGGGGAAGTGCAGCAGGCTGGAGTCGAGGGCGGCGGCCTGGGCCAGCTCGGGGCCGATGAGGATGACCGTGCCGAAGGGCAGGCCCTGCACCAGCCGGCCCAGCGAGCGGTGCTCGCCTTCACTCTCGTCGCCCAGCTCGAACATATCGCCCAGAATAACCACTTTGGCGGCCGGGTCGCCGGGGCGGGCGGCGAAGCTGTGCAGGGCGGCGGCCATGCTGCTCGGGTTGGCGTTGTAGGCGTCGAGTACCAGCTCGTTGCGGCCGGTGCGCAGTTGCTGCGAGCGGTTGTTGCTGGGTTCGTAGGCGGCCAGCGCCTCGGCAATGGCGGCGGCGGGCACCCCGAAATAGGTGCCCACGGCGGCGGCGGCGGCCAGGTTGGCAAAGTTGTAGGCGCCCGTAATCTTCGCATCCACAAGTTGACCGCCGGATAGCTCCAGCACGACTTCGGGCGCGGCGCTGAGCAGGCGGGCCGGGTAGGTGTCCGTGGAGCCGGGGTAGGTGACGCGCTCGGCCACCGGCGCGGCCAGGCCCGGCAGGCGGGCATCGAGCGTGTTTACGAAGGCCGTACCGCCCACCTGCGCCAGAAACCGGAACATTTCGCCTTTGCCCCTGGCAATGCCCTCCACCCCGCCGAAACCTTCGAGGTGGGCCTTGCCGATGTTGGTGATGAGGCCGTGGGTGGGCTCGGCCAGCTGGCACAGCAACTCAATCTCGCCCTGGTGGTTGGCCCCCATCTCGATGATGGCCAGCTCATGCTCGCCGGGCTTTATGCTGAGCAGCGTGAGCGGAACTCCGATGTGGTTGTTGAGGTTGCCGCGGGTGTACTGCACGCGCAGGCGCTGGCTAAGCACGGCCTGCACCAGCTCTTTGGTGGTAGTTTTACCGTTGGAGCCCGTGATGGCCAGCACCGGCAGTATCAGCTGGCGGCGGTGGTGTTGCGCCAGCTGCTGCAAAGCCACCAGCGGGTCGGGCGCGTAGGTGTAGCGGGCCGGGTCGGTGGCGGCCAGCGCCGCATCGTCCACCACGGCAAAGCGGGCGCCTTTTTCCAGGGCTCCCAGCGCGAAGTCGCGGCCCCGGAAATTGGGGCCGTTGAGGGCGAAAAACAGCGTGCCGTCCTGCGCCTGGCGCGAATCGGTGCTGACGGCGGAGGCTTGCTGGAAGCGGGCATAGAGGGCCGCGAGGTCGGTCATGCGGTTTGTACCTAAATTGAAAAGCTAAACGAAATTCGGCCCATGACTATTTCTTTTCCTGCGAGCAACCGGCGCAAGCGGCTGGCCCTGGCGGTTTTGCTGCCGGGCGCCGCCGCGCTGCCGGCCGCGGCCCAGCAAAGTACCGGGTTCGGGTTTGAATTCCGGCCGGTGGCAAAAGTAGTGCAGGCCGGCGATACGCTGCGCCAGGCCTGGGCGGGCGGCCTCAACTCGCCCCAGTTTTCCAACCTCGACCTCAACGCCGACCAGCAGCCCGACCTGGTGGTGTTCGACCGCATCAGCCACCGGGTGCTGCCGTTTCTGAGCGTGGCGGCCAGCGGCGGCGGCCGCAGCTGGCTTTTCGCGCCCGAGTACGCGGCCCTGTTCCCGGCGGGCCTCACCAGCTGGGTACTGCTGCGCGACTACGACTGCGACGGCCGGCCCGACCTGTTCACGGCCGACGAGCGGGGCAGCAACATCCGCGTGTTCCGCAACGAGCCCGACGCGCTGGGCCGGCCGGCGTTCCGGCTCATCACCAACGCCCTCTCCTATCTCGTGCCCGGCTTCGGCAACGTAAACATTGCGGCGGGCGCCTACAACATGCCCGCCATCGAAGACGTGGACGGCGACGGACGGCTCGATGTGGTGGTGACCGAGTTCGATTCCAGCACGCCCCGCCTGTATTTCTACCGCAACACCAGCACCGCGGCCTGCGGGGGCCTGAGTTTCGGGCTGCAATCGGACAACTGGGGCGGCGTGCGCATCCGCGGCTTCAGCTGCGGCGGCTTCACCTTCGGCCCCGACCAGTGCCGCCCGGCGCCGTTGCGGCCCCTGCACACTACGGGCTACAACCTCACGCTGTTTGATGTGGATGGCGACGGCCGCCCCGACCTGCTGACCGGCCGCACCAACTGCGCCGAGCTGACGGTGCTGCGCAACGAGGGCACGGCCCAGCAGGCCCTGTTCACGGCGGCCGGCCTGAACGCGCCCGCGCCCTTCAGCGGCCAAGCGCCGCGGGTGCCCAACCTGCCCGCCGCCTACCCGGCCGATGTGAACTTCGACGGCCGCCCCGACCTGCTGCTGGCTCCCAACCTGTTCGACAACCGCGACAATAACGACACCGTGGACACCCGCCGCGTGGTGCAGCTCTACCGCAACACCGGCGCGGCCAGCGGCCCGAGGCTGGTGCGCGAGCCGGCCGGCTTCCTGCACCCCGACATGCTGGATGTGGGCGAGCAGGCCGCGCCCACTTTCGCCGACCTCGACGGTGATGGGCTGGTGGATATGCTGGTGGGCGGCCTGAATCGGGCCGATGCCGGCGGGCCGTTCCGGGCAGCGCTGAGCTACTACCGCAACGTGGGCACCCGCCGGAAACCCGTTTTCCAGCTGATGGATGCTGATTATCTGGAATTGAGCCGCCTGAAGCTGGCGGCGCTGCGGCCGGTGCTGGCCGACCTCAACGAAGACGGCCGGCCCGATTTGCTGTACTCCTCGTTCAGCCTGCGGGGCGGCGGTGGCACCATACGCTACGTGCTGAACACGGCCGCCGCCGGCCAGCCGGCCGCCTTCAACCTGGCGGCGGCCGTGGAGTTGCCCAACCTGCCCAACCAGCGCTTCACCATGCCCGCCGTGGCCGATGTGGATGGCGACGGCCACCCCGATTTGCTGCTGGGCGTTACGGGCGCGTCGGCGGCGTTTCCGGGCGGGCCGCTACGCTACTACCGCAACACGGGCACTGGCGAGCTTAGCCAGCGCTTTCAGCTCGAAAACAACGACTACGGCCAGCTGCGCAACTCCGATGGCTCGCTGCCCGGCTACCTAAGCCCGGCAGTGGCCGACTTCGACCGCGACGGGCGCCTTGACCTGCTCACGGCCGACACGCAAGGCAACCTACGCCTGTTTGCCGACCTGCGCGCCCAACCGGCCGCCTTTTCGGGCCGCAGCAACATCATCTTCAACCCCCTGAGCCAGCAGCTGGAGGTGGCCCGCTGGGGCAGCTCGTTTGAGATGCGCCTGGTGCCGGCCGCCGCCGACGTAAATGGCGACGGCGTGCCGGAGTTGTTCCTGGGCCAGGAAACCGGTGGCATCAGCTCTTTTGTGGGTCGCGGCGGCCTACTGACGGCCGTGCAGCCAACGGCGCCAAGCTCCGGCCCCGCAGTACGCGTGTTCCCCAACCCCGCCACCGCCCAGGTTACTGTAGAAGCAGCCGAGCCCGTGCGTCTGACGTTGTTCGACCTGCTGGGCCGCACCGTGCACCCTGAAACGGCCGCTGCCCGCGTGCACCGGCTTTCAGTAGCCGGCTTGGCCCCCGGCGTGTATGTAGTGCGCTGCCAGAATGCCGCCGGCGCTGTAAGTGTGCAACGGCTGACAGTGAATGAGTGAGTTGGTGAATGAGTGAATGCGTAAGAAACTGTCATCCTGAGCGTAGCGAAGGACCTTATCACGTCTGAGCAGTCACAACAACGGCTCGTTTTAGCGAGATAAGGTCCTTCGCTGCGCTCAGGATGACAGTTTCTTACGCATTCACTCATTCACCAACTCACTCATTCACCCATTCACCCATTCACTACAAACCCATCGGCGTCCTGGAGGGCGGGGAAGCGCTGGCGGAACTGCAGCAGCTCGTCGCGGCGCAGGGTGCGGGTGATGGTGGTATCCTGGTTGCCGACTTCGACGAGGTAGTCGCCGCGCATATCCAGCAGGGCCGAGTCGCCAACGTAATCGTGGCCGTTGCCGTCGCGGCCGATGCGGTTGACGCCCATCGTGTAGGCCAGGTTTTCGATGGCGCGGGCCCGCAGCAGCGTCGTCCAGGCGGTGCGGCGGGCGGCGGGCCAGTTGGCGGTGTACAGCAGCAGGTCGTAGGGCGCGGCCGGGTCGTTGCGGCTCCATACGGGGAAGCGCAGATCGTAGCACACCAGCGGGCAGATGCGCCAGCCGCGCCACTCCTCAATCAGCCGCTGAGTGCCGGCCGCGTACACTTTGTGCTCGCCAGCCATCGTGAATCGGTGGCGCTTATCATAGTGGCTGTACGATCCGTCGGGGCGCACCCACAGCAGCCGGTTGAAGTACTGGCCAGCCTCCTGCACCATCAGGCTGCCGGTTACCACGGCGTCCTGGCCTTGGGCCAGCTCACGCATCCAGGCCAGCGTGGGGCCGTCGGTGGGCTCGGCCAGTTCGTGGGGTTTCATGCTGAAACCGGTCGTGAACATTTCGGGCAGCACCAGCAGGTCGGTGGGCACCGAAATAGTGGCGGCGTGGCGCGCCAGGGCCTGCCGGTTGGCTTCCGGCTCGTGCCAGTGCAGGCTGGTCTGGATAAAGGAAACAGTGAGGTCGGACAAGGCGAAAGCGGTTTAGAAGAGCGGTATACCTTAAAAATAAGATAAATAAACGAGCCCGCTGCCTATTTTACCCAATCGGCCTGCCGCAAACCGGCCAGCCGCGCCGCCGCGGCCCGCAGCGTGCTTTCCTGCTTGGCGAAGCAAAACCGGACCAGCTGCGCATCGTGCCCGTCGTGGTAAAAGGCCGACAGCGGCACCACGGCCACGCCGCTTTCCTGGGTGAGCCGGCGGCTGAAAGTCACGTCGTCGAGGCCCGGCGCCAGGGCCCCAAAACCAGCCACCTGGAAATAGCCGCCCCCGGAAGGCAGCAGCGTAAAGCCGGTGGGCGCCAGCAGCTCGCGCAGCAAGTCGCGTTTCTGCTGGTAGAAATCGGGCAGGCTTTCATACAGCGCCGCATCGGGCACGATGTCGGCCAGCGCGTGCTGGGTGGGCGTGCTCACGCTGAAGGTGATGAACTGGTGCACCCGGCGCAGTTCGGCCGTGAGGGCCGGCGGGGCCAGGCAGTAGCCCACTTTCCAGCCGGTGGCGTGGTAAGTCTTACCAAACGACGAGAGCACAAACGCCCGCGCCCGCAGCTCGGGGTGGGCCGATACGCTGGTGTGCTGCATCCCATCGAACACCATGTGCTCGTACACTTCGTCGCTGAGCAGCAGCGCGTTGGTGTCGCGCAGCAGGCTGGCCAGCGTGTCGAGGTCGGCGGCCGAGAGCACGGCGCCGGTGGGGTTGTGGGGCGAGTTGATGAGCACGAGCCGGGTGCGGGGCGAGAGGGCCGCCGCCACCCGGTCCCAGTCGGGCCGGAAATCGGGCGCCAGCAGCGGCACGTACACCGGCACGCCGCCCTGCAGGCGCACGGCGGGGGCGTACAAATCGTAGGCCGGCTCCAGCAGCAGCACCTCATCGCCGGGGCGCACTACGGCGGCCATTACGGCGTACAGGGCCTCGGTGGCGCCGCTGGTGACGGTGATTTCGGTGGCCGGGTCGGGCGTGTAGCCGTAGCGCCGGGCCGTTTGCTGGCTGATGGCCTCGCGCAGCCGCGGCAGGCCGGGCATGGGCGCGTACTGCTGATGTCCGGGCGTGAGCACGTGGCGGGCCAGCGCCTCCAGCAGCGGCTGCGGCGGGTTGTAATCAGGAAACCCCTGGGCCAGGTTGATGGCGTCGTGCTCCTGCGCGAGCTGGCTCATCACCGAAAAAATACTCGTACCCACGTCGGGCAGTTTAGAGGTAAAAGCGGGAGTGGGCATTGGTGGGTGGGTTGGTAGAGGCCAATAAACAGAACGTCATTCAGAGCATGTGGCGCATCAAGCCAGGGACGAAGAAGCTCGCGTGCCAAAGTAAACCCAATGTCAGGAGTTACTGCGCACGCGCGATTCTTCGTCCCTGGCTTGATGCGCCACATGCTCTGAATGACGTTGTTTTCAGCAGGCGTTATACTCTGCGAGCCCTACAGCGGGCTTTTGAGCAGCTCGGGGAATTTGTGGCGGAACTTCTCCACTTTAGGCGTCGACACGCTCTGCACGTAGCCCACTTCGGGGTGCAGGCGGAAGTAGCCCTGGTGGTAGCCCTCGGCGGGCCAGAACTTCTGGAACGGCACCACCTGCGTCACGATGGGCTCGTTGTACTGCTTGCTGGCGTTCACCCGCGCAATGGCCTCATCGATGGTTTTTTTCTCCTCGGGGGTGCGGTAAAAGGCAATGGAGCGGTACTGCGCGCCGGCGTCGGGGCCCTGGCGGTTGAGGGTGGTGGGGTCGTGGGCGCCGCGGAAAAACACATCAACCAGCGTGGCATAGCTGACCACTTTCGGGTCGTAATACACCTCAATGGCTTCGGCGTGGCCGGTTTCGCCGCGGCCCACCTGCTCGTAATTCGGGTTGGCCTCGGGCCCGCCGCTGTAGCCCGACACCACGGCTTTCACGCCCTTTACTTCCTCAAATACTTCTTCGGTGCACCAGAAGCAACCGCCGGCAAAGTCGGCCGTGGCCAGGCCGGTCATGTCGGTGGGCGCGGGGCCGGCCGTGGAGCGGGTGATGGGCGCGCCCTGCGCGGCGGCCGTTTTCTGGGCTTCGGCGGGCCGCTCGGAGCAGGCGGTCAGTAGTAGAATGCAGGCGGCAGCAAAGCCGTTTTTCAGTAGATTAGTCATGCTTGTTAAGACAAAAAGTGAGGCCGGAAAGTTTGGCGGCCCGGCCGGCCGCGCCTACATACGCAGGCTGGGGCCGGCCCGGACGTAGAGCCGCCGTTTGCATTCGGGCCGGCGCGGTGGTTTCTTCGGGGCCGCTCATCCCTCCCCCGCTCCCTGGCCCGCCTTGTGACATCTTCCTCGCGCCTCCTGATTACCGCCGCGCTGGCTTTGCCGGCCGCCCTGCCCGCCGCGGCCCAGACGCTGCTGCCCGTTGCCCAGCAGGTTCCCGCGCGGGTGCGCTGGTACGAGGTGCGCACGCCCCATTTCCGGGTGCTGTACCCCGAGGGCTTTGCCGACCGCGCCCGGCGCACGGCCCACCGGCTGGAACAGGTGCACGAGCCGGCCGCCGCTTCGCTCGGGGCCGCCGCCCGGCCCGTTACGGTGGTGTTGCAAACCCACACCACCATCGGCAACGGCTTCGTGACGCTGCTGCCGCGGCACTCCGAGTTCTTCACCACCTTCCCCCAGGGCCCTTACCTGACGGGCACGCTCGACTGGCTCGACCAGCTGACGGTGCACGAGTACCGCCACGTGGTGCAGTTTGATAAGGCCCACCGCGGCGTGGGGCAGCTGGGCTACCTGCTCGGCGGCTTCGGCGGGCTGGGCCTGACGACATTGGGCGTGCCCGACTGGTTTGCCGAGGGCGACGCCGTGGGCACCGAAACGGCGCTTACCCGGAGTGGACGCGGGCGGATTCCGAACTTTGGGGCCTACTACCGGGCCAATTTGCTGGCCGGCCGGCGCTACTCCTACGCCGAGGCCACGGGCGGCTCGTTTCGCCACTACGTGCCCAACCACTACGTGCTGGGCTACTACCTCAGCACCCGCCTCAAGCGCACGGCTGGCCCCGCCGCCTGGGGCCAGGTGCTCGATAATTACTACGATTTCCCGGTTTACCCCTTCTCGTTTTCCGACAAGCTCCGCCGCCTGACGGGCCTGCGCACCGACGACCTCTACCAGCAAACCACCCGGGAGCTCGACAGCCTCTGGCGCGCCCAGCAAACCGGCCGGACGCTCACGCCGGCCCGTGACTTTGCGGTGGCGGCCACCGACAAAGTTTTCACCGAGTACCAGTACCCGCAGTATGTAAACGACAGCACGGTGCTGGCCCTCAAGAGCGGGCTGGGCCACACGCCCCGGCTGGTGGAGCTAAGCCGCGGCCGGGCCGAGCGCACCCGCCTGGTGCTGGGCCTGCACCACAACCCCGAGCAGCTGTCGGTGGGGGGCGGCAAGGCGGCGTGGCTGGAGTTTCGGTACAGCCCGCGCTGGCAGCAGCAGGTGTACTCCGAGCTGCGGGTACTCGATCTGACCTCCGGCCGCCTGAGCCGGCCCGGCCGCCGCACCCGCTACACGGCGGCCGTACTCTCGCCCGATGGAAGCCGCCTGCTGGCCGTGAGCACCGATTCGGCCTACCAGCACCGCCTGCACCTGCTCGATACCGAAACCGGCCGCGTGCTGCGCACTTTCGAAAACCCCGCCAACGAGCCCTACCTGCATCCGCGCTTCGGGGCCGGGCCCGAAGGCGGGCGCACGACGGCCGTGGTGCGGCTCGAAGCGGCCGGCAAGCGCCTGGAGCTGCTCGATGTGGAAACCGGCACCACCCGCACGGTGCTGCCGGCCGCCAACGACAACCTCTCGCACCCCCAGCCCGGCCCCGGTTACGTGCTGTTCAACTCGCCCCGCAGCGGGCAGGATGAAATCTACGCTCTGCAGCTAAGCACCGGCGAAGTGCGGGCGGTAACCAGCCGGCCGGTGGGCAGCTACCACGCCGCCATCAGTCCCGACGGGCAGCGGCTGGCTTTCCACGAAATAAGGGCCCAGGGCAGTCGGGTGGCCGAGATGCCGCTGCGCCCCGCCGACTGGCCGCCCGCCGCGCCCGCAGGCGCAACGCCCGCCCCGCCCGCCGACCTGTACGCCGACGAGCTGACGGCCCACGAGCCCGGTGCGGCTACCGTGGGCCCGGTTTTGCCGGTTGATTCGGTGGCCGGGCCGGCGCTGGCTGCGCGCCGCTACCGCCGCCTGCCCCACGCGCTCAATCTCTACGGCTGGGGCCTGGTGCAGAGCCCCAGCGGCAGCAGCCTGAGCCTGGGTTTGCGCGCCCAGGACGTGCTGAGCACCACCCAGGCCGTGGCGGGCCTGGGCTACGACGGCACCGAGCGCACCGGCCGCGTGTTTGCCGACCTCAGCTACCAGGGCCTGGTTCCGGTGCTCGATTTCGGGCTGGAGCACGGCGGCCGCCGCGCCGCGCTGCTGCTGCCCGATGGCCGGGTAGCCGAGGACCGGTGGCGCTACACCCGCCTGAGCGTGGGCAGCCGCCTGCCGCTGGTGCTCACCAATTCCAAAATGCTGACTTCGCTCACGGTGGGCGCTTTTTATCAGCTCGAACAGACCAGCGGCTATGAGCTGCCGGCGCGCTACACCAACGAAGTGGGCCGCCAGCCGCTGCACGCGCTGCTGGGCACGCTCAGCTTCAGCCGCACGCTGCGCCAGAGATACCGCGACGTGGCCCCGCGCTGGGGCCAGAGCCTGCTGTTGAGTGGCCGCGACACGCCGTTTGGCACGGGGCTGCGGGCCCGGCAACTGGCGGCACAGGGCAGCTTGTTTCTGCCCGGCATCGGCCTGCACCACGCCCTACGGCTGCGCGCCGGCTACCAGTATCAGCAGCAGCGCGAGTACCGGTTCGGGGCAGCCGTGTTTTACCCGCGCGGCCTGCCCTACCTGAGCTTCGACCGCCTCACGACCCTCAGCGGCGAGTACCGCCTGCCGCTGGCCGACGTGCATTGGCAACTCACGCGCCTACTCTACGTGCAGCGCCTCAAGGCCAATGTGTTCCTCGATTATGTGCGGGGTGAATCGGGCCCGCTCCGGCGTTCCTACCACTCCGCGGGTTTCGATGTGTCGGCCGTGTTCAACCCGCTGCGCCTGCGCACGCCCTTGGAAGTGGGCCTGCGCACGGTGTATAACTCGTATTATGGCACCTGGGAGGTGCAGCCGCTGGTAGTAAATATCGGATTCTGATTTAGAGCCTGAATGACGGACAGGCCGGTTCTGCCAGCGCACCACCCTGGCTCTGAATCCTGATTTCTACTTCGCCTCAAATACCAGCAGCGGCTGCTCGTGCTCCGAATCGAAGAGTTGCAACTGCCGGTGGCTGATGGTGTAGTGCCGTACCTGGGGCAGCAGGCTCAGGTAGCGGGTTTCGTGCTCGTGGCGCGGGCAGGCCTGCGGAGCGCGGGCGGATGGGGCGAACAGCAGATTGTCGGTGCCGGCGACCAGCAGGAACGTGTTGCGGTAGGAGGCGCAGCCGGCCTGGCCAGTACCGACGTTGCCCAAAGAGCTAAGCGTGAGTGTAGCAGCGCCATCCGGGGCCGGGGCCTTCTCCACGGGCTGCCCCTGCTGCTCGCTAAGCTGCCAGGTCTGGTCGAGCAGGTAGAGCGGGGCGGGCATGGGCTCCTGGCCTTTGGAGCAGCTGCCCAATAGCAGGGCCGCGGGCAGCAGCAGAGGCACGACACGGGAAGTAAAAACGGACATAGCAGCGGGCTGGATAAGGCAGGAAAGTACGGGCAGGAGCCCGCCGCCGGGCCGGGCGTTACATCGGTCCCGCCGGTGGCGGGCCCGGCCGACTGGATAATTGCCAAAAGAAGTGCTTTTTTACCGCACTTATTCTGCTATCCGATGAAAACAACTACTTCCCCCCGCCGCTACGACGTGGTGGCCGTTATCGGCCTGGGGGCGGTGGCCCTGGGTTTCGCCCCCCTGCCCGACCCGACTCTGCTGGCCCACCGCCTCCACGAGTTCTACCTCGCCGCCCAGCCCGAAGTCAGCTACCTGCACCTGGATCAGGCCGCCTACGCCGCCGGCGAAACCCTCTGGTTCAAGGCCTACCTGCTCGATGCCCGCGCCCACCAGCCCGACTCGCTCAGCCGAGTGCTGTATGTGGATGTGGTGGCCCCCGACCGGCAGGTGCTGTTCAGGCGCACGCTGCGGCTGGGAAACGGGCTGGCCGCCGGCGACATTGTGCTGCCCGACACGCTGAGCTCGGGCGTGTACACTGTGCGCGCTTACACCAGCTGGATGCGCAACAGCCCAGAGGGCCTGTTTTTCACGCGCCGGGTGCCCGTGTGGCAGGCGGCAGCCCCGGCCGGCGGCAGCCCCGAGCCTTCGGCGGCCCGCCGCAATCAGCTGGCCCGGCGGACTGCCCGCGCCCTGGAAGCGGCCAGCCAGCCCGACGTGCAGTTCTTCCCCGAGGGCGGCGACTACGTGGCCGGTTTGCAAACCACGGTGGGCGTGAAGGCCGCCGAGGCCGGCGGCCACGGCCTGGCGCTGGCCGGCGTGGTGGTGGATGGCGCCGGCCAGGAAGTGGTGCGCTTCCGGACGCCGGCCCAGGGCATGGCCTCGTTCAGCTTTACGCCCCAGGCCGGGCAGAAGTACCAGGCCCGCGTCACGCTGCCCGACAACTCCACCGCCAGCTACCCGCTGCCGGCCGTGCAGGCCGCCGGCTGGCTGCTGAACGTGCGCGAAGTAGGCGACGATTTCCGGGTGTTTGTGCGCTACCAGCCCGCCCCCGGGGCGGCCGCCCCGCCCGCCCCGCTGCAGCTGCTGGGCCACGTGCGGGGCCAGCCCGTGTACGCCGGCCAGGGCCAGATTCAGCCCGGCCAGACCTTCCAGGCTACCATTGCCAAGGCCGGCCTGCCCGCCGGGGTGCTGCACCTCACGCTCTTCGACGGCCAGCAGGTGGCCCGGGCCGAGCGGCTGGTGTTCGTGCCCGAAGCCCGGCCCCTGCAAGTGCGCCTGCGCCCCGACAAGCCCACCTACGGCCCCCACGAGCTGGTAACGCTGGAGGTGGAAGTGAGCACCGCCGAGGGCCAGCCCGCCCCGGCCGAGCTGTCGCTGGCCGTGGCCGGGGCAGCCGGCCTGCCCACCGCGGGCGGCGACGCCACCACCGTGCGGGCCCACCTACTGCTCACGTCCGAGCTGCGCGGCTACGTGGAGAACCCCGCCCAGTACTTCGCGGCCCACACGCCCGAGCAGCAGCGCGCCCTCAACGATTTGCTGCTCACCCAGGGCTGGAGCCGCTTCAGCTGGCAGCAGGTGCTGGGCGGCTCCGAGGCAATGGCGGCCGACTACCAGTTTCCACTTGAGCGCAGCCTTTCGCTGAGCGGGCAGCTGGTGCGCCCCAACGGCAAGCCCCTGCCCGAAGGCGAGCTGACCCTGCTGCTGGGTAAGCAGAAAGACGTGGTCATCAGCAAGGCCAACGCCAACGGCGACTTCCTGTTTCTGGGCTTTCCTGGCCTCGATACAACCAGCGTGCTACTGCAGGCCCGCGGGGCCAAGGGCAGCCGCAACGCGCTCTTGCGCCTGAACGAGTGGTGGCCCCGCCCCACCCCGGCCGATTGGCGCCCGCCGGCCCCGCTTTCGCCTCTGGTACTGGCCTCGGCCCCGGTGGTGGCCTACGGCCAGCGCAGCCGCCGCCAGCAAGTGCTCGAGCAGGAGTTCCGGCCCGACAAAACCAGCGGCATCGTGCTGCGCAACGTCACCATTACCGGCCAGCGCCCCGCCGACGACCCCACCCGGGCTCTGCACGGCAACTCGGCCGACGCGGTGCTGCGCCCGGACAAGATTTCGGGCTCGCAGAGTTTTCTCAACGTGTTTGAGCTTGATCCGGGGGCGCGTGGCGGGCGTGCAGGTCAGCGGCAGCGGGCAGTCGTACAGCGTCCAGATCCGGGGAGCCACCTCCATTCAGGGCAGCAACCAGCCGCTTTATTTGCTTGATGGCATGCAGCTGATGGATGCCGACGCGCTGCTGAGCATTCCGGTGACGGAAGTAGAGCGCGTCGACGTGCTGAAGGGCGCCTCGGCCGCCATTTACGGCATGAACGGCGGCGGGGGCGTAATCGCCGTGTACACAAAACGAGGCCCGCAAGACTACGCCGATGTGCCCGCCGCCGGGGTAGCCGTGCGCCAGTTGCCGGCCTACCACCGGGCCCGCGAGTTCTACGCCCCGCGCTACGAAACCAGCCGCCGGGCCGATAAGCCCGACCCGCGCGCCACTACCCTCTACTGGCAGCCCCGCCTGACGGTACCTGCCTCGGGCCGGGCCCGCGTCAGCTTCTACACGGCCGATCAGGCCGGCACCTTCCGCGCTTCGGTGGAAGGCGTGAGCCTGGCCGGACAGCCCGCCACGGCCGAGGCTACCCTGACGGTGGCCGGCCAGCCGTAGGGCTGGGCGGCGAGCCGCCCGAATGTTTTTGCCGGGCCGCGTGTTAGGGCCGCACCCTCCGTGCCCTCACTTCTTACCTGTTGCGCTATGCTGTTTTTGTTGCCGCTCCTGAACTTACTCTGCGCCGCCCCGCCGCTGCCGACTGCTGCACCGCCGGTGGTGCGCGAAACCGCCGGACTGCCGGCAGACGCCCTGGCGGTTACGGTAGTAGTGTCGGCGCTGGCTTCGGAGAGTTCGGCCGTGAAGGTGTACTTCTACAATGTGCGCGAAACCTTTCTGGTACCCAAGGGCTACGCGTTTATGCGGGTGGTGAAGCCCGCCGGGCAGCGGCAAGTGCGCCTGCCGGTGCAGCTGCCGGCCGGCGAGTGGGCCGTGGTCATCACCCAGGACCTGAACAACAACGACAAGGTGGACAAGAACCTGCTGGGCATTCCAACCGAGCCCTTCGCCTTCTCCAACAACGTGCGCCCCCGCCTGGCCCCGCCCGCCTTCGACGACTGCAAGTTTACGGTGCGCGAGCCCGGGCAGGTGGTCAGCATCCGGCTGCTGGGCAAGTAGCCCGGGCAGCCCGCCACCGGCCCGATGAGATGCGGCGCCTAAACCTTTCGGGGCAGCGGCGGCTTATAGCTGACTACCTCGCTTTACTTTTTGCTGATATGAAAATCGAAATCTGGTCCGACATTCTCTGCCCTTTCTGCTACATCGGTAAGCGCCGCCTCGAGGGGGCGCTGGCTAAGTTTGCCCACGCCGACCAGGTGCAGGTGGAGTGGCGCAGCTTCGAGCTCGACCCCAACGCCGACCCCACGCCCGGCGAAAACCAGTACGTGCGCCTGGCCCGCAAATACGGCAACACCGAAGACTGGGCCCGCCAGATGAGCGCCAACATGGCCCAGATGGCCGCTGAGGAAGGCCTGGCCTTCGACTTCGACAAGCTGGTGCCTGCCAACTCGCTCGATGCCCACCGCCTCATTCACCTGGCTACCCGCCACGGCCGCCAGGATGCCGCCGAAGAGCGCCTGTTTAAAGCCTATCTGGAACAAGGCCTCGACATCAACGACCACGCGGTTCTGACCCGCCTCGGCGCCGATTTGGGTTTGCCCGAGCCGGAAGTAGCCGCCCTGTTGAGTTCAGACCAGTTTGAGCAGGAGGTGCGCCACGACGAATACGAGGCCCGGCAGATTGGCGTGCGCGGCGTGCCTTACTTTGTGTTTGCCGACAAATATGCCGTATCGGGCGCCCAGCCGGCCGAGCTATTTGCCGAGGTGCTGGAGAAGGCCTGGGGCGAAACCCAGCCCCGCCACGAAGCCATTGCCGGCGCCGACGGTGCCGCCTGTCGCCTCGACGGCAGCAACTGCTAGCCCTACCAGCCGCGCGGGAAGCCGTTTGTACCCGCCTACATTAAAAGCCCCCGCTACGCGAGTTCCGGGGGCTTTTGGCGTATTACGGGCTACTTGTTGCGGTAGGGGAAAACGGGGGCGGCGGCTTTCACCAGGCGCTGGGTCAGGCGGTCGGGGCGCAGGGCGGCCTGGCCCGAGTTGGCAAAGTCGAAGCGCCACACCAACTGGCCCGTGCGGCAGTCGTGCAGCGTCAGGTTGGTGGTCGACTGGCTGCTGGGAATCACCGAGGGGCCTACCACGGGCTCGTTGAGCAGCACTTTGGCCGCCAGCCCCAGGCCGGCGGGTAGGGGCTGGTACAGCTCAGTCTGGCCCGAAAGCAGGGCATCGACCCCGAGCACCCGCTGCAGCTCGGCCATCGACTGCTGGGGCAGGGTTTCGTAGCGGATGCCGGCCTGCTGCAGGCGGCGGTTGGTTTCGGCCACCGGCTGAAACTGCACCGAGTAGCCGGCGGCGGGCCGCTGGGCCTGCAGCTGGCTGAGCAGCTGCTGCTGGAGCTGGTAGGCCACGGCTTTGGCCTCGCGTTGCTGTGCGGCGGTCCACTCGCCTACAATGCGCTGCTCGGTGGCCGCGGTGGTGTCGGTGCCCCCGTAGCGAATGTCGCGCAGCCGAATCCGGTCCTGGCTGACTTCGAAGGGCAACACAGCCACCGTGCGGTGGGCGGCCAGCGCGGGTGCATCGAGGGTGCGGCCGGCGTACTGGCGCGGGGCGCAGGCGGCGGGCAGCAGCAGGGCCGCCAGCAGCGTAAGGCGTAGGAGAGTAGTCATAAACAAACAGGTAATGAATAGAGAGCCCAGCCAACCAGCGCAGCGCTGGCTTGGCCGCCGATTTCGTGCCAGAAATTGTCCCGGCAGCGCCCGTGGTCGGGGCCGCCGCCGGGTGTCGCCCACCAAAACCAACAACCCGCCCGCGCCCGAAGCAGTAAAACGAGTATACGCTTTCCTTTCTCGAAATAACCAATCACCATGAAAACCACTCTTTTACCGCTGCTACTGGCCCTCGTGGCCCTGGTAGCCGGCTGCTCGCCCAGCGTGACGGTGCAGCAGAAACCCGGCACCGATTTCAGCCAGTACCGCACCTACGACTGGGCCCAGACGGACGTAAAGTCGGCCGACTCGCAAAACCCGATTTACCGCAGCTCCCTCAACGATGCCCAGATTCAGCAGGCCATCAGCTCGGAGCTGGCCAAGCGCGGCATTCGCCAGGCGGCGGCCGATACCAAACCCGATTTCTACCTCACCTACCACCTCTACATTGATGAGGCCGAGCGCACGGTAGCTAACCCGCCGGTTCGCGGCTACGCCTTTCCCTACGCCGTGTCGTACCGCGGCGGCTACCTGCCCATCAACTACGGCTACTGGTACACCACGCCCTACTACCGCACCGGCTACCGCACCGGCTACCGCACCGAAACCTATCAGGAAGGCACCATGATTCTGGACTTCATCGATGCCCGCACCAACAACCTCGTGTGGCGCGGCTCGGTGGCCGACGCCGTGAACAACCCCGCCCGCCTGGGCAGCGAGTTCAGCCGCGTCGCCAAGGATATTCTCGACGAGTTTCCGGTACAGAAAATGTAGTATGGCGCCCGGCGGCCCGGTAAAGTACTAGCCAAGCAGGCTTCCGAAGCCGCCGGTTCGACCCTGGCGCCGCCAGCCATTCATCCCTTTCCCCTCTGTTATGTTCCTGATTCGCTCCACTTTCGGCACTTTACTAACGGCCCTGCTCCTGGCGGGCTGCGCTGACTCGAATACCGGTATGACTTCTGACCCGGCTGCCCAGGCCGCCACCACTGCCGCGCCCGACCCGGCCGCGCTGGCCGGCCAATGGCGGATTCTCACCCTCAACGGCACGGCGCTGCCCCCGGAGGCTGCCGCCGAAGCCTCGCTCAACTTCGATACGGCCACCAACAAAGTTTCGGGCTCGACGGGCTGCAACCGCCTGATGGGCACTTACGCCACGAGCGGCGCGGGCCTCACGTTTGGCCCGCTGGCCACTACCCGCATGGCCTGCCCGCCCAACAGCCCCGAGGCCGGCCTGCTGGCGGCGCTGGGTTCTAAAACCCTCACCTACCAGCTTAGCGCCGAGGGCCTGACGCTGCTGGAAGGCACCACGCCCGTAGTTACGCTGAGCCGGTAGACTGCCTACACCTTGCTCCGGCCCCGTACAGTGCGTACGGCCGAGGCGGTATTTCATAGCGATGGGGTGCCACTTTATTTGGTGGATCCTCAAGCGTACTACTTTTCTGAAGCTTAACGGCTACTAGCCTTATAGCGGATTCGTGAACGGTTAGGCCTTTCTGGGTATCTAGCCGTATGCCCTATTATGCAACCTTACTCGCTTGATTTACGCACCCGGGTGGCCGCCGCCTGCCGCGAACCGAAAGCTCGCCAGACGCAGGTCGCCCAACGCTTCGGCGTGAGCCGCTCGTTCGTGCGCGACCTGTTACGACGTGAGCGGGAAACCGGCTCGCTGGCTCCTAAACCCGCTAGCGGGGGGCCTGCGCGCCTACTCTCGGCCGACGACCAGGCCTGGCTCGTGGCCTACGTGGGCCAGCACG
>NZ_KB907801.1 GCF_000382225.1 Hymenobacter aerophilus DSM 13606
TCGCTTCAAAGACCTGGTGGCCCAACAGGGCGCCCTGCAAAGCATGAGCCGGCGCGGCAACTGCTACGACAACGCCCACGCCGAATCATTTTGGAGCCGCTTCAAAGCCGAACTGCTCGACGGCGGCTCCTTCCCTGGCCTAGCCGAAGCCCGGCTCGAAATCAGCCACCACATTGCCTATTACAACGCGGAACGCCGGCATTCCGCCCTCAATTACCAGTCGCCAAACCACTTCGAAACACAACTCCAAACAACGTCCCAACTCTGTCCAGCTTAGCTAGACCACCTCACCCTTTTCCCTTTTATGAAGAAGATTCTTTTTGGCGCGCTGCTCCTGAGCGCCGCTACCCTATCGGCCCAGGCCCAGATTTCGGCTGGCACCAAGCTGCTTACCGGCTCCATAAACTACAACCAGGGCAAGAGTGAAGACAATTCTACCGGCACCTATAACCAAGCTAGTGAGCGCAAGGCCAAGTCCTTTTTCTTCAATCCGAGCGTAGGCTATTTTGTGGCCGATAATCTGGCTTTGGGAGTGGAAGGCGGCCTTTCGTTAGGCAGGTCTACCACTGATAGATCTTATAATGTTCCAGTGGGTGGTGGATTTGCCGGTCAGTTTTCACGCGAAGAATCGGAAGAACGTACGCGGACACTCAGTGGCGGACTATTCGGTCGTTATTACAAATTCCTTGGGGAAAAGGTAGCGCTATATGGCCAGCTGGGGGGAGGGTATCAAAACACGTACTCTTCCAGGCAAATACTTAGTCAAAACGTCCCCTTTTGCAGCAGCGGACGACAAGAAGGGGTGTATGCTAACCTACTACCGGGAGTTGTATTTTTCCCTACTAATAAACTGGGGCTAGAGCTGCAGTTGCAGGGAATAAGCTATTCCCGATTAACAGAGAAAAACAGTGGTAACTCCTCTGTCTTCAACTATACCAGCAGCAATTTTAATTTTGGCTTCGGTCTGAGCAGCCTACGATTGGGTATCTCGCTCTACCTGGGCCGCAACTAAAGCAGCACAGCCACAAACGCCAAGCGGCCCTCCCGAAAGCTTCGGGAGGGCCGTTTGGCGTTTAGGATAGTACAGAGGTCTACTTCACCACCGCAAAAACCTCGGGCTCGCCCTGGTCGGGGAAGTGCTCCAGGTAGACATGGGCGAGGGTAAGCTTCTGGGCTTCGGCAGCGGTTTTGATGCCGGAGTAGAGCTTGTCGGGGGCCACGAGGTAGCTGGCCTGGATGCGGGCGTGCAGCACGCGCTGGCCGGCCGGAAACGTGCGGTAGGTGTAGCCCTCGGGCAGCGTTTGGGAAGTGGTGTCGGCCACGAGCACACCCACGAACACGCGGGCCGAGTCGCGGTTGCTTTCGGGGCTGTTGTAGAAGATGTTGCTGAAGTCGCCGCGCAGCTTGCCCGATTTGCGCATGGTGTAGGCCTGACGGGTGAGGTCGCCAAAGGCCTCGTCGTTGGCGGGGCCGGCGTAGTAGCGGCCGGCCACAAAGTAAGGGCGGGCGGTGGTTTCGAGCGTCACGGTGGCCGCCTTCAGGCCGCCCATCTGCCAGTACACTACCGTAAAGCCCACAATCAGCAGCAAAGCCAGCGCCAGGAAAATTCGATTCATAGGATGGAAAGAATGGTGAATGCTGTCATGCAGAGCGCAGCGAAGCATCTCGCGTGCTAACGTTTCCATAGTAATTCAACGTCAGCACGCGAGATGCTTCGCTGCGCTCTGCATGACGTTCTTTTACTCAAAACTACGCGTACTGCATCTGGTACAGGTTGGCATAGAAGCCCTGGTGGCGCAGCAGCTCCTCGTGGGTGCCCGATTCCTTGATTTCGCCCTTGTCGAGCACGATAATCTGGTCGGCTTTCTGGATGGTGCTCAGGCGGTGGGCAATTACGAGGCTGGTGCGGCCCTGCATGAGCTTCTCAATGGCCTGCTGAATCAGCTCCTCCGTCTCCGAATCGACCGACGACGTGGCTTCATCGAGAATGATGATGCGCGGCTGGTACACCATGGCCCGCACGAAGCTGATGAGCTGGCGCTGGCCTACCGACAGCGTGGCCCCGCGTTCCATTACGGCGTAGTCGAGGCCGCCGGGCAGCCGCTCGATGAACCGGCGGGCGCCCACCAGGTCGGCCGCTTCCCAGATTTGGGCGTCGGTGATGTCGGTTTTGCCCAGCGTGATGTTGTCGCGGATGGTGCCGGCGAACAGGAACACGTCCTGCAGCACCACGCCAATGTGGCGGCGCAGGTCCTTGAGGTCGTAGTCGCGCAGGTCACGGCCGTCGATGCGGATGGTGCCCTTATTGATTTCGTAGAAACGGCTCAGCAGGTTGATGATGCTGGTTTTGCCCGCCCCGGTGGCCCCCACAAAGGCAAAGGTCTGGCCCGCCTTGATGTCGAAGTTCACGTCGCGCAGCACCCAGTCCTCGTCGTTGTAGGCGAACCACACATGCTCGAACTGCACGTCGCCGCGCAGATTTTCGGGGATGTAGGTGCCGTTGTCGGCCAGTATCTCCTTGCTGTCGAGCAGCTTGAGCAGGCGCTCGGTGCTCACCAGGCCCAGCTGCAGCGTGTTGAAGCGGTCGGCAATCTGGCGGATGGGCCTAAAGAACAGGGCGTTGTACATGATGAAGGCGATGAGCGCGCCCTTGGAAATCGTGCCCTCAATCTGGCCCTGGGCGGCGTACCACACCAGCAGGCCCACACCGGCGGCGGCCAGCACTTCGGCCACCGGGAAGTAGATGCTATAGTAGAGCACCGAGCGGATGTTGGCGCGGGTGTGCTCCTGGTTGATGGCCTCGAACTTGCGCAGCTCGCGGGCCTCGTTGTTGAAAATCTGCACCACGTTCATGCCCGTCAGGTGCTCCTGCACGAAGGAGTTGAGGCTGGCCACGGCCGTGCGCACCTCCTGAAACGACTCCTTGATTTTCTCCTTGAAAACGTAGGTGCTGATGAGCAGCGGCGGAATCACCGACAGGCTAATCAGCGTCAGCCGCCAGTCGATATAAAACATGAAGCTCACGATGAATAGGAGCTGCAGAATATCGCCAATCATGGCCGCCAGCCCCTCACTGAACACGTCCGACAGCGTTTCGACGTCGGAAATATTACGCGTCACGAGCTGGCCGATGGGGGTGCGGTCGAAGAACTTGAGGCGCAAATCGAGGATGTGCTGGTACAAATCCACCCGGATGTCGCGCACGATGTATTGGCCCAGCCAGCCGCCGAAGTAGGTTTGCAGGTAGCTGACGATGGCGTGGCCCGTGAGCAGCACCAGCAGCAACCCGAACATCTTGTTCAGTCCGTTCACGTCGCCCTGCTCGATGCTGACATCGACCATGCGCTGAATCAGGAAGGGCCGCAGCGTGCCCAGCGCGGCGGTGGCGATGGTGAGGAAAATCAGGAAATAGAATACGCGACGGTAGGGCCGCACGTACTTGAACAGCCGGGTCAGCACCTGCCAGTCGAATACATTGCCGGTTTTGGTGGCGGGTTTTGCTTGCTCCATTGAGGTTTCTAAGAGAATGCAAAGGTAACCCCAAGAAGGAGCTAGAAGTTAGAAGTGAACGTCATTCAGAGCGGAGCGAAGAATCTCGCGTGTCAAAGTGATTTTCGACGACAGGGTTAGCATGGCACGCGAGATTCTTCGCTCCGCTCTGAATGACGTTCACTTCTAACTTCCAGCTCCCGCAAAATACGGCAGCCCCTCCGGCAACAGCGCTGCGTCCACCAGTTCGGCGGGGTACTCGACGCGGCACAGGAACAGGCCGCCGGCCAGGGCCGCGCCGCTGGCGTGTACCCGGCTCAGGCTCCGGAAAATCTCGCCGAACTGCGCCGGGGTCAGCTTGCCGCGGCCGACGCTCAGCAGCGTGCCCACTACCAGCCGCACCATGCCGCGCACGAAGCGGTTGGCCCGGATGCGGAACACTAGCCCGCCCGGCTCCAGGTGCCAGCCAGCTTCGAAGCAGGTACAGTTGTAGTGCTTTTCGGCCCCTTTTACTTTCGAAAAGCTGGTGAAATCGTGGGTGCCCACTAGCAGGGCCGCCGCCTCGTTCATGGCTTCCAGGTCGGGGGCGCGGTCGAGGTAGAGGCTGAAGCGGGTGGCGAACGGGTCGGGGATGAGGCGCACGTGGTACTCGTAGGTGCGGGCGCGGGCGGCGAAGCGGGCGTGGGCGTCGGGCGGCACCGGGTGCAGCACCTGCCCCCGGATGCCCACCGGCAGCGCCCGGTTGAGACGGTAGAGCAGCGTAGGCAAGTCGAGGCCTTCGGGCAGGTCGGCATCGAAGTGGGCCACCTGGTGGCTGGCGTGCACACCCGAATCGGTGCGGCCGCTGCCCAGGCAGTACACCGGCTGGCGCAGCACCTGGCTCAGGCAGCGGTCCAGCTCCTGCTGCACGGTCGTCACGCCCGGCTGAATCTGCCAGCCGTGGTAGTCGGTACCGTCGTAGGCCAGGTGCAGGAAGTAGCGCATTTTTTTGAGCTGTTAGCTACTAGCTGACAGCTAATAGCTTTTCGTGGAATTGTCTGATGGTTGAAGGCTAACAGCTGTCAGCTAAAAGCTAACAGCTTGTTTCAGCCACCAGCGCGTAGAGCAGCGAATCCAGCACCTCATCGTCCTTGATTACGCTGCGGCGCATGCGGCCTTCCAGCTCGTAGCCGGCCTTTTCCAGCACGCGGGCCGAGGCCGGGTTGTTGGCGAAAACCACCGCGTAAAGCCGGCAGACATCGAAGTGAGCCAGCACGTAGGCCGAGGTGGTACGCACCACGGCCGTAGCCAGGCCCCGTCCCCAGTAGGCGGGCGCGAGCCAGTAGCCGATTTCGGCCGAGCGGCGGCGTACGTCGGTTTTGAAGTGGATGCCCACGCTGCCCACCGGCTCGCCGTCTACTTCAATGGCCAGAAACAGGTCGCGGGTGCTGTCGGCCACCAAACACAGAAAGAACTCCGCGTCGCCAGCCGAATACGGGTACGGAAACGTGTCGCGCATGTGACGGGCCACCCGCTCGTCGTTGGCGTGGCGGGCCAGGGCGGGCGCGTCGGCAAACGTCCAGGGCCGCAGCCGCGCCCCGGCCACTCCGGGCAGCTCCAGCGTCGGACTTAGCAGGGAGTCGGGCATGAGGAAAGGGGCTGGGGGACTGAGTGACTTGGGGATTTAGAAAGGCCCTGTCATCCTGAGCGCAGCGAAGGACCTATACAGAAGCTAACATCAGGCCTTACCCTCTGCATAGGTCCTTCGCTGCGCTCAGGATGACAGTATAGCATCCAAGCTCCCGATGCTCAACTACAGCTTCTCGTAGATAACCGCCGCGCCCTGGCCGACACCCACGCACATAGTGGCGAGGCCGTAGCGCACGTTTTCGCGGCGCTGCATTTCGTGCAGCAGCGTGGTGGTGATGCGGGCGCCGCTGGCTCCGAGCGGGTGGCCGATGGCGATGGAGCCGCCGTTCACGTTCACTTTGGCCGGGTCGATGCCCAGCTCGCGCATGGAGGCCAGCGCCTGGGCGGCGAAGGCTTCGTTGAGCTCAAACAGGTCGATATCCTCGATGCTGAGGCCGGCGCGCTCCAGTACCTTGCGGGTGGCCGAAATCGGGCCGATGCCCATGTAAGCGGGGTCGACGCCGGTAACGGCCGAGGCCACCACCCGGGCCATGGGCGTGAGGTCGTACTTCTGCAGGGCCTCCTCACTCACCAGCAGCAGCGCGGCGGCGCCGTCGTTGATGCCCGACGAGTTGCCGGCCGTCACGCTGCCATCCACCTGAAACGCGGGCCGCAGCGTGCCGAGCTTTTCGAGGGTGGAAAGGCGCGGGTGCTCGTCCTGGTCGAAGAGGGCGGCGGCGCCTTTGGGCTGGGGCACGAACACGGGCACGATTTCGCGCCGGAAGCGGCCTTTTTCGAGGGCCCGCTGGTACTTGCGCTGCGAGTCGAAGGCGAACTGGTCCTGGTCGGCGCGGCTCACGTTGTACTGGCGGGCCACGTTCTCGGCCGTTTCGCCCATAGCGTAGGGGTGGTGCAGCTTCGAGAGCTTGGGGTTGAGGAAGCGCCAGCCCAGGGTGGTGTCGTGGGCCGTGAAGTCGCGGTCGAAGGCCGTGCTCGATTTGGCCATCACGAAGGGGGCGCGGGTCATGCTCTCGGTGCCGCCGGCCAGGTACACGTCGCCCTCGCCGGCCTTGATGGCCCGGGCGGCGTCCATGATGCTCTGCAGGCCCGAAGCGCACAGGCGGTTGACGGTGGTGCCGGGCACCGTAACGGGCAAACCGGCCAGCAGCACGGCCATGCGGGCCACGTTACGGTTGTCTTCGCCGGCCTGGTTGGCAGCGCCCAGCACTACATCTTCGATGGCGCTGGGGTCGAGGGTGGGGTTGCGGCGCAGCAGCTCGCGCAGCACGTGGGCGGCCATATCATCGGGGCGGACGCTGCTGAGCGCGCCGCCAAATTTACCAATCGGAGTGCGGACGGCGTCCACGATATAGGCAGTAGGCATAAGGCAGAATCGGGTTTTTCTGGTCGTAGTTGGCTACTTTTGTCGGCCCGCAAGGGTGTTTTCCGGTCGCCGAAAAGTTACTTCACAAAGATGATACAAAGAATTCAAAGCGTTTTTCTGCTGCTGCTGGCCCTGTCCATGCTCAGCGTACTGCTCGTGCCCATCTGGAGCAAAACCGACCCCGCCAGCCAGGGCACGGCCCTGCTGACGGCCTTTACGCTCAGCTTCACCAACGCCGCGCCGGGCGGTACGGCCCTGGGCGCCACCAGCACCTGGCCCATTGCGGCGCTGGCCGTAGCCTCGGCCGCCGTGGCCCTGTTCTCCATCTTCCAGTTCCGCCAGCGCTTCAACCAACTCAAGCTGGGCATGCTCAACTTCCTGCTGATTGTGGGCACCATCGGCGCCAATTTCTACTACTCCAACCTGGGAGAAAGCCTGCTCAACATCAAGCTCATCGGCACCTACCAGGCCGGTTTCTACCTGCCCACGCTGGCGCTGATGCTCAACCTGCTGGCCAGCCGCTTCATCCGCCGCGACGAGCGCCTGGTCCGCAGCATGGACCGGCTGCGGTAGCGGCAAGGCAGCTCAAGGTGAGATAGTGGGATGGTGAAATGGTGAGTTGATGTTCTGGGGACCTTATTGCGCCACTTGCGCTGGTAGGCCCCCAGAACGTCAACTCACCATTTCACTATTTCACCATCTCACCATCTCACCTTAAGCCGTCTCTCCTCAAAGCCCTTTTACCAGCGTCAGGAGTTCGTGCTGGGTGGCGTGGGTTTTGTTGTGGGCGTACCAGGTATGGACTTTTTCGGCCATTTCATCGTGGTCGACGCCGGCCGCCTTGAGTTCCAGCACTAGGTCCTGGGCCTCGGCGGGGCGCGGGCCCCAGTTGGTTACTTCAGTGAGCGTGTCGGCGTGCAGCACCAGCAGCTTCGGAATAGCGCGGCCGCCGTTGGTGAGGTAGCGGTCCATCAGGTCCAGGTTCTCATCGCGCAGCAGGTAATAGGTGCGGATGCGGCCCTGGCTGGCCTGCGCGGTCTTTTCGAGCACCGGTACCAGCTGCGAAGCGTCGCCGCACCAGCCCTCGGTGATGATGACCCAGGCGTAGTCGTGCTCCAGGGCTTCGAGGGCCTCGCGCAGCTCGGGTAGTAGCTCCGCTTTCTTATCAAGCCGCTGCATGCGCTGAATGTTGAGCTTGGCGTAGGCCGTCAGCTCGGGCGACTGGGTTTCGCCGGTGGTTTTGCCCTGGGCCATCAGCTCATCGATGCGCTGGCGGTACTGGGCATAGGTAAGGGCGGAGGCGAGGCGCTCGGTGCTGAGCACGGGCGGCTGGGCCGGAACGGGTGGGTTGGTCATGGGCGGTGAAAAAGTGAGGGTGGGCGGCTCTGCCAGGCAGAAGCCGTATCATAACAAACGCAAAACCCTTCCGGTTGGCTGCCTGAGCCGTCCGGAAGGGTTTTGCATCAAATTTTTATCGACTGATAAGTGCTGACAAAGCGCGGCTTACAGCGTCGGCGCATCGGCCGCGGCGGCTTTGGCCGACAGCTCGCGGCAGTAGGTGATGAAATCGGTGTTGATGGGCTCCAGGCCGGCATGGCGCAGCTCCTTGGCCACCTGACCGCGGTGGTAGTTGCCGTGGATGGGCATGTGCGTCAGGATGTCGGAAACCTGGCTCGTGAAGCCGTCGCCGGCCGAGTTGGTGTAGGTGATAAGGCGGTTGAGCTCGGCTTCGTCGGCCTGCTGGGTGTACTGGTGGAAGCGCTCCGAGGTCTGCTCGTGCCAGTGGTGCAAACCGGCCAGATCGTGCTCCTGCCACACTTTCACGGGGCTGGCCGTACCCGTGAGGCGCGCCAGCCAGATAGACTGGGCGTTGAGCGCGTGGCTGTAGATGCGCAGGCCGCCGGCCGGCAGCGTGGCGCCCTGGGCCACGAGGGCATCCAGGTGGGCCAGCAGCGTTTCGTTGGCCCACACGTTGTAGGCGCCGAGCTTTTCGATGGTATTGATCATTTTGATAGAAGTGAGATGGGAGACTGAAGAAGTGAGACGCAACTGGTGGGCAAGGAGAGGAAAGGATAGCGCAAAACTACGGCATCTCACATTTCATCTCCCGACTCTCACTTCTGCACAAAAGGCTACCGCGGGTCCTGCCAGATGAGCTTTTCCTCGGTGCGCACTTTCATGAAATCGGTACACTGGCCGTCGCCCTTGCCGGTCAGGCCGCCGTCGGGGTGGCACAGCAGCCGGCCATCGGCGGCGTAGAGGTTGCTGAACTGGTCGCCCCCGCCGCTCGTTTCGTAGTACACGCTGCCGCCGTTGTACTGGTAGCTGTAGATGCGGATGGGCGGATTGGCCTTTCGGGCCTGAAAATGCGCCTGAATTTTATTTTCCAGCCAGGCCGGCCGCTTGGCCGTGTCGAAAGCCGGTTCGGGGTCGGGCGTGGGCTCAATGGTATTGACGCTGGTGGGCGCGGGCGTCGAAACGCCGTTGGTCTGGCCGGTTTGCGGCGGATCGGTGGGCGTAGTCAGGGCCACACCGCGCTGGCAGGCCGTGGTAGTGGCAAACAGGGCGGCCGCCAGGCTGGCCGTCAGAAGCAAGGAAGTGCGCATAGGAGCAGGGGAGTAGCGGAAAAGCGGCTCTATCCGGCAACCACCGGAAAGCCGCCGCGCACCCCAGGCATGGTACGAAGCCCCGCCGTAGTTCGTTGGCTGGGGCCTATGAAGGATTAGGAAAGAACGGTCATTTGCAAGAACGGTCATTCTTCGACTCCGCCTCCGCCTTCGCTCAGAATGACCGTTCTTTTCCTAACCACTAATCACTACTCCCTGAAAAAATACGGCCAGAAGACCAGCAGGCCCACTACCAGCGCGGCCAGGGCCACTACCAGCACGGCGCCAGCGGCTACGTCCTTGGCGCGGCCGGCCAGCGGGTGGTATTCCGGCGACACCAAATCAACCACCGCCTCGATGGCCGTGTTCAGCAGCTCGGCGCTCCACACGGCCCCTACGCTCAGGGCCACGGCCGCCCATTCCCAGCGCGCCAGCCCGCAGTATAGCCCCAGCCCCAGCACAGCGGCCGTGGCGGCGGCATGAAACCAGAGGTGCACCTCGGTGCGCAGGGCCGCCCCCACGCCCCGCACCGCATGGCCGAAGCTGGCCACCCGCCGCTGCAACAGCGTAGCCCGCCGCCCGGCGCCGGCTGGCGGCTGCTTAAAGTCGGTCATTACCGGCCTGGCCAAATACGCGGGCCCGCAACTCGTTCCAGTCGGCGCGGATGATGCTGAAAATCACCGTGTCGCGCCGGATGCCGCCCTGGGTGTAGCGGTGGCTGCGCAGCGTGCCTTCCTCGGTGGCGCCCAGCCGGCGCATAGCCTCGCGCGACTTGGCGTTGCGGGCGTCGGTTTCCAGCTCCACCCGCTCGCAACCCAGTTCCTCGAAGGCGTAGCGCAGCAGCAGGTACTTGCAGGCCCGGTTCAGGCCGGTACGCTGGAAATCGGTGCCCAGCCACGTGTAGCCGATGCTGATGCGTCCTTCCTCGGCGTGCACGTTGTAGAAGCTGGTGCTGCCGGCCGGCCGGCCGGTCTGTTTGTCGATGATGAGAAACGGGTAGCGCAGGCCCCGCTCGCGGCCGTCGAGGGCCTGGGCAATGTAGGCGGCCAGCCCGATGGTGTCGTCGGCCCGGGTGAGCGTGTAGGCCCACAGCGCGGGGTCGGCGGCCACAGGCAAAAGGGCCTCGTGGTCGGCCGTGGTGAGGGGGCGCAGCAGGGCCCGCTCATTTTCGAGGATGATGTTCTGTGAGAAATCCATAGCAGCAATTTACGGATATGCGGACGATAGGGGTAAAATGAAAGCCGCCGCCCCAGGGTGGGGCAGCGGCTTTCGTTTTGGAAGCAGGGTAGCTGAACAAGCTGATTGCAAACAGCGCAAAACCAGCCGTACTACAGAACTTACATGCCCACCATTTCCTCGGGCTTCATCCAGGCGTCGAAATCTTCGGCCGTGATGTAGCCGAGCTGGATGGCGGTTTCCTTGAGCGTCGAGCCGTTTTTGTGGGCCGTCTGGGCAATTTCGGCGGCTTTGTAGTAGCCGATGTGGGGGTTGAGGGCCGTTACCAGCATCAGGCTGCTATCCACGTGCTTCTTGATGTTGGCCTTGATGGGCTCGATGCCCACGGCGCACTTATCGTTGAAGCTCACGCAGGCGTCGCCGATGAGGCGGGCCGAGTGCAGGAAGTTATAAATCATCATCGGCTTGAACACGTTCAGCTCGAAGTTGCCGCTCAGGCCGCCGACGTTGATGGCCACGTCGTTGCCCATTACCTGGGCCGCTACCATCGTGAGGGCCTCGCACTGGGTGGGGTTCACCTTGCCGGGCATGATGCTGGAGCCGGGCTCGTTGTCGGGGATGTGCAGCTCGCCGATGCCGGCGCGCGGGCCCGAAGCCAGCAAACGGATGTCGTTGCCGATTTTCATCAGCGAAGCAGCCACCGTCTTCAGCGCGCCGTGCGACTCCACAATGGCGTCGTGGGCGGCCAGGGCCTCAAACTTGTTTTCGGCCGTGATGAAGGGCAGGCCAGTGAGCTGGGCAATGTGGCGGGCCACATTTTCGGAGTAGCCGGCGGGCGTGTTGATGCCGGTGCCCACGGCCGTGCCGCCCAGGGCCAGCTCGCTCAGGTGGGCCAGCGTGTTGCGGATGGCGCGCAGGCCGTGGTCGAGCTGGCTTACGTAGCCCGAAAACTCCTGGCCCAGCGTCAGCGGCGTGGCATCCATCAGGTGGGTGCGGCCGATTTTGACGATGTGCATGAACTCCTCGCTCTTGGCTTTCAGCGTGTCGCGCAGCTTCTCGATGCCGGGGATGGTCGTCTCCATCAGCATTTTGTAGGCCGCAATGTGCATGGCCGTCGGGAAGGTATCGTTCGAGCTCTGGCTCTTGTTGACGTCGTCGTTGGGGGCCAGAAACTTCTTTTCGTCGGTGAGCTGGCCGCCCTGCAGTACGTGGCCGCGGTAGGCAATCACCTCGTTCACGTTCATGTTGCTCTGGGTGCCCGAGCCGGTCTGCCACACTACCAGCGGAAACTGGTCGTCGAGCTTGCCTTCCAGGATTTCGTCGGCCACGCGGCCAATCAGCTGGGCCTTGTCGGCGTCGAGCACGCCGGCTTCCTGGTTGGTGAGGGCGGCGGCTTTTTTGAGGTAGGCGAAGGCCTGGATGATTTCCTTGGGCATCCGGTTGATGTCCTGGGCAATCTGGAAGTTGTCGATGCTGCGCTGGGTCTGGGCGCCGTAGTAGGCGTCGGCCGGCACCTGCACGGTGCCCATCGTGTCTTTTTCCTGGCGGAACTGGGTCATAATCAGCAGTAGAAAGGTAGTTGTTGCGGGGAAGGCCCCGCGGCAAAAGTACGCAACCCGGCCCAGAGCCGCCCAAAGCCCACCGCCAGCGCCTCCGCCACCGCGACGGCCCCGCAAAAAAGAGCCGGCCATCGGCGCCCCGCGCCCGTAGAACCTTCCGGCACGCCGCGGCTCCGGCGCGGCGGCCGTTTCATCTTACCTTACCTATCCCCATGAAAAAGACGTTCGAAGACGAATCCGACGCCCTGGCCACGCCCGGCGACCAGCCCACCACCGACCAGCAATCGGCCACCACGCCTCCCCACACCGAAAACAAGGAAGCGCCCACCAACCGCCCCAGCGGCAGCGCTTCCGGTTCAAACTCTGGCTCCGACGAAGGCACGCCCGTGCCCACCGAGGGTAACGGCGCCCCTGACTACAGCCAGGTTGAAATAAAAACCGAGCCCGACCTGCCCACGCCCGACCACGCCGGCGGCAGCGCCACGGCCCCTGAAAGCGGCGGCGGCTACAGCGGGTAGCAGTGAAATAGCGAAATAGTGAAATGGTGAGTTGATGTTCGACGGTCCTAATGGCGCAAGTGGCGCAGTCAGGACCGTCGAACATCAACTCACCATTTCACTATTTCACCTCCAAAGAAAAGGGGACGTTGATTTCGACTCTGCGGGCGGTGCGGCGGCTGTTCTGCACGCCGGGAAACCAGGCGGGACCTTCTTTGAGCAGGCGAATGGCTTCCTCGTCGCACTCGGGCGAGAGGCGGCGCACCGCTTTGATGCCGGAGAGCTGCCCATCGGCCTCCACCACGAACTGCAGCCGCACGGTGCCCTGCAGGTGCTGGTCGCGGGCTTTTTCGGGGTAGTTGAGGCTGTCGCGCAGGTACTGCCGGAACGCGGGGTAGCCCCCGGCCGGTAGCGGCCCCACGCTGGGCATACCCGGCGGAGCTTCGCGGCGCACCACGACCACTTCGCTCAGTTGCTTGCGGTCGGGGGCCAGAGCCAGCGTCAGGGTCGAGTCGGCGGCCTGCAGAAAGCGAAACTGCGTGGTATAGCCGATGGAGCTGACGGCCAGCTGCCGGCTGCCGGGTGGCACCGTGAGGGCAAACCGGCCATCGGAGCCGGTGCTCACGCCCACATTCGCTCCGGGAACCAGCACCGTTGCGCCCGGCACCGGCTGGCCGGCCGTATCAGTAATGCGGCCCTGCACCGTGCGCCCCGGCTTGGCGGCATCAGGCACGGCTGGCGCCGCAACCTTGGCCGAAGTCGTAGCCCGCAGCGTCCGGGCCGTTTCGCCCGGCTCGGCAGGCCGCGGGCTGTTGCTGGCGTAGTCGGCCGCCGGGGCAGCAGGCTTGGCAGTGACCGAAGCGGCGGATTTAGTCGGCGCGTCTACCGCTACCTCAGCCGCGGCCGATGATGTGACGGATGGTTCCGCCACCTCGGCCGCCGCTACTTCCGCCGACATTGGCTGGGCGCCTTCTCCCCTGGAGCCGCTTCGTAGCAGCGGGGCCGGATAGCCTGGTTGAACCGGCTGGCGGCGAGGAGCAACTGCTACCGCGCCCGATAAATCCGAAGATGACGGAGCGGCTACGGCCGTTTCGGCCGTAGCGCTGGTGCCTGCCCCGTCGAGGCTGGCTGCCGGGTTATTGGCCTCCGGATAATTGGTCGGCCGGACTTTCGAGGCGGCCGGAGCCGAGCGGGCAGCTATTTCGGGGCGGTTGACGGGGCGTAGCATCAGCCAGGCCGCCGCGCCGAGCGTGAGCAACAACACGGCCGCGGCTGCCAGGGGCCGCCACCACATCGGAATTACGGCCGGGCCAGTCGAGGCTTCATCAGCCAACTCGGCTACGCGAGTGTGCAGGCGCTGGCGTAGTTCGGTCAGGCTGGCATCGGTTACGGCGGCGGGCTGCATTTCCAGGCCTTCCAGCACTTCGGCGCACTGCTCGCATCCGAGGGTATGGGCCTCCACGGCGTGCTCCTCGGGGCCGCTTAGCTCGCCGGCCACGTACCGGCGCAGCAGCTCCGTCGGCAGGTGCCGGGCAGCGTGGGGGGCGGGCGTAAGGCGGTTAGGGCGAGGCATCGGGGGCGGCTTGCAGGTGGCGGCGCAGGTTGCGCTTGCCGTTCTGGAGGTGGCTTTTTACGGCCTTCAGGTCGAGGCCGGTGAGGGCGGCCACTTCGCGGTAGCTTTTCTTTTCGAGGTAAAACAGCTCCAGGCACTGGCGCTGGTCGGGAGGCAGCTCGGCGAGGGTGGCTTCGAGGCGCTGGAGCTGCTGTTCGTGTTCCTCGGCGTCGGCCGCTTCGTCGGCTGCGTCTTCCTGATGCCGGGCCGCAGCGGATTCCATACCGGCGGCATCGGGAAAGTGCACAACCAGCGCCCCGCCGGCCGCGGGGCCGGCCCGCTGCCGGGCGCGCAGCTGCATCAGGCAGTGGTTGCGGGCGGTGGCGTGTAGCCAGGCCGGAAAGTTGTCCACTTCATGCCGCCGCAGTTTCTCCACCAGCTGCTCGAACAGCTGCATCACGGCATCCTGGGCATCGGCCTCATCGCGCAGATAACGGCGGGCCACGGCCAGCACGGCCGCCATGTGCCGCTCATACAGCACGCCCAAGTCGTGCACATCGCCCTGGGCCCGGTAGCGGGCCAGCAGCACCGCATCGGTCGGCGGCTCGGCGGCAGCGGGCGCAGGGCGGCGGCGGAAGAACATGCGGGAAGATAGGGAATGAGAAGCTAGAAGTCAGGAGCTGGGAGCTAGAATAAAGTAGCTGTCATCCTGAGCGCCGCGAAGGATCTTGTCATGCAAAACGGTCGTAGCAACGATTCGTTAGTGCGTGACAAGGTCCTTCGCGGCGCTCAGGATGACAGCACGGGTTCTAAGCTCTATGCTCTACTATCTAAGCTCTAAACCTCAACTACTTCTTCTCCAGCGTGCTGCTGTAGGTGTTGGCCTTGCCGAACGACTCCTTGATTTCGTCGACGGCGGCGCGGCTGCTCAGGCGCTTGGGGCGGGTGTTGAGGAAGGTCCCGTCTTCGGCCAGCAGAAAATACGTGGGCACGTCCTGCACGCCGTAGGAGCGGGCCACGGCCGAGCGCAGGCCCCCGCCGGCCCGCACGTGCATGCCGGGTAGCTTCTTGCTGATAACCAACTGCTTCCAGGCGCCCTCGTTCTCGTCGAGCGCCACGTTCAGAAACACAATATTCTTGCCCTCAAAGCGCTTGGCCAGGTCGGCGGCGTAGGGCAAATCGCGCAGGGCCAGGCCGCTGGTGGTGCGCCAGAAGTTGAGGTACACCAGCTTGCCCGCAAACTGCCGCAGGCTGGTGGTGTCGCCGGTAGTCGAAACCAGCTTGAAATCGGGGGCCGGCGCGCCGATGGCGAAGGCCTTGTGCAGCTCAAAATCCGACTTCAGCACCGGATAATACTGGTTGGCCTTATCAACGGCGCGGTACTGGTCGAGCATGGCGGCCGACTGCTTGATGTGGCCGAAGCGGAACGACTCCTTCAGGATGCGGCCCATCACGATGGGCTTGATGGGGCCGCTCAGGCGCTGGCCGGCCAGCTCGTAGCACACCTGGTAGAAATCGGGGTCGGTGCGCTGCTTGCCACTCACCGCGGCTAAGTGGTGGATGTAGTTGAGCAGAAACTCCTGGTACAGCCCGTTGCGGCTGGCCGCAGGGTTTTCAATCAGGCTTTTATCGTTGAGGAAATCGTAATAAGTGGGCGACATTTTCAGCCGGCCCTCGGTGGCCACCACCTGCTCGCGCAGGTCCTGGAACGTGAGCCGGTCGTTGGCGTAGCTGTAGGTGATGCGGGCGCGCACAAAGTCTTTGAACGCCGGGCTGAAGTCGCCGCCGTTGTTTTCCAGAAACTTCAGCTCCTCTTTGCGGCGGTAGTCCAGAAACGACAGGAAGGGCGCCTCGTAGAACATGATGTTGTCGGGCAGCACCTGGAAGCCTTCGTTTTCCACGAACTTTTCCTCCATTTCGGCCAGGAAGCTGTTGGCCTCGGCCCCGCGGCCCTTGTAGCGCACGGTGCCGGCCAGGTCGTTGCTCTTGAAACGCACGTCGAGCTGGTTGCCGGGCTCCAGAAACAGCTCCGCCACATCGTCGTCGTACACCAGCTCGGCCCGCGTGGGGCCCTGCAGCGCCAGCGCCAGCCGGAATTCGCCCTTGCTATCAACGCGGGCATAGGTGATTTGCTCGTGCGCCTCCAGCGGGTTTTCGCGCAGCGAAACGGCTACCGTGTCGCTGCTGAGCCGCCCGCTTACCTTGCCCGTCAGCACCACCGTGCCCTGCGCGTGGCCCAGCAGCGGGCCCAGCAGCAAACCAACCCAAACTATAATCGGAAGAGGCGAAAGGCGAAGCGTCATCGGGCGGAAGCTAGAAGGCAGCTTACCAGCGGTCTGCGCATAAAAGAGCAGAGTCGCGGTAAAAGTCAATTTCAGATTCGAAGATACGTTGGAATAAACCACAACAGCCAACAAGAGCCAGCAGTTTTTTTCGCCGGTTTCGTCGCAATAGACAAAGTTTTGTACACCCGGCGCACCATGCGGTACCACTGCCGGAATTTACAGGATTTTTACAAGAAGGTGGCTTCTGTGCCGCAACCAGTTTCTGACGGCCGCATCCACCAGCTAACTCAGCCGAACAAGCCCGTCAGCACCTCATCGAGCCGGCCCGCCGGGTGTACCCGGATGCCGTAGCGGGCCAGGTCGAGGCCTTTGGCGTTGAACTGCGAAATGTACATTTCCGCAAAGCCCAGTTTCTCGGCCTCGCCCAGGCGCTGGTCGAGCCGGCTCACGGCCCGGATTTCGCCGCTCAGACCTACCTCCGCCGCCAGGCAGATTTCGCCCCGGATGGGCACGTCATTTAGCGAGCTGACCACGGCGGCGCACACGGCTAAGTCCAACGCGGGGTCTTCGAGGCGCAGGCCGCCGGCAATGTTGAGAAACACGTCGTGCTGGCCCAGGCGCAGGCCGCTGCGCTTCTCCAGCACCGCCAGCAGCATCTGCAGGCGCTTGCCATCGAAGCCGGTGGCCGAGCGCTGGGGCGTGCCGTAGGTAGCCGGCGTCACGAGGGCCTGCACTTCCACCAGCAGCGGCCGGTTGCCCTCCAGCGTGGCCCCAATGGCCAGTCCGCTCAGGATTTCGGTGCGCTGCGAAAGCAGGATTTCGCTGGGGTTGCTCACCTGCCGCAGGCCCGCGCCCTGCATCTCGTAAATGCCCAATTCTGAAGTCGAGCCGAAGCGGTTTTTTACGGTGCGTAGGATGCGGTAGGTCAGGTGCCGGTCGCCCTCGAACTGCAGCACCGTATCCACCATGTGCTCCAGAATTTTGGGGCCGGCAATGGAGCCGTCTTTGGTGATGTGGCCGATGAGCAGCACCGGCACGCCGGTATCCTTGGCGTACTTGAGCAGCTCGGTGGTGCACTCGCGCACCTGGCTCACCGAGCCCGCCCCCGACTCGACCAGCGTGCTGTGCAGCGTCTGGATGGAATCGACCACCACCACATTGGGCTGGAGCTGGTCGATCTGGCGGAAGATATTCTGGGTGTTGGTTTCGGTGAGGATGTAGAGGCCGGGCTGCTGGCGGCCCAGGCGCTCGGCGCGCATCTTTATCTGCTGCTCGCTTTCCTCGCCGCTCACGTACAGAATGCGCAGGCCGTCGAGCTGCATGGCAATCTGGAGCATGAGCGTGCTTTTGCCAATGCCCGGCTCGCCGCCGATGAGCACCAGCGAGCCGGGCACCAGCCCACCGCCCAGCACCCGGTTCAGCTCGCCGTCGTGGGTGTCGAGGCGCGACTCCTGCTCGTAGAGAATTTCGCCCAGCGGCTTGGGCTTGGCGGTTTTGGAGGTGGTGCCGACCGAAGAGGACGCTTTCCAGGCGTTGGCGGCCGTATTGGGGTCGGTTTTCTCGACCACTTCCTCCACGTAGGTGTTCCACTCGCCGCAGCTGGGGCAGCGGCCAATCCATTTGGCCGACTGCGCGCCGCAGTTCTGGCAGAAATACAGGGTTTTAACTTTGGCCATGCCCGGCAGAAATTTCAGGAAGGAAGAAAACTAATAAATGCGGCACAAAGCCAAAAAGTTTGGCAAGAAAAGCCTTTTTCGGCGGTTGGCCCGGGCGGGGCGTAGCGGCGGCCGGCGGGACCGGGTCCTGCCGGCAACCAAGCACGGCCGCTGCTTTTTTTGCCGGAAACTCAGGATTTCTTTAGAATGTGCTCAGGTTTGATTTTAGCGGCCAGAATTCTGTAAAGTGCCATCGGGCCGGAAACGCGGCCCGCCGCCGGCGCGGGCCCAGGGGGCAGAAGGGCGTTCTGGCCCAACAAAGGGGCTTTTCGTCTGGTATAAAGGCTTCCGGCCGGCCAAGGAACAGCCTTGCGGTGCGGTACATTTCTTTACCAGGCATCATGTTTTCTTTTTCCGCTTCCACCATGCTGCGGGGTGCATTAGTCGGGGCGCTGGCCGCCGGGCTGAGCGCCTGCGAGCTGGTGGAGTTCAGCCCCAACGACCACCGCGCCCCCGCTCACCAGAAAGACCTGACGGCCAAAAACCTGGCCCGCCTCGCCGCCGCCCCGCTGCCGCCCGGCGACACGCTCCGCTTCGTGTTTACCGGCGATTCGCAGCGCTTCTACGACGACGCCGAAGACCTCGTGCGCAGCGTCAATCAGCAGCCCGGCATCCAGTTTATGCTGGTGAGCGGCGACATTTCCGACTTCGGGCTGGGCCGCGAGATGCAGTGGGTTGATAATGAGCTGCGCCAGCTGAAGGTGCCTTACCTGACCGTCATCGGCAACCACGACCAGGTGGCCAATGGCCGCGAGGCATACCAGGAAATCTTCGGCCCGCTCAACTACTCCTTCGTGTTCGGCGACACCAAGTTTGTGCTGATTGACACCAACAGCCGCGAGTACAACTTCAACGGCCGCGTGCCCGATGTGCCCTGGCTGCAGCAGCAGCTGGCCGACCCGGCCGGCGCCCGCCGCACGGTGGTCATCAGCCACGTACCGCCCCAGGACAACGACTTCGACCCGAGCCTGCGCGACGCCTACGCGGCCACGCTGCGCGAAACGCCCAATTTGGTGTTCGAAATGAACGGCCACCGCCACGACTACAGCGTAACGCAGCCCTTCAACGACGGCGTTACCTACGTCAACTCCTACTCCTTCGAGAAGCGCAACTACCTCATCGTCACGGTTTGGGGCGACAAGCAGTTCCGGCTCAAACAAATTTCCTTCTGATGGCTGCTTCCCTGCTTCTGGCGGCGCTGCTGTCCGCCGCGGGTACGCCCGCTACTGCTGTGCCTAATGGGCCCGGGCCTTCCGATTCCGTTGTGGTAGCCACCACCGCCGAAACCCCGGCTGCCGAAACCCCGGCTGCCGAAACCCCGGCCGCCGCAAACCCGGCCGCGCCGGCATCGGGGCCCGTGCGCTACCGGCCGCGCCACCTGCTGCTGCAAACCGGCGGCGGCGTGGGTATGCTGAGCGCGGGCGGTGGCCTGAGCTTCGCCCACCGGCGCCTCGACCTCGACGGGCTGCTCGGCTACGTGCCGGCCCGCCACGCCGGTACGGCCCTCACCATTGCCTCGCTCAAGCTGAAATATGCGCCCTGGGAGCTGCCGCTGGGCCGCTCCGGACTAGCCCTGCAGCCGCTGGCGGTGGGCGTGTATGGCAGCTATACCTTCGGGCTGCGCAACCCCGGCAAGCCCGACCAGTACCCCGACGACTACTACTGGTGGTCGAGCACGATGCGGGTAGGGCCGGTGCTGGGCAGCAGCCTGAGCTACATGCTGCCGGTTGCCGCCAATGGCCACACCCGCCGCCTCACGGCCTACTACGAGCTGGCCACCAACGACCTGTACGCCATCAGCTACTACCAGAACCGTAGGGCCCTCTCGCTGCGCGACATTGCCACGCTGGCGCTGGGCCTGAAGCTGGAGTTTTAGCCGCGGCGGGCACGCTGCCAGGCAAGAACGAAAACGGCAGCAAGGAAGCACAAAGCAAGCGCGACAAAGACAGGAAGTAGCTTTAGTTCCGGCCTGATTGCTGAAACCGGCCCGGTTCGCTTTACGCGGGCCGGGCCGGTTTGCGTTTGAGTCAACTGGAGCCGCTGGCTTTAGCCAGTAAAACCGGGTACTCTGCCATTTGAGGCGTGTAGAAGAGGAGTAGAAATAATAGGTGCGAAATAGGACTAAAATAAGTTGCAGCCTGGGCTTGCTCGTCTGCTGAAAGGCCTGTACATTTCTGGCATTCAAGCCGATTATCCGTTGGTTTTTAGCGTCATAGTGATTTGGTTTAAATCTCCCAAGATTTGCCTGCCGAGCAAACCCAGTTCCGTTCTGTTTTTTCACCTTTCCCTTCCCACTATGAAACACGCCACTCTGCTGCTGGCGGCCCTGCTGGGCCTAAGCCAATGCAAAAAGAAAGATGCTTACCCCACCCGTATAACGCCCCCGCCGCTGCCCGCCGAGACGACCACCGGCGCCCGCACCTTCGGCTGCCTGGTTAACGGCAAGCCCTTCACTGCTTCAGGGATTAATAGAGTACATGGCGATTGGCTTACTCTTAATACGCTTGGCATTTCTGCCGATACTAAAAATAGCGGGGAAGAAGCGACTATAGGATTGCTTCTAACTGGCATACTGACAGATGAAAAAGTTTATCCGCTCCGGCCTAAAGATGTAGGTTTTCCCCCTTCCACGCTAGTAGGCTTCGTCGCACGATACACAGGTTCTGGTTGCGACTACGACGGTAGTTTTACAAAAAAAGGCATTTTAACGCTCACGCGCTACGACCCGGTAGCGCGCATCGCGGCCGGTCGTTTCGCCTTCACGCTCTATCAGCCCGGCTGCGACACGCTGCGCGTGACGGAAGGGCGCTTCGATGTAACATTCTAAAGCTTGCTTTTCTTGCCTTTCGCCCTTCTCTATTCTTGCTTTTATGCGTTTACTTCTACGTTTACTATTTCTGCTGTGGCTGCTGCCCACCACCACCACTCAGGCTCAGCAAGCGGCCAGCACCGCGGGCGAAACTCCCTGGACGGGCTGGCCGGCGGCCAATGCCACGCTGGCCCTGGGCCTGAAGCTGGAATTTTAGCCGCGGCGGCCCACCCGCCAAAACCGCCGCCTCCCTGCCGAGTTAGGCTAGTATGAACGTATACCTGCGTACCCACGTGGCGGCCGCGCCCGCCGAGGTTTGGCAAGGCTTCACCCGCGAACTATTTGTGGCCCTGGCTCCGCCGTTTCCTCCCTTCCTGCTGCTGCGCTTCGATGGCTGCCGGCGCGGCGACGAGGTGCACCTGGAACTGGGCGCCGGCCCGCTGCGCCAACTCTGGACGTCGCTCATCACCGACAACGGCATCACGGCCAACGGCGTGTACTACTTCGTGGATGAGGGCGAGCAGTTGCCCGCGCCGCTGCGCTACTGGCAGCACCGCCACCTGATGCAGCCCGCGCCCGGTGGTGGCACCTATATCGTGGAAGACCTGGAGTACCGCACCGGCTCGCAGCTGCTCGACCGGCTGCTGTGGCCGGCCGTGTGGGCGCAGTTTGCCTGGCGCCGGCCCATTTACCGGCGCTGGTTTGGGCAGCCCGCGGCCGAATAACGGGGGGCCGGAGTCCGCTGGGCAGCGCCAGTGGGCGGGTTGCCGTATAGGGTCCGGCGGTCCGCGTATCTTGCCGCCTCTCAGCCCGAACCTTATGCCCTTTTCTACCACTTCGCTCCGCCGTTTGCTCGTTTCCTGCTCCGTGGCGGCGGCCCTGCTGACGGCGGCGTCCGGCTGCCGCAGCGCCCACTCGGCCTACCAGTTCCGGCCCGCTACTACCGTGGCCGTTGCGCCCCGCCAGGCCGCGCCGGCTGCCACGCCGCCGGCCGCAGTGCCTGCAACCGTCGCCGGTGCGGCCACTGCGCCGCCGCCGAAGGCAGCAGCAAAACAAGTAGCAACACGGCCGGCCCGGCAGCCCGCCCGCCGGCTACGCCGGCCGGCTACGCCCCAACCGATTCAGCGGCTTGCTTCGGCCGGCCGGCCGGCTCATGCGGCGGTGTGGCAGCCGGCGCGGCGCGCTACTACTGCATCTGACGGCGCGCAGGCGACGGCCGAAGTGGGCCTGGGCACTACCGTGCTGGGTGTGCTGGGGCTGATTGTAGGGCCGATTTCGTTGATTGGCCTGCTGATTTGGGGCGGCCCGGTATGGGCCGTGCTGCTGGGCCTGTCGGCGCTGGCGGTGCTGGTGGCCTACATCGACCCGTTTCGGTAGGAGTGGCGGCGTGGGCGGGCGTACCTTTGCGCTTTCGTTTCGATAGGAAAGCTTGCCGGCCAGCCGCCGCGCAGTTCTTTTGAAGAAACACCAATTCAATTCTTACACGAAAGCTACCAGCTAGCCGCTGATAGCTCATAGCTCAGAAATATGGCCATCGTCACGCTCAAACCCGGAAAAGACCAATCCTTGCGCCGCCGCCACCCTTGGGTGTTTTCGGGCGCCATTGGCCGGATGCAGGGCGAGGTGACCGAGGGTACGCCCGTAACGGTGCAGGCGGCCAACGGCGAGGTGCTGGGCGTGGGCCACTACGCCCCCGGCTCGATTGCCGTGCGCCTGCTCGATTTCGGCCCCGATGCGCAGCTGCCCGACGCCACGTTCTGGGAAAACCGCCTGCGCAACGCCTACCAGCTGCGCCAGGGTCTGGGCCTCACCGGCACCGGCAACACCGACGTCTACCGCCTCACCCACGCCGAGGGCGACGGCCTGCCGGGCCTGATTATCGACGTGTACGGCGACACGGCCGTGGTGCAGGCGCACAGCGCGGGCATGTACCAGTCGCGCCCACTGATTGCCAAGGCGTTGCAGGCCGTTATTCCGGGCCTGCGGGCCATCTATGATAAAAGCGCCGAAACCGTGCCCGCCAAGGCCGCGCCGGGTGCCCAGAACGGCTATCTGCTGGGTGAAAGCAGCGGCCAGGAGCACATCGTGCACGAGAACGGCCACCCGTTTGCCGTGGATTGGGAGACGGGCCAGAAAACCGGTTTTTTTATCGACCAGCGCGACAACCGCAGCCTGCTGGCCCGCTATGCGCCCGGTCGCCGGGTGCTCAACACGTTCTGCTACACCGGTGGCTTCAGCTCCTACGCCCTGCAGGCCGGCGCCGAATTGGTGCATTCCGTCGACAGCAGCAAGCGGGCCATCGAGTTGACCGAGCGCAACGCCACCCTCACCGGCCTGGCCTACAAGCACGAGGCCTTTGCCGAAGACGTGTTCAGCTTCATGAAGCAGCACCGCGACGAACAGTACGACCTTATCGTGCTCGACCCGCCCGCCTTCGCCAAGCACCTCTCGGCCCGCCACAACGCCCTGATGGGCTATAAGCGCCTCAACGCGGCCGGCATCAGCCAGATTGCGCCCGGCGGGTTGCTGTTCACTTTCAGCTGCTCGCAGGTAGTGTCGCCCGAGCTGTTCGAGGGCGCGGTGCTGGCCGCCGCCATCGAGGCCGGCCGCCCCGCCCGCATCCTGCACCGCCTCACTCAGCCCGCCGACCACCCCGTGAGCCTCTTCCACCCCGAAGGCGCCTACCTGAAAGGGCTGGTGCTGGCTGTGGAGTAGGTTCTTTGGGAGCTATTAGCTTTTGGACGGCAGCGGTTTAGTACGAGACGCTTGCCGGTGATTTTCGGCGGGGAGTTGTTTAACTCAAACCGAATGGTTGGTGGCGGGTTTGCAGTTGGATTCCCTTTAGGCAATCTGCTCCGGCTACTTTGCCGGGTAGGGTTGTCTATTCCGTCAGCACAAAAAAAGCTAAAAGCTCTCAGCTAACAGCTCAAAAAACATGCAAACAACTGCCATTATCGGGGCCGGCATCGGCGGTATTGCTACGGCCGTGCGGCTGGCGGTGCGGGGCCACCGGGTGGTGGTGTTCGAGGCCCAGGAAAGCTTCGGCGGCAAAATGCACCAGCTGGAGCTGCCCGGCGGCTACCGTTTTGATGGTGGCCCCTCGCTGTTCACGCTGCCGCATCTCGTCGATGAGTTGTTCCGGCTGGCCGGCCGCAATCCGGCCGATTACTTCCGCTACCAGCGCCTCGACCCGATTACCCAGTACTTCTTCGCCGACGGCACCCGCCTCACGGCCTGGGCCGACGCGGACAGGTTTGCCCGCGAAGTAGAAGCCAAGCTAAACGTGCCGGCCGCCGACGTGCGCGCCTTTCTGGCCCGCAGTGGGCGGGCCTACGATGCCACGGCGGGCACGTTTCTGCAGAAAAGCCTGCACAAGGCCGGCACCTACCTCAGCCCCAAGGTGCTGAGGGCTCTGGCCGCGCTGCCTCAGTTGGGCCTCACCAGCACCATGCACCAGCGCCACGAAGCCGCCTTCCCCCACGACCCGCGGCTGGTGCAGCTCTTCGACCGTTTTGCCACCTACAACGGCTCCGACCCCTACCAGGCCCCGGCCACGCTAAGCATGATTCCGCACCTGGAGCACGGCATCGGGGCTTTTTACCCCGAAGGCGGCATCCACGCCATTGCCCAAAGCCTTGTGCGGCTGGCCGAGGAACTGGGCGTGGAGTTCCGCTACAATGAGCCGGTGCGCGAAATCCTGGTGGAAAATGGCCACGTAACCGGCCTGCGTACCGACCAGCAGACGTACCCGTTCGGGCAGGTGGTGAGCAACATGGATGTGGTGCCCACCTACCGCCACCTGCTGCCCACGCAGCCCGCGCCTGAGCGCACGCTCAGCCAGCCCCGCTCGTCGTCGGCCCTGATTTTTTACTGGGGCGTGGCCCGGCGCTTTCCCGAGCTGGGCGTGCACAACATCTTCTTTTCCGAGGATTACCAGCGCGAGTTTGAGGCCATCTTTCAGGATAAAACCGTCAGCGCCGACCCCACGGTGTACGTCAACATCACCAGCGGCCACACGCCCACCGATGCGCCCGCGGGCCACGAAAACTGGTTTGTGATGGTGAACGTACCCCACGACCAGGGCCAGGACTGGCCGGCCCTGATAGCCCAGACCCGCGCCGCGGTGCTCCGCCGCGTGGGCCAGGCCCTGGGCACCGATATCGGGCCGCTTATTCGGGCCGAGCACGTCTGGGACCCGCCGGGCATTGCGGCCCGCACGTCGTCGTTTGGCGGGGCGCTGTACGGCAGCTCCAGCAACAACGCGCTGGCCGCTTTCCTGCGCCACCCCAATTTTTCGCGCCGACTGAAAGGGCTGTACTTTTGCGGAGGCTCGGTGCATCCCGGCGGCGGAATCCCGCTTTGCCTGCTCTCGGCCAACATTGTTTCTGACTTGATTGAAAAGTAAAAGCGGAAGGCTGGAAATACGTGTTCGGTGCGCACTTCGCTCTTGATGAGGTGTTGGAAAGCACCCCGCTGGTTTTCTACTTTTAGTTTTTAATTCGAAAATATATGCCCGAACCAACCCAACATCCTTCCGTGGCGGCCCCGGCGGCAACTACCCGCGCCGAGCGGCAGCAGCGGCGGTTGCGCTGGGCCCAGGGCGTGCTGCTGCTGTTCCACGTCACGGGCTTTGTGGGGCTGGCGTTTTCCGAGAGCCCCGGCTTCTTCCTGCGCTTCATGCCCCTGACGCTGCTGCTCACCGTAGGGCTGCTGCTGGCTTTTCAGCCCCGGCGCACGCCGGCGTTCTGGAGCTTTTGCGCCGTTATCGCCCTGATGGGCTTTTTTGTGGAAGTAGTGGGCGTGCGCACCGGGCTGCTGTTCGGGCACTACCAGTACGGCGCCTCGCTGGGCATCAAGTGGCTGGAGGTGCCCCTGCTCATCGGCGTCAACTGGGTGATTGTAACCTACTCGGCCGGCATTCTGGCCACCTACCTGCCGCTACCGGGCTTTTTGCGGGCCGTAGTGGCGGCGCTGCTGATGGTTGGGCTTGATATTTGTATCGAGCCGGTGGCCGTGCAGTACGACTTCTGGAGCTGGCAGTACGATGTTATTCCGCTGCTCAACTTCAAGGGCTGGTTTGTGGTGAGCCTGATTTTTCAGGTGTATTTCAACCGGGTCGAGTTCAGCAAACGTAATGCGCTGGCGCCGTTCGTTTACCTGGTGCAGCTGCTGTTTTTCTTCGGCCTGGGCATGTTGCTCTGACGGAAAGCGGCGCCGCTGATTTCCTTTTTCGCCGCTTTCATTTAGCTGATATGGAGCAACTTGTACGCCAGCAACTTCTTGATCGTGCCGCCCTGCTCTTTCGGCAGGTAGGCGTGCGGCTGCCCCACGAGGAGCAGCTGGCCGCCGCGCTCGACTGTACGCCCGCGGAGTTTCGACAACTCTTCGGCTCGAAGGAAAACCTGCTTTTTGCCATTACGGAGCACAACCTGGTTCGCCAGCGCGAGGAGCACGCCGAACTGTTCGCCAACCTCGATACGCCCGCCGAATGCCTGGTGGGGCTGCTGCGCTACAGCCTCAACGAGCTGCGCCAGGCCCCCAACTACGACTACCATATCATGCGCACGCAGTACCCGCGTTCGTGGCAGCTCATCAGCGACCATCTGAGCGGCTATACGGGGGCGCTGCTGGTGCGCCTGTTGCAGGGCGGCATCAGCCAGGGCCAGTTCCGCGCCAACCTCGACGCCCGCCTGATTGCCCACATCATCCTGGCGCAGTTCAGCCTAGTGCTCAACGAGGAGCTTTTCCCGCCCGACCAGCTCGATGTGTCGGTGGTGTACCGCAACATTTTCGCGCCCTACGTGCGCGGCCTCTGCACCCCCGCCGGCCTGCACGTCGTCGCGAGCCACTTCGAGCGGCTTTGAAAGGTGATTTGGTGATTTGGCGAAAAAGAACGGTCATTCTGAGCGGAGCGAAGAATCTCGCGTGCCACAGTAATCCTACGATAGGAGTTACCATTGCACGCGAGATTCTTCGCTCCGCTCAGAATGACCGTTCTTTTTCGCCAAATCGCCTAACAGGCAATCTTATCCACTCGGTTTTGGTGGCGGCCGCCTTCGAAGGCGGTGTTGAGGAACTGGCTGGCAATGGCGCGGGCGGTTTCCTCGCTCACGAAACGGGCCGGGATGCAGATAACGTTGGCGTTGTTGTGCTGGCGGGCCAGCGTGGCCAGCTCGGGTTCCCAGGCAATGGCCGCCCGAATGCCCTGGTGCTTGTTGGCCGTGATGCACACACCGTTGGCCGAGCCGCACAGCAGCAGGCCCAGCTCAAACTCGCCACTTTCCACGGCCGTAGCCAGCGGGTGTACATAATCGGGGTAATCCACCGAGTCGGTCGAGTGGGTGCCGAAATCCTGCACCTCGTAGCCGTTGTCGCGCAGCCACTGCAGCAGCATTTGCTTGTAGTCGAAGCCCGCGTGGTCGGAGCCGATGGCTAGTTTCATAGAATGGGTCTTTAAGGGAGCTTCAAGCGGCAAGCTACAGGCTTCAAGCTGACGTTCAACATCAGCTTGAAGCCTGTAGCTTGCCGCTTGAAGCTCAAATGTTATTCCGCCACGCCCTGGTTTTCGGCCAGTTGGGCGTTGAGGGCGGCGGTGCGGTTGCGCGTTACCACGCGGGCAATGTTGATGCTCAGCTCGTAGAGCAGAATGATGGGGATGGTGACGATGATTTGCGAGGTGACTTCGGGCGGCGTGATAATGGCGGCAATAACGAGCACCACCACAATGGCATGCTTGCGGTATACGCGCATGATGTCGGGCGTAATCAGGCCCGCTTTGGCCAGGAAGAACACAATCATCGGCAACTCGAACACGAAGGCGCACGACAGGCTCATGGTCGTGAGCGTGCTCAGGTAGCTCTGCATGTCAATCTGGTTCTCGATGCTGGCGTCCACCACGTAGCCGGCTAGGAACTGGATGCTCATGGGCGCGGCAATGTAGTAGCCGAACAGCAGGCCCGCAATAAACAGCACCGACACGAAAAACACCGCGCCGCGCGAGTTTTGCCGCTCGTGCGGATACAGGCCCGGCTCGATAAAGCGCCACAGTTCCCAGAACAGATACGGAAAGCCCAGCACCAGCCCCACAATAAAGCTCGTGCTGATGTGCATAGTCAGCTGCCCGCTCATCTCTCGGTTCTGAATCACGAACCCGATTTTATCGATGCACAAACCCGGCGCGTGCAGCAGCGCAGCCAGCTTGCACGACATCTGGTAGGTCCAGAAGTCGGGCCGCGAGGGGCCCAGCATCAGGTCGTGGAACAGGAAATCTTTGGCAAAAAAGGCGCCGAGCGAAAAAACCACCACGGCAATGGCCGCCCGGATAACGTGCCAGCGCAGCGCCTCCAGGTGGTCGATAAACGACATTTCCTGCTGGTCGCCCAGCATGGGTTGAGTTGCAGACACTTGGGAGAAGGAGTGAATCGGTGGATGAGTGAATGAGCGGCTTGGCGAGTGAGAAACTCAGCGCAGGAGTGAGGACAAACGAAATTACAGGCAGTTGGGGTTTATCAGGCTGATTCGGGCAACGCACTCCTTTACCGAGCCGCTCACTCAGTATCCCTCCTCGGCTTAGGCGAAAAGCGGGTACTGCTCCATCCACTCGTTGATTTCGCCGCGCACTTTGGCCAAACGGGCGTCGTCGGCGTTGTTGGTCAGGGCCTCGTCAATAAACTCCACGATGCGCACCATGTCGGGCTCGGTGAGGCCACGGGTGGTGACGGCGGCCGAGCCAATGCGCATGCCCGACGTCACGAAGGGCGACTTATCATCGAAGGGCACCATGTTTTTATTGATGGTGATGTCGGCCTTCACGAGCGTGTTTTCGGCCAGCTTGCCGGTCAGGCCCTTGCTGCGCAAGTCAATCAGCATCAGGTGGTTGTCGGTGCCGCCCGAAATCAGCTCGTAGCCGCGCTCCACAAACGCGCCGGCCAGCGCCTGGGCGTTGGCTACTACCTGGCGGGTGTAGTCGGCATACGTATCGGTGAGGGCCTCGCCGAACGCCACGGCCTTGGCGCCAATCACGTGTTCGAGCGGGCCGCCCTGGGTGCCGGGAAACACGCCCGAGTCGAGCAGCGCCGACATCAGGCGGGTTTCGCCCTTGGGGGTTTTCAGGCCGAAGGGGTTTTCGAAGTCGCGGCCCATCATAATCAGGCCGCCGCGGGGGCCGCGCAGGGTTTTGTGGGTGGTGGTGGTTACGATGTGGCAGTGCTCGAAGGGGTTGTTGAGCAAGCCCTTGGCAATCAGACCCGAGGGGTGCGAAATGTCGGCCAGCAGCAGGGCGCCCACTTCGTCGGCGGCTTCGCGCAGGGCCTGGTAGTCCCAGTCGCGCGAGTAGGCCGAGGCCCCGCAGATGATGAGCTTGGGCTTTTCGCGGCGGGCCGTATCCTTCACTTTCTGGAAGTCAATCAGGCCGGTTTCCTTCTCGACGCCATAAAAGCTGGGCTGGTAGAGTTTGCCCGAGAAGTTGACCGGCGAGCCGTGCGTGAGGTGGCCGCCGTGGCTCAAATCGAAGCCCAGAATTTTGTCGCCGGGGTTGAGGATGGCCAGCATCACGGCGGCGTTGGCCTGGGCGCCGGAGTGCGGCTGCACGTTCACCCACTGCACGCCAAACAGCTCCTTGGCGCGGTCAATGGCCAGTTGCTCAATCTGGTCCACCACTTCGCAGCCGCCGTAGTAGCGCTTGCCGGGCAGGCCCTCGGCGTACTTATTGGTCAGGATGGAGCCCTGGGCCCGCATGACCTGCTCCGACACGTAGTTTTCGGAGGCAATGAGTTCAATGCCGTGGGTTTGGCGGGCTTTCTCCTGCTTGATGAGGTCGAAAACGGCAGTATCGGGGGCGAGGACGCGGGCTTGAGTTTCCATATCTTCAAAGGTAAGGCTAAAGGTGAGATAGTGAGATAGTGAAATGGTGAGTTTGACGTTCCTGAAACCTGGTTGCGCCGTTTGCGCCGACAGGCTATTGGAACGTCAAACTCACCATTTCACCATCTCACTATCTCACCTTTCCCTATCTTGTCCTTTCTATGGAAACACCCCAGCAGCTTGCCGAGGTCCTGACCAGTCTTCGGGTGGGCAACCAGTCGTTTCTGGTGCAGTTTTATGAGCAGAACCGGACGCTGTTTGCGCGCTGGGCGCGGCGGCAGCACCAGCTGGAGCCCGTGTCCGCCCACGAGCTGTTGCGCACCGTGCTGGTCGAGTTCTACGACCAGGTAGCCGATGGCCGCCTCACCAAAGTGCCCGACAATGTGCGCGCCTATGTGTACGGCCTGGCCGATGAGCAGGTGCGCGCCGCCCGCACCACCGCCCAGCTGCCGGCTCTCGAAGACGGCCGGCGCCAGCGCTTGCTGGCCCTGTTCCGCACGATGGGCCTCGACTGCCAGAAAATGCTGATGTATTTTTATTTCCGGGGCTACCACTTCGAGAAAATGGCCGGCAAGATGGGTTTCGCCAACGCCAACGTGGCCCGGATGCAGAAATCGAGCTGCCTGCGCAAGCTCTACGAGCTGCGCCTGCGCGCCGCCACGGCCGCCTAGCCCCTCGTCAGTGCCCTCGCACCGGGCTTCTGCGTAGCTTCGCTGCGGCGGGTCCCGCTTCCGTTTCATTAGCCCGCCGCTTTTTTTGCCCGTATGCCTCTGTCTGCCCCCGACCTGCGCCCTTACCTGGAAGAGCTGGAACGCTTTGCCGATGGCCAGCTGAGCGCCGCCGAGCAGGAAGCCTTCGAAGCCCGGCTCGAAACCGACCCGGCCCTCTATCAGGCTTACCAGCAGTACGAGCAGCTCACGGCCGACCTACGTTGGGTAGCGGGCCACGAAACCCTGTACCAGCGCCTGCTGGCCCTCGACCGCCGCCTCGACCAGCGCCAGGAGGCCCTTTCGCGGGTGCGGCGGCGCCAGCGCCAGCAGCAGAGCCGCTGGGGCGTGGGCGTGGCGGCCGCCGTGCTGGCGCTGCTGGGCTTATGGCTGCTGTGGCGCCCCACTGCGCCTTCGGCCGCCACCACCTGGAAGCGCTACTACCAGCCCGAAGCCGCCCTGCCCGATTCGGTGGTGCGCGAAACCCAGCGCCCGCTGCTGGCCGAGGCTATGCGCCACTACCGCGAGGGCGAGTTTCCGCCGGCGCTGCAGGCGCTGCGCCGCATCCCGACCAGCGCCATTGGCCAAGATACACTGACTTACTACAACGGTATTTTCCTGCTGAGCCAGAACGAGCCCGAGCAGATTCAGGCGGCCCAGCCGTTTCTGCGGCGGGTGGCCACGCAGCCCGGCTCGCCGCTGGCAGGGCGGGCGCGCTACCATCTGGGCATGGCCTACTGGCGCAACCAGCAGACTACGGCCGCCCGCAACACCCTGCGCGCCGTGTCCAACGACCCCCGCAACCCCTACCAGGAGGCGGCCCGCCGCGTGCTCCGCTCCCGCGTGCTGAAAGACTAACGGCGGCCAACCAGCCGGCTGCGTGCCCGGGATAAAAAGGGCCTTACCGCTTCGCAATCGGGTAGTCGGGCTCGATGTTGGGCTGCAGGGTCAGCTCGTCGGTGTCGAGGTTGAAGGCGGCCAGATGGCGCAACTCGGGGTTGTGGCGGTACACGGCGCCCGTATCGAGGCAGACGGCGCCGGGCTGCGTGGCCAGGCGGCGCTGCACTTCGGCGTAGGGTGTGGGCACGTGGCCGTGCACCAGCCGGCGGCCTTCGAGGCGCGCGGCATCAAACACAAACTCCTTGGTGTTTAGCATGGTGTGCCAGTCGCGGCGCATGTCGGCGGCGGGCTGGCGGAAGTCGTAGCCGGCATGCACCAGCGTCCAGCCTGCAATATCGAGCTGGTGGGGCAGGTCGCGCAGCCAGCGCAGGTACTGCGCGGGGAGCTCCTGGGGGCGGCTGATGCAGAAGCTGCGCAGCGTCAGGAGGCGCTCCTGGTCGGTGAGCCAGGCTTGGTCGGCGCGGCCTTCGGCGGCATCGAGCAACTCCTGGTCGTGATTGCCGCGCAGGCACACTACCCGGTAGCCCTGCGCGGGCAGCGCCATCAGGTAATCGAGCACGCCGCGGCTGTCGGGGCCCTTGTTCACGTAGTCGCCCAAGAAGTACAGCTCGTCGGCGGGGCGTAGCGCCAGGCGTTTTTCCAGCAGCTCGCGTAGTGTCAGCAGGCAGCCGTGGATGTCGGTAAGGGCGTAGCGGGCCATATTTTAAGCTTTTAGCGGATAGCCATTAGCTGTTCGCTTTTCGGCTGAACAGCAGGTACGGGTCAATAGGAAGGTTTATGCCCAAACGCAACGGCAAGAAACCGCCTAAAGCTAAACGAGCACCCAATTGCGTGAGTGCTCGTTTGGTATTCAGCGGCGCACGGTAAGCGGCTTAGCTGTAAGCCGGCTTGTCGATATCGGGCTTGTCGTAGTTGCGGTTGGGGTTGTTGCGCAGGTGGGGCGGAATCTCGTCCAGCCCATCCTCAGTGTACTCGTCGGCCAGCTCCTTCTGGTTATCATCAATAGCCAGCGGTTTGCTGTTGGGGTCGGACTTGCGCTGGCCCTGGCCAGCCGGGTCGCCACTATGCTCGGGCGACTGTTGGTTGCTTTTATCAGACATGATAAGGCGGGTTTTGAGGTTAACATATAGCTATCAGCCGCGGGCTGTCAGCTTTTTAATTATGAATGTAAGCCGTTGACAGAAAGGGATCTGGCAATAGACGGGTAAGCCTACTGGTCGATGGCTGTGTCTTTGGCCTCGTAGTCGGTGAGGTCGGCGTTGGTGCCTTCGCGGGCGAGCTTGGCGTTGGAAGGCGGGTTGGTCTCCATCTGGCCCATGCCCACACGCGAGTCGGGGTCTTCCATCTCGTCGGGGCCGCGGCGGGCGTCGTCGGCGTCGAGTTCATCTACGGGGCGGCGGGGCTCCTGCGTGAGCTTGCGGGCCGGCATATCCTGGTTGGGGCGGTCGGGGCGACCTTCCTCAGTGGTGCGCATGTTGTCGCGCGGCGGGGCCGTTTTATCCTCGTTCTGGTTCATGGACACGGCCGTGATACCGTCGGAGCTGTCGGTGCCGTAGCCCTGCTTGCCTTCGCGGTTGCCGAAGCCGCCGCGGGCATCCTCGTTCTTGGGCGGGTCGGCGCCGGGCACGATGTGGCCGGCTTCCATTTCCTGCTGCGAAGTATCATCGTTGATGACGCGCACGGGGCGGTCGTTGGGGTCGGTAGCCATAAGGGGTTGCTGGTTAAGTGGGGGTGGGGGAGAGTTGCTAAAGTGTACTGTGGTTTGCGGGTTTGGGTTTAGCTTTGGGCAGTTGCCGGCTTGTCGGGCGCTGCCAACCTTATCCTTTTCCTACTGCTCCTTTATGGCTGCCGCGCTCCTGTCCATTCGTTCCGTTGAAGCCCTGTTGCGCCACTTGGAAGCCGGGGAGACAGCTAAATACCTTTATTTTTGGGGGCACACGCCGGCCAACAAAAGCCGCGTGGGGAAGGAGTGCTTCAGCCAGTGGTACCCGGCTGCCTTTACCATCGACGGCAACATGTATCCGACGGCCGAACACTACATGATGGCCGAAAAAGCCCGGTTATTCAGCGACGAAACCACCCGCCAAGCCATCCTAAAGGCAGTCCACCCCAACGAGGCTAAAAAGCTGGGCCGCCGCATCACACCCTTTGAGGAGGCCCGGTGGCAAGCGGCCCGTTTCGACGTTGTAGTGCGCGGCAACGTGGCCAAATTCTACCAGCACCCGGAACTGCGGGAGTTCCTGCTCGGCACCAGTAACCGGGTGCTGGTAGAAGCCAGTCCTGTAGATGCTATCTGGGGCATTGGGCTGGCCCAGGAAAGCCCCCATGCTGCTCATCCTAAAGAGTGGCGCGGCCTCAATTTGCTGGGTTTCGCGCTCATGGAGGTGCGAAGCCAATTGCTCAACCAGCCGTAGAAGGCAGGTTAGGCAGTCTGAAAGAAAGAACCCAAATTACCCCCGATCTTAAAGTAACAATGGGCAACCCCGAATGTGGGATTGCCCATTGTTACTTTAAGATCGGGGGCAACTCAAGCCGTTTTTTGCAAAATGACGAGTGGAGTGCAGGCTAGTGGTAGAATAGCTTTTTCTCCTTCATAATGTTCCAGTGCACCATCATTTCAGCCGCTTGTGCGGATACATTGGGGTCCGTAATCGTGCCCCAGTTCATCACTCCGCAGTCGGCTTCGAGGTGCACAATGGGTTCCGTAGAGTTAGCAATGATGCGCATGCAGTCCGTTTCGCAGTTGTTGTCGCGCAGGTTGGCCACGTCGGCCAGGGAGTACACCGCCACCAACGCTACGAGGGTCGGCAGATACAGCCGGTTAAAGCGCGGCGGCCCATGCTGGAGCAGGTATAGCGTGCTGACACCGAAGAAATAGATCAGGGCCAGTGTTACGGGAATGATGGTGTCGCGACGAACAATATTAGGCCGATACTCACGGTAGCCACCTAATGGCAACAGCGCGACATATATTACCGACAACACCAGCAGCCACTTGGCAATGGTAAACATCGTCGCTGTTTTCTCATTCTGCGGGCTGAGTTTCAGCAGTAGTATGTTTACGAATACGGCTGCTACCAGCAAAGGGAAACCTAACTCGGAAAGGAATTCCTGCGGAATGCCACCCCACAGCTTACCGTAAATTTCAGCCAGCGAGAATAGCGGAATGTTCGCGTTATTGAAGGTGCCAATGTACAGCGAGTAGCCGCAGCAGAAGACGAAAAACAGCAGTTGCGCCAGTATGGGCCAGTAGGGACGCTTAGACAGCCGCCGTACTCCCGCCCGCAAAGACAGGTGTTCGGCCTTGCGAACCTTGGCCAGCAGACTCAGCGCCAGCGCCAGACAAATCAGTCCGCCCACGGCCGGAATCAGGGGGCCGTTGAGGGCTAGCACTACCGCTAGGATAGGTAGCGCCACCTGCCAGGGCCGGCTGATGGGCTGGGGAGTACTGCTGAACACGGCCCGGTGTAGCGGCACAAAATACAGGAGCAGCCCCACCATGGGCAGCGAATAAAAGAAGGTGTAAGTAATGGAGCGGTCGATGATGCCCATCTGGCCCGAATAACCGGCCGTCTGAAAAAACGGGGTAGCCAGCAGCGCCGCAATCAGCAGGTTGCGGCTATTGATTTTGCTGTTGAAGCTTATGTAATACGCCAGCAACGCAATCAGGCTGGCCTGAATCAGCACCTTGGCAATGGCGCAGGCCATATAGGTACTATAGATTGGCTCAACGAAAGCCTGCAGCATGAGTGGCACGTTGCGCATGTAAAGCAGCAGCGACTCGTGCGCGAAATACCGGTTGGGACTCGCGTACTTCTCGCCCTTGAGCAACGCCCGCAGCCCAAACGGGTCGTCGAGGATTTCCTGAATGTTAGGGTGCGGAATGATGTGGGAAACCATGTCGCCGTCGTGCATCACGTTCAGATGCTCCACGTACGAATAGCCTAAATCAATCAGTAGCGGAATCAGTAACAGCCAATGGGCATGACGTAGAAAAGCCCCCCATTTCTGGCGTGGGGCACTAGCAGAGTCAGTCATGAAAGAGCAGGAAGATAAAGCAGATGATAAAGCGGCATATGGCCAGGAGCCCTGGCCTTTTTGGCAAGCAGGCAAAGTTACCATATGTCGGTTTATGCCGGGCTGCTGAACAGAGCCGCTGCTGCCCCGAGTGCCATTCCTGCTGTTTATCCCTACCCCTGGCTACCTTGCAGTACTCCATTTCTTCTGCCTTATGTGGACCGAACAAGACAACGCCCTCTGCCATACCTTCCGTTTCGAAGACTTTAAGGTGGCTTTCAGCTTCATGAGCGACGTGGCCGAGGAGGCCGAATTCCAGAACCATCACCCCTGGTGGAGCAACGAGTACAACACTGTCAGCTTCCGCCTGCGCACCCACGACGCGGGCAACACCATCACCGACAAAGACCGGCAACTGGCCGCCGCCATCGACCAGCTGGCCGCCGAGTACGGCGGGGTAGAAGCTTGAAGTCAGCCTTTGGGCCGGTATGAACGTCATTCAGAGCGTAGCGAAGAATCTCGCGGGCTGATGCGGTGACGGTTACTCAACGATTAGCACGCGAGATTCTTCGCTGCGCTCTGAATGACGTTCATGCCGGCTGCTAACAACCAACAACTGGCAACCGATAAACTACCTTTGTGGCTATGTCGGAACCTACGCCTACGCTGCTTTACCTGGTGCCCACGCCCATTGGCAACCTGGAGGATATCACCCTGCGGGCCATCCGCATACTGGGCGAAGTGGATTTGGTGCTGGCCGAGGATACCCGTACCAGCGGGCGGCTGCTACAGCATCTGGAGCTGAAAAAGCCTTTACTCAGCTACCACCTGCACAACGAGCACCAGCAGGTACCGCGGCTGCTGGAACGGCTGGCCAAGGGCGAAACCATGGCCCTGGTGTCGGACGCCGGCACGCCGGGCATTTCCGACCCGGGCTTTTTGCTGGTGCGCGAGTGCCTGGCCCGGGGCTTTAAGGTAGAGTGTTTGCCGGGCGCTACGGCCCTGGTGCCGGCGCTGCTCAAGTCGGGTTTCGGGGCCGAGCGGTTTACGTTTGAGGGGTTTCTGCCGGTGAAAAAGGGCCGCCAGACGCGCCTGCAGGAGCTGGCAGCGGAAACCCGCACCATGATTTTCTACGAGTCGCCGCACCGGATTGTGAAGACGCTGGAGCAGCTGGCCGACGTGCTGGGTCCCGAGCGGCCCGCCTCAGTGAGCCGCGAGCTGACCAAGCTGTTCGAGGAAACCGTGACGGCCCCGCTGGCCGAGCTGGCCCAAAACTTCGCCGCCCGCCCGGCCATCAAAGGCGAAATTGTGCTGGTAGTGCAGGGCCGCCCCCACGAGCGTGCCGCTAAAGCCGACCGCTACAAAAAGTACGACGACGACCAGACTGACGACGATGCCGAATAATATCACTCTGCCGCAACCCGGTGTGGCGCCTGCCAAGGGCCTGAACTACTGGCTGCCGAGCCTGCTGGCGCTACTGAGCGCCGGGCTGCTGTGGGCCGGCTGGCCGGTGCACCCGGCCCCGCTGGCCTTGCTGCTGCTGGTGGCCTGGGTGCCCTACCTGCTGCTGGAGCAGCGCCTGAGTGCCCAGGGGGCCAGCGGCTGGAAAGTGTGGCGCTACGGCTACCTCACGCTGGTACTCTGGAACCTGTTCACCACGTATTGGGTGAGTTTCAGCACGCTGGGCGGTGGCATTGCGGCCGTTGTGTGCAATGCCCTGATGATGAGCGCGGCGCTGGCGGCCTTCTACCACACCAAAAAACGGTTTGGCCCCACGCTGGGCTACCTCTCGCTGCCCATCTACTGGATTGCCTTCGAGCAGCTGCACCTGCACTGGTTTCTCACCTGGCCCTGGCTTACGCTCGGCAACGGCTTCGCCCAGGCCAACTCGCTGGTGCAGTGGTACGAGTACACCGGATTTCTGGGCGGCTCACTCTGGATCTGGGTGGTGAACCTGCTGGTTTTTCATTCGATCAGCAAATGGCGAAGCAATGGGCCGGCTTCGAGCCGGGTGGCGCGTCAACGCCTGCTCGTAGTGCCCTTTCTGGCTGTCTTGCTGCCTGGGCTGCTGTCGAAATATATTGGCAGCAAATACCAGGAAAAGGGCCCGGCGGCCGAAGTGGTAGTGGTGCAGCCCAACCTCGACCCGTTTCTGGAAAAGTTTGAGGGCGCGCCCAACTTTGTGCCCTACGATCAGCAGCTGGCGCGGATGATGACGCTGACCGAGCAGCAGCTGACGCCCCAAACGCGCCTCGTGCTCTGGCCCGAAACCAGCCTCGATGAAACCTACTTCGAAAGCAACATCGAAACCTACCCGCGCATCAGGCAGCTCCGGCAGTGGCTGGGTACCCACTCCGGCCTCGACCTGGTAACCGGCCTGACCACGGTAGGCCAGTACGGACCCGATAAGGCGCAGGCCAGCCCTACGGCCCGTTTCCGCGACGACTTAGGCTACTACGATCTGTTCAATGCGGCCCTGCACCTGGGCCCGGCCACCAATCCGGCCGCGTTCTACCACAAAAGCCGCCTCGTGCCGGGCGTGGAGGGCGTACCACCCTGGCTGTCGATGTTCGTAATTGACCTTGGCGGTTCGGCTGGCGGACTGGGCTCGCAGCCCGAGCGTGCCGTATTCGGAGCGGCGGCCGAGCCGGCTTTGCAGGTTGCGCCCGTTATCTGCTACGAGTCGGTGTACGGTGATTTCGTGGCCGATTACGTGACTAAGGGGGCCACGCTTATCGGCATCATCACCAACGACGGCTGGTGGAGCGACTCGCCGGGGCATAAGCAGCACCTGCAATACGCCACGCTCCGGGCCATCGAAACCCGCCGCGACGTGGCCCGCTCGGCCAATACCGGCATTTCGGGCTTCATAAATCAGAAGGGTGAAATCACGCAGCAGTCGGGCTGGTGGGTGCAGGCCGCGTTGCGCGGTACCGTGCACCTCAACACCGAGCTCACCTTCTACGTCCGCCACGGCGAGCTGATTGGCCCCGCCTGTCAGGTGCTGGCGGTGCTGTTGCTCATCGGCACCATCACGGCGGCGATGGGACGGAAGAGACTAGCTACAAACTAGGTCATGCGAAAAATTGCATTGCTGCCTCAGCCAACAGATGCCTTAAAGCGGCTCATGTTATATAAAGCTTCAGACGGCGTATATCTGTTTGGATACGATACGTTGACAGATAGCAATAGTCAGTGGGACCTTTGGTTTGAAACAGTGGATGAAGCAGAATTGGCAGCACTGCAAAATCATCATGTTGCTATTACATACTGGGAAATTATTCCAGATCCGCTGGAAGGTCATCAGCACGATTGGATTGCACCAGTTTTGCTAAATCCCTTCAACTAAGCACTACGCACTACATCATCATGGATTACAACGAAATCAGCTTTCAGCTTGCGGCCGTAACGCGCTACGCAGGGCAATTTATCCGGCAGGAAGCAGCCACGTTCAACCGCAGCCACATCGAGCACAAGGGTGTCCACGACCTGGTTTCGTACGTGGATAAGGAAACCGAGAAGCTGCTGGTGGCGGGCCTGCGCGAGGTGCTGCCCGAGGCCGGCTTCATCACCGAAGAAGGCACCGCGGGCGCCGAGCGGGCCGAGGAGTTCAACTGGATTATCGACCCGCTCGACGGCACCACCAACTTTGTGCACGGCCTGCCGGTGTACTGCGTGAGCGTGGGCCTGATTCGGGGCCAGGAGCTGGTGGCCGGCGTGGTGTACGAGGTGGTGCGCGACGAGTGTTTCCGGGCCGCCAAGGGTGCTGGCGCCTTCTGCAACGAGCAGCCCATCCACGTTTCCGACGTGCCCGACCTCAACTCCTCGCTCATCGCCACGGGCTTTCCCTACACCGATTTCGGCCTCATGGACGACTACCTGAAGGTGCTGGGCGCCTTTATGCGCGGCTCGCACGGCGTGCGGCGGGTGGGCTCGGCGGCGGCCGATCTGGCCTACGTGGCTGCCGGCCGCTTCGAGGGCTTCTTCGAGTTCAACCTCAACTCTTACGACGTGGCCGCGGGCATTCTGCTGGTGCGCGAGGCTGGGGGCCGCGTCACCGAGTTTCTGCAGGATGGCGACCCGCTGTTCGGCCGTGAGGTGGTGGCCAGCAACGGCCAGGTGCACGGCGAGATGCAGGAGCTGATTGGCGAAGTTTGGCAGAAGGGCTAGGGCCTCACGGGTGGCGTGTAAGGCGCCGACAACTCCTCAACGGCATCAACTTAAAAGGAACTTTGTTGAACAAAGCGGGTTCATTTGAGAGAAAGGAAGTTCTGCCTGCGGCTGGTATTCTCTTTCACTGAGCACTATCAACGAAGCACCAAGCTCGAAACCATCATGTGGCTACAATATCTCATCATTGCGCTGCTATTTGCCGGGGCGGCCTTCTACGTGGGGCGCATTTTCTGGCGGGCCTTCGATAAGCGGCAAAGCGGCTGCGCTAAGGGCTGCGGCAGCGCCTGCTCGGGTTTCGACGCCGACCGGCTGCAGCGCACGATTGAGCTGGCCGAGCAGCGGCAGAAAGCCGGCAGCTAGGGCCAGATGCATTTTTCGGGCTTCTGAGATAACCTGCCCCCGTACCGGCTACGTATAGCCCGGCACGGGGGCAGCACCATTAGCGGCCCCTGCTATTCTTTCCCGCACCTCCTTCTGACACCTAAGCCCTTTGGTCATGCAAGACAACGAAAAAGAACGCAGCCTCGTGAATGTGGAAAGCAAGCTGAACGCCGACGGCTTCACGGCCGATTTCCGGGTAACCGACGGCAAGCTTTACCCGCTTAGCGACGATAACAAAGCCCGCGGCTACATGCCCGAGGAAGTAACCATCGTGGATTTCTACCGCTTCGAAGGTGAAAGCAACCCCGACGATATGTCGATTCTGTACGCCATCGAAACCACCGACGGCGTGAAAGGCACCATCGCCACCGCTTTCGGCACCTACGGCGACACGAGCGTCGATGAGTTCCTCAAAACGGTAGAAGACCTGGGCAAAAACCTCGACAAGCACCACAAGTAACCGGCCCCACGGCCGGCTCCCTCCCCCAAGCAGTGCGCCCCGGATTCGTTCGGGGCGCACTTTGCCGTTTAGTCGGGCCGCAACCGGCCGGCTAGGGGCGACCCGGGTGCGGTATTGGGCGCAATGTTGAGCGTCTGGATAGGGAAGGGAATCGGGATGCCGGCCTGGTCGAGGGCGCGCTTGATGCGCAGGATGGCCTCGCTCTTGGCGCCCACATAGTCCACGTCGCGGCGGTACGGAATCCAGAAGCGCAGGGTGAAATTGACGGCGCTGGGCCCGAATTCGGTGAACATCACCTCCAGCGGCATATTGGCCAGCCGGTTCGGGAAATCCTGCATGCAGTTTTCCACCACGCTGCGCACCTGCTCCAGCCCGGCATCGTAGGGCACGCGGCACTCCACATCGACGCGGCGCTGGGTGGTTACGGTGAAGTTGATGACCGGGGCCTCGAACACCTTGCGGTTGGGCACCCGCACCAACTCGCCCGTTACCTGCCGCAGGTTCAGCGTGCGCAGGTTGATGCTCTCAATGGTGCCGAAAAAAGTGTCGGTCTGGATAAGGTCGCCGACCATAAACGGCCGCTGCACCGCGATGATGATGCCGCTGATGAAGTTGGCCGCAATATCCTGAAAGGCAAAGCCCAGCGCCAGGCCCACAATGCCCACGCCGGCCAGCAGCGAGGTCACAGTTTTGTCGAGGCTGAGCACCTCCAGCATGAAAAAGATGCCAATCAGCAGCACGCCGGCGTGCACGGTGGTGGCAATAAGGTTGGTGAGCGTAACGCTGGGCGAAATGCGCGGCAGCACGCGCAGCATCAGCCGCCGCACCAGCCGGGCCACAAAGTAGGTGGCCACCAGAATCAGCAGGGCAATCAGCAGGTTGGGCAGCAGCAGAATCAGGCCCTGCAGCCAGCGCGTCAGCTTCTCGGAAAGCAGGGAGAAAGCGCGTTCAAACTCAGTCGAGCCAATCATAAAGCAGCAGCCAGAAAAGACAATAACGCACTTTTCAAGCTCACCCCCACACTTTCGTGCCTTCCGAGCAGTTGCGGCACATTTCTATCTGGTCGCGGCCCTTGAGCAGCGAGGCGCGGAACTGCCGGTACTTGGGCCCGTGCCAGAGCTGGCGGAAGGTTTCGGTTTTGAGGTCGCCCTGGCGGTACTCGGCGTCTTTGTCGAAGCAGCAGGGCACCACCAGCCCGTCCCAGGTTATCACGCAGGAGTGCCACATTTTCCAGCAGTGGTTGAGCAGCTTGTTTTTGAGCTGCCAGGTGCCGTCGCCCTGGTTTTCGTAGCGCGAGTAGTAGTCGATGGTCGGGATGAGGGGCGAGCCGTGGTGGTGGTCGTAAATCTGGGCCGTTTTAAACCACACGTCGTCCACGCCCAGTTCGCGGGCCAGCATGCGGGCGTCATCCAGCTGGTGCTCGTTGGGCCGCACCACCAGAAACTGGAACACGATGCGCGGCGTGCTCGACTTCAGCTGTTTGCGCCACTTCACCACGTTGCGGGTGCCCTCCAGCACTTTGTCAATTTTGCCGCCCACCCGGTACTGCTGGTACACCTCCTGGGTAGTGCCGTCGAGCGAAATGATGAGCCGGTCGAGGCCCGACTCGACGGTGCGGCGGGCGTTGGTGTCGTTGAGGTAGTGGGCGTTGGTGCTGGTGGCGGTGTAGATGCCCTTACCGGCCGCGTACTTCACCAGATCCAGGAAGTTAGGGTGCAGGTACGGTTCGCCCTGGAAGTAGAAAATCAGGTACCAGAGCCGGGAGGCCACCTCGTCGATGGTTTTGCGGAACAGCTCGTCGGGCAGCATGCCGGTGGGCCGGGTGAAGGAGCGCAGGCCGCTGGGGCACTCGGGGCAGCGCAGGTTGCAGCTGGTGGTGGGCTCGAAACTGAGCGCCACTGGCAGGCCCCAGTGCCGGGCCTTGCCCGTGGCCTTGCTCAGCAGGTAGCTGCCCACCACCTGCGCCCCGTTCCAGAGGCGGCGCGGGGTGGCTTTGGAGAGGAAGTTAAGCGAATCGGTGAGCAGTGAGGGCATAAGCGGGGGTAAAGGTACGGCCCGCACGGGGAGCCGCAGGCTGAGCGTCATTCAGAGCGCAGCGAAGAATCTCGCGTGCTGGCATTGGATTAGTATTTCAATGTGGGCAGGCGAGATTCTTCGCTGCGCTCTGAATGACGTTCGGCCAACAGCTTTTTTTAGAATCCCGTGTGGAATCTGTGCCGGCCGCGCATCAGCTACGCAGAGCCCGGCCGGTTCGCTATGGTTTCACTCGCTATTCTTTCTGCTGATGCACCGTTTTCTCTATCTCGCGCTGGCGGCCGGGCTGTTGCCCGCCGACCGCGCCACGGCCCAAATGGCCCCCGCAACCGTCTCCGCTGTGGCCCCGGCGACCTACACCGTTACCGGCCGCGTAACCGACCGCGCCACCGGCCAGGGCCTGCCCGGCGTCACGGTACTCGTGAAAGGCACCAACATCGGCGTGAGCACCCAGGCCGATGGCCGCTACCAAATCGAAGTGCCGAACTCGGCCAAAGTGCTGGTGTTTACCTCGATTGGCTTCGAACCCAAAGAAGTGAAGCTAACCGGCCAGAAAGTGGTGGACGTGGGGTTGTCCACTGATTCAAAAACTCTGAGCGAAGTGGTAGTAACCGCCCGCGGCGTAGAGGGCCGGGCGGCCCCAATCCGGATTCGCGGCGCGGCCTCCAAAGGCCAGGTAGCCCAGCCCGCCGCCGATAGGGCCAGCTACGGCCAGCCTTTCTTTCCGCAGCCGAAGCCGCAACCGCAGCCTGAGCCCGGCGCGGGCGACACCTACGCCAGCGTGGCCGAAAACGGCTTCCACTCGGCCCGCAAGGAACCTCTGAGCACGTTCAGCATCGACGTGGATGCGGCCAGCTACAGCAACGTGCGCCGCTTTCTGCAGCAGGGCCAGCTGCCGCCGCCCGAGGCCGTGCGGGTCGAGGAAATGCTCAACTATTTCCAGTACGATTACCCCCAGCCCGCCGCCACGGCCGCCGAGCCCTTCCGCGTCATCACCGAGCAGGCCCAGTGCCCCTGGAACCCGCAGCACCAGCTGGTGCAGGTGGCCCTGCAGGCCCGCAAAGTTGCTACCGACAAACTGCCGCCCGCCAACCTTGTATTTCTGGTCGATGTGTCGGGCTCGATGAGTGGCCCCGACCGGCTCGGGCTGGTGCAGCAGGGCCTGAAATTGCTGGTCCAGCAGCTGCGCCCCCAGGATAAAGTGGCCCTTGTGGTGTACGCCGGGGCCGCCGGCACGGTGCTGCCGCCCACCGCCGGCTCCGAAAAAGCCACCATTCTGCAAGCCATCGACAACCTGAGCGCGGGCGGCAGCACGGCCGGTGGCGCGGGCCTGCGCCTAGCCTACGACGTGGCCCGCCAGAACTTCAACGCCCAGGGCAACAACCGCGTCATTATCTGCTCCGATGGCGACTTCAACGTGGGCGAGCAAAGCGACCAGGCTATGGAGCGCCTCATTGGGCAGCAGCGCGAGTCGGGCGTGTTCCTGACGGTGCTGGGCGTGGGCCGCGGCAATTATCAGGATAAAAAGATGGAACTGCTGGCCGACAAAGGCAACGGCAACTACGCCTACCTCGACAACCTCGACGAGGCCCGCCGGGTGCTCGTGGGCCAGTTCGGCGGCACGCTGTTCACGCTGGCGCAGGATGTGAAGCTGCAGGTCGAGTTCAACCCGGCCCGGGTGCGCGAATACCGCCTCGTGGGCTACGAAAACCGCCTGCTGGCCCCCGAAGACTTCAACAACGACCGCAAAGACGCCGGCGAGCTGGGCTCGGGCCACACCGTTACCGCCCTCTACGAAATCGTGCCCGTGGGCGCGCCGGCCACCGTCGATGCGCTCAAGTACCAGCCCGCCCCGGCCACGCGCCCGGCCCTGGCCTCGGCCGAGCTGCTGACCGTGAAGCTGCGCTACAAGGAGCCCCGCGGCACCGTCAGCCGCAAGCTGGAGCTGCCGCTCACGGGCGTGGCCCGGCCGCTGGAGCAGGCCAGCGAAAACCTGCGCTTTGCGGCCGCCGTGGCCCAATTTGGTCTGCTGTTGCGCCAGAGCGAGCACCGCGGCAGCGCCACCTACGCCGCTACCGCCCGCCTCGCCGAAGGTGCCCGCCGCTTTGATCCCGAAGGCTACCGCGCCGAGCTGGTGCGCCTCGTACGCCTGGCTGAGGGCCTGCAGCCTGCCCCGGTGGTAGTAGGCGCCCGGTAACACCCAACAGCGCACCGCCGGCTTTCCGGCCTGCCATTGGCAAAGCCGAAAAGCCGGCGGCGTGGCCGTCGTCAAAATAAATGCTGATTTGGGCCGTTAGCTTGCAACCCTACCGAGCCGGCTGGTGCTCCTGCTTGCAGCAGGACCGCCCGCTATCGGCGGCCCCAACCCCACTTTCCGAAGGTGGCCCACCTCACTCACGGGCGGCAGGCGAAGCGAGTTGCAGCTCCTTTGTCACCCAGGCCGCCGGGCCGCCTTCGGTTTTTTTAGCTCAGTATTGAGTAGTGGGTATTGAGTAGTGAGCTGCTGTCCTACTGAAAAATACTTTTAGAACAGCAACTCACTACTCAATACCCACTACTCAATACTCTAAAAAGAGTAGTTCAGCGAGGCTTTGATGACGCGGTTCTGAGCGTCGAAGTTGTTGTTTTTGTCGAGCGAAGACAGGCCGTAATCGTAGCCGGCACTCAGGCCGAAGCCGTTCTGGAACTGGTAGCCCAGGCCGCCCACCACGGCGAAATCCACGCTGCGCAGCTGGTCTTTCACGTCGAAATCGTTCTGGTAAGCCGAAAAGCCGAAGGCGCTGGCCTTCACGCGGGCCTTACCCGAGAGCAGCACCGAGGCCTGCGGGCCGGCATACACATACAGCCCGTCGGTGATGTAGGCCTTGGCCAGCACCGGGATGTCGAGGTAAGCCAGGCGGGCGGTGCCGTCGAGCTTGGCGTTGATGAATTTGAACTGCTCGAAAGGAATGGTGCCCTTCAGTTTGGTGCCCTTTTCGGAGTAGCCCAGGCCCGGCTCGATGGCGAAGCGCGGCCCCAGCGGCAGCGTAGCGTACAGGCCGGCATAGAAGCCCGGCTTCATTTGTTTGTTGACGGCGCCGTTGGCCAGGTCCGTCAGGTCGGTAAACGAATCCACCGCGTCGCCCGAGAGGTCGGCTACGTTCAGGCCGGCCCGGATGCCAAACTTCACGCCATCGGTGGCCGAGGAGGAGCTATAGGAAGGGGCCGGGGCGCGGCGCACCTGCGCCTGAGAAGCGGTAGCAAAACCGGAAACGAGCAGGGCGGCGGCGCCGAGGCGGGCAAGGAGTTGGTTGGTACGCATAGTTGAGTTGGTTTCGGAAGGAAGAAGACGGGCCGGCGCAGAACAAAGGGCGGCCGGCACACAAGGCCATTTGGCAAAACCGTGCCAGTTTCAGCGCGCCTCCAGTTTCGCGCTCCAGCCAATGTCAGAAACCCTCAGTCAAATATCTGAAATACAATATGCAACGGGGTGAAAACTGAATTTCTCAACTGAAATCTCCCCCGTGCATTCAGCCTTGCCCGCGCAGATGCCAAAACCGCAGGCCCCGGCCGATGGTAGTACAGGGCGGGCGGCCATGCGCTATCTTGCCCGCCGCTACCGTTTCCGTATTCGCCCCGCAATGCCCCACGCTTCCACCGCCGCCCAGGCCGCCGTTACCACGCAGTTTCCCGGCAAAAAACCGCTGATTATTTCCGGGCCCTGCTCGGCCGAAACCGAACCGCAGCTGCTCGAAACCTGCACCCAGCTGGCCGCCACCGGCCGGGTCGATATGCTGCGGGCCGGCATCTGGAAGCCGCGCACCAAGCCGGGCATGTTCGAGGGTATCGGCAAAACGGGGCTGCCCTGGCTGCGGCAGGCCCGCCAGCTCACGGGCCTGCCCACCACCGTGGAAGTGGCCACGCCCCAGCACGTGGAAGACGCCCTGGCCTACGACGTGGACGTGCTCTGGATTGGCGCCCGCACCACGGTCAACCCGTTTTCGGTGCAGGCGCTGGCCGATGCGCTTCGGGGCGTGAAGGTGCCGGTGTTCGTAAAGAACCCGGTGCACCCCGACCTGGAACTGTGGCTAGGTGCGGTAGAGCGGCTGGCGCAGGCCGGCGTGGCCGATATCGGGCTGATTCATCGGGGGTTTGCCAGCTACGGCAACACCGAGTACCGCAACGCGCCCATGTGGCATCTGCCCATCGAGATGAAGCGCCGCCTGCCCGGCATGCCGCTCATCTGCGACCCCAGCCACATCTGTGGCAACCGCACCGGCCTGGCCGCCGTGGCCCAGCAGTCCATCGACCTCGACTTTGATGGCCTGATGCTCGAATCGCACATCGACCCCGACAATGCCTGGTCCGACGCCAAACAGCAGGTGACACCCCAGCGGCTGGCCGAGCTGCTCGACTCGCTGACCTGGCGCCAGCACACCTCCACCGAGCAGGCATTTTTAGACAAGCTGGCTCAGCTACGCACCCAAATCGACCAGCTCGACGACGAGATTCTGCACCTGCTGGGCCGCCGCATGCAGGTATCGGAAAGCATCGGCCGCTACAAAAAGGAAAACAACATCACCATTCTGCAGGCCCAGCGCTGGAACGAAATCCTGGAGCGCGCCCTGCGCAAGGGCGACCAGCTGGGCCTCACCGCCGACTTCATCCGCCGCTACTTCGACGCCGTGCACCTCGAATCCATCAACCGCCAAAACAGCGTGATGAACAAGTGAGATGGTGAGGTGGTGAAATGGTGAGTTTGCTGTTTGGGGCCCCGACCGGCTGGCTCATGGCTTTTTGATTTCCGGCGGCTGGGGTTTCTTCTGCTGACTGGCTTTGGTCTTGGGCACGGGACTCTTGCCGGAACTACTCTTCTTGCTCTTAGCTGCGGGCGCTGGCTTTTCAGGCGCGGCCGGTTTGGCCGGGGCTGAACTGGCCGGCGCAGGTGTTTCTGGAACCGCCGCGGGTTGCTTCTCCACTACTTCGGCCTCAGGAGCAGCCGCGTCAGATTCATCGGCCGCATCAGCAGCGGCTGGCGGACCCTCGGTGGGCGGGGCGGTCTGGGTGGTGTCGGCGGCGGCTGGTGGGGCCGGTGGGGCTGGTTCGGCGGGTGCTTCGCCGCTGGTTTGCCGGATGCGGGCCTCGATTTCCTTCAGCAGAAAGCCCGCGTCGTCTTTGCGCCGGCTGTCGGTGAAATACTGCTGGGCGAGGCGGGCCTGCTCGCGGGCTTTTTCCAGCTGCCGCAGTTCCAGCAGCACAAAAGCCAGATTCAGGTGGGCCGTGGGGTTGCGCGGGCGCAGCTCCAGCGAGCGTTCGAAGGGCGCCAGACTCGACTCGAACTTGCCCAGCCGCTGGTAGGCGTAACCCAGCGCGAAGTAGGACAGATAATCGCCCTGACCGTGGGCGTGGGCCTCCTGGTACTCGGTAATGGTGCGCAGGAATACCTCGTCTTCGCCCAGCTTTTCCTCGGCGCAGTCGCACTGCTGCACAGTGTAGTAGTAGTCGCCGAGGGCGCGGGCGAGGCGGTAGTTGCTGGGGTAGGCGCGCTGCAGCCGCTCCAGCACCTGCCGCACGGCAAAACGGTAACGCAGGCTGTCGGGCGAGGGCAGCAGGCGCAGGCTGTCGGGGGCCAGGTCGAGCAGTTTCAGGTCGCGAAAGGCAAAGCGCCGGAGCTGGTCGGTGGCGGTGTAGTAGCGCAGGGCCAGATCGGCCTTTTCGATAACCACGGCCGGGTCGAGGTTGCGCGGGTCGAGCTTGGTCAGCAGCCGCCAGGCGCTGTCGTAGCGGCGCTCCAGCACCAGCTGCCGGGCCTGCCGCAGCGTGGCGGCCGGGGTAGCGGGGGCAGCTGGCTCGGCGGTATCGAGCGTATCGGCGCCAGCCGCCGTTTGGGCCCGGGCGGCGGCCGGGCACAGCAGGCCGCCGGCAGTCAGCAGCAAAAGCAAAAGCAGCAGCGGGCGGTTCATGGGGTGTAAAGATGCGCAGGCCCGGCGCAAACTCCTGTGCGGGGCGTCCGAAAAGTCAGAATCCGGCGAATTGTGGTTTGGCCGCCGGCGCCGGCCGTGGCAACTAGCTGCCGGAGCCGACGGCCGGTTTCTGCCAAAAATCTGCTTTTCTTGTAGCCATGCTTTTCTACACCGTCATGAAGCCCCTGGTGCAGGTGGCGTTGCGCGTTTTCTTCCGGCGGCTCGAAGTGCGCCACCGCGAGCGGCTGCACGGCACCGGGCCGCTGCTCATCGCCAGCAACCACCCCAACACGCTCATGGACCCGCTGGTAGCGGCCGTCAACCGCCGCCAGCCCATTGCGTTTCTGGCCAAAAGCACGTTTTTTCAGAACCCGATTCTGCGCGCCATCATGGAGTCGGGCAACTCCATCCCCATCTACCGCCGCCAGGACCTGGAAACCGGCGCCGAAACGCTCACGCCCGCCCAGCTCGAAGCCCAGAACGAAAAGGCTTTCGGGCGCTGCTACGACTACTTCGACCGGGGCGGCACCATCATGATTTTCCCCGAGGGCACCAGCGTGTCGGAGCGGCGGCTACGGCCCCTCAAAACCGGCGCCGCCCGCATTGCCCTCGGCGCCGAGGCCCGCCGCAACTTCGGGCTGGGCCTGCGCATTCTGCCGCTGGGCATCAACTACTTCGACCCCCAGCGCTTCCGTTCCGATGTATTTGTGAACCCGGCCGAGCCGATTGTGGTAGCCGATTACGCCGCGCAGTACCGCCAGAACCCCGAAGCCGCCGCCGAGGCCCTCACCGAAGAAATCCGCCGCCGCCTGGAGCGCCACCTCATCATTACCGAGTCGGATGAGGAAGACGAGCTGATAACGCAGGTCGAGCGCACCTTCGGCCAGCACCTGATTCAGGACGACGAGGAAACGCTCTATGACAACTTCCAGCTCAGCCGCACGCTGCTCAAGGCCCGCCGCTACTTTGCCGAGCACGAGCCGGCGCGCCTCGCCGAGCTGCGCCAGCGCCTGCACGCCTACCTGCAGCAGCTGGCCGAAATGAACCTGACCGACGACGCCCTGGCGGCCCGCGGCCCCAGCAGCACCCGAAATCGGCGGGCCCTCACAGCCTCGGCGCGCCTGCTGCTGGGCCTGCCCGTGTACCTCTACGGACTGATTAACAACTACCTGCCCTACATTATTCCGTCGTGGGTGGCGCGGCGGGCCACCAGCGAGGCCGAGTTTGTGGCCCCCATTATGCTGACGGTGGGCATGATTACGTTCACCGGCTTCTACCTGGGCCAGACGGCGCTGGTGCACCACTTCACCCAGGACTGGCGCTGGACGCTGCTGTATTTGCTGAGTTTGCCGCTGACGGGGTTTTATGCGCTGGGCTACGCCGGCACGGTGCATGAGCGGCGGCGGCGCCTGCGGGCCCTGCGTCTGTTCGGCAGCCAGCGCCCCGCCATGGAGGGCCTGCTACGTCAGCGCGCCACGTTGCTACGGCTCCTGCGCGAGGCCCGCGAGACCTATCTGGCCCTGAACCGCTAAGCCACTAGCCGGCGCCACTTAGCGCTAGCCAACCCAAGTTGCGAACTAGAGCTAGGGCTAGTTCCCCTCCTTGGAAAGGAGGGGCTAGGGGTGGTTGAGAGCGTTGAACCACTGCTAGAACCCAACGCGGGCAACCGTTTTGGCAGCTTCAACCACCCCTAGCCCCTCCTTTCCAAGGAGGGGAACTAGTCCTAGCTCTAGCTCACAACTTGGGTTAGCTACTTGGCTCTATCTGATGCTACAGCAGGCCGGCGTCGGTTTTCTTGGCCGGCTCCTCGCGCAGCAACTCGTTGTGCAGCATCGCCTCGGCGAATGGCGTCAGCTTTTTACGCTTGTTTGCGCGCCGCTGCTGCCAGGTAAGTTTGGTGGCTGCCTGCTTCGGGGCGGCCTGGGCGCTGCGGGCCGGCTGGCTGCGGGCCGGCGCAGGGGCAGCGTTGGTAACAGACCGGGCCGGGGCCTGCTGAGCGTGGGCCGGGGCCGCCAGCGCAGTAGCGCCAGCTAGTAGCAGAAACGACACAAAGATTTTCATGGCAGAAGGAAGTAGGGTAGGTGCCGGCGGGAGGACGCCGGAATAACTGTAGGCCGGAAGCAAGTATTTATATTCCGTATACAATTATATGGATAATATTTTGTTGGTAAAAGTATATTTATTCAAGTGAGATACAAAAAAGCCCCTTCCGCACAGGAAGAGGCTTTGAGCCGGCAGCAGCCGGAAAAGAAGCTAAGCGCCGCGGCTACTTATTGTCGCCGCTATTGTCGTCGTTGTGGTCTTCGATGGCCTCAGCGGTTTTCGACACGGCAATTACGGCTACGCTGGCCAGTACGGCAATGCCCACAATAATCTGTACGGGCGTGAAGCGCTGCGAAATCTTGCGCAGCAGCGTGCTGCTGTGCTTTACCATGTCCTCGAAATGCTCCTGCTCGCCACGGAATACGTGGAAACCGCTTTGCAGCGCATTAATGATGTCTTCGGGGACGATTTTCTCGATGTCGGTGGAGAGTTGGTCGCTCATAGTAAAAGGACGGAATCAGCTGAAAAAAAGGTCGGAGGCGGCCCGGGCGGGACGCCTCCGAATCTGTACGCACCGCGGCCGATTTTGATACCTGCTTCGGCAAAGAAAACGCTACGGTCGGGCTTGAACCGGCTATTCGTACACTTTCACTACGAACACGTAGTCCTGGAGCTTGCGGATTTGCTGGGGGCGGGTGGTGCCGCCGAACTGGTTGTAGCGCGGCAGGTTGTAGGGCCGGCCGGCGCCGGCGGCGCTCAGCGAGTCAACCAGCCGCATCAAATACGACGATTTGGTGGCGAAGGCGGCGCTCTGCACGTCCATCTGCCGGCCGCTCACCACGCCAATCAGGTTGCCCCGGTCGTCGAGCAGCGGGCCGCCCGAGTTGCCGGGGTTCACCGGAATGCTCACCTGGTAGAAGCCCGTGTCGCCCTCAAAACCCGAGCGGGCACTCAGCGAGCCATCGTTGAACACGAGGTCTTCGCGCGGGTAGCCCAGCGTGTACACCTTCTCGCCCAGCTCCGACTGGCCCCGCTTGAAGGCGTAGGGCAGGCGGCCGAAGCCGGTAAAGTCCTTGTCGGTAATCTGCAGAATGGCCAGGTCGTGGGCGATGTCGGTGAACACCGGCTCGGCGCGGAAACGCTGGCGGGCGCGGTTTTCAATCAGCAGCGAATCGGCCCCCTGGATAACGTGGTAGCTGGTTACGAGGTAGCCGTCGGCCGTCAGGGCGAAGCCCGTGCCGCTGAATTTGCCGGGATTTACGCGCTCGGTGGGCGCGGCGGCGTCAATCTGGGTGATGGCGCGGTTCATGCTGCGCTGGTCGCGCTTGATGCGCTCCACTTCGCGGCGCAGCATGGTATAGCCGTAGCGCGAGGAGGTGGTTTGCTGCGAGGTGCGGTACATTTCCAGGCCCAGCAGCGTGGTGAACACGGCCAGCACGGCCACGGCGGCGGCCACCATCATGGTGGCGCGGTGGCCCTGCCAGAAGGCGCGCAGCTTCTGCTCGGTGCGCGAAATGCGCAGCGTCGGCCGCGGGGCCTGGCCGGTGGCAAACTGCTCGCCCCGCTCGTCCTGCTCGGCCACTTTGGCCAGATCGAGGCGAGGCGTCTGCTCGCTCACCATATCGGAGTGGATGGCGGCCAGGCGCTGGCGCAGCGCCTGGCGCCGCCCGTAGGCCGTGAGCGTGCCGGTCAGTTCCTCGAACTCCTGCAGGCGCTGGGCCAGGGCGGGGTCGGCGGCGAGGCGGTGTTCCAGGGCCGTCCGTTCCGCATCGGCCAGTCCGCCGGCGCGGTAGGCATCAAATAAGGCGTAGTAGTCGGCTTCGGTTTTCATTTTTTCAGAGCTTAGTGGCTAGGGCTTTGTGCCTGGCTTTTAGCACTTTGGAAATCCTTTCCTGAGCACTAACAGCCAGGCACTAAGCACTAAGCCGATTCCTGGTACTGATTGAAAAAGAGCTTTTTCAGGCGTACCAGGCACTTATATTTCTGGTTTTTGGCGTTGTCGGCGTTGGTGTAGCCGAACTCGTCGGTGAGTTGCTGCATCGACTTGTCGAGCAGGTAAAAACCTTCGAGCAACGAACGGCACGGTTCGCCCACCAGGTCGAGCGCCTGGGCCATAGTGCCCAGCTGCCGTTCCTTTTCCTCGGCCCGCTCCAGGTCGGCCTCGGCGCCGGTTTCGAGGAAGGGCTCGTGGTCGTCGAGGCGGCCGCTGAAGCGGGTTTTCTCGGCGAGCCGCTTGAGCCACAGGCGGCGGCACACGGCGTAGAGGTAGGTTTTGATCTGGCAGTTGAGCTCCAGCGAGCCTTCCCGAACCTTCTCATAAAATACCATCACGCCTTCCTGATACACATCCTTGGCTTCGTCGTCGGTGCCGCTGTTTTGCAGCACGTAGTGCGAAATCATGGGGAAGTGCAGCCGGTAGAGCTGTGCCAGCGCCCGGTCGTCGTCGCGGCGGATGGCCGCCACGAACTCCTCATCGGTGTAGGAAGGTTGTCCCTTGCCCATTCGCTTTGTGTCTTAATACGTGAAGCGGGGTTGGGTAACCCACCGAAAATTTATTTTCCGGCGGTGGGTTACCCTTGGCTGATTTACGGATGAACCACGTTTTTCAGACCATCATTTCCAACCAACCCCCAACATGAAAAATTTCCTGAAAGCTTCGGCCCTGGTTGCCGTTTTCGCCGCTACCCTCACTTCGTGCGAGCAGAAGGCTGCTGAAACGACCACCGCCACCGAAACTACCACCATGGACGCCACCACGACGCCAATGGACACGACGGTAGTAACGACCGAAGGCGAGCCCATGACCACTCCGGCCACCACCGAAACGGCTCCCGCTACCACCACGGAGGCTACTTCGACCACCACTACCACCACGCAGGAAGTGAAGTAGTAACTGCCGGCCTGGCCGGTTTACTATTGGCAGCCCGGGTTCCGCTAAGGCGGTGCCCGGGCTGCTTTTTTACGCCCAACTGGGCCGTAAGATAGACCCCAGCCGCAGGAAATACGGCGCCCGCCACGCCACTGGCTGACTGTCAGGCTGGTAAGGCGGGCTTCGGCGGAGCCGGCTACAGCTTTTCTTCGAGCCACAGCAGCCCCGCGCCCGCTACAAACAGCAGGTAGCCCCACCAGCGCGGCCAGGTGTCGCGGCCGGCTCCGGCTGGTGCGTCCGGCTTTAGTGCAGCTGCCGCAACCGTAGCCGGGCCAGCCGCCGCAGCCGCCGAAACCCGGGCCGCGGCCAGCTGCCATTCCGGCTGTTCGGGGCCGCGCCACTGCTCTGGGTTGTACACATAGAACCACCGATGCCCCGCGCCTACGCGGGCCTCGTGCCATCCCGCGGCCGAGGGCCAGTAGGTGGCGGTGCTCCACTCGGGCACCTGCGCGTCAGGGCGCAAGGCGGCAGATACCGTTGCGCCATTGGAGCCGGTAAGGGTGAGCGGGCCGGCCGTAGCGCCCGTTACGCGCAGCTCCAGCGGGGCGTTGGGTTGCGGCCAGTGGCTGAGTGGAGCGATGCTGAGCGCGGCGGGCCGGGGTGGGCGGGCGGCCCCGAGCAGGCGGCTCCAGTAGGCTCCATACACCGCCGGCTGCCCGCGCAGCTGCCACGGAAAAGTTTCAGTAACGGTGCTCACCACCACGGCGCCCAGCCCCAGGCGCCGCGCCGCGGCCACCAACTGCTGGTCGGGGCCAAGGCTGATGAGCGGGCGCAGGGCAGGGGTGGTACGCAACGTGGCCGGCACCAGCGCCGTGGCTTCGGCCGGGGCCCCGGGCCAGCGCAGGGGTTGCGCCGTGGCCGCCGCGGCGGCCGACCGCGCCTGCACTCCAAAGGCCGCGCCACCCGGCAACTGCCGCGGCAGCGGAGCCGCATCGGCCAACAGCAGCAGGCCGGCAGTGCCGTTGGCTACGGCCGTGCGCAAAGCCGCCGTTTCGGCCCCGCTGAAGCTGGAGAGCGTGGCCGCGTCGGTCAGCACTACATCGAAGCGGGCCAGCAGGGCGGGTGTGAGGCTGCCCAAAGCGGGTGGGTTGGGCAGGTTGAGAAATTCGGTCTGGGTAAGGCCCCGGCTCAGACCCGTGCGCAGGGCCACCGCGTACTGGCGACCGGCCAGGTAGTCTTTCAGAAACCGCAGCTCAAACGACGGGGCGGCAGACAGTAGCAGCACCCGGAGCGGCTCGGGCATGAGCACCTCTACCGGCACGGGCTCGCGCGCCAGCGGCCGGCCGTTGCCGCGGGCTTCCAGCGCATACACCGCCCGGCCCGCCGCCCGCGGCGTAAAGCGCAGCCGGAAAGGGCCCGTGCCCCGCGGCAGTTGCACCGAGTCGCGTACGGCGCCGGCCGCGTGCAGCCGCAGCCACACCGGCCCGGTTTCGGGTCCCGTAAACGCGCCGCTTACGGTCCAGACTTCACCCAACACCGGCTGGGCCTCCCAGGCAGCCTCCCGGAAACCGGCCAACGCTGCGTCGGCGTGAACTTCCAGCGCGATGCCCGCCAGCGCGGGTACATCGGCGGGCGGCAGGCCCTGGCCCAGCACGTGCAGGCGGCGCAACCCCGGCAGCCGGGCCCGAATGGCGCTAGTGTTGCGGAAAGTGGGCGTGTCGGAAGTGGCGGTGGTTTTGGTGGTTTTGGTGGGGGCAAAGCGCCACAGGGGCGTGCCCGGTTCCAGGCGGGCCAGCAGCGCCGCCAGCGTGTCGGGGGAGTAGCCGGGCGTGAGCAGTACGGCCGTCGTAGCGCCCGGCGCCGCAGCCGGCCCCGGCCGCGTGGGCGGCAGGGCGGCCAGCGTCAGGCCGGCTACGGCCAATAGGCCCGCCGCTACGCGCAGCCCCCGCCGTCGCGGGTCGGGCCGGCGCAGGGCCAGCACCGTAAGCAGCGCGGCCAGCAGCAGGGGGAGCAGGTAAAGCACGATGGGAGGAATGTGGGTAATGCGCGGAATGTGGAAAATTTGCAGCGTGTGCCTGGGTTGTGGGATGGGCTAACGGCGACGCCGGAGTTTGCCTGGAAAGTCAGCGCCAGGCGTGCCTTCAATAGCGTCAGTTGCTCGTCTTATTGCTCATCGCTTGAATCTCACTTCTTAGTTATTCAGCAGGTTGAAATAGCGGCGGGTGAGCTGGCTGCTGGGGGCGGGCCTGGCGGTGGGGGCGGGCGCCGGCACGGGTAGCAGGTCGGAGAGGGCGCGCTCCAGCGGTAGTAAACCGGCCTTATCCACCGGCCGGCCGGCCCGCAAAGCGGCCGTTGCTTCGCGCAGGTTGCGGAGCGCTGCCAGGTAGCGTCCGGGCTTCTGCAGGGCGGCCCGCGAAAGTTCGGGGCCCGCCTGTTCCAGCGCGGCTGCGGCCCCGGCGGGGGGCCTGGCTGAGCTTCGCAGCTGCCGTACGGTGGCCAAAGCGGCCCGCAGGGTGGGCTGGTGCGGGGGCGCATCGAGCTGGCGCTGGCGGCGCGGGGCGGCGGCCCCGGCCAGGTCGCCGGTGAGGCGGGTGGTGGCCTCGGGCATGGGCGGCGGCGTGAAACCGGCCTTTTTCACGTAGGCCCGGGTTTGTTGCTGTACCTCCTTCAGCAGCCGCAAAGCGCGGTACTCGAACGGTAGCGCCTCGCGCAGCCGTCCGGTGCGTAGCCGCAGCTCCGATTCCCACATCTGAGCCAGCACGGCCTGCAGCTTGGCCTTCACGGCGGGCTCCAGAAAATCGGCCGTTTCCGAGTCGTCGTGGCGGTGCATGTAGGGTTCCATCAGCTCGGCCGTGCGCGCCTCGGCGGCCGACTGGCCCTTGGGCGCGGGCAGGCCGTGGCTGTGGTCGTGGCCGTCGTTTTCGTGGTGCTCCTCGGCAGCAGCGGCCGCCGGTTCGGGGGTGGTGTGGTCCTCGGCTACCACCGAGCCCATGCCGGGCGGGTCGGCGGGCCTGGTCGCCTCGTCGTGCTCATCGGGGCGGGTGGCGCCGCCGATGCTCTCGTCGGTTTCCTCGCCCAGAAACTTGCCGTAGCGCATGCGCAGCAGCTTCTGATCAACACCGATGGCGTTAGCGCGCTCCTGCACCGTGGCGGCGGGCAGGCGGCTTTGCTCGGCCAGCAGCTTTTCGGTGTCGATGATAATCTGGCGCTGGCTGCGGAAGTAGGCGGGCGCCGTGCTCACGCCCAGCGAGGCATCGAGGGCGCTGGTCTGCACCGTGGTGTCTTCCCACTGCACCAGGTATGTGTCGGAGCGGGTGAGCTGCCGGCGGTTGTCCCAGGCCTGCAGGTAGAAGTACACTTCGTCGCCGTAGCTCAGTCCCAGGGCCCGCAGGTTGAGCACCGGGCGCAGCGTGGCGGTGGCGGGCTGGTTGCCCAGGCCGGTGCTCAGCTCGGTTACCACTTCCCGGAACTTCACGGCCTCGCCCTGACCCTGGGCCACGGTGGCCACCAGCCGGGCCCGACTCAGGCCGTAGTCGTCCGTTAGCCGAGCCTCGATGGCTACCCGCGGCGGCTGTCCGAACTCCACCAGCGTGTAGGCTTTGGGGTGAATGAGGCGAATAACCGGTGCCTGGTCGGGCACTACTTCAATCGAATAATCATCGGAAACCTGCCCGCCCAGCCGCAGCCGGTACAGAGTTGAGGCCAACAGCACTTCGTCGCGTTCAAAAGCCAGCGAATCGCCCGGCACCGGCCGCAGCGGCAGCTTGCGGGCACCCAGCTCCAGCACTGGCGCCGTTTTCGAGGGCCGGCTCAGTTGCACCTGCCAGCGCACCCGGCTGCCGGCCGGGCAACGGAACGAGGCGGCTTCGGGCACAAATGCGGCCTGGCGGGTGTAGGCCGGCGGCTGCACCCGCAGCCGGGTTTCCACGATGCGCGGGGCGGTGGCCGGCTGAACCGGCGTTTCCTGCTGGAAGTGCAGCGCCACGGGCGCACCAGCCGCAGCCGGCGCAATAGCGGCGCCGGGCCGCTGCCACCACGCCAGCGCCACCAGCAGCAACAGCGCCCCCGCACCGCCTAAAGCCGGCCGAAAGCCTACGGGAAGCAGCGGCCCGGCCACGGCCAGTTCCGGCAGCCGCTGCTGCAGCCGTTGCTGTTGCAGGTGCTCTAGCAGGTTGAGCTCATCGGCAGGGCGTAGCAGCAGGGCAGTGCTGTCTTCGAGGCTGGGGTGCTGCTGGTTGAGGTGGCGAGCGGTGGCCGCCAGCGGCTCGTGCCAGATGCTCCAGAGCGCCCAACTCACCAGCATCAGCAGTGCCAACATTGCGCCCGCCACAAGGTAGCACGCACCTGGCCAAGCGGTGGCCACCGTCAGCAACAGCGCGCCAGCGGCCAGCGCCGGCAGCAGCAGGGCCAGGGTGCGGCGGCGGGCCCGACTGCGGCCGGCGGCCAGCACCAGCCCAGCCGGGGCAGCCGCTGCAATAGCAGCAGGAGTAGAGGCAACGGCGGGGCTCATACGGGCTGGCGTTGGGCGGTGAAAGATTCGACAGCGGCCGTAGCGCGCACCGCACGGTTGCGGCGGGCCGCCAGCAGCCGCTCCAACAGAAACAGCAGGCCGGCCGCCAGCACCAGCCAGGGAGCCAGCTCCCGTCGCGGGGTCATTGGTTCAATGCCCTCCACTGGTGCCGCAATTGGCCCGCGCAGTTGGCTCAAAGCCAGCTGGCGCGAATCGGGCTGGAAGGCGAGCGGGGCCGGGGGCAGCAGCAGCGGCAACAGCAGCGCGGGCAGCTCCGGGTTGTCGGCCAGGGTGCTCCAGGCGGCATCGAGGCGGGTGTGCAGGCGGTAACGGCCGGGGGGCTGCCAGCTCAGCAGCGGCCGGCCCGCGGCGGTAGCCCACACGGGTACGGCGGCCAATTGGCGGACTGTGTCGAGGCGGACAATGGCGCTGGTTTCGGTGCTGGCGACGGGTTGGAATTCGGTGGCGAAAGGCTTGGCGCCCGCGTCGGCTTCCTGCCAGATGCGCACCGATGCGTCATCGGCCCAGCGGGCGGGCAGCGGGGCGTCGCGCAGCCAGAACAGCCAGTCGAGCGAGTCGGCCGGTGCTGGCTCGGTGGTAGAAACGGCCAGCCGGGGCCGTAGCGGCAGGGCCGGCGCCACGGCCCGCAGCGCGGCCGCCAGCACCCGGGCCGAGGCGGCGTGGGCGGCATCGTGGCTCAGGTGCCAGCGCGGCGCCCGGCGCAGCAGCGGCACGGTGCGGCGGCGGCCGTTTTCGGCTACCAGCAGCTCATTTTGGTTTATCAGCCTGATTTCAGCCCCGCCCCAATTACCCTCAACCGGTTGGCCGCCTGCCGGCCGCCGCACGCGCACTTGCTGGTAAGCCACGGCCGACTCTGAGCCGTTGGCCAGCAGCACCACCAGGCTGTCGGGGTGGGGCTGCCAGGCGGCCACGAGCCAGCGGCTCGAATCGGGCGGAGGCAGCGGCAGCCAGCGCACAGTGGCCGGCAGCGCCGGGCGGGTGCCCCGGAAACTGGCCACGCTCAGGGGCGCGACTACTACCAAAGGCCGGCCGGGCAGCGAGTCGGTGGCCAGCTGTACCGTGTTCCAGAGGTTGGGCGCGGCCGCCAAAACGGTATCGATTACGAGGCGGGACGAGGCCTGCCCGGTGGTGTCGCCGAGGCCCAGCGCCGACCAGGGCCGGACTGGACTAACGGGCCGAAAATCGGCGAGCTGGCGCAGCTCGTAGCCGCGCCGCCGCAGCGAATCGAGCAGGGGGCGCACCGGGGTTATGGCTTCGGCCGTCACGCCGGGAGCCAATAGCACCTGCCCGCGGGCGGGCGGCACGGGCAGCAGCTGCAGCGGCTCGGCCACGGCCAGCGCCAGCAGCCCCAGCACAGCCGCGCGTAGCAGAAACAACAGCAGTTGTTCGGGCTTGAGGCTGCGCAGGCGCTGGTTGGCGGCCGCTTGCAGCCACCGCACGCTGCCCACCCGCACCACCCGGCCCGGCCGGCGGTTCCAGAGGTAAATGGCCAGCGGCACAACCAGCCCCAGCAGGGCCAGCCAACCAGCGGCGGCGTGGGTGAAAAAAATTGGCGGCACGGAGGGAGCTACAAGCAGTCAGCGGCAAGCTACAAGCTTTGGGCTGTTGATTTACGGATTATCAATATGCTGAAAATGCGGGAATACAGACACGAATCGGAGGAGGTAGTTGCGGCAGCCCGAACGGTGTAGAGACGCCTAGTTGCGTCTCGTCGTTGAACGATGCTTTTGCGCCACCGCTGCAGCCGTTCAATAGCTACTCACCGACTGTTCAACGGCCCCGTTCAACGCCGAGACGCAACTATGCATCTCTACAGCCCCCGGGCGCGGCGACGCAGAAACTCGCGCAGCGCATCGGTAAACGGGTCGGCGGTGCTCAGCAGCTGGTAGTCGAAGCCGAGGGTGCGGGCGCGGCGGGCAGTGGCCTGCAGCCAGGGTTGCAGTTGCTGCTGCCAGACCTGGCGCTGCTGGCCGGCATCGAGCTGCAGCTGCTGGCCGGTTTCGAGGTCCTCAAACGTCACGGCCCCGCGAAACGTGAATTCCAGCTCGTTGCGGGCCATCAGGTGCAGCACCAGCACCTCGCCCGCGGCGGCCCGCAGCCGCGTCAGTAGCTGCTCGACTTCGCCGTTTTCCTCGTACCAATCGGTTACGCAAATAGTGAGGGCGGGCTGGCGGCGGGCGGTGAGGGGCGCGAGGGTGGCGGTGTCAGGAAATTGGCCGGCGGCGTCGGCCGTTTCGAGGGCGTGGTAGAGGCGGGGCAGCTGGCGGGCGTCGGCGCGGGGCGGCAGGTGGCGCAGGCCGCCGGGGTGCAGCACCGTAAGGGCCACGGCGTCGCCCTGCTGGGTGGCCACGTAGGCCAGCGCGGCGCACAGCAGGCGGCCGTATTCGAGCTTGCTCAGGCCATTATCGTCGCGGTGGTTCATGCTGGCCGTAGCGTCGAGCACTAGGTGCACCGTCAGGCTGGTGTCCACCTCCGATTCGCGCAAATAGTAGCGGTCGGAGCGGGCGGCGAGGCGCCAGTCGAGGCGGCGCAGGTCGTCGCCGGGCTGGTAGGGACGGTACTGGCTGAACTCCATGCCCGCGCCCTTGCGCCGGCTCAGGTGGGCGCCGTGCAGCAGCCCTTCGGCCGCCTGGCGGGCGGCCAGCGGCAGATTGTGCAGGGCGTGCAGGTGTTCGGGCGTCAGCATTTCGCTTGGTTTTTGGTTTTCGGCCGAACGTCATTCAAAGCGCAGCGAAGAATCTCGCATGCTGAGGTTGCAATGGCAATCCTGCTATTAGGAATACTCTGGCACGCGAGATTCTTCGCTGCGCTCTGAATGACGTTCGGCCGAAAATCAACTCGCTAAAAACAAAAATTATTGAGTTACTACCTGTAACAGCGCCGCTACCGCATCATCCGTGGTCAAGCCTTCAGCTTCAGCGTTGAAATTGAGCAGCACCCGGTGGCGCAGCACGGCCGGGGCCAGGGCCCGCACATCTTCCGAAGTAGCCGCGAAACGACCTTGCAGCAGCGCCCGCGCCTTGGCGCACAGAATCAGGGCCTGGCCGGCGCGCGGGCCGGCGCCCCAGCGGCCGTAATCCTGAATAAACTTCACCTGCGAGGTGGCCGGCCGGGTGGCCCGCACCAGCCGGTTCACCTGCTGTACCAGTTCCTCACTGATGCTCACCTGCCGGGTCAGCAGTTGCAGCTGGCGCACATCGTCGCCGCTGAGGATGGGCTGCACTTCGGGGCGGGCGGTGCCGGTGGTGCCGGTCAGCACGGCCAACTCCTCCTGTTCGGTGGGGTAGCCGATGCGCACGTAGAGCAGGAACCGGTCGAGCTGGGCCTCGGGCAGCGGGTAGGTGCCGCTTTGCTCAATCGGGTTCTGGGTGGCCAGCAGAAAGAACGGCTTGGGCAGCGCGTGCTCCTGGCCGGCGTACGTGACGTGGCCCTCCTGCATGGCCTCCAGCAGCGCGGCCTGGGTTTTGGGCGGCGTGCGGTTGATTTCGTCGGCCAAAACCAGACTGGCGAAAATGGGGCCGGGGTTGAACTTGAACGAGCGGTGCCCGGTGCCGTGGTCCTCTTCCAAAATCTCGGTGCCCAGAATGTCGGTCGGCATCAGGTCGGGCGTGAACTGGATGCGGCGGAAGGGCAGGTCGGTGGCCTGGGCCAGCGTGCGCACGAGCAGGGTTTTGGCCAGCCCCGGCACGCCTTCGAGCAGCGCGTGGCCGCCGGCCAGCAGGGCCACCAGCACTTCTTCCAGCACCTGCTGCTGGCCCACAATCACCTTCCCAATTTCCTGTTTCAGCAGCGGGATTTTGGCCAGCAGGCGCGTTACGTCTTGTTCGGTCATGGAGAAAGGAGGGAAGCGTAAAGTCTGAAGTGGCATAGGCGCAGGCATCGGGTTGGCTCCGTCGTCAGGCCGTAAGAGCGTAAAGGATGATGTTGACGCCGAACTTGGTGTTGTCTTCGGCCAGGAAGCGCTTGTTGCGGAAGTCGTAGTCCCACTCGCAGCCGTAGTCTTTGTTGGAGTAGAGCACCCGCAAACGGCCACCAATTTCGATGCCTTTGAGGTAGTCGTGCACCAGGTCGTCGCCCCAGCCGTTGAGCTCGAAGCCGGTATTGGGCGGGCCCTCCGGAAACTGGAAAAACTGCGAGTACACAGGGTGCGACTGGGGGAGCTTCTTCAGCGCCCCGGCTCCGAAGCACACCCGCATCTGCTCCTCAAAGGAGCGCGCAAACAGCCCGTCGATGTCGTGGTTGCAGTCATCGACGAACACGAATCCGCCGCCGCGCACGTACTGCTCGAAGTTCTTCTTCTCGGCGGCCGAAAACTGCACCAGCCGGTGGCCCGAGAGGTAGCAGAACGGGTAGCGAAACAGCTCTTCCGAATCCAAAGCCACCACTTTCTCCTTGGGCGCCACCGGCACCTTGGTGTACTGCACCAGTGAGTGGAGCAGGTTGGCCGGCATGCGCTCATCCACCGCATCCCAGTCGCCCGACTGGTACTTGAGGCGCACGAAGGTGAAGGCGGCAGCGGGCATGAGGGCAGGTTGGGAAGGCAATAATACGGGCCGTGAAGCAAGGAAACGCCCCCACCGCCGAAGTTGCATCCATATCCGGCTTTCCGGCTGGTTTATCTGCCGAAAATCAGCAGTGCCCCTACGGCCAGCAACTGCGCCCCTACAACCACCGCCTGCCGCCGCACCAGCTGCCGGGCCCCGTACCAGCGGCTTTCCGGTGGGCGCGATGGTGGCGTAGGGCGACCCCGAAACTCAGCCAGCGCCGCGTCAAATTCGGCCGTAGCTTCGGGCTGCTCGTGCAACAGGGCGAAGAACTCGGCATCGAGGGCCACGCGCCACGCGTAGTACTTGGCCAGCGCGGCCAGCAGCAAGGCGCCGACCAGCCCGACCACCACGCCTGATTCCAGCGGCAGCAATGTTCGCCCCAAAGTGGCCAGCAGCAACACCGACGAGGCCCCATCGAACACCCGGCCGGCCCGCAAAAACCCCTGGGTTACGCGGTAGATCATGGCGTTTTGGGTCTCAGGCATCAGCTTAGGGTGGGTTGAGATTCGACAGCCAAAGTGGCCTGATACGCGGCCAGTACTGCCAGATGCCGCTCAGTAAGATGCACCTGGGGCCGGGCGGCCCGCAGCTGCGCTACGGCCTCGGCGGGCGTAGCGGCGCGGCCGGTAGCCAGCAGCCAGGCAGCCACTACCAGCGCGCTCCGCGAGTAGCCCAGGGCGCAATGCACCAGTACCGGCCGGTGCGGCCACAGCCGGTGCAGCGCCGCTACGGCAGCCTGCAGCTCCTCTAAAGAAGGCAGCACCAAATCCAGCAGCGGCACGCTCTGGTGGGGCCGGGCGCGGGCCGTTTTGCTGAGATTGAACTCGGCTGTGAGGTCGAGAACTGAACCGTAGGTGGGTGTGGGCCAGTCGGCGCGGCCGGGGGCGCGGCCCAGCCAGAGGCCGGGCAGCACCTCGGCCGCGGGCGCCTGCCGGCGCGTGAACAGGCGCGAGGAAATCCAGGCGCTCAGCCGGTAAGGGGCCAGCAACAGCCGGGCCGCGAAGCTCTGACGGCCATCGAGCTTCTGAAACACCGAGGCGCCCAGCCCAGCGTAGGCCAACCCCACAAGCAGCAGCGCCCCGGCCGGCCACAGCAGCAGCCAGCCCCAGCCGCCCAGGGCCGTAGCCGCGGCCAGCAGCACCGCCGCGCCCAGCCCGTAGCCAGCGGCCAGCCGGCGGCGCCAGGGCCGGTCGGCAGGCGCGCGTACCGGCTGCCAGGCCCGCGGGGCATCCGGAAAAAGATACAGGCAGCAAACGCCCACCGCTGCGCCGGCTACGCCATCAATAAAATGATGCTGGAAGGTGGTGTAAACTGACAACGCAATCAACCCGAACCACACCGCCAGCAGCCCCCGCAACAGGCCCCGCGAGTGGCGCCAGTACACCAGCCCCACCAGCAGCGCCAGACTCACGTGCAATGAGGGCGCCTGGTTGTAAGGCTTATCGAACCCCGCCAGCACCTCAAACAGCCAGCCATTGAGCCCTGCCACGGCCGGCCGTACGAAGCTGAACTGCAGCGGAAACAGCAGAAACCCCAGCACCGACAGCGCGCTGGCACTCAGCAGGCGCCGGGCGTGGGCGTCCAATTCGGCCCGGCTGGCACACAGGAAAAGCGAGCCGGCATACAATGCATCGAGCGACATATACGGCACGATAGTCCAGGCCCAGAACGGAATGCGGTGCTCCCAGCCGAACACCAGTGAACCAACGTGGCCCAGCTGACCCGTCCACCAGTTGGCCAGGCCGTAGGAGAGGAAGAAGAACGGCCCCAGCAGCAACAGCCACCCCAGCGCCCGCGGCCAGGGGCGGTTTCGGAAGAAGTGCATAAAGGGTGTCTGAACGGTTTTGCGCAGAGGGTTTCGCAGAGGTACGCAGTGAACTTTCTCCGCGTACCTCTGCGAAACCCTCTGCGCTCCTCTGCGGAAAAGATATTGGGTCCTGTTACTCTGCCGAAACCGCTGCTTCCGCAGCTTCAGCAGGCACTGCTGCTGCTTCACCTACCCGCCGGGCGATGGACACCGTGAAGATGCCCCACTGGTCGGTCAGTTGGTCGAGCTTCTCGAAGCCGGCCTGGGCTACCAACTCGTCCATTTCGGCCTGCACGCGGCGGCGCATCACCCAGGCGCCGTTGTCGCGGTGGCTGGTAAGCGAGCGGGCAATCATTTCGAGCTGGGGGTGCCAGGGCTGATTGGTGTAGAGCAGGTAACCGCCCGGTGCCACGGCCCCGGCCAGCCCGGCCAGCGACCGGCGCACCAAGTCGTTATCGGCGAACAGCTCGTAGAGGCCCGACACGATAGCCAGGGTTGGGCGGGGCTGCAAAGCGGCCAAATCAGCCGCGTCGAAGGCGTCGCCCTCCTCAAACCGGGCAACGCTGGCCAGGCCCTGCTCGGCAATCAGGCGGCGGCCGTCGGCTACGTTGGCGGGGCTGTAGTCGCGCAGCAGGATTTGCTCAACCTGGCCGGGGTGCCGGGCGGCGGCGGCCAGCGCGTAGCGGCCGTGGCCGGCGGCAATATCGAGCAGGCGCACCGGCTGGCCCGAGTCGCGCAGCAGGGCTATGGCCCGGCCGATGAGCTGCTCCAGATGAATGCGGCGGATGCGGATGCCGCGCCAGCCGATGCTGTCGAGAAACACGCCGTCCACGATCCGGCCGATGGGTGTGAGGCCCTGGCGGCGGTTCTGGTACACGTAATCGAGGGTGCTGCCCGAGTCGAAGCCGGTGGCCAGCCCGTTTTTGATGCCTTTGGAAAACCGGCCGCCCACCTTAATCCAGAACCGTCCCAGGGCCCAGTACAGCCGGGCCAGGGCCGAGCCGGCGGGCTGGCTCAGCTGGTCGAATTCGGCTTTGGTGAAGCCCTGCCGGTGAGCATCGAGCAGGGTCAGGGGCCGGGCCGGGGCCTCGGCGAAAACCCGCTCGATGAACTTGCGAGCCAGCGCAATAGGCTTGGCGCGGCCCAGCTCGCCCAGCGTGTCGTGGCGAAAGCCGGGGAAGCGGTGGATTTCCTTGATGGGGCTGCTCAGGTTGCCAAAAAAGCGGTCCTGGGGTTCCTCGTACACCACCTGGTCGTCGCCCGAAATCAGGATTTGGGCGGGCACGTGGATGGCGGCGGCATCGGCCACCACGCGCTGGCCGGCGTCGGCCACATCGAGCAGGATGTTGGCCGCAATGGGCCGGGTAATCAGCGAATCAGCTTCGTAGGTGGCCAGGCGGGCGGGGTCCTGGGTGAGCTGGGTGGGCTTCACGTACGACTTCACGAAGTAGTTACCGCGCACCGCGTACAGCAGCCGCAGCCCCGCCAGCGCCCCCGGCACAATGAGGTTGATGCTAAAGGCCGGGGCCGCCAGCACCATGCCGCGCAGCCGGGGCGCGTAGTCGTGCACCCAGGTGGCCAGCGTCACGGCCCCGAAGCTCTGCCCCACGGCTACGATATTCTCCAGCGCAATGCCGTGGGTCTGGCCGATGTGGCGCATGAACTCGTCCACGTCTTTCACCAGCACGCCGTAGTTTTCGGCCGCCCCCCGCTCGCCATCCGACAGGCCCAGGCCGCGCGCATCCCAGGCAAAAAAATCGAAGCCCGGCAGGCCAAACTCGTCGGCCAGATGGGCCATGCGCCCGCCGTGCTCGTGCCCTCGATGGAACAGCACCACGGCCCGGCGCGGACCATCAGCCGGCTCGGTGGCCGGCCAGTGCCGGTAGAACAGGTCAGCGTTATCAAACGACGAAAAACGGCGCTCCTCGCAGGGGCGGGCGGTGGCGTAGGTGGGCTGCATGGCTATCAGGGCTTAGGAGTTAGGAACTTAGGGATTAGGGAAAGAGGTAGTCATGCTGAGTGAAGCGGAGCGCAGTCGAAGCATCTCTACCGCTATGCTTATCCTGTCGACTGCAACGAAGCGGTGGAGATGCTTCGACAAGCTCAGCATGACACGTTTTTTGTGAATTCTTCTGATTTTTCTTCTGCTCCAGACTGGTCTTCATCTTCCTCCGCGGGTGCCGGTGGCGCTACTTTGCCGCGCAGATACTCGAAGGCGTTGCGCAGCGAAACCAGGAAATCGGCCTTATCGGGGAGTAGCGGCACGGGCTGGCCCACGGCTACTTTCACCTGGAAAGGCACCGGCACGAAACTGCCGCGGGGCAGCGCGCGGCCCAATCCGTGCATGAATACCGGCACGATGGGCACCTCGGGAAAGCGCCGGGCCAGGTGCCAGATGCCGGGCTTGAGTTCGGCCAGCTGCTCGGGCTGCCCGCGCGTGCCTTCGGGGAAGATGAGCAGAATTTGGCCGGCTTCCAGGGCCCGGTAGCACGCTGAGAGCGGGTCGGCTTCGCCCTTCTGGGCCCCGCCGCGCACAATTGGTAGGATGCCCACGAAGTTGCGGGCCAGCCACTCAAACCACTTCACTTTGCAGAAGTAGTCGGCGGCGGCGGCCGGCCGCACCCGCGGTACGCTCAGGAAGGGAAACAAGGAGAGCAGGACCATGAAATCGAGGTGGCTGTTGTGGTTGGCTACCACAATGGCCGGGCCCTGGGCGGGCAGTCGCTCGCGGTGCCGCACCCGTAACCCCAGCCCCAGCAGCACCAGCGGGTAGGCCACGAACAGCATAAACAGCCACCGCAACACCGCTTGACCAGCTTTCAGGAGGGGAGTGGTGGGCATTTGGTTGAGGAGCTAGGGGACTGGGAATGAGAAGCCAAGTACAGTCTGTCATTCTGAGCGCAGCGAAGAATCTCGCGTGCAATGGTAACCTTACTGTGAGGATATACTTCAGCACGCGAGATTCTTCGCTGCGCTCAGAATGACAAATGGTGGCCTGAGTCCTTCAATAATAGAAGTAATAGATGAAGTGGAAGAACAGCGGGGCAGTGTAAGTAAGGGAGTCGAGCCGGTCGAGGGCGCCGCCGTGGCCGGGCAGCAGGCGGCCGGAGTCCTTCACGCCGATGTCGCGCTTGATGGCCGATATCACCACGTCGCCGGTGAAGCCGCAGAGGCTGATGAGCAGGCCCGCCAGCACCGCGTCGCGCGCGCTGAACGGCGTAAGCCAGGGCGCCAGCAGCCAGGCCAGCAGCGTGGTAGTGAGGATGCCGCCGAGCAGGCCTTCGAGGGTTTTGTTGGGGCTCACGCGGGGCGCAATGGCGCGGCGGCCCAGCAGCTTGCCCCACAGGAATTGCGCCACGTCGTTTAGTTGGGTGAGCACGAGCAGGTAGAACACCAGTAGCTCGCCGCGCACCGGCCCGTGGGCGCCGGCGTGTTCGGGTAAGGCCAGCAAATAAGCTAGATGACTGATGCTGAAAACGGTCGTCATCAGGCCCCAGTGCAGGGTGCCGGCGGCCCGCAAAAAGCCCCGGGTTTCGCCGGCCACCACCATGCGCAGGGGTAGCAGCAGGAATACATACACCGGAATAAAGATGATGAACATGCCGTACCAGGCCATGTGCACCCACAGGTACTGCACCGGAATGGCCAGATAGGCCAGCAGCAGCGTAGGGTTGTCGGCGGGCCGCGTCGGCACCAGCGACACGAATTCCTTGAAGCCCAGATAACTCACGAAAGCCGTCAGGCCCAGCGCCACCAGCGGGTCGAAGCTCAGGGCCAGAAACAGCAGCCCCGCCAGCCACCACCACGTCTGAATCCGCAGCTTCACCGACGTGTAGCTGCGCTCCGGCTGCCGCCGAATCAGCAGCGCCGTAACGGCCGAGGCCACTACCAGCAGCGCCAGAATTCCCCCGAAAGCATACGCCAGAATGCCGTGCATATTTTAGCGGTGATGAGGTGAGGGGTGAGAAGTGAGAGGAACGTCATTCAGAGCGAAGCGAAGAATCTCGCCAGGGGCCGACAGGGTGTCGTTTCGATGTCAGCCCGCGAGATTCTTCGCTTCGCTCTGAATGACGTCCCTCCACTGACAACTGACACCTTACCCCAACGCCTTGCGGGCGCGGTTGAAGCAGGTGAGCAGCAACAGTAGCGCTAGGGCCCCGAAGAGGTAGTTGAGGAAGGGCCCGACCGGCAGCCCCAGGCCCACGGCCAGCGCCAGGGCGCCGAATACTACGGCCCGGTCGCTTTTGCCGGCGGGGCCCTCGTAGCGGCGTTCCGTGCCCACCACCTGGCCCAGCACCCCCACAAATTCGGTGAGCACCGCCAGCACCACCACCAGGCCCACCAGGGCCGCCGACGAGCCCGGCAGCAGGGCAAAGGGCGCGTACAGGGCCGCATCGGACACCACGTCGCCGGTTTCGTTGAGGATGGCGCCGATGCGGCTTTGCTGGTTGAACTCGCGGGCCAGTAGGCCGTCGATGGCGTTGAGGGCCATGCGCAGCAGCAGAAACACGGGCAGCAACCCCCAGGCCCAGCGGCTGCCGGGAGCCAGCCATAGCCAGCCGCCGTAAGCCACCGAAGCTGCCGCGGCGGCCACCGTTACGGCGTTAGCCGTAATGCCGGCGCGGTGCAGGCCCGCCAATACCGGCCGCAGCAACTGCTGGAAAAGGGGCTTGAGTTGGTAGATAGAAGGCATGGCGGAAGATAGGGAACCCAGCGCCGCTTGCACGGCTACCAGGTAGGAAGGCTGTGCAAAAGTGCTGCAACGCCAGTCTGCATACAAAGTAGAAAGGCTGTTGCGCAGACTTCTGAAACGTGGATTCAATCCGGTGAAAACGCCCTATATATTACTCAGGCTGTAAAAATCGACAACTCTATCAGACTTTACATAGATGCTTTCAGAGAGAGTAGAAAGTCCCCCTCACCCACCGAAAGCTCGAAAGCCCATCCGGCAACCTGCCAGACGGGCTTTTGAATAGCGAAATCAATTCAACCTCAGCGCTTATACCGCGTCCGAGAGGCTGGTAAACGTGAAGTCGCGAATCTTCAACGGGGGCACGAGGTTGCCACCGATGCGCACCGGGCGGCCGATGGCCTCCACGTTGTTGAGCATGATGACCGGCGACTCGTTGAAGCGGAAGTTTTTGATGGGAAACTTGATCTGACCGTTTTCGATGTAGAACGTACCGTCGCGCGTCAGGCCGGTGTAGAGCAGCGTCTGCGGGTCCACGTCGCGGATGTACCACAGGCGCGTGACCAGGATGCCTTTGGCGGTGCCTTTGATCAGGTCCTGCACGCTTTGGGTGCCACCTTCCATAATCCAGTTGCCGGGGAAAGCCGTGGCGGGCTTGCCGCTTTTCTGGCCCCAGTAGCGCGAGTAGTAGAGGTTGGAAACTTTCCCCTTGTCCACCCAGGTCATGCGCTTCACGGGCAGGCCCTCGCCATCGAACACGCCGCTGGGCACCTCGGCATTCAAGGGGTCGGAGTAGATGGTGATGCGCTCATCGAAGAGCTTGTCGCCGAGGCGGTTTCCTCCGCCCTTCTTGCTCAGAAACGAGCGGCCCTCGTCGGCTTCGCGGGCCCCGAGGCTGTACATGAGGTTGTTGAGCAGCCCTTCATCCGAAGCCAGCGCGGCAGGCTCCAGAATGACGGTGTACTTGCCGGGCTCCAGGGCCTTGGCGTTGCGCGAACCGGCCGCTTTGTCGGCCGCCAGCTGGGTCAGGTTTTTGGCGCTGAACTTACTGGCGTCGGTGTAGTCGGCCGTGGCGTAGCCCGAGCCCGTGCCGTCGGGCGTGCGCACCGTGATGCTGAAATCGACGTTGGTGCTCTGCTGGTAGGCCTCCAGGCCCTTGTTGTTGCGCAGGGCCTGAAAGTAGGCGCCGTCTTCGAGGTAGCCGGCGGCCGTCAGGTTCTTGGCCGCGCACAGCGCAATACTGTCGCCGGCCGCCTGGGCCCGGAAATCGGGCGTGATGGCGGCGGTGCTGGCGGCGTAGGCCGTGGGCGTGAGGTACTGCTGGGGCCCGAGCAGGGGCATGTACTCGGCGTCTTCGGGGGCGAGGCGGGCAATTTCCTCGGCCCGCTGCACGCAGCGGCGCAGCGTGGCATCGTCGAACTCGTTGCAGGTGGCAATGCCCGAGCGTTTGCCAAACCGCGCTTCCACGGCCAGACTCACGTTGTCGGTGGCGCCGGCCGTGCTCACCGAGTTGCGGGCGTAGCGCACGTTGCCGGTGGTGCGCCCGCTCAGGTTGGCTTGGCACTCATCAGCTTTACTGAATCCCAGCACCTTTTTCAGGATGGCCTGGGCTTCGTCTTTGGAAAGGATAGCCATGGTTTTTATTTAAGCTGTTAGCTGAGAGCTATTAGCCGTTAGCTTATCGGCAGAGCTTCCTGACAGAACAAGAATCTAACAGCCAACAGCTAATAGCTAACAGCTTAAATTTTACGGGCGGTGTTGATGACGTTCACGTTGTTGAAGCGCGTGGTGGCCGAGCCGTGGCTCACGGCCGAGCTCTGGCTGGGCTGGCCCTTGCCATCGTTGAAGAAGCCCGCCAGCCGGTAGTCCGATGCGTCGCAGGAGCCGGCGCAGGAACCCCAGAATTCCAGCGTGTTGGTCTGGTAAGCCACATCTTCGAGCATTTCCGTGATTTTGCCCTTCTCAATGGCGTAGAATACCTGGCCGCCGAACTGCGAGTTGTAGCGCTGCTGGTCGATGGAGAACGAGCCGTTGCCGGCAATGTAGATGCCCTTGTCGACACCCTTCACCAGCTCATCGACGCTCATTTTGGCGGTGCCAGGCTTGAGGCTGATGTTGGGCATGCGCTGGAACTGCACATCCTGCCACGACTGCGAGTAGCAGCAGCCGTCTGACTCCTTCTGGCCCACAATCATGGCCTGGTCGCGGATTTTCTGGTAGTCCACCAGCTTGCCCTGGTCGATGATGTTCCACTCCTTGGTTTTCACGCCTTCGTCGTCCCAGCCCACGGCGCCCAGCGAGTTGGGCTGGAGCTTGTCGGCCACAATGTTCACCTGCTTCGAGCCGTAGGGCTGGCCCTTGGCCTTCCACTCCAGCGTGGCAAACGAAGTGCCGGCGTAGTTGGCCTCGTAGCCCAGCACCCGGTCCAGCTCCGTGGGGTGGCCGACCGATTCGTGGATGGTCAGGCCCAGGTGGTGCGGGTCGAGCACGAGGTCGTACTTGCCGGGCACTACCGACTTGCAGGTGAGCTTCTGCTTGGCCTGCTTGGCGGCGCGGGCGGCGTCTTCCAGCATATCGTAGCTGTTCTTGTAGCCGATTACGTCGGAGCCCTGAGGGCCGGCTACCTTGTCGGCGGCCTTGGGCTGCAAGTACTCGTAGCCCATGCCCATCGGCGCGCTCAGGGCCGAGCGCGAGCGGAACTTGCCCGTGCCGCGGTCCACCACCGTGACGCCGAATGTGGGGAAGATGCGGTGAATATCCTGGTCGATATAGGAGCCGTCGGTGCTGGCGAAATACTTCTGCTCGTTCACGGCAAACAGCACCGAGTTCACGAACGAAGCGCCGTTACTCAGGGCGGCGGCGTTGGTGGCCAGCAGCAAATCCACCTTGTCTTTAATCGGCACCTCGAAGGTGTTGATTTTGATGGGCGCCTTCCACGAAACCTCCCCGAAACCCTTTTGCGGGGCCAGCTGCACCTGTTCTTTCTGCACCTTGCTGTTGGCCTTGGCAATCTGCACGGCCAGCTGGGCCGCTTTGGCAATGCCCGTGTCCGTCACGGTGTTGGTGGCCGCGAAGCCCCAGGTGCCGTTGGCAATGACGCGCACGCCCACCCCGAAACTCTCGGAGCTGACGATGTTCTGCACCTGCTTTTCGCGGGTGAACACGCCCTGGTTGAGGTAGCGCCCGATGCGCACGTCGGCGTACGATGCGCCCGCCGATTTAGCGGCGTTCAGCGCCACATCGGCCAGGCGCTTTTTGGCGGCCACGTCGAGGCCGGGCTCCAGCAGGCGCATGGGGTCAACCAGGTCGCCGGCAAAACCCGGAATAGCGGGCAGCCACAGGGCGCTGGCGGCCAGGCCCGTCAGGCCCACAAAATCACGTCGTTTCATAAATCACAGATGTTGCAGATGGTGCAGATGACACAGATTCGTTCAAGTACAGGGATAAAGCCGAATTATAGATGTTGCAGATAACGGGCTGGCGCATAGCCGTTTTACCGAAAGTACAAGGTGCGTCCGGCAGAACGAATCTGCGTTATCCCATCATCTGCAACATCTGTGATTTTAGACGGCGTCCGACAAGCTGGTGAAGGTGAAGTCGCGGATTTTGAGCGGGGGCACGAGGTTGCCGCCCACGCGCACGGGCTTGCCGATGGCTTCGAGGTTGTTGAGCATGATAATCGGGCTCTCGTTGAAGCGGAAGTTCTTCACCGGAAACTTGATTTGGCCGTTTTCGATGTAGAACGTACCGTCGCGCGTCAGGCCGGTATACAGCAGCGTCTGGGGGTCGACGGGGCGGATGTACCACAGGCGGGTTACCAGAATGCCCTTGGCCGTGCTCTTGATAAGGTCGTTTACGCTCTGGGTGCCGCCTTCCATAATCCAGCCTCCCGGGCGCGGAATGTCGGGGATACCGGCCTTCTGGGCCCAGAAGCGCGAGGTGTAGAGGTTCTTCACCACGCCCTTCTCAATCCAGGTCATCTTCTGCTGGGGCCGGCCGTCGCCCGAAAACACGAGGTCGGGCACCTCAGCGTTGGCGGGGTCGGAGTAGATAGTCACGCGCTCATCGAAGAGCTTTTCGCCCTTGCGGTTGCCGCCGCCTTTTTTGCTGAGAAACGAGCGGCCTTCGTCGGCGTTGCGGGCGTCGAGGGCGCTCATCAGCGCCTGCATCAGCGAGGCGTCGGTGTTGGCCACCAGCGCGGCAGGCTCCAGGATAACGGTGTACTTGCCGGGCTCCAGGGCCTTGGCATTGCGCGAGCCGGCCGCTTTGTCGGCCGCAATGCGGGTCAGGGTCTTGGCGTCGAACTTGCTGGCGTCGTTGTAGTCGGCCGTAGCGTAGCCCGAGCCGGTGCCGTCGGGCGTGCGCACCGTCACGCTGAACTCCAGGCCCGACTGCTGCTGGTAGGCCTCCAGGCCCTTGCTGTTGCGCTTGGCCACAAAGCCCACCGAGTCGTTGAGGAAGGCCGCCGAGCTGAGCTTGCGCTCATCGCAGATAATCATGCTGCTGCCCACCTGCGCGGCGCGGTAGTCGGGCGTGATGTCGGCTGTGGCCTTGGCGAAGCTGGCCGTGGTGGGCAGGTATTTCTGGGGCCCGAGCAGGGGCATGTACTCGGGGCTCTCGGGGGCGAGGCGGGCAATTTCTTCGGCCCGCGTTACGCAGGTGCGCAGCGTGGCGTCGTCGAACTGGTTGCAGGTAGCCACGCCCGAGCGTTTACCAAAGCGGGCTTCCACCGCCAAACTCACGTTGTCGATGCCGCCGCTGGTGCTGATGGCGTTGCGCGCCGAGCGCACGTTGCCGCCCGACTGCCCGCTGAGCGTGGCTTCGCACTCGTCGGCTTTGCTGAAGCCGAGCACTTTCTTAAGAATTTCCTGGGCTTCGGTCTGGGAAAGGATGGCCATATGGTTAATGTGTTGATGCGTGGATACTTTGTTCTGGCGTGCGCCTCACCCCCTAGCCCCCTCTCCGAAAAAGGAGAGGGGGGAACTAGATGCTAGCTTTCTAAAATTAAAGCAGCCGTGACTAGACTAGAAAATTAGATTCTAGTTCCCCCCTCTCCTTTTTCGGAGAGGGGGCTAGGGGGTGAGGCGTAACGCCAGAACAGCTTAAATTTTACGGGCGGTGTTGATGACGTTCACGTTGTTGAAGCGCGTGGTGGCCGAGCCGTGGCTCACGGCCGACACCTGGCTGGGCTGGCCCTTGCCGTCGAAGAAGGAGCCGAACAGCCGGTAGTCCGAGGCGTCGCAGATGGCCGCGCAGGAGTTCCAGAACTCCAGCGTGTTGGTCTGGTAAGCCACGTCTTCGAGCATGCCGGAAATCTTGCCCTTGTCGATGGCATAGAACACTTGGCCGCCGAACTGGGAGTTGTAGCGCTGCTGGTCAATCGAAAACGAGCCGCGGCCGGCAATGTAAATGCCCTTGTCCACCTTGCTAATCATCTCATCCACGCTCAGCTTGCTGGTGCCGGGCTTGAGGCTGATGTTGGGCATGCGCTGGAACTGCACCGTGCTCCACGAGTCGGCGTAGCAGCAGCCGTCCGACTGCTTCTGGTCGACGATGTGCGCCTGGTCGCGGATTTTCTGGTAATCCACCAGCTTGCCCTGGTCGATGATGTTCCACTCCTTGGTCGGCACGCCCTCATCGTCCCAGCCCACGGCGCCCAGCGAGTTGGGCTGCAGCTTGTCGGCCACAATATTGACGAGCTTCGAACCATAAGGCTGGCCCTTGGCGCGCCAGTCGAGCGTGGCGAACGAGGTGCCGGCGTAGTTGGCCTCGTAGCCCAGCACCCGGTCGAGCTCCGTGGGGTGGCCCACCGATTCGTGGATGGTCAGGCCCAGGTGGTTGGGGTCGAGCACGAGGTCGTACTTGCCGGCCGTTACCGATTTGCAGGTGAGCTTTTCCTTGGCCTGCTTGGCGGCCAGGGCGGCATCGGCCAGCATATCGAAGCTGTTGCGGTAGCCGGTGAGGCCGGTGCCGGCCGGGCCCGCAATGCGGTCGGCGGCTTTGGGCTGCAGGTACTCGTAGCCCATGCCCATTGGGGCACTCAACGCATCGCGCGAGCGGAACTTGCCGGTGCTCCTATCAATAGCCGTTACCGAGAAGTTGGGCCAGATGCGATGAATGTCCTGGTCGATGTAGGAGCCGTCGGTGCTGGCGAAGTACTTCTGCTCGTTCACCTGAAATAGCACCGAATTCACGAACGAAGCGCCGTTATCCAGAGCCGCGGCATTGGTGGCCAGCAGCAAGTCCACCTTGTCCTTCACCGGCACCTCGAAGGCGTTCACCTGAATCGGGGTTTTCCAGCTCACCACGCCCTGGCCTTTCTGGGCGGCAAGCTGCACGGGCTCTTTCTGCACTTTGCTGTTAGCCTTGGCAATCTGCACGGCCAGCTGGGCCGCTTTGGCCAGGCCGGCTTCGGTTACGGTGTTGGTGGAGGCGAAACCCCAGGTGCCGTTGGCAATAACGCGCACGCCGGCGCCAAAACTCTCGCCGCTGGCAATGTTCTGCACCTGCTTTTCGCGGGTGAACACGCTCTGGTTGAGGTAGCGCCCGATGCGCACATCGGCGTAGGAGGCCCCGGCCGATTTAGCGGTGTTCAGGGCCACATCGGCCAGGCGTTTTTTGGCGGCTACGTCGAGGCCGGGCTCCAGCAGGCGCGCGGGGTCTACGAGCGAGCCGCCCAGGCCCGGCACGGCCGGCAGCCACAGGGCCCCGGCAGCCAGGCCCGTCAGGCCCACAAAGTCACGTCGTTTCAAATTGATGGATTTTGGGTGAAGGGAGGAAGGAATTCGGCAAGAAGGTACGGCCTTCGTTGCATTTGTCGCAACCCACAGACAAAAAACCCGTAGCGGGGCTGCATTTAGGTTGGAGTCAAGAAGAAAAAGTAAAAAATACCTACGGGCTTGTCATCCTGAGCGCAGCGAAGGACCTATACAGAAGGTGCTATTTGATGTTAGCCTCTGTATAGGTCCTTCGCTGCGCTCAGGATGACAGAATTTCTAAACAGTTTCTTTGACTTCAGCAATGCTACGCCACCAGCGCCAGCAAATCGGCCGCAATGGCTTCCCAGGGCTGGTTCAGGTCGATGGTGACCACGCGCACGGGGTGGCCGCCGAGGGTGTAGCGCAAATCCACGGCCTGGGCCGCGGCGGGATAGAGCAGGATGCCTTCGAGCTGCTGACCGGATTGGGCGGGCTGGTTTTGCAGGTAGGCGTAGAGTTGGTAGAGGTGGGGCGAAATCAGCCGGGCCTGGTCGTGGTGGCGCCGCAGGGCGGCGGCGTAGTACTTGGTGTCGAGGATGATTTTGCGCGTCGGACTTTCCAGGCTGGTATCGGTAATCATGGCCGGCAGCAGCGCCAGGGCCTCGGGCGTTTCGGCCGCCGCCTGCCAGGCAATGGTTTCCGAGCTCGCCCGAAACTGCCGTTGCTCCAGCCGGTAAAAGTTGCGCACGAACTGCTCGAACAGCCGGGCCATTAGCGCCTCGTCGCGCCGGAAGTCGCGGAAGCGGGCCGGGCCTTCGGCGTCGGGCGCGGGCAGGGCGCTCAGATGCAGCAGCTCGCACACGTTCAGCAGAAACCCGCCCAGCCCGCCCGGCCGCAACCGCCGCACCGCCCGTAGGCTGGCCGCTCCCAACGGCCGCGCCACCACGGCCGCCGGAAACCGCCGTAGCGTCAGCCGGATTTGCTGGCGCTGCTCAGCCGGTAGGGCCCGGCTGCGGCTCAGCTGCTGCAAGGTTCCCAGTAGCAGCCCGGCCAGCGGCGCGTCGGGGCTCAGCTCATCAAAAGCGCACACGGCCCGGCCCCGGCGCGGCAAATCCTGGCTGAGCGTGGGCGTGAGCAGCACCCGGCCGCGCAGTTCGGGCAGCTCCTGCACCCGCTCGGCGTAGGCCACCGGCAGGCCCCGGGCCAGCAGCCGGCGCGTGCCGCTCAGCAGCACCTGGGCCAGCAGTGGCACCGACCGCTTGAACGCCTGCCCGCTCACCGCCCGCACCTCTGCCTCCTCGGGCAGCCGGTTCCAGGCGTAGCACAGCAGATAATACAGGTTCTGGATGGGTATCATTCTTAGGTTTTAGGGCTTAGGGACTTAGGGCTTAGATTTTCAATGGATAAAATGAAAGAGGAGGTGTCTCTAAGCCCTAAGTCCCTAAGACCTAAAACCTATCAGCAGCTTCTTTTTCTGTGCGGCGGATTTGGCCGGCTCATCGAGCCAGTAGTCGTCCAGCAGCGGGCCGATTTCCTGCTCCATAATCAGGCGCAGCCACTCGGGGGCTTCGGCGGGGTGGGTGGGAGGCTGGCAGAAGTAGCTGTGGCCCACGCAGAAATCGGGGCCCAGCTCGGGGTCGTCGGCAATGGTCTGGTTGAGGTCGGTGAGGCGGCTGGTGAGTTGGGTTATGAGGCCGGCCGGTACGTTTTGGGCTGCCAGCAGCGCCCGCAGCGGCTCGCCGAATTCGGGTCGTAGGCTCACGAAGGCGAATCGGCGGCGCAGGGCGTAATCGAGCGGGGCCAGGCTGCGGTCGGCCAGGTTCATGGTGCCGATGACGAACACGTTTTCGGGCACGAAGAAGGGTGGGCTGCCGGCCTCGGCGTAGGGCAGGCGCACGGCGTGGGCGGGCCCGCGCTTGTCGGCCTCCAGCAACAGCAGCAACTCGCCGAAAATGCGGGCCACGTTGCCGCGGTTTAGCTCGTCAATCAGCAGAAAGTACGGCTGCCCGGGGTCCAGAGCGGCGCGGCGGCAGAACTCCACCAGCAGGCCGTCGCGCAGCCGAAAGCCGCCCTGGTTGTCGGGCCGGAAACCCTGCACGAAATCCTCGTAGCTGTAGCTGGGGTGGAACTGCACCAGCTCGATGCGGGCCGCGTCGGTGGCGCCCAGCGCCAGCCAGGCCAGCCGCCGCGCCAGAAACGTTTTGCCCGTGCCCGGCGGGCCCTGCAGCAGCAAATTGCGCCGCCGCGCCAAAGCCGCCCGCGCCGCTGCCAGCTCTTCATCCGATAAAAACAGCTCGGCCCGCGCCATCTCCGGCGTATAGGGCTGCGGGGCCGGCCGCTCGTAACCGGCTGCTGGCTCGTGCGCTTCAGTCGGCTCGGTGGTCAGGGCTTCGTCAGCTCCCGCAGCGGGTGAGGCCTCTGTGGAAGCAGACTTCGCGCGGGCTTTTTTAGGCAGCGTGGTTTCGCGGGCCGAGCCAGTGTAGAGGGCCTCCAAATCCTGCTGAGCCGCTACGTCGCCGTTGAGCAGGGGCGAGTTTTCGAGCGTGGGGCGCTTGGTGGCAATCGTGAAATCCAACGCCTCCAGGGCCTGGTTGGTGGGCTCGCCGGCCCGCAGCGGCCACTTAGCCCCGGTTCCGGTGGCCAACTCGTAGGCGCGCTGGGCCACCCGGCGCGGGGCGTAGCGCCGGCCCCGGTACACCAGGTCGTACACCGTGCTCAACGGCATCCGCGGCCCCTCGGCATCCAGCTCGCGCAGGGCCTGTAGCACCTGTTCGCGGGTGATGAGGGGGGTGACGGGAGCAGGCATTTAGTGACTTGGTGATTTAGTGACTATAAAGAACGTCATTCTGAGCAGCGCGAAGAATCTCGCGGGCTGACGTTGTAGGGATACGTAACGGTTGAAATTACTACAGCACGCGAGATTCTTCGCTTCGCTCAGAATGACAGGGCTTTTACCTTCACTCATTCACCAAGTCACTCACTCACCATAACCGTGCGCTGGATGCCCAGCTTTTTCATGCGGGCTTCGAGAGTTTTGGGGTTGATATCGAGCAGAACGGCGGCGCCCTGGGGGCCGCTCACGCGGCCGCCGGTGCGGTGTAGGGCCGCCAGAATATGGTCGCGCTCCTGCTCCTTCAACGTTTTCAGCGTGCCATCCGACTCGGCGGGGGCGGTGGCCGCCGTGCCGGTGGCGCCGGCCGCAAAGCTCTGGAACTCCAGAAACCGGCCCTGGCTGACAATTACGGCCTGCTCCATTACGTGCTCCAGCTCGCGCACATTGCCCGGCCAGCTGTACTGGCGCAGGGCCCGCAAATCGGGCTCGCGCAGGCGGCGCACGGGCTTGCCCATCTGCTTGGTGAAGCGCTCCAGAAAGTGGCGCACCAGCGGCTCCACATCCTCGGGCCGCTCGCGCAGGGCCGGCAGGCGCACCTCAAACACGTTGAGGCGGTAGTACAGGTCGGCCCGGAAACGGCCAGCGGCTACCTCCTGCTCCAGCACCCGGTTGGTGGCGGCAATTACGCGCACGTCGGTGCTGATGACGCGGCGGCCGCCCAGGCGCTCGAACTCCTTTTCCTGCAGCACCCGCAGCAGCTTGGCCTGCAAATCAAGCGGCAGCTCGCCCACTTCATCCAGGAAAATCGTGCCCTTATCGGCCAGCTCAAACTTGCCGATGCGGCGCTCCACGGCCCCGGTAAAGGCGCCCTTCTCATGGCCGAACAGCTCGCTTTCGATGAGCTGGGCGGGCAAAGCGGCGCAGTTGAGCTTGACAAGGGCGCGCTCGTGGCGGGGCGAAAGCTGGTGCAGGGCGCGGGCCACCAGCTCTTTGCCGGTGCCGGTTTCGCCGGTTATCAGCACCGTGGTGTCGGTGGGGGCCACCTGGGCCAGGCGGGTGTATACCTGTTGCATCACGGCGCTGCCGCCCACAAAATCGTCGAGGCGGGCGGCGGCGGCGGTGTTGATTTCGTCGATGAGGTAGGTTCTTTCGCGCTCCAGCTGGGCGCGCAGGGCGTCAATCTGCTCGAAGGCCCACACGTTCTGGAGCGCCAGCCGAATCTGGGGCATCAGCGTCTGCATCAGCTCCAGATGCTCCTCGGTAAAAGCCTGGGGCTCACTGCTGGCCAGAATCAGGGCCGTGGGCGGCTCGTTGGGCGCGTCGAGCGGGGTGCACAGCAGCGAGCGGGTGCCGTAGCTGGCTTCGATGTAGGCCAGCAGCGTGTAGTGGCGGGCCATCTGCTGGAAAACTACGCCGCCGTACACGCCGGGTCGCACGAATATCTCGGCCACGGCCTGCTGGGCCTGCTCGGCGTCGGGCAGGGCGTCGTAGCGGTTTTCGTCGGGCGGGGCGAAGGTGCCGTCGGGCTGCTTGCGGAACTCGGCCAGGGTGCGCACCGGCGAATCGGGCTCGCGCACGCGCAGCCCGAAATAGTCGCAGGGCACCACCCGGTTGATTTCAACGGCAATGGTCCGAAACAGCTCGTGCCGCTCCTTGATGCGCAGCAGCGCATTGCTCAGGGCCAGCTGCATGGTTTTTTCCTGCTCGCGGTGGGCCACTTCCTCGAAGGCCAGCGTGTTGGTGACGGCCACGGCCACTAAGCTCCCGATTTTTTCGAGCAGCCGCACATCCTGGGGCGAGAAATCGGGCCGCCGCCGCGCCACCATCGACAGCAGCCCGATAAGCCGCCCGCCGGTGCGCAGCGGCACGGCCGTCAGGTAGCGCATATTGGCCTCGAACAACCCCTGGAAGGGCTGAAAATCGGGGTAGTCGCGCAGCAGCTCGGTGAGCTCGAACTGCTGCAGATGGGGCGAGCGGATGAACTGCTCGATGGGCGTGTTCTCGATGCTCGTGCGGGCCGGCCGGGCGGCGATACTGGCCGGCAACAGCACTTCGCCTAAGTAGTCGCGCAGAAATACGCGGCGGTACTGCAGCTCGGCATCGAGGGTAATAATGGTGATGGCATCAAAGGGAAAGATGAGCCGCAGCTTCTCCGTAACGCTGCGAAACAGGTCTTCCTTGTTGCGGGTGGTGGCAATGGCTTCGTTGAGCCGCAGCAGCAGCGAGTCGTCCTGGTCAGGCATTAATCAGCTTGGTTTTTCCTGAAATAACAGGAACAAAAATAAGGAAATCCTGAAATAGCAGGAGGATAAATTGGTGCTCAGGATAGCTATGCGGACCAAGTAGAAAAAATATTCGCCTTTTGCAGCCAATGGAAGCTGTTTTTGCGGCTTTGCGCAAGGGCGGATTGGGGCTGGCACAACTTTCGGATAGCAGCCCGCACGACCAAGCCGCCGTATCCTATGCTTTTCCGACCAACTTTTGCCGCTTCTTCTCTGGCCCTGGGCCTGCTGCTGACGGCCGGCGCGGCCCACGCCCAGCAGGGGCCGGTTATTTCCGACTCGCTCAGCCTCGACGGCACCATCCGCTCGGTGCTCGATGCCAACCCGGCCATTACTACGCTCGAAGAAGAGTTGAACGCCGCCACCAGCCGCGTAACACAGACGCGCGGCGGATTTCTGCCCCAGGTAACGGGCACGGCTACCTACACCCGCATCGACCCGGTAGTAAAGCTGCAGCTGGCCCCCGAGTCGCCGGCCTTCCAGTTTGCCCCCAACAACAACTACGACGTGCATATCACGGCCCAGTACGGGCTGCTCGATTTCGGCAAGCGCGTTGCCACTTCCAACCTGGCCGAAAGCCGCCGCGTGACGGCTTCCGACCAGATTGCCGTAACGCGCCGCGACCTGGCCTACTCGGCGGCCCAGAGCTACTACAACATCCTGTTTGTGCGCGAAAGCATCCGGGTGCAGGATGCCCAGATTGCCTCGCTGCAGCGCCACCAGAACGACATGCAGAAGCGGGTGGAAGCGGGCGTGAGCACCAATTTCGATGTAACGACCACGCAGGTGCGCATTACGCAGGCCCGCAACACGCGCATCGATTTGGTGAACCAGCTGCAGAACCAGCAGGTGCAGCTGGCCCGCCTGCTGCACAAACCCGACTACGCTAACGTGCCCGTGCGGGGCGTTTTCGAGTATCAGCCCCAGCCCGTTGATGTAACCGGCGCGCTGGCCGAGGCCCTGGCCAATCGGCCCGAAGTGAAGCTGGCCCGCGACGCCGAGCAGACCGCTAACCTCAACCTCAAGCTTATCGAGCGTAGCAATATGCCGCTGCTGGGCGTGGGCGCGCAGGTGGGCGGCAAGAACGGCTACCAGCCCAACCTCGACAAGTTCCGGCCCAACACGGTGGGCGTGGTGCAGCTTTCGGTGCCGATTTACGACGGCAACAAGAACAAAAACCAGCGCCTCGAAGCCGCCGCCAATATCCGCGGCGCCCAGGCCCGCATTCAGGACACCGAGGAGCAGATTCGGGCCGATGTGCGGCAGGCGGCCAACAACCTCAACTCCAACGCCGAGCGCTACGACAACTCGCTCCAGCAGATTGCCCAGGCCACCGACGCGCTCAACCGCGCCCAGGGCCGCTACCGCTACGGCGTAGGCAGCAACCTCGACGTGCTCGACGCCGAAACCCAGCTGCTGCAGGCCCGCCTGGCCCGCCTGCAGGCCATCTACAACTACACCCTCGGCCAGTACCAGCTCAAGCGCGCCACCGGTGCGGTGATTTGGTAGCGGTGAGATGGTGAGATAGTGAAATGGCGAGTTGATGTTTCGGAAGCCTGGCAGCGCAAATCTCCTGTTAGAAACTACATCGGAAGTCAGCCCAAAACAGAACCCACTTCAACCATCCGCACTATCGCGCATTTCACGCCGCCCGAACATCAACTCACCACGTCACTATTTCACCATCTCACCGCCATGACCATCCTGTGCCCGATTGATTTTTCGGCCGTTACGGAGAAGCTGGTAACCTACGCGGCGGCGTTGGCGGCCGGCACGGGGGCCGAGCTGCGGCTGCTGCACGTGCTGGAAGCCGCCGGCGAGCCGCTGCCCGATTTGCAGGTGGCCCACGCGCTGGCCCGTCACCGCGAAGCGGCCCGGCAGGCCGGCGCCCGCGTAACCACGGCCGTGGCGCAGGGCGAGGCGGCCGCCGAAATAGTGGCCGACGCCCGCCTGCATCCGGCCGACATGCTGATTATCGGGGCGCACGGCCAGACGGGCCTCACGCGGTTTCTGATGGGCAGCACCGCCGAAACCGTGGTGCGCACTGCTCCCTGCGTGACGCTGCTCGTGAAACCCGGCTGCCCCGAGCAGGCCCTGCGCCCCACGGGCTGATTTTAATAAGCTGTTAGCTGACAGCTAGTAGCTATCAGCTCTTCGTTCGGGCTACCTGAACGGCAACTCACCATCTCACTACTCACCATCTCACCTTACATGGCAACTTCTTTCTCGAACGACCCGGCCGTAACGCCCATTCCTACTGCCCCCGAGCCGGTGGTGGAAGAACAGAAAGGTTCTAAACGCCCCATTATCCTCGTTATTCTGGCCCTGGCGCTGCTGGTGGGCGGCTACTTCGGCTGGCAGCGCTTCCAGTTTGGCCTGGCCCACGAAGAAACCGACGACGCCCAGGTTGAGGGCGACGTGTACCCGATCATTCCGAGCGTAAGCGGCCCCGTGCTCGAAGTGAAAGTGGCCGACAACCAGGCCGTGAAGAAGGGCGACGTGCTGGTAACCGTTGACCCCGCCGACTATCAGCAGCGCGTGAATGCCGCCGAGGCCGCCCTGGCCGCCGCCCGCGCCAATGTGGTGGCCGCCCGCGCCGGCGTGGGTACGGCCCAGGCCAACGTGAGCACCGCCCGCGCCGCCATCGGCGTGAGTGCCGCCACCCGCGCCCGCCTCGAAAAAGACCTCAAGCGCAGCAAGTTTCTGCGGCAGCAGGATATTATTCCGCAGAGCGAGTACGACGCCGTGCAGGCCAGTCTGAACTCGACCAGCGCCCAGCGCGCCACCGCCGAGCAGCAGGTGCTGGTGGCCCAGCAGCAGGTGGCGGCCGCCCAGCAGCAGATTGCCGTGGCCGAAGCCGTGGTAAAGCAGCGCCAGGCCGACCTCGAAAACGCCCAGCTCCAGCTGAGCTACGCCACCATCACGGCGCCCGTAAACGGCGTGGTGAGCCGCAAAAACGTGCAGCCCGGCCAGAACATCGGCCCCGGCCAGCAGCTCATGGGCCTCGTGGCCTCGGGCGACACCTGGGTGATTGCCAACTTCAAGGAAACCCAGCTCGAAAACATGCGCGTGGGCCAGCCCGTGACGATTGAGGTGGATGCTTACCCCAACGAAGAGTTTGCCGGCGAAGTCCAGTCGCTCTCGGCCGCTACCGGCGCCCGCTTCGCCCTGCTGCCCCCCGACAACGCCTCGGGCAACTTCGTGAAAGTGGTGCAGCGCGTCCCCGTCAAAATCACGCTCACCAAGAAAGACGCCGAGCACCCCCTGCGCGCCGGCATGAGCGTACGCGCCATCGTCAAGGTGAAATAGTGAGATGGTGAAATGGTGAGTTGATGTTTTAGCGGCGCGAAATGTGCGGCTTGCCCTGACGGTTCAAAGTGATAAAGCCACGCCGTTAGGCCCCAAGAACATCAACTCACCATTTCACCAACTCACCATTTCACCTCTCCCTAGGCTTCGCTTTTTTGCGGGCGGTGGCCAGTACAGCCAGAATTTCGGTGTACTCGGTTTCAAGGCTTTGCAGGCGGGATTTGGGCATAATGCCGGCGTCGCCGAGCAATTCCAGCCAGAACAATGTTTCGTCGGCTTCCTCGACGCAGATACACAGCTTGGCGTACCATTCGGCCGGCGAACGGCCCCGGCAAGCGGCCCGAAAGTTAGCCGCCACTGAGGTGGCTGCCCGTAGCAATTGCTTCCCCAGCACGGCCGCTTCGCCGGAGCGCGGCAGCTGCTGAAACAGCCGAATCACACGCAACGAAGCTTCCTTGGTTCGGACCCGGTAAGTTTCATTAAAAGAACTGGATGCTAACGTTTCCTCATTCATAAAACAAGTGACTGGCTGAGCCTTATCTGCCTATCAGGCAAATAAGAACATAAAACTCACCATCTCACCATTTCACTATTTCACCTCATGGAAACCGGCGCTAGAAAGTGGATTATTGTCATTACTGTGGTGCTGTGCGCGCTGCTGGAGCTCATTGATACCAGCATCGTAAACGTGGCCCTCACGCAGATGATGGGCAACCTGTCGGCCACGCTCTCGGAAGTGAGCTGGGTTATTGCCTCCTACGCCATTGCCAACGTGATTGTGGTGCCCATGACCGGCTTTTTGTCGGAGCAGTTCGGGCGCCGCAACTACTTCGGCTTCTCGGTGATTCTGTTCACGCTGGCCTCCATTGCCTGCGGGCAGAGCACCAACATCTGGGAGTTGGTGGCCTTCCGCTTTATTCAGGGCGTGGGCGGCGGCGCCCTCATGGCCACGTCGCAGTCGATTTTGATTGACACCTTCCCGCCCAAGCAGCTGGCGCTGGGGCAGGCCCTGTTCGGCATGGGCGTGATTATCGGCCCCACCATCGGCCCCACGCTCGGCGGCTTTATCGTCGATAACTACGACTGGCCCTGGATTTTCTACGTGAACGTGCCGGTGGGCATTCTGGCCACCATCTTCACCTTCCTGTTCATCAAAGACCCCGAATCCATTGCCAACGCCATTCCGCGGCCGTTGCGGCAGCTCGACTGGGCCGGCATTTTCCTGCTGATTCTGGGCGTGGGCTCGTTGCAGTTCGTGCTCGAAAAAGGTGAAACCGAGGACTGGTTTGAGTCGGGCCTGATTGTTACGTTCAGCGTACTGGCCGTTATCGGTGTCATCGGTTTCATCTGGCGCGAGCTGACGGCCAAAAATCCCATCGTCGATTTGCGGGTGCTTACCCGGAGCCGCAACCTGGCGCTGGGAGCCATCCTGTCGTTTATTCTGGGCTTCGGGCTGTTTGCGTCGGTGTTCATCTTCCCCATCTTCACCCAGCGGATTCTGGGCTTCACGGCCGCCCAAACGGGTTATCTGCTGCTGCCGGGCGCGCTGCTGTCGGGCTTTATGATGCCGGTTATCGGCAAGGCGCTGCAGGCGGGCATCCCGCAGAAGTACATGCTGCCCTTTGGCTTCGGCATCTTCTTCATTTTCACCTTCTGGATGAGCCAGAAGATTACCGGTTCGGCCGGCGAAGACGACTTCTACTGGCCCCTGATGCTGCGCGGCCTGGGCCTGAGTTTGCTGTTTCTGCCCGTTACGACCATGTCGCTGCAGGGCCTGCGCGGCAAAGACGGCGCCCAGGCGGCGGGCCTGACGGGCATGCTGCGCCAGCTCGGCGGCTCGTTTGGGGTGGCCATCGTGGGCACCTACCTGGAGCGCAACATTGCCTACAACCGGGTGGCGCTGCTGCCCAATATCTCGCTCTACGACCCCGAAACGCAGCAGCGCGTGCAGGCTTTCACCCAGAACTTCCTCAGCAAGGGCTTCAGCCTCGAACAGGCCAAGCAGCAGGCCTACCAGGTGCTCGATTTTACCCTCATGAAGGAAGCCTCGCTCATTACCTACGCCCAGACGTTTACCATGCTGGGCCTGTTTTTCCTGGCCTGCATTCCGCTCATCATCTTCGTCAAGCGCGTCCGCGACGCCGGCCCTATCGACTTGGCCGCCCACTAGCGGCGGGTTGCTGTTTCGGGGCCTGATAAGCCAGACCGGCGTTGGTTTTTGCGGCTAGGCAGCCCGTGCTGTTGCTAATGGCCGCCGGTTTGCCTAGCTTCCCCCCAAACTGGCCGTTGGCACCTCCCGCATGTATCACTTGGTTTACACGAGCACCGCAACCGTTCAGTTTAGCACCGCCGAGCTGCTGCAGTTTCTGGGCTGGTGGCGGACCAATAACAGCCGGCTGGGCATAACCGGAATCCTGCTGTATAGCAACGAAGGCGACTTTATGCAGGTGCTGGAGGGCGAGCAGGCGCAGGTGGACGCCCTGTTTGCCGGCATCGAGCTGGATTCGCGCCACCGCAACATCATCAAGCTGGCTGCCGGCCCCATCGGGCAGCGGCTGTTCGGCGAGTGGGCCATGGGCTTCCGGCGCCTCGATTCGGCCGCGTTTCACGCGCTGGCCGGCTACGCCGACCCCGACGAGGCCACCTTCCTGCCCGCCATCGGCCCCGATACCGACACCGACCTGCTGCATCTGCTGCGCGAATTTGCCAACGTGCGCCCCGACGAGCTGCCGAGCTGAAAAAGCACCGCCACCTTAAACACAAAGCCCCCGACGTTGCAACGTCGGGGGCTTTTGCCTGGTCAGGAATCGGTAGCCTACTGATACTGCACGTAGAGCGGCGAGGGCTTGAGGGCAATCACCTCTTCCGGCGTCATGATGTGGTGGGGCTTGGGGCGGGCGTCGTACTCGTAGAACAGCTTGAAGCCGGTGTACTGCACGGGCTCGTTCACGATGTAGTGCTGGTAAGAGTCCTTCTTGAGCGTGGGGTCGCCGTGGCCGTCCATGTGCATGACTACCTGCACGCGCGGGTCGAGCTTGATGTTTTTGTAGTTGGTCACCATTTTCCGGGTGAAGCGGTGCACCGTCAGCACCTTGGGCGGCAGCTTGTTTTCGCTCACGATGCGCGCCAGGTAGTTGATGGTGAAGTTGATATCCTTGGCATCGAGGGTGCCGATTTTCTGGTTGGGGCGCACGCCGGGCATGGTAGCCAGCGAGAACTCGGGGTCGATGCCCAGGTGTACGATGGGGTCTTTGAGGTACTGCTCCAGCTTGGGCAGCTCGACCTGCAGAGTGCTGTGGCCCGGCTGCACATCGAGGAATACGATGTAGTTATTCTCCTTGCCCCAGTTGATTACCTCCTCAATAGTGGCCTTGGAGTTCATCAGGCGCCACTTGCCGTCTTTGCCGGCCGTGCCCTGGGCCGTAATGGTGACGTTGTGGATGGCGCCCTGCACGGGACGGCTGGGGTCGGCGGCCTGCCACTCGCCCAGCACCTTTTTCAGCTTGCGGAACATCTGGTCCTTGGGCTCGCGGCCCAGAATGCCCATGCCCTTCGCCCGGATGTTGCCATAGAAAGCTACGATGCGGTGGCCGGGCAGAATGGCGCCCGGTAGCACGCCGCTCACCTTGGCAATCGAGTCGGCCACGAGCGAGTCGCGGCGCATGGCCAGGCGCTGCAGCGCGGCCGAATCAAGCGGGGCGGGCTGCTGCACGGTATCGGCGGCCACGGTGGCTTTTTCGGAATCGGTGGCCGAGCGCGAGCCGCAGCCGGGCAGCGTGGTGAGGGTGAAGGCGAGGCCCAGAGAGGCCAGCGCGGGGGCCGTCAGGCGGGTAAGCGTCGAGAGGTAAGCCACTAAAACAACGGGGATTGAAGGCGAATGGAACCACGAAGGTGCGGCTTTTGCGGCTGACTTTCAACTTCATTGCAACTTCACCCAGGCATACCTATACAGAAAACGCCGCCCGCAGTAGCACGGGCGGCGTTTCAAGGATTTGAATGAGTAATTGCTATTTAACTAAAAACGTAATAGGTATAGTGAAATATACCGGCACTGCTTTACCGCCCTGGCGGCCCGGCGTCCATTTGCCCGGCAGGTTGCGCACGGCGTACAGGGCCGCGTCGTCGAGCTGTTGGGCCAGTTCAGGAGAAACTTTAGGGTTGTCTTTTCCCGCGCCCTTCTGCACCTCGGCGGCCTGAATTTTACCATCGGCACTCACCACGAATTTCACAAAGGCCCGGCCCTCTACCTTAGCTGCTAGTGCGCCAGGCGGGTATTTAACCAGCTTACTGACGTCATCTAATAATTGCTCCTGGCCACCCTCGTACATCGGCATTTGCTCCACATATGTGTAGGGGTCGCCAGGCTTGTGGCGTGCGGCCTCGACGGTAGAGGCGGCAGAAACCAAAGCAGGCGGCGGTGGGGGAGGAATGGCATTGTCCAACTCTGTTTCGCAGGCAACCAGGCCCAGCAACAAAACAGCACTCAAAGGCAGCGGCAGCCAGCGTTTCCAGCGGCGGAGGGGGGCGGCGGTAGTCAGCATACGGATACGGGTTAGGGTGAAGGATTGGGTGAACGAATGAGTCAGGGGTAAATCGGGTCGGAACTGGGCCAGCGCCAGCCTCGCCAGCAGGGCCGGGTAGGCGGCCGGCGCGGCGGTGGCGCGGCCGGGGGCCGGCGCCTCAACGGTGGCCTGTACGGCGGCGGCATCGGCCAGAAATTCGTGGAGCTGGGCCAGCGCCGGGGGCAGCAGGTGCACAAACGGCACCGGCCAGAGCAGCGCCCGCGCCATTTCCAGCAGCAGCCGCTCGCGGGTGTGGTGGCCGCGCACGTGGGCCAGCTCGTGGGCCAGCACCGCCCGGGCCTCGGCGGGCGTCAGGGGCGCGGTTTCATCCCAGAACACCCGCCGGCCAAACGAGCTAATGGGCCGCTGCCCGCCCGTGTGCACCAGCACATAATCGGGGTGAATTTTGCGGGTAAAATGGCGGGTGCTGAAGTGCAGGTGCAGCAGCTGCGCCGCCAGCCGCAACAGCAGCAGCACCACGCCGGCCCCGTACAGCCCCAGCAGCCAGGGCAGCGGTCCGGTCAGCGGGCCGTTGCTCAGCTCGCGCACCGTAATGACCGGCAACACGCCCCCGCTCAACAGCCCCACGCTGCCGGGCGCCGGCGTCGGTAGCCAGGCGCTCAGCCACTGGCCCGGCTCGGTGGCCGCGAGCAGCGGCGGCACCAGCAGCGCCACCCAGGGCAGGCCCAGCAAAAAGCGCCGGTTGAAATCGAAAAACCGCTCCTGGCGCAGCACGTAGCGGTAGAGCAGCCAGCCCGCGCCCAGCAGCAGCGTACTTTGCAGGGCCCAGCTAAGCAGGCTGGTCGTGGTCGGAAGCAGCTGGAGCATCGGCATCGGACGGGTTGTTAGGGGTGGATGTTTGAGCGTGGCGCAGCAGTTCTTCCAGCTGGGCCGCGTCGAGGTTTTCTTCCTGGGCGAAAAACGACACCAGCCGGCTGAACGAGCCGCCGAAGTAGCCGCCCAGCAGCTTGCCCAACGAGAAGCGCCGGTATTCGTCGCGGGCCACCAGGGCGTGGTAGCGGTGGGTGCGCCCGAAGGCCTCGTGGCCCACAAAGCCTTTCTGCGCCAGAATGCGGATGATGGTGGACACCGTGGTGACGGCTGGGCGGGGCTCGGGCAGCTGTGGCACCACATCCTTCACAAAGGCGGGGCCGTGCTGCCAGAGCACCTGCATTACCTGTTCTTCGGCGCGGGTTAGTTCGGGGAAAGCGGGGCCGGGCATGGGGTGGCTGATTGGTTTGGGAGTTAAGCTGTAAAGGCGCGACCCATCGCGTCTCATCGTTGCGGAGGTTGAGTGGAACGCGCCGGTGTTCACATCATTCAAACGGGCCGTTCAACGCCCAGACGCGATGGGCCGCGTCTCTGCAGCCAGCGGGCAGGAACAGCATCGAATGCTGATTCCCGGCGGCGCTGGGTCGGTAGATCAAATATGTAACTAATTTTTTAGTTATACAACTAATTTTTTGGCTGAAATATGAAAAGGTGCGGAATCAGTTCGCCGGAACACATAGCCGCCGCACCGCGTTGGGTGGTTTGCTGCTTTCACTAACTCGTATTTTTCTGTGCTGAATACTCTGCTTCCTCGTTTTTTCGCTGCCGGCTGGGCCGTGGCGCTGCTGTGCCTGTCGACGCTCGGGGCCGCCGGCTGCAAGAGCAACTCGCCCGAGCCGGCCGTCGTCGGGAGTCCACCCACGACCCAGCCGCCCACGACCCCGCCGCCGGTCTCCCCGTCTGCGCCGGTGCTGTTGGGTAGCACCCTGATTGGCGAGTTCACTACCGCTCAGCTGGCGGCCCGAGTGTCGGATATTCCGCTGGTGGGCACGCTGGCCCGCTACCCGGTGCGTGTGTATCGGCTCACCTACACCACCCCCAACACCGACGGCCAACCGGTAACGGCCTCGGGCGCCGTGCTGGTGCCGGTGGCCCCGGCGGCGGTGCCGGTCATCAGCTACCAGCACGGCACGCTGCAGCCCGATGAGGAAACCCGGGCCCCTTCGTATTACAGTTCGCGCAGTGAAATCTGGTCGGCCGTATCGGTGCTGGCCGCTACCGGCTACGTGGTGTCGGCGCCCGATTACATTGGCTACGGCGCTTCCAAAGCGCTGCCGCACCCTTACGAGCACGGCGCCTCGCTGGCTTCGGCCTCGGCCGATATGCTGCGGGCCACCCGCGAGTTCTGCGCGCAGCAGAAAATCAGCGTCAACCAGAAGAACTTCCTGCTGGGCTACTCGGAGGGCGGCTACGCCACGATGGCGCTGCACAAGCTACTGGAGGAAAAGTACACCACCACGCTGCCCGTTACGGCCAGCGCGCCCGGCGCCGGGGCCTACCACAAATCGGCCTTCGCCCGGTACATTCTTAACTCGACCGAGCCGCTGAATTTCCTGAGCACCTACGTGTGGGTGCTGCGCACCTACGACCGGGTGTACCAGCTCAACCGTCCGCTCAGCTACTACTACCAGGAGCCCTACGCCACCCGCCTGCAGGCCGACCCGTTCAGCGCCGTGCCCCAGCAGGCGGCCGAGCTGTTCGCGCCCACGTTCCGCCAGGCCGTGCTCACCGGCTCCGACCCGGCCCTGACGGCCACGCTCACCGCCAACGACGTGTACGACTGGCAGCCGCGCGCCCCGCTGGCCCTGTTCCACGGCACCGCCGACGACTATGTGCCCTTCTTCAACTCGCAGGACGCCTACAACGCCATGCGCGCCCGCGGCGCCACCAACGTAGAGCTGCGCCCCATCCAGGGCGGCACCCACTTCACCGCCGCCCCAGTGTACACGCTGCAGGCCTACGCCTTCATCTCGCAGTTTTAACGGTGACATGACCTAAGGTGAGATAGTGAGGTGGTGAAATGGTGAGTTGATGTTTTGGGTCCCTGGCACAGAGGGCAGCCCCAGCGGGGCGGCATATTGGTAGCAAATCAACCAAGCAGATAAGCAAAGCCCCAGCGGGGCGACACCACCGGCTCAACGATTGGTGTCGCCCCGCTGGGGCTTTTTCTATTTATCGATGCGTGGCCGCTACCGATATGCCGCCCCGCCGGGGCTGGCCCCTGTGCCAGGAAACCAGAACATCAACTCACCATTTCACCACCTCACCATCTCACTTTGAGCCACGCGCCGGCCAGCGCCGCCAGGCCGCCCACCAGCCCGGCCAGCAGGCCCGACAGCAGTACCAATAGCCAGGAGTTGCCACCCAGCGGCAGCAGCGTGGCCACCCGGCCGGCCAGCAAACCCGCGCCGTTGAGGTTAAGCCAGGCGGCGGGCAGCCACCAGCTGCAAGCCACGCCCAGCAGCCCGGCCCCAAAGGCGGCCCCGGCCGAACCGCCACGCCACGTGGCCAGCCCCAGACACAGCGGCAGTACCACCCACCACGGTAGAAAAAACTGGGCCAGACTGGAAAGCACGAAAACCAGCAGGAAAAGGCTGAGGAAGGATTTCATTGTAGTTGGGAATAAGCGGGCCTATTTCTCCAGCCGCCACGCGGCTTGCAGGCGGGGGTGGTTTTCGTCGGCGGCCTGCAGAAACACCAGTTCGTCAAGGCGGCCGGTGCGCCAGCTTTCCAGCATGTCGTCGTAGTAGGCGGAGGCGGGGTTGCCGCTCTGGCCGCCGGGGAAGATGCCGTAAGCCCGCACCGGCGGGGCCAAATCCACGACCATGCGCCAGGAGGGGCCGTTGCGCGGGCCGGTGGCATTTACGCTGCTGGGGCTGCCGCCGCACCACACGTCCTGGTGGCCGAAGCCGGGTAGCTGGGCCAAATGGTTGATGTCGGTGCTTTTCTGGTGGGCCCAGGCCCACTTGGGGCCCAGCGGCCCAAACTTGCGGGTCAGCGAATCCATGGCAAATTGCAACGAAGTGGTGAGCAGGTCGGGGGCGGTTTCGCGTTGCGCCGTGCGACAGTCGTCCAGCCAGGGGCTGCGGGGCTCGGCCAATAGTAGCTGGTTGGTCCGGTCGCGGGAGGGGTAGCGCATCTCCAAACCTGTAGCCTGCTTGCCGAAGTCATCTTTCCAGAGTTTATGCACCAGTTCCTGGTACCATAGTTCGAAGACGGTGGCGGCCACCGCATCGGCCCCGTAATGGTAGTTCCAGCGGGCCAGCAGGCGGCGGGCGGCAGCCACGGAGGCCGTCGGCGCAGTAGTGGCGGCCGTAGCCGGTGCTGTGCCAGGGGCTCCAGCGGCCGTAGCGGCGGGCAGATTTGCCAGCATCCAGGGCAGCATCAGTTGCGCGTTCAGGCCCAAATCGTCGTTCTGCAGCACCCGCAAAGTGTCGGCGGTGGCGCGGTGCATCTGGCTTAGCTGCTGGTTGATGCGGTGGGCCCGGTCCCAGGGGGCGTAATCCCAGCCGAGGTAATACGGGTAGCCGGGGCCGGCCGAGTGCTGGTTGGCCGACGATACGTAGCCGCGGGCCGGGTTGAGGACGCGTGGGGTCTGGCTCATCGGAATCCAGCCCGGCCAGTCCTGGCGCGGGTCGGAGCCGTCGAGAATAAACTTGCCCTGCTCGGCGTATTTGAGCGGGAAGCGGCCGTTGGGCCGGATGGCTACGTCGCCCTGGCGGCTGGCAAAGATGAAGTTCTGGGCCGGCGAGGCGTAGGTGCGCAGGGCCCGGTCGTAGTCCTGGTAGTTGCGGGCGTGGTTTAGCTTCACGAAGGCCAGCACCTCGTTGGCCCCGGCGGCGTCGTGGGCGGTCCAGCGCAGGGCGTGGCGCACGGGTGTTTGGGCGTTGAAGACTTTCTCGTTCTGGTCGTACACCACCGGGCCGTGGTGGGTGTAGAGGACGGTATCGAGGCGGTCGGGGTGGCCGCGCACGGCAATGCGCTCCACTACGCGGCGCACCGGTTTCCAGCGGCCGGCGTGCCAGTACTCGCGGCGGCTCGCGTCGCGGAACTTGAGCTGGTACCAATCGAGCACGTCGCCGCCCACGTTGGTGACGCCCCAGGCCACATCAGAGTTGAAGCCGATGATGACGGCCGGGGCGCCCGGAATCGTGACGCCGTACACGTTCTGGCCGGGCGAATTCAGCTGCACCTGATACCAGATGCTGGGCAGGTTGAGTTGCAGGTGCGGGTCGTTGGCCAGCAGCGGCTTGCCCGAGGCGGTGCGGCTGCCGGCCAGGGCAAAGTTGTTGGAGCCCAGCTCGGCATCGGGCTCGCGGCTCGGCACCAGGCCCGACACGGCGGCGGCAAACGGCGCGGGCGGGGCGGGCGGCACGGGCAGGGGCTGGAAATCGAGCGGCGTGCCTTCGGGCACCACCGGGTCGGCGCGGAAGGGGAAGTCGGGAAACAGGTCGCGGGTGACGGCGGGGCCGTATTTGCTGAGGATGTTGCTCAGGCGCAAATCGTCGGAGCGGCCGCTCAGGTCCCAGGCCATCAGCTTGAGCAGCAGGGCCGATTTGAGCGGCGCCCAGGGCTCGGGGGCGTAGTCGAGCAGCTTGTATTCAAACGGATACGTGCGGGGGCTCAGCTGACTGATGTAGGCGTTCACGCCCGCCGAATATGACTCCAGCACCAGCCGCGTAGTGTCGTTTTTGAGCATCTCGCGCAGCGAGTTTTCGGCCCCGAAGGGCAGGCCCATGCGGCGCTGAAACCGGTCGTACTCCAGGGCCCGCTCGCCCACCACTTCCGAAATGCGGCCGGCGGCTACGCGGGTCATGAACTCCATCTGCCAGAGCCGGTCGCGGGCCGTGAGGTAACCCTGGGCGTAGTAGAGGTCGTGGTCGTTTTCGGCGAAGATGTGGGGCACGCGCCGGTCGTCGAAGCGCACGCGCACGGTTTGGTGCAGGCCGGGCAGGCGCAGGGTCTGTTGGGCGGGGAAGTCGGCGGCCGTTTCGCCGTTGAGCCAGAAGCCCTGGTAGGGGCTCAGCAGCCGGCCCAGCGGCGGCACCTGGCCCTGTTGGGTGTTCAGCACCCCGGCCAGCACAAGGGCCGCGAACAGGGCCAGGGCAGGTTTCAGCCAACGCAGCATACGCAACCGGAGTTTTTAGGGAGCCGGAAGGTAGTAAATGCCGGGCGTTGTTGCAGTTGGAATCATCTGGCAAGCCGTGGGAGACATCTGGCAGGTCGTGGGAGATGTCTGGCAGGTCGTGGGAGCCATCTGGCAAGCAGTAGGAGTTGTCTGACAACTGATTTGGGCTATCTGGCAAGCGGTGGGAGACATCTGGCAGGTCGTGGGAGATGTCTGACAACCGATTTGGGCTATCTGGCAGGTCGTGGGGGCTATCTGCCGCATTTTAGCCCCAGCGGGGCGACATGTCGGTAGCAACCGGGCGCACATACAGCTAAAGCCCCAGCGGGGCGACACCAATCGTTCGACAGATTGTGTCGCCCCACTGGGGCTTTACCGTTCAATAAACTGCTTTTCTACCGACATGCCGCCCCGCTGGGGCTTTCGACCGGCCTTCTGTATCTTCTATCCAGGGCAACTACCGGATTACAGAACGAGTGTAGCGGCGCGACCCATCGTGTCTCGGCGTTGCACGGTAGCTGTTCAACGACGCGACGCGAGGGGTCGCGTCGCTACACCCGTCCACAGATTCGGAAACTGGTCTGATTAAGAGCCCTGCCGGGGCAGCAAGCCGCTTGGGCGCTAGTTGCGGGGCAGGTAGATGCGGAAGCCCAGGTTGAGGCTCAGGGCACCGCTACCGGAGTCGTGGTTGCCGCTGATGCGCTGGTAGGCCAGCAGGCCCTCCAGGCCCACGGCCGGCGTGATGAAGTAGGAATAGCCCAGCCCGGCACTGCCGGCAAAACTTACGTCGGTGCTGGAGTAGTTGATGCCGCTAATACCTCCGTCGGCGTGTGAACTGGTCAGTACGCCGCCCGCGCTCAATTCGCCAAACAGCCGGTGCTTGCTTTCCGAAGGCAGGTAATACCGCAGCCAGGGTAGCACTCCCACGCTCAAGGCGCGATTGGTTATGCCGTCGGCCACATCAACCTTTAGGCGGTTGTAACTGATTGGCACGGCAACCCCCAAGGCCACATTATCAGCCAGGAATACGCCGGCGGTTGGGATTAGGGTACCAGAAAAGCGCTTGGTCAGGTCGGATTTCTGATACGTGAAACTACCGCCGCTCAAGCCCAGTACGTGGGTGCCCTGAGTGGTTTGGGCCTGGGCTGCACTACCGCCGGCTAGCAATGCGGCCGCCAGCAGTGACAAGGGAAGAAATCGAGGTGTTAGCACTATATAGAAAGTAAGAGATGCAAAGATGCGCAAATAACGGCCTTTAAAAACGAAAATTGCCCCGCCAGCACCGATTCTAACGGGCTAGCGGGGCAATTTTCAATGGGGCTTACTAGGCAAGAAAGAGGTTTTGGAATGAGGCTGCCTATCGCGACCTTATTCCAATACCCTAGTTCCAGCCGCCGCCGAGGGCGCGGTAGACGTTGACCTGGGCGTTGAGCTGCTTCATTTTCAGCTCGATGAGGTCGTACTTGGCTTCGAGGGCGTCGCGCTGGGTGAACAGCACTTCGGTGTACTCGGCGCGGGCCGAGCGGAAGAGGGAGTTGGAGATGGTGACCGACTGATTGAGGGCGGCTACGGCGCGGGCCTTCTCGTCGTAGCTCTGGCCCAGGTTGCGCAGGCTGGCCAGCTGGTTGCTCACTTCCACGTAGGCGTTCAGCACGGTGCGCTCGTAGTTGTAGGCGGTCTGAATCTGGCTGGCGTTGGCGCTGCTGTAGACCGATTTGATGCCGTTGCGGTTGATGAGCGGGGCCATCAGGTCGCCGGCCGCCGAAAACAGCATAGACTGGGGCGAAGTGAACAGCAAACCGGGCCGGAAGGCCTCGAAGCCGGCCGAGCCGGTAATGCGCAGCGCCGGGTAGAAGGCGGCGCGGGCCACCTGCACATCGAGGTTGGAGGCCAGCAGGCGCTGCTCGGCCTGCCGGATGTCGGGGCGGTTTTGCAGCAGCTGGGCCGGCACGCCCGCACGCACCAGCTGGGGCACCAGGGCATTGAACGAGGAGTCGTTGCGGGCTACGGGCTGGGGGTAGCGGCCCACCAGGAAGTTGATGCGGTTCTCGGTTTCCGTGATTTGCTGCTGGATGGTGAACTGGTTGCTGAGCGTGTTGTGCAGCTGGGCCTCGAAGCGCTGCACGGCCAGCTCGGTGGTGCGGGCCGACTCCTTCTGCAGCTTCACCAGCTGCAGGGCGTTGCGCTGAATGTCGATGTTCTGGCGCGTAATGGCCAGCTGGTTATCCAGGGCCAGTAGCTCGTAGTAGGAGGTAGCAACTTCGGCAATCAGGTTGGTAACGGCGAAGTTCCGGCCCTCCACGCTGGCCAGGTAGCGCAGCGCGGCGGCCTTGCGGGCGTTGCGCAGCCGGTGCCAGATGTCCACTTCCCAGCTGGCAAACGCGCCCACCTGGTGGTTGGCCAGCGGCTCGGGGTTTTTGTGGTCTTCCTCGATGCGCACCTGCTCCTCGGTGGCGCCGCGCAGGGTGTAGCGGCCGGGTTTATCCACGTCGGAGCGCACGCCCACGCCCAGAAACGGCAGGTACTCGCCCTTGCGCACCTGCACTTCGTTTTTCGAAAGCTGGATTTCCTGCAGCGCGATGTTCAGCTCCTGGCTGTTGCGCAGGGCCGTGTCGATGAGGGTGGTAAGGTTGGGGTCGGTGAAAAACTCCTGCCAGCGCAGCTGGGCCGTGTTGGTGGTATCGGTGAGGGCGCTGCCGTAGCTGGCCGGCACCGCGTGGCTGGCCGTGCGGGGCACGATGCCCGGCGTAACGCAGCCCGTGAGGGCCACCGCGAAGGCGGCGGCCCCGAAAAAGGTAATCAGGCTCTTCTTACGCATGAGTGGCAACTTGGTCTTCTAGCTCGGTTACAGTTACGCGGGGTTCGAATTCCGACAAAGGGTTCTCGTTTTCGTCGTTGATGAGCTTGCGGCCGGCTGCTATGCTGCCGAAGATGTAGTAGAGGCCGGGGATGAGCACCACGCCGAACACGGTGCCGAACAGCATGCCGCCCAGGGCCGCGGCCCCGATAGTGCGGTTGCCCGCCGCGCCCGCGCCGGTGGCCACAATCAGCGGAATCAGGCCGGCAATGAAGGCGAAGGAGGTCATCAGGATGGGCCGGAAACGAACCTTCGCGCCCTCAATGGCGGCCTCGCGCACGCTCAGGCCCTCCTCGTGCTTCTGCACGGCAAACTCCACAATCAGCACCGCGTTCTTGCCCAGCAAACCTACCAGCATCACCAGGCCCACCTGGGCGTAGATGTTGTTGGCCAGGCCCAGCACCTTAATCAGCAGGAACGAGCCGAAAATACCGGCCGGCAAACTCAGAATAACCACCAGCGGCAACAGGAAGCTTTCGTACTGGGCGGCCAGCACCAGGTACACGAAGCCCAGCACGATAAGGAAGATGACGACGGCCTCGTTGCCGCGGCCCACTTCGTCCTTGCTCAGCCCGCCCCAGTCGATGTCGTAGCCGCGGGGCAGGGTTTGCTTGGCCACGTCCTGCACCACTTTCAGGGCCTCGCCCGAGCTGTAGCCGGCGGCGGCGTCGCCCCGGATGGAGGCCGTGGTGTACATGTTGTAGCGGTTGATTTCGTTGGCGCCCTGGGTTTTCACCACCTTCATGAAGGCCGAAAACGGCACCATTTCGCCGTGGTCGTTCTTCACCCACATGTCCAGCACGTCCTTGGGCAGCTTGCGGTACTCGGGCGAAGCCTGCACGTACACCTTGAAAAAGCGCTGGTATTTGATGAAGCCCAGCTCGTAGGTCGAGCCAATCATAATCGACAGCGTATTCATGGCGTTGCCGATGCTCACGCCCTTCTGCATGGCCAGCTGGTTGTCAATCTGCAGCTCGTACTGGGGGTATTTGGCCGAGTAGAACGTGAACAGGCCGGCCAGCTCTTTGCGCTTTTTGAGGGCGGCCAGAAACTCGTCGTTTACCTTTTCGAGGGCCTTGTAGTCGCCAGTGTTGGTTTTGTCGAGCAGCTGCAGCTGGAAGCCGCCCGCCGCGCCGTAGCCCGGCACCGCCGGCGGCTCGAAGAACTCGATGTTGGCGCCCGGAATCTTCTTGGCCCGCTTTTCCAGCTCCTCAATTACGTCGTGGACGGTTTCCTTGCGCTCCGACCAGGGCTTGAGGTTGATCAGGCAGGTGCCGGCGTTGGAGCCGCGGCCCTCGGTGAGCACCTCGTAGCCGGCCAGCGTGGAAATGCTGGCAATGCCCGGCACGTCCTCGGCGAGCTTCTGCAGCTCCTGGGCAATGGCGTTGGTGCGCTCCAGCGTCGAGCCGGGGGGCGTCTGCACAATGGCGTAGAGCATGCCCTGGTCTTCGCTCGGAATAAAGCCCGAGGGCAGCACCAGCGCCAGCCCGTAGATGCCGGCCACAAAGCCCAGCGTCAGTAGCACCGTCACCACGCGCCGGCTCACGATGGCGCCGAGCAAACCCACGTACCTGTCGGTGAGGCGCTCGAAGCCGCGGTTGAACCAGTCGAGGAAGCGGTTCATCAGCGAGCGGGAGCGGGGCTGGCCGTGGGTATTCTTCAGAATCATGGCGCAGAGCACCGGCGTGAGCGTGAGGGCCACCACGCCCGAGATGATGATACTGGCGGCCATCGTGATGGAGAACTGCCGGTAGAAAATGCCCACCGGCCCGCTCATAAAGGCCACTGGCACGAACACGGCCGTCATCAGAATGGTAATGGCGATGATGGCGCCCCCGATTTCGCCCACCACCTCGCGCACGGCCCCGTAGGGCGAGAGGTGCCGCTCGGCCATCTTCACGTGCACGGCTTCCACCACCACAATGGCGTTATCCACCACGATACCAATGGCCAGCACCAGCGCAAACAGGGTAATCATATTAATGGTGAGGCCGAACGCCTGCATGGCCGAAAACGCGCCAATCAGCGACACGGGCACAGCCAGAATCGGAATCAGCGTCGAGCGCCAGTCGCCCAGAAACAGGAACACCACAATGGCCACCAGAATAAAGGCGTCGCGCAGGGTGTGGAGCACGTTTTCGGTCGAGGCGTTGAGGAAGTTCGACACGTCGTAGCTGATTTTGTAGTCCATGCCGGGCGGCATGGTCTTCTTCAGCTCCTCCAGCTTGGCCTTCACGTCGCGGATTACGTCGCTGGCGTTCGAGCCGTAGGTTTGCTTGAGCACGATGGCCGCCGAGGGGTAGCCGTCGAGGTTGGAGTAGATGTCGTAGAACTCGGAGCCCAGCTCCACGTTGGCCACATCCTTGAGGTGCAGCATCTCGCCGTCGGCATTCGACTTGAGAATCACGTTCTTGTACTGGTCTACGTCGTTGAAGCGGCCCTGATACGTCAGCACATATTCGAGCGCCTGCGAGCTTTTGCCGTCGGCGCGGCCGATGCGGCCGGGCGAGCCAATCACGCTCTGCTCATCGAGGGCCTTCATCACGTCGTCGGCCGAAATGTTGTAGGCCCGCATGCGGTCGGGCTTGAGCCAGATGCGCATGGCGTACTGCCGGCTGCCCAGAATGGAGGCCCGCCCGATGCCGTTGATGCGCTGGATTTCGGGTATCATGTTCACCCCGGCAAAGTTGAACAGGTACTTCATGTCCGTGTTCTTGTCCTTGCTGTATAGGTTCACATACATGAGCATGTTGGGCACCACGCGGTTCACAATCACGCCCTCGCGCTGCACCAGAATGGGCAGGCGGTTGAGCACCTGGGCAATGCGGGTGTTCACGTTCACCACGGCCTGGTCGGGGTCGGTGCCCAGGTTGAACACAATCTGGATGTTGGCCTCGCCCGCACTCACGGCGTCGGAGGTCATGTACTTCATGCCCGGCACGCCGTTCACGGCCTGCTCCAAGGGTATCAGCACCGACTCGGTGAGCACCTTGGCGCTGGCGCCCGGATAGGCGGCGCTCACCATTACCATGGGCGGCGAAATCTCCGGAAACTGCGAGGTAGGCAGCGTGTAAATAGCCAGCGTCCCCAGAAACAGGATGACGATGGAAATGACGATGGCAAAAACCGGCCGTCGAATGAATTTACTGAACATAGGTTTTGAGCTGTTAGCTGAGAGACTTGGTTGGGCTGGGCGAGGGCCCTGTCATGCTGAGCTTGTCGAAGCATCTCTACCGCTTCGTTGTCAAACTAACCTGACGTTAGGATTACCACTGCGGTAGAGATGCTTCGGCTGCGCTCCGCTTCGCTCAGCATGACACTTTTCGGGAGGCCTCAAACCATGCTACTCGGCGTAGGTGTGCAGGCCGGCCAGCACCTTTTTGGGGGCCTCAAAAGTGAAGGCAATCTTGTCGCCGTCCTTCACCTTGCGGATGCCTTCGAGCATGATTTTGTCGCCCGCTTTCAGGCCGCTTTTCACCACGTACAGGTCGGGCATTTCGGAGCCGATGGCCACCTCGCGCTGGTGCACCTTGTTCTTGGCGTCCACCACGTACACGTACTTTTTCTCCAGGATTTCGAAGGTGGCTTTCTGCGGGATGATGAGGGCGTTTTTAAGCGGCACGGTCATCAGCACGTTGCCCGTTTCGCCGCTGCGCAGCAGGCCGTCGGGGTTAGGGAAGGTAGCGCGGAAGGCGATGTTGCCGGTTTCGTTGTTGAAGTCGGCCTCGATGGTCTGCACCACGCCGGGGTACTTGAACTGCTCGTTGTTGGCCATCAGCAGCTTCACGTTGGGCTGGTTGTTGGCCTTGGCGTTGGTCTTGAACGACAGGTATTCGGCCTCGGGCACGTTGAAGTACACCCACATCTGGCTGTTGTCGGAAAGTGTCGTCAGCAAATCGCCCTCGTCCACCAGGCTGCCCAGCCGCACCTCAAAGTGGTCCATGATGCCGTTGAAGGGCGCCTTGATGGTGGTAAACGAGAGGTGCGTTTTGGCCAGCGACACTTCGGCTTCGGCCTTGCCCACCTTGGCGGCGGCCAGGTCCAGCTCGCTCTTCGACACCACGTTGCTCTCGGCCAGGCGCTTGGTGTTCTGGTACTCGATGCCCACGTACTTGGCCTCGGCCTCCGATTTCTTCAGCTCGGCCTGGTACATGAGGGGCATAATCTGGAACATGGGCTGGCCCTTGTGCACCATCTGGCCCTCGTCCACGTAAATCTTTTCGAGGTAGCCCTTCTCCAGCGCCCGTAGCTCGATGTGCTGAATGGCGTGCACCTGGGCCACATACTCCTTGGTGATGGTCGTGTCCTGCAGCAGCGGGCTGGTCACCAGGTATTTGGCCGTTTCTTCCTTTACTTCTTCGTGCTTGGTGCAGGCCGTGCTGAAGCACAGCGCGCCGAAACCAAGCAAAACGAGGGATTTTTTCATGAATGCGTAAACTCCGGTAAGTGGTGGTGAGAGCTTGGCAACCAGGCGCCAGGAAGGCCCTGAGGGCCGATGCACGGCGGATGCCGGCCAGCAAACGGCACAAAGCACGCGCCCACTACATGAAGCCGGTATGAAGCCGGCGCGGGCCCCGCAGAAAAGTTTCTGCCCCAAGCAGCCCGCGCCTCCGCGCCCGCACCGTCCCGAAAAACACGGGTACCACAAAGCCCCAAAGCCCGTCGCGCCGCCTCCCCCAAGGGAAGCGGCGCGACGGGCTTGGTTAAGCAGAAACTAGAGCAGTTTTCAGGTCGTTGTACAGGTAGCGCATGTAGCGCGAACTTTGTAGTTCGCGTCCCCGCGCCGTGTGGGCGGCTCCACTGGCGCGGGGACGCGAACTACAAAGTTCGCGCTACTGCCCACCGGCCCCATATGCTGTACACTAATTTGAAAACCGCTGTAAGCAGCGCGGTGGCGCGCCAAAAGCGTGGGCGCTAGAGGTTTTCGCTCTGGCGCACCAGGCCGGCCACCCCGGCGCGGGCCAGGCGCAGGCGCACGGCGTTGGCCTCGGCGGCGGTGGCAAAGCGGCCCACTACCACCCGGTTGAGGGTTTTGCCCTGGGCCGAAGCGCTGGTGAGCGTGGTAACGAACAGCCCCGGCTCCAGGCCCTGAATCTTCTCGATGGTGGCGCGGGCGTTGCGCACGTCGCCGAAGGTGCCGGCCTGCACGGTGTAGGAGGCGGTGGGTTCGGCCGTCACGGCTACGTCGGCGTCCTCGGTGCTGCCGGCCACGATGTTGGTGTGCAACGCGGCCAGCTCGGCGGGGTCAACGGCCAGGGCCTGCAGGTCGTCGGGGGCGTTGGTGGGGCCCAGGGGCGTGGTGTCGGGCACTATTTCAGCCACCACCGATACGGCGCCGTGCGTAACGATGCCCAGCGGGCGGGCCGCTACTTCGGCCAGATCGAGGATGCGCTGGTGGCGGAACGGGCCGCGGTCGGATACGCGCACCACCACGGCCTCGCCGGTTTTGGGGTTCGATACGCGCAGGCGGGTGCCGAAGGGCAGGGTTTTGTGGGCGCAGGTGTACTGGTGGCGGTCGAACCGCTCGCCGCTGCTGGTGCGGCGACCCTGGAATTCACGGCCGTACCAGGAGGCGCGGCCCCGCAGAATAGTGCTCTTTTTGGCGGTAGTGGCCGCTTTTTCGTCGTCCGTCAATCGGGCCGAACTGGCCGTGGCCGTTTGCAGTGTCAGCAGGGCCGTCAGGCCAACTAGCAGCAGGCTTGACACATACCGTCGGTAGAGCACTTTCATCCGGGAGTCGGTTGGTGAGTGCGACAAATCTAGAAGCACCAACCAAAGCAGAGCTTACAAGCCAAATCAGGCCTGTGTCCCGACTGTTGATGAATTGACCTTTTCCAATAATCCTTGTATTTAAATAATTCAGCCCGGCTATGCTCAAATAACCGTTTGTGTTTAGTTGAGACGCTTTTTGCATTCTTTTCAGAAGCTGGAAGGATGCGCGCCGGAATACGACTATCCGCCGGTGAAAAAATTCGGGCCTGGTCCCGCCTAAGTAGCCGGCCGGGTGGTTGCAAAAGTCCGGGAAATGTGCTAATGAGTAATGAGTTGCCAGTCGCCAGTTGCCAGCTGTCAGCAGGAACGTCATTCAGAGCGAAGCGAAGAATCTCGCTTCCAATTTTTGAACTGACTTCTCACAACGTCAGCACGCGAGATTCTTCGCTTCGCTCTGAATGACGTTCATGCTGGCAACTGGCGAATGGCGACTGGCAACTCTCAACCGAGTATCTTCGGGGATGGATTTTGGCCGCCTTTCCGACCTGCGCTACGTTGATTTCCGGCTGCCCGCCGACCACCCCGAAACGGCCGCCGTGCTGGCCCGTGCCCTGGCCACGCAGCCCGCCCCGCCGGCCGTGTACGTGGGCTGTCCCATCTGGACCAACAAGGCCTGGCTGGGCTCCTACTTCCCGCAGGGCATCAAGGACAGCGAGTATCTGCACCACTACGCCCGGCAGTTCAACAGCATCGAGCTCAACACCACCCACTACCGCATCCCCGACGCGCCTACCGTGCGCAAGTGGCGCGAGGCGGTGCCGGCCTCGTTCAAATTCTGCCCCAAAATCCCGCAAATTATCAGCCACGACCGGGCCCTGTACAACGCCGACGACCTGACCGTGAGCTTCTGCCGGGCCCTGGAGGGCCTGGGACCCACGCTGGGCCACACTTTTTTACAACTGCCACCTACTTTCGGCCCCGAGCACCTGCGGCGGCTGGAGCGCTACCTGCTCGATTTCCCGGCCTTCGTGCCGCTGGCCGTGGAGTTGCGGCACCCCGGCTGGTTTTCCGATGCCGGCCTGCTGGCCACCGTCACGGCCATGCTCGAAGCCCTGAACAAGCCGCTGGTGATAAGCGACGTGGCCGGCCGCCGCGACGCGCTGCACCAGCGCCTGACCGCGCCCGTGGCCTTCGTGCGCCTCAACGGCCACGGCCTCATCGACTCTGACTTCCGCCGCGCCGACGACTGGGCCGCCCGCATTGCCAGCTGGCTCGAAGCGGGTCTGCACACGGCCTATGTCTTCATCCATCAGAAAGACATCATGCACTCACCGCTCTGGGCCGAGCACTTCCTGCGCCGCCTGCACGAGCTGACCGGCCTGACCGTACACCCGCCCCGCGTGATTCCGCAGCCGGTGCAGGGCAGCCTATTTTAGCAGGCCGGCCTGGCACTCTGGGGCGACTACCGCTTGTTGGTCAGGCTGATTTTAACGCCCAGCTCCAGGCCCAGGTCCAGCACCCGGCTCTGGTCGTACCTGGAGGCGGCGGGGTTGAAGCGGTAGATGCGCGAGTTGGCCACCCCGGCGCCGAGGTAGGCATCCAGGAGGCCCCGACCGCCCAGGCGGCGCTGCACGCCCCAACGCGCAGTCAGGCTGCTGTAGTCGTACTCGAAAGCGCGTTGGCTGAAATTATAGGGTAGGTCGCGGCGGAAGTAGTTGTTGAGCTGCAGGGCCACGTAGGGCCCCTCGTAGGGGCCCGTCCGGCGGCCTTTGGTGCGGCGCTTTTCCTGGTTGTAATAACGGCGGATGCCCGCATCGAGGCCCAACTGCTCCAGCTTAAGTCCCTCCCGGTCCGTCGAGGAGCTGTTGCGCCGCTCGCCGATATTCCAGAGGCTGGAGCCGTTGAGCGTGGCCGTCCACCCGGGCGCCAACTGCTGCTCAACGCCCAGCACCAACGGCAGCGACAAACCCAGAAAGCTACCGTAGCCCGAGCCATCCGACAGGCCCGTTCCCAGCTTGAACAGTGGTCCGGGCCGGGTGGGAGCTTCGGCGGCCGCAGCGGTGGGGTTTCCGGGCGTTGCAGTGGCTGGGGCGGTGGGGGCCTGCTGGGCGAAAACGGCCGGGCCGGCCAGCAACAGGGCGGCCGTAAATAAACCAATGGGAGCGAGCGGGAAGAAACGCATACGTAACGGAAAGTGGCTAAAAGTGGCCGGAGCGCTATAGCAGCAGCAAGGAGTTGCCAGCAGGAGCCCGGGCCGGCGCCGGCAGGTTGCATACCGGCGCCGAAAGCAGCATAAAACTGTTGGCGCGCCGGGCAATCGGGGCGCCGAAATACCGTACTTTGACAACCGCGCAGCCAGCCGGCTGGCGTATGTATCCCGGTATGAAATTCTCCGCTCTTTCGCTGCTCTCGTTTTCGCTGCTGCCGGCGCTGCCCCTGGCGGCGCAAACGGTGGCCCAACCTGCCGCTTCCCTGGTAGCCGCCCCGGCTACCCACTGCCTGCTGGTGCCCCTCGACCCCGCCCTGCGAGCCGCCCGCGCCAGCCGCATCGTGGAGGCCGCCGTCGTCAGCAGCCAGGGGGAGCGCGCGCCCAACGGCCGGCTCTACACGCGCCACCGGCTGCGGGTGTTCCGCCAGCTGAAAGGGCCGGCCGACTCGGTGCTGACCGTGTTTACCGAAGGCGGCACGCTGGGCCTGCGCCGCGAGCAGCTCACCAACACGCTGCAGCTGGCCGTGGGCGAGCAGGGCCTGTTCTTTCTGGAACCCGCGGCGGCCACAACCGGCTGGCAGGTGTACGGCAGCCAACAGGGCTTTATTCGATACGACTTAGCCGACCTGTCGGCTGCCGAGCCGTTTCGGCGCTACCCTACGCTCGATGAAGCGGTAGAAGTGCTGGCCACCGCAACCGCCGCGCCCCGCGTGGTGCAGGCCAACCCGGCCCTGGCGGCGGCCCGGCAGCAGCTCAGCCGGCCGCTGGCTGCCCGGCCCCAGGCCGTGGTTATCAGTGGGCTGAGCCCGAGTAGCCTGACGGCCGGCACCGGCGCCGTACTCACTATTACGGGCAGCGGCTTCGGCAGCCGCCGGGGCACGGGCGGCAGCGTGGAATTTCGCAACGCCGACGACGGGGGCAGCACCTTCACCAAAGCCAACGACGACGATTACCTGAGCTGGACCGACACCCAGATTCAGGTGCGGGTGCCGGCCCTGAGCGCCAGCGGCAGCCCCGCCGGCAGCGGGCCGGTGCGCGTAACGCCCGATGGCGCGGGCCAGCCGCCGGTGCAGAGCCCTCAGACGGTTACCGTGGTGTTTGCGGCTACCAACGTGCGCGACACGAAAACCGGCCAGCGCGCCGTGCCCGCCCACCGCGACCAGAACGGCACCGGCGGCCTCACGTTCCGTTTCGAGCCAGGCTTTGCGACCAACAGCGCGGCGGCCGCGGCCTGGGGCCGGGCCCTGAACACCTGGCGCTGCCAGACGGGCATCAACTGGGAGTTGGGGCCGCCGCGCACCAAAACCGGCGTGGCCGACGACGGCGAAAACTCGGTGGGCTTTGATGCGGGCGGCGCGCTGCCGGCCGGCGTGCTGGGCCGCACCACCAGCTACTACGAGGGCTGCTACCGCCCCGATGGCACGGTGGCATTCTTCGTGCACGAAATCGATACGCAGTTCAGCGAGGCGGCCAGCTTCCAGTTCGGGCCGGCCGCGCCGGTGAGTCCGCAGCTGGATTTTGAGTCGGTGGCGGTGCACGAGCTGGGACACGCCCAGCAGCTGTCGCACCTGATTCGGCCCACCGCCATCATGCACTACGCCATTGCCCGCGGCCAGCGCAGCCGCGAGCTGAGCCCCTTGAGCGACGTGGCCGGTGGCCGCTACGTGCTGCGCGCCCGTAGCTTCCGGCCCGATGTGTGCGGCCTGCCGGCCATGCTGCCCGCCCCGCTAACCAGCCAGCAGGCCACGGCTGGCTCCGCGGGCATCGAAGTGAGCTGGACTACCCGCGACGAGTGCTATTTGAAGAGCTTTCTGCTGGAACGCGCCCGCCTCGATAGCACGGCCGGCTGGCAGCTGGTGACGAAGGTAGCGGCCGGCGCGCCGGCCGGCCAGTACCGCGCCCTCGACCCCGACCCGTTGCCCGGCCTGAGCTACTACCGGCTGCGCGCAGAACGGCCCGACGGCTCGTTTGACGCGGCCCGGCCCCTGCTGGTGAGCCGCGACGCCGCAGCGCAAACCGGCCTGACGGTGTTTCCCAACCCGTTCAGCAATACCGAGCCCGCGCTGCGCCTGCAATACGGCGCCGGAACAGCCGCCGGCTCGCTTACGGTGCTGTTCTACGATGCCGTGGGCCGCTACATCTACGGCCGCCGCCTCGATTACACGCCCGGCCTGAATCTGCTCAACCTCACGCCCCCCAGCCTCCGCGCCGGCCTCTACCTGCTCCGCTGGACCGACTCAAACGGCCCCCAGGGCACCACGCGGCTGGCAGTAGAATAGGTGATTCGGCGGTTTGGTGAGAAAAGAACGTGTCATTCTGAGCGAAGGCGCAGCCGGAGTCGAAGAATCTCGCGTGCAATGGCAACCCTATCGTCAGGATTTACTTTGGCACGCGAGATTCTTCGACTCCGGCTACGCCTTCGCTCAGAATGACACGTTCTTTTCTCACCATCTCACCGCTCCAGCAGCATGGCGCCGTAGGAGTAGCCGCCGCCGAATACGGTTACGACCACCTGATTGCCGGGCTGCAGGTCGGGCCAGGTGCTGGCCAGGGCAATGGCCGCGCCCGCGCAGCCGGTGTTGCCTAAATCCTCGATGTTGGATACGGCCCGCTCGTCGGGCAGGCCCAGTTGCTGAAGCACGTTTTTGGTGATGCGCAGGTTGGCCTGGTGCGGAATCAGGTAGGTCAGCTCCTCCACCGGCACCTCGTTGCGGGCCAGGATTTCCTGGGTTACCCGCGTCATGTAGGTGCAGGCGTGAATGAACACGTCCTTGCCGTAGGGCATCACAATGCCCTTTTCTACGGGCTTGAGCGTCACCGATTCGTCGGCCTTGCCGATGTTGCCGGCCCCGCCGGTGCGGATGTCGCGCACCCGCAGGTCGGTGGGGGCGAGGCGCTCTTTGGAGATGAGCAGGGCCGCCGCGCCGTCGCCCCAGAGGTGGCCGGCCACCGTGTCGTCCTCGTTATTGTAGGCTGTGTTGTGCTCGCTCACGATTACCAGCGCCCGCTGCGCCTTGCCCATCGCGAAGTAGCCCTCTACGATTTCGATGGCGTTCAGCAGCGACGAGCAGGCCGAGGAAATGCTCACCACCGGAATATCCGACACGTTGATTTCGCGCTGCACGGCGTGGGCCACGGTGTAAATCGTGTCGTGGGGCGTGTAGGTGCCGGCCACAATCAGGTCCACGGCGGCGGCCGCGAAATCAGTGGTCTGGGCCAGCACCCGGCGGGTGGCCTCAATGGCCATGGTATTGGTGTTTTCGCCGGCAGAAGCCTTGCGGCGCGCCCGGATGCCAGTGCGCTCAGTTATCCACTCGTTCGAGAGTCCGTTGAGGCGGGTGAAATGGGCGTTGTCGATGACGTCGGCGGGCAGATAGGCCGCGACCTGATGAATATACACGGGTGGGTGGAGCGGTAGGGGGCGGGCGAAAAATAAGGCCGCAAGGTACGCGGTTTAGGCAGAGCGCGACGTTATTGCGCCCAACCGACGTACTTTGTACCTCGCTGGTTGCCTCAACGCGCAGCCCCGCGCCGGGTTCAAACGCCCCTTCATAAGATTATGACCTTTTTGCCTTTTTTGCCCCCCCGCGGGCGCCACGCCGGTCTGCTGGCCGGACTCCTGACGGCGGCCACGGCCGCACTGGCCCCCTCGGGCGCCTTCGCCCAGAAATACATTACCGCTGCCGGCCTGCGGATAGGCGGCGGCCAGTACGGCCTCTCGGTGCAGCAGAAAATCCTGCCCAAGGCCACGCTCGAAGGGCTGGCGCTGGCCAGCTCGCGCGAACTGAGCGCCACGGTGCTGGCCGAGCGCCACTTCGGTATCCTGGGCCCCAGCCTCAATTACTACCTCGGCGCGGGCGGCCACCTCGGCCACCACAAAGACGACGGCACCTTCGGCGGCTTCGACGCCATCATCGGGGCCGAATACAAAGTGGCCTTCGTGCCGCTCGTGCTCAGCGTCGATTTCAAGCCCACCGTCGAAATCAACAGCGCCGACTGGGCCCGCTTCCCCACCGCCTTTTCGGTGCGCTATATTATCATCAAGGAGAAAACCAGTTTCCTGGGCGGCATCTTCGATGGCAAGGACAAGAAGAAGTCCAAGCCCAAAAAGAAGGACAAGAACAAAGGTGGCGGACTGTTCGACTTTTGAGAAACTAGAAGCTAGGAGCCAGTATAAACCCTGTCATCCTGAGCGCAGCGAAGGACCTTATCCCACGAAAACGAGCCGTTGTTACGGCCACTCTTGCGAGATAAGATCCTTCGCTGCGCTCAGGATGACAGGGTCTATGCTGGCTCCTAACTCCTGACTCCTGGCTTCTCAAATCTTATGCACCCGGCCGCTGCCGGCGGTGGAGCTGCTGATGCGCGGGTTGCCGCGCACAAACACGCCGCCCGAACCGGCGAGGCGGGCGTTGAGGCTTTCGGTAGCCTGCACCCGGCAGCTACCCGAGCCGGCCACGCGCACGTCGCAGGTTTTGGAGGCCAGCGCCTCGGCCTGCACGCCGCCCGAGCCGCTGATGCTGATTTCCTGACTGGTGGCCGAGCCACCGCCGATTTTAAGACTGCCCGAACCGGCCACCGACGAGTCGATGGTTTCGGCCGTGACGCCGGCCAGCACCAGGCTGCCCGAGCCGCCCACGGATAGCCGCAGCTTGTCGGCCCGGATGGGCTCGGCGGCCCGTAGGCTACCCGAGCCGCCCACGCTCAGGGCCGTAACGGTGGGCGCGGTTACGTAAATCACCACCTTGCTTTTGAAGTTATAGCCGCTGAACGCGCGGCTTTCGCGCACCGCGTTGATGCGCAGCTTGCCGTTTTCAACCATGGTTTCGAGGTGGGTTAAATCTTCGGCGTCGCCCTGCACTTCTACTTTCTGGGGGCTGCCCTGGCGGAAAATCACCTGCATCGAACCGCCCAGACTAACGGCCGTAAAGGGCGCCACGGTGCGCGTTTCGCGGGTGTCGGCGGCGAAGGTCTGGAAGGCGGTCAGCAGCAAAGCGAGCAGCAAACCGGGCAGCAGAAAACGGGGGCTTTTCATGGCAGAGGGGTTGAAAGGTGGAGGACTGGCGGGGTAGATGCGGCGAAGCAACCGGCCGTTGCCCGACCCCGGAAAATAAGCGGGCCGGGCAACGGGGCCGGTCTGTTTTTCGGGCTATTCGGCTTGAATTACCAGATTTTCACCCGCGCCGAATCGGGGCGGTAGAACTTGTCGCCGGGTTTCACGTCGAAGGCCTCATAGAAGGCGGGCACGTCGGCGAAGGGGCCGTTGATGCGGTACTGGGCCGGCGAGTGCACATCGGTGAGCAGGGCCTGGGCCAGCCGTTCCTGGCGCTGGTGCACCTGCCAGCCCAGCGCGTAGCCCAAAAAGTAGCGCTGCACCGGCGTCAGGCCGCCAATTTTCTCGCCTTTCTTGTACTGCTCGGTTTTCTTGAAGGCATCGAGCCCAATCACGATGCCACCCAAATCGGCAATGTTCTCGCCGGCCGTGGCCTTCCCGTTGATGTGCAGTGAATCGAGGGCCTGGTAGCCGTTGAACTGGCGCACGATGCCGCGCACGCGCTGGTCGAAGGCCTGGCGGTCGGCCTTGGTCCACCAGCTGCGCAGGTTGCCTTTCTCATCAAACTGGCTGCCCTCGTCGTCGAAGCCGTGGGTGAGCTCGTGGCCGATGGTGCTGGCCCCCGCGTAGCCGTAGATGATGGCGTCGTCGGCGTCGGCATCGAGCAGGCCGGGAATGGAGAAGATGGCGGCCGGCAACACGATTTCGTTGTTGCTGGGGTTGTAGTAGGCGTTGTAAGTCTGCGGCGTCATGCCCCATTCGGTGCGGTCGACGGGCTGGCCGAGCTTGCGGGCCTCGTAGCGGTAGCGCCACTGGTTGGCCCGCATCACGTTGGCCGCGTACGAGTCGCGCTTGATTTCGAGCGACGAGTAGTCCTTCCACTTGTCGGGGTAGCCCACCTTGCGCGTAATTTTGCCCAGCTTCACCAGCGCCTTCTGCTTGGTCGAGTCGCTCATCCAATCCAGCGCCCCGATATGCTCGCGGAACGAGGCCATGATGTTTTCGGTGAGCTTCTCGTAGCGCTGCTTGGTCTCGGGCGTGAAGTACTCCTTCACGAACTGCTGGCCCAGCACCTCGCCCAGGGCTTCTTCCTCGGTGTCGAGCACCCGTTTCCAGCGGGGGCGCTGCTCGGTGGCGCCCTGCAGCACGGTGCCGTAGAAGCGGAAGTTTTCCTGGTCGAAATCGTGGCTCAGGGTGGGGGCGTAGGCGTGCACCAGCTGCCACTGCAGGTAGGCCTGCCAGTCGGCGAGCGGGGCGGTGCGCAGCAGGCGGGCGGCCTCCTGGTAGAACTCGGGCTGGCCCACAATCACGGTGTCGGCCTTGGCGAAGGCCATTTCGGCCAGCCAGGGCTTCCAGTTGAGGCCGGGCGTGAGGTTGTCGAGCTGGGCCAACGACATCTTGTGGTAGTTGGCGTAAGGGTCGCGCAGGGCTTCGAGCTTGCGCGAGGCGCCGGCCAGCTTGGTTTCCAGCGCCATAACCCGCCTGGTGCTGGCCTGGGCCGTAGCCGCATCCTGGCCCAGCAGCCCGAACATTTTGGTCAGGTGCTTCTCATATTCCTGCCGGATGTTGGCCGTGCGCGCATCCTTGTTGAAGTAATAGTCGCGGTTGGGCAGCCCCAGGCCCGCCTGCCAGAGCTGCAGGGCCATCTTCTCGCTGTTCTTGGCGTCCTGGCCCACGTAGGGGCCAATCAGCGCGTTCACGCCCAACTGCTGCAGCCGCGCAATGGCGGCCTGCACGCCCGTCACGGTCGTGATGTTTTGGATGCTCGTCAGCTCGGTTTGCAGCGGCGCGACGCCCTGCTTGTTCACCGTGGCGCTGTCCATGCCGGTGGCCCAGAAGTCGCCGAGCTTCTGCTCCGTGCTGCCGGGGGCGGCATTGGCTTGGGCCGCATCTTCGTTGAGCTTGCGCAGGCGGGCGTAGATTTCGTTCTGCACTTCCTTGCCGATGCCCCAGTTGCTTTCGGAGGCCGGAATCGGGTGCTGCTTGAACCAGGCGCCGTTGGCGTAGTTGTAGAAGTCGTCGCCGGGCCGCACGGTGGTGTCGAGGTTGGCGCTAAGCAAATCGGGCTTGGCAGCGCCGGTTTTGCTGTTGGGTCCGCAGGCCACTACGGCCAGCCCCAGCAGCGGGGCCGCCCAAAACAGGTATTTCATGCTGGTTTATGGTTATTGGTTTTTGGTGGGTGGTAGCCGCCGGTTCCTGAAACCCTTTCGATTCGGGAAGCTACGCAGTAGATTGACAAATAGCACGTCCTCACCAGGTGCGGCCATCAACCATAAACCACTCACCAAAAACCAATGCCCCATCTGCTGCTACTCAACTTCGGCCTGGCCGCTTACCTCACCGGCCTTATCTGGACGGTGCAGCTCGTGCACTACCCCGGCTTTGCCCGCGTGGCGCCCGAACAATTTGCGCAGTTTCATCGCGAGCATTCCACCCGCATCAGTTGGGTAGTAATGGCCCCGATGCTGCTGGAGCTGGGCGCGGCCGGCTGGCTGGCTTGGCAGGGCGCGGCCCTGAGCCCGGCGGCCCGCTGGGGCCAGTTGGCGCTGGTGCTGCTGGCCTGGGCCAGCACCTTTCTGCTCAGCGTTCCGTTTCACAACCGCCTCGCCCGCGACGGCTACAGCTACATTGCCATCGACGGCCTCGTGCGCACCAACTGGCCCCGCACCCTCGCCTGGACCACCCGCCTAGGGCTGCTGGGGTGGCTGTTGTGGTGAAATTGTCTGTCATCCTAACATACTGTCATCCTGAGCATGTTGCGCTTAGAGCAAGGACGAAGGACCTATCCAGAAGGTAGTATCAAGTAATAGCTTCTGGATAGGTCCTTCGTCCTTGCTCTAAGCGCAACATGCTCAGGATGACAGTATCTTTACCTACTCATTCCAGCCCTCCCCGCATGCTTCCTGCCGCCGCCGACTTCCTGCCCGAACTCCAGTTCCAGACCAGCCGCAGCAGCGGCCCGGGCGGCCAGAACGTGAACAAGGTGGAAAGCCGCGTCGAGTTGCGCTTCCGCATTGCCGACTCGCAGCTGCTCAGCGACGAGCAGAAACAGACGCTGCTCGAAAAGCTGGCCTCACGCCTCACGCAGGAAGGCGAGCTGCTGGTAACGGCCCAGGAAGACCGCAGCCAGCTGCGCAACCGCGAAACGGCGCTACTCAAGTTTCATCAGCTGCTCGTCAAAACTCTGCACCGCCCCAAAACCCGCCGGCCCACCAAGCCCGGCAAAGGCGCCGTGCGCAAACGCCTGGAATCCAAGAAAAAGCACGGCGACAAAAAGGTTAACCGTGGCCGGGTGGATTTTTAACTAGATATTGGATGGTTTCTGCATAAATAATCGAACCTAAAGTGCTAAGCATAAAATAATGAACAGAATATTCTTGCTCTTGTATCTGCTTCTCATGGCTGCTGGTACGAATGCACAATCAGCTTTCGATTACGCTGTTGATTATCCTAGAATCGTTGCGCAATCCTCTGACCCTAAAAGCACGAATTACTATCCTGCGCTACGTAAGCGCTTCGTGGCCAACGACCCAAAGCTGACGAGTAATGAGCTACTGGCGTTGCAGATTGGACATACCCGCCAGCCTGCATACCACCCTTATGCCGACATAGATGTGGAACGGGGATTGTATGACCTGAACGCTGGCGGGCATTTTACGGCGGCCTTAGAACTGGCGGCTTCGTACCAGCGCAGAAACCCGTTGAGCCTCATGCTTAATCTGGAAAAAGCCTACGCATTGAGCAAAGCCGGACAAGCTGATAGCGCTGCTATTTACCTCAATAACTACAAGCGCTTAATGGAAACACTGTTGGCTAGTGGGGATGGGGATAAAAAACCTTATTTCGTGCTAAGTCCGATTGATGGGCAGATACTAATTACTCGGTTCTGGCAGGGTGAACTCGGGGTGATGGGCTCCAGTTTTGATAAAAAAGGTAACATGCTGGATATGCTGGAGATGAAGAGTAAATCGAAGGAAAAAACGAAAGTTTACCTGTTTAATATTCAGCATGCCCGGGTTACAATGCTGAAGTAAAGTTGCAAACAAGAGCCCCCGGCCGCTGCCACATATGGCACAACCGGGGGCTTTGCTTTGCAACGGAATGCCAGACTATACCCGCTGGAAGTGCGAGGCCTGGCGCAGCGTCCGCTCGGAGCCCGAGTTGGGGTCGTTGTAGGTGTAGTCGCCCACTTCTACCGACAGCTTCTTGCCGATGAGCTGCTTGGTATCGAGGTCCTGGCCGGCCTTGGGCTCGATGCCGACCGTTTCGTAGAGGCCCATAATCACGGGTCGGCCGGCGTCGGAGAGGTAAAAGCGCTGGAGCACGAAGCCTTCGTCGTTTTCCATGCGGGCGGCGAAGTAGGGAATGCCCTGGTTTTCGCTCTTGCCTTCTTCGATATCGGTGATTTCGACCGTGTGGCGGCCGTCGGACAGGAATCCTTTCTCCTGGCCTTTTTTAACTGGAATTTTCATGAGTTCAATGCTAAGTGAGGTTCTGCATTGCTAACGAAAATAGGCACAGGAAAGTTGGCTAATTTTTATAGCAAGATCAGGTCTTTAAGCTGCTGGTCTTGAAATTCCGTTGAAACGAAAAGCTGTCGGCCATCAGCTAAAAGCCAGCAGCTTAAAAAACCTACAGCAACGTGCCCCGCAGTACCATGGTGGCTACGGTGAAGTAGATTATGAGGCCCGTTACGTCGACCAGCGTGGCCACGAAGGGCGCCGAGGAAGTGGCGGGGTCGAGGCCCACGCGCTTGAGCAGCAGCGGCAGCATGGCCCCCGACAGCGCCCCCCACAGCACAATGCCCAGCAACGACACGCCCACGGTTATGGCAATAAGGGCCCAGTAGGGGCCGAAGTACCCGGGGTTGATGTACTTGGCCCACAGGATGATACGCAACGAGCCGACCACGCCCAGCACGGCGCCCAGCATCAGGCCCGCCAGCAGCTCGCGCCGCAGAATCAGCCACCAGTCGCCGAGCCGGAACTCGCCCAGGCTCAGGGCCCGGATGATGAGCGTGGTGGCCTGCGAGCCGGCGTTGCCGCCCGCCGAAATGATGAGCGGAATGAACAACGCCAGGACCGCGGCCTTCTGCAGGTCATCCTCGAAATGGTGCATGGCCGAGGTGGTCAGCATCTCGCCCAGCAGCAGAATCACGAGCCAGCCGCCGCGCTTCTTCACCATCCGGAAGATGGATATATCGAGGTAGGGCTCGTCCAGGGCCTCCGATCCGCCTAGCTTCTGAATGTCCTCGGTGTCCTCTTCTTCCCGAATGTTGAGGATGTCGTCAATCGTGACGATGCCGAACAGCACGCCTTCGCTGTTGATAACCGGCAGGGCCACCCGGTCGTTGCGCCGGAAGTCGTCGATGGCGTCTTCCTGGTCCTGCATGGTGTTGAGGGCCACAAAACGACGGTTGAGCAGCGCGCTCACGGCCGTGTCGGGGGCGGCCAGCAGCAAATCCCGGATGCTCACGTCGTCGATGAGTTTGCCCCGCTCGTCGGTCACGTACAGCACGCTCAGCGTTTCCGACTGCCCGCCGTGGCGGCGGATGTAGTCGAACACCTGCTGCACCGTCCAGTGCTCGCGAATGGCAATGTAGTTGGGCGTCATCAGCCGGCCCACCGACGACTCGGGGTAGCCCAGCAGCTCGAGCGTAATCTTGCGCTCGGGCTCCGAGAGGCGCTGAATCAGCTCGCGCACCAGGTCGTCGGGCAGAAACTCCAGCAGCGTCGTGCGGTCGTCGGGCGACATCTCGTTGAGAATGTCCGACATCTTGTCCTGGCTGAGGTTGGCCAGAAAGTGCTTCTGAATATCGAGGCTCAGAAACTCGAACACCTCGGTGGCCAGCTGCAGCGGCAGCAGCCGGAAAATGATGAGCTGCTCGCGTTCTTCCTCCTCTTCCAGCAGCTCCACCACCTCGGCGGGCTCAAAGCGCTTGAGGGCTTCCTTGAGTTTGAAAAACTCGCCTTCCTGAATCAGGGACGTAATGTGTTCGAGGGTCGGGTGCTGATTCATGGACTGAAGGGAAGAAGCAGTTTTTCGCTAGGCAGAAGCTATTGGTGATGGCCGAACCGAACCGGCGCGCAAAAGTACGGCTTTCCGCCCCGAATCGGTTCGGCAAAGCCCGACTTTCTGCCACCAGCCCGCCGGTTTGGCCCGCATGCCATGTCGAATAGGCAGCCTGTTCTACGGGCGCCAGCCAACCTGGGGGCAGCCGCTACAGCCCAGCTCGGCCGGGTTCTGCGGTTCGCTGGCCACTGCCGGCCACCGGCAGCGGGCTTGCCGAATCCGATGGGGGGTGTACTTTTGGCCTTCGCCTCCGCCGCTTCGCCATGCCCCAACCGCCCGCCGCCCTTCCCCTCGGCACGCTCGTCGCCCTTGGCGGCGGCGACGATGACGCCATGCTGGCTCTGCTCGGCGAGCTGCTGCCCACCCCCGAAACGCCGGTCGAAATCGTGACGGCGGCTTCGTGGCGCAATGCGGCCCGAACCGGCACGGCCTACGAGCGGTCGTTTCGCGAGCTGGGTTGCCCGGCCGCCCGGCATATGCCCGTCAGTGAGCGGCAGCCGGCCGATGCGCCGGCCAACCTGCGCCGCCTGGCCAAAGCGGGCCTCGTGTTCTTCTCGGGCGGCGACCAGGAGCGGCTGATGCAGCTGCTGGCCGATACCGAATTCGCCCGCCAGCTGCGCCAGCGCTTCTACGAGGACGAAAACTTTATTGTGGCCGGCACCAGCGCCGGGGCCGCGGCCCTGGCCGAGCAGATGATTGTGGATGGTTACGGCTGGCGGTCCTTGCGCAAGGGCGGCATCCAGACGGGGCCGGGCCTGAACCTGCTGCCGCGCCTGTTTATTGACCAGCACTTTGCCGAGCGCGGTCGTTTTGGGCGGCTGGCCCACGCGCTGCTGGCGCACCCCGCCTGCCTGGGCCTGGGTTTGGCCGAAGAAACCGGCATTATCATCCGCGGCGGCCGCCACGCCACCGTGTTCGGCGACGGCGTGGCCACCGTGATGGATGCGCGCGAGGCGCACGACACCAACGTGGGCCGCATCGGGCGGGGCGAGCCCGTGAGCGGCCAGGACCTGCGCCTGCACCTGCTCGTGGCCGGCCAGCAGCTCGATTTAGTTTCCCGCGAAATCCTTCCTTCGGCCTAAGTATCAGCACCTAATCTTCCGACGGTTGCCCGGTAAATCAAGTGGGCTATTGCATGCCCGTTTGGGTGGTGCTGCAAATTTGTTCGGCTTGCCTACTACAGCTTGTCTTTTTGCTTACATTTAGGGGCGTTAAGCCCCCAAATTCTCACTCTTTCACCCTTTGTATGAAATTTAAGTCTCTACTTCTGGCAGGAAGTGCGCTGCTTTCGGCTACCGCGGCCTCGGCGGGTGGCTACCAGGTAACCCTGGCCGGCATCAAAAACAACGGCATGGGCGGCGTTGGCGTGGGATTATCCCTCGACCAGGCTGCGATGTTCTACAACCCCGGCGCCCTGGCCATGGTGCGCGAGCGGGGGGTGCAGGTGGGCGCCAACTTCACGTTTGCCCGCAACTCGTTTGTAGCCGAAGGCAGCAACCAGCAGCGCGAGCTACGCAACAGCGTAGTGACGCCAGTGAGTTTGTTTGCCGGTTTCGGTCCTCAGGAAGGGAAATTCCGGGCGGGTATTGCCGTGTACACGCCCTTCGGCAGCAAGCTACAGTACGCCGATGGCTGGGAAGGCCGCACGGCCCTGACCGATATCGACCTGAAATCGGTGTTCGTGCAGCCCACCGTGAGCTACGCCATCACCGACCAGCTGAGCATCGGTGCCGGCCTGGTGGTATTGGCCCATGGCTCGGTAAACCTGCAGCGCGACATTCCGCTGCCCGACTCCTACGGCCACATTGAGCTCGACGGCAAGGCCGAAACCAAGCTGGGTTTCAATGCCGGTATCTTCTTCAAGCCTTCCGAAAAGCTGAGCGTCGGTATCAACTACCGCTCGAAGATTGACGCTCATGTAAAGGACGGCGACGTTACGTTCAGCGGCATCGATTCGCCGGTGTTTGCCCCACGCTTCCCGAGTGGCACCAAGTTCTCGGCTACGCTGCCGCTGATTGCCACTACCAGCATCGGTTTCGGCATTATGCCCACCGAAAACCTGACCATCGGCATTGATGCCAGCCTGGCCAACTGGAGCGCCTACCGCACCCTGCGCTTCGATTTCACCCAGGACATCAACGGTTCGAAGGTGAGCGAGTCGAAGCGCGAGTACCAGGATGCCCTGACCTTCCGCGTGGGCGGCCAGTACAAGCTGACCAGCGGCCTGACGTTGCGCGCCGGCGGCTCGTATGACGAGAGCCCCGTGAAGGATGGCTTCGTAACGCCCGAAACGCCCGACAACGACCGTCTAGGCGGTACCATCGGCGCCTCCTACAACTTCGGCAAGTTCGGGGTTGATCTGTCGGCCCAGTATGTCGGCATCAAGAAGCGCACCCAGACCCAGCAGGATTTGCTGACCAATGGTACGACTGACCGCATCGCCGGCACCTACAAGACCAACATCGTGATTCCCGGCATCGGCCTGAATTACACGTTCTAATTCTCACCGCGCTTCATCTCCGATTTCATGACTACTACTTTGTTCCGCAAAACCGCGCCGATGCTGGCCCTGCTGGGCCTAGGTCTGAGCGCCTGCCAGCCCGACCTGGAAAAGGATTTCGAGCCCAGCAGTGGCACGGCCGATTTCACCACTTACGTTGCCGTAGGTAACTCCCTGACGTCCGGCTTCTCCGATGGCGGCCTGTATCTGGAAGGCCAGCAGAACTCGTTTCCTTCCATTCTGGCGCAGCAGTTCGCCAAAGCCGGTGGCGGCGAATTTCAGCAGCCCCTGTTTCCGGATAACGGATTCAATGGCGGGGGATATTTGAAGATTACGGGCTTCAACAACGGCTCACCAACCATCGGTCCGGAAACCGCCAACCTCGCCATTGTAGGTTTGGGCGCTGATGGTAAAACGCCATTGTTGTCCCGCTACGATGGTACTGGCAACCAGAACCTCGGCGTACCCGGCATTCGGGTGGCCGATGTGCTGACGCCGGGCTATGGGCTGAACAACCCTTTGGGCTTCAACCAGTACTTCGAGCGCCTGCTCCCGGCCAGCAGTCCTTCAACCTACTTGCAGTACGTGCAGGAGCGGGTGGCTACGTTGAAGCCTACCTTCTTCACCAACTGGCTGGGCAACAACGATGTATTGGGCTACGCCAGTTCGGGCGGCACTGCTGCGCCACTCACGGAGGTGGGCGAGTTCACTACCAAATACGACCAGGTGCTTGACGCACTGACGACGAGTGGCGCTAAAGGTTTGGTAGTTACTATTCCGAATGTTAGCAATGTACCGCTCTTCACTACTGTGCCTACTGCAGGGGTAATAGCTCAGGTGCAGGGTACGCCAATCCCCCCAGAGTTGGTGCCTGTTATTGGGGCCAGTTTGGGTTTGCCTGCCGGAGCTCCATTGCCAGAAGGCACTCGTTTTGGCCTGTACATAAAAACCAGCGATGCGAAGAAGCCAATCCGGGAAGCTACGGCCAAAGACCTGATCCTGCTTCCAGCTAGTAGCTTCATCAACTCGGCACCGGTATCACCCAATCTGTTCCCAGGTGGAATCGGCCTGGTAATTCCGGGTGCATCTGCTGAAGTAGCCGGCGCACTGGCCGCTATTTCCAATGCACTGCCTAACAACTTGGTGCTCGATGAAGCTGAAGCAAAGAATGTAGCCACCCGCACGGGAGAGCTAAACGCGGCCATCAAGGCCAGTGCCAGTGCCCGCGGTTTGGCCGTGTTCGATGCCAACGCGTTCTTCGCTACAGTGGCCTCCAATGGCATTGTAGCAAATGGTGTGAACAACACGGCTGGCTTCGTAAGCGGCAACCTGTTCTCGCTCGACGGGGTGCACCCCACGCCCCGCGGCTACGCCATTATAGCCAACGAGATGATCAAGGTTATCAACTCGACCTACGGTGCCAAGGTGCCCACGGTAAACCCCAACGACTACCGGGGCGTGAAGTTCCCATAACCAGCAGCGTTCCTACTTACTGAAAAGCGCCCGCCTCAGCTGAGGTGGGCGCTTTTTTTGCGTTCGGGCTTGCTGAGGTTTCAGCTTGCTAGCTGCACCGGCTGCACCACGCTGGGCAGGGCCGGGGCCGGCTCGCCGGCCAGACGGGCAGCAATGAGTTGGGCGTGGTAACGGCCGTTTTCAATAAACCAGCGGCTGGTGTTGCGGCCGCCGCATACGGTGCCGGCCAGGTACAGGCCGGGCCGGTTGGTTTCGAGTGTTTCGGCGTTGTGGGCGGGTGTCTGGGCCGCATCGGTGCCACAGGCTACGCCCAGTGCGCTCAGAAACGAGAAATCGGGGTGGTAGCCGGTGAGGGCATACACGAACTGCGCCGGCAGCGTTTGCGGGCCGTTGGGCGTGGCCACCTCCACGGCACCGGGCGTTATACGCGTGGCGGTACTGTTGAACAGGGCACCGATGCGCCCTTCTTTGATCCGGTTGACGAGGTCGGGCCGGATCCAGTACTTGACGGACTCGGGAATTTCGGGGCCGCGCACGAGCAGGGTGGGGCGGGCACCGGCGCGCAGCAACTGCAGCGCCGCTTTAGCCGCCGAGTTCTTGGCCCCGATAATCACCACATCCTGCCCCACATGGGCGTAGGGCTCCTTGTAGTAGTGCGACACGTGGGACAGGTCTTCGCCCGGTACGTTCAGGTAGTTGGGCAGGTCGTAGAAGCCGGTGGCTACCACTACGTAGCGCGTGTGCAGCCGGCCCTTATCGGTGACGACGGTGAAATTATCCTGTTCGCCTTCCAGCCCGATTACGCGCTCGTAGAGACGCAGCGTGAGGTTTTCGGCCTGGGCCACGCGGCGGTAGTAGTCGAGGGCATCTTCGCGCAGGGGTTTGTAGTGCAGCGTACTCATGGGGTAGCCCCCGATTTCGAGCAGCTCGGGCGTCGAGAAGAACTCCATGTTGGTGGGGTAGCCGACCAGTGAGTTCACCAGCGCGCCCTTGTCGAGCACCACCACGCGCAGGCCGCGCCGCTGCACCTCCAGGGCGCAGGCCAGCCCCACCGGCCCGGCCCCGATTACGGCCACATCGAAGGAAAGAGAATCTTGCATAGTACCCGTAGTAACAGCCGCTGGCAACCTGAGGTTGTGCGGCGGCGGGAGTGGTTGACACTACTGCTCGGCTTCAAGTAGCTATTTTTGATGCAACTGGACTGGATAACCGGAAATTCAAAAGTCCCGGAATAGTTAGTGTACCCTGTTGGTAATGAAAGTATTAATAGGACGCCCGGCTAAAATGTAGCGTCTGAAATATGCAGATTGTTTTTTCCGGAGGCCCTAAAAAGGAAGCTATATTTGAGAAATCGGTAATCGACAATTTTAAAGGCGTTGGTGACCGGCTATCCGTTTCCTTTTATCACCTCTTTCCACCTATTATGAAGAAGAACTCCTTTCTGCTGCTGGCTTTGGCGGCCGCTGGTACCCTGACTGGTTGCGGCGACGATAAAAAATCGGAAGCGCCCAAGCCTAAAACGAAGGCGGAACTGTTGGCGGCTCACGACTGGATCCTGAGCGAAGCGACTGTTACAGTCGGGGGCCAAACCGGAGATGCTTTCGATGCGGGGCTGTATGAAGAGTGCGATAGAGATGACTACTACCGTTTTACCAACACCAACAACGGCGGCACCTATACGCTCAACGATAATACCAACGTGTGTAGCCCGCCGAACGCCGAAACAGGAGCTTGGTCGCTGAATGCGGACCAATCGAAGCTTACGCTTACCCCGCAGGGTGATGATGCCGAGGAGCTGACGGTGACTGAGCTAACAGATTCATCGCTGAAACTCAGCGCAACGGGAGACATCTTTGGCAACGCCGTTACCTTTAAGCTGAGTTATAAAGTGAAGTAAAACAACGGAAATGAGCCTAATCTGACCTTCGGACGAAGGTTGGTTTTCTGCCCGGCTTGGTTGCCAGAACTGGCGCAACTCAATCATTTAGCATTTTGGCCTACGGAGTTCCTGCAATTTCCTGCCAGAAAGCTGGAGCCAGATTGTTGCTTATTTGCACCGCATTATTCACGTTCAATTATTCCCTTCGCTAATGAAAAAGTACTCGTTGCTGGCAGCTGTTGCTATGCTCACTGTTGGGTCGTTCACCTCGTGCAGCAAAGACGATGATCCGAACCCGGTTACCAAAACCGAACTGCTCACGGCCCACAACTGGCGCATTTCCTCTTTTACTGTCAAGCTGGGCAGCGCACCAATAGAGGATATTTACAAGGATTCGCCGAAGTGCCAACAGGACGATTTTTACCAGTTCAAGACCGATAAAACATTCGTTTTTGACCAAGGCAAGGAACGGTGCGACCCAACCGAACCGCAAACCACAGTTAGCGGCTGGGATATCAATGCTGATGGCACGATTCTACTGCTACTGGAAATGAAAGGCACCACCAGCGCGGAACTCTACGAAATCAAGGAACTCACGAAAGACAAGTTACGCATTGGCCAGACGCTGACGGAAGACGGTGAAAGCCTGATGGCCGAAATTACGTTTACCGGCCTCTAAACATCATTATTACGATTAGACAAACGTCTCGCTGGCTCCGGCCGGCGAGACGTTCTCATTGAATAACAGCCCAGAAGCCAGGCTCAGGTCCGACGGGCCAGCAGGGCCTTTAGTGCCCCGGTGCTCCACAGCGCCCAGCCAATCAGCACGGGCTGGAAGTACAGGCGACCCAGGCGCTTGGCATCGGTATCGAGGCCGAAGGCGGACAGGTGGTGGGTGTACTGGTGAATATTGCCCGGAAACACGGCCGCGTAGAACAGCCCGAGCCCCAGGCCCATGCGTACCCGGTTACGGCCCTTGAGTAACAGCAGCCCCAGGCCCAGCCCGATTTCCACTACGCCCGAAGCCAGCACGGTAGTGTCTTTATCGAGCGGGATAAAGTCGGGTACCTGCGCCTGAAACGCTCGGCGCTGAAAGGTGAGGTGGCCGGTGCCGGCCACGACCATAAAGGTGCCCAGCAGCCCGCGGGCTACGTTTTGGAGCGTGGTAGTATGGAGTTGTTGGGGCATAGCAGGAAGCCAGGAGAGGCCCGGCTCCCTGCTATACGGCCTATCACCTAGCCCAGATACTCTAAGCTAGTGCGCCTGCAGCCAGTTCTCGCCGGTACCTACTTCTACCTCCAGCGGCACGCCGTGGGGCAGCAGCAGGGCCGTGGCCATCAACTCCTTTATTTTGGGCGTGATGTAGTCAACCTCCTCGCGCACGGCGTCGAATACGAGTTCGTCGTGCACCTGCAGAATCATGCGGGTGCCGAGCTTTTCCTGCACCAGCCACTCGTGGATGTTGATCATGGCCTTCTTGATAATGTCGGCCGCGGTGCCCTGGATGGGGGCGTTGATGGCATTGCGCTCGGTGTAGCCGCGCAGCGTGGCGTTGCGCGAGTTGATGTCGCGCAGGTAGCGGCGGCGGCCGAGCAGGGTTTCGGCGTACTCCAGCTCGCGGGCCCGGTTGATGCTCTCATCCATGAACTGCTTGATGGACGGAAACTCCTCGAAATAGGTCTCGATGATGTCGGTGGCTTCCTTGCGGCCGATGCCGATGCGCTGGGCCAGGCCGAAGGCCGAAATGCCGTAGATGATGCCGAAGTTGACGGTTTTGGCCTTGCGCCGCATCTCCCCATCGACCTCGCTCAGCGGCACTTTGAACACCTTGCTGGCCGTGCTGGTGTGAATGTCCTGGCCAAGGCGGAAGGCCTCAATCATCGTCTGGTCGCCCGCGAAGTCAGCCATGATGCGCAGCTCCACCTGCGAGTAGTCAGCCGCCAATAACAGATGGTCGGCGTCGCGGGGCACAAAGGCCTTGCGGATTTCGCGGCCCTTCTCGGTGCGGATGGGGATGTTTTGGAGGTTGGGGTTGGTGCTGCTGAGCCGGCCGGTGGCCGTTACGGCCTGGTTGAAGCTGGTGTGTACGCGCCCATCCAGCTCGCACACCAGCTGGGGCAGGGCCTCGACGTAGGTAGAGCGCAGCTTGCTGAGCTGGCGGTATTCCAGAATCAGGCCCGCAATGGGGGCATCGGCGGCCAGCTGGCTCAGAATTTCCTCGCCGGTGGCGTACTGACCGGTTTTGGTTTTCTTGATTTTCTTGCCGCCCAGGTCCATTTTATCAAACAGGATTTCGCCGAGCTGCTTGGGCGAGCCGATGTTGAACTCCTCGCCGGCCTCCTGGTAAATCTGGCTTTCCAGCTCCGTGATGTAGCCCTGCAGCTCGGCCGAATACTCGCCCATGGCTGCTGAGTCAATCTTCACGCCTTCGTACTCGATGGCCGCCAGCACCGGCACCAGCGGGTTTTCCACCTCGTTCAGCAAGTCCAGCAAACCCACTTCCTTCAGCAGCGGCTCGAAGACGTGCTTGAGCTGTAGCGTTACGTCGGCATCCTCGCAGGCGTAATCCGATACCTCGGCGGGCGGCAGGTCGGCCATGGTTTTCTGGTTCTTGCCCTTGGGGCCGATGAGGGCCGTAATGGGCACCGGCGTGTAGTGCAGGTAGGTTTCGGCCAGCACGTCCATGCCGTGGCGCATGTCGGGCTCCAGCAGGTAGTGGGCCAGCATGGTGTCAAACAGCGGCCCCCGGATTTCGACGCCGTAGTGCTTAAGGATGGTGAGGTCGTACTTGATGTTCTGGCCCACCTTCACAATCTGCTCGGCGTCGAAAAACGGCCGGAACTCGTCTACCAGCGCCTGGGCGGCTTCCTCGTTGTCCTGGGGCACGGGCACGTAGTAGGCCTCGCCGGGCAGCCAGCAGAACGAGAGGCCCACGAGCCGCGAGGTCATGGTGTCGAGGCCGGTGGTTTCGGTGTCGAAGCTGACTTCGGTTTGCAGCAGCAGAAACTCCAGCAGCTCGGCCCGCAGCGCGGGCGTATCCATCAAATGGTACTGATGGGCCACGTTTTCGAGGGTGCGGCGGGGGCCGGCGGGCGCGCCCGCGTGGCCGGTGCCACCTTCCTCGGCGCCAATAGCCACGGCCGCATCGGAAGAGGCCCCGAACAGGCTACCTTGACCGGCGGTGGCTACCTTGGGCCGCCGGGCGCCGCGCGGGGTGGGGGTGCCGCCGAGGGTCACGCCGGGCGCCGCGGCCCCGTCGCCGAGCACGCGGGCGGCCAGCTGCCGGAACTCCAACTCATCAAACAGGCGGCGCAGCTCGTCCATGTCGGGCTGGTCGATGATGAGTTTGTCGGCCTCAAACTCAATGGGTACGTTGCGGTGAATGGTGGCCAGCTCCTTGCTCATCAGGCCCTGCTCGGCAAACTCGCGCACGTTCTGCTGCTGCTTGCCCTTGAGCTTATCGACGTTGGCAATCAGCCCTTCCACCGAGCCGTACTCCTGAATCAGCTTCTTGGCCGTTTTCTCGCCGATGCCCGGAATGCCCGGAATGTTGTCGGAGGCGTCGCCCTGCAAGCCCAGAATGTCAATTACCTGCTCCACGCGCTCAATCTCGAAGCGCTGGAGCACGTGGGCCACATCAAGGATTTCGGCGGCGTTGCCCATAAAGGCCGGCCGGTAGATTTTCACGCACTCGGTTACCAGCTGGCAATAGTCCTTGTCGGGCGTCATCATGTACACCTCGCCGAAGCCCTGCTCCTCGGCTCGGCCGGCCAGCGTGCCAATCACGTCGTCAGCCTCGAAGCCCTCCACCATCAGAATGGGAATGTGAAAGGCCTTGATAATCTGCTTGATATACGGAATAGCCAGGCCGATATCCTCGGGCATGGCCTGGCGCTGGGCCTTGTAATCGGCGTACTGCTCGTGGCGGAAGGTTTTCTTGGCCGCATCGAAGGCCACGCCGATGTGGGTGGGCTTTTCCTTCTGCAGCACCTCGACCAGCGTATTGGTAAAGCCCAGGATGGCCCCGGTGTTGAGGCCCTTGGAGTTCACGCGCGGGTTCTTGCTGAAGGCGAAGTGGGCGCGGTAAATGAGGGCAAAAGCGTCGAGCAGGAACAGCTTGCGAACGGGGGCGGCGGGAACAACGGCGGGAGTTTCGGCAGAGTCGGTCATAGGATAGCGAAGGTACGCAGGGCGGGGCGAGAAGGGAAAACGGCCGGGCCGGCAGCCGGCGGCAGAAACCGGAGCCGTATCTTGAGGCCGGTTCCGGGGCTTTCTCTCTACTATTTTCGCTGCCAATGGTTTGCCGACTATCTGTTTTACTGGCGGGGCTGCCACTGCTGCTCGCCACACCGCTACGGGCTCAGCCCGCCGCCACCCAAATACCCGCCCCCGCCGAGCACGCCCGGCAGGTAGCCGATTTCCAGCGTGACCTGAACGCCGAGTTTACTGATCCGGCCCGCAGTCCGCTGTCGGCCAAAGAGCGCCAGACCTTTACGGGGTTACCCTTTTACCCGCTTTCGGATGCCGCCTGTGTACCGGCCCGTTTCGTGGCCGATTCGCTGGGGCCGGTTTTCGCCATGCCCACCAGCACGGCCAGCCGGCCGCTGTACCGCAAGTTTGGCGAGCTGCATTTCGAGTTGGATGGTCAGCCCCGTCAGCTGTCGGTGTACCAGAACCTGGCCTTGCTGAACAAGCCCGCCTACCGCGACTACCTGTTCGTGCCCTTCACCGACCGCACCAACGGCCGCGGCTCCTATGGCGGCGGCCGCTACCTCGACCTGCGCCGCGGCCAGATCCGGGACGGGCAGGTGGTGCTCGATTTCAATAAGGCCTACAACCCCTCGTGCGCCTACGCGCCGGGCTACGCCTGCCCGGTGCCCCCGCCCGAAAACCGGCTGGCCACCGCCGTGGAGGCGGGCGTCCGGCACGCGCACTAGGCTGATGGCGGGTGGTCTGCTAACCATCTGGCAGGGTTTGGCGTAAGCCGATTGAACCCAATTCCACTTCCTTATGAAATCTGCTCAAACTGATTCCAACAACGACACCAACTCCAAAGCCAAGCCCTCGGGGATGTTGGGCAAGCTCGTGGGCGGCGCCCTGCTGGCGCTGGGCGTAAGCTACCTCGTCAACAAAACCCAGGGTAAGAAAACGGCCGTATCCGACGACGAAACCGACACGCTGCAGGAGCTGCTGCTGTTCGTGAATGACCGCATTGCCGGCTACCAGCGGGCCGTTGATGAGAGCAAGGATGCCGAACTGACCGGCTACTACAAGCAACTGGTGAGCCAGAGCCAGCAGTTTGCCAATCAACTCAACCAGCACCTGCGCCAGCTTGGTGGTGGGCGCCAGACCAGCACCACCCTCAAGGGCAAGCTCTACCGCCGCTGGATGGATGCCAAAGCGGCCGTTACCGGCTCCGACGAAAAAGCAATTCTGGGCGCCAACGTGTACGGCGAGGAGTGGGCTCTGAAAGCCTACCAGGATGCCCTCGACAGCCAGAGCCTCACCGGCCAGCTGCGCCAGGAAGTAGAGCGCCAGTACGAAAAGTCGCAGCAGACCTACGACAAACTCCAGAAGCTCCAAAGCAAGCAGTCAGCGTAAGCATCTGCAAAGCTAAAAGCCCAAAACGCGGCCCGCGTAGCTCCCAAAGGAGTTGTGCGGGCCGCGTTTTTGTATAATACAAGATACAATATGGCCTACAACGCCGGCTGCACTTCGAACGTAGTGCGGCTGCTGCCCGCCGCGCCGCTGGCGTCGAGGCCCTGGACTTCTACCAGGTAGCGGCCGGGCTGGTCGCCGGTGAAAAACTCCAGCGTCTGCGGGGCCGCGCCGGGGCCGGCCACGGTTACGGCCGGGTTCCAGTAGAGTAACTCGCGCATATCGGGCCGGCGGCTGCGCTGCTGCTCGGGCGTGTCGTAGCGCGGGGCGTAGAACTCGCGCTGCTCCTGCAGGCCCTCGTACTCCTGAATCAGCACCCGCGGGTCGAGCTGGAAGCCTTCGAGGTTGCCCTGGTAAGTGCGCAGGCTAAGGAGGCCGTTGTAGGCTGTTTCGCCCTGGAAATACCGGCTGTTTATTACATCGAGCCGCTGAATCTTGAGCGGGTCCATGGCCATCATCTTATTGATATTGAACACCGGCACCCCGTCGAGCAGCACCATCGGATTTTCCTGGAAAAGGCTGCGGTTAAGCATGTCGGTAGCCATCAGGTGGAAGCCGTCGTTGCGGATGCGCACTACTACGCTCGGCACGTATTCACGCAGCACTTCTTCCATCACCTTGAAGCGCGTGTAGTCATCGAGCCGGTAAGTGGCGTCGGGCCGGCCGTAAAACGGTACGCTGTCGGTGGGCATCACCTGGTAGCGGTCGAACTTCTTGCCCGCAAACACGGTCTGCACCTGGGCCTGGAGGTGGCGGCGGGCGTAGTCGGCGCGGAAGCGGGCGGCCACATCGAAAGCGGGCAGCGCGGGGCGGGCAGCGAACTGTTCCGAGTAGGGGTCGAGCAGCGTAATGCGGCTGGTGCTGTCCTGGCGCGGGTCGGTTTGCAGCATCAGCGACTGGGGTCCGTACAGGTTGCCGGGCTCGAAGCGCAGCAGCCCGCTGGCGTCGCTGTAGTCAGAATACAGGCGCACAACGCGGCTTGGCGACGATAGGTAGGCTGTGATGTTGGGTTGCGGAGCGTTGGTGCCGGCGCGGGTGAGGCGGGCCTGCACTACCGGGCCGTACAGCTCGGGCTGAAAAGCCGGCGGACCAGTTACGGGCCGCAACACATCGGCCCACTTAAACCGGCTCCAGCCCTGCACCAGCAGCAGGTCGTCGGTGGCGGCTTCGGCCTCCGGCCCGGTAGCCGTGAAGTAGTAGCCCGGGTTTTCCACCCCGCCGCGCAGCTCCGAAGTCAGGCCCAGGTATTGGTCGATGGTGGGTACGGTAGTAGCACTGAGCGAATCGAGGCGGTACACGGCCACCGAAAGGCTGGCGGTGGCGGCCGCGTTGGCAGCCGCCACCGCCAGGTTCACTTTCGAGCGGGGTGCGTAATTGGCTTGGTCGGGCCGGGCCGCTAGGTTCAGGTTGTGGCTTGGGCGCCGAAAATACAGCCGCTCGGCCAGCGGCTGGCGGGTTTCACTGAACAGCGTAAAGCGCGACACCCCCTCGGGCAGCTCGCTTTGGTTTATGGTAATCTGCGCCTGACCGTTCTGCAATTGCACTGGCCGGGCCAGGGAAGCGTGCTGGCGGGCGTGGCCCAGTAGTAGTACGGTTGCAGGCTGGCCGGTGGTGCCTTGTACCCTGAGCGTAAGCTGGCCGGGGCTGGCGGCCGGGGATATACTCAGCACGTAGCCCTGCTCGCGCACCGTCGGCAACCGGCTGGTAAAGGCCAGCGGCCGGGCCTGGCCGGGCCCGGCCGCCCGGTTGATAACCGCCGAGTAGGCGCCGGACCCGCTTGCCGCCGGGGTAAGCTCGAAGCTGCCCATGCCGCCGCGCCGGGTGCTGAAGGTGGCCACGGCTGCCCCCTGCGCATCGAGCACGGTGCCGGTAGCGGCCACCCCACGGCCGCGCTTATCGGTGATTTTGAACGCTACTTTGCTGCGCAGCCCGCGTACCAGCTCGCCGCCTTCCGGGAAAAACTGCGCCGCCAGCGCCGCCGAGTCGGGGGCCGGTACTGCGCCCGAAGCCGCAAAGGTATTCAGCACCGTAACGGTTGAATGGAAGTAGGCCTCGGGTCCGAAGTTCTGCATCCAGCGGGTGTAGGCCCGCACCGTGTAGCGGCCGGAGGGCAGCGACGAGGGCAGCAGGAATGTGCCCTGGCCGGTAGCCTCGCGTAGTGGCACCTTGCCCCGCAGCACTGGCTGGCGGCTGGCATCGAGTACCTCTACGTAGGCCACGCTACTCAGAGCCTGCGGTTTGGCTTCGGCCCCACCGGTAGCGTACAGCTTGAACCACATCGTTTCGCCGCTCAGGTACAGTGGCCGGTCGAGGTGCAGAAACAGCTCCTCACGGGGCATCTGCCGGCCCTGGCGATTGAACTGGCCAGTGAGGCCGCCGAGCGAATCGAGCGGAGCCTGGGCAGCAGCCACGTTGATCAGCCCTGACAGCCCGGCCAGCAACAGGATGGTGCGACAAGTAGAAAAAGAAGAATCAGGAAGACGAAGCATAGTAAGGCCGAATAAGAATCTACCAGAACGAGGGCCGGATGGCCGTGCCGCGGGCCCGACAGTCAACGCAATCAACCGATGTGGACCACAGGCCCTGCCCCGGTACGCGCGTAATCGGCACGTAGGATGGGTCATCGAAGGCACCGAACAGGATGGCGGCTATTTCATCGGGCGTTGGTGGTGGGTCGCCCGCGTAGGGGTTGGTGAGGTCGGGAGGCATACAGTCCTCGTAGCCAGTAAGCGGAACGGTGCCGGCGGGCAGTTCGGTGCGGTCGACGAAGATGCGTTTTTCGCTCACCGAGTGCGCGCCCACAAAGCCCAGCGCGGGCTGGCCGCCGCCGGCCTCGTCGAGGTTGCGCACATTGCCCGTGAGCTGGCTGGGCTGGGCATCGAAGAGGGTGCCGATGTTTTCCGTGTTCTTGGCCAGCAGCTGCCAGTAGTCGTACTCCTCACGCGTGAGCGCCTGCTGGCGCACGTGCAGGCTATAGCGGCTGAACAGGCGGTTGGAGTTGAGCGGCAGCACGCGCAGGCGGAAGTCGCGCACCTGATCCTGGCTTAGGCCCGCCGTCTGGTTCAGCACAATCTTCGGCGACTGTTCATTGCCCCAACACTTGGCCGGGTAGGGGTAAGGCGAACTGATTTCACCGAGGCGTCCCTTTCCAGGGCCGATGGTATAATACTGGATGTCAGGCCGATAAACCGGGATAATTTCCCAGGTTTCGTCGTATTCCCAGCGGTAGAACTGGCTGCTGCCGGTGGGGTCCTGGGTGCTGAGGTAGAAGTTGAAGCCCGACTCCTGGGCTTTCCACTGCAGCTCGTCGATGGGGGGCGCACAAGAAACGGGCACAAAGTCGGAGGCGTACTGCTGGCCCTTGGCCGTGCTGATGCGCAGGCGGCATAGGCTGCCGGCGGGCAGGTTGAGCGGGGCGCCGGTGTAGGTGCCGGGCGCGGTTTCGCTGAGCGCGTAGCTGGGCCCGTTTTGCAGCTCAATCAGCAGCCGGGCCTTGGTTTCGAGGGCCGGCGTGACTTTAGCAGCTAAAGCGGCCGTGCGCGAGAGACGGATGGAGGTGGGCCCGTCGGCGTTGATAAAGCCTTCGACCACGAGCAGGTTGGGCGGCGCGTTGATAACCTCCGGCGCATACGGCTCTACACAGCCCGCCAGCCCTGCCAGCAGCAGCAGAATCAGCGCCAGCAACTGCTGCATCCGATACCGTGAGGGCGCTTTACTAGAAACGGTCAGGGAAAGCATAAAGTCACCAAAGATTGAAATATCGAAAACGAGCTGGGAGGTATATTGGCTACTACCAGAAGTCAGGCCGCACCGTAGTGCCACGGGTACGGCAGTCGACACAGTCGCGGGAGGCAAATTCGACCCCTTTGGCAACCTCGAAAATCGGAACGAAACTACCATCATGGAAAGCTCCGTATAGGGTTTGTGCCTTTTCCTCGGGGGGAGGTGGTGGAAATGGCTCAACAAGGTTGAGTAAGGTAAGTGGACTACAACTCTCGTAGCCGGTGAGCGGGTTGCTGCCGGCAGGCAGGTCGGTGCGGTCTACGAAAATGCGTTTTTCGCTCACCGAGTGGGCACCCACGAAGCCGAGGGCCTGCTGACCGCCGGCCTCATCGAGGCTGCGCACGTTGCCCGTGAGCTGGCTGGGCTGGGCATCGAAGAGCGAGCCGATGTTTTCCGTGTTCTTGGCCAGCAGTTGCCAGTAGTCGTATTCTTCGCGCGTGAGCACCTGCTGGCGCACGCGCAGGCTGTAGCGGCTGAACAAGCGCTCGGAGTTGAGCGGCAGCACGCGCAGGCGGAAGTCGCGCACCTGGTCTTGGCTCAAACCGCTGGTCCGGCTCACCACCACCTTATTGGATTGCTCGCTCACCCAACACCTGAACGGATAAGGATAGGGGCGGGAGCGAATAGTATCAATTTTTCCGGTTCCGACTCCGGTGTCGTAGTAGCCAATATTAGGCTGATAGGTAGGGATAATTTCCCAGGTTTCGTCGTATTCCCAGCGGTAGAACTGGCTGTTGCCGGTGGGGTCCTGGGTGCTGAGGTAGAAGTTGAAGCCCGACTCCTGGGCTTTCCACTGTAGCTCGTCGATGGGGGGCGTGCGCTTGACGGGCACAAAGTCGGAGGCGTACTGCTGGCCCTTGGCCGTGCTGATGCGCAGGCGGCATAGGCTGCCGGCGGGCAGGCTGAGCGGGGCGCCGGTGTAGGTGCCGGGCGCGGTTTCGCGGAGCGGGTAGCTGGGCCCGTTCTGCACTTCGACTGCCAATTGGGCGTTGGTTTCGGGCGGTGGCAGCGTGGTCTGGGCCAGAGTGATTGTGCGCGAGAGGCGGATGGAGGTGGGCCCATCGGCGTTGATGAAGCCCTCGACCACGAGCAGGTTGGGCGGCGCGTTGATGACCTCGGGCGCATACGGCTCCACGCAACCCGCCAGTCCTGCCAGCAGCAATAGCAACCATAGGCCGTGCCGAAAAACAGTTAGCTTTTTCATCTAGAACTTGAAGTTGTAGGTTGCCGTGGGGATGGGCCGGCCGAAAATCGACAGCTTGTAGCCCTTAATCTGCCCGTTTTCCGACTTGAAATAAATCGAGTAGGGGTTCTGGCGGCCCGTGAGGTTATAGATGCCCAGCGTCACCGAGCTGTGGGCCAGCTTCTGCACTTTGTGGTTGCCTTCGATATTGAAGGCCAGGTCCATCCGCATATAATCGGGCACCCGGTAGGCGTTGCGGTCGGAGTAGAACACACGCAGCGAGTTGCCGGCGTAGTACTTGGCAATGGGCAGCGTGATGGGCCGGCCGGTGCTATAGTTGAAATTGAGCGAGGTGCTGAAGCGGCGGCTGAAACGGTAGTTGCCCACCAGCGTCGCGTCGTGGGGCTTGTCGAAGTTGCTGGCGTAGTAGCGGCCGTTGTTTATCTGGTCGGCGGGCGTGCCGGCGTTGGCCCGTACCAGCGAGCGGGAGTAGGTGTAGCTCACCCAGCCGTTCACTTTGCCCGTTAGCTTGCGCACCAGCACCTCTACCCCGTAGGCCTTGCCCTCGGCGTTTATGATGTCGGTTTCGATGGTGCGGTTGAGCAGCAGCACGGCGCCGCCCTTATAGTCCACAAAGTCACGCAACGATTTGTAGTAGGTTTCCACCGATGTCTCGATGGTATTCGACTTGAAGTTGCGGTAGTAACCCACCGACACCTGGTCGCCCACCTGGGGCCGGATGTTGTTGTCGGCCAGCTTCCACGTGTCGGCCGGCGACACGGAGGCCGTATTGGTGAGCTGGCTGATGTACTGGCGGGTGCGGTTGTAGCTGAGCTTCACCGACGAGTTGTCGGAGAGCGAGTAGCGGGCCGAAGCGCGGTACTCGGGGCCGTGGTAGGTAGCCAGTACCTTGCCCGGACCGTAGTATTGGGTGCCGATAAGCGTGTTTTCGGAGCGTGATTCGCCGGGTGCGTACTCGTTCACGGTGCGGGCGCCCAGCGCGTTGTAGAGCGAGTAGCGCAGCCCCACCGATACCGACAGCCGCTGGTTCACATCAATCTTGTCCGACACGTACACGGCGCTTTCCACGGCCTGCTCGCGGTCCAGAATGTTGGGCACCACGAGCGAGCCATCCTTGAGCGGCTTCAGGCTGCCGGGGCTCACGTTATAAAGCAGCGAGCTAACGCCGAAATCGAGGCTGTGCTTGGGGTTGGGGTAGTAGCTGAAGTCGGCCCGCAGGCTGGTTTGGTTGATGGAGTACTGCAGGCGCGACGAATTTACCTCGTTGTCTTCGCTGGTGATGTCGTAATCGTAGTGGCTGAAGGCGCCCGTGAGTACGCCGTAGAGCTGGTTGCTGAAATTGTGCCGCCACTTAAGGCTGGCCGACTTGTTGGCGTAGCGGTAAGTGGTATCCGAAGCCAGCCGGAACCGGTCGGTGCTGTAGTAGCCGGTGGCGTACACGGCATCCCGGTCGCTGAACTGGTGGCTCAGGTGGGCGCTGAAATCGGAGAAGCCGGCCGAGCTTTGCCGGAATTTGCTGTCGGAAAGCCGCTTTAGAAGCCAGTCGGAATAGCTGGCCCGGGCGCCTACTAGAAATGAGCTTTTCTCCTTGATAATCGGCCCCTCCAGCGTCAGGCGGCTGGTGAGTGGCCCGATGCCACCGGCGCCGCTGAACTTCTTCTTGTTGCCCTCGCGGGTCGTAATATCAAGCACCGACGAGAGCCGCCCGCCGTATTTGGCCGGCATAGCGCTCTTGTACAGCTCCACGCCCTGCAACATGTCGGGGTTGAAGGCCGAAAAGAACCCGAACAGGTGCGAGGGGTTATACACGGTCATGTCGTTGAACAGAATCAGGTTCTGGTCGGTGGCCCCGCCGCGCACGTTCAGGCCGGTGCTGCCTTCGCCCACCGATTTCACGCCCGGCAACGTGAGTACCACCCGCAGAATATCGGCCTCGCCGAAGGCGGTGGGCACCTGCTTGATGGTCTTGATGTCCAGCTTTTCGAGGCCCATCTGGGTGCTGGATATGTTCTTATCCTTCTCGCCCTCAATCACTACTTCCTTCAGGGTGGTCACGTCTTCCTCCACCTCAATTTCGAGGCGGCCGCTACCGCGCAGAATCACCTGGCGGCGGGTGTTTTTGCTGCCCACACTCCGGATTTGCAGCGTGTAGCGGCCGGCCGGCAGCGTAAGTGAGTAGAAGCCGAACTGGTCGGTGCTGGTGCCCACGCTGGGATTCTCGGAGTAGATAGTGGCCCCGATTACCGGCTCGCCCGATTTCACGTCGCGGATGTGGCCCGCCAGCGTAACGGGCCCGCTGCCGCCGCCCGTCCCGATTTCGTACACCTTGTACTCGGCCACCGTTACATAGCGCGAGCGGGTGGGGGCGGCTGTGGGCGTCAGGTCTTCGGGGGCCGCGGCTACCGGCCCCTCGCTGAGCGTGCCGGCGGGCCGGAAAAATAACCGGGATAACTCGGGCTCGATGCTGACCTCGCTCGTAATGAAGGCCCGGCCATCAGGCGTGAGGGCGAAGCGGTAGGCTGTGCCCTCGAACACGCGCCGCAACACCGTGGCCAAGGGCAGTTCGCGCGCCTCCAGACTCACCCGAAAGCTGTCGGGCGGGGCCGTGTTGTCATAATAAAAGCGGTAGTCGGTTTGGGTTTCCAGTTCGCGCACAAACTGCCCGAACGGTACCCGCGTGAAATTACCAGTAACAGTTTTCGCGCCGGGCTGCTGCTGGCCGTAGCCGCGCGGCCCGATGAGTAGTAGAACCGATAGTAAGAGAAGGAACGAGTATAAGTGCTTCATACCAGAATAAAAGCGCGAGGCGAAAAGGACGTTGCCGGCCACAGGCAACCGGCTGTCGGATAACTTACAGCAAGGAACAAACAGACCGAAATTAACGGGGGGGCAGCTGATTGTAGAAAGCAGTGAGTTGCGTTAAGTCGCGCTCAAACTGCTTTCTTTTAAGCTTCAGCTTGTTCTGGCGCATATAGGCGCGCACCTCCGACTCGCGGTCGGCCAGCAGCTTCTGCGCCGCCGATTTGGAGTTGACCGCGTAATAGCGGCCCGCCTTGTGGATATAGAGCCGGTCATTACCAATAAATTCGGCTCGTACCACGCGCCCCTCAATGCGCTCTTGTTTGCGCTTGGTGCGGCGGGCCAGCAGCCGTACCGGGCCTTCGGCCAGCACTTCGTAGTAGCCGGTAGCGGGCAAGCCGCTGGCGGTGCTATCGGCGGCCCGCAGCCGCTCGAAACGGTGGCCGGCAATGGTAAATCGGTCCAGTTTCTCGTTTACGAGCCGCAACGTCAGCGGGCTGGTGGGCTGCGTGAGCACTACCTGATCAAGCACCACATCATAGCGCAGTTGCAGGTTGTCGAATGGCTGGTGGTGGTAGAATACGCTGCCGGGCTGGGGCTCGGGTGCCAGAAAAAACTGGTGGCCCGTCTGCACGGCGTAGCGCATGGCGTAGTTCACGTACTCGGGGCCATTGTAGAGCAGCGACGAAACCGGGTCGGCGGCGGTATATACCTGCCGGACGGATTCGGGAATCGGGGCCGCGTAGGCGGCCATTGGCGGCGGCTGGCTCTGGGCCTGGGCAGTTGCGGCGGGTAGTACCAGACCGATGGCCAGCAACCGGGCAAGTAGTAGGGGTAATGACATAAACTAACAGAGTAATAAGCTGGTAAGGCTGCAAATAGGGCGTCCGGGCAAAAAACGGAATAATCAGCCGAATAACAACCAGGCAAGGTGGCCCTCCGCAAAATAAATTGCTGCTCCACGGCAAAGCAGTTCGGGAACCAGCAGCAGCCCCGCTCGTACAATCCGGCACTATGCGCTATATCTCGCTCGACCTCGAAACCACCGGCGGCCGGCCCGCCCGTCACCAGATTCTGGAGCTGGCGGCCGTAGTGGAAGACACCAAAAACCTGCGGCCGCTGGCCGAACTGCCGTACTTCCGGCGGGTGGTGCGCCACCCCGAGTACGTGGGCACGGCCGGCGCCCTGGCCCTCAACGCGGGCCTGCTACGCGAGCTGGCCCGGAAGGAACCCAACCCCGAGCTGTGCGAACCAACCGAGCTGCTGCCCCAACTACGGGAGTTTCTGCTGGCCCAGGGCTTCAAAACCGATAAAAACGACTGCGTGGCCGTAACGATGGCCGGCAAGAACATTGCCTCCTTCGACCTGGGCTTTCTGCGCGAGCTGCCCGGCTACGGCACGCTGGTGCGGGCCGAGCCCGCCATGCTCGACCCGGCCGCTTTCTACCTCAACTGGCGCAAAGACACCCGCCTGCCCACCATGCAAACCTGCAAGGCCCGCGCCCACTTCGCCGACGACACCGTGGCCCACCAGGCCTTGGCCGATGCCCTCGACGTTATCGAGCTGCTGCGACCTTTCTACGAGCGGCCGGCCTACTTAGCGGTGAGATAGTGAGATGGTGAGATGGTGAGTTTGATGTTTTGGGGGCCTAACTACACGAGTTGTGCCGTGAGGCCCCCAAAACATCAAACTCACCATCTCACCATCTCGCCTTTACCAGCTGCCCGAGGCGCCGCCGCCGCCGCTGCTGCCGCCGCCGAAGCCCCCGAAACCGCCGCCGCCAAAGCCGCCGCCTCCACCGCCGAAACCGCCCCCAAAGGTGCCGCGGCCGCCGCTGAAGTCGCCGAAGATGAGGGGCGGAATCATGGAGCCGCCGAAGCCGCGGTTGCGCCGGCCGCCGTTGTTGCCGCCGCCGCGGTTACGCAGCATAATGAACAGAATCAGCACCCCGATGATAAGCCAGAACGAGATGCCCGAGCCGCTGTCGTCGGCCGGGGCGCGCTGCCGGGTGGTCTGGTCGGCCTTGTACTCGCCCTGAGCCAGCGAAATCAGCTGGTCGGTGGCGCGGTCGAGGCCGTTGTAGTAGCGCTCCTGCTTGAAAGCCGGAACGATGGTGTTGGAAATGATGCGCTTGGAAATGGCGTCCGGAATGGCGCCTTCGAGGCCGTAGCCGGTGTGGATGCGCGCCTTGCGCTCCTGCTTGGCCACCAGCAGCAGCACGCCGTTGTTGTTGCTTTTCTGACCGATGCCCCAGGCCTGGTAGAGCTTCTGGGCGTAGTCGAAAATGTCGTAGTCGCCGAGGCTGGGCACGGTTACCACAGCAATCTGCGATGAGGTCGAGTCGTTGTAGGCCACCAGCTTGCGCTCCAGCTGCGCCACCTCGTCGGGCCGTAGCATGCCCGCCAGGTCGTTGACGAGGCGGGGCGGATTGGGGCGGGGCGGTACGTTCTGGGCGGCCGCTACCAGCGCCCACAGCAGCAGGCCAAAGGTCAGCAGCCAGCCAGCCGGTCGTCGCATCGTTACTAGCAGGTTCTTCATGGGCGCTTTGCAGGTGAGTCGCCGAACGAAATCGAGTCGTCCAGCTCGTTCTGGTCGGTGGCGGCGTCGTAGGGGAAGTAGCGCCGCAGCTGCTCGCCCGCCAGCCGGATGCCGGCCTCCAGACCCAGCACGTATTTCTCGGTGCGGAAATGCTGCAGCACGTTCTCCTTGGCCGTTTCCCAGAAGTCGTCAGGCACGGCCGAGTTGATGCCCGCGTCGCCGATAACGGCAAACTGCCGGCTCTGCCAGGCCAGGTAAAACAACACACCGTTGCGCTGGGCCGTGTGGTGCATGCCCAGCTCGGCAAACACCTGGGCGGCGCGGTCGAGCGGGTCGGGCGAGGGGCAGCTGTCTTCCAGGTGCACCCGGATTTCGCCCGACGTGCGCAGCTCAGCCTGCCGGATGGCTTCCACCAGCGCCGCTTCCTGTTCGGGAGTGAGAGGATTGGTCATGTCAATTGCCGGTTAGGGTTAAACCAGAGCGGTGTCATGCTGAGCGAAGCGGAGCGTAGTCGAAGCATCTCTACCACATTGGTAATCCCGATGATTGCAACGAAGCAGTAGAGATGCTTCGACTACGCTCCGCTTCGCTCAGCATGACACCGCTCTTTCGCTGACAACCGAATTAAAACTGCACCGTCGGAGCCTTCTGCGAGGCGGCGTCGGCCTCGAAGTAAGGCTTCTCAGCGAAGCCGAACAGGCCGGCAAACAGGTTGTTGGGGAAGCTCTTGACGTAGGCGTTGTAGTCGTTGACGAGGCCGTTGAACTTGTTGCGCTCCACGTTGATGCGGTTTTCGGTGCCCTCGATCTGGGCCTGCAGCTCCTGGAAGTTGGCGTTGGCTTTCAGCTCGGGGTAGTTTTCCGACACGGCCAGCAGCCGGCCCAGGCCCGAGCCCACCTGGCTTTGGGCGGCCTGGAATTTCTGCAGGTTCTCGGGCGTCAGCTGGTCGGCGTTCAGCTGCACGCTGGTGGCCTTGGCGCGGGCCTCAATCACTTCGGTCAGGGTTGATTTCTCGAAGTTGGCGGCACCTTTCACCGTGTTTACCAGGTTCGGAATCAGGTCGGAGCGGCGCTGGTAAGCACTCTGCACGTTGGCCCACTGGCCCTTCACGGCCTGGTCCTTGGTTACCATCGAGTTATAGCCGCACGACGACTGGGAAAGCATCAGCACGATGCCGGCAAAGTAGAGCAGAAAACGTTTCATGGCGGAAAAATTGGGAAATTGGGAAAGGGAGAGAGAAAAATCGACCGGAACCGGTTCTGGTAGCAGTGCGCCCCACGGGGCCGGCTGCGCTGCAAAGTACGAATTCGCGGCCCGGCGGTTGTGCGGGGGCTGGCTGCAAGGAAAACGGCGCCAAGCTCCGCGGCTATTGTGTATTTTGCGCTTCGGCGCTTCCCGATTCAGTTTATGAAAGTAGTTATTCCCGTAGCCGGCATCGGCTCCCGCCTCCGGCCTCACACCCACACCCAGCCCAAAACGCTGGTGCCGGTGGCCGGCAACACCATCCTGGGCCACATCATTGATAGGCTGGTCGAAGCCGGCGTCCACGAGTTCGTCTTTATCATTGGCTACCTCGGCGAGAAAGTGGAGAACTACGTGCGCCGCCAGTACCCCGACCTGCAGGCCACGTTTGTGGTGCAGGAGCCCCGCGAGGGCATCGCCCACGCCCTGTGGCTGGCCCGCGACCAGTTCCGCCACGAGCCCGACGGCGTGCTGATTCTGCTCGGCGACACCATCGTGGACGTGGACCTGCGCGCCCTGATTGCCACGCCCGGCAACGTGCTGGCCGTAAAGGAAGTGAAGACGCCCGCCCTGTTCGGCATCGTGGAAAACGGGCCCCGCGGGCTGGTGACGAAAGTGGTCGAGAAGCCGCGCATTCCAAAGTCGAACTTCGCGCTGGTGGGCCTCTACAAGATTGCCAACGCCGACTGGCTGGCCTCGGCGCTGGAGCGCATTGTGGAGCAGGGCAAGCGCACCCACGGCGAGTTTCAGCTCACCGACGCGCTGATGCTGATGATTGAGGACGGCGCCGAAATGGTGGCCGCGCCGGTAGACAACTGGTTCGACTGCGGCCGCAAAAGCTCGCTGCTCGAAGCCAACGCCCGCCTGCTCAACCGTCCCGAGTTCCTGCGCCGCCGCGACTACTCCGACTTTCCCGACACCATCATCATCCCGCCCGTCAGCATCGGCCGCGACTGCCAGATTGCGGGCTCCATCATCGGCCCCAACGTGGCCATCGGCGACCATACCATCGTGCAGAACGTCATCCTGAGCGAGTCCATCATCGGCTCCTACTCCGAGCTGCGCTCGGCCGTCATGCACGACTGCATCGTCGGTTCCGATGCCCTGTTCAAAGGCACCAAGCACAGCCTCAACATCGGCGACAACACCGAAATCGATTACAGCTAGGAGCAAGGCAGCCCGCAGCGCGCAAACTACGGCCCAACCATCCCGAAAAGATTGTCGTTACTTTAACCCGATGCGCAACTCCACTCTTATTTCCCGCCTGCTGCCCGCCCTGGGCCTGTCGCTGCTCCTGTTGCCCGGCTGCTACTCCCGCTCCGATATCAAGGAAGAGGGAGGTAAAGCGGGCACAATGACTGACGCAGTCATCAGCGACAACCCGGAAACGCCGACTGTTGCGCCCGAAGCTGCTGCCACGGCCCAGCCGCTGCAGCGCGTGAATGTGCTGCTGGAAGTGTCGGGCTCGATGGAAGGCTTCATGCCCAAAACGGCCGCCGATGGCCAGAATACGCAGTTTCAGCAGCGGGTGGCGCAGTTTCTGTCGGAGGTGAACCGCACGCCGATGGTCAGGCAGAAGTCGTTTTTCCTGCTGAAGGAGAAGCCCTACACCGAGTCGTACGGCACGCTTTCGGGCACGGTGCGCGGGGGCATCCGGCAGCCGGCCAAGAGCACCGAGGTGCCCGCCGTGCTCGATACGCTGATGACGCGCTATTACCAGCCCGGCACCGTGAACGTGCTGATTTCCGACTTCATCTACTCGCCCAAAAACGCGGGCGCCATTCCCTACATCAAAACCGACATCACGGATGCCCTGCAGCGCAACGGCGCCCAGTCGGACCTGGCCGTGTCGGTGTACGGCTTCACGTCAGATTTCCGGGGCACCTACTACCCGGCCTTGGTGGCGGCGGGCAAGAAAACCAACTGCTGCGACACCGAAATACCCTATTACTACTGGGTGATTGGCCCCTCGGATGCCGTGCGGCAGTTTGATGCGGCTTTGCTGACCGACGAAACGGCCCGCCAGGCGCACTTCGGCGTAACCTACCCGCGCCCGGCCTACTCGGTGCTCGATAAGTTTGAGAACAAGGGCAGCTGGTACTACGGCGACGACGGGGCGAGCAAACGCAACGCCGATGCGTACCGCGTGGTGGCCGTCAGCGAGGCCTCGGCCCAGCAGCCGGTAGAGTTTGTGGTAGGCCTCAATTTGCAGAACCTGCCCGCCCAGTACCGCGAGCTGGCCTATCTGCAGCAGAACCTGCAGGTACAAACCGTGGACACCGACGCTAAACTGGCAGGCGTTACGGCCGCCACTGCCCAGACTAAAGGCAGCAGCGGCCCGCAGAGCCGGTTCACGCACTTCGCCAAAATCCGTCTGACCAAAGTGCCACCCGCCTCGCGCCCGCTGGTGCTCAAGCTGCAAAACCAGCGCCCCGCCTGGGTAAGCCAGTGGACTACGAAAAACGACGCCACGCCGGCCGCCAAAACCTTCGCCCTGAGCAGCTTGCTCGACGGAATCCAGGCCTCGGTGCAGGCTCAGCCTACCATCTTCGAGCTGCCTCTGACGCTGCAGCCGGCTAAGTAGCGGCCGGGGTTGGCACGATAGTCGTTCAGGCGGCTGCCAGGGCCCGGCGCCGGGTGTTTTGGCCGGGGCCGCAATTTCATTTCTGTTGTATCGTTTCACGAGTTGCCGGGCGGGTGCCGGGCGTTATTTTTCCGCATGAAAGCATTCTTCCGCTTCCTCTACGAAATCATCGGCAACCCCCAGCCCCCGGCCGACACGCCGGTGTACCGTGACGTGGTGTTTCCCAATATCGGCCTGCTGAACATTGGTTTGTCGCTGGGACTAGCAGTAATTTTCTACCTGCTCATCAACCGGGCCATGGGCGTGGCTACCTTCAACAAGGGCCGGCACTGGGGTTTGTTTCTGGGCCTGAACGCGCTGCTGGCCTTCGGCATTACCATCTGGCAGGCCCACGCCCAGCAGGTTGCCGACCACAGCTACATCTACTGGCTGGCCACCTGGAACGCCATCCTGAGCCTGGCCTGGTTCTTCATTTTCTCGCTGCTGCTGCGCAAAGCCTCCACCAACGCCAGCACTACGCCGTTTTAAAGCTAGAAACTAGAAAACTAGCTCCCCTCCTTGGAAAGGAGGGGCTGGGGGTGGTTGATTCGTTGCACGACGCTACCAATTGAACGACGCCATTATGAGTCGTTCAACCAAACAACATCAGCAACGAGTCAACCACCCCAGTTCAGCCTTGCGGCTGAACGTCCCCTCCTCAGCTGAGGAGGGGAGTTTCGTTCAACATCAGCAATATCATGGCTAAACTCTTCTTATTCGGTATTGGCGGCACGGGCTCGCGGGTGATTCGCTCGCTCACGATGCTGCTGGCGGCCGGCGTCAAGCTGCCCAACTGCGACCGGGTGGTGCCCATCATCATCGACCCCGATGCCCACAACGGCGACATGAACCGCACGGTGGAGCTGCTGCAGAACTACCAGCAGATTTACCAGCACCTCGGTCCCCGCGACGAAGGCTTCTTCCAGACCGATATCAGCACGCTGAGCGGGATTTCGCAGGATGCCAACGGCTCGGTGAAGGACACTTTCATTTTCGACTTCGGCGGCATCAACCAGAGCTTCCGGCAGTACCTCGACTACGACGGGCTGAGCGTGGATTCGAAAGGGCTGGTAGACTTACTGTTCACGCCCGACAACCTGGAAAGCCCGCTGACTATTGGTTTCCGGGGCTCGCCTAACGTGGGCAGCATCGTGCTGAACAAGCTGGTGGACAGCGCCGAAATGCGGTTTTTCGCCGATAATTTCCAGGATGGCGACCGGGTGTTCTTCGTGTCGAGCATTTTTGGTGGCACGGGCGCGGCGGGTTTTCCGCTGATGCTCAAGAACCTGAAAGACCCCAACACCCGCCTCAGCAATGCCCGCTACCTGCGCGACGCGCCCACCGGCGCCGTAACGGTCATGCCCTATTTCGCGCTCCAGAGCGAGGACGCGGCCGTTATCGACTCCAATAACTTCCTGACCAAAACCAAGGCCGCGCTCAGCTACTACGAGCACAACCTGCAGGGCCTCGACGCGCTCTACTACCTGGCCGACACGCCCGACACGCCCTACGAAAACCAGCCCGGCGGTGTGCAGCAGAAGAACAAGGCCCACATCATTGAGTTGCTGGCGGCCCTGAGCATCGTGGATTTCATGAACTACTCGGCCGCCGAACTGCGTACTGGCGGCCCGCACTTCCACGAGTACGGCCTGGGCGCCGACGCGCCCGAAATCCAGTTCAGCCACCTGCCCGACGAAACCCGCGAGCTGGTAGCCCGACACCTGACCCAGTTCCTGTACTTCACGCGCTACCACAAGCTGCACCTGCCCACCGATAAGGCGCCTTACCACGACAATCTCAAGCTCGATTACGCCATGCGCAACGAGCCTATTTTCAAGGAGCTCAACACCTTCCTGCACAGCGCCGATTCGGGCGTCGACCAGTGGCTGCAGGAACTGGCCCAGAACCGCCGCGCCTTCCGCCCCTTCGACCTGCAAACCGACGACTTCAACGCCATGATTCTGGGCAAGCCGGTGGAAAAGAAGTGGAACGACTTCTTCAACAAAGGCCTCAGCCACAACTACCTGCTCGACAGCCTCAACAAAACCGAAAAGTCTATTGGTGAGCCCGACAGCTTCCGCAAGCTGCTGGATTTGTTCTACCAAGTGACCGACAAGGCCTTTGAGGAGAAGGTGAAGGTGGTGTAGTAAAAGAACGAAAACTCCTCTCCTTGGAAAGGAGGGGACGCGGCGGCGTAGCCGACGCTGGGGTGGTTGATTCGTTGCTGATGTTGCTTAGGTGAACGACCAGCAACGGCGTCGGGCAACGAATCAACCACCCCTAGCCCCTCCTTTCCAAGGAGGGGAACTAGCTTTCTAGTTGTAGTCTCTAGCTAAAAAACTCCCTATAAGCTCTCGTCTGGCTCCCCTCCTCACAGGGGAGGAGGCCGGGGGGTGGGGTCCCGATATGCCCAAAGTCCTTCGCTTACACAACAACGGTTCCCAGCAGGTGCAGGGCTGGCAGAAAACCGCCCCCGTTACCAGCACCGAAATCAACACCGTAACCGACCCGGCGGGCGGCAAGTCGCGCAATCTGGCGGTGAGCATCCCGACGCCGTTTGCGCGTATGCACCTGTTTGAGACGGCCTTCGACTTTCTGGCCCGGGAGGGCAAGAACAACCCTGGCTCGGTGTACCACGAGCTGACGACCCACTTCTGGGACCTGCTGGAGCTGCTCTACAACTACCACCTCTACACCCAGGCCGGCCGCAAAATCACGTTGCGCCGCTGGAATGCGGAGGCCGAAATCCAGCGGATGCGGCAGAGTGAGCGTACGCGCCTGTTGGGCGAAACGCTGCAACTGTACATGCAGGACGAGCGGTTCCAGGGCTTCACCGACATGTATCTGGTGTACTACGAGTCGCCGGAGCTGACGGGCGGTCCGCGCCTGCTGGGCGGTACCTCGCCGCTGACGCTGCTATTCACTGGTCCCGGCGTGGGCGCCCTCGACCTGGAGCGGCCCCAGGCGCGCGGCCACTACTTCGACCACCAGACGGTGCTGCTCGACGACCGCGACCCGCAGTTCCGGGAGTTCGTGTACGAGCTGTTCCTGGCCTACCCGGCCTTGCAGCGCCGCGAGTTTGCCGGCAGCGTGTACGCCGGCCTCGACCGCACGAAAATCAACCAGCTCCAGATGCAGGGCGACCGGACGGCCCAGCAGTTCGCGGCCCGCTACCCGGCCCTGGCCGATGCCCAGGGCAACCTGGTGAGCGTGAAGGGCGTGCCCCTGCCCGGCCGCGCCGACCAGTCGGCCGTCACCAGCTCCGACCTGTTTATTCAGCCCACCCGCGAGGCCGGCTCCGGCCGCCCGCGCCCGCTGGTGCTGCGCCCCAACCTGACCATGCCGGGGGCCAACTACCTGAACGGCCAGCCCTGGGACGACCGCACGCCCGTGCCCTACCACGACGAGCTGGCGCTGGAAAACCGGGTGCTGCCCGGCAAGGGCTTCAAGTACCCCTACCTCACGGTGGGCGACCTGCTCGAAGACTCGCTGGTGGAGCTGCCTTACGAGCTGAACACCCAGCGCTTCCACACCGGCAAAGTCACGTTCCAGTACGGCGCCGACGGGCAGGGGCGGGCGCGGTTTCCGTACCTGCTGCCCCTGAAACAGGCGTTTTTCGAGTACTTCACCGAAGCCGAGCTGGCCGAGCTGCTCACCTTCACCATCGACCTCAGCCACGTGCGCGTGCAGCTGCGGGTGCCGGTGCAGGGCGGGCGCTTCATCACCTTCGAGCGGAGCTACTATACCAACCCCCAGAACCCCAAGGACGCCCAGGGCCGCGAAATTCTGGAGAAAGGCCGCATTGTGAAGGCCAACGTGGGCGTGGGCGTGTTCCCATTCTACAAAGTGCGCTACCAGCCTGAGTTCAACGACCTGTACAAGGTGATGCTGGTGGATGCCGACAACGCGCCCACCATGCTCAGCCGCCGCTACGACCTTACGTTCTTCGTGAATGGCGAGCGGATTACCGAGCAGGGCGCTGCCCGCCGCGCCACCCGCTACGAGCGCACCCAGAAAAGTGTAGCCACCGCCGGCAGCACCTATTACGAAATCACCGGCATCCACTTCGACCTGGCCGAACTGACCTGCCCGCCTGCCACGCTGGGCGCCGAGCCGGCCCGGGGCCTGTTCGTGCCCCGCTGGCGCGAGCTGGACCGTGGCACCCGCCGCTTCACGTTCGCCATCGACTTCGGCACCACCAACACCCACGTGGCCTACGCCGATTCGCCCTCGGCCCACCCGCGCCCGCTCACCATCGGCGAGGCCGACGTGCAGGTGGAGTGGCTGAGCGCCCCGCTGGCTGATGCCGGCCAGTCGGCCGCCCAGCGCTACCGGTTTGGGGCCGGGCAGTTGAACTCCGACGTGGCCACGCTGCAAAACCGCGAGTTCGTGCCCAGCTTCATTGGCGAGGGCGGCTCGGTGTACGAGTTCCCGATTCGGACCGCCGTGTGCGAAACCACCTCGTTTGCCAACGAGCCGGCCAAAGTGCTCAGCAACATCAACATCGGCTTCAGCATCAACACCGAAACTACCGCCGAGCTGCCCCAGAACCGCTTCATCACCAACCTGAAATGGAGCGCCGAGCTCGACCCCCAGGGCGTGTCGCGCATCGAGGCGTTCTTCAAGGAAATCCTGCTGCTGCTGCGCCACAAGGCGGCCTTGCACGGCGGCATTCTGGAAGACACCCGAGTGGTATGGTTCGCGCCGCTGAGCTTCGACGGCTTTTTGCGCAACCAGTTTCAGCAGGTGTGGGACGAGGCGTTCCAGCAGGTGTTTAAGGCCCGGCGCCCTACCATCTGCCTCACCGAATCGGTGGCGCCCTACTACTACCTCACCGCCACCAACCAGGTGGTGCCCAACCGCGACGAGAACGTGGTGAACATCGACATTGGCGGTGGCACCACCGACTTGCTGCTCTTCGCCGACCAGAAACCGGCCTACAGCACCTCGTTCCGCTTTGCCGGCGACGACCTGTGGGGCGACGGTTACGCCCGCGTGCAGGGGGCGCCCAAGCAAAACGGCCTGCTCCGCCTCGGCGTCAGCCACGTGGAAAGTCTGCCCGACTCGGAGCAGAACCAGGAGTACAAGGGCTACCTGCAGGCGGCGCTCAAAAACAACGATTTCGGCTCGGCCGACGTCACTAGCCTGCTCTTCAAGTACGACGATGCACTGCGCTTCACCCAGGCCCTGGGGCTGGGCCGCGGCCGGCAGCTGCGGGTGCTGTTCTACCTGCACTACACGGCCATCATCTACCACACGGCCCAGCTTACCAAGCATTTCGGGCTGAAAACGCCGCGCTACCTTTGCTTCTCGGGCAAGGGCAGCCTGTACCTGCGCCTGCTGGCCGGCGGCAGCTCGCTGGTGGCCATCGAGAAGATTACGAAAGCCATTTTCCAGGCCGTAACCGGCACCGAGCCGCCCCACAACTTCCGCGTTATCCTGGCCGATAATCCCAAGGAAGCCACCACCAACGGCGGCGTGCTTTTCGAGGAGAAAACCACCACCGACTACGACAACATCCAGGCAGTGAAGCTCAGCGGCACCGTGGAAGGCGGCGAGCTGAACCAGCAGCGCCTCAAGCTGAACCAGGTGGATGCCGCCCTCAAAGACGAGGTGCTGGTCAACGTGCGCAACTACCTCACCCTAGTGCTCGAAGGCGACGAAGTGGCGCCCTACCTGCGCGAAGTAGGCGTAGACGTGGACCGGCAGCGCGTAAAGGACATCCTGCTTCGCGAAATCGAGGACAGCCTGAGCCTGGGCCTGCACCAGTTCCAGCGCCAGCTCTCCGCCGACGAAACCCTGCCCGAAACCCTGTTCTTCCTGCCGCTGAAGCAGGCCTTATATAACCTGAGCCGGGAGTTGCAGGCGTAAAAAAAGATGGATGCTAGAATTAGAAGATAGAAAGCTAGCTCCCCTCCTTGGAAAGGAGGGGCTGGGGGTGGTTGACTAGCCAGAACGACCCGCTTGGCTTCAAGTTACCGTTCAATGAGTTTCAACCACCCCCAGCCCCTCCTTTCCAAGGAGGGGAGCTAGCTTTCTAGGTGTAATTTTAGTCTAACTGGCATGGCTGAACACGAGGAGCGCAAACACAACCTTGCTCATAAGAAGGACCAACGCCGGGAACTGCGCAACAACCTCACCCCGGCAGAAGCTTCGTTGTGGACGTATTTGCAGCGTAGCCAGCTGAACGGACGCAAATTTCGGCGGCAGCATAGCATTGGGCCTTATATCGTGGACTTCTATTGTCCGGCCGAAAAGTTGGTGGTAGAATTGGACGGAGCCGGGCATTACGATGTGGTAGGTAATGCCCGGGACGTAGAGCGCACGCGGTACCTGGAAGCTCAGGGTTTGCGGGTAGTGCGGTTTGAGAACAAGGATTTCTGGAGCCACCCGGAAAGCATATTGACTGCTATTAAAGCTGCTTTTTTCAACGAAAATGAATCTAAAAACTAGTAGTTAGAAAGCTAGTTCCCCTCCTTGAAGAGGGGCTAGGGGTGGTTGAAACTCATTGAACGACCCGTTGATTTCTAGCTCTAACAACCGTTCGAACATCGTCAACCACCCCTAGCCCCTCCTTTCCAAGGAGGGGAACTAGCTTTTAGCTTTAGCTTAGCCGAACTTCCAATCCCCCACGCCCATGACCCTTTCCCGCCGCGCTGCTTCCCTGCTCACCGGCCTGCTGCTACTGGCGGCCGGCGCCACTTCAGCCCAGACTGCTCCCGGCCAGCCCACGCTCGACGAGCAGAAGGTGCAAATCTGGTGCGCTGCCGCCCGCTACGTATACGACGACAACGGGCGGCCCAACCTCAAGGACAAGCTCAACTGCGGCAGCTCGCTTAAGGCGTTCGAGAACAGCATCAAGGCCGATAGCCAGAAGGTGTACAGCCTGCTTTACCAGCCCCTGGAAGGCCGCGGCACCATGTACGCGGGCCTCGCCAGCAACGACAAGCGGTTGCAGAAACTGACCTCGGAAATCGTGAACAGGCTGAAGTCGTCGGCGGCGCGGCGGGCCAATCCGGCCCGGATGGAGCGGCTGGCTACGCTTGAAACGGCCCTGAATAGCTACGTGAACAGCGGCACGCCCATCGGCGACCTGGGCGGCACCGAGCCGGCTGCCAACGCGGCCGATACCACCGCCGACCTCGACGAGGCCACAGCTTCCGCATCTGCCGATGCCGGTCCGGCCGACGCGGGCCTGGCCAGCCGGCCGGCTGCTGCCAGCGGGGTGGGGGAAAGCCTGATGGACAAGCTATTTGCACCGCTGGCGCTGATTCTGGCCCTGTTGAGTTTGGTGCTGTTCTGGCTGCAAAGCCGCAAAATGGCCGAACTAGCCAACCGCGTAGGCCGGCACCGCACCGATATCGATGCCGTGAAATCGGTAGCTGCCCCCGGCACCGTGGCCGGCCAGCTTACCCTGGCCCAGCGCCGGGAAGTGGAAAAGATAGTGGCCCAGCGCGTAGCCGAGGAACTGGAGCAACGTCCGGCCCAACCCGCCGCTAAGGCTACTTCTCGGCCTGCGCCGACCCCATCGCCTACCCCAGCTGTTCCGGTTGCTCCGGCTACCGTAGCTCCGCCCGTTGTGTCGGCCCCGGCACCTGAGCCCGCGGCTGCGCCCGAAGTGCGGGTGGCGGAGGCCCCGGTCAGTCTTTCGGAGGTGCCGGCCCCGCCGGCTGCTATTCCGGCGGGCGCGCCCACGGCCGCCCCGCGCGACGAGTTCGAGAGTCTGGTGCCGCCCGTGCAGTTGCCGCCATCCGGGCCTGCCACAGTGGAGGTTGGGCCGACCGATGCGCCGGCACTGGCTGAACCGGTTGAGCCAGCCGCCCGGGCCCAGTTCACGAAGTACGTGAAGGTGCCGGTGAACGGGGCGTTCAGCGAGTACGACCTCTCCGACGAGCCCCAGCACGACAGCATCTACGAGCTGCATTTCGACCCGCAGTGGCCCGAACTGGCTACGTTCAACGTCACGCCCAACCCCGCCACGCACGCCTACGCCATCCAGAGCGCCCAGTACTCGTTGCGTGAGGCCTGCCGCTACCAGCAGCCCACCGGGCCGGTTACCCGCATCGTAACAGAGGAGGAAGGCGTGCTGCGCAAAGTGGCCGGCAACTGGCAGATTGGGCAGAAGGCGGCTATCCGGTTCGAGTAAAAGGGAAGTTAGAAAACTAGAACCTAGCTCCCCTCCTTGGAAAGGAGGGGCTGGGGGTGGTTGATGACGCTTGAACAAGGGTTAGAAGCTAGTTTTTAGTTATCGTTCTACCATCAATCAACCACCCCTAACCCCTCCTTTCCAAGGAGGGGAACTAGCTTTTAGCCGTAGCTTCGTAGTTCTATGCTTGAAATTGCCCTTGAAGTTCTGGTGGTGGTGGTCGTGGTGGGCCTGCAGATTCGCACGTTCCTGCAAACCCGCGCCAAAACCCGCCAGCTTGGCCAGCTATATCCGCCCCGCGAAACGTTGCGGGTGGAGCAGCGCCTCGTACTGCCCGACGGCCGCGACCTGCCTGAATACGCCGCCGACGCCCCCGCCGACGCCTACCCGGCCACCATCCTCAAGGCCGACAACCCCTCGGCCGAGTTTCAGGAAATCCTGCTCGACACCAACGACTACCTGCGCCACAACAAGGGCGCGGCGGCCGATTTTGGGATTCTGAAAGATATTTCGGAGCGCCGCAGCCAGGTGCTCGACAACGAGGTGCAGGCCAACGTTTCGACGCCTTTGTATTTGGGTCTGCTGGGCACGTTTCTGGGCGTGATTCTGGGCCTCGTGGGCATTGCCCGCAACGGCGTGTCGGACGACAACGCACTGACGCCCTTCCTGACCGGGGTGCTGATTGCCATGACCGGCTCGTTTGTGGGGCTGCTGCTCACGCTGCTCGGCAACGGGCTGCTGCGGGAGGCCCGCCGCCAGCTCGACGGCCGCCAGAACCAATACTACACCGTGCTGCAGGTGCGGCTGCTGCCCATTCTGCACTCCGATATGGCCGGCAGCTTGAGCAACCTCAAATCGGTGCTCGATGCCTTCAACCAGCAGTTCGTGGGCCAGGTCGAGCTGTTCAATCCGCTCATGGACAAGGTGACGGCCAACATCAAGGTGCAGAGCGACTTCCTGCAGCGCCTCGACACGATTGGCTACGACAAGATGGCCGCCGCCAATATTGCCGTCTTCGAGAAGGTGCGCGAATCGGCCGAGCTATTCGCAGCCTTTACCGGCTACCAGCAGCAGCTCAACCAGATGCTCGAAAACGGCTATCAGTCGGCCCAGAGCGTGAACGGGATTCTGGACCGGCTGCGGGGCTTCGAGAAAGGCATCAACGACCTGGGCCACTACGTGGGCAGCAACAACAACTCGGTGCAGCTCATGCTCGACTTCTTCCAGAAGCACCAGGTGGAGCTGCGCAACCTGCGCGACCGGGCCGAGCAGCACATCGACCAGGCGGGCATCAGCCTGGCCGACATCCTCACCCAGCGCCAGAACCAGAACGAGCGGCAGGCCCAGCTGGCCTACGAAAAGTGGCAGCAGTACTACGAGCAGCTCAACGCCGACAACATCTTCGAAAAGCTCCTAAAGCAGTTGGAGCCCCTGCAAAACCTCAACGCTCAGCAAACCGACCTCAGCCGCGACGTAACCGCTACCCAGCGCGAGCTGCTGCGCAAAGTGGAGCTGGACTCCCAGATTCAGGCCAAGCTGCTCAGTGAGCTTTCAAACCTGAACACGGTGTTGGTGAAAGCTACCTCCAAGAACCGTTTCCAGCGGTTCATGGACAAACTATTTGGGGGCGTGAAGCCGGTGTAACCTCACCCCCGACCCCTCTCCTCAAGAGAGGGGTGCGTTCTGGTGTTACCCAGTGAAAATGTATTTCGATTATCAATCAACCCCAAAAACCGTCAGGCTCCCCCTCTCCCGGAGGGGAGGGGGCCGGGGGGTGGGGTGCTCCGTATGAACAACCCTACTTCCAACAACCGCCAAAACAACGACTTCTTCTGGCCCAGCTACGTGGACCTGATGACGTCGCTGTTCGTGGTGATGCTGGTGCTGTTCGTGTACAGCTTCAAGCTGTTCAAGGACCGGGAGGGGGAGCTGAAGCAGGCCAACGGCGAACTGAAAGCCAAGGCTGAGGAGCTGGAGCAGATAACCAAAATCCGCCGTTCATTGGAGCGGCTGGAGGGCAAGTACTTCAAGTACGACCCCGCCAACGAGCGGCACGAGCTGCTGGTGCCGGTGCAGTTCAAAGCCGGCCGCGACGAAATCCAGGACGCTTACAAGCCCGCCCTGTTGCAGGCCGGTCGCACCTTGCGCACGGTGCTCAAAAGCATCAAAACCGACCAGCCCGTGCGCTACCTCGTGATTGTGGAGGGCATGGCCGCCCGCTACCCGGCCGGCGACCCGCGCAACGCCCGCGAGGAGCAAACCACCTACCAGCTCAGCTACCGCCGGGCCCTCAACCTGCTCAACTTCTGGAAGCAAAACGGCCTCGATTTCGGCCAGGACCGCAACATCGAGCTCATCATCGGGGGCAGCGGCTTCTTCGGTACCGGCCGCTACCAGGGCCGCCGCGAAGGCGACAACAAGCGCTTTCTGATTCAGGTGATTCCGAAGGTGGGCCGGATGCAGTAGGGGGTAGGCGGCTACAGACAAGCTAGAATTAAAAGCTAGCAAACTAGCTCTAATCCGCAACCTAAGTTTTTCCTGCTGACTAGCCCAGGGTTTCAGCTCTGGGAGACGAGAGTTGGCGGCAACTGCTTCTTTTTCTTCTTATTGCGGCGACCCCACCACACGAGGGTGCCCGTAATGGGCAGGCTGGTGGATAGCAGGCTGGCCAAAAAGGCTACGATTTTACCGCCCAGGCCCAGCAGTTGGCCCGTGTGCAGGTCGTAGTTCATGTCGGAAAACCGGGTGCCGTTGCTTTTGCCGCTGTGCGGCGTGGTGTGCAGCAGCTGGCCCGAGGCGGGGTGGAAAAAGTATTCGTCGCGCTCGTAGTAGTGCAGGGCCCGTTGGTAGGCCCAGCACTGCAGGGGCGCTTTGCCGGTCCCGACCGGGGCAATAATCATCATGTTGGCGCCGGGCGTGCGGCGGCGGATGGTGCGGTAGGCAACGTCGGCCAGGGGCTGCGCGGCGGTGGGCACAGCCCGCAGCGTGTCGATTTTGGGCGTGAGCTGCTCGGGAGAAGGCGGCCACTTGCCGTCGATGGCAAACACCGTGACGTTGAGCATCCAGGGGTACATCATGAACAGGCCCGACAGCGCCAGCACCAGTGCAATACCGGCCACGTAGAAGCCCAGCACGTTGTGCAAATCATAGTTGATGCGCCGCCAGCGCGCGCCCCATTTGATGGTGAAGCGCTGCTTGCGCTCCTGCCGGCGCTTGGGCCACCACAGCACAATGCCGGTGCCCAGCATCACCACAAAAATGCTGATAGAAACGCCCACCACCCATTTGGCCACCGCCTCGGGCAGCAGCAGGTGCATGTGGATTTCCTGGACGATGGTGAAGAAATGGGTGCGCAAATCCTGCTCGTGCAGTACCTGGCCGGTGTAGGGGTTCAGGTACACCTGAATAGGCGCGCCGGCCTTGTCGGTGAAGAATACGGTGGCCGAGCGCTCGGGTCCGAAGGAAGTAAACCAGGTATCCTGGGCGGCAATGCCGGGGTGCGTGGCCAGGGCGGCGGCCTGCAGGCGCGAGGGCAGCAGGGGCGCCGTGGCCTGCACCTCCACCTTTCGCCAGGGCTCCGTCAGGTCCCGGATTTCATCCTGAAACACGAAAATGGCCCCCGTCAGGCTCACCACGAATACCACCAGCCCCGAGGCCAGCCCCAGCCACAGATGCAGCTTGCCAACGGCTTTCTTGAACGTCATACTTCGGGCGGTTTAGGGGCCTCCGCCGGGTCGGGCGGCGGCGGCGGTAGGGCAGCGGTAGGATGGGTTTCGAGCCAGCACAGCAGGTGGCGCAGCCGGCACAGCTCGTGTCCCGGCGTTAGTTTACACAGTTGGCAGCCGGCACAGTTCCAAACCGGGCCGTCGGCGGCAGTGGGTTCAGCAGGTTTGCGCGGGGCCGGCATAGCGGGTTAAAATTTATAGGCGATGCTGCCCACAATGCTGCGCAGCTTCTGCGGGTTCATGGTGGTGTAGCCCACCCAGTAGTGCTTATCGGTCAGGTTATCCACCTTGGCCGAGAGGCGGTACTTGGGCTGGTCGTAGAACAGGCTGGCGTTGAGCACGGTGTAGCTGGGCAGCGTAAACACGTTGAGGCTGGTGTTCTGGATGCGGTTGTCGCTGGCATAGTTGCCGCCGAAGCCCGCGCCCAGGCCCTGCAGCGGGCCCGCGGGCTGGCGGTAGCTCACCCAGGCGTTGGCCAGGTAGGGCGAGGAAGCGGTGTTGGGCCGGCGACCGTTTTCAATTTCGCTGGCATTTTTCCACTCTGAGAAGTTGTACGCAAAGCCGGCCACCACATTCAGGCCCGCCACCGGGTTGGCCGTCAGGTTCAGCTCGGCGCCCCGGCTGAGCTGCGTACCGTTCTGGGTTTGGGCGTTCGGAATCCCGTCGTTGGCGCCCGGCGCGCTGGCGGCCACGGGCGTGGCGCGCAGCAGGTCCTGCACCTGAATATCGTAGTAGCTCACCGTGGCGCTTACCCGGCCGTCGGCCGCATCCAGCTTCACGCCGCCTTCCCACTGGTTGGCTCGCTCAACTTTGGCGGTCTGGAGCTGGCCGCTGGTGTTGAGGTAGCTGCCATCGGTGGGGTTGCGGAAGCTGTTCTGGTAGTTGGCAAACAGCGCCACCCGGTCCTTCACCGGCTGATACACCAAACCGAACTTGGGCGACAACGAAGTCTGCGAGTACGCCGCGTTGGGCCCGTACGAAATGCCGCCTTTGTTGTCGAAGTGGTCGAGGCGCAGGGCGGCCAGCACACTCAGCTTATCGGTCAGGTTCAGCACATCCGACACGAAGGCGCTGTAGGTGTTCGACTTGGTGGTGACCAGGTAGTGCGGCGGCGGGGTGGCGGTATAGAGCGCCGCGAGGCTGGTGCCGTTGAAGGTGCGGTAGTCGTAGCCCGGCACGCCCACGACGGGCACCACATCGAAGCCGCCGCCCAGGTAGTTCACGTCCGCATCCACGCGCAGGAAATCCAGGCCCAGCACCACGCGGTTGCGCAGGTTGCCCAGGTTGAAGTCGCCGTTGAACAGCTGCTGCACCTCCCAAATCTGCCGCTGGCTGTTCTGGGTCGATTGGTCGGCGCGCGCCAGCGTTACCGCGTTGGTAAGCGTATCGGCCGGGTTGAGGTAGAAGTAGGGGCCCGCGCCGTTGGAGAAGCTGTGGCTGCTCGTCAGGAAGGTGGTGGCGGTGAAGTTGGGCGAAATCCGGTACTGCACCTGCCCGAACAGGTTGGTGCTGCGCGAATCCTGCACCAGGCCCGGCCCCAGGTACGACTGCCGGTAATCCAGCGGCGACTCATCGGCCCGGTCGAAGCCCAGCGCCGACGAAGGGAAGTAGAAGAAAATGAGCTGCTTGCCCACACCCGAGCTCTTGTAGATTTCGGCGTCCACGTTCACCGTCAGCCGCTCGTTGGGCCGGAACTGCAGGCTCGGCGCCACGGCCAGGCTCTTGTTGAAACCCGTGTAGCCGACGTTCTGGAAGTTGTCTTCGTAGGTGTAGGCTGTGTTCAGGCGGAAGGCCAGCGTGTTGGGCTGGCCGGCGGGCGTGTTGGCGTCCACCAGGTTCACATCGGCACTCACGCGGTGGAAGCCGTAGGAGCCAGCCGCCACGTTCAGTTCGCCCCCGAAGGCATCCGTCGGCTTTTTGGTGATGCGGTTCAGCAGCCCGCCATAGGAAGTCAGCGACGAGCCGAACAGCGTGGCCGAGGGGCCCTTAATGACTTCGAGCTTCTCCAGATTTACCGCATCAATGTCGCTGGTGACGTTGCCGGCCACGCCGTTGCGCAGCTGGCTCGACACCACAAAGCCCCGCGAGGCATAGAACGCGCCGCCGTCGCCGCCGCGGCCGGTGGCGTCCCACATTTTCTGCAGGCCCGGCACGTTGCGCGTGGCATCATCGACCGTGAATACCAACTGCTCAGTCAGCAGCTCCTTGCCCACGGTGGCGTACACCTGCGGATTTTCCAGGTTGCTCAGCGGCATCTTGCCCACGTACTCCGACGTTTTGCGGGCGAACTTGTTGGTGCGGTTGCCGCTGATAACGACCTCCCGCAGCTGCTCGGCGTTTTCGGCCAGCGAAAAATCTACTGTAATCGTCTGGCCGCCGCTTACTGCCACCAGCCGCTCGGTGGTTTTCAGCCCCACGGCCGACACCACCACCGTGTACTGCCCATCGGCCACGCGCTCAATGGCGTACTCGCCCCGGCCGTTGGTAATGGCCCCCTGGTTGCGGCCTTTCAGCCCCACCGTTACCGACTCGGCCGGCCGGCCATCGGACGTAGTAACGCGGCCCCGGATAGTGGCCGTTTGCTGGGCCTGCACCGCCAGAGCGCTAGCCAAAAGCGTGGAAGTCAGGCCCAGAGAGCGAAGCATCGACATGTAGAAACGTAGTGGAGAATATTTAGACTTATTCCGAAGAGGGGCAAAGGAACAACCGAAAATCTATTTAGAAAAGTTCTTGATAAAAATAACGACTCTATACTACCCTGCTTTGGCGCCACCGTGCGGGTGGCAGACCGGGTAAATAATTGGGGCCGAAAGGGCATCTGCCGAACTTGTGGGTTATCTTCGGCCACTCACCCATCCTGCTTTTCTATGCGCAACCTTACTGTTCCGCTGCTGGCGCTGGCGGGGCTGGCCGCCTGCCGGTCGTCACAGCCCACCATGCCCACGGCCACTACGCCCGCCGCTAAAACTGCCGCCTCTTCCGCCACTAAATTCGTGCTTACCTACCCCGAAACCCGCAAATCCGACCAGAAGGACGATTACTTCGGTACCCCGGTAGCCGACCCCTACCGCTGGCTGGAAGACCCCGATGCGCCCGAAACCAAAAGCTGGGTAACGGCCGAAAACAAGGTGACCTTTGGCTACCTGGAGCAGATTCCGTTCCGCGACAAAATCCGCGAGCGACTGACGACTCTTTGGAACTACGAGAAGTTCGGTATTCCGCACCAGGAAGGCAACCAGCTGTATTTCAGCAAGAACGATGGCCTGCAGAACCAGGCCGTGCTGTACGTGCAGCAGGGCGACGGTGCCGAGGGCCAGCCCGACGTGCTGCTCGACCCCAACAAGTTCTCGGCCGACGGCACCACGGCCCTGGCCGGCACCTACTACTCCAACGACCAGCGCTATATGGCCTACGCCACCAGCGGCGGCGGCTCCGACTGGCAGACGATGAAGGTGCTCGACCTGAAAACCCGCCAGCCCACCACCGACCAGCTCGACTGGGTGAAGGTGTCGGGCGCGGCCTGGTACAAGAACGGTTTCTTTTATAGCCGCTACGATGCGCCCAAGGCCGGCGAAAACAAGCTGGCCGGCAAAAACGAGTACCACAAGGTGTACTACCATCAGCTGGGCAAGCCCCAGAGCACCGACCGGCTGGTGTACGAGGACCCCAAAAGCCCGCTGGGCTTCCGCACCGTGGGCACCACCGACGACGAGCGGTTCCTGGTGCTTTACCTCACCGATGGCAAAGCCGACGGCAACCGCCTCTCGGTGCGCGACCTGACCGACCGGCGCCAGGAGGGCACTTTCACGTCGCTCATCACCAGCTACGAGCACAACAACTCGGTGGTCGGCAACGTGGGCGATAAGCTGCTGGTGCTCACCAACAACGGCGCGCCCAACTACCGCGTCGTGCTCATCGACCCCAAAAAGCCCCAGGAGAAAAACTGGAAAACCGTGCTGCCCGAAACCCAGCAGAAGCTGGAGGGTGTCGACCATGTGGGCGGTTACCTGGTGGCCTCGTACCTGAAGGACGCCAGCAGCCTGATTAAGGTGTACACCGAAAAAGGCGAGTTCAAGCACGATGTGGCGTTGCCGGCCATTGGCACGGCCAGCGGCTTCGGCGGCAAGCGCGACGCCAAGCAGGTGTACTACGCTTTCACCTCGTTCACCTACCCGACCACCATCTATAAGTACGACCTAGCTTCCAACACCAGCACCGTATTCCGGGCCCCGAAGGTGGATGTGAACCCCCAGGATTACGTGACGACCCAGGTGTTCTACGCCAGCAAAGACGGCACCAAGGTGCCCATGTTCATCACCCACAAGAAAGGCGTGAAGCTCGACGGTAAGAACCCGACTTACCTGTACGCCTACGGCGGCTTCAACATTTCGCTTACGCCGAGCTTCTCGGTGGCCCGCATGCTGTGGCTGGAAAACGGCGGCGTGCTGGCCATCCCCAACCTGCGGGGCGGCGGCGAATACGGCGAGGCCTGGCACCAGGCCGGCATGACGCCCCGAAAGCAAAACGTGTTCGACGACTTCATTGCCGCCGCCGAGTACCTGAAGGTGCAGGGCTACACCAGCGCCGACCGCCTCGCCATTGCCGGCGGCTCGAACGGCGGCCTGCTGGTGGGCGCCACCATGACCCAGCGCCCGGATTTGTGCAAAGTGGCCTTTCCGGCCGTGGGCGTGATGGATATGCTGCGCTACCAGAAGTTCACCATCGGCTGGAACTGGGCCCCCGAGTACGGCACCTCCGACAACTACGAGCAGTTCCAGAACCTTTACAAGTTCTCGCCGCTGCACAACCTGAAGCCGGCCGCCTACCCCGCCACCATGATTACCACCGCCGACCACGACGACCGCGTGGTGCCGGCCCACTCGTTTAAATACGCCGCCGCCCTGCAGGCCGCCAACACCGGCCCCAACCCCCAGCTCATCCGCGTAGATGTAAATGCGGGCCACGGCGCCGGCAAAAGCACCAAGCTCCAGATTCAGGAGTGGGCCGACGTCTGGTCGTTCGCCTTCTACAACATGGGCGTTCAGCCGTTTGGTAAATAAGGAGTGTATTGCCAGGAATTATGTCATTCTGAGCAGAGCGAAGAATCTCGCGTGCCAAAGTAACTCTAGCTATAAAGGCGTTACCATTGCAAGCAAGATTCTTCGCTCTGCTCAGAATGACATAGTTCCTGGCAACTATCAACTGACAACTGACAACTCATTTGCCGTATCTTTGCGGCTGCAAACCGCGTAATTGCCTTAGCTTTTTTGCTTTCTGATATGAAAAAAATGTCCTTGCTCGGCCTGCTGGCCGGTTCGCTGCTGCTCTCCGCTACCTCCTGTAGCAACCCCGAACATGAGCGGGAAGTAGATACGGCGGTTGAGCCCCTGACCTACCCGGCCCCGGCCGATACCACCGGCGGCAAAGAAGACCCCAACAACCGCGAAATCAACGCCGTTAACGCCACCGAGTCCATCAAGAAGATGCAGCCGGTGATGTAACTGCGGTCCGCCCACCAAAACCAGAAGAGCAACGCCCCGACCGGGGCGTTGCTCTTCTTGCGTTCGGGACACTGCAAAAGAATTCCGCGGAAAGTCAGCCACAACGCGCCCAACAGACCATAAGGCTCGTATTTTTACTCACCACTCACCACTCACCACTCACCACTCACCACTCACCACTCACCACTCACCACTCACCACTCACCACACCGCCATGTTCATTCGCCGGGGCCGGGAGGCCGATTTGCCGCAGGTGCTGGCCCTGATTCAGGAGCTGGCCGAATACGAAAAGGCACCGCAGGAAGTCACGAACACGCTGGCCGATATGCAGCGCGACGGTTTCGGTCCCGAGCCCATATTCGGCTTCTTCGTGGCCCTGGAGGTGCCCGAAGGCCCGATTGTGGGCCTGGCGCTGTACTACACCGCCTACTCGACCTGGAAGGGCCGGATGCTGTTTCTGGAAGACTTAGTGGTAACCGAAGCCATGCGCGGCACCGGCCTGGGCCGGCGGCTTTTTGAAGCCGTGGTGGCCGAAGCGCGCCATACCGGGGCCCACCGCCTCAAGTGGCAAGTGCTGGACTGGAACGAGCCGGCCATCGGCTTCTACAAGAAACTCGGCGCCAACCTCGACCCCGAATGGTACAACGGCAACCTCACCGCCGCGCAAATCCAGGATTTTCCCTGTGACCCCGCCGTAGAAGCCGTCGTGCGCGAGGAGTAGAGTAAAAAACCCCTGTCATCCTGAACGCAGTGAAGGACCTATACAGAAGCTAACATCAACCGTTAGTCTCTGTACAGGTCCTTCACTTTGTTCAGGATGACAGGGAGTTAGCTCCAGCTCAACTCGCCCTACATCACTTCCAGCATGGTGCGGAAAGAGGCGTAGCGGCCGCCGAAGTGCTTGTCCATGTCGGCGCGCAGGGTGGGGGCGGCCAGCTCCTGGTAGGTTTCGAGCTGCTCCAGGCTCACGGCGTAGTACTGGGCCGCGTAGGTGATGCCGCCTTCTTCCTCGTCGAGCATTCGGCAGAGCTGGCTTTTGAGGAAAAATCCGGTGGCCATCACCTCCGGCATGTGCGTGTCCTGCATGTACGCCAGCCACTGCTCGGCAATTTCCGGGTCGAGGCTGGTGGTTACGTTGTATAGAATCATGGATGGGTAGTTGAGCATTCAGGACTTTGGGACAAAGGACAAAGATACGGTCATCCTGAGCTTGCGAAGGACCTATCCAGGCATGCTAATCTTCCATGGCAGCTTCTGAATAGGTCCTTCGCAAGCTCAGGATGACAGATGGCTACCCTTGCCTCCATCACACCCGCATATCGTCAAAATGGAAGTCCCGGATACGGGCCTGAATGTCTTTCGACGACAGATTTTCGCGGATGGCGGCCTGGGTGAGGTCGGCCAGCTCGGCGTCGCCGGCAAAGCGCAGGGCCAGAATCTGGCTGAGCTTGAGCTGCTCTTCCAAGGGGCGCAGGCTCTGGCCGGTTACCTCAAAATAGCGCTGGCGCACCTCCAGCCGCAGCAGCCGGTCCTGGAGCGTGAGGGCGTAGTGCTGGCGCAGCATCAGCAGCACGCCGAAGCCGACGACGGCCAGCGCGGCCACCGTAAACCAGAGGCGCGAAATTTCGGAGTCGTCGCCGGCCACATCGAGGTAACGCCGCACGCCGTAGATGGCCAGAATGAGGGCCGCCGGCAGCAACACAAAGTGGTGCCAGGGGTAGAACATGAGCGTATTTTTGGTCGGTTTAGCGGCCATAGGAGGTGGTCTAAGTGAAGAAGAGTGAACTGCTGATACGCAAAAACTCCGGCCCGCGGCCGGAGTTTAAGTCGTTGGCTGAGGCCGGGGCCCTACAGCGCTACTTGAACGAAAGCGGCACAATGAGTTTCGCACTCAGGTTGCGCCCCATATTGAACACGCCCTGCCGGCCGGTGGCGTAGTTTACGTCGGTGTACTTGAGGCGGCTCAGGTGGTTCTGGTAGGCCACGTCGAACACGTTGTTCAAGGTCAGGTAAAGCGAGAACAGCGTGCGGTCCTTGGCCGATACCACGTCGGAGCCCAGCCCCAGATTCACCAGCGTGTAGCCCGGCGTGCGGGTTTCGGTGTCGAAGGCCGAGTAGATGCGGTTCTGGGCGAAGTTGTGCTCCAGCGCCGTGCGGGCATACAGGTTGCGCAGCCGCGAGCCGCCCACCTTCGCAAAGTTCACCCGCAGCTCCGACTGAAACCGGTCGGCCGGAATGAAGGGCAGGTGGCGCTGGCCCGCGGGCTGGCCCAGCTGCACGGCCCGCACCATCGAAAACGAGTTTTCGAAGTGCAGCCAGTCGAGCGGGTGGGGGTGCAAATCGAGGCTGATTTCGCCGCCCGCCAGCCGCGCATCTCCCTGCCCGTAGCGGAACACCCGGTCGCCCTCCACCGAGAGCGAGTCGCCGCCGCCGGCCGCGCCCAGCACGCTCGGGAAGATGTAGTTGCTGATGCGGTTGCGGAACGCATCAACCGACAAATCGACGTGCTCGGAGGTAAACGCCAGACCTCCATCGAGCTGGAAACTGGTTTCCGCTTTCAGATTCGGCTCGCCGATTTCGTAGCGCACGGTGCCTTCGTGCTTGCCGTTCGAGCCCAGCTCGGCAATGTTGGGCGCCCGGAAACCGCGGGCCGCGTTGGCCTTGAGCACCAGGTTTTCGCCCAGCGAGTAAGCCCCGCCCACGCTGCCGCTCACGTTGCGGAAGGTGCTCGTGAAGCCCCCGAATTTCGCCTCGCCCTGGCCCGCCGGTACCGGCTGCTCGTCCTCGCCAAGGTACAGCGCATCGGCCTTGATGCGGCGCAAATCGTAGCGGAGGCCCCCGCTTACATCGAGCCGGCCGAAGCTCTTTTTAGTCACCCCGAACACGCCGCCATCGAGCAGCCGGTAGGCCGGAATCAGGAATTCCATGCCTTTGTTCTGGTTTTCCTGCTGCATGCCGCTCACCCCAAACGTGGTGTTCCAGCCGTTCATTTCGGGCAGAAACCAGCGCAGGGCGTAATCCACGGTGCGCAGCTGGAAAAACAGCGACGTTTCGGCCTGGTCGAGGGCGTTGCCGAACTCGCGGCGCAGGTTCTGCTGCCAGCCCAGGTTGGCCGTGAGCCGGTGCCGCCCCAGAATAAAGCTGTTGTCGAGGCCCAGGCGCAGGTGGTTGACCTGCTGGCGCGGCACGGCCAGGCCGTAGCCGCGCAAATCGGCATCAGAAACCAGCACGTCGGCCAGCTCGTCGCCAGCAGCGGTGGGTACTTCCTTCAGAAACCGGCCCGTCAGCGAGTCGCGGGCGCCTTCAATCAGGCCCAGCTGCTGGTTGAAGGAGTTGAAGGTGAGGTGCGAGTAGCCCCAGCTTTTGTTCAGGCCTACGTAGCCGCTGCCATCAAGCTCCCGGAAACCCGAGTTGTATACCCGGCCGTCGTAGCGGTTGCGGTAGTTGCCGGCCAGCTTGCCCGAGCCGCGCAGTTGCCAGTTCAGGCCGTTCAGGTTGCCCGCGTTCCAGAGCGAGTAGCCCTGTTGGTGGTTGTTGGTCTGGTAGGTGGCGGCCGCCGCGCCCAGCACCCGGCCCTCGGCCACCGGCTCGGGCGGCAGAAAGTTGATGACGCCCGCCAGGCCATCCGAGCCATACAGCAGCGAGCCGGGCCCCTTGATAATCTCGGCCCTATCGATGCTGAATTCGTCGATTTCGATGCCGTGCTCGTCGCCCCACTGCTGGCCTTCCTGCTTGGCGCCGTTGTTGAGGGTGATGACGCGGTTGGCCCCCAGTCCCCGGATAACGGGCTTGCTGATGGCCGCGCCGGTCGTCAGCTGGTTGAGGCCGGGCACGTGGGCCAGCGCATCCACGGCGTTGGTGGCCGAAGTCTGCTGCAGCCGGGCCTGGTCGACTACGGTGGTGGGCACGGGCGAACGGCGCATTTCGGTGCTGGCCGACACGCCCGTTACCACCACCTGCCCGATTTCGGTGGCCGTGGGCTCCAGCGTCACATCGAGCACCGCGCCGGCACCCGTGTCCACGGTGCGGGCCACCGTCGAGTAGCCCACAAAGCGTACCTGCATCAGAAAGCGCCCCCGCGGCAGGTCGGCAAAGCTGAACCGTCCGTTTCCATCGGTGGCGGTGGCCTGCCTGAGGTCGGGGAAATAAACGGTGGCGCCGGGCAGCGCCTCGCCGGTGGCGGCATCGGTGATGCGCCCGGTTACGGGGGCCTCGGCGGTAGTGCGGGCAGTGGCCGGCGCGGGGCTTTGTGCCACAGCGAAGCCCGAACCGAGCACTAGGCTGGTCGTGATAAAGAAGCGAACCATAAAATGAAGAAAGGGGAGGCCCGGCCGCCATACGGCAACGTCTCTGCAGCGCGACCTAGTAATGGTCAAGCGCCAACAGAAGCAGCGTCCGCCGCAAAGGGCCAGTCGCCTCAAAGAAGTAGAAAAGGACAGAGCCTCGCGCAGACGTAATGCTACGGGAAAGGCCCCAACGCACACCCGCCGGGCGGCGCCAGTCTCAGAAATGAAATTTTCGGCCCACCAAGGAGTTGAATTGGCGTAGCCTTACTAAGCACTAAGCACTAAGCACTAAGCACTAAGCCGCGGGCGGGCGGGCCACGCAGGTCGGCGGTGGCGCGGGTGGCCGAGTGCCACACCGAGCCGGCCGGCAGCGAGCGGGCCGGCTGGTAGCCCACCAGCGGAACCGGCAGCACGAGCGGGGCCGGGGGCTGGAAGGCCAGGTTGAAAAAATGGTCGACTGCGCAGTGCTGGTGCTGGCTGCTGACGACAGCCTTGCGGCTGCCCGCCGGCCCGGCTTCGAGCGGGGCATCGACGGTGTGCTGGTGTTCGTGCAGCGCCAGAATCCAGGCATCGGGCACCTGCACCCGTGCAAAGCACAGGAGCAGCACCAAAGCCAGCCGGGACCGAAGAGTACGCATCTGAACAGAACGAAAGCGGAGCTAAATGTACGGCGAAAAAGCCCTCAACTCAGTAAGCGGCGTTTCTGTCGTCTGTATATGATATTTATTGATTTGTGCTTTATCAAGAATCAATTTTTAGGGGTATTATCGGCGAAGATGGAAGTGCAAAAGAAAAAAGTCGTATTCCGCTGAAGTAGAGGGCTTCTTGAAAATTTGTATTTGTAGTGTGCGGCACTTACTGTACTATTGTATCCCGAATTTTATATGTGCGTGTTGGAGAGAAGTTTACTGGTGCAGTGGTAATGGAAGTTGAAACGGCGGATTGTCCGCTAGAGGTTAAATACGAGCGAAATGCGGCGTTGCTGCATGCGCAATGGCGGTTTCTGGCTGCCCCGCACCGTGCGCCGCTGGCCCTGCAGGGCCTGCTGGCCGCGGCGGCCGGCCCCCGGGTGCGCGACTGCCTCTTGGACTTACGGCATATGCCTGATTTAGGCTCCATGGGCCAGCCGCAGACGGAGTACCATTTGCTGGTTCAGCTTGCCTCCTTGCCGCTGCAGCACCTGGCATTGGTATTTAAGGCTGATTGGCAGCATGAGGCCCTGCTGGCCGCCATGCACGACCAAGCGCCCGCCTACGAAGTGCAGGTGTTCGATGATGCGGCCACGGCCCTCGACTGGCTCCGGCATACCGGCGAGGGTTTCCGGGGGCGGTCCAGAAGTGGCTCCGCTATGCACCGGTCGCTGTCAAACTGACAGCCGCCGCCAGACTGGAACAGGGTTTGAAATCAGCTTTCCGCGCCGTTGGCCGCCCTGTGGGGCTGGCAAATTGGCCGGTTTCCGTTTTCATTCACCTTTTCTGATTCTGTTATGCAAGAGAAAGGCAGCATCTCGATTCACACCGAGAACATCTTTCCCATCATCAAGAAATTCCTGTATTCTGACCACGAGATATTCCTGCGCGAGCTGGTCAGCAACGCCGTCGATGCCACCCAGAAGCTGCAGAGCCTGGCCCGCCAGGGCGAGTTCAAGGACGAGCTGGGCGAGCTGAAAGTGCGCGTTACGGTTGACAAGGAAGCGCGCAAAATCACGGTTTCCGACCACGGCCTGGGCATGAGCGCCGAGGAAATCAAGAAGTACATCAACCAGATTGCCTTCTCCGGCGCCACCGAGTTTGTGGAGAAGTACAAGGAAACCGACGCGCAGGCCAAAGACCAGATTATCGGCCAGTTCGGCCTGGGTTTCTACTCGGCCTTCATGGTGGCCAAGGAAGTGGAAATCTGGTCTAAATCGTACAAGGGCGACCCCACGGCCCACTGGACCTGCGACGGCAGCACCGAGTTTACGCTCGAAGAAACCGAGGGCGAGCACGCCAAGGCCGAGCGCGGCACCGATGTGGTGCTGCACGTGGCCGACGACTCGGACGAGTTTCTGGAGCCGGCCCGCCTGAAGGGCATCCTCACCAAATACTGCAAGTTCCTGCCCATCCCGATTGAGTTCGAGGGCGAGGTGATCAACCAGACCCAGCCCATCTGGACCAAGCAGCCCGCCGACCTCACCGACGAGGATTACCTTAAGTTCTACCAGGAGCTGTACCCGTTTTCGGAGCCGCCCCTGTTCTGGATTCACCTCAACGTTGATTACCCGTTCAACCTGACGGGCATCCTGTACTTCCCCAAGGTGAAGGACGAGCTGCAGTTCCAGCGCAACAAAATCCAGCTTTACTCGCGTCAGGTCTTCATTACTGATGAGGTGAAGGACGTGGTGCCCGAGTTCCTGATGCTGCTGCACGGCGTGCTCGACTCGCCCGATATTCCGCTCAACGTGAGCCGCAGCTTCCTGCAGGCCGATGGCGCGGTGCGCAAAATCAACCAGTACATCACCAAAAAGGTGGCCGACAAGTTGGCCGAACTGTTTCGCAAAGACCGCGAAGGCTACGAGCAGAAGTGGTCGGACATTGGCCTGTTCGTGAAGTACGGCATGCTTTCCGACGAGAAGTTCTACGAGAAGGCCAAAGATTTCGTGCTGGTACAGAACGTAGCCGGCAAGTTCTTCACGCTGCCCGAGTACCAGGAGTTCGTGCAGGCGAACCAGAAAGACAAGAACGAGCAGACGGTTGTCCTCTACACCACCGACCCGGAGGCCCAGCACGGCTTCGTGCAGGCGGCTCAGGAGCGCGGCTACGACGTACTCGTGCTCGACGGCCCGCTGGATTCGCACTTCATCGGTCAGCTGGAGCAGAAGCTGGAGAAAACGACCTTCAAGCGCGTGGACGCCGAAACTACCGGCAAGCTTATCGAAAAGGAGGAGGCGGCCGAGAGCGTGCTCAGCGACGACGAGAAAACCCGCCTGACCGACGTGTTCAAACAGGCCATCAACAACGAGCACATGCAGGTGCAGGTGGAGGCCCTTTCGCCCCAGGATGCGCCCGTCATCATCACGCTCCCCGAATTCATGCGCCGCATGAAGGATATGCAGCGCACCGGCGGCGGGGGCGGCATGCAGATGTTCGGCTCGCTGCCCGACTCCTACACCGTGAGCGTGAATGCCAACCACCCGGTTACGCAGCGGGTGCTGAGCGCCGAGGGCGACGCCGGCAGCCAGTTGGCCCGTCAGGCCTTCGACCTGGCGCTGCTGGCCCAGGGCCTGCTGAAAGGCGAGGCGCTAACGGCCTTTGTGAAGCGCAGCGCCGATTTGCTGGCCGCCGAGTAGTTGTAGAGGGTATATAAAGTTCTAAGCAGTACAAAACCCTGGCGGCCTTGGTCGCTGGGGTTTTGTGTTTCGGAGACAGTGAACCGGGGTTAAACGGTTGCCGGCTCCTGGCAAAACCGGCGGCAAGCTAGCAGCTATCCGCTAAAAGCCAATACCTGAAAGAGCCGGTACCAAATCCGTTTATCTTTACGTTTCTGGCTCCGAACGAATCCTGCCCGATTTCCTACATGCGCTTCCGACTGACTTCTTTGCCGGCTTTGCTGCTGCCGGGGCTGCTGCTGCTGGCCGGCGCCTCGGCCTCCTGCGCCCGCAAAACCGTTTCCTTCAATAGCCGCCCCGATGCTGCCGGCCTGCTGGCCACCGGCCCCGATACCCTTACTACCACGGCCGATACAACCGCCGCGCCGCAAACGGGCGACAAGCGCGTGGCCCTGAGCAAGGAACAGGAGCGGGCCGCCCGCGCCAAGGAGCGAGCCGGGCAGCGCAAGCCCAAAAAGAAAAAGAACATCTTCCTGAATGAGCCCATCAAGAAGGGCTACACCAAGAAGGGCCCCAAGGGCAAGCAGCAAGAGGTGGAAATTTTCTACTACCTGCGCACCTTCCGGCAGCCCGACCCCATGGCGCTGGCCGTATACTACTACAACCCGCGCAAGCGCCGGATATTCAAGGCAACTGCCGAGCTGGACCCGGCAACCGATAAGGTAATGCACGGCCCGTACAAGAAGCTGCGCGGCGGCAAGGTGATTGAAACCGGCTATTTCGCCAACGGCACCCGGCACCTGCGCTGGGAGAAGTTCGCGCCCGATGGCACGCTGCTCTCCAAAATCCACTACGAGCGCGGCTTCCCGCGCGACGCCAACGTAACCTACTACGACGCCGACCGCAAGCAGCTCAAGGAAGTGGTGCCCTACTACAACGGCCAACTGGAGGGCGACTATGTGCGCTTTCTGGCCACCGGCAAGCGCGAGTGGGAAGGCCAGTTCGAGAACGGCAAGCGCGTGGGCGAGTGGATAAACTACTGGGGCTTCCGCAACCTGAAAGACCGCCGCCACTACGTGTACAGCTACGGCGAGTCGGGCTACGAGCCGGAGGTAAAGGAGCCCGTGCTGCTGCGCGAGTACAACCGCAACGGCGTGCTCATCTACGAGAAGGACAAGCTCGACAATCGGGAGAAAGACGGGAAGAAATAGGGTAGGGGAAGAGAGGCAGTAGGGAGCAGGAAAGAAGAACGGTCATTCAGAGCGCAGCGAAGAATCTCGCGTGCCACAGTAATTCCTGACGATAGGGCTACCACTGCAGGCGAGATTCTTCGCTGCGCTCTGAATGACCGTTCTTTTTCCTGCTTCTCCTCTCTCACCAGCTTACGCCCTGCTTCGCTCAATAAAACGCATCCTCGAAGTGCTCGATGCGCAGGCCGTTGGCGGCGGGGGTGAGGGCCAGAATGTCGAAGCGGATATCCTGGGGCCAGACCAGCGTTTCCTGCAGGTGCTCGGCGGCCAGGCGCAGCAGCTGCCGCTTGCGCTCCGTCACGAATTCTTCGGGGTAGCCGTAGCGCTCCGACGAGCGGGCTTTCACCTCTACCAGCACCAACAGCGCGGGCGGATAGCGCATCACCAAATCCACTTCGGCGCGGCGGAAGCGGTAGTTGCGGTGCAGCAGCTCGTAGCCCTGGGCCAGCAGGTAGCGCAGGGCGGCGTCCTCGCCATCGTGGCCGAGCTGGTGAGCGGGAGTGAGCATAGTGGAGCTGGGCAGTATGGAAGTCAAAACGAAAGCGCCCGGGTAATTACGGTACCGGTTTGGGTCGAAATCTAGTACCTTTGTCTGCCATTTGAAACAGGCCGGGCCTGCGCTACGCGGCTGGCTGCTTTCGGCAACGAACAGCCCCGGCAGCCAGTCCACCGGTGGCCGGTAAGCTGCTGGCCGCCACTGCAAGGGCCACTGTCGTGATTTTGCCCCTGCGCTTTGCCTGCCCACCCCGCCATGACCACCATCTTCTCCGCCTGCGCAATTCCGGCCGTTCCCCAGGCCCAGCCAACCACCGGGGCCGCGCCGGCCGCCCTGGGCCAGAACCGCCGGATACTGGTGCAGCGGCTGGGCCGGGCCGAGTACCTGCCCACCTGGGAGCTGCAAGAGCGGCTGCTGGCCGAAACGCTGGCCCTGAAAACCCAGAACCGCCTGGCCGCCGAAACCGGGCAGCCGCTGGCCGTTACGCCCAACCACTTGTTGCTTTGCGAGCACCCGCCCGTGTACACGCTGGGCAAAAGTGGCAAGCCCGAGCACCTGCTGCTCGATGAAGCCGGCCTGGCCCAGCACGGCGCCACCTTCCACCGCATCAACCGCGGCGGCGACATCACTTTCCACGGCCCCGGCCAGCTGGTGGGCTACCCCATCTTCGACCTCGACAACTTCTTCACCGACATCCACCGCTACCTGCGGCTGCTCGAAGAAGCCGTGATGCTGACGCTGGCCGATTACGGGCTGCGCGCCGGCCGTATTGCCGGGCTTACCGGAGTTTGGCTCGATTTTGAAGAGGGCGCCCCCAACCCGCGCAAAATCTGCGCGCTGGGTGTAAAGTGCAGCCGCTGGGTAACCATGCACGGCTTCGCCCTCAACGTAAATACCGACCTGACTTACTTCGGCCACATCGTTCCCTGCGGCATTACCGACAAAGCCGTAACCTCGCTGCAGCAGGAGCTGGGCCGCGCCGTGCCGCTGGCCGAGGTGCAGGAGCGCCTGCTGCCCCACCTGGCCAACCTGTTCGCCGCCGACCTGATTTCCGTGAGTTCATGAAAAAAGATATCCTCATCCGGCCCGTGGTGGGCGTGAGCGTGGCCGTAACGCCCGACGAGCAGGCGGCCACGGCTACGGCCGACGCCCCCGGCTGGCAGGTTTTCCTCATCAACGACAACGACCAGCCCCTGCAGAACGTCATCGTCAGCGCCAGCGGCTACGGCACCAACGCGCAGGGCGAGGCCATCCGCACCTCCACGCTGCGCCACGCGCTGCCCGAGGTGCCACCGCACGCCGCGGCCCCCATCGAGGCCCTCGACTCGGCGCTTTTCCATCTGCACAATCAATACTGGGTCAGCTATTATATAGATGGCCAGGTGTTTGACAAGAAATTCGTTTTCCTGCCCGACTCGATTGGCTTCGAGCAGCTGCAACCCATCAGTTTGCTCATTCCGCAGGGCATTCTCGCCACCTAAATCAGTCGCCTTGGGCTGTTTTCTCCGTTCCCCGGACCCAGCAGCCCCTTACCATAAGCGTCAACCACCCCTATGAACGCACTTGGAATTCAGCTGAGCCTGTCCTCCCTGTGGGCCTTTCTGGTAGCGATGTTCGCCGTGCCGTCCATTATCTACATTGCCCACCTCAAAAACATGCTCGATACGCCCAACGTGCGCACCGTGCATGAGTCGCTGACGCCGCGCCTGGGCGGGGTGGCCGTGTTTGCGGGCTTCATGTCGGCTCTTACCATTTTTGCCCCCCTCGACAACGGCGTGCAGCAGCTGCTGGCCGGCTGCATCGTGCTGTTTTTCGTGGGCCTGAAGGACGATTTGGTGAGCATTTCGGTGGCCAAAAAGTTCGTGGGCCAGCTGCTGGCTACCGGCATCGTCATGATTATGGCCGACGTGCGCATTACCAGCTTCCAGGGCATTCTGGGCATTGGCGAGCTACCGATTGGTATCAGCTACGCCTTTACGTTTTTCGCCATTGTGGGCATCACCAACGCCATCAACCTGATTGATGGCCTCGACGGGCTGGCCGGCTCCATCGTGCTCATTATCGTGAGCACCTTTGGTTACTATTTCTACCAGTACGGCGGTCCGGCTTTCCAGAACTACGCCTTCGTATCGGTGTGCGTGGTGGGCGGTATTCTGGGCTTCCTGCGCTATAACTTCCACCGGGCCAGTATTTTCATGGGTGATACCGGCTCGCTGGTCTGCGGTTTTATTGTGTCCATCCTCACCATCCAGTTTATTGAGATGGGACTGGAGGTGGGCCAGCCGTTCGGCAGCGCCTCGCCGGCCGTGGCGCTGGGCATCCTGTTTGTGCCGCTGTTCGATACGCTGCGCGTGTTTATTGTGCGCATGATGGCCGGACGCTCGCCCTTCTCGCCCGACAAAAACCACGTGCACCACCGCATTCTGGCCATGGGCTTCCAGCAAATCAGCACCGTGATGCTGCTGGGCTTGCTCAACGTGGTCGTGATTCTGCTCGTTATCAACTTCGCCTACCTCGGCAGCATGGTGCTGATTGGGATGCTGATTGGCTTCTCGCTGCTGCTGAGCGTGCTGCTGGGCGTATACCACAGCCGGGCCGAGCGGCAGCGCATCGCCTCCTGATGGGAGATGCTGTGCGCCACCGGCCACTCCACCTCAACCGCTAAGCTCGTGCGCTGCCTGCCTTTCATCCGCAACCTATGGCTCCTGCTGTGGCTGGCAGTGCTGCCGCTGGCGGCCGGGGCAACCGAGTACCGCCGCCTGCCACCGCCCCCCCGCACCGGCCTCACCGCCGACTGGCTGATAAAGGATCCGGCCCGCAACCGGCTGGTGCTGTATCTGCCCAACTACCACGCGCCCGCCCACGCCTACTATCAGTGGCTGAGCGTGTTGCCCGGCCGGCCGCTGCCCATCACCTTCACGGCCCGCGAAAACCTGAGCTTGTTTCTGGATAACCGGCTCGTCTTCACGGCGCCCGCTCCCGACACTTATACCCTCGACCTGGCCGCGCTGCTGCCACCCGACCACGAGCCCGGCGGGCCGCATCTGCTGTGCGTCTGGCACCCCGACGCTATTCCCAACCTGGGTTCGTTCCAGAACGCGCTGGCCCCGGCCGACCTGCCCGCCGGCGTGCCCGAAACGCTGGCCGCCGGCGCGCAGCCCCGGCCCCGGGGCCACCAGGGCCAGAACGTATTTCTGGGCTTTCTGCTGCTGATCGGCCTGGGCTACGGCGGCCTGCGGGCCACGTACCAGCCGGGTTTTGCCCGCATCTATCAGCTCGAAGGCATGTGGGGCCAGGGCACGGCCGAGCAGGATTTCCTGATAAAGCCCACGCTCACGTGGCTGAACCTGGTGCTGGTGCTGCTGTTTGCGCTGTCGTTTGCGCTGCTGCTGGTGGCCATCCATACCAACATCGAGAACATCGTGATTCTGCGCCGCCTGTTCGACGTGGCCGAATCGACAATTGTGGTGAAGGTGCTGCTTTACACGGGGCTGGTTGCGGCCTTCGTGCTGGGCAAATACCTGTTTCTGGAGCTGATGGGCTACATCTTCGACGTGGCCGAGCTGGTCACGATCCAGTATCGCGAATTCATCCGCACGGTGCTGTTTATGGGCCTGTTTCTGCCCGGCGTGATGCTGCTCTATCTGGGCCTGAACCGGCAGCTGCCCGAAACGGTGCTGTGGGTGTCCAACGGGGTGGTTTCCTTGCTGTTGATTGGCACCGTTTGGCGCGTGGCCCGCACCCTGCACCGCAAAAAGTCGCTCCTCAATCTACATTTGTTTTCGTACCTTTGCGCCACCGAAGTGATTCCTTTGGTCGTTTTGCTCAAATTAATCGTTTTTACCTACTAATCAGGGGCTCCGCCAGCTCACGTCCGCTTCTAACTGCTCCCTATCGCTCCAGATTTTACCCCTCATTTTTTTACCTAATGGCCGACATCAAAGACCAGCCGGGAACGGGCCGCCACGCCAAGCCCATCGCCACTATTCTGGTCAGCCAACCCAAGCCGACCAGCGACGTTTCGCCGTATTTCTCGATTGCCGAAAAGTATGGTATCAAAGTAGATTTTCGCGAGTTTATTGAAGTTCAGCCGGTTTCCTACAAGGATTTCCGTAAGGAGAAGGTGAACATTGCCGACCATACGGCCATCATCTTCACCAGCCGCAACGCCGTCGACCACTTCTTCCGCATCTGCCAGGAAGCCAAAATTGAGATGCCCGCCGAGATGAAGTACTTCTGCATCTCGGAGCAGACGGCCAATTACCTGCAGAAATACATTGTGCTCCGCAAGCGCAAGCTGTTCGTGGGCCAGCGCACGGCCGCCGATATGTTCGACGTCATCCGCAAGCACAAGGGCGAGACGTTCCTGTACCCCTGCTCCGATATCCGCAAGGATGACATTCCGGAGTTTATGCGCGAAAACAAGTTCAAGTTCAGCGAGGCCGTTATCTATAATACCGTGGCCGCCGACCTGTCGGACCTGACCGACGTGAAGTACGACTGCATTGCGTTTTTCAGCCCCTCGGGCATCAGCTCGCTGTTCGTCAACTTCCCCGATTTTGTGCAGAACAACACGCGCATCGCCGCCTTCGGGCCCACTACGGCCAAAGCGGTAACCGATGCGGGGTTGATTCTTGATATTGAGGCGCCGCAGCCCAATGCCCCTTCCATGACGGGCGCCATTGAGGCCTACATCCGGCTGCACCAGAACAACGGCGCGGCTAAAATGGCCGATAAGTAAGTTAACCCGAACAGCTATAGCGAGTAGCCGGGCCGCAATGTGTTTGTTTGGCCTATTTCTTTCGTGAGTTCAGGGAATAGATTAGCGTGGTTTTTCGTTACATTTGAGAACGTAGGCCCGCTGCTCTTCCGGGGCTGACTCACGGCATTTATATGAAGAAATATATACTATGCGCCGGAGCGCTGCTCTTGCTGGCCGGTTCTGCGGCCGCCCAGCAACAGCCGCAGTTCAGCCAGTATGGGTTCAACGGCCTCAACCTCAACCCGGCCTACGCGGGGGTGAAAGGCTACGGCGAAATCACCGGCATCGGCCGCATTCAGTATTTCGGCTATAGTCCCACCTTCGATTCGGGCGGCTCGCCAACTACCGCTTCCCTCACGGCCTCGCTGCCCGTTCCGGTGCTGGCCGGCGGCCTGGGCATAGGCGTGTACCGCGACCGGATTGCTGAGCTCTATACTACTAACGTGCAGCTTTCGTACTCGCGCCACCTGAAAATTGGCGAGGGCACGCTGGGGCTGGGGGTGCAGGGCATCTTCAACAATATTTATCAGGGAACTTACCGGGCCGTTGACGACGATGATATTGTGGTGCCGCGCGAAGGTTCGGACTCGAAGTGGGACGCCGGGGTGGGCGTATGGTACGAGGCGCCGAAACTTTACGTGGGCCTGAGCCTGAATAATCTGCTGCGTTCGGGCTACCGCTTCAATAGCCAGGTGCCCGCGAGCGGAAAATCGGCCCAATATTTGACTGAGAATCATGCCTATCTGACGGGCGGTTACAATATCGACCTGACATCGGACGTTGTAATTACCCCCACTGCGCTGGTGAAACTGGTGTTGCCGGGAGAATTCGGCGACAGCGACAAACTGACCCTGCGCAATGCCTCGTATGAGGTAGGTGCCCGGGCCACGTTCAACGACCGGTTCTGGGGTGGGTTGGGGTACCGCTCGGGAGATGCCTTCACGGCGCTGGGCGGAATTTCCTTCGCCCAGGACAACGCCCTACGATTGGGATTGGCTTATGACCTAATTGCATTTGGCCAAGAAGCAAAAGCAACCAGCTCATTTGAGGTTATGCTGAGTTACCGACTGCCCAAACCAAGCCTGACGGTGCGCCCCGCCATCCGCACACCCCGGTACAGCTTCTGATAACCGGGTTTGAAGAAGAGGAAAATGTGTTGTAGGAGCTAAAAACAGAATGTTCGCTTCATTGGCAGGCTAAACGAGGCAATTCCTCTTTTAACCGGCTGATACTTTAGTTGGTAGACAAATGTGCGGTGTTGGGCGGATTGCTTGCGTACCAACGGATGATTCATTAGATTTGCCAGCCCGAAAAATTGTAATCTTTGGATATCACCCCTCGGTCGTCTTTATTACACTCCACAATGAATAAGTTTTTCCTCCTGCCCCTGGTTGCTTTCTCGGCTCTGCTGCTGGGTGGGTGCAGCTTCGGCAACCGTCCTACCGGCGACTTGGTTGGCGCGGAAGACCGGCCGGAATTCAACCCTCAGGAAGTGCCTTACGGCATGGTGCCCTGCCCCGGCGGCACGTTCCACATGGGCCAGACCGACCAGGACATTTCGGCCTCGATGGTTAACATGAACAAGCAGGTAACTATTGCCGGCTTTTACATGGACGAGACGGAAATCACCAACAACCACTACCGCCAGTTCATGAATGCCATCCGGCAGGACTCGATTGACGTGCTGGGCGAAGAGTACGTGATGACCGAGCTCTACCCCGATACCACGGTGTGGGTGCGCGACTTCACCTACCACATGGGCGACCCGCTCATGGAGTACTACTACACCCACCCCGCCTTCGACGACTACCCGGTAGTGGGCGTCGATTGGTTTGCCGCCAAGTATTTCTGCAACTGGCGCACCAAGCTGAAGGCTCAGGCCAACGAGGAAGCCGGTCTGGCGCCTTATCCCAACTTCCGCCTGCCCTCGGAGGCCGAGTGGGAGTACGCTGCCCGCGGTGGCCGCGACCTGGCTACGTACCCCTGGGGCGGCCCTTACATGCGTAACTCCAATGGCTGCATGCTGGCCAACTTCAAGCCCGGCCGCGGCGACTACGCCTCCGACGGCTACGCTTACACCGGCCCGGTGGCCTCGTTCTTCCCCAACGACTTCGGCCTCTACGACATGGCTGGCAACGTGAGCGAGTGGTGCGATGATGCCTACATGGAAGCCTCGGTGCCCGTGGTTTGGGACATGAACCCGACCAACCCCGACGACAACGAGCCCCGCAAAGTAGTGCGTGGCGGTTCGTGGAAAGACATTGCCTACTTCCTCGAAACGGGTACCCGCAATTTCGAATACCAGGATTCGGCCCGCTCTTACATCGGTTTCCGCACGGCCATGATTCAGATTGGCTCGGGCAGCGGCCGCTAAACCAGCCCGGTATTCTTCCAGCAGACAGACTCTTCACACTTCACCACTACTTCTTCAACAACACAATCAAATGGCAGCTAAAGGCGGTAATTTTCTCTACGATGTATTGATGCCCAAAATCTATGGCATCGGCGCGGCTATCGTAATCATCGGTGCTCTATTCAAAATCCAGCACTGGGAGTATGCCAGTGAAATGCTTATTGTTGGTCTGGGTACCGAGGCACTTATTTTCTTCCTGAGCGCATTCCAGCCTACCACCAAGGAGGTTGACTGGTCGATGGTGTACCCCGAGCTGAGCGAAGGCTACGACCCCTCGACCGGTAACTCCAGCTTCCTGCAGCAGGACAACGGCGGCACGGGCCTGACCCGCAAGCTCGACGACATGCTGAAGGATGCCAACGTAACGCCCGAAGCCATCAACTCGCTGGGCCAGGGCCTGAACCGCCTGAGCACCACCACCCAGCAGCTCGCCGGCCTCGGCGACGCCACCAACGCCACCGACGAGTACACGACCAAAGTTCGCTCGGCGGCCCAGTCGCTGGAGCGCATCAACGAGTCGTACTCGAAGACGGCTGATGCCATGAGCACGATGGCCGACGCCACTGCCGACGCAGGTGCTTACCAGTTGCAGGTGCAGAACGTAACCAAGAATCTGGGTGCGCTCAACGCCGTGTACGAAATGGAACTGCAGGATGCCAACTCGCACCTCAAGTCCATGAACCAGTTCTACGGTACGCTGGCCCAGGCCATGCAGAACCTGACCGAAGCCGGCAAAGAAACCGACCAGTTCAAGACGGAGGTAACCAACCTGACTGCTAACCTGGGTTCGCTCAACCGCGTGTACGGCAACATGCTGAACGCCATGCGCGCCGGCAGCTAAGCTGCCCGCAGCATAGCAATCAACACTCATATAGTATAGCAACAGGCATACACGATGGCGGGAGCAAAGGAAACTCCACGGCAGAAGATGATCGGGATGATGTACCTGGTACTCACCGCGCTTCTGGCCTTGCAGGTAAACTCAGCAATTCTACTAAAATTCAAATTTCTCGACGACAGCCTTTCTTCTATCAACGGAAAGGTGTCGAAGGCAAATGATGGCACCGTAAAGGGCATTCAGGCCGCCGTTGAGAAAAACCGCAACCAGGCCAAGGATATGGCCGTGCTCAAGCAGAGCCAGGAAGTGCGGGAAGAAACCAAGAAGGTTATTGCCTATCTGGCCGGGGTACGGGAGCAGCTGCTCACCAAAACCGAGAACAAGGGCAAGAACGAGTTCAAGAACATGAGCGCCGAAGACAAGGTGGCCGAGCTGATGCTGGGCGCCAACAAGGACGGCGTGGGCTACAAGATGAAAGGGGAGCTGAACAAGTACTCCGACTACATCAAGCGCATCATCCCCGAGGCTTCGCCGCTGGCCCTCGACGCCAGCCAGGATCCAATGGTGGTGGACAAGGAGCAGAAGAACAAGAACTTCGCCCAACTCAACTTCGAGAACACGCCGGTAGTAGCCGCTTTGGCCGTACTGTCGCAGAAGGAAGCCGAGGTGCTGAAGTACGAGTCGGACGCCCTCAGCAAGCTCTCGCAGCAGGTAGGCGGTACGGTTATCGTATTCGATAAGATTGGCGCCTTCGCCAGTGCCGAGTCGAACACGGTAGCCGCCGGCACCAAGTACAAGGCCGAGCTGTTCCTGACGGCTTCGGCTTCGGGCCTCAACCCGAGCATGACCCTCAACGGCTCGCCGATTTCGGTAGGCCCCGATGGCCGCGCTAAAGTGGAGTTCACGGCCCGTCCGGGCAACTTCGACAAGGACGGCAACGCCAAAGCCAGCTGGACCGGTACCATCCGCTTCAAGCAGAACGGCCGCGACACCACCTTCAAGGTGACGATGCCGTACACCGTGACCAAGCCGGTAATGCAGATTCAGTCGGCTTCGGTGCAGGCGCTGTATTTCCGCTGCGGCAACAAGCTGAGCGTAAACGTGCCCGCTCTGGGCGCGCAGTACGACCCAAGCTTCTCGGCCACGGGTGCTGCCACCATCAAGGGGGCTACCAAGGGCGAGGTAACGCTGGTGCCCAACGCCAGCCAGGTAACGCTGAACGTGAGCAGCGGTGGCAACCCCATCGGCTCGCAGAAATTCGAGGTACGCCGCATTCCCAAGCCCGACATTCAGTGCTGGGTGGGTGGCCGTCCGGCCAACGAAAAGCAGGGTACGCCCATCACGGCTGTTCGCAACATGAACCTGAAGGCCGTGCCGGATGCCAGCTTCGCTACCTTCCTGCCCGACGACGCTAAGTTCCGCGTATCGCGCTACGAGGTGACGCTGGTGCGCGGCAAGCGCCCCGCTATGGCCGCCATTTCGGTTAGCGGCCCCAACGCCGACCTGAGCTCCGTAGTAAACACGGCCCGCGAAGGCGACCGTCTCTACATTGAAGTGAAAGGTGTTCAGCGCCAGAACTTCCAGGGCAACGTGGAAGACGTGCAAGTTTCCAAGTCGTTCAATATTCCGCTGCTCTAAGCGTTGTTCGGGTTGAACTGAACCATTCCTGACGCTTTTTTGATTTCTCTGGTATGAACAAGGTATTTTCTCTCGCCGCTCTGGCGGCCGGCCTCACGCTGTCGGTGGCAGCTTCGGCGCAGGAACAAGCGACCACCGCGAGCAGCAACGGCTCGTACCGCCCAATCCCGACGTCGGACATCATGTTCCGCAAAACGATTTGGCGGGCCATCGACTTGCGCGAGAAGCAGAACAAGCCCATGTTCTCCGAAGGCCGGGAAATCAGCGGCATCATTCTCGATGCCGTGAAGCGCGGCGAGTTGCAGGCTTACCGCAACGACTCGCTCACGACCACCTTCTCGGCGGCGGAAGTCCTAGGTAACATGTCGTACCAGGAAGCTGCCGTTGGCCTCAGCGACGAGGAAAAGGCGGCAGGCTTCTCGGCCGAAGCCACCGACGACTGGGGTGCTCCGGCTAAAAAGGGGGCGGCCAATGCTGCCCCGGCCGCTCCTTCCAGCTACGCCTACCGCCCGAAGGACATCTACCAGATGGAACTGAAGGAGGACATGATTTTCGATAAGAAACGCTCGCGCATGTACCACGACATCAAGTCGATTACGCTGCTCGTGCCTTCTACCCTCAGTGGCAACACGGCGGGCATCGAAAAGCCCATCGGCTCCTTCAAGTACAGCGACCTGGTGCGCGTGTTCCGGGCCAACCCCGATAAGGCTATCTGGTTCAACCCCCAGAACGACGCCCAGCACAAGAACCTGGCCGACGCGTTCGAACTGTGGCTGTTCAACTCCTACATCGTGAAGGTGTCGAACCCGACCGATTCGCGCCTCGACGAAATCTACGGCAGCCAGCAGCAGGGCATCCTGGCCTCGCAGCAAGCTGCCGCCGACCTCATCGAGTATGAGTACAACCTGTGGTCATTCTAAATCACAGATGTTGCAGATGATAGGATGACGCAGATGCTGATGTCCTTCAAAGTGCGACAATAGATTCGCAAAAGGCCCCTGACTGTTTCTGGTCAGGGGCCTTTTGGTTTTACATTCAAGTCGAGCTTGGTTGCTTGGTTCAATCAGACCTTCGCATCGGTTTCAGAGAAGTAGTTGACCAAGATGCGGGCCTTGGCTTTGCCGACTTCAGCTACCAGCTCGGCCTCGGTCAACTCCCGGATTTTCTTCACCGACTTGAACTTGAGTAGCAGCTTGTCGGCCGTGACGGGGCCGAGGCCCTTGACGTCTGTCAGCTCGGTTTTGAGCGTGCCCGCGTCGCGCCGGTCGCGGTGGAAGGTGATACCGAAGCGGTGGGCCTCGTCGCGCATGCGCTGGAACAGGCGCAGGCTTTCACTCTTCTTGTCGATGTAAAGCGGCAGCGGGTCGTTGGGCACGTAGATTTCTTCGAGGCGCTTGGCAATGCCGATAACGGCCATCTGGCCCCATAAGCCTAGGTCCTTGATGGCCTTCACAGCCATGCCGAGCTGGCCCTTGCCACCGTCGACAATGACGAGCTGGGGCAGGCTGGCGCCCTCATCGGTGAGGCGGCGGTAGCGGCGGGTGACGACTTCGTACATCGAGTCGAAGTCGTTGGGGCCGATAACGGTTTTGATGTGGTAGTGCCGGTAGTCCTTTTTGCTGGGCCGCGCGTTGCGGAAACACACCATGGCGGCCACCGGATTGTCGCCCTGGAAGTTGGAGTTGTCGAAGCATTCGATGTGCTTGGGCAGCTCCGTCAGGCGCAAATCCTTCTTGATGGTTTCCATTATGCGCACCTCGTTGAGGTCCTTGCTCCGGTCGTTCATGCTCTCCTTCTCCTTACGCAGGTAAAGCACGTTCTTGAGGCTCAACTCCAGCAGCTTGCGCTTGTCGCCAATCTGGGGCTGAGCTACGGTTACGCCGGGCAGCGGCAGCGGGGGGAGGGCCACGTTGGTCAGGATTTCCTTCGACTCGCTCTCGAACTCCTCGCGCATCTGCATCACCAGCGGGGCTAGAATCTCGTCGTCGGGCTCATCGAGCTTCTTCTGCACCTCCACCGACTGGGTGAGCACGATGCTGCCGTTCATCACCTTGAGGTAGCTGATAAAGGCCGATTTCTCGTTGGAGGCAATGGCGAAAACGTCGATGTTCGTCAGGTTGGCATTGACGATGGTGCTCTTGCTCTGGAACTCGTCGAGCTTGTCGAGCTTCACCTTGAACTGGTGGGCCAGCTCGTACTGCTGGTCCTGAGCCGCTTGGCTCATCCGCTCGCGGAAGTACTGCTTGGGCAGGCGCAGGTCGCCGTTGAGAATCTGCCGGATTTGCTGGATGTACTGGTTGTAGGTTTCCTCATCCTGGCGGCCCTCGCAGGGGCCTTTGCAGTTACCGATGTGGTACTCCAGGCACACCTTGAACTTGCCGGCCGCAATGTTTTCCTCCGACAGCTTATAAGTGCAGGTGCGCAACGGGTACAGCGCCCGAATCAGCTCCAGCAGCAGGTTCATACCCGTGATGTTGGCGTAGGGGCCGTAGTAGCGGCCGTCGCCGGGGCGCTTGGTGCGGGTGGGTATCAGGCGCGGAAACCGCTCGTTGGTCAGCAGCAGATAGGGGTAGGTCTTGCCGTCTTTCAGCAGGATGTTGTACTTGGGCTGGTGCTGCTTGATAAGGTTGTTTTCGAGCAGAAACGCATCCGACTCCGAATCCACAATCGTGAACTCGATGCGCCGGATGTTCTTGACCAGCTGCTGGGTTTTCTTGTTGTGGTCCTGCTTGGTGAAGTAGCTGCTGACCCGCTTGCGCAGGTCGATGGCCTTGCCCACGTAGATAATCGTGTCTTCGTCGCCAAAATACTTGTACACCCCCGGGCGGTGCGGGAGCTGGCGGATTTGGTCTTGCAGCTCGGGAGAGGCGGCCATAACATCACAGATTTTCGCTGATTTTTCAGCTGATTACGCAGATTCAGTTTAGTAATACGGAGCGGAATGTACGCTACTACGCTACGCCTACTGTCCGCCGGAGGATACGATGGGAAAGAAAGCCGGGGTTAGCTGCGATTGACTTCAACCAAGCAGTCAACAAAAAAAGTGGCCGGATGGTCCCGGCCACATTTCGTAAAAATCAGTTTAATCAGCGCAAAAATCAGCGAAAATCTGTGATTCTAGATGTCCTCGCCGCTTAGGTCCGACAGCTTTACTTGGTTGAGCTTTTCGTCGCTCGGGATGGTGTCGCGCTGGCCGCCGGGGCCGCCGTAGTAGCGCGAACAGTCGGTTTCGATGGTGAGCGAGGCCGGCTTGGGGAAGGCGCCGGTGTTGACGTCGAGGCTCTTGTCGGCGTACACTTTCTTCATGAACAGGCCGTAGATGGGCAGGGCCATGCGCGAGCCCTGGCCGTAGTAGCCGTTGCGGAAGTGCACGCTGCGGTCTTCGCCGCCCACCCACATGCCGCACACCAGGTCGGGCGTGAGGCCCATAAACCAGCCGTCGGAGTAGTTGTTGGTGGTGCCGGTTTTGCCGCCCATCTCGCCCGGAAACTTGAAGCCGGTTTTGAGGATGATGCTGGTGCCGCCGCGCTCTTCGGTGGCGCCGCGCAGCATGTAGGTCATCAGGTAGGCCGTTTCCTCGCTCAGCGCCTCGCGGGTCTGCGGAATGAACTCGCGCAGCACGTTGCCGTTCTTGTCCTCGATGCGCGTCACCATCACCGGCGACGTCCAGATGCCCTTATTGACGAACGTGCTGTAGGCACCCACCATCTCGTACAAACTCACATCCGACGAGCCGAAGCCCACGGCCGGCACCGCCTCGATGGGCGAGGTAATACCCAGCCGCTTGGCGTAGCTGACCACCGTTTCGGGGCCCAGCTTCTGCACCACCCAGGCCGTAATCGAGTTCATGGAGCGGGCCAGCGCCTGCCGCAGCGTGAAGGTGCGGCCTGAGTACGAGCCCTCGAAGTTGCGGGGCGTGTAGGCCGGCCGGCCGGCCACGGCCGGGAAGGTCACGGCCACGTCGGGCCGCTGGTAGCAGGGCGAGTAGCCCTGGTCGATGGCGGCCACGTACACGAAGGGCTTGAACGTGGAGCCCGGCTGGCGCTTGCCCTGGCGCACGTGGTCGTACTTGATGTACTTGTAGTTGATACCGCCCACCCAGGCCTTGATGCGGCCGTTGAGCGGGTTGATGGCCACGAAGCCCGCCCGCAGAATGCGCTTGTAGTACGCCAGCGAGTCCATCGGCGACATCGTCACTTCCTTCTCGTTGTTGGGGCTGTTCCAGCTGAAGACCTTCATCGGGTACTTCTTGTTGAGGTAGTACTTCACCGAGTCGGGCTGGTCGGGGAAGCGGCCCTGCAACGAGCGGTAGCGGCCGGTGCGCTTGATGGAGGTGGCCAGGAAGCCCGGAATCACCCGGCCGCTTTCGTCGCGCCAGGGCTGCTGGCCCTTCCACTGCTGGTCGAACCACTTCTGCTGCAGTTTCATGTGCTCGGCCACCGCCGATTCGGCGTACTTCTGCATCCGCGAGTCGATGGTGGTGTAGATTTTCAGGCCGTCGGAGTACAGGTCGTGGTCGGTTTCCTTGGCCCACTGGCGCAGCTCCTTGCTTACTTCCACCCGGAAATAAGGCGCAATGCCCTCGTTCTGGTTTTCCACCTGGTAGTCGAGCTTCATGGGCTGCAGCGTGTCGGCCTGCAGCTGCTGGGCCGTAATGTAGCCGTACTTGTTCATCTGGCGCAGCACCCAGTTGCGGCGCAGCCGCGAGCGGGCCGGGTTGAACTTGGGGCTGAAGCGCGAGGGCGCGTTGAGCACGCCCACCAGCGTGGCCGCCTCGGCGTGGGTCAGGTCTTTGGGCTTCTTGCCGAAGAAGGTTTTGGCCGCCGTGTTGATGCCGAAGGCGTTGGAGCCGTAGTCGTTGGTATTCAGATACATGCGCAGGATTTCGCGCTTGGTGTAGCTGCGCTCCAGCCGCACAGCCAGGATCCACTCCTTGGTTTTGGTGATGAGCATGCGCACGCCCGGCACGTCGTTGAGCAGGCCGTCGTTGAGGTCGTCGCGGGTGCGGAACAGCACCTTGGCTAGTTGCTGCGTGAGTGTGGAGCCGCCACCGCCGCTGCCGCCCTTCAGCAACCCCGCCGCCACCCGGCCGGTGGCCTTGGCATCAATGCCCGAGTGCTCCTCGAAGCGGGCGTCCTCGGTGGCAATCAGGGCGTCTACGAGGTGGGCGGGCAGGTCTTCGTACTCGGCGGGCGTGCGGTTCTCGCGGAAAAACTTGCCCATCAGCACATTGTCCGACGAGTAGATTTCCGAGGCCAGCTCGCTGCGCGGGTTTTCGAGCGACTTCAGGTTGGGCATGCGCCCAAACAGGTTCAGGAAGTTGGCGCTGACCGCCCACACGTAGAACACCAGCCCCAGCAGCCCCAGCCCGAACAGCACCCACAACGAGCGGGCCCAGCCGGTATAACGCCCGGGGCGGTTGGGTTTCGGACGGGAAGCAGCAGGTTTTTTGGTGGCAGAAGAAGCCATGTCTTGAATTAAGAATTATGAATTAAGAATTATGAATTAGAGAGAGAAGTCAATTCCAAGAGCAGACGCCTGTTTACAGTGTTTCGGGCGCGTGTGAGGCCGACAATTCTTAATTCATAATTCTTAATTCTTAATTGAAATCAGCGGTAGTTCTGGTCGTAGAAGCGCTGGTAGTCGGCGGGGTTGCCCAGTTGCAGCAGCACCGGCAGGTTATCAATACCCACGACTAGGGTTTGGTAACCCGCCCCGCGCAGTTTGCTCAGCGGCGACTGAGGTCCGCGTAGCTTCAGGGCGTAGCTCTGGGCCAGCCGGGCGTTGCTCAGCCCCTCAATGATAATGGCCTCTTCCGTCGCGTTCAGGGCCTGGCGGCGCACCCGCAGGCTGCTCGACTTGTAGTAGCGGCCGTTGTAGGCCGTCAGCTGGGCCGGCAGTTCGGTGAGCAGGGCCGCATCCTTGGCCAGCACGATAACCACCGAGTGCGCGGCCGCTAAATCGGTCTTGTACGGCGAAACGGCAGCCGGGGTGGCCTCAGGGGTAGGAGCCGCAACGGGCGCAGCTGGTGGCGGTGTGGCTGGGGCAGGAGCGGGGCTGGTTGCCGGAGCGCCGGTTGAGGTTGTCGGCGCAGCCGGAGTTGGCTCCGTCGGGGTCGAATCGGTGGAAGGCTTGGGCTCGGCAGTTTTCTTCGGCGCGGCGGGCGTTTTCCGGCCGCGGGCGCGGGCCTGAGCGGCGGCGCGGCGGTCGGCCTTGGCCTGCTCGGCGGGCGTGAGTGGGGTAGAAGCTACCGGCTCGGCCGGTACCGGCGCCTCGGCCGGCGTGGTCGGGGTCGATGGTTCCGGTTGGGTGGCTGGGGTTGGCGTGGCCGTGCTGGTCGGCTCGGTCTGGCGGCCATCGGCCGGGGCAGGTTTCGGGGTCAGGGGCGCGGGCAGGCCAGCGTCGGGCGTTGGGGCGGGCTGGTAGCGGCGAACCGTGCGCGGCTCAATCTCGCCGGGCCGGAACTCCGACTTGCCGGGTTCGGTGGTGCTGGCCATGGCTCCGCTGATCTGGCCCTGGTCGTATTTCTGGTAGGTTTCGAGCAGCGTGGCGGCCTTGGGCGCCAGCGGGCTGGCCGGGTAATCCTTGTAGAATTTCTCGACGGCCGCCCGGGCCGTGGGCGGCGGCTGGGTGCGCACACTCAGCAGCGCCCCCAGGTAGGCCACCTGGTCGTTGAGGTCGGTTTCGGGGTACTGCGCTTTGGCCTGGTCGAGGGTGGCGCTGGCTTTCTTGAAATCCTGCCGCTTGTAGGCCGCAAACGCCGAATCGACCAGTACGGCCACCTTGGCGTTGGCTACCGATGTGCGGCGCAGGTAGTCGGGGTCGGCTACCAGGCGGGCATACGAGGTGTTGGGGTACGCCTGCCGCAGCCGGGCAGCGTACTGCTCGGCCGCCGCCGGGTCGCGCTCCTTCTGAATCAAGTACAGAATATACAGCGTTTCGGGCGTGTGCGGGCCCTGCGGATAGCGCCGCAGCTGGGTTTCGTACGTCTCCACGGCCTTGTCGGGCTCGCGCAGCTCCTGGTTGTAAATGCCGCCGAGCTGGTAGAGCGCCTCCTGGGTCTGAGCGTCGGAGGCCGCCAGCAACTCGGGCGTCAGCGGCACGTTCTGGCGGTACTGGCTCACCAGTTCGCGCAGCTGGGCCTGCGGATCGGCCGGGGGCGTGGCCGGCGCGCCGGGGTTCAGGCCCGTGCCATTGACGGCCGTGCTGCTGTTGCCGGCAATGCTAACCGGCACGTTGCCGCCCTGCGGCGTAACGGGCGAGTTGCTGGCCTGCGTCACGGTGCGCCAGTTGTCCTGCAGCGGCCGGTCGCCCCAGCGCCGGATAAAGTCGTTGCGGGCCGTACTCAGGGCCGTGGGGTTGTCGAAATACCACTTGCCGCCGGTGTTGGCCGCCACAAAGTCTTCGGAGCTGATGCCCGGCTGCAGGTCGCGGCCGGGAGCCAGGCCCACGGCGGTTTGCTGCAGAGCCTGCTGGCGCTGCTGCTCCTTGGCCTGGCGGGCCGCCAGCAGCTCGGCCTGCCGCTCCCGTTCGGCCAGCTCAGCTTCGGCATATGTGGTCAGGCGGGCCGTTAGGTCGTCAGGGGAGAGGCGGGCCAGGGCCTGGAGGCTATCCTGGGTTTCTACTATGGTCAGCTGCCTGGCGAAATCCTGCAGAATGCCGGCCCGCTCGGCCACGGCCTCGTAGGCGGGGTTGGTTTTGGGCATCACCTGCACCGTGCTGTCGTAGTAGGCCGCGGCCAGCCGGTAGCGCTGCAGGTTTTCGTAGTAGATGCGGCCCTGCAGCAGGTGGGTGTAGGCCTTCTGTGCGGGGTTGCCCTTGGGCACGCGCACCGATTTTTCGAGCAGGGCCAGCGCCGCCGGGTAGCGCTGCTGCCGGTATTCGAGCCGGCCCATTTCGTAGTAAATCTTGTCGGTGTACTCCTGGTTGTTGGGGTCCTTGAGCAGCTTGGCGAAGTACTTATCCAGCCGCGCCCGGTCGTTCAGGTTCAGGTCCGACACCTGCCCGAGCATCAGCTTGCTGTAGAAATCCAGCTCGTAGGGCGGGTTTTTCTTCAGGATCTGATTCAGCTGGGCGTAGGCTTTCTTATCCTCGCCCTGCTGCTGGTACAGCTGGGCCAGCACGTAGCGGGTGCGCGACTGCTCGTTCTTCTCCTCAATATAAGGAATGGCCTTTTCGAGGTTTTCAATGGCCAGCTTGGGCTCGTTGATGCGCTGATAGTACTCGGCGCGGGTCAGGAACAAGGCCTGGGCGTTGCGCTCGGTGCCGGTTTCCTTGTCGAGGATGTTCGAGACGGCCGCCGCGTTGTCCAGCTCATTCAGGGCCAGAAACGTGCGCATGAGCCACACCAGCGCCTCGTGGCGGGCGTTCAGGTCGCGGCCCGTGCTGTTGACGTACTTGAACGTCTTGGCTGCGTCCTCGAACTCACCCTTATAATAGCGGGCCTGGCCGATGAGCAGGTAGGAGTCGTCGGTCCAGTCGGAGCCGGGGCGGTACTGCACCGGGATGGAGGCCTTCTTGATGATGTCGTCCATGTCGGCCGTCAGGCGGGTGGCCGTGGGCTGGTCAATCAACGGAAACAGGGGCAGCACGCGGTTGTAGTCGTTCACGCGCTCCTTGTTGAGCTTGGCCTCCACCTCGCGCATCTTCTCGCGGGCCAGAAAGTAGGCGTTGTCGCGGGCCACCACGTTGTCGTAGGTGCGGCCCACCAGCGAGCGGCGGTCGGAGCCGGCACAGCCGCCCAGGGCGGTAGCCAGCAGCCCGGTGGCCGCCAGCGCCACGAGGGGCCGGAAAAGAGCAGCACGAAAAGTCGTCGGGGTCGTCGTCAAAGCGGCAGGGAAGCTCGGGCAGAAAAGAAGGACGGACCGGAAACGCCCGCCACCCACCGATTCGTTCGGGGGCTGGTGTTTTCAGCAACGTCGCAATCCTGGTAAAAGTACGCCTTTCTGCCCGGACGCTTTCGGCCCCCGCTCCGGCACGCTGCTAACGCGCCAAGCCGTAATTTCGTGGCCCCCTTCCGTTCTGCCCCTATGGCCAGCCCCCTCAAGCCCACCGACCCCCACGACAACAACTCCGACCGCCTCCGCACCGTGGCCCGCTACTCCGGCATCGGGGCCCAGATGGCCGCCACCATCGGCCTGAGCACCTGGGCCGGCTATTGGCTCGACAAGCACTACGCCACCCAAACGCCCTGGTTTACGCTGGGCCTGATGCTGCTGGGCACCTTCGCGGCGCTTTATAACGTGATTCGGGCCGTGAGCAAGGGCGAATAGCGCACCCCACCCCCGGCACCTCCGGGGGTGGGGTGCACCAGCAGAACAATTCACATAAAGTCCCTGCATGAAATCCTTTCTCAAGCCGTATTTACTGTTCAGCCTGCTGGTGGGCTTCGTGCTGTATGCGCTCCACAGCCAGTTCGGCCCGCGCGTCATCCATCCGTTCACGGTCTACACGTTTGCCTTCTTCTTTGTGCTCACGCTCGTGCTCTACCGGATGATGGAGCGGCTGCTGCGGGCCGATGCCGATAACTTTCTGGTAGCCTACTTCGGGGCGATGGTGGCCCGGCTGCTTTTGTCGCTTACGCTGGTGCTGGTGTACCTTTTGCGGGGCGGCGGGCAGGAGGGGGCGGCCCGCTGGGCCTTCCTCGGCAGCTTCTTCGCGCTCTATTTTCTCTTCGCCGGGTTTGAAGTATGGGCCGTTCTGAGTAACTTGCGCCCGTTTTCAAAACGGGGCGAAATCACAAAATGAAGATTTTGTGAGCGAATCCCTAAGCTACTCTGAATGAAGCGCTTACTTTTTGCCCTCCTTTGCCTCTTCTCGCTGACCGCCCGTGCCAGTGAGCCCGTGGCTACCACGGCCGACGCCACGGAGGCCGAAGGATTCCAGCCCGGCGAAATGATTTTGCACCACATCGGCGATTCGCACGAGTGGCACTGGTTCTCTCTCGGCGAAGATCATTACACCACCTACCTGCCCGTTCTGGCCTACCGGGCCGGCCACGGCGTATCGGCTTTCTCGTCGCGCGAGCTGGCCGAGGGCAAAACCTACGACGGCCTGAAGCTGGAGCATGAGCACCTGGTTTCGGAGGACGGCGCTAAGGTCTACGACTTCTCCATCACCAAGAACGTGGCTTCGCTGATTCTGAGCGCGGCCGTGCTGCTGCTGGTGTTTACGGCCGTGGCTCGCGGCTACGCCAAGCGCGGCACCGAGGCTCCGCGCGGCATTCAGTCGTTCTTCGAGCCCATCATTGTGTTCGTGCGCGACGAAGTGGCCAAGAAGTCCATCGGCCCCAAGTATGAGCGCTACATGCCGTATTTGCTCACGGTGTTCTTCTTTATCTGGTTCAACAACCTGATGGGCCTGATGCCCGGCGGCGCCAACCTCACCGGCAACATTGCCGTGACCATGACGCTGGCCATCATCACGCTGCTCATCACCCTGTTCAGCTCCAACAAAAATTACTGGGCCCACATTTTCGCCACCCCCGGCGTGCCCAAGGCCCTGTTGCCCATCATGATTCCGGTCGAGCTGATTGGCGTTTTCGTAAAGCCCTTCTCGCTGATGGTGCGACTGTTCGCCAACATCACGGCCGGTCACATTGTAACGCTGAGCTTTATTGCGCTCATCTTCATCTTCCGCAACATTGGCGTAGCCCCCGTAACGCTGGCCTTCGGCTTGTTCATCTTCTTCCTGGAACTGCTGGTGGCCATTCTGCAGGCCTACATCTTCACGCTGCTCACCGCCATGTACATCGGCGGCGCAGTGGAGGAGCACCATGATGCCGACTACCAGATGGGCGGCGGCGACGGCGCTACGCCGGCCCAGGTTCACTAAGGCCTCCCATTTCCTGCCCCTAACTTTTTTTCGTTTTTCACTTCCCCAAATTCTTTTTTATGCTTCTTTCTCTGTTGTTGCAGGCCATTACTAATTCTGCTGGTCTGGCCGTATTCGGTGCCGCTATCGGTGCTGGTCTGGTTGCTCTGGGTGCCGGTCTGGGCATTGGTCGTATCGGTGGTCAGGCTATGGAAGCCATTGGCCGTCAGCCAGAAGCGTCGGGCAAAATCCAGACGGCTATGCTGATTGTTGCCGCTCTGATTGAAGGTCTGGCCCTGTTCGCCGTAGTAGTCTGCCTGCTGATTTCCTTCAATCTCTAGGGATAGAGGTAGTACCAGAGCAGCCCGCTGCGCTAGGTCGCTTTAGCGCACGGCGTAGCGGGCTGTTTGGCTTCTCCGGAGCCGGGGCCCCGTCAGGGTCCGCCCGCCGGATTTCAGCGTCCCCAGTACTCCTTACTGATTACTTTCCATGAATATTGTAACGCCCGATTTTGGCCTGATTTTCTGGCAGGTGGTGATTTTCCTCATCGTCCTGCTGTTGCTGCGTTCCTTCGCCTGGAAGCCTATTCTCAGCTCCCTCAAGGAGCGTGAAAGCTCCATCGAAGGTGCCCTGCGCATGGCCGACCAGGCCAAGCTGGAGATGCAGCAGCTGCAGGCCGGCAACGAAAAGCTGCTGGCGGAAGCCCGCATGGAGCGCGACCGGATTCTGAAGGAAGCCACCGCCATGTCGACCCAACTCGTGGAATTGGCCAAAACCAGAGCCACCGAGGAAGGCAGCCGCATGATTGCCCAGGCCCGCGAAGCCATCCAGAACGAGAAGAACGCCGCCCTGGCCGAGGTGAAAAACACCGCCGCCCAGCTCTCCATCGACATTGCCGAGCGCATCCTGCGTCGCGAGCTGACCGATCAGCCCGCCCAGCAGCAACTCGTCGATTCGTACCTGAAAGAAGTAAAGCTTAACTAAGCGGCAAGCTGTAAGCTGCAAGCTGCAAGCTTCTGTTCTGAATTTAGAGCAGAAGCCGGACAGTAAACTTGCAGCTTGCGGCTTGTAGCTTGCAGCTAAAAAAATATGTCTGAACTACGAGTTGCTTCCCGTTACGCCAAGTCGCTGATTGATTTGGCCCTGGAGCGGGGTGAGCTGGAGCAGGTGAAGCAGGACATGGACCTGTTCAGCAAGACGCTGGGCGAGAACCGCGACCTGCGGCTGCTGCTGCGCAACCCCATTGTCAAGCACGATAAGAAGCTGGCCATTCTGCAGGCTATTTTCGGCGGCAAGGTCACGGCGCTGACGGAGAAGTTCTTCACGCTCGTAACCCAGCACAACCGCGAAAACTCGCTCGTTTTCATCGGCGACGAGTTTCTCAAGCAGTACAACCTGAAAAAGGGGATGCAGGTGGCCCAGGTGACCACCGCCACCACCCTCGACCCCCAGTTGCGCGAGTCGTTGCGCCAGCTCGTGCGCGAGCAGGCCGGCCTGCCCGACGTAACGCTCCAGGAAAAAGTAGACCCCTCGCTGATTGGCGGCTTCGTGCTCCGTATCGGCGACCAGCTCATCGACGACTCGGTGAGCTTCCGGCTGCGCAAGCTGCGCACCGAATTCTCGAAGAATCCCTACCAACCCCAACTATAACCCACCATGGCAGACGTACGTCCGGATGAAGTATCCGCCATTCTGCGGGAGCAACTCTCCAACTTCAAAACCGAAGCCGAACTCGAAGAGGTGGGCACGGTACTGCAGGTTGGCGACGGTGTAGCCCGCATCTACGGCCTGGGCAACGCCCAGTCGGGGGAATTGCTCGAATTTGAAAACGGCCTTCAGGCCCTGGTGCTCAACCTCGAAGAAGACAACGTCGGGGCCGTAATGCTCGGCGACTACTCCGACATTCGGGAGGGCGCCACCGTGCGCCGCACCAACAAAATTGCCTCCATCAAGGTGGGCGAGGGCATTGTGGGCCGCGTGGTCAACACGCTGGGCCAGCCCATCGACGGCCGCGGCCCCATCCAGGGCGAAACCTACGAGATGCCGCTTGAGCGCAAGGCGCCCGGCGTAATCTTCCGTCAGCCCGTAACCGAGCCCATGCAGACGGGCATCAAGTCGATTGACGCGATGATTCCGATTGGCCGCGGCCAGCGCGAGCTCATCATCGGCGACCGGCAGACGGGTAAGTCGGCCGTAGCTATTGACACCATCCTCAACCAGCGCGAGTTCTTCGAGCGCGGCGAGCCCGTGTTCTGCATCTACGTGGCCGTGGGCCAGAAGGCCTCGACCGTGGCCCAGGTGGTAAACGCCCTGACCAAGGGCGGCGCCATGGACTACACGGTTGTCGTTTCCGCTTCGGCTTCCGATCCGGCCCCCATGCAGTTCTTCGCGCCCTTCACGGGTGCCGCCATCGGCGAGTACTTCCGCGACACGGGCCGTCCGGCTTTGGTGGTTTATGATGACCTGTCGAAGCAGGCCGTGGCGTACCGCGAGGTGTCACTGTTGCTGCGTCGCCCGCCGGGCCGCGAGGCTTACCCCGGCGACGTATTCTACCTGCACAGCCGTTTGCTGGAGCGTGCGGCCAAGATCAACGCCTCCGACACCATTGCCCGGGACATGAACGACCTGCCCGAGAGCATCAAGCACCTCGTGAAGGGCGGCGGCTCGCTGACGGCATTGCCCATCATCGAGACCCAGGCCGGCGACGTATCGGCGTACATCCCGACCAACGTGATTTCGATTACCGACGGCCAGATCTTCCTCGAAACCAACCTGTTCAACTCCGGTGTGCGCCCCGCTATCAACGTGGGTATCTCCGTGAGCCGGGTAGGGGGTAACGCCCAGATCAAGTCGATGAAGAAGGTGGCCGGCACGCTGAAGCTGGACCAGGCCCAGTTCCGCGAGCTGGAGGCCTTTGCCAAGTTCGGCTCCGACCTCGACGCCTCGACCCGCCTCACCATTGAGCGCGGCCGTCGCAACCTCGAAATCCTGAAGCAGCCCCAGTTCTCGCCCCAGCGCGTGGAGGACCAGGTGGCCATCATCTACGCCGCCACCAACGGCCTGCTCGACCGCGTGCCCGTCAACAAGGTGCGCGAGTTCGAGAAGGAGTTCACCCAGACCATGCAGACCCGCCACCCCAACGAGCTGGCGGCCCTCAAGGCCGGCAAGCTCGATGACACCGTCATCGGCGCCATCCGCCAGGTCGCCAACGACCTGTCGGCGGTATATTCTTCGTAAGCTACAAGCTGTAAGCTGCAAGTCGCAAGCTGATGTTCAGTTATCAGGTTGAAGGCTTGTAGCTTGCCGCACCCAGCTCAGCACACATGTTAATTAATCTATAAGCCCCAGGCCGTAAGCTTTACGCTGACATTCGTTTGTCAGGTAAAAGCTTGCAGCTTGCAGCTTGTAGCTTGCAGCTCAACCCACATGGCTAGCTTAAAAGAAGTCCGCAACCGCATTGTGTCGGTGCAGAGCACGCAGCAGATTACCAAAGCCATGAAGATGGTGGCGGCGGCCAAGCTGCGGCGCGCCCAGGACAACATTCTGCGCATGCGGCCCTACGCCCAGCGCCTCAACGGTATCCTGGGCAACCTCACGGCCCTGGCCGGCGAGGAGGTGCAGAGCGAGTACGGCGTGGCCCGCCTCGTGCGCCGCGTGCTCATCATCGCCATCACCTCCGACCGCGGCCTGGCGGGCGCCTTCAACTCCAACGTGTTCAAGGCCACCAACGCCATGATTCAGGCCCGGTACGCCGAGCAGAACGCCTCGGGCAACGTGGTGGTGATGGCCATCGGCAAGAAGGCGCACGACTACTTCGGCAAGCGCGGGCCGCTGCTGGGCGACTACCAGCACGTGTTCGGCAAGCTCTCGTTTGACACCGTGCGCGTGGCGGCCGAGCAGGCCATGGATGGCTTCCGCAGCGGTGAGTTCGACGAGGTGGTGATGGTGTACAACGAGTTCCGCAACGTGGCCACCCAGGTCATTCAGGTGGAGCAGCTGCTGCCGCTGCTGCCCGCCGCGCAGCCCGTTTCCGACGCCGCTACCAGCAACGTGGACTACATCTTCGCGCCTTCGCAGGAGGAGATTGTGCAGACCCTGATTCCGCAGTCGCTCAAGATTCAGCTCTACAAGGCGGTGCTCGAAAGCAATGCCTCGGAGCACGGCGCGCGCATGACGGCCATGGACAAGGCCACCGACAACGCCGGCGAGTTGCTCAAGGAGCTCAAGCTGACTTACAACCGCACCCGCCAGGCCGCCATCACCACCGAGATTCTCGAAATCGTGGGTGGCGCCGAAGCCCTGGCCGCGAGCCGGTAGCGTTTCCTCAGCTCTTAGCTGACAGCGGTTAGCTGATAGCTTTCGTTTTAAGGCCCGTTTCCGAGAGGAAGCGGGCCTTTTGCGTACGTGGGCGGCCCACCTTCCCCGCCGGCCCACCCCACCCCCCGGCCCCCTCCGGGAGAGGGGAGCGGGTGCCCGCCGGCTGCCGGCGCAGGGTGCGGCGCGGGCGTTGCACCGGCCGCTTACAGGCCCGCCACCCGGCCACCGAACAGGGGGCCAGCCGTAGCGGGGGCGCTGTGCAGCGGCCCGATAGCCCCGGAGGGGCGGCATATCGGTAGCCAGGCGGCCTGCTGAACGGTAGAGCCCCAGCGGGGCGACACCTTCCGTTGGCTTGCTGGTGTCGCCCCGCTGGGGCTCGAACTGCCGGCTGCTTTGCTGCTACCGATATGCCGCCCCTCCGGGGCTACCCGACGGACGGGGGAGGGGCCTGCCGTAGCGGGGCCGCCCGCCGCGGGCGCCTCACCCCCCGGCCCCCTCTCCTCAACAGGAGAGGGGGAGCCTGAACTTCCCTTGTGGATGGCAGTAGGAGCAGTCGTTGAACGCACCCCCTCTCCTTTTCCGGAGAGGGGGCCGGGGGGTGAGGCGCCCACCAGAGCCGTTGAACGCACCCCCTCTCCTTTTCCGGAGAGGGGGCCGGCGGGTGAGGCGCCCACCAGAGTCGTTGAACGCACCCCCTCTCCTTTTCCGGAGAGGGGGCCGGGGGGTGAGGCGCCCGCCAGAGCCGTTGAACGCACCCCCTCTCCTTTTCCGGAGAGGGGGCCGGCGGGTGAGGCGCCCACCAGAGTCGTTGAACGCACCCCCTCTCCTTTTCCGGAGAGGGGGCCGGGGGGTGAGGCGCCACGCCCGCCCGACGACGCCCACCCGCCGGACCAATCAGCCGCCGCGCCGTACCTTACCGGGGCTATGCTACACCCCGCTATCCTCACGCCGGCCGCTGCCACGGCCGGGCTGCGCCGCCTGCGGCCCACCGAAACCCAGCTCGCCGACTTCCGCGGCCACCTGGCGGAGCTGCTGCGCCACCTCGACCCCACCAAGATCGAGCGCCACGGCGAAACCCACATCGTGGACTTCCTCAGGGCCGTGAGCCGGCCCGAGGCGGGCGGGGCGCGCTACGTGAACGTGCGCGGCCGGCGCGACCTGGTGGTGCACCTCGGCGACACGGCCGACTCGCCGGTGGGCGTGGTGCTGGAGGTGAAGGGCCCCAGGAACGCCCAGGAGATGCTGGCCCCCGACGACCTCAACCGCAAGGCCTTCCGCCAGCTGCTGCTCTACTACCTGGAAGACCGCACCGACGACCGGGCCGACGACTTCCGCCGCCTCATCATCACGACGGGCTACGAGTGGTACGTGTTCGATGCGCTCGACTTCCACCGCCGGTTCTGGAAAGACAAGGCCTTCGTGCGGGCCTTTACCGAGTGGAAAGCCGGCGCCAAGGCCAGCACCGACGTCGAGTTCTTCTACAAGCGCATTGCTGGCCCCAAGCTGACGGAGCTGACGGGCGAGCTGCCGGTGGTGTACGTGGATTTGCGTCCCGGCCTGCCCACCGCGGCCCGCGAGCTGGAAGCCCTCTACCGCCTGTTCCACCCCGCCTACCTGCTCAAGGAGCCCCTCGTGGGCCGGCGCGACCCCAACACGCTCAACCAGGAGTTCTACCACGAGCTGCTGTACCTGCTGGGGCTCAAGGAAGACAAGCAGGCGGGCCTGCGCCGCATCGGGCGCTGCCCGGTGGGCGAGCGGCAGCCCGGCGCGCTGCTCGAAAACTGCCTGCGCAAGCTCGAAACCGGCCACGACCTCAACCGCCTGCCCCTGGCCCAGCGCCTCGCCTACGGCCCCACCCTCGAAGCCCAGCGCGAGGGCGTGGCCCTGGCGTTGTGCCTGATGTGGGTGAACCGCCTGTTGTTCCTCAAGCTGCTGGAGGGCCAGCTCGTGCGCTACCACCCCGCCGACGCCGCCGACGCCTTCCGCTTCCTCACCCCCGCCCGCCTGCCCGAGTACGACGAGGTGCAGGCCCTGTTCTTCGAGGTACTCAACCGGCCCGAGGCGTTGCGCTCGGCCGACGTGGCCCAGGAGTTCCCGCAGGTGCCCTACCTCAACTCGTCCTTGTTCGAGCCCAGCGAGCTGGAGGGCCTCACCGTGGAGATTAGCGGGCTGCGCGACGGGCTGGGGCTGGCCCCGTTTCCGGGTTCGGTGCTGGCCCGCAAGGGCGCCCCGGCCGTGCCCACGGGCAAGGGCCACACCGCCGCCGCCCCGCAGTGGGCTGCGTTGCCCTACCTGCTGCACTTTCTGGATGCCTACGACTTCGCCACCGACCCCACGGCCGCCGCCACGCCCGCGCCCGAGGGCGGCGGGGGCGGGGCGGGGGCGCGGCCGCTGCTGTCGGCGGCCGTGCTGGGGCTCGTGTTCGAGAAGATAAACGGCTACCAGGACGGCTCGTTCTACACCCCCGGCTTCATCACCATGTACATGGCCCGCCAGACGCTGGGCCGCACCGTGCTGCGCCACTTCCGCACCGCGCCCGACTGGCCGGGGCTGGCTTCCTGCGAAACCCTCGACGACCTGCAGGACCAGCTGCTGCCGCTGCCCCGCGCCCGCCGCCAGCAGGCCGCCGCCTACTTCAACACCCTCACCGTGCTCGACCCCGCCGTGGGCTCGGGCCACTTCCTGGTCAGTGCCCTCAACGAGCTGCTGGCCCTGAAATGCCGGCTGGGGCTGCTGCTCGACGAGGAGGGCGCCCGCCTGCCCTACCAGCTGGAAGTGGAGCACGACGAGCTGCTGGTAACCGACCTCGACGGGCTGCCCGCCCCCTACCGGGTGGCCACCTTCGCGGCCGATACCGGGCGGCGCACCGTGGGCCCCGAGCGTACCCGCCTGCAGCGCGCCCTGTTCAGCGAGAAGCGCGCCCTGATGGAGCACGCTTTGTTCGGCGTCGACCTCAACCCCAACTCGGTGCGCATCTGTAGGCTGCGCCTCTGGATTGAGCTGCTCAAGCACGCTTACTACAAGCCCGAAACCGACTTCCGGGAGCTCGAAACCCTGCCCAACCTCGACCTGAACGTGCAGACCGGCAACTCGCTGCTGGCCCGCTTCCCGCTCGATGCCGACCTGTCGGACGTGTTCCGGCAGAAGAAGTTCTCGCTGCCCCAGTACCGCGCCGCCGCCCACGACTACTTCGGCAGCCGCGGGCGCGAGCAGAAGGCGGCCCTGCTCGACTTCTTCCAGCAGCTCAAACAGCAGTTCACGGCCGTGCTGCACAAGCGCGACCCCAAGCGCGAGAAGCTGCGCCTCTACCGCAACCAGCGCATCGTCCTCGACACGCAGGTGTCGCTCCTGCCCGAGACCAGAAAGGAAGCCGAAGCGCGCCACTTCGAGCTGCGGCGGCTGGAGCTGCTGGCCGACAAGCTGCAGGCCGACGTAGACGCCCACGAGCAGGGAGCCCTCTACCGCGACGCCTTCGAGTGGCGGTTCGAGTTTCCGGAGGTGCTCGACGAAACGGGCGCCTTCCGGGGCTTCGATGTCGTCATCGGCAACCCGCCCTACATCCGGCAGGAAGCCTTCGCCGCCCTCAAGCCCATCTTCAAGCAGCGCTTTGCCACCTTCGACGGCAAGGCCGACCTCTACGTGTACTTCATCGAGCTGGGGCTGGGCCTGCTGAAACCCGGCGGCGAGCTGTCGTACATCGCGCCCAACAAGTGGCTGCGCGCCGGCTACGGCGGGGCGCTGCGCCAGTGGCTGCCCGAACACCACACCCTCGTCGAGTTCCTCGACTTCGGCGACCTGCCCGTGTTCACCGAGGCCACCACCTACCCGGCCATCGTATCGGTGCAGCGCACCGCGCCCGCGCCCGCCAGCTCCTTCCGGGCCGCGCTGCTGCCCCGGCTGCCCCCGCCCGACCTCGATACGCTGGCACTCACCCACGCCCGCCCCGTTACGCAGGCCGGCTTGCAGCCCACCGGCTGGAACCTGGCCGACGACGCCAGCCAGGCCCTGCTGGCCCAACTCAAAGCAGCCGGCACGCCGTTGGGCGAGTATGTGGAAGGAAAAATCTTCTATGGCATCAAAACCGGCGCTAATGTCGCTTTCGTAATTGATGCCGCTACGCGGGACGAGCTGATTAACAAAGACCCCCGTTCGGCGGAAATCATCAAGCCCTTCTTAGCTGGGCGGGATGTAAAGCGGTACCGTCAGCCGGTTGCGACAAACTATCTGCTCTTTACCCGGCACGGCATCAATATAGAGGAGTACCCGGCAGTATTGACCTACCTCGAACAGTTCCGCAAGCAGCTGGAACCACGCCCCAAAGGTCTGACTGGGCAGGCTGCAAAGGAATGGCCCGGCCGCAAGCCAGGAAGCTATAAATGGTTTGAGGTGCAAGACAACATTGCCTACTATAAGGAGTTCGAGAAGCCGAAGATTATGTGGCAGGAAATTGCCACGTACCAGGCTTTCACTTTGGAAGTAGAAGCCATGTATTCCAACAACAAGACCTTCATTATCCCTATAGATGATAAGTATTTGTTGGGGGTGCTAAACTCAAAACTTGTCTGGTTCTTCTTGAATAGTGTAGCCTCAAAGCTGGCCGGTGGTGCCCTGGCAATGCAGACGCCCTACGTCTCGCAAATCCCCATCCCCGCCGCCACGCCCGCGCAGCAGGCCGAAATTGCCGGGCTGGTGCAGCAGGTGCTGGCCGCCAAAGCCGCCGCTGCCGCCGCCGATACCACCCCGCTGGAGGCGCAAATCGACGCGCTGGTGGCCGCCCGCTACGGCATGGCCCTGCCCGCTTGATACCCGCCGTTGGCCGTCGTATATTTGATGGTCTGCCCGACGTTACTTCTATCCTTTTCCGTTATGGTTCCGCTCTATAGCAACGCCGCCGGCGAGCTGCTGGCCCACCCTGCCGGCTACGCCCTGGTGCGCTACCGCGCCGGTGCGGCCGAAGTGGCGCCCCTGGCCGAGCTGCTCACGCGCATGGCCCGGCTGCTGGTGCGCAACCGCTGGCACTACCTGCTCTCCGATGCCCGCAACCTGCCCCCCTTGCCGCCCGCCTGCAAAGCCTGGATGGTGGAGAACTGGGTGGAGGGCCGCATCGAGCGCCCCGCGGTGGTGCACGTAGCCGTGGTGCAGCCCACCGCCGTGCTGGCCCGGCTGGCTACCTTCGAGATACAGGCCCAGGCCAAGGGCAAAACCCACTACTACCACTTCGCCGACGAGGCCGCGGCCCACACCTTCATCATGGCCAACCAGGCCTAGCGGGGGCCGCCGGCCCGCGCCCGGCTCCGGCCCCAGGCCCCGGCTGCCCCCGGCCGCGCCCCGCCGCCGGTAGCCCACAAGCCCTCAGGCGCTTACGCGAAAATAAATGTGCCCGCCCCCTTGCACAGAAGCGGGGCGTTCTGCTATCTTGGAAGCCACGTCGGAGCCGACGGAGCCGGGGCCGGTGCGGCGCCCGCTACGGCCGCGGCGGGTGCCACTCCTAGCCCTTCGTGCGCGTGTGTAGCTCTTGGTTTGCCGCCCGGCCCCGCCCCGGTCTCTGCGCCCCCGGTGCCCCCGCCCGCACCCCCCGCGCCCCCCGGCCCGCCAGCAGCGTTGCCCGCCGCTTCTCCCGCAACCCCCGCCATTTTCGTCGCACCGAACGCGCCGTCCGGTGCGTTGGTTGGCGTCTTCGTCGCACCGAAGACGCTTTCCGACGCACCGAAGACGCCAACCAACGCACCGAAAACGCTGTCCGACGCACCGAAGACGCCAACCAACGCACCGAAGACGCCTTCCGGTGCGTCGGAAACGCCAACCCACGCACCGAAGACGCTGTCCGACGCACCGGAAAGGGTCTTCGGTGCGTCGGAAGCCGCTGCCGGCTTAGCGAAAAGCGGCACCGGGGCCGCCGCGGGGCAGTATGGTGGCAAAGAACGCAGGTGCGCCGGGGCCCGCGGGCCGTTCTCTCCTGTCAACTCTTTTACCGTCGCGTTTTTTATGGCAACCCGTAAGCTGATTACCAATTATGCCGAAGTATCCAAGATGGACATCGGTCCGCTGGCCCAGAACTGCCTGACCAGTCTGGCCAACAACCCCCGCTACCCCGAGGCCCAGGCCTTTACCACCGTACTGCAGGCCGCCCTGGCCCCCTACCAGACGGGGGCCAGCGTGCTGCACCCTACGCCCACCCAAACCGCCGAGCTGGCCCAGCGCCGCCAGGCCCTCAACCTGGCCCTGAACGCGGTGGCCCAGATGGCCAACGGCCTGTACCCCACCGACGAGGCGGCCCTGCTCAGCTCGGGCCTCACGCTGAGCAAGGAGCGCGAGCGGCACACCACCCTCGAAGCGCCCGGCAAGTTCCAGCTGGTCGATGGCCCCCAGCCCGGCACGCTCTGCGCCAAGGCCAAGCGCCCGCCCCACGCCGTGGCCCTCAAGTACCTCTACACCCTCGACGCCACCAAGCCCGACAACCAGTGGCTGACGGTGGTCGTGCGCGACGGCGACGCGCTGCTCACGGCCTGCAAATCGGCCGACCGCGTGTACTGCAAAGTAGCCGCCGTGGGCGGCGACCACGACCAGCAGCCCTACACCGAAGTGCTGAGCCGCCTGGTGCAGTAGGCGTACCTCACCCCCTAGCCCCCTCTCCTCAGGGAGAGGGGGGACTAGTTTCTAGCCTTCTAGCAGTTAGCTCCCCTCCTTGGAAAGGAGGGGCTGGGGGTGGTTGAGGCTAGCAGAACATTGGTTGGGGCTATCCGTGTCGTTCCGGCGTCGTCAACCATCCCCAGCCCCTCCTTTCCAAGGAGGGGAGCTAGCTTTTAGCCTTTGGGTTTTTAGAAACTAGTTCCCCCTCTCCCGGAGGGGAGGGGGCTAGGGGGTGGGGTGGCCGTAAGCGCCTACTTCTTCGGCTTGGGGGCTTCGGGGTGCTGCTCCAGTAGCGCCAGCACGCGCTCGGGCGTGAGGTGGGTGAAGTCGGGGATGACGAGGAGCGGGGCCTGGAAGTCGGAGGGCTTGAGGGTAGTGCTGAGGGCGATGCAGCGCATGCCGGCGCGGTAGGCCGCCTGCTCGCCCAGCAGCGCATCCTCGAACACCACGCACTGCTGCGGGGGCAGGCCCAGCTTGCGGGCGGTGGTGGCGTAGGTGTCGGGGTGGGGCTTGCCCTTCGTCACGTCGTCTTTGCCCACCACCACATCGAAGTAGCGGCGCAGGTCGAGGTAGTCGAGGATGTAGGCGATGGTATCGTCGCCCGAGCCGGTGCCCAGCGCGATGCGGAAGCCGGCTGTGCGGGCCGCCTGCAGGAAGCCGCGCAGGCCGGCCACTTCCTGGCGCTTGTTCCAGTAGAGCACCCGGTACAGCAGCTCGCGCTGGGCGGCGTACTCCTCGATTTTCTTGTCCGGGACGGGGTTGGTGAACACCGTTTTGAGAATCTGGCCGGCCGGCATCCCGTTCAGGCGGCGCAGCAGCCGGCGGGCGTTGGTGGTCAGGCCCAGGTCGCGGAACAGCAGCTGAAACGCGCGGGCCTGGGCGGCGGTATTGTCGATGATGACGCCATCCATGTCGAAGATGAGGGCGTAGGGATTGGAAGGGGAGGGCATGGGGGTGGTAGATAGGCTGATTTCGTCGCCCTCCTCGTGGCGCCTCACCCCCCGGCCCCCTCTCCGAAAAAGGAGAGGGGGAGCCACGGCGGCTCGTTCGTGTAGTGACGTAATTGGTCATTGAACGCACCCCCTCTCCTTTTTCGGAGAGGGGGCCGGGGGGTGAGGCGCCACGCGGAGGACGACGACACTGGAGTTCCCCCTTCCTACGCCAGTCTTGGGCCCGTAGGTTACCTTTGCCCGCTGAACCACCCGCGGCTTTCGGGCCGCGGCCTTATCAATAGTTGCCTTGAAAACACCCGTTGCCCTGCTGCTGGCCGCCACCCTGACGCTGCCGGCCCTCGCCCAGAAGAAGAAGAACCCTGCCCAAACCCTGGAGCGCCCCAAGCTGGTGGTGGGCATCGTGGTGGACCAGATGCGCTACGACTACCTCTACCGCTACTGGAACAAGTACGGGCAGGGGGGCTTCCGGCGGCTGCTGGGCGAGGGGTTCAGCTACGAGAATGCCCACTACAACTACGTGCCCACCTACACCGGGCCGGGGCACGCGAGCATCTACACGGGTACCACGCCCTCGGGCCACGGCATTGTGGGCAACAACTGGCTGGTGCGCGAAACCGGCCAGCGCACCTACGTAACCGAGGACAAGCGCGTGCAGTCGGTGGGCGGCACCGGCGAGGCCGGCCAACAGTCGCCGGCCCACCTGCTGGCCACCACCATCACCGATGAGCTGCGGCTGGCCACCAACTTCGAGAGCAAGGTGATTGGCGTGTGCATCAAGGACCGGGGCTCGATTCTGCCGGCCGGCCACGCCGCCAACGCCGCCTACTGGTACGATGGCGCCAACGGGGCCTTCATCAGCAGCACCCACTACATGCAGCAGCTGCCGGCCTGGGCCGCGCAGTTCAACGCCGAAAACCGGGCCCACAAGTACCTCGACCAGCCCTGGACCACCCTGCTGCCCATTGCCCGGTACACCGAAAGCACCGCCGACGACGTGGACTGGGAAGCGCCGTTCAAGGGCGAGGAGCGCCCGGTGTTCCCGCACGACCTGCCCCGCCTGAGCGCCCAGCTGCCGGCCGCCGTGCAGGGCGCCCTCAAGGCCGAGGGCGAGAAGGCCGACGCCGTGCGCGACCTGGGCCTCATCCGCTCGACCCCGTTCGGCAACTCGCTGACCCTGGACTTTGCCCTGGCGGCGCTGCAGGCCGAGCAAATGGGCCAGCGCGGCACCACCGACTTTCTGGCTCTCTCCTTTAGCTCCACCGATTACGTCGGGCACCAGTTCGGGCCCAACTCGATTGAGGCCGAGGACACCTACCTGCGCCTCGACCAGGAGCTGGCCCGCCTGTTCAGCTACCTCGACAAAGCCGTGGGCAAGAAGCAGGCGCTGGTGTTCCTGAGCGCCGACCACGCCGCCGCCCACTCGCCCAACTTCCTGCTCGCCCACAAGCTGCCGGCCGGTTCGGTGGGCCCGCGCCTCATGCGCGACTCGCTGCAGCAGCGGCTGGTGCGCGCGCTGGGTCCCGGCAAGTGGGTGCTCAGCTACGAGAACCAGCAGGTGTACCTCAACCGCCCGCTCATCGTCCAGAAGAAGCTCAATCTCTACCAGATACAGCGCCTGACGGCCGAGATGATGCTCGACTTTGCCGGCGTAACCCGCGCGCTGGCCGCCGACGACGTGCAACGCTCGCACTGGGAGAGCGGCCTGCTCATGTACCTGGAGAACGGCTACTTCCCCAAGCGCAGCGGCGACGTGCTGGTGGTGCTTTCGCCCGGCTGGCTCGAATCGTACTCCTACCCCGTGAACCGCGGCACCACCCACGGCTCGGCCAGCTCCTACGACACGCACGTACCGATGCTGTTCTGGGGCTGGGGCGTGAAGGCGGGCAAGTCGTCGGCCCCGGCCCGGATTACCGACATTGCCCCCACCATTGCCCGCTGGCTCCACATTCAGGAGCCGAGCGCCAGCACGGGCGAGCCGCTGCGCGAGGTGCTGGGCTGGTAGGTTTTTGGGGTTGAGCGGTTAGCTACCCCAAGTTGCGAGCTAGAGCTAGGACTAGTTCCCCTCCTTGGAAAGGAGGGGCTAGGGGTGGTAGAGGCTGCCAGAACGGTTGCCAGCATTCGGTTCTACTAGTTGTTCAACGCCCTCAACCACCCCTAGCCCCTCCTTTCCAAGGAGGGGAACTAGTTGTTAGCTCTAGCTCGCAACTTAGGGTAGCTACTAGCTGTTCGCTTTCGTTCGTTGGCTGGGTTTGTCTGCTTACCTTTGCAGCCCGCATTTGCGGACCGGCCGGCGCTGCCGGCCCCTTTCTTGTGTTTTCTCACCTTCAAGCTAATAGCTAACAGCTATTAGCAAACAGCTTACCCCAACATGGCCAAATTCAACCCCTGGCACGACGTGTCGCGCGGCGACAACACGCCCACTACCGTAACCGGCATCATCGAAATCCCGAAGGGCTCCAAAGCCAAGTACGAGCTGGACAAGGACAGCGGCATGCTCAAGCTGGACCGCGTGCTGTTCTCGGCCGTGCACTACCCGGCCGCCTACGGCTTCATCCCCAAAACCTACTGCGACGACAAGGACCCGCTGGACATCCTGGTGCTGTGCTCGGTCGAAATCGTGCCCATGTGCCTCGTGGAGGCTAAGGTGATTGGCGTGATGCAGATGGTGGACGGCGACGAGGAGGACGACAAAATCATTGCCGTGGCCGCCCACGACATCTCGGTGAACCACTACAACGAGCTGGACGACCTGCCGCCCCACACGCTGCGCGAGATGCAGCGCTTCTTTGAAGACTACAAGGCCCTGGAGCATAAGTCGGTAACGGTGCAGCGCTTCCTGCCCCGCGAGGAGGCCTACCGCATCATCGAGGAGAGCATCGTGCTCTACAACCAGACCTTCCCCAACGGCAACGACCACGTAGAGGCTCCCGCCACGGCGGCCCTCAACGGCTAAGCGTCCGGCCGAACCGGTTACCCGAACCCCGCCTGTCATCCTGAGCGCAGCGAAGGACCTATACAGAAGCTATCATCTGACAATAGCCTCTGTATAGGTCCTTCGCTGCGCTCAGGATGACAGGCGGGGTTTTTGTTGCCAGCCGCTGCCTAACTTGCCCGCATGGAAGCCGCCCCTCCGTCTGCGCAACCTCCCGGCCGGCCCGCCGCCGCGTGGCGCCGCGCCCTCGATGCGGTGCTGTATAGCAGCGTGTGGCTGTCGGTGGCGGCGTTGGGGCTGATGTGGGCCACGTTTTTGTTCTGGGGCGTCCACATCTCGGTGCGGCTGGGCGGGCTGATCTTCGCCGCCACCCTCTTCCTGTACAACCTGGATAGCGTGCTGCCCTACAAGCACGGCCAGCTGCCCGGCGCCACCCGCCGCAAGCAGTGGATCCGGGCCCACCGGCCCCAGCTGCTGGCCCTCACGGTAGCGGCCGGCGCGGTGGCGGGCGCGCTCTACCTCACCGATGCCCGCCTGCTGCCGCTCACGCTGTTCGGCGGCCACTTGGCGCTTATCTCGGTGCTCTACTCGATGCCGCTGTGGCGCCGCCGGGGCCGCTGGTGGGCCCTGCGCGATTTGCCGCTGCTCAAGGTGTTCCTCATCGCCTACGTCTGGGCGGCCGTCACCGTCTGGATACCCGCCCTGTACCTGGGCCGCGACTGGGCGTCGCCGGTGGTGCTGGTGCTGTTCGCCCGCCGCTTCCTGCTGATTCTGGCCCTGGCCTTCGTCTTCGACATCCGCGACTACACCAAGGATTTGCAGACCGGCACGCGCACGTTTCCGGGCGTGCTGGGCGTGCAGGCCACCAAGTGGCTGGGGCTGGCGGCGCTGCTGGCCGCGGCCGTGCTCGTGCCGCCGGGCGTGTCGGTGGCCCACGCCGCGGCACTGGTTTTGCCGCTGGGCCTGGCCGCCGCCGTCATCTGGTACGCCGAGGAAGGCCGCCCCGACTACTACTTCGCCCTGCTGACCGATGGCGTCATGGTCGTGCAGTTCGTGGCGGTGTGGCTGGCGGTGGGGAGGTGAAATGGTGAGTTGGTGAAATGGTGAGTTTGACGTACCGGAGGCCTGGGGGCGCGGACTGCTCGTTTGGGGCCGTTGGGTAGTGGTTGCGGCTGCTATTTTGGGGCCGGGGCCGTGCCTTTCGCTACCCTAGGCCCTTAGAACATCAAACTCACCATTTCACCATCTCACTATCTCACCAGCTCCTCCAGCGCCGGCCCCAGGAAGCGCACGATATCCGAGGCGAGCAGGCCGGCGTGGCCGGTGTGGGGCAGGGCCAGGTCGCCGGCGCGGCCGTGGGCGTGCAGGCCCAGCAGGGCGGCGTCGAGCGGGGCGAGGCGCTGGTGGGCGCGCAGGGCCAGCAGCAGGCCCGTCAGCACGTCGCCGCTGCCGCCGGTAGCCATGCCCGCGTTGCCGGTGCTGTTGAAGTACAGGGTGCCATCGGGCGCCGCCAGCACGGTGTAGGCCCCTTTGATGATACAGTAGCAGCCGGTGCGGCCCACGAAGTCGCGCAGCTGCTCCAAGCGGTGGTAGTCGTCGCGGGCGGGCGCGCCCACGAGGCGCTCGAACTCCTTGGGGTGAGGCGTGAGCAGCGAATCGGGCGGCAGCAGCTTCTGCAGCTCGGGGTTGGCGCCCAGCAGGTTCAGCGCGTCGGCGTCGATGACGAGCGGGACTTTGGCCTCTTCGAGCAGCTGCCGGAGTACCGCGCGGGTGTCGTCGTGCTGCCCCAGCCCCGGCCCGATGCCCACGGCGTCGTAGGAATCCAGCTCGGGCAGCTCGGTGATGTGGTCGGAGGCCGGGTCGGCCAGGCACATGGCTTCGGGGTCCGAAATCTGGATGATGTCGTAGCCCACGGCCGGCACCCGGGTCGTCATCAGCCCCACGCCCGCCCGCAGGCAGGCCCGGGTCGCTAGCACGGCCGCCCCGATCTTGCCCTTGCTGCCGGCCAGCAGCAGCGCGTGCCCAAAGGTGCCCTTGTGGCTGAACTTCGGCCGCCTGGGCAGCCGCCCCCGCAGCTCGTCGGCCGTCACGAAATGCTTATCCACCGCCGTATTGTGGATAACTTCCGCGTCGAGCCCAATCGGCAGCAGCCGCCAGTCGCCCACGAAATCGGCGTTCTGGGGCAGCAGGAAAGCCAGCTTGGGCAGCTCGAAGCTAAGCGTATAGTTGGCCCGCACAGTGGCGCTGTCGGCCGGCTGGGGCGCATCGGCGAAAAGGCCCGAGGGCATATCCACCGCCACTACCGTTGCGCCCGAATCGTTGATATGCCGCACCAGCGCCGCCGCATCGCCCGCCAGCGGCCGGCTCAGGCCCGTGCCGAACAACGCATCCACGACTACCGCCCCGGCTGCCATAGCGGGCAGCTTGTCCGGGTCGATTTCCCGGGCCGGCAGCTCGGCGGGCAGCTGCTTTTGCTGGTGGGTGAAGTCAGTCGAGTGGCGGGCGGCGGGCAGCAGCCAGAGGCGCACGGAGTAGCCGGCGCGGTGTAGGCTGCGGGCCACGGCCAGCCCGTCGCCGCCGTTGTTGCCCGGCCCGCAAAACACGTGGATGGCGGTGTTGTAACTGAGGAGCAGCTCAGCCAGGAGCCAGTTGGTCACGGCGTCGGCGGCCCGCTCCATCAGGGCGGTCGAGGTGATGTGCTGGGCTTTAATGGTAGCCTGGTCGAGGGCGCGGGTCTGGGCGGGGGAGAGGAGTTTCATCTTCTCTATACCGTGGGCGGGCTTCGAGAGATACACCAAAGGACCCGGCGGCGCGGGAAACCGCCCGCCTAAAACTTCCAAGCCGGTCGGCGCGTTTGTAACCTGGGCCGCCCGGCGGCCCGCCATCCTCTAACCCGATCATCTTATGCAAACCTGGAACGATATCATCCGGCTGGCCAACCACGGCAGCCCGGCCCCCGATAAGCGCGTGGAGAAAACCGACGCCGAGTGGAAAAAGCAGCTCACCCCCGAGCAGTACCACGTCACGCGCGAGCACGGCACCGAGCGCGCCTTCAGCGGCGAGCATTGCGAAAGCCACGAAGCGGGCCTCTACGCCTGCGTCTGCTGCGCTACCCCGCTCTACGACTCGCGCACCAAGTTCGACTCGGGCACCGGCTGGCCCAGCTTCACCCAGCCCGTCACCGAAAACGCCCTCAAGTACAAAAAGGACACCAGCTACGGCATGACGCGCATCGAGGTGCTCTGCAACACCTGCGACGCCCACCAGGGCCACGCCTTCCCCGACGGCCCGGCGCCCTCCGGCGTGCGGCTCTGCATCAACTCGGCCAGCGTGCAGCTGGTGAGCGAAAAGCAGGAGGCGTAGGTTCTTTTATCGGCTTCGCTGTTTCTGCTAAAAGCCCTTTCGCCCCGTGCGGAAGGGCTTTGTTGTGGCCGCCCGGCCCGGCACCAAATCAGGCCCGCCTAAAAGGTGGCGGCCCCGTAGCCGGGGCCGAGGAATTTCTGCCGATTTTTGCACTCCCACCGCGCGGCGCCGGTTATGCGCGTACCGTCTTCCCTGCCACCGGGGGCGAGGCCTCGCCCGCTCCCATTTCCCACCCCGCCCATGTCTCTGCTCTTCACCGATTTCAACAGCTGGCAGGCCCACTGCTCGTCGACCAACGAACCGCTTTACCAGCCCGTGCTCATGTACGAAATCGAGCAGAAAGGCCGCACCGAGGCGCAAATCTGGGACGGCCTGCAGCGCGCCTACGACGTGATGCGCGACGCCGTGCACACCGGCCTGACCGCCGACATGACTTCGCGCTCGGGCATGGTGAACAACGGGGCCAAGAAAATTGCCGCCTCGCCCATCACCGTGCTGTCGCCCGAGTTCAAGAACCTCGTGACGCGGGCGCTGGGGGCCAAGGAGGTCAACTCGTGCATGGGCCGGGTGGTGGCCGCGCCCACGGCCGGCGCCTCGGGCATCCTGCCCGGCGTGCTCGTCACGCTCCAGGATATTCATAAGCTCGAAGACCGCGCCATTCTGGAAGGGCTGCTGGTGGCGGCCGGCATTGCGCTCATCATCGAGCAGAACGCCTCGCTGGCCGGCGCCGTGGGCGGCTGCCAGGCCGAAACCGGCTCGGCCGCGGCTATGGGCGCCGGCGCCATTGTGTACTGCCTGGGCGGCTCTGTTTCGGAGGTTTTCGCGGCCGTGGCCATCACCATCCAGTGCATGCTGGGCCTCGTTTGCGACCCGGTGGCGGGCCTCGTGGAGGTGCCCTGCGTGGTGCGCAATGCCTCGGCCGCCGCCATTGCCTTCAGCTCGGCCCAGATTGCCATTGCCGGCGTCAACCCCGTCATCCCCGTCGACCAGTGCGTGGCGGCGCTGGGCGAAGTGGGCGAAAGCATGGAAACCCGCTACAAGGAAACCGCCCTCGGGGGCCTCGCCAACACCCCCCGCGGCCGCGAAATCGAGAAAATGGTGCTCGTGCAGGACGTCCAGATTCTGCCCGACGAGGACGGGGAGTAGGGGCGGCGGGAACCGACCGGTTTACCTGGCCGGGTCTTCAGCCCCCTTCGTTACCAGCCATTTGTTGTCCAGGTCGCCGCTGGGGTCGGTGGTGAGGCGGGCCAGGTGGGCTACGGCACGGGCATAGCGGGCGCGCAGCTCGGCGTACTTGGTCCAGGCCTCCTGCTCGGCGTGCAGCTCGAAGCCGGCCTCGCGCAGCTGCTCATAAGCCTGGTCGAAGCTGGCGCGGGTGGTGGGGTCGTCGGGCGAGTGGTCGGCGTCCTCGTCGAAGTGAAAAAACCGCCCCACCCGGTTCAGCGCCACGCAGCCGGCCTTGAAGCACACTTCCAGGTGCGGATTGAGCGGCTGGTTGAGGCTGCTGGTCACCAGCGCGGCCGTATCGAGGATGAGGCCGGCCGTGGTCACCCAGGAGCGGCCGGGCTGGGGCGAGCGGAAGAACGACAGGATGGGCAGCGAGGTGTGGGTTTCCTCGATTTCGATAAACCACTGCTCCCAGTCCTGCCACTGCTGCTGCTCGTCGCGCAGGGCGTTGGTGCGGTCGAGCCAGCGAATCAGCTCGGGGGCCGAGGCCTTGCCGCCGGCCCGCAGCTCCAAGCGGGCCACCGTCAGCTCGCGCCGCGAAAACGCCTGGTACATGGTGGGCAGGTAGGAGATGAGCAGCGTGAGCAGCAGCAGCCCCAGCGTGGCCTCGGAGTAGGAGATGATATTGGCCCACATGTTATGGCTGGGTTCCTCCGAGCCCAGCGTGAGCAGCGAGCTGTTGCTGATGCGGAAGCAGCGCTCCAGGTGGCCTTCGCCCAGCGCCCAGAAGATAAGCGTGTAGCTCACGCTCAGCAGCGCCAGCCACACGATTGGCAGCATAATCAGGCCAATGGGGGCGTAGAGGGCCATTACCCGGTCGCGCTGAGCATAGGTGCGACCCAGCCGGGCCACGGCCCAGAACAGCACCCGGATGCTCCGAAAGACCAGGTTGCTAAGCAGCACGCTTTCGTTGCGCGGCAGCACGAACGAGCGTACGGCCCCGAACAGGGTGCTTATCACCAGAAAAATGCCGACCCCCAGTGCCAGCGCGCGCAGTATACTATCCGGCATAAGCTCGGCGGCGCCGTAACAGGCCGCCCGCCTTGTACTGCCGATGGGCCGCCGGGGTTGGCTAAGCCGGAGCCCCGTAGGGCAAGAACAAGGGTAGTATAAAATAAGGCTTTATAAATATTGAAGCTTCACTTCCGCGTCTTCCACAGCTGCCGGAACGTTTTGGGGGCTACTTGTACGGCGTCGCGGCGCTTGCTCCAGCCGACCTGACCCAGCAGGCGGCTCAGCACCCAGTTCTTGGCCGAAGCGGGGGCCAGGTCCCAGACCCAGCGGCGCTTCATACCGTGCAGCCAGAGGCTAATGGCGCGGCGTTCCTCGGGGTCGGTATAGCCCTGCTGCACGCTTTGCTGGCGGTTTTTGAGCAGCAGGTTATGGATGGGAATTTTCACCGGGCACACCGACGTGCAGGCCCCGCACAGGCTGCTGGCGAAACTCAGGTGCTTGTTTTCCTCCATCCCCGCGAGGTGCGGCGTAATTACCGAGCCGATGGGGCCCGAGTAGGTGGCCTCGTAGCTGTGGCCTCCTATATTCTTGTACACCGGGCACACGTTCAGGCAGGCGCCGCAACGGATGCAGTTCAGGGCCTCGCGCTGCTCGGGCTGGGCCAGCAGGTTGGTGCGGCCGTTGTCGAGCAGAATCACGAACATTTCCTCTGGGCCGTCCTTTTCCAGCGGCTGGCGCGGGCCGGTGTAAATGGTGTTGTACACCGTGAGCTGCTGGCCGGTGCCGCTGGTACTGAGCAGCGGCCAGAACAAATCCAGGTCGCGCAGCCGCGGAATCACCTTTTCGATGCCCACGATGGCAATGTGGGTGTGTGGAAACGTGGCCGACAGGCGGGCGTTTCCCTCGTTTTCGGTCACGCAGACCGCCCCCGTATCAGCCACCAGAAAGTTGCCGCCCGTAATGCCCACTTCGGCGGCGGTGTACTTATCGCGCAGCAGGTGGCGGGCCGTGAGCACGAGCTGCTGGGCATCATCGGTGTGCTCGATACCGAGGTGCTTGACGAAGATATCGGCAATATCGGCCTTGCTCAGGTGCATGGCGGGCGTGACGATGTGGTAGGGCCGCTCGCCGTTGAGCTGCACGATGAACTCGCCCAAATCCGTCTCCACCGACTCGATACCGCGCTTCTCCAGGTATTTGTTGAGGTGGATTTCCTCGGTGGTCATGCTCTTGGCCTTTACCACGGTGCGGGCCTTGCGGCGCTCCATAATCCGGCCCACTTCGGTCAAAGCCTCTTCCGCATCGCGGGCCCAGATTACCTTGCCGCCGCGCCTGGTGAAGTTCTCCTCGAACTGCAGCAGGTACTCATCGAGGTGGTTGATGACTTCCGTTTTCAGGTACGACGCCCGGCTGCGGGCCAGCTCGTGGTCGGCGTAGAAGCCCATGCCGGTGCTAACGGCCGCGTTGTACTTGCCGATGTTGAAGCGGATTTTGCGCCGGTGCTCCAGGTCGAAGGCCTTACGGTCGGTGTCGACCAGGAACTGGGCCGCTTTGGCGGCTTTGGTGGGGGCAGGGGCGGCAGTCGGCTTCATAGCAATGGGGTGTCGTTGAATAGGCTAAACAAAAAGAACGTCATCCTGCTGAAGCAAGAGCCTTGTTGCGCCTCAACGAATATCGGAATAACGACTCGTTTTAGCGTGACAAGGCCTTTTGCTTAGCCCAGAACGACGTCCCTTTATAACAGCTAACAGTTAACAGCTAGGCTACTTCTTGTTTGAGTCGACTACAATGCGCTTGTCGCGGTTGGCCAGGTCCCAGGCGGTGTAGAACACGAGGCGGGCGCGGGCCATCAGCTTCTCAAACTCTATTTTCTCTGCATCATCCGTTGGCTTATGGTAGTCAGCGTGCAGGCCGCTGGTATAGGCCATGGCGGGCACCCCGTAACGGGCAAAGTTGTACTGGTCGGAGCGGTAATAGAGCTGGTCAGGGGAGGTGGCTGCGTTGTAGGTGTAGTCGAGGGCAAGGCGGCTACTACGAGCATTGGTAGCTTCGCTAATTTGATGCAACTCAGTGCTAAGCCGGTCGGAGCCAACGATGTACACGTAAGGCGCCTTGCCCGTGTGGCGCTTGTCGGTGCGGCCCAGCATGGCCAGGTTAAGGTTGGCAATGGTTTGGGCTAAAGGCACTGCCGGATTTACCGCATAGTACTCCGACCCGAGCATGCCCTTTTCTTCGGCCGCCGTCAGCAGAAACAGCACACTGCGGCGCGGGCCCAGGCCTGCCGCCCGGGCATCCTGGAAGGCTTTGGCCATGGTCAGCACAGCACTAACCCCGGAGGCGTCTTCATCGGCTCCATTAAATATGGTATCGTGGCGCATACCGATATGGTCGTAATGCGCTGAAATTACCAGCACTTCGTCTTTCTTATCAGTTCCTTCCACCATAGCTAACACGTTTTCAGTGGCTAATTCCAGTCGGGCTTCCGGCAGCTCCACCTGAAATGGCAGCAACTTAAACTCGGCAGCTACGGGTTTGCTTTGCTTGTAGCATTCGGTTTCATAGCGTCGCAAAACGGCCTCGGTGGTGCCAAATAATGCCATGCCTAGTGGCCCATTAGTAATAAACGTACTAATATAGGCGGGCTGAAACTCCAGCATCAGGCCCGGCGCGGTAGGCGACAAAACCGGCGTGGTCAGCGAATAGCTAGGGGCCGCCAGGTAGCCCAGCATAGGCCGGGCCAGCTTCTGGAATGAGTTGGCTGTGGCGTAGCTGACCACCGTTAGGCTACGGGCGCCTTGTTCGCGGGCCATGTACGCCTTGCGCATCACCGACGACCACTCACTTTCCTGCTTGGAACCTGAAAACAGGTAGCGCCCCAGGCCATTGTTGGGTTCTCCCTGCAACACCACTACATCTTTGCCGCGCACGTCTGGCTGGCCGCTGTAGTCGTGATAATTGCTGGTTTCAATGCCAAAACCCCGGAATACCGGGTCGGCGGGCGTAACACCTGCCGGAAACATAGACGAGCCGAAGCGTACGAAATCCTGGAGTCCTTGAAATTTTTGGTTGCCTACTTCTATTGTGCCTGGCGCCGTAGGCACCGTTTCCACGATACTGAACGGCTGCAGATACCGCGTGGCACTTGTCAGGTCTGGAGCTTGTAGCCCTAGCTGCCGGAACTGCTCGGCCAGGTAAGCCGCCGCCTTTTTTTGACCTGCCTGCCCGGTGCCGCGCCCTTGGTACGCATCCGAAGCCAACTCCGTAAGGTGGCGGCGCAACGCAGTGGGCGTGATGCTGGCCTCGGCAAAACGAGTGGCCGCCCCGGCTTCAGCAGTGGTAGTACTGGTAGTCTGTGCCCGTGCCGGGGCCATCATTGCCAGCATCGCGCCTAGAGTCAGGATAAGGGTTTTCATAGAGAGCAACAAATGGAGAACAAACGGGAGCAGCGTGTTTCAGCCAGCTCTCCGGATGAGAAACCAGCTGAAACACGCTGCTCAAACTACTTACAGCCTTACTTCTTGTTCGAGTCTACCACGATGCGCTTGTCGCGGTTGGCCAGGTCCCAGGCGGTGTAGAACACGAGGCGGGCGCGCTTCTCCATCTTCGGGAACTCGATTTTCTCTACTTCGTCGCCCGGCCCGTGGTAGTCGTCGTGCACGCCGTTGAAGAAGAACGCCACCGGTATGCCGTGCTTGGCGAAGTTGTAGTGGTCGGAGCGGTAGTAGAAGCGGTTGGGGTCCTCGGGGTCGTTGAAACGGAAGTCGAGGTCGATGTTGGTGTACTTCTCGTTCTGGGCCTGCAGAATGGTGTGCAGTTCCGAGCTCAGCTTGTCGGAGCCGATAACGTACACGTAATCGCCCTTGCCCTCGTGCTCCTTATCGGTGCGGCCCACCATGTCGGTGTTCAGGTCGACTACCGTGTTTTCGAGCGGGAAAACGGGGTGGTCGGTGTAGTATTCGGAGCCCAGCAGGCCTTTTTCCTCGCCCGTTACGGCCAGGAACAGGATGCTGCGGCGGGGGCCGTGGCCCTCGGCTTTGGCTTTCTGGAAGGCCTGGGCCATTTCCAGCACCGTAACCGTGCCCGAGCCGTCGTCGTCGGCGCCGTTGTGCACTTCGCCGTTGATGATGCCGATGTGGTCGTAGTGGGCCGACAGAATCACCAGCTCCTCCTTGCGGTCGGTGCCTTCGAGGTAGCCCATCACGTTCTCGGTCACGAAATCCTCGTTTTTGCGCGGGGCGAATACCGTGGCCTTGGCGGGCCGGAACGGGCTGACCACCGGCTTAGCGGCTTTGGTTACGGCCGCCGCATACTTGGGCACCGTCTGGGCATTGGTGCCGAGCAGCTTGTAGCCCACGGCCGGCGACACGAAGTAGGCCGTTGGGCGGATGGCGCCTTCCTTGGCATCCTTGAAGGCAATGCTGGGCCGGCTGATGTAGGGTGCCATGCGGGCCGAGAGCTTCTCGAAGTTGCTGTTGGGGTCGAAGTCAACGAAGAACACCGAGCGGGCGCCCTTCTGGGCGGCCACCGTCAGCTTGGCCCGGAAATCCTGGCCCCACTTGCTGTTCTGGCCGTCTTTGCCCAGCAGCGCGGTGCCTTTGGCCGTCTGAGGCTCGCCCAGCAGAATCAGCAGGTCCTTGCCCTTCACGTCGCCCAGGCTGGCATAGTCGGAGTAGCCGTCCTGCTCGATGCCGTAGCCGGCAAAAACGGGCTGCACGGCCGTGGGAGCCACAAAACCTCGGCCGCCGAAGGCGTAGAAATCAGTGAGCCACTTGTAGGTGTCGGAGCCGATTTTGAGCGTGGCGCCGTCGGCCCAGCTGCTGCGCACCATCGTGAAGTGCTGGATGTAGGGGTTGTCGGAGCCTTTCACCGGGCCCTGCAGGCCGAGGTCGGCAAACTGCTTGGCCAGGTACTCCATGGCCATTTTCTGGCCCTTCTCGCCGGTTTCGCGGCCCTCGTACGCATCCGAAGCCAGAATGGTGAGGTGCTGGCGCAAATCGGCCTGGGTGATGGTTTCGGCGTAGGTGCGGGCCGGGTCGGCAGCGGTGGTGGCAGCGGCCGTGCCGGTGGCGACGGCCGGGGCCGTGGTGGTGGCCGGGGCTTTGGTGGAGGCCGTGGGCGCCTGCGCTACGCAGGAGGCGGCCGAAACGCCCGCCGCCAGCAGGCAGGCGAGGAGGGAGGGTTTGCGCATGGTGGGGAACTGGGGATTGGAAATGAGGGACTTGGGGATTGAGGCTTTTGATTCGTATGCTTTTGTTATCCTTCGTCCTTGCTCTAAGCGCAACATGCTCAGGATGACAGGTGGGTACTTTACTGCTTCACAATCAGTACCGAAGCATACGCCGCCACGCCTTCGCGGCGGCCCACAAAACCGAGCTTTTCGGTGGTGGTGGCTTTGATGCTGATGTCATCGGGTTCGATGCCCAGCACCTCGGCCAGCACGCGCTGCATTTCGGGAATGTGGGGGTTGACTTTGGGCGCTTCGAGGCAGATGGTGGAGTCGATGTTGCCGATGGTGTAACCTTGCTCGCGCAACAGACGCGCAACTTCGGCCAACAGACGCTTCGAGTCGACACCTTTATACTGCGGGTCGGTGTCGGGGAAGTGGAAGCCGATGTCGCGCAGGTTGGCCGCGCCCAGCAGCGCGTCGCAAATGACGTGAATGAGCACGTCGGCGTCGGAGTGGCCGAGGCCGCCGTGGGTGTGGGGCACCAGGATGCCGCCAAGCCAGAAAGGCAGCCCTTCCTGGAGCTGATGAACGTCGTAGCCGAAGCCGGTGCGGATTTTCATGGGAGAGAAGCGTTGGAAAGCAGGCAAGTTACGGTTTCGGCCAACAGCCGCCCGCGAGCCAAACCGCACCACCGAAACCCGTAGCTCGTCTGCAACCAATTGGCGGCGCGGCGGTAAAAGCTGAGAATCGTTTCAGTATCAGGCAGTAGCCAGCCGGCACGGCGTCGGGGCCGAAGATTCGGAAATAAATATGGAAACTGACAACTCATTAAAAGTTTCCTGCGTACCTTTGCACTCCGATATGGAAATCAAAGACCGAATTCTGCAATCCGCCCTGACCCTTTTTACCCGCAACGGGATAAAAAGCGTGTCGATGGACGACATTGCTTCCGACCTGGGCATCTCCAAAAAAACGCTCTACAAGTGGTTCGACAACAAGGACGACCTGGTTTCGGGCGTGATTGGCGGCCACCTGCACTGCGTGCAGGGCGAGAGCGAAGGCATTGCCGGCGAGGCGGAAAACGCCGTCGATGAGATGGTGCGCATGATGGAATGGGCCCAGCGGCAATTTTCGGAGGTGAACCCGAACACCATTCACGATCTGCGCAAGTATTACCCGGCCGCCTGGCAGCTGTTCCACGACCACAAAAACAAATACATCCTCACCCAGATTCAGGACAACCTGCGCCGCGGCATTGCCGAGGGCCTCTACCGCACCGACCTCGACGTGGAAGTGCTCTCGCGCCTGCGCCTGGCCCAGATCGACATCCTGTTCGACGCCGATATTTTCCCGCACGTGCAGTTCGGGCAGCCGCGGGTGCAGCTGGCCTGCAACGAGCACTTTCTGCTGGGCATGGTCACGCTCAAAGGCCACAAGCTCATCAACGAGTACCGCCAGATAACCGAGGAAGAATGAGTTGTTGCTAGCAGGGCTTAGGTATTAGGGCTTAGAACCTGGCAGCGAGTTCGCCCAGCTTGGGCTCAAAAGCGCCCAAGCATTGTCGACTAAACCCTAACACCTAAGCCCTAACACCTAAGTCCCCAAGTTCCTATATATGAAAAAGAACCTTCGCCTCTTGCTGCTGGCTTCCGGGCCGGGCCTGCTGGCCCCGGCCGGGGCCGCCCTGGCCCAAACGGCCCAGCCGGCGCTGGGCACCACGCTCGATGCCACCACCGGTACGCTGCCGCTCAGCCTCAGGCAGGCCATCGACTACGCCGTGCAAAACAAGTCGACGCTGCAGGCCACCCGGCTGGCCGAGCAGACGGCCAAAGCCAAAGTGGGCGAAATCCGGTCGGCGGGCCTGCCCCAGGTGAACGTGACGGCCAACGTGGCCGACAACTTCAAGCTGCAGAAAAGCCTGGTGAACTTCGGTGCTTTGGGCGGCGGGGCCTCGGCCACTACGCTCACGCCCCAGGACATTGCCGCCGCCCAGAGCGGGCAGACGGTAAACCTGGGCACCGTGACGCTGCCCTCCGACCCGGTGCCGCCCCAGGCGTTTGCCTTCGGGTTGCGGTGGGCCGGCAACACCAGCGCCTCGGTGTCGCAGCTGCTGTTTGATGGCGCTTACCTCATCGGCCTGAAAGCGGCCAAGGTGTACGAGGAGCTGGCCCAGAAGCAAACCCAGCAGGCCGAAATTGACGTGGTGGAGCAGGTCAGCAAGGCCTACTACAGCACCCTGGTGGCCCGCGAGCGGCTGCAGCTGCTCTCGCGCAACGTGCAGCGCCTCGATACGCTGCTCTACCAGACCAGCGAAACGTACAAGGCGGGCTTCGCCGAAAAGCTCGACGTGCAGCGCCTGCAGGTGCAGCGCAACAACCTGGTGGTGGAGCAGCAGAAAGCCAGCCGCCTCACCGAGCTGAGCGTGGCCCTGCTCAAGTTTCAGATGGGCCTGCCCCAGCAGCAGGCCGTGCAGCTGAGCGACTCGCTGAGCACCGCGCTGGTAGACGCCGGCTCGTTGCGCCGCACGCTGGGCGCGGCCGATTTCCGCACTGGTGGCGGCGTGAGCGGCCTCGGCGACGTGCCCACCGCCCCGGCCCCCACTACGCCCGACAACGCCGACCAGCGCGCCCAGGACCAGCAGACGGCCCTCAGCGGCGCCCGCACCGGGCAGCTGGCCGGCGCCATCAACTACAACAACCGCATCGAGTTCAGCACCCTCGAAACCCAGCAGGCCCTGGCCGGCCTCGACTTGGCCAACCGCCGGGCCGGCGCCTACCCGCGCCTGCTGGCTACGGCCGCCTACGGTTTTTCGGGCTCGGGCCAGAAAGCCAACGACCTGTTCGCCTTCCGCGGGCCCGACTCGCGCAACGGCGCCGGCTACCCCAACCAGAACTGGTTTGGTTTCGGCAACGTGGGCCTGAGCCTGCAGATTCCGGTGTTCGATGGCTTCCGCCGCAAGTACCTCGTGCAACAGTCGCGCATTCAGCAGCAAACCATCGAGCGGGGCTTCGAGACGCTGCGCCAGAGCATTGACCTGCAGGACGCGCAGAGCCGCACCAGCCTTATCAACGCCCTCGATGTGCTCGAAAACCAGAAGGCCAACCTGACCCTGGCCGAAGAAGTGGCCCGCGTGTCGCGCATTAAGTTTCAGGAGGGCGTAGGAGCCAACCTGGAGGTAATTTCGGCCGAAACCGGCCTGCGCGAAGCCCAGACTAACTACTACGCCGCCCTCTACGACGTGCTGGTAGCCAAAGTCGACCGCGACAAAGCCACCGGCGAGCTGTTCCGCAAAGCCAATAAGTAAGCTACAAGCCGCCAGCTGCAAGCTGCAAGTCTTTTGCGCTCGACTGCTCGCTAATCTCAAACTCACTCCTCAGTAAGCATATGTCTCTCCTTTCAATTACTCCCTCGCGCATTGCGGCTTGCAGCTTGTGGCTGGCGGCTTGCAGCTCCCTTAGCTCCTGCGGCTCCAAAGACCCGGCGGCGGAACTGGCCAAGCTCAAGCAGGAGCAGGCTACCAACCAGGCGAAAATTTCGGAGCTGGAGGCCAAAACCGGCGCTTCGGAAGCTGCCGCCGCTTTGCAGGCCACGCCGGTATCGGTGATTAAAGTGGCCGGCGAAGACTTCAAGAGCTACCTCGAAGTGCAGGGCCGGGTTGATTTCGACCAGAACGCCACCGTTTCGGCCCGCGCGGCCGGCACGCTTACCAGCCTTAGCGTGAAGCGCGGCGACAAGGTGCGCAAGGGCCAGACCCTGGCTACCGTGGATGCCGCGGTGCTCGACGCCAGCGTGGCCGAGCTGAAGGTGCGCATGGACCTGGCCAAGGTGGTGTACGAAAAGCAGAAGCGCCTCTGGGACCAGCAGATTGGCACCGAAATCCAGTTCCTGCAGGCCCGCAACAACTACCGGGCCCTGCAAAGCAACCTGGCCACTCTCAACCGCCAGCGCGACCTGTACCGCGTGGTAGCGCCCTTCAGCGGCACCGTGGATGACGTGCTGCCCAAGCTGGGCGAAACCGTGGCCCCCGGCGCCCCCGTCGTGAAGCTGCTCAGCAACAGCGGCAGCGGCAAAATCGTGGTCGATGTGTCGGAAGCCTACGCCAACAGCATCAAGGTGGGCGACAAAGCGCTGGTAACCATTCCCGACCTCGGCGAATCGGACCTGCCCGCCACCGTGCGCGTGGTGACGAGCACCATCAACCCCACCAGCCGCACCTTCACCGTGGAGCTGCGCCTGGCCGACCCCGGCAAGGCCGGCCGCCTGCGCCCCAACATGGTGACCAACGTGCGCATCCTCAACTACAACCGCCAGAATGCCACCGTGCTGCCCGTTGACCTAGTGCAGCGCGACGAGCAGAACAGCTACGTGCTGGTCGTGGACGACAAAGGCGGCAAGAAGGTGGCCACCAAGCGCATCATCAAAGTCGGCAACACCTACAACGGCAAAGTCGAAGTAACCGAGGGCCTGCAAACCGGCGACCAGGTGATTTCGGCCGGCTACCAGAACCTGAACGAAGGACAAGCTATTAGTCTCTAAGGAGCTAGGAGTTAGAAGCTGGGAGCTAGAATTTGTGCCTGAGCCTTGAACAATGGAAGCGAAACGGGAGCCCGCGAAGAACTTTCAGCAGCTCGTGGTGTGGCAAAAGGCCCACCAACTGGTGCTGATGGTCTATCGGGTAACCGAATCATTTCCTAAGCATGAGTTGTTCGCACTTACCTCCCAGCTTCGTCGGGCAGCGGTGTCGGTTCCGGCCAACATTGCCGAGGGGTTTCGCAAGCGCGGCGCCCGCGACAAACTCCGGTTTTTCAATACGGCCGAAGGCTCGCTCGAAGAAACCCACTATTACTTTCTGCTAAGCCGCGACTTAGGCTACGCCGATACAGCATCACTCATTGAACAAGCGAACGAAGTAGGCCGACTGCTTGAAGCGTACGGAAAATCCATCCGGGCCACTATCCAGTCTTCTAACTCCTAGCTTCCAACTCCTAGCTTCTTCACTATGCAGGACATCGAAAAAGAATTCGGGCCCACCAGTTGGTCCATTGACAATAAGACCACGATTTACATCATCGCGCTTATTCTCACCATCATGGGCATTTTTGCCTACGTGAAGCTGGGCAAAGAGAAGTTTCCCGACATCGTGATTCCGCGCATTATCGTGGCCACGATTTACCCGGGTACCTCGCCCACCGACATCGAAAACCTGGTGACGCGCCAGATCGAGAAGGAAATCAAGAGCGTGAACGGGGTGAAGAAGATTTCTTCGACCTCCAACCAGGACTACTGCATCGTGGACGTGGAGTTTACCTCCGGCGTGGACGTGCAGTACGCCAAGCAGCTCATCAAGGACGCCGTGGACAAGGCCAGCTCCGAGCTGCCCAACGACCTGCCCTCGCCGCCCACCGTGCAGGAAGTAAACCTGTCGGAGCTGCCCATCATGAACATCAACCTGGCCGGCAACCTGCCCATCAGCCAGCTGAAAAAGTACGCCGACGACTTCCAGGACAAGATTGAGGCCCTGCCCGAAATTACCCGCGTGGACATCATCGGCGCCCTCGATCAGCAGGTGAACGTGGATGTGGACCTGAACCGGCTACGGGCCTCGCGCCTGAGCTTCTCGGACATCAGCGCCGCCATCGGCCGCGAAAACGTGACCATTTCGGGCGGTACCGTGGATGTGGGCAACCAGAAGCGCGCCGTGCGCGTGGCCGGCCAGTACGTGCGGGCCGCCGACATTGCCAACATTCAGATGAAAAACCTGAATGGCTCGGCCGTGCGCCTCGGCGACATTGCCACCGTAACCGACGGCTTCAAGGACCGCGAATCCTTCGCCCGTCTCGATGGCAAGCCGGCCGTGACGCTGAACGTGGTGAAGCGTCAGGGCGAAAACCTGATCGACGCCTCCGACAAAATCAAGCAGATTATCGACGAGTCGGAGAAGACGCTGCCCGGCGAGCTGACCATTACGGTTACCGGCGACACGTCCAACGACACCCGCGTAACGCTGCACGACCTGATCAACACCATCATCATCGGCTTTATTCTGGTAACGCTGATTCTGATGTTCTTCATGGGCACCACCAACGCCCTGTTTGTGGGCCTTTCGGTGCCGCTGAGCATGTTCCTGGCCTTCGTGCTGCTGCCCACGTTCGATTTCTCGCTCAACATGATTGTGCTCTTCGCCTTCCTGCTGGCGCTGGGCATCGTGGTGGATGACGCCATTGTGGTGATTGAAAACACCCACCGCCTGCTGCACGAGCACCCCGAGCTGACGACGCCTCAGGCCGCCAAGTACGCCGCCGGCGAGGTATTTATTCCGGTATTGGCCGGTACGCTTACCACCGTGGCGCCGTTCGTGCCGCTCATGTTCTGGCCCGGCATTGTAGGCTCGTTCATGTTCTACCTGCCCGTTACGCTCATTCTCACGCTCATGTCGTCGCTCATCGTGGCCTTCATCATGAACCCGGTGTTTGCCGTGAGCTTCATGGAGCGCGAAGACCACCACCTGGGCGAGAAGCCGCAGTGGGACCGGCCGCTCTCCATCGGTATCGGCGTTATGGTCGGCATTGCCATCCTGGGCTTCCTGCTGGGCTCGACTTTCCTGGGCAGCCTGATGCTGACGCTGGCCGTGCTCGTGATTCTGAACCGCTTCGTGTTCGTGCACCTGATTGCCGGTTTCCAGACCAAGGTGCTGCCGCGCTTCCAGCACGGCTACGCCCGCCTCGTGGGCTGGGCCATTTCGTGGCCCAAGTCGATTATGCTGAGCATGGTGGTGCTGTTTGTGGTGTCGATTTTCGCCGTGGGCGCCCGCTCGCCCAAGGTCGACTTCTTCCCCAAAGGCGACCCCAAGTTCATCTACACCTACCTGAAGATGCCCGTGGGCACCCGCGTAACGGTAACCGACTCGGTGGCCCGCATCCTCGAAAAACGCATCTACAGCGTTATCGGCAAGGATAACCACGACGTGGAATCGGTGATTACCAACGTGGCCATCGGCGCCGCCGACCCCGGCGAAGCCTCGGCCGCCGGTACCTCGCAGTCCAACCTGGCCAAAGTGGCCGTGGCCTTCAAGGAGATGAGCGAGCGGACCGGCCCTTCCACTTCCAAGTACATGGATGAAATCCGGGAGGTGGTGAAAGGCATTCCGGGCACCGAAATTTCGGTGGACCAGGAAAGCAGCGGCCCGCCCACCGGCAAGCCCATTGCCATCGAGGTAGCCGGCGACGACTACCCCACGCTCATCAAGCTTTCCAAGGACGTAACGCGCTTTATCGAGTCGAAGAACATCGGCGGCATCGAGCAGCTGCGCTCGAACCTGGAGGACCGTAACCCCGAAATTGCCGTCGACATCAACCGGACCCGCGCCAACCGCGAGGGCATCAGCACGGCCCAGATTGGCATGGAGGTGCGCACGGCCATCTACGGCACCGAGGCCAGCAAATTCAAAACGCCCGACGACGAGTACCCGATTCAGGTGCGTTACGCCGAGCCCTACCGCTCCGACATCGACGCCATCCTGAACTCGCCGCTCACCTTCCGCGACGCCACCGGCCAGGTGCGCCAGGTGCCCCTGGCCTCGGTAGCCGACGTGAACTACGGCACCACCTACGGCGGCATCAAGCGCAAAGACGTGAAGCGCGTGATTACGATTTCCTCGAACGTACTCGGCGGCTTCACCGGCCCCGACGTGGTGCGCCAGATTGAAACGTCGCTCCGCTCGTTCCCCGTGCCCTCGGGCTACACCGTGAAAATGGGCGGCGCCCAGGAAGACCAGAAGGAAACCTCCGACTTCCTCGGCATTGCCGCCGCGGGCGCTATCGGCCTCATCTTCCTCATTCTGGTGATGCAGTTCAACTCCATCAGCAAGCCCATCATCATCCTCACCGAAATTGTGTTCTCGATTATCGGCGTGCTGCTGGGCCTGGCAATTACGGGCATGAACATCAGCATCGTGATGACGGGCGTGGGCATTATCGCGCTGGCCGGTATCGTGGTGAAAAACGGTATTCTGCTGGTCGAATTCACCGACATGCTGCGCAGCCAGGGCATGCCCCTGCGCGAAGCCATCGTGCTGGCCGGCCGCACCCGTCTCAACCCGGTTATCCTGACGGCCACGGCCGCCACGCTGGGCCTGATTCCGCTGGCCATCGGCCTGAACATCGACTTCTACGAGCTCTTCAACTCGGGCAGCCCCAACTTCTTCATTGGTGGCGAGTCGGTTACATTCTGGGGCCCGCTGGCCTGGACCATCATTTTCGGTCTGGTATTCGCCACGCTCATTACGCTGATTGTGGTGCCGGTGATGTACCTGATGACCGAAAGCCTGAAGCTGCGCATCAAGGGCGAGCCCGAGGTGCCAGCCGATAAGGAGGAAGTGGACGCTGCCACGCCGCCTATCCTGGCCAACGTATAATTTGAGTGAAGCTCCGGGAAGATTTTATTTTCCCGGAGCTTTTTTTGACCCCTTGCAACCATTCGGCGCAACTCGGCACTCTTCCGCCCGAACGGGCGCACCAGACGCCGCCGCCGGCCCCGGTCCGCTTATTTTTCTCTCCCAGTTGGCTCGTCTTATGTACGCCTCCACCTCCACAACCGCCCCCAAATCCATCCAGCAGCAGGTGCTGCGCATCATCAGCAAGCGTAAGGCCATCAAGGCCCGGCGCCTGCGCATCGGCAGCGACCTGAGCCGCGAGCTGGGCTTCGACACCGTGGATGTGGTCGACATCATCCTGGAGCTGGAGCGCAACTTCCACATCACCATCCCCGACGAAGTGCCCCTAACCACCATCGGCGACTTCGTGAACTACGTGGCCACCCACACCAATACCGAAGCACAGGCGGCTTAATGTTAGCTGTTAGCTAAGAGCTTATAGCTATTAGCTTTCGTTCGGAATTATAGAAAAGCCTCAACTAAAGAAGGCCCCGCACTCAACTGAGTACGGGGCCTTCTTCGTTATCCAGCTAACAGCTAACAGCTAACAGCTAACAGCTAACAGCTAACAGCTAACAGCTAACAGCGCTAGCGCACGTTGCCGCCGAGGTTGCCGCCGGCGGGGCGGCCCTGAGTGGAGAGGTTGGGCTCGCGGCTGCTGTCGGTGGTGTGGGCGGCTACGTCGGCCTGGGTGGTCGTGGCCGAGGCGGTACCGGCGGCGTGGGGCGTCATGGGGGGCTTGTTGGCCTCCGAACCCATGTTGCCGGGCTTGGCCGAATCAGAACTGGTGCTTTCGGTGGCGCTGGTGCCGGCATCGGCGCTGGCCGAGGTCCGCGCTTTGGGTTTGGTGTCTTCTACCAGCGTAGGGCGGGTTTGCTCCCACTCGGCAAACTTCTGCAGCTCCTCCTGAATGGTGGTGCTGAACCAGGCCACCAACGCCACGTCATCCAGCAGGCCCAGCACCGGAATGAAGTCCGGAATCAGGTCGATGGGGCTCAGGAAATAGATGGTTACGGCCACGGCGGCCACTACCGTTGTGGTAGGCAGGCCGGTGTACTCGCCCGAAGCCGAAAGCTTGATGAGGCGAAACATCGTCTGCATGGTTTCCCAGGCCTCGTGGGCAATGGAGCCCATGTCTTTCTTGGAGCTGGCTTTCTCGTACGCGTCCGTCAGCAGCTGCTTCATGCGCGTAGGCTTTTTCACGTATTCTTCGGCTTTGCCGAGGAATTTCTTGAACAGGGCCGAAGAGGCTATATCCTGTCCTTTAGGGTCTTGCTTATCCATACGGAGTTGAAAATAGAGAGGGAGAGTAGGGGCCCGAAGGCACTGATGTTGTGCTATACTCTATCGGCCCAAAATTGTTTTCCCGCTTTCCCGGTTCCGCGCCGCCACCCAAAACCAGCGCCACGAGCCCCAAACAACAACGCCCCGTCGGTCAGGACGGGGCGGAGCGGTAAGCAGGAAATGAGGCCCGAAGGCGCCTAGCGGTCGACGCGGCCGGCGGCGTAGAAGTTGCGGCTGTAGTAGGCCTGCTTCAGCGAGCTGACCATTACGCCTCCGCTGGTGGCGGCGTGGGCAAACTTATTGTCTTTCAGGTAAATACCTACGTGGTAGATGGGCTGGCCGGGGCCGCGGCGGAAAAATACCAGGTCGCCGGTCTGCATCTCGTCCTTATCGATGCGCTTTACGGTGCCGAACATGGAGCGCGAGCTGCGCTGCAGCGTCAGGCCGTACACCTCCTTGAACACGCGGGTAACGAAGCCCGAGCAGTCGGTGCCGCTTTTGCTGTTGCTGCCGTAGCGGTAGGGCGTGCCCAGCCACGAGGCCACCGTGGACAGCAGCGACTCGTTCTCGTTGTAATCAGTTTGGATGCCCAGGCGCTCGGCTACTTTGTCGTAGGCCACCGAGTCGGCGCTGGAGAGGGTGCGGGCGCCGTCACCTTCGAAGGCGGCCGGCATAAATCCGCTCAGCAGGGAGGCTTGTTGGGAAGAAGCAACCACAAGGTTGCCAGACGCGGCGGGGGCTTGCTCAAAGAAGAAAGAGAGGACCATCGAGGCCGCGGCGAGGCAATACAGGAGGCTGTTTTTCATTGTCCGTCGGAAGGGTGCTGGCAGTACCGGCCCCGAAGGCCGGCGTGCGTGGAAAGGTGTTCGTTACTCGATAGGCAACCGGAAATCCGGATGGCAAAAGCGGAAAAAAAGAAACTCGCCCGCGGCTTTTCCGAAAGGAGCAGACGAAGGCGTGGGGTAAAGCTAGGCCGAAGTAACCGGAATCACCAAGAAAAAATGCGGCTAAAACCGAATATTCATGGAATAGGTCAATGAATTTTGCAAATAGTCTTGCAACTGCCCCAACTTGCCCGAATAATATTACGTACATCCCGCCCTTTACTCTCGCCCTAACTGCTGATTTATGGAAGTGGCCCGCATTGTGGAAAACTCACCTTTCGCCCGGCTGGCCCGCCTCAAGCTGGCGGCCCCCAGCGTGGCCATGGTGCTGGGCCGCAGCATTCATCTGAGCGGCGTCACGCGCGAGCAGTTTCTGCGCGACCCGTTCTGGGTGGCGCACGAGATGGAGCACATCCGGCAGTTTGAGCAGCACGGCCGGCTGGGGTTTCTGGTGCGCTACCTCTGGGGCTGGGCCCGCCACGGCTACTACCAGATTCCGTTTGAGGTGGAAGCCCGCGCCGCCGCCGAGCGCGACGCCCACCACTACGCCCAGGGCCGCCCGCTGCCCACCGCCGCCGAGCGCCACCCCAGCCCGAAGGTGAAATAGTGAGGTGGTGAAATGGTGAGTGATGTTTTGGGGCCCTACCGGCGCAAGTGGCGCAATCAGGCCGCTAAAACATCAAACTCACCATTTCACCATCTCACTATTTCACCTTAAAGTGCTGCGAGGCGGCCGCCGTCGACGACCAGGGTGGTGCCGTTGATGAAGCTGGCTTCGGGGGAGGCCAGAAAGCAGATGGCGGCGGCCAGCTCCTCGGGGGTGCCCACCTGACCCGTAATTTTCTCCTTGCCGCTTTTCACATTGGGGTTGCTCCAGAGCATGGGCGTGTCCACGGCGCCGGGCGCCACGGCGTTGATGCGGGCGTGGGTGTGCGGAATTTCCTGACTTACGCCGCGCACGAAGGCATCGAGGGCGCCCTTGCTGGCGGCGTAGGGAACCACGTTGGGCGTAGTCTGGAAGGCGTGCACCGAGCTGACGGCCACGATGGCGCCGCCTTTCATGTGTGGCAGGCAAAGCTGGGTGAGCCGGAACAGCGCCCGCAGGTTGACGTTCATCAGCTGGTCCCAGTCGTTGGGGGCGAGTTCGAGAATGGGGTCGAAAGTCATCATGGCGGCGTTGTTGATGAGCACATCAATGCGGCCCCACTGCTTGAGCGTGCGGTCTACGGCCCGCTTCAGGTCGGCGTCTTTGCCCACGTCGCAGCGGATAAACAGCGCCTCGCCCCCGGCCTTCTCCACCAGCTCCACCGACTCCTTGCCCTCGTCGGCGGTGCGGCCGATGATGACCAAGCGGCCCCCCTCGCGGCCCAGGCGCACGGCCGTGGCCCGGCCGATGCCCGAGGTGGAACCGGTAACGAAGCATACTTTATCCTGAAAGCGGCGGGCCGATTCGGCAGCGGGGGTGGCGGGCATAAACAGCGGAGGCAGAAAGTAGAGGGCAGAAAGGAAAGGCAACCGTAGTAGCCCAACGGCGCCACCGCCCGGATGTTTGGGGCCGGCCAACTTATCGGCGGGCCGGCGCCGGGGCCCAAGGCAACTTTGCGGGTCTGTTTCACGAATAAAAGCAGACCGGCCCGGAAGCACCCGCCGGTTTCCTTTTCAACATTAATTCGTATTCCTATGAGCACGCAAAAAACCAACCAGCCCGGCGACAGCGCCGCTAAGCACGTTTCGTTTACGCCCGCCCAGCACGAGGACGGCGGCAGCGCCTCGCTGCCCACCGGCCAGGCCGCCGGCGACAACACCGACCGCAGCCAGCAGCCCCAGGGCGCCCAGGGCAGCTCGAACTCCTCGGGCCGACAGCAGCAAAACCAATCCGGCCAGCAAAGCGGCAGCGAAGAGGGCCTCGAAGCCAAAGCCAAAGCCTGGTTCAGCCAGCAGCAGTGGCTGCAGAACGTGGATGTAAACCAGCTCTCCAAGCAGGCCAAAGACCTGGGCTCGAAAGCCGTGGAGCAAGTGAACCGCCTCACACCCACCCAAAAAGTAGTGGGCGGCGCACTGCTGGTAAGCGGCCTGAGCTGGCTGGCGCTACGCTCCAAGAGCAGCAAGGGTGAAACCTACCGCGGCAGCAGCGCATACGACGGCAACGATGAGGACACCTGGAACCGCAGTGAAGAGTCGGTGTACCGCGGCCGCACCACCAAGGACTAGTTTGCGGGCCGCCGCCGGCTAAGCTGCGCGGCCAGCCCCAAAAGACCCAAGCCCGGCTCCGTTGAAGCACCCGTACCGCGGTTGGCTTTAACGGAGCCGGGCATCTTGTTTCCGGAGCCCGGGCGGCCGATAGGGGTGGTTACGGCTCGGGCTGCTCCAGCAGGCGCACGCGGTGGCGGCCGCCGCTGCGCAGCTCCAGCCACTGGCGCAGCCGCTGGGCCTCGGGCGCGGGCAGCGGCTGGCGGCTGCGCACGGCCACTACCAGCAGCGTATCGGCGCGCAGCGAATCGGTGGCAGGCTGCACTACGGTGTTCACGCCCAGCTGCCGCACCAGCGGGTGCTCGATGCGCACTTCGCGCAGCAGCAGCGAGTCGGTGGGCAGGCCCGTGGCCACGGTGGTGGCGGCCACAATCTGCTGCAGCCGCCGGGTAAGCCGGTCGTCGTAGCTGGCAAAGGCCCGCTCGCCCAGGTCGCGTACATCTTCGAGCAGGCTGGTGCGCAGCGAGTGGGCGTCGGTCGAGTCGAGCGAGCCCAGGCCCTGGCGCACAATCAGGCGGGCTTTGGGCAGGCTGTAGGTGGGCAGGCGGTCGTGCAACGCGCGCAACTGCTGCGGCGAGAGTTGCTGGCCGGCCAGCAGCACGTTAATGGTGCGGGTTTCGGGGTCGAGCCGCCGCGTGACCACGTAGGAGTTGGCCAGGTTGAACTGCTCCTCGACAAAGCGCCGGGCATTGTGGCTGAACACCGTGCGCTGCACAATACCGGCCGCCAGATACACGCTCGGTACGGCCGTCAGCAGGGCCACGCCCCACACCGCCAGCTGCACGCGGCGGGCGCGGGCGCTGTCGGTGAACGTGGCCCGCGGAATGGGCAGCACCCGCACCACCAGCAGCGTGGAAAGCACAATGAACACGCAGTTGATGGAGTACAGATACAGCGCCCCGAACATATAGCCCCACTCGCCCAGCGCCAGCCCGTAGCCGGCCGTGCACAGCGGCGGCATCAGGGCAGTGGCAATGGCTACGCCGGGCAGCACGTTGCTTTTTTCGCGCCGGGTGAGGGCCACGGCCCCGGCGGCGCCGCCGAACAGGGCAATTAGCACGTCCCAGGTGGTGGGCACGGTGCGGCCCAGCAGCTCGGTGCCGGCCTCGGTGAGAGGCGTCAGCCGGAAGTAGGCCGCCGACACCAGCAGGCTGATAACGCTGGCCAGCAGCAGGTTGGAAAGGCCGCGCTTTATGATTTCGACCCGCACTGTGGCCGCCCCAAACCCGATGCCCACAATGGGGCCCATGAGCGGCGAAATCAGCATGGCCCCGATGACCACGGCCGTCGAATTCACATTCAGGCCCACCGAAGCCACCAGAATGGCGAACATGAGCACCCACAGGTTGGTGCCTTTGAACAGGAGTGCCTCTTCCACGTCCTGCACAATGTCGGCGGGCGTGCCCATGTCCTGGGTCAGGTCGAAGCGGCGGCGCAGCCAGCGGAGCAGCACAAAATTCATAGCGCGAGGCAGGAAGATGAAACGGCGGCGCGGCGGCTAGCCAAGCGCGGCCGTAAAGATGCACCGGCGCCGCGCAGCAACCACTGGCCCGGCCGGGCGCCCGGCCGCCTCAGCCCACCGGCTCGTCGTCGCGAAACAGTTTCATATCGGCCCAGAAAGTGCCAAACGGCACAATGGAAGCCAGGAAAGCCAGCGCCGTTTTGCGCCACGACCAGCTGAACTGTACCGCCGCCCCGATAACGAGCAGACAATAGAGCACGAACAAGGCGCCGTGGGCCATACCCACCGCCCGCACCGCCGACGGCTGGCCGAAAAAGTACTTCAGCGGCATGGCAATGCCCAGCAGTACCAGAAAGGAGAGGCCCTCCAGAAAGCCAATCAGCCGCAAACGGCCCAACGGGGAAGCAAAAAGCTGTTTCATAGACACCAAGCAACGGCCACCGCAAATGCGCCGCCGGACCACAAAGGTAGGCCCGCGCCCCCAACCTTACCGCCCCGGCCGGCTGCCATCGGCGGTAGGGCAAACCGGAGCAGCGAAAAGCCCGCCCGGCCTTCACGCCGCTTCCTGCGTCGAATCCAGCACTGAAAAAGGAAAGGCCCGCCAATCGGCGGGCCTTTCCGGCGCGGCTTGCCAGCCGGAACAGTGGCCGGCAAGCCGCGGGTTGATGATTCGGCTACTGCTTTACAAACCGCTCGTGGAAGGTTTTCTGCCCGTCGCTGACGGTGAGCAGGTACATGCCGCTGGCCAGGTTGGCCACGTCGAGCTGGCCGTTTTCGAAGCGGACCTGCGACACCCGGGCACCCCGCAAATCGGTAACCGTAACCGCTACTACCGGCGCCTTGCCGGCCAGCTCAACGCGAAGCACATTGGTGGCCGGGTTGGGGTACAGCGTCAGGGCCCGGGCAGACTGGCTGTTGCCCAAGGAGGCGCTTTGCGCCGCAACGTACACCTCGGCGCCCGCCGCTAAGCCGGCTCCCTCGGTGATGTTGAGGGTGTAGTCCTCGGTTTCGCCGTAGCTGAAATTGCCGCAGCTGGTGGTGGCCGCGTTGTCGCTCATCGTCACGCGCATGCGGGTTTTGCCGGTTTTGGCCGATGAGGGCACTGTGAAGGTGGCCGAGAGCGTGCCGCTGCTCGATGAGGAGCCCGACACCACCGTTTCGCCGACATCGGTAAAGTCGCCGTCCTGGTTGTAGTCGATGTAGATGCGCCAGTTCTCGGTGTAAGCCCGCGACGCGAAGCCGGCCGAGATATTGATGGTCTGCGACGAGCCGGCAGCAACGTTCGTGCTCAGGGCCGTGCCGTCGTAGTAGCCGCCATCTTTGCCCGAACTGCGGTTAATGGAGCCCAGCTTCACCAAATCGATCCACTCGTAGCCCACGTTATTGCCTTTGCTGGCGCAGTACACCACCGGCGTGGGTGGGGTAGGCGGCGTAGGCGGGTTGGTAGGTGGCGTGGGCGGGTTGGTAGGCGGCGTGCCGCCGGCCGGGGCCGTACCCGAAACGGTGAAGGAGCCCAGCGAGCCGTAAGCCGAGTAGCCATCGGTGGCGGGGTTGCCCGCGCCGGTGCCGCTCACCTGCACATAGTAAGTGCCGGCGGCCAGGTTGGTGCTGAGGGTGGCGTTGAGGTTGCCGCTGGTATCATAGGTGCCCACCGTGGCGCCGTTGCTGTCGAGCAGCCGCACCACCACATCGAGGTTGCCGTAGCGGGCCACCGTGTTCACGTTGAAGCTCACCGCGCCGCCGCTGGTGGTAAAGCTGAAGTGGTCCTGGTCGGTGCCCTGCTCGATGATGCCGTTGCCCGACAAGGCGTTGCCGTTGCGAGTCAGCGCCGTGGCCGCGCCCGTCGAGTTGCCGTGGTCGTCGGCGCGGTAGCCCACGTTGTAGGTCGAGCTGGTGATGATGGCCAGGTCGTCTTCACGGTTGTTGGCGCTGTTATATTCGCCCTTGCTCCACTGCGTGATGGGCTTGTAGTAGCCCACGCCCATAATCGGGGCCCACGAGCCCTGGCCCTGGTAGTAGCCTTCGCTCGGGCTGGTGCGGCCGTCGTGGCTCAGGCCCAGCGTGTGGCCCACCTCGTGCGAGGCCGCCTCGCCGCCCGATTTAGGGTCGCTCATAAACACCCAGCAGGGCGTGTCGTTGTTGTAGCGGAACGACGTGACGTAGGCCACCCCGCCGGCGCCGGGGGCGGCCGTGTTAGTGGGCGTCACAATCACGCGCATGCGCATGTTTTTGGGGTAGGCGTTGAATACGGCCAAATCGGTGGTCACATTCAGGTCGAAGGGCCGGAAATCCTCGCTCACCAGCTCCCAGAACGCCTGTACCTTGGCCGCGTCGTTCTGAATGCCCGAGGGCGCGGCATCAATCGGGTTGCCGTTGTTCCAGGGCGTACCCGACACGTACTCACCGTCGAGGTCGAGGTAGATGCAGCCGCGGGCCCCGGGCAGACTCTGCAGCGAGGCAACGGCCGCCGCCGTGGCCGTGCCGCGGTTGGCCGGGGCGGGCGCGGGGGCCTGGTAGCCCAGCGGCTGGTTGTAGTTGATGCAGATTACCTCGTTGATGTCCACCTTCTGCACCTGCGCGTTGCCCTGGGCGTCGGTCGAGTAGCGGTAGGCCTGCTGGCTGTCGCGCAGCACAATGTTGCCCTCTACCTGCTCGCCATCCACGCGCACAAAAAACGACGAGTTAGGCACGCCGGCCAGCTCGCCAATCAGATACTCGCCGGTCGAGGCCAGGTCTTCGCGGTAGTTCACCTGGCCGGTGAAGGTGCGGTCGGCGGCCACCCGCAGCGTTACCCGGGGCTGGGGCTGGCGCTGGGCCAGGTCGGCGGCTACCTGCGTTTCGAGCTGGCGCACCAGCTTCTGAGGGCTGCCCAGCGGGTAGGCCGGGCCGGCGGGGCGGTTTTGGGCCTGGGCCGCGGATCCGGCGAGTAGGGCCACACCGAGCCCGTAAGCATAAAGCTTGTTCATTGGAAAGGAAGAATGGTTGTGGAAAAGAAAGGGCAGATGAGCGCGGTGGCTGGACGGGCCGCCGCAACTTCCGGTAAATATATTGGTAAACGCCAAATACGCAACTCCGCTGCGTTCTATATAGATAATTGATGATTAATGATTTATGTAAATATATAAAGCCTGAATAGAACACCGGAACCACAAAAAGCGCAATTCTGGCTTCTATGTGGGTTTGCCCTGCTCGGCCGCCTCAGCCGCCCGCCCCCGCGCACCCCCAAATTATGTTATTCCCAGCCCGCCCGGCGCCCTGGCTACTCGCCTTAAACGACAGCGGCGACTGCCCCTTTCGGAACAGTCGCCGCCACTGGTGCTGTAACTGAAGGGCCTTAGCCGGCCATCTTCACGTTGAAGGCGCTCGGGCCTTTCTGGCCCATCTCCACCTCGAAGGTCACTTTGTCGTTTTCCTTGATGGTGAGGCTGCCCAGGTTGTTGGCGTGCACGAACACGCTCTGCTGCGTAGCCGAGTCCTTGATGAAGCCGTAGCCTTTCGAATCGTTGAAGAAGGTCACCGAGCCGGTGCGGATCGGGTCTTCCTCCTCCATATCCTCCTGCCGGATAGCGCCAATGCGGATGCTTTCGAGCGGAATCTCCTTCTTTTTCTTGGTCGGATCCGGGGGAGTGTCCACGATGTTACCGTTCTCGTCGACGTAGGCCAACATTTCCTCCAGGCCCTGGCCCTTGCTGGAATTTGCCAACCGCTCCTCTTTCTTCTCCGCCTTTTCCTGGCGCTTCTTCAGTCGTTTCTTCTCGTTCTCTCTTTTGCCGAAGGTGGCCTGTGATCTACCCATATAGCGTGTTTGATTGATGTCGGAGGCGCCTCTGCGGGGCAGAAGCTGTGATGATAAAAAAGCTGCTTACCTGTCTCAAACAGCCCAAAATCTAGCAAAGTTCCTATATTGAACTGTGCCGGAATGGGGCGGGCGTCGCGGGGCCGGAAGGCAGGGGCGCCGCCTTGCAAAAAGGCTGAGGGCCGCTGGCTGAGCCAGCGTGGCCGGGGCTAAGCAACAGCGGCAGGTGTAAAGTTACGGCATAAATCCGGCAAAAGGAATACCCTACGGCTATATTACGGGCCGGCGGCGGCCGGCGTTCCGGCCGGTACAGTGGTGGTGCCCGGCCGCCGCGCTCAGGCCAGCTGGCTGCCGGCCGGTGCCGGGCCCAGCACCAGCGCCACCACATCGGGCACTTCGCGCACCTGCCCGGGGGCCAGGTTCGCCAGCGTTACGCCCCCAATGCGCACGCGCACCAGCCGCAGCGTCGGGAAGCCCACGGCGGCCGTCATTTTGCGCACCTGGCGGTTTTTGCCCTCCGCCACGCTGATGCTCACCCAGCTGGTGGGGCCGTGGCGGTCGTCGCGGATTTTGCGCGGGCGGGCCGGGAAATCGGGCGGGGCGGGCAGGCGGAAGGCAGTGCACGGCAGCGTGCGGTACAGGCCGCCTTCCACGCCGATATCAACGCCCGACTGCAGCAGGGCCACGGCTTCGTCGGTAATCAGGCCATCAACCTGGGCGTAATATTCCTTCTCCACATCCTTGCGGCGGATTCGCTCGCTGGCCAGCCCATCGGTGGTGAGCAGCAGCAGGCCCTCGCTGTGCTCGTCGAGACGGCCCACGGCCATGGTGCCGGCCGGAAAATCGTGCAGCTCGCCCAGAAACCGCTTTTTACGGGCCTCGCGGGCATCTTCGCTACGGAACTGGCTCAGGTAGCCAAACGGCTTGTTCAGCAGGAAGTGACGGTGCATAGGGTGCGCTGATAACTAGTGGCCGCGGGCTGTGGCGGCCGCACTACGGGTGGGGCGTGGTGCAAAGAAAGCGCATAAAACCCGCCCTGCCGGCCTACTTGCGGCGGTTCTGGATGTCGCTTGCCCCGGAGGCGCTGGCTTTGAGCTGCTCGGCCGACACGTAGGCATCGGACGAGCCGCTGGCCTGCACCTCGGCGTAGCGGCTCTGCAGGCCGGTGGCGCTATAGTCGCTGCTGCCGCTGAGACGGACCTGCTGGCGTTCGGCCCGGCCCTTGAGCTTGATGTCGGAGGCGCCGCTGGCCGTAACGGTGAGCTGCCTGGCGTTCAGGCCCAGGGTGATGTCGGAAGCGCCGCTGGCTACGATGGTGAAACTATCAGCCTCGAAGGTGGAGGTGCTGGTAATGTCGGAGGCGCCGCTGCTGCGCAGGCCGCTCAGGCGCGGGCAGCTCACGTGCACCGTTACCTTGCGGTTGTTGAAGAGGTTGCGGGGCGCGTCTTTGTCGCGGTAAATAGTGAGTACGCCATCCCGGACTTCCGTTTTGATGTAGCGTTCCAGTTCTGGCTCCGTCACCACTTTTACGCTGGTAGTGGGGCCCTGCGTCAGCACCACGTCGCAGGCGCCGCTGGCCGAGAGTTGCTCAAAATTGCCCACCTGGCGAAGCTGCTGCGCCAGGCTGCTACCGGTGGCAAGAAGGCCCAGAAAAGCGGCACCAGCAATGTTTTTCAGCAGAAGATGCGTACGCATGGCAAGGGGGATTAGGAGGTTGGAGAAAGGTGAGCTGACCCGGTAGATGCGGCCAGTGGCCCAACGGTTGCCCGGCCCGCCAACAACTTCAGCCAGTCCCCCGAAAAGCCCTTCTAAATGGGGCAGATTATAACCTCAATCCGGCGGCTGCCGTATCAGGCCCCAGTATAGCCGCCAGCCTATATCCGGCCGCGCGGTTTCTTTAACCTGAACTCTTTCTTATGAATAAGTCACTGCTTTTCCTCTCCGCTGCGGCCAGCCTGGCCGTGGTTTCCTGCAACCAGGACAAACAGGCCGCCGTTGATGCCGCCGTTACGCCCTCGGCCGATACGGCCGTGGTGATGAACGACAACATGGACTACCGCGCCGATGCCGACCGCACGGTGACCCAGATTGCCGACGACCTCGACCTCGACGATACCAGCACCGTGTCCACCATCGGCCGCGGCTACTACGACCGGGGCCGCCGCTTTGCCGAGGTAAACAACCAGTACAAAACCGACACGACGGGCTTTTACGCTGCCCAGCGCAGCGTGAACGACGAAACCGATAATACGGTGAAAGGTGTGGTAACCGAAGATCAGTACAACACCTACACCAGCAACCGCGGCACCTACTACGCCGGCACGCCCTACACGCCCGCTCCGGCTCCCGTAGCAAAGGCCGCTCCCGCCAAGCCCGCCGGCCCAACGATTGTAAAGCGTGAAAAGCGCCTCGGCGGCGACACCAAAATCACCTACTCGAACGGCAAAGTCATCAAGATTGACAAGGATGGCGACACCAAAGTGAAGTACTCCGACGGCACCAAGGTGAAAACCGACGCCGACGACGGCAACGTGAAGATCAAAGACTAGTTCTCTGACTCATAGACTATCAACGCAACGCCCCCGTCCGGACATTCCGGGCGGGGGCGTTGCGTTGATAACAGGCTGAATTAGGCGGTTATTGGCGCTTAAACAGGTAGCTACCGCCGCGTGAATGCGTGCCGTAGGGCGTCATTCCGCACCTTATTTCATCACCCCAAACGTGCGCAACTCGGCCTCTATTTGCCGGTTCCAACGGGCCTGGGCGGCGGCATCGGTGCCGTTGTGAGTTTCGCGGTCGTACTGGTCCTGCAGGCGGTTCATCTCGCGAAACGAATCCAGGTAGTGCCAGCCCAGCTGGCTCTGATAGTCGGCTGCCGTGAGGCTGTCGGGGGTAAGCTTGCGCCGAAACCGCTCGGCCACCAGCCGCACCAGATCGAAGTGGCGCTGCTCGTGCAGCAGGTTGGAGGGCGTGCGCTGCCCCTCGGCCACCCACGACGAGCTGCGCACTACAAACACCTGCAACCTGATATCGAGCGCCAGCACGCCGCCCTGCATCCGCGGGCGGGCCTGATAGCCGAAGCTCGGGAAGATGGCCGCCGCGTACTGGCCCCGGGGACGGGCGGTGCCCATGAAATCGGCCCAGACCAGGGGCTGGGCCGGGTCGTAGAACAGCGTATCGGGCTCGGTCAGGCGGGTGTCGTAGCGAAAGGTGGGCTGCACGGCCGTAGCCAGTCGTACATCGTGCGCGGCAGCCGCGCCCAGCCAGCCATTGAAGTAGCGCAGGCTGCCCGACAGCGCCTGGGCCAGCGCAGTTTCCACCACGGCCCGGTCGGGACGGGCGCGGCCGTAGCGGGCCGCGCCGCGGTACTCGGTGAGCGTAAGCGTTTGGCCGGCGGCGTTCTGCCACTCGAAAGCCAGATGCAGCGTAATGGTGCCGGTGGCAGTGGCCGCGTTAGGACCAAGCGTTTCGCGCACCTGCAGCGCCAGCACCCGGAGCGTGATGGGGTAGCGGGCCGTTGAGGGAGCAGGCAGCGAGGCGGCGGCAAATTGCTGCAGCGCCGCTACCGTGCCATTGCGCAGCTCTACCGGCCGGGGCGTGGCGTTGGCGGCCGGGCCGGCCGCCGGCAGCAACGCCGCCACCGGCGGACGGCCCGGTCGCTCGTCGCGCACGGCGGCTACCCGAAACAGCACCGGCCCGAATTTGGCCGGCACGGGCCGCAGTGCCAGCGGGGCCTCGGGGGCGGGCCGCAGCAAACTCAGCAGCAGCAATAAAAACAGGTTCAGCGTCGGCATCAGTCAGCAGACACCCGCGGCCCGCTGCTTGTTCCTGGGATGGGGTGACGAGTAATGGCGTGGTAGGGAAAAAGGGTGTCATCCTGAGCGCAGCGAAGGACCTGTACAGAAGGTACTATTTGACGTTAGCTTCTGTATAGGTCCTTCGCTGTGCTCAGGATGACAAACGGGTTCATCACCTCATCACCCAGAATCACCCGCCCAAGCGCTGGCGGCGGTACTCGGTGGGGCTTTGGCCGGTGAACTTGCGGAAGGTTTTGTTGAAGTGCGACAGGTTGTTGAACCCGCAGGCGTAGCAGACCTGCGTCACGGCCAGGTCGTCGTCGAGCAACAGGCGGCAGGCCTGGCCCACGCGGTACTCCTGCACGAAATCGGTGAGCGTGTGGCGGGTCATCTTCTTGAAGTAGCGGCAGAAGGCCGGCACCGACAGGTAGGCCACATCGGCCACCTCCTGCACCGAGAGCGTGGCGCGCTGGTAGTTCTGCTCCACAAACTGGTACACCCGGCTCAGGCGCTGCTGCTCCTTGCCGCTCAGGCCCTGGCCGCCAGTGCCGGCGTGCAGCGGCTGGCAGTCGGGGGTGGGCGCCGCCTGGGCCAGCTGCTGCAAGGCCTGCAGCAGCAGCAGCAGCCGGGCAAAGGGCGGGGCCGTGAGCAGCTGGCGCAGCAGCGGGCCCACCGCCTGGCGGGTGGCCGCCCCAAACGAAAGCCCCTCGTGCGAGCGGGCCAGCAGCTGCCGGATGGCCACCATCTCCGACCGCTCCCAGAAATCGGGGCCCAGAAAATCGCCGCGCAGCTGCACCACAATTTCCTCGAAGGGCGTGCCTACGGGCTGGCCGTAGCTGAAGGTGAGGTGCGGCAAATCGGGCCCGATGAGCACCAGCTCGCCATCCTCGAAGCGCGAAATGTGCTGGCCGATGTGGCGCCGGCCGTGGCCCTTCGGAATGTACACCAGCTCGTACTCGGGGTGGTAGTGCCAGATTAGCTCGGCCTTGCTGACCTGGGTGTAATGGAGCAGCGTAAACGAGCTGTCGGCGGTGGGGTGGATGGGCTCAAATTGTAACTTCACGGCGCGAAATGGTGCCTCAATGGCAGAGTGGGAGCGTGAAGTTAACACCTTTGGTCAATCAGGCACTAAGAATGGCGAATAAAGCAGTAGTTATCTGGCTGAGGCTTAACGACCTTTGCAGAGTAGAATCGGCTTTCGGGCCGGGCGGTAGCCGCCCAGGCCCTCCACAGCCGGTTTTTACAACAGCAATACCCCGGTGCCGGCCCGGCGCCGCGCCCCGACCAAGAATCTGCAACTTCTTGGCCATCGGGGCGGGCTTAAGGGAAAAGGCCGGCTACCGTGTCAGATAGAAGAGCGGAGGCGGATTCCGCATCCGGCATCCAGCGACTTTGGGTGGGAATTTTAGTCGCTGGCCGTTTCCCAGGCCTTTCTGAGGGCTGGAAAACGCAAAAGAGGTTGAGGCTGTGGGAGCTTCAGCCTCTTTTTTTTGTTAGGTGCCGTATGAGGTGGAGCTTCCCCCGTCTTTTTGCTCGTAATTTGGGCCGATCCTAGCTGTACCGTATGCGCTTATTTCTGTTATGCCTGGCTCTGGGGCTGGTATTCGGCCTGCCGGGTACCGCCTGGGCCCAGCAGCCCGACACCACCCGAATCCGTCTCGAAAACGTGGATGTTGCGCCCAATGCGGCCGACATTTCGGGGTGGCTGCTGCTCGACAAGGACATTCAGACGGAGTTGGAAGGGGCCGTGTACAACCTCTACAACTTTAAGTATGATAAAGCCGAGCGGCAGTTCCGGAGCCTGCGCCGCCGCTACCCCCAGCACCCGATGCCCTATTTTCTGATGGGCCTCAGCACCTGGTGGAAAATCATGCCCAGCAACATCACCAACAAGCAGTACGACAAGGTTTTTCTGGCCTACATGGACACGGCCATTACCAAGGCCGAAAGGCTTTACAAGGCTGATAACAAGAACTACGAAGCCAGCTTTTTTCTGTCGGCGGCCTACGGATTTTCGGCCCGCCTGAACGCCGAGCGCAGCAACTGGCGCAAGGCGACCGTGGAAAGCAAGCGCGCCCTCAGCTACCTCGAAAAGAGCCGCGTAGCCAACGGCCTCAGCCCCGAATTCCTGTTCGGCCAGGCCCTCATCAACTACTACGCCCCCTGGATTGCCGACAATTACCCGTTGCTGCGGCCCATCATGCTGTTTTTCCCGAAGGGCAACAAGCAGCTGGGCCTGCAACAGCTGCGCAACGTGGCCGTCAACGGCTTCTACACCGGGCCCGAGGCCAAGGTGTTTCTGATGAAAATTCTGCAGAACCAGGAAAACAAGCCCGCCGAAGCCCTGCCCATCGCCCAGCAGATGGCCACGACCTACCCCGACAACGGCTATTTCCAGCGCTTCTATGCCCTGATGAGCTACCAGGTGGGCGACCTGCGCGAGTGCGAGCGGGTGAGCCGCGACATTCTGGAAAAAATCAACCGCGGCATGCCGGGCTACGAGGGCATCAGCGGGCGCTACGCCACGTTTTTCCTGGGTAGTCTGATGCAGAATCAGTACAAGGACCTCGAAAAGGCCCGCGACTACTACCAGCGCTGCGTGGTGTTCTCCGAAAGCACCGGCGACACCGAGCAGGGCTTCTACATCTACGCCGTGCTCAACCTGGCCCGCATTGCCGTCAAGGAACCCGACCCGGCCGCCGCCACCCGCTACTACCAGGAGGTGCTCAAGAAATCGGAGCGCAAATCAGACGCCTACAAAGAAGCCAAAGCTTACCTGCAGAAGAACAAGAAGAAGTAGGGGAGAAGTGGGGGGGGGTAGAAGCGAGAAAAAGAACGGGTCATTCTGAGTGGAGCGGAGCGCAGTCGAAGAATCTCGCGTGTAATAGTAATCCTATTATCAGGAGCTACTTTGGCACGCGAGATTCTTCGACTGCGGCTCCGCCTTCGCTCTGAATGCCACGTTCTTTATTTCTAACCACGCACACTTACTGCTCCTTGTACACCGTATCGATGGCGAGGCCGGCGGCCAGTAGTAGCACGTTGGAGGCAGCCTGCTGCTCGCCCATATCGTGGATGGAAATCAGGTAGTTGTCGGCGGTGGTGAACAGTTCGCGGCCCAGGCCGGCCCACTTCTTCGTAACGAGGCCGATTTCCTGACCCGAAGCGCTGAGGAATTTGAAGTCCCAGCCTTTCCAGTTGCCCTTCACCTCGGCTACCAGCGCATCCTGCGGCGAATACACATCGAAGCCGCCGCCCAGCGTGAACAGCTTGCTTTTGAAGTAGCCCACGGCTTGGTTCTGCGCGTCGTACACGAACACTTTCGAGCGCAGAAACGTCCAGCCGCGCTCGATGCGGAACAGGGGCATGGCCTCGGGCTGCTCGCGCACGGCAATCGAAACGGGCAGCATGCGCTTGCTGACCACCAGTCGCAGAGCCAGCAGCCAGCCCGGCGTGGCCTCGGTGGCGTAGCCCAGCTGCTGCTGGGTTTCGGGGTCGAGGATGTCGTAGGTGTCCTTGAGCTTGAACACGCCCGCATGTTCGCGGATAAAGTAGCTTCGTTTGGAAAGCATAAAATGGATGGGGAAAAGAAGGAAGGGGGTGAATGGCAGAACGACACGCCGGAAGCTTGCGCCGGTCCCGGCGTAATGCTGGGTTGGCGCCCTGCGGGTGCAAGCTAGCTTTTTGGCGCTACTGCCGGGCCCCGCCGCCGCGCCGCTGTCGAACAATCGGCTAACGTTTTGGGTATGAACAGCCAGCGGGCCGGCACCGGGCCGCATGCTTTTCCACTGTTTCTACCGCAATTCGTATGGTTTCTGCCCCCACTGCTTCCACCGCCACTGCTGCCTCTCCACTCGCCATCCCCGAGCTGTTCGCCCGCCAGCAGGGCCGCGCCGAGGCCCTGCGCCGCGAGGCCGTGAGCAGCCGCGCCGCCCGCCTGCGCCGCCTCGATACCTGGCTGACCGACTACCGCGAGGCCATCCAGCAGGCCCTGTACACCGATTTCCGCAAGCCCGCCGTCGAAACCGACGTCACCGAAATCTGGTCGTCGCAGACGGAGCTGCGCCACACGCTGCGCCACCTCGAAAAGTGGGCCGCGCCGCGCCGGGTGGGCACGCCGCTGGCCCTGGTGGGCACCCACGGCTGGGTGCAGAACGAGCCCAAGGGCGTTACGCTGATTATTGCGCCCTGGAACTACCCGTTTTATCTGGCCATCGACCCGCTGATTTCGGCGCTGGCCGCCGGCAACACCGCCATCATCAAGCCCTCGGAGATGACGCCCGCCGTGGCCGCGCTGCTGGCCCGCATGTGCCGCGAGCTTTTCGATGAGGCCGAGGTGGCCGTGGTGGAAGGCGACAAGGAGGTGGCCACCGAGCTGCTGAAACTGCCCTTCGACCACATTTTCTTTACGGGCAGCCCGCAGGTGGGCAAAATTGTGATGCGCGCCGCCGCCGAGCACCTCACCAGCGTAACGCTGGAGCTGGGCGGCAAAAGCCCGGCCGTCGTCGACCAGACCGCCAACCTGCGCGACGCGGCCGAGAAAATCATCTGGGGCAAGGGTGTAAACGCCGGCCAGACCTGCGTGGCGCCCGATTACGTGCTGGTGCACGAGGCCGTGCGCGACGAGCTGGTGGCCGAAATGCGCGCCGCCACCCAGCGCTTCTACTCGCCCGAAGGCCAGCTCATCAGCGAGTCCGACTCGTATGCCCGCCTCGTAAACGACCACCATTTCGGGCGCGTGGCCGGCCTGCTCGAAGACGCCCGCGCCCACGGCACCGAAGTCGCTTTCGGCGGCACCACCGACGCCGCCCAGCGCTTCATCGAGCCCACCGTATTGCTCGACCCGCCCGCCGACAGCCGCGTGATGCAGGAGGAAATTTTCGGGCCGCTATTACCGGTGAGCAGCTTCAATAGTCTTTCGGCGGCCGTAGATGCCGTGAATGCCCACCCCAAGCCGCTGGCGCTGTACGTGTTCACCCAGGACCAGGAAAACCAGCGCTACCTGCTCCAGAACATCCCGGCCGGCGGCGCCTGCGTCAACGAAACCATTCTGCACCTGGCCCACCCCGAGCTGCCGTTCGGCGGCTTCGGCAACAGCGGCCTCGGCCGCTGCCACGGCCACGCGGGCTTCCTGGCGTTCAGCAACGAAAAATCGGTGCTCAAGCAGCGCGTAGGCCTCACTGCCCTCAAGCCTCTCTACCCTCCCTACACCGCCTCAGTCAAGAAGATGGTGAACCTGTTGCTACGCTGGCTGTAGCGGCTGGAGGTGAGCTAGTGAAATGGTGAGGTGGTGAGTTTGACGTTCAAGAAGCCTGGCAGCGTAGGTCGCGCAATAAGGCTCCTTGAACATCAAACTCACCATCTCACCATTTCACTAGCTCACCTTATAGTATGCAAGCCGAGCAGTTTCCGGAAAAAATACCGACCTTTTAGGGCCTGCTTTCCGGTGGGTTTTGCCGACTGAATTCTCGCCCTGCCATGCAGTTCACCGAAGCCCAGCGCGCCACCCTGCGCGCCCTTGCTGATACGTTCATTCCGGCCATGGCCCCGCCTGCCGGCGCCGCTGATGCCGGATACTGGGCCCGCCGCGGCTCCGAGGGAATCGATTTAGACAAGCTGGCCGAGGCTATTTCGGCGCAGCCGGCCGGGGCGCAGCAGGAGTTCGGGCAGCTGCTGCGGCTGCTCGATTCGCCCGCGCTGGGCCTGACGTGGTTTGGGGCGCTGAAACCGTTTGTGCGACTCGATGCCGGGCAGCGTGAGAAGCTGCTGCAGAGCTGGGCCACCTCGCAGCTGCCGCAGCTGCGCAAGGGGTTTCAGGCGCTGCGCAAGCTGTGCGTGTTTCTGTACTACGGCGGCTCGCAACCCGAAACGGCCCATCTGGTGTGGGAGGCCATCGGCTACGCCGGCCCCCAGGTGCCGGCCGAAACCGTGGCGCCCGACCCCGCCGCCCGCCCGCTCCAGACGCTGCAACCCACCCACGATACCACCTACGACTGCGACGTGCTGGTGATTGGCTCGGGGGCCGGCGGCGGGGTGGTAGCCGGCGAGCTGGCCGCCGCCGGCCACGATGTACTGGTGCTCGAAAAGGGCCCCTACTTCCACGGCACCGATTTTTCGCAGCGCGAAGTAGACATGCTGGGCCAGCTCTACGACGCCCGCGGCACGCTGGGCACCCAGGATGGCGGCGTGGCCCTGCTGGCCGGCTCCTGCCTGGGCGGCGGCACCACCGTCAACTGGGCCGGCGCCTTCCGCACGCCCGATTACGTGCTGCAGGAGTGGGCCCGCGAGCATCAGGTGCCGCATTTCACGTCGATGGAGTTCAAGCAGAGCCTCGACGCGGTGAGCCGCACGCTGGGCGTAAACATCGACTACGCCCGCCACAACGGCCAGAACCAGGCCCTGCTCGACGGCTCGCGCCAGCTGGGGCAGGAGGTGAAACTGATTCCGCGCAACGAAAAACACCCCGCCGACTGCGACGAGGCGCATTTTGCCGGTATGGGCTACAGCTGTTTCGGCGACCGGCACGGCGTGAAGCAGGGTACGCTCAACACCTACCTGCAAACCGCCTTCGAGCACGGAGCCCGGCTGCTGTGCGACACCGAAGTAGCGCGCGTAACCGTGGCCCGGGGCCAGGCCACCGGCGCTGAGGCCACCTACACCGGCCCCGATGGCCGGCCGGTGCGCGTGACGGTGCGGGCCAGGCGGGTGGTGGTGGCGGGCGGGGCCATCCAGACGCCGGCGCTGCTGCTGCGCAGCGGCCTGCGCCACCCGCACCTGGGCCAGCACCTGCATCTGCACCCTACGGTGGTGGTTTCGGGCATCTATCCGCAGCGGATGAACTCCTGGCACGGGCCCATGATGTCGGTAGTGAACGACGGCTTTACGATGCTCGACGGCACCAACTTCGGCGCCAAAATTGAAACGCCACCTGCCCACCCCGGCCTGATGAGCATGGTGATGCCCTGGCTGTCGGGCGGCCAGCACAAGGCGCTGATGCACGAGGCGGCGCACATGGGCTCGTTCATCGTGCTCACCCGCGACCGGGACGGCGGCCGGGTTTCCGTCGATAAAAACGGCCAGCCCCTCATCGACTACGCCCTCAGCGACTTCGACCGCCACAACATGCTGCGCGGGGTGCGGGCGGCGGCCGAAATACAGGTGGCCGCCGGGGCCCGCACGGTGCTGCTGCCCCACGGCACGCTGCCGCTGCTGCACGCCGAAAACGGCCGCCTGCTCAACCCCGAGGTGCTCGACGGGCTGCCCGGCCTGAGCTGGAAAGCCAACCAGTTCGGCCTCTACAGCGCCCACCAGATGAGTACCTGCCGCATGGGCGGCGACCGGGCCACGCACCCGGCCAGCCCCGCCGGCGAGCTATACGAAGTGAAGAACCTGTTTGTGGCCGATGGCTCGGCTTTTCCGGCCTGCAGCGGCGTGAATCCCATGCTCACGATTATGGCCCTGGCCCACTACACGGCCCAGCAGCTCAAAGCCACTAACCCCTGAAATCAGCCTTGCCGGGGCTTTTCGCGTAGGTAGGTTTTTTGCCACCTGAACCCCGCTCTTATGACCTTCCGTACTCCTTTGGCGCTGATGCTGGCCGCCGGGCTGCTAAGCGGCGCCTGTGCCCGCCGGTCGGTGGCCCCCGCTACCAGCAGCGCGGCCCCGGCCAAAACGGGCCGCGAGGTGCGGGCCGAAGCCCGGGCCGTAGCCGCCGCCCCGCCCGCCGCCCGCGACCTGACCGACGTGCTGACCGAGCAGCTGGCCCTGACCGACGAGCAGCGCAGCAACGTCCGGCAGATTTTTACCAGCACCGTTAAACAGGCCCGGGAGGCCCAGGAACGCCTTAAAGGCAACCGGCCGGCGCTGGTGGCCGAGCTCAAAACCATCAACGCCTCCTCCGACCGGGAACTGCAGCAGGTGCTCAGCCCCGAGCAGTACCAGCAGCTGAAGGCCAAGCAGAAGCAGGTGCAGGAGCAGATGCGGGCCCGCAAGGCGCAGTAGCCAACCCGGCCCGATTGTGCACCTTTGCCGCCTCGCTTTTACCCTCCGCTTCCTATGCCTGCCCCCTTCGTCCGAACGCCCGAAACCATCCACCGCATCCGGTTCCAGGACTGCGACATGCTGGGCCACCTCAACAACGCCCGCTACCTCGACTACTTTCTCAATGCCCGCGAGGAGCACGCCCTGCAGCACTACGCCCTGAATCTGGGCCAACTGGCGCAGGAGCTGAGCGCGGGCTGGGTGATTACCAAGCACCACCTGGCCTACCTGCGGCCCGCCCGCCACGCCGAAACCGTGCGCATCCGCACCCAGCTCATTCATTTCGACAACTCCAGCCTGGTAGTGGAAATGCAGATGCTACGCGAGGACGGCCTGCAACTCAAGGCCCTACTGTGGTCGGAAATGGCGTTTGTACGCCTGCCCGGCGGCACCCGCACTGAGCACTCCGATGCCCTGATGGACCTGCTCGAAGGGCTCGATGTGGAGGAAGTCGATTACGACCCCGATGGATTTGATGAACGGGTGCGCGAGCTGCGCAAACACTTCAAAAAGGCCCGCAAAGGCGAAGACGACTAGGCGCCCCGGCCGGGCCGATGCCAAAATCCTGCCCAACCCCCGGCCGTTTCCGCCGTTAAAGAAGAACCGAAAGCGCCCGGCGCTTTCGGTTTTTTTATTCATTTACCTTACCCCCGATTTACGATGAGCATTCTTGGAAGCGACGCCCTGAAGGGCAAAAAAATAGCCATTATTGCCACCGACGGCTTTGAGCAGTCGGAGCTGGAAAAGCCCAAAAAGTACCTGGAAGGCGAAGGCGCCTCCACCGACGTTATCTCGTTGAAAAGCGGGTCGATTAAGGGCTGGGACGAGAAAGACTGGGGCGACAAAGTGGACGTGGACAAAGTAATCGGCGACGTGAAAGTGGCCGACTACGATGCCCTGGTGCTGCCCGGCGGCCAGATGAACCCCGACGTGCTGCGCACCAAGCCCGAGGTGGTCAGCTTTATAGGCGAGTTCGTGCGCTCGGGCAAGCCCGTGGCCGCCATCTGCCACGGCCCCTGGACGCTGATTGAGGCCGACGTAGTGCGCGGCAAGAACCTGACCAGCTGGCCCAGCCTCCAGACCGACATCAAAAACGCCGGCGGCAACTGGACCGATGAAACGGTGGTAGTCGATGGAAACCTCATTACCAGCCGCAACCCCCAGGACATTCCCAACTTCAACGAGAAGATCAAGGAAGCCTTGGTAGGCAAAAAGTAAGTCGGTAAACAGGTAAAACCGCCTGTCCCGCCCTGTCATCCTGAGCTTGCGAAGGACCTATACAGAAGGTAATGAATGATATTACTCTCTGTATAGGTCCTTCGCAAGCTCAGGATGACAGGGCGGGACAGGCGGTTTCGTTTGGATTTCTACCCACCCAACTGCGCGGCGAACTGATGGTAAACGAAGTAGAAAATCAAGTCGAAAACGAACAGAAATCCGCCCTGCAGCCACAGCGAGCGGGCGTAGCCCTCCAAACGCTCGGGCCGCTCAGCGCTGCCGGCGCGGCGGTGCAGCCAGAGGCCGATGAGCAGGTAGCCCACATCGAGCGTGGCGTTGAGTAGCAGCAGGTTCTCGAAGCTGCGTTGGGCGGCCAGGCTGTCGGCGAGCGAGAGGCCGGCTACGCTATTGGGCTGGGCCCGCAGAATGCCCCACACGGCCAGCAGCGTGTTCACCACGTTCCAGGCCACATTCATGAAGTGGAAATGGTGCGCTACGGTGCGAGCGTCGGTGCGCGACACGTAGTAGCCGCTGATGAGCAGGTTGAGCAGCGCCCAGGCCCCCAGCAGGCCCATGCCGTGCTCGGCCATCAGCTCGCGGGCGTGGTTGAGGGCGGGTAAATCGGCGGCGGAAAGCGGCATATAAGCAGGATAGATAAACGCAAAAAAGGAAGCCCGCAGGCTTCCTTTTTGTTTATGAATGTACCAGCCGCCTACCGGTTGAAACCGATGCCGACATACACCTGAAAGGCGCCGTTTTTGATGTCGGAAATGGCCTTACTGCCCGTTTTGCTCAGGTCCTGGTCCTTGATGATTTCGTTGAAGCCGGCTACGTAGCGGCCGCCAACGCGGGCCGGACCGATGCGGGCCTCCAGGCCGGCAGCCAGGCCGTAGTCGAGGCTGTTGTAGGCGTAGCTGTACTTGTTGTCGTCGTTGGCAATTTTGCGCTCCACGCCGTTTTCGCGCACTTTCGTCAGCAGCGAAACCTGCGGGCCCACGTGCACGCTCACGTTGTCGAGGAAGTTGTACACCAGCAGCACGGGCACCTGAATGTAGTCGAGGCGGGTGTCGTAGGCCCCGTTGATTGTCTGGCCCTGCAGGTTGGGCAGGCCATTGTTGCCGGCAAAGCCCTGGCGGCTGTAAAGCAGCTCGGGCTGAATGGAGAACTTGTCGTTGAAACCGTACTGCGTGTAAACACCGGCGTGGAAGGTGTTGTAGATGCCCTCTTCGGCGTAGTTCTTCTTGTCGTCGCCGCGGAAGTTGGAGGCCGTGAAGCCACCTTTAATGCCGAAGCCGGTGTTGCGTGAGTCGCCGCCACGGGAGGCCGACGGGTAATCGGTGGAAGAAGGCAGGCCGACCGGGCCGGTAGTCTGGGCCAGGGCCGGTACGCTCAGCAGGCCGGTGGCCAGCAGCAGGGGAAAGGCAAGGTTTTTCATGGGAAGAAGTGGCAAAGGTTGAGGAAGCGGTAGCGGGCAGTTTGGCGCCGGGCCACCATAGTAGTAGCCCTATACTGCCTGATGCGGCGAAGGTTACACTGCGCAGGCCGGCTGAACCGGAATTTTATCATCCGGCCGGCTGGGTTTTCCAGGCACTTGCTCTATCTTTGGTCCTCACGGCCACTGCCCGGCCGGCCCGGATTGGGAGGTTAGCTCAGTTGGTTCAGAGCACTACCTCGACAAGGTAGGGGTCATCGGTTCGAGCCCGATACTTCCCACAATCAGTTATTTAGCCCTGGATAACCGCCCCTGCCGGCGGTTATTTTTGTGTCGGGCCAGCTGCCGCCGCGCCCGGCCCTTTTTGCTTTCTGCGCATGCTTTCCATTGCCTGGGACCCCGTGTACGCCCATCCGCTGCCGGCCAATCACCGCTTCCCGATGCTCAAGTACGAGCTGCTGCCCGAGCAGCTGCTGCGCGAAGGCACGGTGCCCGAATCGGCCTTTTTCGCGCCCCAGCCGCCCCCGGAAGCCGACGTGCGGCGGGTGCACGCAGCCGACTATTTCCAGCGGCTGCGGGCCGGCGAGCTAACCCGGCAGGAGGAGCGCGCCACCGGCTTTCCGTGGAGCCCCGAGCTGATTGCCCGCGAAACCACCATTCTGGGCGGCACGCTGGAATGCGCCCGCCGGGCGCTGACCAGCGGCGGGGTAGCCCTCAACATTGCCGGCGGCACCCACCACGCCTTCCGCGACCGGGGCGAAGGGTTTTGCCTGCTCAACGACCAGGCTGCGGCCGCCGCCTACCTGCTGGCCCGGCCCGAGCTGGGGGTGCGCCGCGTGCTCATCATCGACCTCGACGTGCACCAGGGCAACGGCACGGCCGCCATTTTTGCGCAGGAGCCGCGCGTGTTCACGCTCAGCGTGCACGGCGCCCGCAACTACCCCCACCGCAAAGAGCAGTCGGACCTCGACCTGCCCCTGCCCGACGGCACCGACGACGCCACCTACCTGGCGCTGCTACGCGACACGTTGCCCCGCCTGCTGGCCGAACAGCAGCCCGATTTCGTGTTCTACCTGGCCGGCGTCGATGTGCTGGCCACCGACAAGCTGGGCCACCTGAGCCTGAGCCGCGAAGGTTGCCGCCAGCGCGACGCCTACGTGCTCGGCCTCTGCCACCAGCACAACCTGCCAGTGGTAGTGTGCATGGGCGGCGGCTACTCACCCAACATCATCGACATCGTGGAAGCGCACGCCAACACTTTTAGGGTCGCCGCCGACCTGTGGAGCTAAGTGGTGATTTGGTGATTTAGCGGTTTGGTGATTTGGCGCGAAACAGGACGGGTCATTCAGAGCGCAGCGAAGAATCTCGCGTGCAGTAGTACACCTATCATCAGGAGTTACTATGGTACGCGAGATTCTTCGCTACGCTCTGAATGACATGCCCATTCACCAAACCGCCAAACCGCCAAATCACCACCTCACCAAATCACCACCTGCCACCGAAAGGCCCAGCGCCAGCGCAGCGTGTAGTTGGTAATACCGGCCGCCGCCAGCAGCGCTTCCAGCTCGGGGCGGGTGAAGGCGCGGGCCACCGACAGCGGCGCGTCGTGGCGCACGAGGCGTGAGCCGCCCAGCAGCCGCGTGAGCCAGCGGATGCTGTGGTAGGCCAGCGGGTGGCGGTGCAAATCGTTGATGATGACGGCCACGCCCGCCTGCTGGCGCCACTGGGCCAGCATCTGCACCAGCTCCGTATCCGAAAAGTGGTGGCAAAACAGGCTGGCCGTGAGGATATCGAAGGGCTGGCGGGCAAACTCGGGGGAGAAGATGTCGGCCTGCTGAAAGCTGATTTCGGGATACGCCTGCGCCTTGGCGGCCGCATAATCGAGCATGAAGGCGTTGGCATCGATGCCGACCAGCTCGACGGGTACCTGGCAGCGGCGGGCCCAGCGGGCCAGCTGGCGGAGCGTGTCGCCGCCGCCGCTGCCCAAATCGGCGATGCGCAGGGGGCGGCCGGCCGGAAAACGGGGCCGCAGGCGCGCCAGCGCATCCAGCACCGGGGCGTAGCCACCGAGCCAGGTATTGACGGTTTCGAGCTCGTCGAGGTTCTGCCGCAGCTCATCGGAGGCCAGCGTCAGGTCGTCCATCAGCTCCGGCTGCTCCGAGCGGGCGCGCAAGTCGGCCATGCGTTTAATATGTGCGGAATGTGGAGGGGATGAGAAAAATGTGCGGAATGCCGGCCAATAGCCACTGCTATATTTCACTCAACAGACTACCCACTTTCACCTCATTTTCTACATTCTGCATATCCACATTTCCTACATGCTCAGAGGCCACCGTCAGCAACATGGCTTCCAGCGTGAGGCCGGGGCCGAAGGCGAAGCTGAGCACAGGTGCGCCGTTGTCGGCGGCCGTCTGCTCGCGCATCAGCCGGGCCAGCACAAACAGCACCGTGGCCGACGACATATTGCCGTATTCGCGCAGCACCCCGTAGGCATAGCGGTTGTCGTGGGCACTTAACCCCAGCGCCTGCTCAATCGACTCCAGAATTTTGCGCCCCCCCGGATGAATGGCAAAGGCCCGGATATCCTCCAGCTCGACCGGCAAATCGGCCAGCAACTGCTGCGTGAGCTGCCCGATGCCGTCCTGAATCATGCGCGGCACATACGAAGACAGCGTCATCTCGAAGCCAAAGTCGTTGATGTGCCAGGCCATGTCGGCGTGGCCGTCGGGCGCGAGGCCGCAGTGGAAGGCCGTGAGGGCCAGGCTGGGCCCCTGCGCGGCCGGCTGGCTTTGCACCAGCACGGCCGCCGCCCCGTCACTAAATAGCGCATTCGATACCAGATGGTCGTCTTCGGGACTTTTCTGGAAGTGCAGCGTGCACAGCTCCACGCACACTACCAGCACCCGCGCCTGGGGGCTGGCCTTGCAGAAAGCGTCGGCCAGCTTCAGGCCATTTACAGCCGCGTAGCAGCCCATAAAATTCACGCAGGTGCGCTGCACGTGGCCCGGCAGGCCCAGCGCGCCCACCAGCTCAATATCGAGGCCCGGCGCGTACATGCCGGTGCAGCTCACCGTAATCAGGTGGGTGATGGATGCCAGCTCCACTTCCGGCAGCTGCTCCAGGCAGTTCTGCACGGCTTCCACGGCCAGCGGCAGCGCAAAACGGCGGTACTCGGCCATGCGCCGGCCCACGGTCGGAAACGGGTTCAGGCCGGGCGTGTTGGGAAAGAACTCGAACTCACCGTTCACCCGCGCATAATCGGGCAGTACCGAGTAGCGGTGGGCTATGCCCGACACGCGGTACAGGGCCCGCAGCTTGCGGGTGTCGCGCTCGTCGAGCTGCAGGGCGGCGGCCATGAAATCGGCAATCTGCGCTTGCGGAATACGGTGGGGCGGGTTGGCCGTGCCAATAGCACACAAATAACTACTCATTGGGGCAGTTTACGTAAAAATCGGGCCGGTTGGGTTACACATTTATGGTCGTTGGTTTCAACCCCTAAAATTCCGTGCCATGTGTGCGCTGCATCAGGGCCCGCACGGCGCTTGGCCAGCGGCGCAACCCGCGCACTGTCAGCTCGCTAAGCAGCGGCTGGCCGAACAGGCGTTGCACGGCGCGCCCCACCCGCAGGCGTTGGCCAAAGTGCGCGTGCCAGTCGGCCGAGTAGGCAGCTTCGAGCTGCGGGCGGCTCAGGCGGCCGCGCAGAAAGGCGTCGGAGTGGGTGGCAGCCAGCTGGGCCCCGTGGATGGCCATGGCCATGCCGTTGCCGCACAGGGGCGTAATCAGGCCGGCCGCGTCGCCGGCCAGCAGGGCGTGGCGCTCCAGGCAGGTTTTGGGGGCGAAGGAAATTTCGTTGATGACTTCGGGCTGCGGGTACAGCACCTCGGCCGTTTCCAGAATGTGGCGCAGACGCGGGTTGCGGGCCAGCACGTTGGCTTCGAGCTGCGGAATGGTGCCGTGGGCCTTAAGGTTGCGGCGGGTGGTGAGGTAGCAGAAGCAGAACTTGTCGTCTTCGATGGCCGAAATGCCCGCGTAGCCGTCGGCGAAGTTGTGCAGCGCAATCAGGTCGCGCGGCATGGCGGGGTAGCGCAGGTGGTATTTCACGCCGAGGTAGGGCGAGCGTTGCGTGAAAAAGGGGCGCTCCAGCTGCCGGTCGAGGGCGCTACGCTTGCCGTAGGTGCCGATAACCACGCGGGCCGGCAGGCGGCGCCCATCGGCCAGCACCACCTCGTGCGCGTCGGTGGCCGCATCAAACGCCACATCGGTCACGGTGGCGTGCAGCACCGTGGCGCCGGTGGCCAGCACGCGGTGGTACAGAAAGTCATCGAGCTGGTAGCGGCTGATGCCGAAACCGCCCAGATCAAGCGGGGCATCCAGCAACTGGCCGGCCGGCGAACTGACCTGAAACCGACTGATTGCGGCCGGGCCCAGCTCGGCCGGATCGGCCCCGAGCCGGCGCAGGTAGGGCAGCACCTCGTTCGACACGTACTCGCCGCACACCCGATGAAAGGGGTACTGCCGCCGCTCCACCAGCGTCACGGCGTGGCCGCGCCGCCCGAGGTCGAGGGCCGCGCACAGGCCGCCTAATCCGCCGCCGATAATGATAACGTCCAACTTATTTATTGAGCTAAAGGCGTGAAGGAAAAGGAGTACGGCCGATATTCATCGATGCTGGGTACTATTTTATGGCATTACGGGAATGAGCCAATATTTTTGTCAACCTAAATTTCCTGCCAGTCGTTTAGTCTTAGGCTGTCCGAAACAGTTTCGGGCTCACCCCAACACCGCCTTATATGCTTACACTCCTACGTATTTTCTTGCTGACCCTGTTTACCACGGTAACGCTGCCGGGCGGCTGCCTATCGGCCCAGGCCCAGCCACCCACCAAAACCGCTGCCGCCGCCGACGAAAAGGCCCTGACCGTTTTCCCGAACCCCAGCACCGGCATCGTGCACATCAATATTAACGGTTTTGAAGGCCGCAAGCTCGAACTGCGCGTGCTCAACGTCATCGGCACTGTCATGTACCGCGAGTCGCTCACCGAGCTGCGCGACCGGTACACCCGCACCCTCGACCTGAGCAAGTTTGCCAACGGCCTCTACTACGTGAAGCTGGAAGCCGACAACGCCAGCGAAATGCGCAAGCTCGTAATTCGCTAATCAAGCATCTATATCGAAGTTTATCGGATTCCAACGGATAGAAAAAAGGCCTCTGCTACAGCAGAGGCCTTTTTTCGTTCGGTCAGCCTACCGGCTATTCGCCGGTGCGTACGGGTACGGTTTGCGGCTGGAACATGGCTTTGAGGTTGTCGATGGTATCGAAGGCCAACAGCGCGGTGGCAAGGGCAATGCCCAGGAAAATCAGGAAGGCAGTCATAAAAAAGGGAAATGAAGGAATAAATCCGGCTTGCTGCCCCGGCTGGCGGCCGAAGCCGTACCCGGTGGCGTTGCCGCACACCTACCTAACCCCAAACAGGCCGCCGAGGTTGCAGTATAATTATGTGCTTGAGCTTATTCGGAGGCAGTAGCACAGCCCGGCGTTAATCAGCAAACGCCTGCTGCAGCTGCTCCACCACTTCGGCCACCGTGACGCTCACCTGCTCGACGAGCCGTAGCAGCTGCGGCCAGTCGGGCGGAGTAGCGGCGCTGCCCGCGGCTTCCAGCGCCAGCAGCACCGGGCGCAGGCTGGTTAGCTGCAGGCCGTCGGTCGAGCTTTTGAGGAAGTGGGCCGCCGCCGCCAGCTCGGTCAGTTGCCGCTGCCGCAGGTGCCGCTCCAGCCGGGCCACGGCCGGCGGCGTGGTTTCGATGAACACCTGCACCAGCCGCCGCACAAACACCTCATCGTTGCCCGACAGGCGGCGCAGCATGGCCAGGTCGTAGAGCGGAGGGTGCGCGGCCGGTGCCACGGCGGGCTTTGCCGGGGCCGGTGGCGGAGGCGGAGCCGGTAGCGCCGGGGTAGGTGGCGCGGGGCGGGTTGCGGACGGGGAGGGGGGGAGAATCTTAGTCAGCAATTCAAACAGCGCTTCCTCGCGGAAAGGCTTGGCCAAATACGCATCGAGGCCGGCGGCGCGGTACTGCTCGGCGTCGCCGGGCATGGCGTGGGCCGTGAGGGCCACGACGGGCGTGGCGGCCCGGGTCGGGTCGGGGTGCTGGCGCAGCAACTGGGTAGTGGCCACCCCATCAAGCCCCGGCATCTGAATATCCATGAGCACCACCGCGTAGGCGTGCCGGCGGAAAAGCGCCAGCGCCTCGGCGCCCGACGAGGCTGTGTCCACCACCACGCCCCAGTTGCGCAGCATCGTCTGGACCAGCAGCTGGTTTACGGCGTTGTCTTCGGCCATCAGCACCCGGTAGCCGCGCAGCCGCTGGAAATCGGGGGCCGGCGCCGGAGCAGCGGCCGGAGCAGCCGGGGCCGGGGCCAGCGCGAGCGTAAAGCGGAACGTGCTGCCGCGGCCCGGCGCGCTGTCGGCCGTCAGCTGGCCGCCCAGCAGCTCCACCAGGCCCCGCGAAATGCTCAGCCCCAGGCCCGAGCCGCCAAACTCGCGGGCCGTGCTGGCCGAGGCCTGGGTGAAGGGCTCGAACAGCTCGCGCAGTTGCGCCGGCGCAATGCCAATGCCCGTATCGAGCACCGAAAAGCGGTACTGCGGCGCGGCGGCTTCGGGGTTAAGGCACTCGTAGGTCAGCAGCACCTGGCCCTTGGGCGTGAACTTGACGGCGTTGCCCAGCAGGTTCAGCAGCACCTGCCGGAGCCGGTGCGGGTCGCCGAACACGCGGGTCGGCCCGGCCAAATCGGGCGGTGGTAGCTGCAGGCGCAGCCCGATGCCCTTGGCCGTGGCCGTGGCCAGCAGCGCCTGGCAGCTGGCGCGCAGCACCTGATCAAGCTCGAAGGGCACGCAGTCGAGCCGCATCCGGCCGGCGCCCAGCTGGGCCATGTCCAGCACGTCGTTGATGAGTACCAGCAGGTTGTCGGCCGAATCCTGCACGTGGCCCAGCAGCTGGCGCTGCTCGGCGGCGAGCGGGGTTTTGGCCAGCAGTCCGGTTAGCCCCACGATGCCGTTGAGCGGGGTCCGGATTTCGTGGCTCATGTTGGTGAGGAAGTTCTGGCGGGCCTGCGCGTTCTGCTCGGCAACTTCCTTGGCCTTCTCCAGCGCCTGCTGGGTTTGCTTGAGCTCGGTGATGTCGTTATCGACCCCCAGCACCTGCACCGTGCCATCGGTGAGCACAAACGGCCGCTTGATGGTGCGGAACCAGCGCTGGCCGCCCTCACCATCGGTCAGTGAGGCTTCCTCATCGATTTCCTGGCCCGAACTCAGCACCTGCTCATCTTGCCGCCGATACTGGGCCATGCTCGGGAAGCGCGCTTCCAGTTCGGGCAAGTCGGCCCGCAGCAGCTCCTCGTGCGAGAGGTGGTAAAAGCGGGCCGTGGCCTCGTTGGCCAGCACGTAGTTGCCCGCGTCGTCTTTAAGGTAAATCAGGTTGGGCACCGTGTCAATCACCTGCCGGAACAGGCGGTTCTGCTCAGCCAGGCGGCGGTTGGCCGAGCGGCGCTGCTCGTCGGTTATTTTCCAGCGGGTAACGTCCTCGGCGTTGCTCAGCAGCTGCGTAACGCGGCCCTGCGCATCGCGGGCGAAGGGTGTGCTCGTCAGCCGAAGCCAGCGCGTGGCCCCGGTGCGGTGCTGCATGGTGTACTCAAAGGAGAGCTGTTTGCCGTCGGGCTGGGCGGCTACCTCGGCGTAGTGCAGGCGCAGCCCATCGGCCTCGGCGGCGGGCATCAGCACTTCGAGCACGCACGGCCCCATCGCCCGCAGCTCGGTCGCCGGGTAGCCCAGCCGGGTTTCGACAAAGCGGTTGCAGTAGTGCAGGCTGGCCGAGGGCAGGTCGAAGACGAATATAAAGCTGGGCAGCGCGTCGTAGAGGCGGGTGGCGGCCGCGGCCTGCTCGTTGGCCGCCGTCAGCTGCTGCTGCTGCCGGGCCAGCTGCTGGCGGGCCTGCCGCAGCTGCCGAGCCTGCTGCCGGAACCGGATGGAGTCCATGAAAAGCGAAATTTAGACCCTGTCGGCGGGGCTGGCCGGCTGCTTTTCAGAGCCACCAACCTGCCCCGCCGAGGGGCCGCTAGAACCGGAAAGTAGTGGGGCCGGCCCGTTTAGCGGACCTGCACCTCGTGGTTCTGAAGCATACGATAAATGGTGGACTTGCCGATTTGCAGCTTGGCCGCGACCTGCAGAATATTTCCCTCGTAGCGGTCGAGGTAGTGCTGCACGATGGCCGTAGTCTGGGCCCGCAGCGACTCGTCGGTGGGCGAAACGCCGCCCGAACTGTCGGCGGCGGGGTGGGGGCTGCGCAGGGGCAGGTCGGCGGCGGTGATAGAGCCGTTCTCGGCCAGCACGGCGGCCAGCTCCACCAGCGCCTTCAGCTCGCGCACGTTGCCCGGAAACGAGTAGCGCAGCAGCTTCTGCTGAGCCTCGTCCGAGAGCGTGCAGGCCGCCAGGCTGTTTTGCTGGCAGAACTCGTGCAGAAAACCTTCGGCCAGCAGCAGCACGTCGTCGCCCCGCTCGCGCAGCGGGGGCAGCTCAATGGGCAGGCCCAACAGGCGATAGTACAAATCTTCGCGAAACCGACCCTCGCGCACTTCGCGGGCCAGGTCGCGGTGGGTGGCCACCATTAGGCGGGCATCGAAGGGGATGGTGCCGCTGCCGCCCACCCGGCACACCTCGCGCTCCTGCAGCACCCGCAGCAGCTTGGCCTGCAAACTCAAATCGAGCTCGGCCACCTCATCCAGAAACAGGGTGCCGCGGTGGGCCTCCTCGAACCGGCCGATGCGCCGGGCCACGGCCCCGGTGAAGGCGCCCTTCTCGTGGCCAAACAACTCGCTTTCCAGCAGCTCGCGCGGAATGGCGGCCACGTTCACGGCCACGAAAGCCGCCTCGCGCCGGTCGGATCCGTAGTGGATGGCCTTAGCTACCAGCTCTTTGCCGGTGCCTGTTTCGCCCACAATCGACACCGTGATATTGGTGCGGGCGGCCTTATCGATGAGCGTGAACAGCTGGCGCATGGCCGGGCTATGGCCCCGGATGGCGCGGCGGGCGTCGTACTTGTGCCCGATTTGCTTGCGCAGCTGGGTATTTTCGCGGCGCAAGGCCAGCTGCTGCACAATATTGCCGACCGTATGCCACAGCCGGTCGGCGGTTTCCTCGTCCTTTACCAGGTAGTCGTAGGCGCCCTGTTGCAGCAGCCCTACGGCAGTACGGATGTCCTCCTGGGCCGAAATAACGATGACGGCTACCTCCGGCAGCCGCTCTTTTATCCGCCGCAGCACCTCGTCGCCCCGGCCATCGGGCAGCGTGTAATCGAGCGTAATAATGTCGGGCGGTTCACTCAGGCTATCGAGGCAGGATTGGGCAGTGGCAAAGCGGCGGACAATGTAATCGGGGTTTTGGGTCAGCTTGTACTCCAATAATTCGGCGTACCAAGCGTTGTCTTCAACAATGAAGATTGAAGTAGCAGTGGAGTTCATGCGGAGGGATAAAGGATAGCACTTCTATAGACAGAGCGGTCTGGAAAGACAAAGCAGTCATTAGAAAAGTTCTATTCCTGAGAAAGTTGTTTTCAGCGGGTGATGCAAGCAGAGCAGTTATAACTGCGAGTATAAGCGGGAAACCCGGGCTTACCAAAAATTCTCTAAAGCGGAAAATATTTCCCACAATGAACCAATAAGTAAAGCGTACAATATTCTCAATATATTGATAACCAGCCCTGAAGAGCTTGCCGCAAGAGCTGGCCGGGTAGTTGGCAGGGAGGGGTAGGCCTGCATACGTATGGCTGTCAACCTATTACTACTTGATTATGGCTGCTTTCTATACATCTGGCATTCGGCGCGGCAGGAGCCCGCTGATGCTATTAGCCGCGCTGCTGTTTGCGGCCCAAACGGCCCTGGGGGCCGGTGAACCTATCTACTCGTCGGGCGGGGCTAAAGGCACGAGCACAAGCACTTCCGGGTTTTGTGTGCTGTGCACTGGAGGTGTCATCAATAAGGCGCTGGCTGCTGATGGTGATTTCAATACAGCAGCTACTATCCAGATACCGGTTTCACTATTAGGAGGAACGGTAAGATTGCGGATGGATTTGGCGGAGGAAGCCCCCAACAATTACCGCGCTGGCGTAGTAGTAAGGCGTAATGGTGCGTTGTTAGGCTTGCTGGGGACAGATATAGCGGGCGGCCTCCGGCTACGCACATTCCGGAAGGCAGCCTTACAGGAGTCGGTGCCGGTTAGTGCAGGCCTAGTGAAAGCTGCGCTAGGACAGGCAGGCGATGCGGTACGGCTCGAATTTATAGCAACCAAGCCTTTTGACCAGATTGAACTAGAGGCTGGTTCTTTACTTTCGGTGGGCTTCGACCTCGACGTGCTGTACGCCTACGCCATCGATGCCAACGTCATCGAGAAAACCGAGGGACTGGTTACGCGCTTCGACAGCCCCGCGACCAGCAACTACAGCACCCAGTCAACCGATGATAACGGCCTGCCTCTGTCGCTATGTGTGAACAGTGGCGTAGCCAGCCCGCAGAATGCCGTCGATAATGATCTGACCAACTACGCCACGCTGGTTTCGTTGCTAGGAGTAGATTGTCCCTCTACCCTGCAGGTGCAACTCGAAGGCCCGGCCCCGGCGGGCTACGAAGCGGGTTTTGTGCTGGGTTCGGGTGGCCTGCTCGACTTGAGCGTGCTAGACAACCTGCGCATCACCACCTACCAGGGCGGCGTGAAGCAGGAACAGGCCATCGGCCGCAACCTGCTGCGCTTGGAGGTGCTGCCCAACGGCCAGACCGTGGTGCGCTTCACCACCACCAAGCCCTTCGACCGGGTAGAGCTGCAGCGCACGAGCCTGATGGGCGCCCTCGACAACCTGAAAGTGTACTACGGCTTCGGCGTAACGCCCAGCACCTTCCGCGACCAGAACCCCCAGCTATCGGCTTTTGCTACCCCGAGTCTGAACAATGACTATCAAGTGAGTGGCACGCCCGGCCTCATCAGCAACCCGCAGCTGGCCGCCGACAATGACCTGAGCGGCAATGCCGCCAGCGTGGGCAGCTTAGTGGGTCTGCTGACTGCGCCGCGTCTGAAGCTGCGCCTCGACGGGCCCGGCAAGGCTGGCAACACGGCCGGCGTGGTGCTGGGCCGGGGTACTGGGCTACTGGATGCCGAGGTGCTGAAAAGCGTACGCATCAGAACTTACAGCGGCGCTAATGGCGGTACTTTGGTAGAAACGGCTACGGGCGCCAGCCTGCTGAATGTGGAACTGCTGGCCGGCGGCCGCAGCGAGGTGTCATTCCTGACCACCCAGGATTTTGACTGGGTGGAAGTGGAATTCTTGACGGGCGTAGAACTGCTGAACAATACCAACGTGTACTACGCCTTCGCCGAAGACCGGCCTACCGGCTTCCCGACTACTTTCGTGACGCCTACCGGCCCGCTGCCCGTGCAGCTGACTGCCTTTGCCGCCCGTGCCCGCGGCCTGGCTGTGGAGGTAAGCTGGGAAACGGCTACCGAAGTCAATAGCCACTATTTCGAGGTGGAGCGCTCGGCCGAAGCGGGCCGGGGCTTTGTGGCCGTGGGCCGCCAGCAGGCCGCCGGCACCAGCAACGGCAACCAGTACTATAGCCTCACCGATGCCGCTGCGGCCCAATTGCCGGCCGGCGTGCTCTATTACCGCCTGCGCCAGGTCGACCTCGATGGCACCGAAACCTACTCGCAGGTGGCAGCGGTAACGCGCCAGGCGGCGGCTGTAGCATTGGCCCTATACCCCAACCCTGCCGCGGCGGGCGAGCAGCTGCGTATCGGGGGGCTGCCGGCGCCGATTGAGGGCGGCTATGAACTGCTGCTGTATTCCATGCAGGGGGCGCTGGTAAGCCGTCAGCCGCTGCGTGGTACGGCGGCCGAAGTAGCGGTTCCCAACCTGGGACCGGGCGTGTACCAGGCCGTGGTGCGCGACGCAGCCGGCCGGCTGGTAGGTCGGCAGCGGCTGGCCCTGACGCAGGGCCGTTGAGGCTAGTGGTGCCACGCGCAGGGACGGCGAAAGCAAAATTATTAGTGGTGTACTATTTATTCGGCTGATGGCTATGGGAGCCGGAAAGTCCCGCTGGCTGCAAGCCGGTGGGACTTTCCGCATTATAGGGGCTGGCCGGGCAGTGGGGGGGGCAGGTGATGGTAACATTCCGGTAACATTGGAGTACAACCAGCTTGGCAACTTTGTAAGCGTCTTGCATTTCCCACCATCTTACCACTGTTCTATGTCGCGTACCATTTCCCGCATGCTGGGCCTGGTTTTGCTCAGCAGCCTGGCCATTTCCTGCTCCAAAGAAGCCATTGAGCCCGCCGGCCCCGGCGTTGGCTCACAAGTTGCCGACAGCACCAGCGCTACCCGCGACAACAACCTGGCCCTGGGCAACCCCAGCGGCGCCAAAACCGACACCAAGTTCTACTGGAACTACCTCGTCACAAAGTCGCAGTACAGCCTGTCGTACCACCGCGACCGGGGCACGCCCAACTGGGTGAGTTGGCACCTGAGCAGCGCCTGGCTCGGCAGCACCCCGCGCCAGGACAACTTCGGGCCCGACAACTCGCTGCCCAGCGGCTGGTATCGCGTCAGCAGCAGCAGCTATTCGGGCTCCGGCTTCGACCGCGGCCATAACTGCCCCTCGGCCGACCGCACCGGCTCGAAGGCCGATAACTCGGCCACCTTCCTGATGGATAACATGATGCCTCAGGCCCCCAACAACAACCAGCGCACCTGGGCCGGGCTCGAAAACTACTGCCGCACGCTCGTTAATGCGGGCAACGAGCTTTACATCATTGCCGGCAGCTACGGCAAAGGCGGCACCGGCTCGGCCGGCTACAAAACCACCCTCGACCAGGGCCGCGTAACCGTGCCCGCCCGCTGCTGGAAAGTGGTGGTAGTGCTGCCGGTGGGCTCCAACGATGCCGCCCGCGTAACGAGCAGCACCCGCGTTATTGCCATCGACACGCCCAACGACAACGGCATCAGCACCACCTGGGGCAGCTACCGCACCAGCGTCGATGCCATTGAGAAGGCCACCGGCTACGACCTGCTATCGGCTGTATCGGCCAGCGTACAGGCCACCATTGAGGCCCGCGTAGACAACGGCCCCACCAGCTGATGTAACCGCTTCCGGGAGCTTACCAACCCATCGTATTCGGCAAGTGCCTAACGAAAAAGTCGGCCGCGTTGTAACGCGGCCGACTTTTTCGTTCTTGCGCGAACTGAGCCGCTTATTGCGCGCCTACCTGTTCGTCGGCTACGCCCACGTGGTCGTCGGCGGGCTGGCTGTTCATGAACGAGCGGAACGACATGGCCGCCTCGCTGGCCAGCGAAGTGGCCTGGGCCCCCAGGCGGCGGTCGTTGTGGGTTTTGGCGTTGCTGCGGGCGGCCCGCAGCTCGGTCTGGTACTGCTCCAGTGGCACCCGCTGCGTGGGGTTGGCCGGGTCGGGCAGCACCTCAAACGAACTGACGTGGTAGGTGTAGCCGTTGTCGGTGGCCTGGAAACGGAACGTGAACAGCACGGTCAGGTTCTGGTCTTTGCCCCGGTCGTCCACGGGCTTTAGCGTGCCGGTGCCCGTTACCCGAATAGCCCCGCTGGCTGGCTCGGCTACTAGGCCGCTGGTGGGGGCGTAGGTGAACTTGTTACGGGCCCAGTCGAGGGCGCGGGTGTAAAGTGCGCTTCGGCCGGCGCCTTCCTGCACCACCTTCTCGGCATAATCGACCCGCTCGGGGGCCTGACCGCGGGTTGCCAGCGGCATGGCCAGGGTGCCCGCCAGTAAAAGCGGAAGTAGTATTTTATTCATAGCATTCAGAAGGAAAGAAAGAACAAGGGCTTTAAAAGCAGGCTTTTAGCAAAAGTAAACGCTAAATCCAATTCAGCAACAAACAGGCCGATTGTGATTATGTTAAGATTCCCGGTGCGCTATCCAGCAGTTGCCCAAGTGAGCCTATTGAACCAAACGAAAAATTGCGCCAAGTCCTGCTGCAACACTAGGGCCCGAGCGTGCCGGCCGGGGTAAGGTGGGCGCAGCTGAATTGGGGCAAAAGCAGGAAGCGGGTAAAGGAGCAAGTGGTGTTTTCTCTCCTATATAGTGCAGAATCGCGGAAGGCTAATCCGAATTATTGAACTATTCCGGTATGAGGGAATAGGGCTATTCGTGTTTGACAGCGGATGAAGGGCAAAGGTAAGATGTTGCCGCCGATAATAGGAGACAGAATGCAGGTTTTAATTTCGTTGATTAACAGCTAAATAAGGGCTAACTGCCTAGAGGGTGGCAATGGAGTAAAAACGATGAGTTAACAATTTGGTAACATAACGGTAACATTGTAAAAGTCGTATAGGTAGAACGAATTGGTACTTTTGTATCGTGCTTCAGCTAAATCAACATTCTTTGATGAAGCGTGGGACCGAGCGAAACGCCGTCCTGCGAGATGACCAGAAGGTCATTCTCTCCTTCGTTTCCCCCACTGATATTTTCGTTTTTCCGGCTTTTCTGCCTTTCACCGCTTCGGTTTTTGAAGCGGTTTTTTTATGCCCGGCCCACTCGGGCGGCGGCGGACCGGAAAGCATCTGACGTCGATTTTTCCTCGTTTTTCAACCTCTACTTTCACCACCCTACATGAACGACAACACTACCCTCGCCCAGCAGATGGTAGCTGCCGCTCCTGCTGCCACCCCTGAATGGAACTCAGGCATGGGCTCCAAACGTGACTCCTGTACCGGCGTGGGTATGGCTCGGGTGGCCCGGTTCATCCTTGGTCAGACCGACATGCTCGACTGCGTCCCCTTCCTCATCAACCGCGAAAACGTCATCTAGCCTTCCTTTCCAGCAAGCGCCCGGTCATTGGCCGGGCGTTTTGCTTTGTGTCAGCGCTCAGCATGACGTTTTTCTAACCGATAACTAACTTACAGCTATGCAACTCGGAACGCTCACTTTACAGAACCCCGTGTGCCTAGCGGCTGCTCCGTGGCAGCTGGCGGGCGAAGGGTACGAACGACTGGGCGCCATCTTCACCCGCACCGTGACGATGGAACCGCAGCCCGGCCATTACGAGGAAGGCATCTGGCAGGTAGCCGACCAGACGCTGCTCAATGCCAGCAACATGCGCACCGAAAGCGCCGAGATTCTGGTGCAGGAATTCCTGCCCGGTCTGCGCCGCTTCGGCGTGCCGGTGCTGGTGAGCATCACGGCCCCCGGCGTGCCGGGCTTCCGCAAAATTGCCCGGTTTCTGGCCCGCGAAGTCGGCAGCCTGATTGCGGGCGTGGAGGTGTACCTGACCCAGCCCGACACCTCGGGCGGCGAGGCGCTGACGGCCGGTTTTGTGCGCGAGGCTACCCAGGCCGTGCGCGACGAACTGGGCCCCAGCGCCGCCGTGATAGTAAAGCTGCCACCCTGGCCCGAGCACATCCGTGGGCTGGCCCTCGGCGCCCAGCAGGGCGGGGCCGATGCCGTGGCCGCCACCAACCTGCTCAAAGCCCTGCACCTGCCCGATGATGCTAGTGCCGCCCCCGTAGCCGGTGGTATTTCGGGCGAGGCGCTGCGGCCAGTGGCCCTGCGCTGCGTGTGGGAGCTGGCCCACGACGAGCGGCTGACGCTGCCCGTGTTCGGTACCGGCGGCATTTTCACGGCCGGCCACGTGACGGATTATCTGCGCTGCGGGGCGGCGGCCGTACAAATTGGCAGCGGCGAGTGGCTGGAACCCGGCCTCTCGGCCCGGCTGGCGGCAGAGTGCGGCAGGCCACCCCACCCCCGGACCCTCCCCTCCGGGAGAGGGGTGCCAGACGCGAGTTTAAAGATTCGTTGAACGCACCCCTCTCCCGGAGGGGAGGGTCCGGGGGTGGGGTGCGCGCCAGCACATTCCGCCCATATTTCCCACTCTCAACCCACTTGTATGCAAAAGCTTCTTCAGCGTATTCAAACGGCCAACTCGCTGCTGTGCGTGGGCCTCGACCCGGTGGGCGACGACGCCCAGGTAGCCCGGCGGCTGGCCGAGGTTGTGGACCAGACCAGCGCCTTTGCCGCTGCTTTCAAGCCCAACCTGGCTTTCTTTCTGAGCCGCGAAAACGGTGTGCAGCTGCTCAAGGAAACCATAAAGCGGATTCCGAAGGATATTCCGGTGATTCTGGACGGTAAGTTCGGCGACATTGCCAGCACGGCCGAGCACTACGCCCGCTTCGCCTACGACGTGGTGGGGGCCGATGCCGTGACGGTAAACCCCTACATGGGTGACGACGCGGTGCGGCCCTTCGTGCGCGAAGGCAAAATGGTGTTTGTGCTGTCGAAAACCAGCAATAAGTCGCAATATTCGATGCAGAACATGGCCCTGACCCGCGGCGGCTCGCTGGCCCACGGCGTAGCCACGGTGGCCTGCCAACTTGATGCCGAAATTGGCGGCATCGGCCTCGTGGTGGGCGCCACTTACCCCGGCGCGCTGGCCGATGTGCGGGCTATCTGCCCCGAGCAGTGGTTTCTGGTGCCCGGCGTGGGTGCCCAGGGCGGCGACCTGTCCGCCACGCTCCGCGCCGGCCTGCGCCCCGACGGCGCCGGTCTGCTCATCAACACCTCCCGCGCCCTCTGGCAGGCCGAAGACGCGGGTGCCACAGCGCGGGAGCTGGTGGCGCAAATCAACGAACTGCGGGCCGTGGGGGTGTAATCCATACCTGTATTATTAAATGTCTATATCAGACAAACGCGAATCGGTAAAGGGCACCTTCGACGTTATCGACAGCTTTGCCATTCTGCGCCGAAATGAATTCTACCTAATCGGGAGACTGGTAGAAGGCGCAATGCAAGCAGGGTGGTATGCCCATATAACCCTGAATGGTTCATTCGCATTGACCCTGAAAATTGAGCGGATAGAGCAGGTTCTTATGAAGGCTCGGGAAGAATATTCTATGCTGGTAGTTAGCGCTGAGGAGGATGTCGTAAATCTTCTTCTGGGTCTTAACATCGGTTTAGAAGCAGTAATTATTTCAACAGAAGGCGAAGAATAAACACCTTAATGACACCTACCCCGCAACCCACCCTCACCCCCAAAACCCTGGAGCAGCAATTGCTGCAGGAAGAAGCGCTGCTGCGCGGGCACTTCCGGCTGTCGTCGGGGCTGCATTCGGACACTTACGTGCAGTGTGCCCGGTTTCTGCGGCGGCCCGAGCTGGCCGCGCCGGCCGCCGCCGAGCTGGCCCGCCAGCTACGGGCCGCTGGTTTCGCGCCCGATTTGGTGGTGGGCCCGGCCATGGGCGGCGTGGTGATGGGCTACGAGCTGGCCCGGCAGCTGGGGGTGCCCGGCATCTTCACCGAGCGCGACGAAAACGGCCAGATGAGTCTGCGCCGCGGCTTTACCATTGAGCCGGGTCAGCAGATTATCATTGCCGAAGACGTGGTGACTACCGGCAAGAGCACCAACGAAGTAGCCCGGCTGCTGACCGAGCTGGGCGGGAAAGTTTTGGCCGTGGTGAGTTTAATTGACCGCACCGGTGGCAATGCTGCGCTGAATTTTCCGAACTTTGCCCTGCTGCCGGTCACGGCGGCCACCTACGCACCCGACGATTGTCCGCTTTGCCGGGCAGGCGTTCCGGTGGTGAAACCTGGCAGTCGGCCGGAAAAAGCGTTTTCTTAAACCTACCGCGGCGGCAACCGGCCCGGCGGCAAGGCATTTTCGGCGTACCCCCGCGTGGGGTAGGCTCCCCACGGTGGCCCTTGCGGAGCCTCGGCGTGGCACCGAAAAATAGATAACACCCCTTCTTTTGGAAGCTACCCAGAGAACCATTCAGCTGCTGCTCCGACCCGACCAACACGATGGTGAGGGCCAGCGCATCGCCGAGGCCGCCCGCCGCCACCTGGGCCTGCACACCGGCCGCGTGCAAAGTACCGCCCTTTACACGGTGCGCTACCCCCTGAGCGACCAGCAGCTGCGCGACTTCGCCACCCGCTGCCTCCAGGACCCGGTGCTGCACGAGGTAGCCTTCGACGAGTTTCGCCACGGCCCCGAATACCGCAGCTACATTCTGGTAGCCAAGCTGCCCGGCGTAACCGACGACGAGGGTATTTCGGCCCAGAACGCGCTCGGCGACCTGCTCAACGAGCCGCTCGACACGCATACCCAGCACATTTTCAGCAAGCGGCTTTACTTCCTCGAAGAAGCCCTGCCCGAAGCCGACCTGCGCCGACTGGCCCAGGAGCTGCTGGGCAACAAGCAAATCAACCGCTTCGAAACCGGCCCCCTCACCGATGGCATCCGCGACTACACGCCGCGGCCCGGTGGCGGGGCCGAGCCCATTACGGAAACCGTGTCGTTGGTCGGCCTCTCCGACGAGCAGCTGGTGCAGCTCTCCAAAGACAACCTGTACGCCCTCAACCTGGAGGAAATGCAGACCGTGCGTGACCATTACGCCGGCATGCAGGCCCAGCGCACGGCCGCCGGGCTGCCCACCGACCCCACGGACTGCGAGTTGGAAATCATTGCCCAAACCTGGTCGGAGCACTGCAAACACAAGGAATTCGCGGCCCTGATTAACTACCGCGACCTGGACACCGGCGAGGCGTTCGAGGTGGATTCGCTGTTCAAAACCTACATTAAGGATGCCACTTCCGAAGTAGACCGGCAGTTGCGGGCCAACGGCAACGACTGGCTGATAAAGGTGTTCTCCGATAACGCCGGGGCCGTGCGCATCAACCCCGAGTCGCTGTTTGTCTGGAAAGTGGAAACCCACAACTCGCCCTCGGCCATCGACCCCTACGGCGGGGCCATTACGGGCATTCTGGGCAACAACCGCGACCCTCTGGCCACTGGCATCGGCGGGGCGCGGCTGCTGTTCAACACCAACGTGCTGTGCTTCGGCGACCCCGAGTTTGACGGTACGCTGCTGAGCAACCAGCTGCACCCGCGCCGCATTTTCGAGGGCGTACGCAAGGGCATCGAGGACGGCGGCAACAAGTCGGGCGTGCCCACCGTGAACGGCAGCATCGTGTTCGATGACCGCTACGCCGGCAAGCCGCTGGTGTACTGCGGCACCGGGGCCGTGCTGCCCATGCAGCTGGATGGCCTCGATTCGTGGGAGAAAAACATCGAGCCCCAGGACCGCATCATCATGGCCGGCGGCCGGGTGGGCAAAGACGGCATCCACGGCGCTACGTTTTCGTCGATTGAGCTGGACGAAACTTCGCCCGCCACGGCCGTGCAGATTGGCTCGCCCATCACCCAGAAGCTGGCCATGGATTTCCTGCTGCTGGCGACCCGCCGCGGCCTCATCCGCTGCAGCACCGACAACGGCGCGGGCGGCCTCTCATCGAGCATAGGCGAGCTGGCCACGATTTCGGGTGGCGCGGTAGTCGAGCTGGCCGACGTGCCGCTCAAGTACCCCGGTCTGCGTCCCTGGGAAATCTTTGTTTCGGAGTCGCAGGAGCGGTTTACGCTGGCCGTGGAGCCAGCCAAAAAGGAGGAATTGCTGGTCCTGGGCCGCGAGATGGAAGTGGAGCTGACCGACATTGGCTACTTCACCGCCAACGGCCACCTCGATGTACGCTTCGCCGACAAGGCGGTGGCGTACATCAACATGGACTTCCTGCACGACGGGGTGCCGCGCAAGGTGCTGGAAGCCGAGTGGAGCAAGCCGGCGCTGAACGAGCCCGCGCTGCCCGCCACCACCGAGTACACCAGCGTCCTTACCCGCCTGCTCGGCAGCCTCAATATCTGCTCGCGCGAATCCGTTATCCGGCAGTACGACCACGAGGTAAAGGGCCGCACGATTATCAAGCCCCTGATGGGCGCCACGGGGCAGGCCCCCCAGGATGCGGCCGTGGTGCGTTTCAACTTTGAGAGCTGGGAGGGCGTGGCCGTGAGCAACGGTATTCTGCCCCGTTTCGGTGATTTGGACCCCTACGCCATGTCGGCGGGCTCGTTTGATGAGGCCGTGCGCCAGATTGTGGCGGTGGGAGGGAAGCTGCCCAACCTGCGCTACGGCGACGGCAACTTCTGGTCCGTCAACGACAACTTCTGCGTGCCCGATTCGGTGTACGACCCCGCAAGCAACCCCGACGGCAAGTTCAAGCTGGCCAAGCTCGTGCGCATGGCCCAGGCCCTGCGCGACGCCACGGCGGCCTACTGCATCCCGCTCACCAGCGGCAAGGACTCGATGAAGAACGACTTCAAGGCCGACGGCGTGAAGATTTCGGTGCCGCCGACCGTTCTGTACTCGATGACCGCCAAAATCGAGGACGTGCGCCGCACCATCACCTCCGACTTCAAACAGGAAGGCGATGTGGTGTGCCTGCTGGGCGAAACCTACGACGAGCTGGGCGGCTCGGAGTTCTACCAGCTCTTCGGCGAGCTGGGCGCCAACGTGCCCCAGGTGCGGTTTGAGCAAGCCAAAGCACTCTACATATTAATAGGAGAGGCCAACGACCAGAACCTGATTCAGAGCTGCCACGATTTATCGGATGGCGGGCTGGCCGTAGCGCTGGCCGAGGCCACGTTTGGTTACGGCTTCGGGGCCGAAGTGGAGCTGCCGGAAGGCCTGCCGGTGCCGGTGCAGCTGTTTTCGGAGTCGCACTCGCGCTTCGTGGCCACGGTGGCTCCGGCCGATGTGGTGGCTTTCGAGCAGCACTTTGGCCCCCGCGCCACCCGCCTGGGCCGCGTAACGGCCGACGGCCAGCTGACGGTACGCCACCAGGGCCAGCCGGTTATTGAAGCCGACTGCGCCGCCCTGCGCCACGAGTGGACCAACGGCCCGGTAAACCGGATTATCGGCTTCGGCCAGCACGAAACCGCGTAGCAGTACTCATGGAAAACGACCAGCAACAGCCAGATCAGCACCCAAATCTGCCCGACCTGAACCTGCCCCCGCGCCCCCGGCCCGAGGACCCCGGCTACGAAATGGTGGACGGCGACGGCAACATTCTGCTGCCCGGCTATAAAAGCGTCGACGGCGGCCACGAGTCCAACGAGCCGCTGAAAAGCAGCCCGGAAGCACAGCCTGACAACTCGCAACTGACAACCGACAACGCCAAGGTTCAGGCGCTCATTCTGACCGGCTTCGGTATCAACTGCGAGGAGGAATTTGCGGCGGCTTACCGGCTGGCGGGCGCCGAGGCTACCGTGGTGCACCTCAATCAGGTGCTGCACGGCCACATCAGCATCCACGATTACGATATCCTCAACTTCCCCGGCGGCTTCTCGTTCGGCGACGATTTAGGCTCGGGCGTGGTGCTGGCCAACAAGCTGCGCTACCGCAAAAACGACCAGGGCCGCACGCTGCTCGACGATATCCGGGAGTTTGTGGCCGGCGGCAAGCACGTGCTCGGCATCTGCAACGGCTTCCAAGTGCTGGTGAAACTGGGCCTGCTGCCCGACTTGGCCGGCACCGTAACGCCCGAAGTCACGCTGACCCACAACGCCTCGGGCCGCTACGAAGACCGCTGGGTGCGGCTCAAAGTCAACCCCGCAAGCAATACGCCCTTCCTGCGCGGCCTCGACACGCTGGAAGTGCCCGTGCGCCACGGTGAGGGCCGCCTGCTCATCGGCAGCCCCGAAACCGCCGCCGCCATCGAAGCCCGGGGCCTCAACTGCCTCAGCTACCTCGACGAGGCCGGCGCGCCCACGGCCAACTACCCGCACAACCCCAACGGCGCCGACCTGCACTGCGCCGGCCTGACCGATACCACCGGCCGCGTGTTCGGCCTGATGCCCCACCCCGAAGCGTTCCTCTCCTTATATAACCACCCCGACTGGGCCCGCCGCAAACGCGCTAACCCGGACCTGAGCGAGGAAGGTGACGGACTGAAGCTGTTCCGGAATATCGTGGAGCATGTGGCCTCGTTGCCTCACCCCCCGACCCCCTCTCCAGGGGGAGAGGGGGAGCCTGGCGCTGAAGAGTTGGGCAACCGGCCACGATTGACTGCGGATAAAAAGCAGTGGTTTGAGCGACTGAAATCCTTTAGTGGAGAAATGCGGCGCGAGCCCACTCCAGCCGAAGATGTCTTGTGGCAGGCGTTGCGAAACCGGCAGCTAAATGACGCCAAATTTCGGCGGCAACATGCCATCGGGAAATTCATTGTAGACTTCATCTGCACCCAACACAACCTGATTGTAGAGGTGGATGGTGAGGTGCATGACGAAACCGGGCAAGCTGAATACGATACTGGTCGCACCTACGAGCTGGAAGGCATTGGCTACCATGTACTTCGCTTTACCAATGGTCAGGTGCTTCACCAGCTGCCTACTGTGTTGCAAAAAATCAGCGAAGCTCTCCTCCAGCATTCTTTAAAGAACTAATGTCGTCTGACACCCCCTCTCCCCCTGGAGAGGGGGCCGGGGGGTGAGTCAACCAACCGAACGAATCCATCAACGCTCCATTACATGAACACGCTCGACCACTTCGCCACTCCCCAGCTGGAACTGTTGCACCGCGGCAAAGTGCGCGACTCGTACCGGGCACCCTCGGGCGAGCGGCTGCTGGTGGTAACCGACCGGCTGTCGGCCTTCGACTCGGTGCTCGATACGCCCGTGGCCTACAAGGGGGCGGTGCTGAACGGGCTGGCCGCGTTCTGGTTCGATAAAACGAAGCACATCGTGCCCAACCACGTCATCAAGCTGCTCGACCCCAACGTGACGCTGGCCCACGAGGCCGAGCCGATTCGGGTGGAGATGATTGTGCGCAACTACATTACCGGCTCGATGCTGCGCGGCTACCAGCAGGGCCAGCGCACCTTTTCGGGCGTAACGGTGCCCGACGGCCTGACCAAGCACCAGCAGTTCCCGGAGCCCATCGTCACGCCTACTACCAAAGAGGAATCGGACCGCGAGATTACGCCCGAGAGCCTGGTGAGCGAAGGGTGGGTGTCGGCCGACTTGTACGAGCAGATGCGGGTAAAGGCCCTGGAGCTGTTCAATTTCGCCTCCGAGTGGATGGCCGAGCGGGGCATCATCCTGGTGGATACCAAGTATGAGTTCGGCTTGCTCGATGGGCAGCTGATTCTGATTGACGAAATCCACACGCCCGACTCGTCGCGGTTCTGGAGCGCCGACGACTACGCCCGCAACCCCGAAGCCGTGGAGCAGATGGACAAGGAGTACGTGCGCCAGTGGCTCATTGCCAACAAGCAGGACGGCCAGTACCCGCGCGCCCTTACGCCCGAAGTGGCCGCCGAAGCCACCCGCCGCTACCTCGACATCTACGAGCGGATAACCGGCGCGCCGCTGTCCATAGCCGACGAAACTACCGGCGACGTGCGCACCCGCCTCGTGGGCAACCTCGTGCGGGCCGGTATTATGAAGCATGAAAGTGAATCTTAAGCGAAAACGAATTTGACAGCTCCTAAACCCATAGTCCTGCTCGGCGGCGGGGCCCGCGAGCATGCCCTGGCCTGGAAACTCACCCAGGACGGCGCCACCGTGCACGTGCTGCCCGGCAACGCCGGCATCCCCAACAGTCACCCCGATATCAGTGCCCTCGACTTCCCGGCCATCAAGCAGTTTTGCGAAGAACACGACGCCAAGCTGGTGGTGGTGGGCCCCGAAGCCCCGCTGGCGGCCGGCGTCACCGACTACTTCGCCGGCTCCGATATTCGGGTGTTTGGGCCAGGCCGGGCGGGCGCTACGCTGGAAAGCTCGAAGGTGTGGAGCAAGAACTTCATGCGCCGCCACGGCGTGGCCACGGCCCAGTCGTGGCAGTTCCGGAGTGATAAGCTGGCCGAAGCCCGCGCCAAAGCGGCCGAGCTGCATGGGCAGGTAGTGGTAAAGTTCGACGGGCTGGCGGCCGGCAAAGGCGTGTACGTGTGCTCTTCCGTAGAAGAAGCCCATGCGGCGCTGGATGACCTGGAGGCCCAGCACAGCGGCTGGTTCAGCTTCCTGCTCGAAGAAAAGCTCAGCGGCCCCGAAATCAGCATCATCGGCATCACTGACGGCAACCGCATCCGCCTGCTCAGCCCCTCCCAGGACCACAAGCAGCTGCTGGCTGGCGACCAGGGCCCCAACACCGGCGGCATGGGCGCCTACTGCCCGGTGCCCTTCGCCGACGACAATATCCTGGCCGCCATCCGCACCCAGATTATCGACCCCACGCTGGAAGGTATTCAGGCCGAACAGTTTGATTTCAAGGGCTTCCTGTACTTCGGCATCATGCTCACGCCCCAGGGCCCCAAGCTGCTCGAATACAACGCCCGCCTCGGCGACCCCGAGGCCGAAGTGCTGCTGCCCGCCCTGCAAAGCAGCCTGCTGGAACTCATCGAAGCTGCTCTTGATGGCACGCTGGCCCAGACCACCGTGCGCCAGCGCCCCGGCCATTACGTGGGCGTGGTGCTGGCCTCGGGCGGCTATCCGGCCAGTGGCTTTCCGACTGGTTTTCCCATCATGGGCCTTGCCGAGCTGCACCCTGGCATCCTCGCGTTTCATGGGGCCACCAAGCGTAATTCGGCGGGCGAGCTGACGACCAACGGCGGCCGGGTGCTGGTGCTGGTGGGCCACGGTGCCACGCTGGAAGACGCCGTGCAGTACGTGTACCGCGAAGCGGCCCGGGTCACGTTCCAGGATATGTACCTCCGCCCTGATATCGGCCAACGGCCGGAACCCGTCCTTGCAACCAACTGGTAACCATAGCGCCCCTAAGGCCCGGCTGGCCATCCTGCTTTCGGGCCGGGGCTCGAACATGGTGGCGCTGGTAACGGCCGCCCAGACCGGCATTCTGCGCGATTTGGCCGAGGTGGCGGTGGTGTTCAGCAACCACCCCGAGGCGCCCGGCCTGGCCACGGCCGCCGCGCTGGCCTGCCCCACGGCCAGCCTCAGCAGCCAGGGCCGGAAGCGGGCCGAGTTCGACGCCGAGGTGGTGGAAATTCTGCGCCAATACCGGCCCGATTATGTGGTGCTGGCCGGCTACATGCGCATCCTCTCGCCCACGTTTGTGCGCGCCTTCGCGGGCCGCATCCTCAACATTCACCCCGCCGATACCCACCAGCATCAGGGCCTGCACGCCTACGAATGGGCCTTTGATAATCAGCTGGTTGAAACCAAAATAACGGTGCATCTGGTTGATGAGGGGCTGGACACCGGCCCCATTCTGGCCCAGCAAACCGTGGACCTACGCGGAGCCGAAACCCTGGCCGAAGTCGAGCGCCGCGGTTTGCTGGCCGAGCACCAGCTGTACCCCCAAACCCTGGCGGCCCTGCTGCGCGAGGAATTAAAAGTTGAACAGTGACAGGATAGATGAACGTCATGCTGAGCTTGTCGAAGCATCTCTACCGCTTCGTTGTAGTCGATAGGATTAGCATTGCGGTAGAGATGCTTCGACAAGCTCAGCATGACGTTCTTTTCTTCATCTCACTACTCAATACCCACTACTCAATACTAATCCCAGCGCCATGTGCGGAATTGTAGGTTTTTACGGCCCCGAGGATGTTGCCCACGACATCGTGTTTGGCCTGACGGCGCTCCAGCACCGGGGGCAGGACGCGGCCGGCATGGCCACCTTCGACGGTAACTTCCACCTGTGCAAGGGCAACGGGCTGATTTCCGACGTGTTCCGGCCCAAGCAGCTCAAGAAACTCAAGGGCAACATCGGCATCGGCCACGCCCGCTACACCACCCAGGGTTCCAGTGATGCCGAGCTGGCCCAGCCGTTTACCACCAGCTACCCGTTTGGGCTGGCCATGGTGCACAATGGCAACGTCATCAACTTCCGCTCGGCGGCCAAGCGCCTGCACGAAAAGTACCACGTGCTGCCCAAAACCAGCAACGACCTGGAGCTGATCATGTACACCTTCGCCTCCGAGCTGCGCCTCAAAAACCTCGATGCGCTGTCGGTAGTCGATATTTTTGATGCTGTCGAAACCACCCAGGAGCTGGTGAAGGGCGCCTACGCCACCGTTACCATCATTGCCGGCCACGGCATGCTGGCCTTCACCGACCCGCTGGGCATCCGGCCGCTGGTGCTGGGCCGCCGCCAGACCGAGGCTGGCCCGGTGTACGCCTTCGTATCCGAAAGCACTTGTTTCGACTACCTGGGCTTCGAGTTCGTGGAGAATGTGGGGCCGGGGCAGGCCATCTTCATCGACCAGAACTTTGAAGTGCACCGCAAGAACCCCTACAGCCTGCCGAAGGCGTTCTGCGTGTTCGAGTACATCTATTTCGCCCGCGAAGACTCCACCATTAATGGCCGGCTGGTAGCCCGCGAGCGGGTGCGGCTGGGCAAAATACTCGCCCGCAAGGTCATCGAGTCGGGTATCCAGCCCGATATGGTGATTGATGTGCCCTCGTCGGGCTACTTCGCGGCGTCGGGGCTGGCCGAGGCCATTGGTGTGCCCTACCGCCGGGCGCTGGTGAAAAACAACCACATGGGCCGCTCGTTCATCGTCAGCTCCCAGGCCGGCCGCGAGGACATCGTGCGCAAAAAGCTCAACCCCATCCGTGAGTTCGTGGAGGGCAAAAAGGTGGCCGTCGTCGATGACAGCATTGTGCGCGGCACCACCTCGCGGCGCATCGTGCGCATCCTGCGCGAGGCGGGCGCTTCGAAGGTGTACTTTATCAGCAGCGCCCCGCCCATTGTTGCGCCCTGCATCTACGGCATCGATATGGCCATGAGCACCGAGCTGATTGCGGCCAACTACACCGAGGAGGAAATCTGCCGCTACATCGAGGCCGACAAGGTGATTTACCAGTCAGTAGAAGACCTGCAGGAGCTGTTTGCCGAGGACAAGGGCCACGGCGGCGGCTGCTTTGCCTGCTTCACCGGCAACTACCCCACCGGCGACATCACCAAATACCTGGGCCACATCCAGGAGGAGCGCGAAAGCCACCGCATTGACCGAAGAAAGGACGCTGGCGGCCTCGTGCCCTCCGTAAGCGCCAAGGCCCCGGCCCCGACTGAACATTGATTAAGAAGTGAGAAATTAGAGGTAGGAGGTGATAATGATTAACCCTCAGTCCTGCTGCTTAAATCACTCGTAAGCTACATGAAGCTGCTACCATTTATACTTATCGGATTAAGCCCCTGTATTGCGAAAGCGCAAGAAGTGGCTGTGCCTGGTAAGCCGGTCGAGATAAAGCTGCTTATGTCAGTGGCGGAAGTTCTGAGCAATTCGGTTAACGCCAAATACATGGTGTTGAAAAGCCGCACATCAGTTTACCATCAACCTGCTGATACTGTTAATAGTCGCCATGCTGTTAGGCTATTCCCCGGTACAAAAATTTACATCAGGAAGTACCTACCAAGTGGCTTTATGATAGACTTGGGGTTTGCCGGTGACGAACGTTATTATCTGCCGGCAAAGTCAGCAAAAGGCCTGCAAACATTCGTTGAAATTTAAGAAATCACCCAAGCACACATTACAGCCCATTTACACCTTCGTCAGGCTCCCCCTCTCCCGGAGGGGAGGGGGCCGGGGGGTGGGGTCCACCGCATGAACGAATCCATCAAAGCCACCGCCGGCTACTCCATCGAAGAAGGCAACAATGCCTCGCGCAACGCCTACGAGTGGGCCCAGAAAACCTTCGCCACCCGCGCCGGCAAGCCCGGCGAGCCGGCCCGCGACCTGGCCGGGGGGTTCTCCAACGAAATCCGTTTCGGCAACGAGCGGCTGGGCATCGGCTCCGACGGCATCGGCACTAAAATAGAAGTGGCCGAGCGCCTCGACCGCTACGACACGCTGGGCTACGACCTGATTGCGATGGTAGCCGACGACCTCATCGTGGCCGGTTTCGTGCCCACCAACCTCTCCAACATCATCGACGTGAACACGCTCGATTACGCGGTGGTCGATGAGCTCATGCGCGGCCTGCACGACGCGGCCCAGTTCAGCCAGATAGCCGTAACGGGCGGCGAAATTGCCGAGCTCGGCAACCGCATCGGCGGCTACCCCGGCGCCCGCATGAACTTCAACTGGTGCTCAACGGCCGTGGGCGTGCTGCACCCCAGCCTGGAGCGCCCCCTGAGCGGGGCCAACGTGCGCGCCGGGCAGGCCGTGGTGGCATTGCACTCGCCCTCGTTCCGCTCCAACGGCTACTCGCTGGCCCGCCGCGCCCTCACCAAAGCCTTCGGCGAAAAGTGGCACGAGGCGCCTTACGGCGAAGTAGAAAGCCAAAGCGAAAAAGTCAAAGCTGAGCAGCAATTCACCCAGCACGAAAAGCTAACCGCTAATAGCTCTCAGCTAACCGCTAAGACCTGGGGCGAGGTGATGCTGGCGCCTTCGCTCATCTACTCGCCGGGCGTGGCAGCAGTGCTCGATGCGGGCCTGCCGCTGCACGCCGCCGCCCACATCACCGGCGGCGGCCTGGCCGATAACTTCAAGCGGGTGCTCAAAAACGGCGTTGGCGCCGAACTCGACAACCTGTTCGAGCCGCTGCCCGCCATGCAGCAGCTCGCCGACCTGGCCGGCATCACGCCCCAAGAAGCATACCTCTACTGGAACATGGGCAACGGCATGTTGCTGGTAACCGACGAAGACCAGGCCGGCGCCGTGGTGGCCAGCCTGCGCGGCAGCGGCTACCGGGCCCAGGTAGCGGGCCGCATCACGGCCGAGCCGGGCGTGACGTTGCGCGTGGGCGCGGGCGAACTGCGCTATACTTACTAACTGTTGTTATAGTACTTTTATAAAGCAACACATGGAACAGAAGCTTCCTATAAAAACCTGAGCCAGAGTAAGCCTTGTAACTATAAGCTCCAGTATGCTATCCATTATTGTCTGCTCTCGTGATGCGCAAGCGTTGGAACTAGTAGCAAAAAGCGTTAAAGAAACGATTGGTATTCCGCACGAAATTATTGGTGTAGATAACAGCGGTGGTCTGTATGGTATTTGCGAAGCTTACAATATTGGGGCCGCACAAAGCCGCTACGAATATCTGTGCTTTATGCACGAAGATATTCTTTTCCATACGGCCGACTGGGGCGCAACAGTAGTAGCTATTCTGGCTGATGCTACGGTAGGGGTGCTGGGCGTGGCTGGTGGTACTTATATGGCCAAAGCGCCGGGGGGCTGGTACGCCCCTGCTGAGATAAAATACCGACGAATGAGCGTCGTGCATACCATCAAGGGCAAGAAAAACCGCTTTGATATACGCCCCAGCAAGGCTACAGTGTTTCCCGTGGCAACCGTAGATGGGCTGTGGATGTGCTGCCGCAAGGCGGTGTGGGCCGAGTTTAACTTTGATCCTGTTACTTTCCCCGCCTTTCATTTTTACGACGCGGATTTTTGCACCCGGGTGTTCAATAAATACAAAAATTACGTCACCTTCGCTATTGCCATTGAGCACTTCTCGGCCGGTTCGCACAATGCGGATTGGTATGAAGGGGCATATCAATATTATACTAAACGGCAGACGTATTTACCCTTCGGCAGCGCTGAAGTTTGTGTGCTCGAAGCAACTACCATAACGCTACAGGTATTTCAGGATTTTATTGCCGAATATATAAAAGTAGGTATGCCGGTTGTGCGCGGCGGCGAGTTGCTGAATAATTGCCTCCAATTAGCACCAGGTAATAGAAAAACCTTGCTGCTGGTAAAGCAATTTCTGAAGCTTAACGGCTACTAGCCTTACGCGGTAGGCCGCATATAGCGGTTTCGTGAACATCTAGCCCATCTTTACGCTTGTGCGACGTGATAGCCGCAGTGGTTGAACCACCCGAGCGCATCAGCGCTGGTAATCCAGTTGACGGCCTCTTGCAGCGCGTCGATTAACGCCTCGCGGGTGCGGGCCTGTGCCGCCCGTAGCTTGGTTTTGAGCTTGCTCCAAGCCTGCTCGACGGGGGTGAAGTCGGGCGAGTAGGGCGGCAGAAACAGCAGTTCCACGCCCCGCCCGGCTAGCCACTGTTTTACCCCACTAAGTTTATGGGCCGATGC
>NZ_KB907802.1 GCF_000382225.1 Hymenobacter aerophilus DSM 13606
TAGCTGCGCCATCACGGTTTGCGCGCTGATGCCCAGTACGCGGGCCGTGTCGCGAATGCCGCTGCCGTTCAGGGCCAACTGCTCAATTTTGTCGGCCGTGCCAGGCGCCGCGCCTTTGTGCTGATAGTGTAGCTGAAAGCGGCGGCGACACCTCGTGCAGCGGTAGCCCTGTCGTCCATCGGCTGTACGCCCATGCCGGTACACGTGTTCAGGCTGGTGGCAATGCGGACAAACAACAGCTTCGTAGATCATACCCCAAGATAGTACTTTCTACTTATCTAACACACGACCATGATTTGAAATAAAATATAATAATAGTAACACCGATAAACAAAAGAAATAAACCTAGCATAGTTCCGCTCTTCTTCTCGAATGCCAACCCACTTAATAGACAAATCCCTAAACCAAAGAAAAACCTTATGGCGCTTGCACTCTCCGGCTCTTCAGGGACTTGTAATATTGGTGCTACAGGTTCTTTAGGAGCTTGTGGTGTTTGTGGAATTGCGTTTAGAGCCGCCTGAATTTCAGGCGGAATCTTTACGATGGGGTACGTCGGCATGATAAATATTTGTCAAGAAGAAATTAGTCTATTATCGTCCTTCTGTCTACATATTCCGCCGATACTGCCCGCCGACCTCGAACAGGGCGTTCGTAATCTGGCCGAGCGAGCAGAACTTGACGGTGTCCATTAGCTCCTCGAAGAGGTTGCCGTTGGCCACGGCTACTTGCTGAAGCTGCTTGAGGCGGGCGGGGGCCTGGTCGGCGTTGCGGGCCTGCAGGGCCTCCAGCATCGTAATCTGGTACTGCTTTTCCTCCTCGGTGGCGCGGATTACCTCGGCGGGTACCACCGTGGGCGAGCCCTTGGAGGAGAGGAAGGTGTTGACGCCGATGATGGGGTACTCGCCCGTGTGCTTGAGCATCTCGTAGTGCATGCTCTCCTCCTGAATCTTGCCGCGCTGGTACATGGTTTCCATGGCGCCCAGCACGCCGCCGCGCTCCGTGATGCGGTCGAATTCGAGCAGCACCGCTTCCTCCACCAGGTCGGTGAGCTCCTCGATGATGAAGGAGCCCTGCAGCGGGTTTTCGTTCTTGGCCAGGCCTAGCTCGCGGTTGATGATGAGCTGGATGGCCATGGCCCGGCGCACCGACTCCTCGGTGGGCGTGGTAATGGCCTCGTCGTAGGCGTTGGTGTGCAGCGAGTTACAGTTGTCGTAGATGGCGTACAGGGCCTGCAGGGTGGTGCGGATGTCGTTGAAGTCGATTTCCTGGGCGTGCAGGCTCCGGCCGCTGGTCTGGATGTGGTACTTGAGCATCTGCGAGCGGGCGTTGGCGCCGTACTTGAGCTTCATGGCCTTGGCCCAGATGCGGCGCGCCACCCGGCCAATCACGGCGTACTCGGGGTCGATGCCGTTGGAGAAGAAGAACGAGAGGTTGGGGGCAAAGTCGTTCACGTCCATGCCCCGGCTCACGTAATATTCCACGAACGTGAAGCCGTTGGAGAGCGTGAGGGCCAGCTGGGTGATGGGGTTGGCGCCGGCCTCGGCAATGTGGTAGCCCGAAATCGACACCGAGTAAAAGTTGCGGACCTTCTCGTTGATGAAGTACTGCTGCACGTCGCCCATGAGGCGCAGGGCGAATTCGGTCGAGAAGATGCAGGTGTTCTGGGCCTGGTCTTCCTTGAGAATATCGGCCTGCACGGTGCCGCGCACCTGCGTGAGGGTGCGGGCCTTGATGCGGGAGTACACGTCGGCGGGCAGCACCTGGTCGCCGGTTACGCCGAGCAGCAGCAAGCCCAGGCCGTCGTTGCCTTCGGGCAGCGGGCCCTGGTAGTGGGGGCGGGGCTGGCCATACTCTTTATAGATGGCGTCGATTTTCTGGCTGACTTCCTCTTCCAGCCCCTGCTCCTTGATATACAGCTCGCACTGCTGGTCGATAGCGGCGTTCATAAAGAAGGCGGCCAGCGTGGCGGCGGGGCCGTTAATGGTCATGGAAACCGACGTGCTGGGGTTGGCCAGGTTAAAGCCCGAGTAGAGCTTCTTGGCGTCGTCGAGGCAGGCGATGCTCACGCCGGCGTTGCCGATTTTGCCATAAATATCGGGCCGGAGGTCCGGGTCCTCTCCGTAGAGCGTCACCGAATCAAACGCCGTGCTCAGGCGCTTGGCGGGCAGGCCCATGCTCACGTAGTGGAAGCGGCGGTTGGTGCGCTCGGGGCCGCCTTCGCCGGCAAACATGCGGGTAGGGTCTTCGCCCTCGCGCTTGAAGGGGAACACGCCGGCCGTGTAGGGGAACTCGCCGGGCACGTTTTCCTGCAGCTGCCAGCGGAGCAAATCACCCCAGGCGGTGTAGCGGGGCAGGGAAACCTTGGGCACCTGGGTGCCCGACAGGCTTTTAGTATGCGTCTGGATGCGGATTTCTTTGTCGCGCACCTTGAACACGAACTCGGGGGCCTGGTAGGCGGTTACCGTTTGCGGCCAGGTCTCCAGGAGTTTCCAGTTCTGCCCGTCCAGCCGAAGCTTGACCTCCTCGAAGGTGCTCTCCAGGCCGGCCACGAGTGCTCCGGGCTCGACTCCGGCACCTGCTGGGCCGCCGCCGTTACCAGCTCCTCCGGCACTGTTTCCAATTCGGTCGTTGCCGAGGCTTTCAACGGCTCCGACGGCTTGTCGGATTCCATAGAGCTGCTGCGCTGTGGCAGACTGTTTTTGAACCCACTGGTCATACTGGCGGTTGGTTTCGGCTATTTCGGAAAGATACCGCGTGCGGTGCGGCGGAATGATGTAGATTTTCTCGGAGTCTTCGCCCGAGGTTTCGAGCTGCGAGGCAAAGGCGTGGCCGGTGCGCTCCTCGATAACGCTCAGCACGGCGCGGTAGAGGCGGTTCATGCCGGGGTCGTTGAACTGCGAGGCGATGGTGCCGAACACGGGCATCGTGTCGAGCGGTTTCTCCCAGAGGCCGTGGTTGCGCTGGTACTGCTTGCGCACGTCGCGCAACGCATCGAGCGCGCCGCGCTTGTCGAACTTATTGAGGGCAATGACGTCGGCGAAATCGAGCATGTCGATTTTCTCCAGCTGCGTGGCCGCGCCGTACTCGGGCGTCATCACGTAGAGGCTGGCGTCGGAGTGCTCGATGATTTCGGTGTCGGACTGGCCGATGCCGGAGGTTTCGAGGATGATGAGGTCGAAGTCGGCGGCCCGCACCACGTCCACGGCATCCTGCACGTACTTGCTCAGGGCGAGGTTGCTCTGGCGCGTGGCCAGGCTGCGCATGTACACCCGCGGCGAGTTGATGGCATTCATCCGGATTCGGTCGCCTAGCAGCGCCCCGCCCGTCTTGCGCTTGCTGGGGTCGACGGAGATGATAGCAATGGTTTTCTCCGGAAAGTCCAGCAGAAAGCGCCGCACCAGCTCATCCACGAGGCTCGACTTGCCCGCCCCGCCCGTGCCGGTGATGCCCAGGATTGGAGAGGTCTTTTTAGCTGTTAGCTGAGAGCTGTTAGCCGTTGGCTTGTCGTTGTTTTGGCCAGATTCGTCGGCCGAAGAGCTATCAGCTAACGGCTCTGAGCTAAAAGCTTTTTTAAACTCCTCGGGGAAGTTTTCGGCGGCGGAGATAAGGCGGCCGATGTCGCGGGCGTTCTTGTCTTTGAGGTGGGCGGCCTCGCCGTTGAGGTTCTGGCCGGTGGGGAAGTCGGACTGTTCGAGCAGGTCATTAATCATGCCCTGCAGGCCCATGGCGCGGCCATCGTCGGGCGAGTAGATGCGGGTGACGCCGTGGTTCATCAGGTCCTCAATCTCGGAGGGCAGAATCACGCCGCCGCCGCCGCCGAAGAGCTTGATGTGGCCCGCGCCGCGCTCTGCCAGTAAATCGTGCATGTACTTGAAGTACTCGTTGTGGCCGCCCTGGTAGGAGGTAATGGCAATGGCCTGGGCGTCCTCCTGAATGGCGCAATCCACGATTTCCTGCACCGAGCGGTTGTGGCCCAGGTGAATAACCTCGGCGCCGCTGCTCTGAATAATGCGGCGCATGATGTTGATGGCGGCGTCGTGCCCATCAAACAGGGCGGCGGCCGTTACGATGCGGACGTGGTTTTTGGGTTTATAAGGCGCTACGGGAGCTTGCATATCGAAGGGCGGTTTGGGTGGGTTTCAGGAGGGCTAAGGTACGAAACAGGCAGCGAGGGCGCGTTTGCTACCCCAGATACCATGCAGGTATCTGCTAAGTGGCAGCACCGCTAACGGGTTTCACTAACTTTACGCAAAGCTGAATCAGGATGCTGAAAAACCTGCCGCATGTATTGATAAGCCTGTTGCTGCTGGGCGCGGCGGCGTGGCTGTACGGGTTCTTCATGCCCGCCTTCATCGAGGGGAAAAACATCGACGACCTGTACAGTATTATGTACACAGCTGGCCCGGCCGATGAAGTCAGGAATACCCAGTCAGACGGCACTACCGACTACCGTAAGACCTATTACGCCGCGGAGAAAGCCTGGCGCACCAGCCGTAACGACTGGCTAGATACCGGCTCCGGCGTGGCCATCAGCAGCCTCACGGTTTTACTGTTTCTGCGCGCCAACTGAGTACAGACATGGAAGCAGTTTCGGCGAGTAAAAACCGTGAGTAAAACTCGCTTTTTCGTTTGGCTGAATGTCGGGTGGGCTTTGCTGTGGGCTTCGCTGTACTGGTATTATCACTACCGTTCTATTCGCGGCGACTTTCCTCCCTTCGCCGATTCTATCGGCATTCCATTAATGTATGGGCAGGCGGCGTTGCTTATGGGCTGGCTCGCCAGCAACGCCTTGTCTCTGCTGGCCCTGTGGCCCGCGCAATTACCGGCCTTATTGTTTGAGCAGCCCAGGCACCGTACCCGGCTGGCAGCGCTGGTGCAGGCAGCGGTCTTCCTGCCGCTGATGTTTGCCAGCCTGTATGCTATTCTTTCTGTACTGGACGGCGACCACCTAACGATTCCCGTTGCACTGCTGTTCGTATATCTGCTGCTTGTGCTACAGGCGGGCTATATGCGGGCAATCAACAGGCGGCAGTAATTTTATACGTGTCAAGGGGAGTTGCTAAAGTGCCAAGGCCTCCTATCGTAGTGGCAAGAGCCGCTGTCGGGGTGGCAAGCCGTACTATCGGGCCGACAACGCCTGCTGCCGTAGTGACAATGACCACTGATAAGGTGACAAGAGGTTTTGCCGGGGTGACAAAGCCCAGTGTCGGCGTGACAAGGCCTGCTGCTGGGGTGGCAAGCCTTCGTGTCGAAGTGTCAAGCCGTAATGTGGAGGTGGCAAGGCCTGCTGCCGAGGTGACAAGACTTGCGGCCGAGCCGACAAGTCACTTTGCCAGGGTGGCAACCCTTAGGAGTGGGGTGGCGATTCCGGCAGAGGGAGCCTGGGGCCGCCGGGCCCAACTTGTCACTTCCAACTCTGCACGTTCAGATATAGGCTGGGTCGGCCACGGTAAAATTTCCACTCGTCCTGACTTTTATTTCGGGTGTAGACCAGATGCAGGGGAGTCGGAAAGGCCGCCGGAACGTCGAAGGATTGGTAATTGGGCGTTACTCCCACCGCGTCGAGCCACTGCAATGCTACCACTACCTTTTGCCCCTTACTGAACTGCAGATTATACGGCCGCAAATCGACCTTTACCCAGCCTTGCTGCTGGTCAGTCAACACCAGTTGGATGTCTTGGGGCAGCAACAGTTCCGCGGGGCGTTTATCGCGCACTGCGTAGAATACCAGCCGCAAGCGCACTTGCCGAAACGGATTGTGCTGCACATACACGTTGAAATCGTCAACGTAGCAATTGCGGGGCGAAGTAATGAATGTGCCGAACTCTGAGCCCAGCATTTCGCGGCGGCGGACACTGTCCTTCACGATGCTATTTACGCCCCAGTGGGCTATGCCGCCAGTGCCGGTGCGGCCCAGCACCTGCGGCTGTAGCTGCCGGTGGCGCACGGTTACCCCGCGCAAAACCTGGGGTTGCGCTTGCAGGCGAATAGTAACTGCCGGCTGCCGCAACTGCCCCAGCAGCAGTCGGGCCGGCCGGAAGCCCACGGCCGTGACGATAACCGAATCGGTAGCCGATAATTCCGGTGAGTAGGGGAAGCGGAAGCGGCCCTGCGCGTCGGCTACCGTGCCGGCGGCCTTATCCTTCACACCCACGGAAGCAAAAGGCACTGGTGCAGCGGCAGAGTCGGTGCGAAGAATGCGGCCGTGAAGGTTTTGGGCCGAAAGTAGGAGTGGGGAGCCGCATAGTAGCAGGGAGAGCAATAGGCGCATTCTGGACGGGTTGGTACGGGCGGAAGAGTGCGCCAGACTGCTGAGCGTTGCATGTTCTATCGCAATCCTGCTCCTTTGACGAAGGTCTTTAAACCCAAAAACGCCGGACCCAACCCAGGCCCGGCGTTCAGTATGATTTAGGCAGAAGGGCTATTTCACCGCCTGCATCCCGGCCTCGGCAACGGTGTGGTCGTTTTCCACGGTGCTGCCCGACACGCCGATGGCGCCGATGATGTCGCCCTGCGCATTTTTGATGGGCAGGCCACCGGGGAAGGTGATGAGGCCGCCGTTCGACACTTCAATGTTGAACAGCGAGCCGCCGGGCTGGGAGGCTTGGCCCAGGTCGCCGGTGGGCATATCGAAGTAGCGGGCCGTTTTGGCCTTCTTGATGGCAATATCCACCGAGCCCAGCCAGGCGCCGTCCATGCGGGCGAAGGCCGTGAGGTTGGCCCCGGCGTCGACCACGGCAATGTTCATTTTCAGGTTCAGGTCGCGGGCTTTCTGCTGGGCGGCGGCTACGGCCTGTTCGGCTTGCTTAAGGGTGATACCGTTCATGGTTGTGGTATTGGTGAACTTATGCGTACGGCGCCGGGGCCGGAAGGGTGGGCCGGCCCCGCCCGGTGCGGCGGCTACTTGGCGTGTTTCTCCAGCTCTTTGTCCAGCTCGTCGGCGGCCTTTTCGATGTCGTGGTAGCCTTGCTGGGCGGCGCGCTCCTTGGCGGCCAGCAGCCCGTCGCGGTGCACGGTTTTGAAGTCGCCGAACGGGAATTTGTAGCGGCCCTTGGTGTCTTCGCCCATGCTGGTGTCCTCGCCCAGGTGCCACTTGGCGTACTCCTGGTAGTCGTGCTTATCGAGGAACTGGTTCTCGGCGTCGGTGTCGGGGTTGTGCTGGCTCCAGTGGCCCGAATCGTTCTTGATTTTGCCGTCCTTGATGAGCTGCTTGGCGTACTTGACGGCGGCGGAATTGAGTTTGACTGACATAGCGGATTGGTAATAGGTGTGAAATGGAAAGAAGGCAAACCGAAGCCGGTCACGCGGGTTAGAGCCCGGCTTCGGCAGCTTCCTTATACGCGCGGGGCGCGGGCGGGGGTTAGGGGCGCCTGCGAAGCCCGACGGGGCGGCCGTAGCATATCCGGGCGTCGTTGCGTACCTTTGAAGCTAGAAAAAACTGCCCTCTGTGAAGAACATCCGCAATTTCTGCATCATTGCCCACATCGACCACGGCAAAAGCACGCTCGCCGACCGCCTGCTCGAATTCACGAGTACCGTGGCCAAGCGCGACATGCAGGCCCAGCTGCTCGATAACATGGACCTGGAGCGGGAGCGGGGCATCACCATCAAGAGCCACGCCATCCAGATGCAGTTTCCCTACAAAGGGGAAATCTACACGCTCAACCTGATTGACACGCCCGGCCACGTCGACTTCAGCTACGAAGTAAGCCGCAGCATTGCCGCCTGCGAGGGCGCCCTGCTCATCGTGGATGCCTCCCAGGGCATCGAGGCCCAGACGATTTCCAACCTTTACCTCGCCATCGGGGCCGATTTGGAAATCATTCCGGTACTCAACAAAATCGACCTGCCCCACGCCATGCCCGAGGAGGTAAGCGACGAAATCGTGGACCTTATCGGCTGCGAGTACGAAGACATCCTGCACGCGTCCGGCAAAACCGGCCTCGGCATCGAGGGCATCCTCAACGCCATCATCGAGCGGGTGCCGGCCCCCAAGGGCGACCCCGAAGCGCCGTTGCAGGCCCTGATTTTCGACTCGGTCTTCAACTCCTACCGCGGCATCGAGGTGCTGTTCCGCATCAAGAACGGCACCATGAAAAAGGGCGACAAGCTCCGCTTCATGGCTACCGGCAAAGAATACGGCGCCGACGAAATCGGCATCCTGGGCCTCAACCAGGAGCCGCGCCAGGAAATGCGTGCCGGCAACGTGGGCTACCTCATTTCGGGCATCAAGGAGGCCCGCGAAGTGAAGGTGGGCGACACCATTACCCACGTGGCCAACCCCACCAAGGAACCCATCAAGGGCTTTGCCGACGTGAAGCCGATGGTTTTCGCCGGCATCTACCCCGTCGATACCACCGAGTACGAGGAGCTGCGCTCGTGCATGGAGAAACTCCAGCTCAACGACGCCTCGCTGGTCTGGGAGCCCGAAACGTCGGTGGCCCTGGGCTTCGGCTTCCGCTGCGGCTTCCTGGGGATGCTGCACATGGAAATCGTGCAGGAGCGGCTGGAGCGCGAGTTTGGCATGACAGTGATTACCACCGTGCCCAGCGTGCAGTTCCACGCCACCGGCAGCAAAGACCAGCTGCTGACCATCAACGCGCCGAGCGAGATGCCGGAGCCCAACCTCATTAAGCACATCGAGGAGCCCTACATCAAGGCCCAGATTATCACGGCCGCCGACTACGTGGGCCCCATTATCACGCTGTGCATGGACAAGCGCGGCGTCATCAAAGGCCAGAGCTACCTGACTTCCGAGCGGGTGGAAATGACGTTTGAGCTGCCGCTGTCGGAAATCGTGTTCGACTTCTTCGACAAGCTTAAAACCATCAGCCGCGGCTACGCCTCGCTCGACTACGAGCTGATTGGCTTCCGCGAGTCGGACATGGTGAAGCTCGATATTATGCTGAATGGCGAGAAGGTGGATGCCCTGTCGGCCATTGTGCACCGCAGCAAGAGCTACGAGTGGGGCCGCCGGCTGTGCGAGAAGCTGCGCGAGCTGCTGCCCCGCCAGCAGTTTGAAATTGCCATTCAGGCCAGTATCGGCCAGAAGATTATTTCGCGTGAGACCGTAAAAGCCCTGCGCAAAAACGTAATTGCCAAGTGCTATGGCGGCGACATCAGCCGCAAGCGCAAGCTGCTTGAAAAGCAGAAGGAAGGCAAGAAGCGGATGCGTCAGGTGGGCTCCGTGGAGATACCGCAGGAGGCCTTCCTGGCCGTTCTGAAGCTGGATTGATGAGTGAAGCGCGCCTCCCGTGGAGGCGCGCTTTTTTTTGCGCGTACCGATTGTTCCACCTGATGCACTTCTTAACCGGGCGTGTGTTGCTTTCCCCCAAACCATGCCGACTGAGCACCACTTAGTAAAAAACTGCCGCAGCCAGGACCAGCTCGAAAAAATCCGCAAAGGCCAGGAGCGCAAGTTCCGCTGGCGCGACGATTGGCCCGTGATGGAGAAGGCCCTGCTCGAAGCCGGCGCCGAAGCCATTGCCGCCCACGAAGCCGCCGCCGCTGCCGGCGACGAGCCCCAAACAACCGCCGAATAACCAACCCCCAGCCGCCCGCGCCATGACCGCCGCCCCCGACGCCACGACCTACCGCCTCATCGACGGCAAGCAAACCGCCGAGGACATCAAAGTTGAAATTGCCGCCGAAGTAGCCGCGCGTAAAGCCGCCGGCCACAAAACGCCCCACCTGGCCGCCATCCTGGTGGGCCACGACGGCGGTTCGGAAACCTACGTGCGCAACAAGGTGCTGGCCTGCGAGCGGGTCGGTTTCGAAAGCACCCTGCTGCGCTACGAAGACAGCATCACCGAAGCCGAGCTGCTGGCCAAGGTGGCCGAGCTGAACGAGGACCCGCAAATCGACGGTTTCATTGTGCAGTTGCCGCTGCCCCGCCACATCGACACCAACAAGGTGATTGAGGCCGTGCGCCCCGACAAGGACGTGGACGGTTTCCACCCGATGAACATCGGGCGGATGGTGGCTGGGCTGCCGGCGCTGCTGCCTGCTACGCCCTCGGGCATTGTGGAGCTGCTGCGCCGCTACGAGTTGCCCACCGACGGCAAGCACTGCGTGGTTATCGGCCGCTCCAACATTGTGGGTACCCCGGTTAGCATCCTGCTGGCCAAGAACCTGGAGCCCGGCAACTGCACCGTTACTTTATGCCACTCGCGCACCCAGAACCTGCCCGATATTACCCGCACCGCCGACATTCTGGTAGCGGCCCTGGGCCGGCCCGGCTTCGTAACGGCTGATATGGTGAAGCCCGGCGCGGTGGTGATTGACGTGGGCACGACCCGGGTGGACGACGCCAGCAAGAAGTCCGGCTGGGCGCTGAAGGGCGATGTGAACTTCGGGGAAGTGGCCCCGCTGGCTTCCTACATCACGCCCGTGCCCGGCGGCGTGGGCCCGATGACCATTGCCATGCTGCTGCTGAATACGCTGCGCGCCGCCAAAGCAGAGGTGTACCGGTAGGGGCCTGAGTGCCTGAGCGACAAGGCGCCACCCCAAACGCTAAAGTCCAATTAAAAGCCGCCGGAGCTTTCAGAACTCAGGGCGTTGTACTACTTTTAAAGTCGGTCCGCCGGGAAGAGCGCCAGTTGCACCAGCAGTTGGACTTCCCGGCGGCCCGACTTGTTTTTTTTCAGAAGATTACCCGTTTTGCTGCACCAACTTGCCGTAACTCCCACTGCGCCGGCCGCCGATTCGCTGCCCGTGATGGAGCAATTTTATACCATTCAGGGCGAAGGCTACAACACTGGCCGCGCCGCCTATTTCATCCGCCTCGGCGGCTGCGACGTGGGCTGCGTGTGGTGCGACGTGAAGGAGTCGTGGCCCCTGGATGCCCACCCGCGCCACTCGCTGCCCGAGCTGGTGGCGGCCGTAACGGCGCACCCCGGCCGCAACGTGGTCATCACCGGGGGCGAGCCGCTGATGCACGAGCTGGGCCCCCTGACGGCCGCATTGCAGGCCGCCGGCTGCCGCACCTGGATAGAAACCAGCGGCGCCTACCCGCTCAGCGGAAACTGGAACTGGATTTGCGTATCGCCCAAGAAGTTCAAAGCGCCGCTACCCAGCGTGCTGGCCGCGGCGCACGAGCTGAAAATCGTGGTCTTCAACAAAAGCGACTTTGCCTGGGCCGAGGAGCACGCCGCCCAGGTGGGGCCGGAGTGCCGCCTCTACCTGCAGCCCGAGTGGAGCAAGGCCGCCGCCATGACGCCGCTGATTGTGGACTACGTGAAGGCCCACCCGCATTGGCAGGTGTCGCTCCAGACCCATAAATACCTCGATATTCCTTAGCGCCGAGTTGCCTGGCGCCCACTTGATTTAGCCCGTATCCTATGCGTCGTTCGCTCCTTGTGCCGCTGGTGCTACTGCTTGCTGCCGGTGGCCTTACGCCGCAGCTGGCGGCTGCCCAGGCCCGGCTCAGCTCCACCAACACCAAGGCCCGCAGCCTCTGGGACAAAGCCCAGGCCCACGCCAAGGGCCGCGACTTTACCAAAGCCCTCGAAACGCTCGACCAGCTCACGCAGAAGTTTCCGTCGCTGGGCGAGCCGTATCTGTTGCGCGGCTCGCTGCTCAAGGCGATGGGCGAAAACCAGGCGGCCTTCGAGGCCTACCGTACCGGCCTGCCCAAGCTGCCCGTCGATGCAGCTCGCACCAACGACTACTACATGCTCGGCGAGCTGGCCATCAGCTTCGGCGACTATGCCACGGCCGCCGACGCTTTTCAGAAGTACCTCAAACTGGCTCCTAAGGGCCAGCGCAACATTGCGCAGGCCCGGCGCCAGCTGCTAAACTGCGAGTTTGCTGCCAAGGCGATGGCCACGCCTACCGGCCCCGAGCCCACCCGGCTGCCCGAGCCGCTCAACACCTTCCGGTTTCAGTATTTCCCGGTGCTCACCGCCGACAGCCGCTTTCTGCTCTTTACCGGCCGGCCCACCGCGGGCTCCGACGAAAACCTGTACGTGAGCCGCCAGAATCCCGATGGCACCATGGGGGCGCCGTCGTCCATTTCGCCGGCCATCAACACCTCATTCAACGAAGGGGCGGGCGCGATTTCGGGGGATGGCAAAACGCTGGTTTTCGCTTCCTGCGACCGGGCCAACTCGGTGGGCAACTGCGACCTGTATATTTCGCGGCGCACCGGCAACACCTGGAGCAAACCCGAAAACCTGGGCCGCAACGTCAACTCGCCCGAGTGGGACTCGCAGCCCACGCTTTCGGCCGACGGGCGCACGCTGTACTTTACCAGCATGCGACGCGGCGGGCAGGGGCAGGAAGACATCTACGTGACCACCCTCGACGAGCAGGGTAACTGGACGCCCGCCCGCAACGTGGGCGCGCCCATCAACACGCCCGGCAAGGATATGGCGCCCTTCATCCACGCCAGCGGCACCACGCTCTACTACGTTACCGATGGGCTGGTGGGCATGGGCGGCCTCGACATCTACCGCTGCGAGCTGGCCCCCGATGGAAAGTGGGAAGCGCCCCGCAACCTGGGCTACCCGCTCAACACGTTCGAGAATGAGGCTTCGCTGTTTATCAGTTCCGACAACCGTCGGGGTTTCTGCTCGCGCTGGCGCACCGCCGAGCCGGGCGTAAAGCGGCAGCGCGACCAGCCCGTGGAGCTGTATTCGTTTGAGGCGCCGGCCAGCGTGCGGGCCCGCGAAACCAGCACTTACGCCCAGGGCCGGGTGTACGACGCCGTGACCAAAAAGCCAATTGCCGCCGACGTGCAGCTCTACGACCTCAACACCAACGAGCTGGTGCAATATGTGAACTCCGACGCCGAAACCGGCGAGTACACCGTGGTGCTCAACGAGGGCCGCCAGTACGCCATGTACGCCGCCGCCGACAAATACCTGATGCGCAGCCTGAGCTTCGACTACAGCAGCCGCCGCAGCTTCGACCCGCTCACCCTCGACCTGTACCTCGACCCGGTAGGCACCGGCCGCAGCGTGGTGCTCAACAACCTGTTCTTCGATGTGGGCCAGTACGAGCTCAAGCCCAAGTCGCGCACCGAGCTCAACCGGCTGGTGAGCTTTATGAAGCAGTACCCGGCCATTCAGGTGGAGGTATCGGGCCACACCGACGATATCGGCTCCGACGACGACAACCTGGTTTTGTCGCAGAACCGGGCCAAATCGGTGTACCGCTACCTGCTGAGCCAGGGCGTAGAGGCCGCCCGCCTGCGCTTTAAGGGCTACGGCGAGGCCCGCCCGCTGGCCCCCAACGACTCCGAGGAAAACCGCCAGCAGAACCGTCGCATCGAGCTTCGAATTCTGTAGGTTCCTGCCAAACCGGCCAATCTGGGCCCGGTTTGCCTTCAGCTCCAATCGAAAAAGGACAATTACCCTAGTAATTGCACTTTTTTCGATTGGAGTTTTTCTTTTTCGTAGCATATCCAGAAGGTTGATAATGAGGCTTCTATTAAATCGTTGTAAAAGTTATTGATTAGAATAGTGATAAAAAAACATTTTATAGTTTAATATTTTGGTGTACATTTGATTATTCCCACACAGCAGCCGGCGCTGGTGGGAACCACAGCAAATGCACTATTTATATAGTACTGCGCTGCTAAATCGTCTCAAGCAATCATTCTCAACCTTTTCTCCTTTTTCACCATGAAGAAAGTTGCACTATTCGTTTGCCTGCTTATTGCTGCCCCCGGGGTAATGCTGGCCGCTAAGCGCGCCGACAACCCGACCAGCATCACGGCCCGCGCTACGGCCCTTACCCGCGCCATTGCCGACCGCATCCGGCTCGATGAAGGCCAGTACCTGCGCCTCAAGCAGCTCAACATCCGCATGCTCAGCGAGCAGGAAGACCTGAAGTCACGCTTCGCCGCCGAGCAGCCCATCCTCGACCAGCGCCTGGCCGATGCCCAACTCTACTACGAAATGGCTCTGCTCGATATGCTGCGGCCCGCCCAACGCTCCTTGTTCGACCAGCACCGCGCCAGCATGACGGCCCTGGGTACGCTGTCGAAGTAACAGCGCCCGTGCAGCCACGGTCCGGCCCAGTGGGCGCCGGACCGTGGGCTGGAGGGGTACAAACGCTTAGTAAAATTTATATTGCTTATATCATATTTCTGTAGTATCTTGACAATACAGTTTTGGATAGTGCAGTTGGACAGGTCCTCATTTTTCCACCAAACCTCCTACAACTATGAAAAACGTTCTTACTCTACTGGCCCTGGCTTCTTTCCTGGCCGCCGCAAACCCAACCGCAGCTCAGGCCGATGGCGGGGGCGTTACACTGGGTGAGCGGGCCACTGCCATGACCTGGCGCATTGCCGAGCGCACTCAGCTCAGCGAAGGCCAGTACATCAAATTGCGCCGCCTGAATGTGGGCCTGCTCTCCGAAATGGCCACGCTGCGCAAGGAACTTAAAGCCGACCCCGCAAACCTCGATAAGGCCCTGGCCGATGTGCTCCAGCGTTACGAATGGGATGTAGCCGCGCTGCTCCAGCCCAAGCAGCTCGCCGTCTACGACGGCCTCAAATCCGAATTCACTGCTGTTAATATTCGTTGATTGGCAGTTGAGTAGCGAGTGGTGCCTCTGGTAAAACTCGAATAGCCTAAGCATAAAAAAAGCCCGCCGAAGCGGGCTTTTTTTATGCGCTGATGTGAACTGCCGGCTCAGCCGGCAGCTCCATAGCTTAGGCCGTGCGCTGGTCGATGGTCACGTAGTCGCGCTCGGTTTCGCCCACGTAAATCTGGCGGGGGCGGCCGATGGGCTCCTTGTTGGTGCGCATCTCCTTCCACTGGGCAATCCAGCCGGGCAGGCGGCCCAGGGCAAACATCACCGTGAACATCTCGGTCGGGATGCCGATGGCCTTGTAGATGATGCCCGAGTAGAAGTCGACGTTCGGGTAGAGCTTGCGCTGCACGAAGTACTCGTCGGTGAGGGCAGCCTGCTCCAGCTCCTTGGCAATCTTGAGCAGGGGGCTGTCTTCGAGGCCCAGGGCCTTAAGCACGTCGTCGGCGGCCTTCTTGATAATGGTGGCGCGGGGGTCGAAATTCTTGTACACCCGGTGGCCGAAGCCCATCAGGCGGAACGAGTCGTCCTTGTCCTTGGCCTTATCAATCCACTTCTGGGTGTCGCCACCGTCGCGCTGGATAGATTCAAGCATCTCCACCACTTCCTGGTTGGCGCCGCCGTGCAGCGGGCCCCACAGGGCGTTGATGCCGGCCGAAACCGAGCCGTAGAGCGAAGCGTTGGCCGAGCCCACGAGGCGCACCGTCGAGGTCGAGCAGTTCTGCTCGTGGTCGGCGTGCAGGATGAGCAGCTTGTTGAGGGCCTGCACCACAATGGGGTTGATTTCATACTTCTCCGTGGGGAAGCTGAACATCATGTACAGGAAGTTGGAGCAGTAGTCGAGGTCGTTGCGCGGGTAGTTGAGCGGGTGACCCATGTTGTTCTTGTAGGTCCAGGCCGCGATGGTCGAAATCTTGGCCATCAACCGAATAACGGTCAGGTCGATTTCCTCCTTGCTCAGGTCGGGCGCTACGCTTTCGGGGTAGAAGGCGGTCAGCGAGCAGATGAGGGAGCTCAGGATGGCCATCGGGTGGGCTGCCGTGGGGAAGCCGTCGAAAATCTTGCGCACATCCTCGTGCACCAGCGTGTGCTGGGTGATCTGGTTGCTGAAGTTGGTCAGCTCGTCCTGGGTAGGAAGCTTGCCATAAATCAACAGGTAGGCTACCTCAATGAAACTCGACTTCTCGGCCAGCTGCTCGATAGGGTAGCCGCGGTAGCGCAGGATGCCCTCTTCGCCGTTGAGGAAGGTGATGGCGCTTTTGCAGGCTCCGGTGTTCTTGTAACCGGGGTCGAGGGTGATGTAGCCCGTCTGGTCGCGGAGCTTGCTGATGTCGAAAGCCTTTTCGTGCTCGGTGCCTTCAATAACGGGGAGCGTGTATGACTGCCCGTTGAGCGTCAGTTCAGCAGATTCTGCCATAAAGCGTAGGTTGAAAAGTGGTGGTTCAGGATGAAATTAACCAATAAACCGGCAAGCGGTCATTTGGCTGTTGGTTACTAGCTATAGTACAAGCCGGCCGGCAAACTTGTTTGCGGAGCGGCTAGCTACAAAGTAACACCGCCAAGCCGATAAAACCGGCATTCGGGCCGCCTTTTTATCAACCAGCCCAACCTTGCGGCGTCATCACTGCCCACTGGCCACTTATCTGCCGCCTACTTGCCGATGCAGAACTGGGTGAAGATGCTGGTGAGCAGGTCGTCGGAGCTTATTTCACCGGTTATCTGGCCCAGCGCGCCCAGGGCGTGGCGCAGGTCGGCGGCCAGCAGCTCGGTGCCGTCGCCGGTGCTCAGGCCCACCAGCACGGCGTCGAGGTGGCGGTCGGCCTGCTCCAGGCTGCGGGCGTGGCGCAGGTTGGTGACGATGGTGCTGGCCCCGGTATGGTCGAGGCCCTGCAGGCGCACGCGGGCCAGCAGCGCCCCCCGCAGCTCGTCGAGCCCCGCGCCGCCGCGGGCCGCTGCTAGCAGCAGGGTATCGGGCCGGCTTTGGAAAGCAGCCGCCTGGGCCTCGGAAGCCAGGTCGAGCTTGTTGCCCACGGCCAGCACGGCCACGCTGGCGGGCAGGTTCAGGGCTTCAATTTCTGCTTGAAGCGTAGCCGGCGAAGTTGTCGTAATATCAAACAGATACACAACCAGCGCCGCCTGCTGTACCCGCTGCCGGGTGCGCTCCACGCCCATAGCTTCCACCACGTCGGAGGTTTCGCGCAGGCCGGCCGTATCTACGAATCGGAAGCGGATGCCCTCGATGCTCACCTCGTCCTCGATCAGGTCGCGGGTGGTGCCTGCCACCTCCGACACGATGGCGCGCTCCTCGTTGAGCAGGGCATTGAGCAGCGTGCTTTTGCCGGCGTTGGGCCGGCCGGCAATAACGGTGGTCACGCCGTTTTTGATGACGTTGCCCAGCTCGAAGGAGCGCAGCAGCCGGCGCACCAGGGCCTGCACCTGCTGCAACAGCACCACCAGCCCGGTGCGGTCGGCAAACTCCACGTCCTCCTCACCGAAGTCCAGCTCCAACTCCAGCAGGGCCGCAAAGTGCACCAGCTGGCCGCGCAGTTCCCGCAGCTCGCGCGAGAAGCCGCCCCGCATCTGGCGCAGGGCCACCTGGTGGCTCAGGGCCGAGTCGGCGGCAATCAGGTCGGCTACGGCTTCGGCCTGAGCCAGATCGAGGGCGCCGTGCAGAAAGGCGCGCTTGGTAAACTCGCCGGCTTCGGCCAGGCGGGCGCCGTGGCGCAGCAGCAGCGCCAAGACCTGCCGCACAATGTAGTCGGAGCCGTGGGTGCTGATTTCCACCACATCTTCGCGCGTGTAAGAGTGCGGGCTGCGGAAAAGCGACACGACCACCTCATCGAGCACCTGAGTTCCGTCGCGCAGCGTGCCGTAGTGCAGGGTGTGGCCGGGCTGCTCGGCCAGGCGCTTACCGGCAAACACCTCGTCGGTAATGGCAATGGCCCGGGGGCCCGAGAGGCGCACCAGCGCAATGGCCCCGGCGCCGGGCGGGGTCGAGAGGGCGACGATGGTATCGGAAAGGGCGAGGGGCAGGTCGGCGGCCACGGCAGTCTGGAATAAATGAGCCCGCAAAGGTACGGCGGCTTGAAAGTGAAAGCGCCAAAACCAAAAGGCAAAGCCGTTGAACGGCCCTGGTTTAGGTGTTCAACGGCTTCGCCTTTTCCCTTTTATCCTTGGCTTTAAAGCTCAACCCGCCAGCATCAGGTTGCGGCTTACTTCGACTGATATTAATTGTTTGCGTTCCTGGTTGATATTGATTTCAAGCGAATTGTCGAACAGAATCTTATCCAGCACTTCAATGTGCGTACCCAGACCGACGCCTACTTTGTCGAGGTACTGCAGGAAGGGCGCGGAGGTGTTCTTGACGGCCACCACGCGGCCCTGGTCGCCGGGGCGCAGGTCGGCCAGCAGGCGGTGCTCAGGCCGGTGCAGCACACCCTCGGCCGTCGGGATGGGGTCGCCGTGGGGGTCGAGCTGCGGGAAGCCCAGGAACTCGTCGAGGCGGCGCACCAGCAGTTCGGAGTCGACGTGCTCCATCTGCTCGGCCACGTCGTGCACTTCATCCCAGTGAAAACCGAAATGCTCGACCAGAAAGACCTCCCAGAGCCGGTGCTTGCGGATGGTGTTGAGCGCCACTAGCCGTCCGGCCTCACTCAGCGTGACGCCCCGGTAGCGGGTATAGTTGACGAGGCCCTTCTCGCCCAAGCGGCGTAGCATATCGGTAACTGAAGCGGGCCGGGTCTGCAGCTCTTCGGCTACGCTGTTGGTGCTTACTTCCGTGCCGGGTTGGGCCTCCGAGAGCTTATAAACGGCTTTCAGGTAGTTTTCCTCGGTGAAGCTGGGCATTGGAACAATTAGTAATTAATAATTAATAATTAGAAATCAACTGTTTATCAGCCCCAAAAGACCCATAAAGCAGTCAATTTTTAATTCCTAATTATTAATTGTTAATTAAAAAATCTACCACTTGATAAGCGCCGAGGCCCAGGTGAAGCCCGAGCCGAAGGCGGCCAGGCACACCAGGTCGCCGCGCTTGATGCGGCCTTCCTGCACGGCTTCGCTCAGGGCGATGGGCACGGAGGCGGCGGTAGTGTTGCCGTAGCGCTGGATGTTGCTGAAAATCTTGTCGTCGGAGAGCCCCATTTTCTGCTGCACGTACTGCGTGATGCGCAAGTTGGCCTGGTGCGGAATGAGCATGTCGAGGTCCTGGGGCTGGTAGCCGTTGGCGTCGAGCGCCTCCTTGATCACCTGCGGGAAGCGCACCACGGCGTGCTTGAACACGTTCTGGCCATTCATGACGGGGTAGAGCTCGACCTCGTTCTCCAGGTTCTGTATGAAGGCGGTGCGGTTCTGGCGGTTCGAGCTGGGCTCCTTTACAATCAATTCCTCGGCGTGCTCGCCCTGCGCGTGCAGGTGCGTGCTCAGTACGCCGTGTCCCTCGCGGGTGCTAGGGCGCATGACCACCGCGCCGGCGCCATCGCCAAAAATAACCGACACGGCCCGGCCGCGGGTGCTGATGTCGAGGCCCGAAGAATGGATTTCGGAGCCTACCACCAGCACGTTGTCGTACATGCCGGTTTTGATGAACTGGTCGGCCATGCTCAGCGCGTACACGAAGCCCGAGCACTGGTTGCGCACATCGAAGGCCGGTACGGGAGCCTTGATGCCCAGCTCGCGCTGCAACAGCACGCCCGAGCCGGGGAAGAAATAGTCGGGCGAGAGCGTGGCAAACACAATCATCTGCACATCGTCGGGCTCCAGGCCGGCCATTTCGAGGGCGCGGCGGGCCGCTTTGGCGCCCATGTTGGCGGTGGTGTCGGTGCCTTCGGTAAACCAGCGCCGCTCCTTGATGCCGGTGCGCTCCTGAATCCACTCGTCGGTGGTGTCCATGAGGGTGGTGAGGTCGGCATTGGTAACCACGCGCTCGGGCACATAGTGGCCGACGCCGGCAATTTCGGAGTTGCGTAAGGAGTTAGTCATCGGGGGAGGGATTTGCGGAGCAGTACAGAAGAAAGCAAGCGCCGAAGGTAAAGAAAATCGGTGCCCGTTCCATAAACGGGTTGCTAAGGTCGGCAGTTACCCAATATATTCAGCAGCGCCGATAATTTTTTAGCTTCCGATTCCCAGAAAGCCAGCGGCGGCGGCCCCTGCGGGTAGTAAGGGCGGGCCTGCAGGGCCGCAGCCAGCTCCAGGGCCGGCGGGTATTCGGCCTGCTGAAAATCGAAGGCCAGCCCGGCGTTGGCGGCATCGGCCAGCGGCTGCCAGAGCGGGTTAGGCGGCAGCACCAGCGGCAGAGCCAGCCCCAGGTACTCGAACAGCTTGGTTGGCACGCATCGGGCCGTGCTGGGGTGGGGCCGGTAGGGCAGCAGCCCCAGGTGCGCGCGGCGCAACTCGGCCACCAGCGTCGCGTGGGGCACCAGCGCCGCACCGCCTACCAGCGTAACCGCCCCTTTCGCGGCCGCCACGGCTGCCTCCAGCCGCGCCAGCAGCGCCGGTTGCTGGCAGGCCCCGATAATGGTGAGGTGCGCCAGCGGCCACACCGTGCGCAGGTGGGCCGCAAAACGCAGCGCCTCCCACACCCCGTTCAGCTCCGAAATAGTGCCCGAGTAGACCAGCCGCAGCGGCTCCGGAAACCCGGGCAGCCGGCGCGGCCAGGCGGCCGGCTGGGCATCGTAGGGCTGGTACTTGTTTTCGATGATAAGAACGGGTGGTTGGTTTCTGGTTTTTGGTTTTTGGCTTTTGGGAAGAAGTGCCGAGGCTGCTGGGGCAGCGGCAGTAGTCAGGGCTCCGGCCGCGAAGGGCAGTTCGGCGGCATAGCTGCGCTCGGCCAGCAGCACGGCCGCGGCGCGGGCGGCGGCCAGCGTTTCGAGGCGGCGCACCAGCCCCGCCAGCAGGCTCCGCGCCCAGGTCGGATACACGGCCTGGGTCTGGATGTTGAGGGCGTAATTTTCGCGCACATCGTACACGAAGTGCCGCCGGCCCCGCCCGAGCCACTGCCAGAGCACGGTGGCCGGCAGCAACTCGGGCGCGTGCACAAACACCACATTGGGCCGCACCTGCCGCAGCAGTTGCCAGTAGCGCCACTGAGCCCGCAGCCGCGCCAGGCTCAGGCGGGAGCCCTGCAGCAGCGCGTGCACGTGCAGGTTGGCCAGCAGGTTGGGTGGGGGCGGGGCCGCCCGGCCCGCCACGTGCACCTGGGTGCCCGGCCGCCCGGCCAGTGTGCGCCCGAACTTGCCCAGCATCCGGGTATCGTCGAGGGGCTTGAGCACGGAGGCCAGCAGAATGGTGAGGGCGGGCATTGGGTTTGTGGTTGGTTTCTCGTGGTTCGGGGAGTGGCTGCGGAAGGGGGAAGTGACTGCCGGAGCCCGGCGTTGCTACCAGCGCCCATCGTCTGCTACCTTTGGGCTGGCCGGCCGCGAAGCCGGCAACCCAACTGCGAATTACGAACAACGCTCAACGAAAATCGAAAATGACCAACCTGCAACCCCTGATTGAAGCCGCCTGGAACGACCGGAGCCTGCTCCAGCAACCCGCCACGCTGCAAGCCATCGAGCACGTTATCGAAGAACTCGACAAAGGCCGCCTGCGCGTGGCCCAGCCCGCCCCAGGCCAGGAGGGCGGCTGGCTGGTAAACGACTGGGTGAAAAAGGCCGTGATTCTCTACTTTCCGGTTCGCCAGATGGAAACCATCGAAGTCGGCCCCTTCGAGTTCCGCGACAAAATGCGCCTCAAAACCGACTACCAGGGCCAGGGCGTGCGCGTGGTGCCGCCGGCCGTGGCCCGCTACGGTGCCTACCTGGCTTCGGGCGTAATCATGATGCCCAGCTACGTAAACATCGGCGCCTGGGTGGGCGAGGGCACCATGGTGGATACCTGGGCCACCGTGGGCTCGTGCGCCCAGATCGGGGCCGGCGTGCACCTGAGCGGCGGCGTGGGCATTGGCGGGGTGCTGGAGCCGGTGCAGGCCGCCCCGGTTATCATCGAGGACGGCGCCTTCGTGGGCTCGCGCAGCATTTTGGTGGAAGGCTGTTTTGTAGGAAAAGAAGCCGTTATCGGGGCCGGCGTGACCATTACGGGCAGCACCCGCATTATTGATGTGACGGGCACCGAGCCCCGGGAGTACCGCGGCCATGTGCCGGCTCGCTCGGTGGTGATTCCGGGTTCGGTGGCCAAGCAGTTTGCGGCCGGCGAATACCAGGTGCCCTGCGCCCTCATCATCGGCCAGCGCAAGCCCAGCACCGACCTCAAAACCAGCCTCAACGACGCCCTGCGTGAGCACAACGTGGCCATCTAAAATCACAGATGTTGCAGATGTTGCAGATGAAAATTGATTCGTTCTGGATTACTGATAAGAATTGATTCGGTTGAAAGAACTGCTTGGGTAAGTTGATAACCGGCATATTGGCTGGCCTTCTATCTTTGGGGAGTTTTGATGAGCTGCTTTCGACCTACGCCTGTGCTGGCAGCCGCGTCATCCAATCTTTTTTTCATCTGCAGCCCAGAACGAATCTGCGCTATCTGCAACATCTGCAACATCTGTGATTAAGAATGTAGTATCGGCCGCGCAGGCCCGCGAGGAAGTGCGCGACTATGTGGCCCAGGAGCTGAGCCTCGACCCGGAAACCATCCAAACCCGCGTAGTTTTCAACCGCGAGCTGCCCTGGGTGGATGGCCGCACCCGGCCCTGCTTTCTGGTAGAATGGGCCGAGCCCAACGGCCGCGACGGCGTGGCCCTGGCGGGGCCCTACACCCACAATTTCTTCGAGTTCACCCGCGCCGACGCCTACCAGCTGGGGGCCCAGAATTCGTGGCGTCAGCAGCTGCTCAACCTGTATGCCGGCTGCGAGCTGGTGGTGCACGCCCGCCTCACCCAGCAGCTTACCGACGTGCCCGACCCCACGCGGCTGGCCGTTATCAAGCAGAGCCTGCAGGAGCGCAGCAACTGGCGCGTGGCCGTAAACGTGTCGTTGCGTGAGTTTCTGCGCTTGGGCACCGACGAGTACTACATCTTCAACGGCAGCTGGGTCTGGAACCCGCACTACCACTACTCGCCCATCAAGGGCTTCGTGCCCTTCGGCGACAAAACCCTGATGAGCCTGCCCAAACAGGAGTTTATTCCGGTGAAGTCGCACTCGCCCTTCGAGGCCCTGCCCGAAGTAGGCGAAGACGGTGCTTACCCCGGCGAGCTGGTCAGCTTCATCATCGTGCGCAACGACCAGATTATCGAAACCCGCGACCTGGACCTCTACACCCGCACCCTGATGAACCAGGTGGCTACCTTCTATGCCCTCGGCCGCGACCAGGGTCCTTTCCAGATTGAAATGGCCGGAGCTTAGACGTGAGATATAAGAAGTGAGAGGTGAGACTTTCGTGCTGACAGCCCAATCAATTAGGGTCGTCGGCACGAAAGTCTCACCTCTCACTTCTTATATCTCCCTTCTAAATTTACGCCGCCTCACTTTTCAGCTTGTCGCCGAACACCGATTTCACTTTGTCTACTTTGCTCTTCACCACGAACTGGCAGTAGGGCTGCGTGCGGTTCTGGTTGTAGTAGTTCTGGTGGTAGGCCTCGGCGGGGTAGAACTCCGGCAGGGGCAGAATTTCGGTGGTGATGGGGCCGTCGAAGGCGTTGGCGTCAGTCAGCTTCTGCTTGTAGGCTTCGGCCAGGCGCTGCTGCTCCTCCGAGTTGGTGTAAATGCCCGAGCGGTACTGCGTGCCCGCGTCGTTGCCTTGGCGGTTGAGGGTGGTGGGGTCGTGGGTTTTCCAGAACACCTCCAGCAGGTCCTCGTAGCTGATAACGGCCGGGTCGAAGGTGACCTGAATCACCTCGTTGTGGCCCGTCAGGCCGCTGCAGACTTCCTTATAGGTGGGGTTGGCAATGCGCCCGCCGGTGTAGCCCGACACGACTTTCTCCACGCCCTTCAGGTTCTGAAAAACGGCCTCGGTGCACCAGAAGCAGCCGCCGCCAAATGTAGCTTGTTCCATAAATCGTTGATTTTCGCTGATTAATCGTGATGACGCTGATTTTGTTCAGCGCTGCAACTATAACGCACAAGGGCTGGCGGCTGTTCATAAACCTGAACGAATGCTGGCCAGGCAGCCTTATACGGCAACCTGCCACGCGCCATCCGAAACAGCGTCATCACGGTTAATCAGTGAAAATTAACGAGTAAATCAGCGCTTGAAACGGTCGGCCAGTACCAGCTCTTTGGTGCCGTGGGTCCAGGAGTAGAAGCCTTCGCCCGATTTCACGCCCAGGCGGCCGGCCGTTACCATGTTCACCAGCAGCGGGCAGGGGGCGTATTTGGGGTTGCCCAGGCCCTCGTGCAGTACCCGCATAATGGCCAGGCACACATCGAGGCCGATAAAGTCGGCCAGCTGCAGCGGGCCCATGAGGTGGGCCATGCCCAGCTTCATCACCGTGTCGATTTCCTCGACGCCGGCCACGCCCTCGTGCAGCGTGATGATGGCCTCGTTAATCATGGGCATCAGAATGCGGTTGGCCACGAAGCCGGGGTAGTCGTTGACCTCGGTGGGCGTTTTGCCCAGTTGCCGTGACATATCCATCACTTTGGCCGTCACCTCATCGGAAGTCGCGTAGCCGCGAATCACCTCCACCAGCTTCATCACCGGCACCGGGTTCATGAAGTGCATGCCAATAACCTGCGTTTGGCGCTTGGTAACGGCGGCAATGCGGGTGATGGAAATCGAGGAGGTGTTGGTAGCCAGAATAGCCTGCTCGGGCGCGTACTGGTCGATTTCGCGGAAGATGTTGAGCTTGAGCTCGACGTTTTCGGTGGCGGCCTCCACCACCAAATCGGCCTGCAGCACGCCCTCGGAAAGGCTGGTGTAGGTTTTGATGCGGCCCAGCGTGGCCGTTTTGTCCTCGTCCGAGAGGCTGCCTTTGCTTACCTGCCGGTCGAGGTTTTTGCCGATGGTGGCCAGCCCTTTGTCGAGGGCCGGCTGGTTGATATCAATGAGGGCCACGGCGAATCCGTGCTGGGCAAAAACGTGGGCAATGCCATTGCCCATCGTGCCCGAGCCAATAACGGCAACGTTCATAAAGGTGGAAAAAAGGGGGTGGGAAGAAACGAAGGCCCGCCAAAAAAGGGGAGAAGCGGGCCTAAGCAAAGCTACGCCGAAAACCGGCGGCTGCCCAATTGGTTCGTCCGGCAGCCCGCCAGGGGCCGGCTTTTTTTGGCAAGCCAAAAAGGGCCTTTGCAGTCAATCAGGACAGGTTTGGACTGTGCTAATGAAAAATAGGTGAAGCTGAATAAAACCTTTTGGGCGAAGGTGCGCGTACAAACCCGCAGAATGGCTTCCGGCCCTGCAAATCATCTACTGCTCCTCGGAAACGCTGTTTTTTCTCTCTCCCCTTTTTTCCCACTCTCTTCCTTTTCAATCATGGGTAATCTGTTGTACATCATCGCCGTCATTCTGGTCATCATCTGGGCTATCAGCTTCTTCGGCGGCTTCTTCACCGGCAGCATCATTCACGTACTGCTCGTAATTGCCATCATCGTAATCCTGCTCCGCGTCATTCGGGGCGGCAGCGCGGTCTAACTACCGCAGCCTGCCGGCCGGTTGGAAATACCGGCATCTGAAAAACCAAAAAATCCCCGTCCGAGCAATCGGACGGGGATTTTTTGTGTGCGCCGATGGGGCGTTTCAGCGCCTAAGCCGCGCTTATTTCAAATCGTACATAAAGCTGAAACGAATCACCGGCTGGCCATAGATGTCGTCGAAGCCATCGTTGAAGTTGTAGAGCACCACAATATCGGCGGCAAACCGCTCGCCGAAACGGTTGCGGTAGCCCACGCCGGCCAGCGGGGTGCGCACATCATGCTTGTAGGTGTACACGATGCCGTTATTGTAGTCAATACCCAGCGTTTCGGCCTTAGTGTATTCGTACTCGGCGTGCAGAAAGAACTCCTTGTACACAATAAACTGCGCGAAGCCCTTAAAGCCCAGGCTGTTGGTCTTGATGGTTGGTCCGCCCCGGCCAAAGGAGTAGCTGTTGTAGGCGTACGAAATGCCCGGACCGGCCGCAAACCGCTCGGTGAAGCGGTAGCCGATGGCGGGCGCTACGCTGGCGCTGAACTGGTTGTAGCCGTCGTAGCCGCTAAAGCCCAGCCCGAAATTGGTGTACAGGAAATACTTGCGCAGCGGCGGCGGGGGCGGAGCCACGCCCGGGCGGTTAGGCAAATCCATGCCCGAGGGACGGTTGGGGTCGTAGGCCGGGGCGCGCGAAGCCGGCACGTTGGGGTCGGGCTGGTACACGGGCGGGGCGGTAGCGGGGGCAGGCTGCTGCGGCTCAGTGCGGGGCGTAGGCGGCGGCCGGCGGGCGGGGGCCGAGCCGGGCGGGGCCGTATTCAGCTGCGGCTTTACGGTGCGGGTCGTATCGGCGGGCGTGGTTTGGGCTTGGGCAGCGGCCGGGGCCAGCGCGAGGCCGGTTCCGCCCAGCAGCAGCGAAAACAGGAGTCGTTTCATTGGTAGATATAGATAGGGGAGTGGGTATTCTGCAACGGGCAAAAAGGGGAAATGGTGCGTCACTGCTCTGCAATAACGCACCATTTCCCCTTTCCCGTATTCAATACCGAGAGTTGCCGCTAAAGCTACGAAACCAGCTGGTACATGCGGCGGCGCTGCTCGCGGATATTCTCGTCGGCCAGGTACTCCTCGTAGGTCATGCGGCGGTCGATAATGCCGTCGGGCGTGAGCTCGATGATGCGGTTGGCTACCGTTTCAATCACCTGCAAGTCGTGCGAAGCAAACAGCAGCGTGCCGTTGAACTCCTGCAGCGAGTTGTTGAGGGCCGTGATGCTTTCCAGGTCGAGGTGATTGGTGGGGTCGTCGAGCGTGAGCACGTTGCCGCCTTCCATCATCATCTTGCTCAGCATGCAGCGCACCTTCTCGCCGCCGCTCAGCACGTTGCTTTTCTTGAGCGACTCCTCGCCCGAAAACAGCATCCGGCCCAGGAAACCCCGGATAAACGACTCGTCCTTCTCGGTGCTGTACTGGCGCAGCCAGTCCACCAGGTTCAAATCTGTATCAAAGAACTCGGTGTTTTCCTTGGGGAAGTAGCTGGGCGTGATGGTGGTGCCCCACTTAAAGGTGCCGGTAGCGGGCTTCACCTGCTCGAACAGAATGTCGAACAGCAGGGAAGGGGCCCGGTCGTCGCGGCTAACGAGGGCCACCTTGTCGCCCTTGTCGAGCATGAACGACACGTTGCGGAAGATGGTCTGGCCATCCACCTTGGCGCTCAGGTTTTCCACCGTCAGCAGCTGGTTGCCGGCCTCGCGCTCGGGCTTGAAGGCAATGTAGGGGTACTTGCGCGAGCTGGGCTTGATTTCTTCGAGCGTGAGCTTCTGCAGCAGCTTCTGGCGCGAGGTGGCCTGCTTGCTTTTGGAAGCGTTGGCCGAGAAGCGCCGCACGAACTCCTCCAGCTCCTTGCGCTTGTCCTCGGTTTTCTTGTTCACATCCTGGCGCTGGCGCAAAGCCAGCTGGCTGCTTTCGTACCAGAACGAGTAGTTGCCGGGGTACATGGTAATCTTCGAGAAGTCGAGGTCGGCCATATAGTTGCACACCGCGTCGAGGAAGTGGCGGTCGTGGCTGACCACAATCACGGTGTTCTGGAACGAGTCGAGGAAGTTTTCGAGCCAGAGCACGGTTTCGGCGTCGAGGCCGTTGGTGGGTTCGTCGAGCAGCAGCACGTCGGGGTTGCCAAACAGCGCCTGGGCCAGCAACACCCGCACTTTGTCGGACGTGCCCAAATCGCCCATCAGCGTCTGGTGCTTGTCTTCCGAGATGCCGAGGCCCGAAAGCAGCTCGGCCGCCTCGTACTCGGCATTCCAGCCTTCGAGGTCGGCAAACTCGCCTTCCAACTCGGCGGCCCGCTCGCCGTCGGCGTCCGAGAAATCGGCCTTGGCGTAGAGCGCATCCTTCTCTTCCATCACCTTCCACAGGCGCGTATGGCCCATAATCACGGTCTGGAGCACCGGAAAGGCGTCGGCCGCGAACTGGTCCTGCTTAAGCACCGACAGGCGCGAGCCCTTGGGCATATCTACCGAGCCGGTGTTGGCCTCGATTTCGCCGGCCAGAATCTTCAGAAACGTGGATTTACCGGCGCCGTTGGCCCCGATGAGGCCATACACGTTGCCGGGCATAAACTTGATGGTAACGTCTTCAAACAAAACGCGCTTGCCATAGCGCAGGCTTACGTTGGAGGTGCTGATCATAGAAAGGGGTAAGCAAGAAAGAATGCAACGGGCCATCCGCCGCGCCAGGCGCCGCGTAGCCGGCCGCAAAAGTACGGAAATTGCCTTCGTCGGTGAATTATCGGAACCCGTAATGGGGCTAAGGGGCAGAAAAGGGCGGCAAACCACAACCACTAGACCATCAGGATGGTATAATATGGAGCGCCGCCCGGCCGCCATAAGCCAACATCCCGTCTGGTGTTACTGGTTCCGGCTGCGGGCCACCGTTCTGCTCCCTCACCCACAACCCCACCCGTTACTCTTATGGCTGAATCTAAAGTTACTCCCGAAAACAACGGCGTCCGCTACGGCCTCTATACCTCGGTTGGCATGATGATTTACTTCGTTATAGCCTCGTTTTTCAACCTGTCTGACCGGATTGAGTTCAGCTTTTTGAACGGCGCCATTCTGGCCGTTGGCGTGTGCGTGGCCATTGTGCACTATAAGCGTAGCTGCCAAGGCCGCATGCCCTACTTAGGAGGCTTCGGCACGGGTATCGTCACAGCTCTGGTGGCCTCCATCGCGTTTGGGCTGTTCTTCATTCTCTACGCCGGCGTCCTCAACCCCGGTATCATGAGCGGTCTGCAGGCCCGCGACCTGTTCGGCTACGACCTGTCGGTAACCATTGCTTTCCTGGCCATTATTCTGCAGGGGGCTATGTGGGGCATGATTATCTCGCTCGTGGCTATGCAGTACTACAAAAGCCCCGACCATAAGCCCATGGGACAGGAAGATTAATCGGCTGGTTAAACAGCCTGTCAATCATTCCGCAGTATGATTATATATGGCCTTCCGGAAGTGCAATACGGCTGTAGCTTTCGCATCATTCAAGTGAAATGACTTTATGTCAGTTGTTTATGAAAGACAAAAGGATGATGGCAGAATTCCACCTGTTAACTTAATATAATTATTTAATGTTTCATGTAAATGTATTATTTTTATATATAATTATGTAGATTTTATATCAGAGCTTTTCAATGTGGCTTTTTATGTATATTATTGCATGATATAAATGCTTGGTGGAATTATTTGAAGAGCCGGGTGGTTTACCGCCAACCTACTCCCAATAGTCCGCCAACCCAGCACCTACTTATCATGAAAGTCTTTCTTCTCACCCTCATTTTCCTGGGTAGCCTCAGTTCGATGGCACTAGCCCAGAAGAAGGAACACTTCGCCGAACGGCCCGAGGGCCGCGACCTGACGGCTGTGCAGGCGGAGGCGCTGACCCGGCAGATGACTGCCCAGCTTCAGCTCAACGAAGCGCAGGTGGCCCGCGTGCACCGCATCAACTACATCAAAACCTCGCAGGCCGACGAAATTCAGTGGCAGTACCACGAGAACCCGTCGCTTATGCAGCAGGCGCTTTCCGAGCTCCAGTCGCACTACGACGCCGAATGCGGCCGGATCCTCACGCCCTCGCAGCTCAGCCTGATGCGCGAGCAGCAACCCGCCACCCCGGCCCCGCAACCCGACACGCAGGGCGGACTGGGCTAACAACTCTTTCATTCCACATCCAACCCAAAACGACTCCGGCCCCTCCCGAATTTATTCAGGAGGGGCCGGAGTCGTTTTGGGCGCAGCCGGCAGTTCGCAGCATTACCGCACCTAGCGGCTGACAAGCATTTTCCGGTTGGCCAGCGCCGCATGCGGAGGCACAACAGACGGCTACCTAAGTTAATAATCCTACTTACCTGTTTGGGGCAGCACGGGCAGAATGACTTCCGTAACGGTGCCGGTAGCGCCGCTGCGGAGCATGACGCGGTAGGCGGCCGAACGCGGGTGGTTGGGGGCGCACTGGATGCCGGGCACCACGTAGTAGATGTACACCTTGTCGCTCTGCTCGCCCAGTTCCTCCTCGTCGGGGTGGCCCATCAGCTTGGTTATATCGTTGATTCGGGCACCGAATAGGTCGGCGCGCTGCTTTTCGAGCACCGGCACGAGCTGGGCGCGCTGGCCCAGGCAGCCGTAGCGGTCGGCGCGCCAGGCGGCGGCGTCGAAGCCGGGCAGGCTGGGCAGCGCGTGGCCGCAGCTGGTAAGAGCCAGCAGCGCCGCGGGTAGCAACAGCCGGGAAAGAGGCAAAGAAGGAAGTTTCATGAGGGGAAATGAGACCCGCAGCGGGCAGCAGATTTGCAGAAAAAATGCTAGTTTTGGTCTGGCCCTAACCGAGGGCCGTTGCAAGTTACCCCCAAATTCGCTGCTTCCCGCACCGCTCACCGCAGGCCCATGCTGAAGTTCCCGACGCTGACCGCCGGATTCCTCCTGACTCTTTTTAGCGGCTTCACGCCCGCTGCCCACGTTGCCGCCGACGCGCCCAAAGCCGCGGCTTCCAAGGCGCCCGTTACCTCCGACAGCCACCGGCTGCCGGCTCTTGCCACTGCGCTGAGCCCGGCCGAGCGCAGCAGCTACCTGGCTGCCTTCGAGCAGCACGTGGCCCGCACCTACATCCGGGCCGGGCTGACGGCGGCCGCGCTGCCGCTGCCCGTATACCGGCAGGCGCTGCTGGGGTTCTACAACCTGCAGCAGCAGGGCCGTATAAAGGCCGGCTGCCACACGCTGAGCATCGCCGATTTCAGCCAGTCGAGCAACCGCGAGCGGCTGTGGGTGGTGGATGTGGCCGCGGGCCGGCTGCTGCACCACACGCTGGTGGCCCACGGCAAAAACACGGGCGAGGAGTATGCCCGCAACTTTTCCAACGTGGAGGGCTCCGAGAAAAGCAGCCTGGGTTTCTACGTCACCGGCCCCACGTACCAGGGCAAGCACGGCCTGTCGCTGCGGCTGCAGGGCGTTGATGCGGGCTACAACACCAACGCCGCCAGCCGCGCCATCGTGGTGCACGGCGCCGACTACGTGAGCCAGGCATTTGTGAGCCGGCACGGGCGGCTGGGGCGTAGCCAGGGCTGCCCGGCGCTGCCGGCGGCCGAGTCGGCGGCCATCATCCGCACCATCAAAGGCGGCACCGTGCTCTACATTCATGGGCCGGCGGAGGTCGGCTACCGCTCGGCGCTGCTGGAGCTGGATGCCGCGCTGCTGGCTTTTGCCCGGGAACTGCAGAGCCAAGGCGCGCAGGCGGGCTAGCTGCTGAACTACGCTCAAGGCTCCTGAACTCACCAAAAAGCCCGCTGCCGGTATGTACCGGCAGCGGGCTTTTTGGTGAGTTCAGGGGGGAGGGCTTAAGCCCGGTCGCTGGTTGTGCGCACCAGGTTGATGCCGGCCATGAAGAAGATCAGGCCCACAATGAAGGGCACGAGTGAGTTCATCTTGCTCAGGCCCAGGCCCCCGATCTGCAGGAAGGCCAGCGCGGCCCAGATAATGCCGATGATGCCCAGAATGGTGAGGATGCTGCCGAAAGTGCGTTTCTGATTCATAATCAAGGGGAAAAGAGGTGGGGAGGAGAAAACCGCAACGGGAGAGAGGTTGGTGTTTGGGCCTGATACGTGACAGATGGATTATTGGGTTTCGGGGCCGGGCGCAACCCTTACCGCGGGGCCGCGTTACGCAACGCTAAAGACCTCCCTTTCTTCCATTCCTTTTCCTTCCCTGCTATGCGTGGCAACTTCCGATACCTGCTGGCCCTGCTGATGGCCGCTTTTGCGTTCATTCCTTATTACTGTAACACCCAGAAAAACGAGGTGACCGGCGAGGTGCAGCACGTCAATATGTCGGCCGAGCAGGAAATTGCACTCGGCCTGCAGGCGGCCCCCGAAATGGCGGCCCAGTACGGCGGCCTGCACCCCGATCAGCAGGCCCAGGCAGCCGTGCAGCGCATCGGCCAGCAGATTGTGCAGAGCACCAAGGCCCGCCAGACGCCCTACCAGTTTCAGTTTCATCTGCTGGCCGATGAGAACACCATCAACGCCTTCGCCCTGCCCGGCGGCCAGATTTTCATTACGGCCGGCCTGCTGAAAAACCTGACCACTGAGGGCCAGGTGGCCGGCGTGCTGGCCCACGAAATCGGCCACGTGGTAGCCCGGCACTCGGCCGAGCAGGTGGCCAAATCCAACCTCACCAACGGCCTGACCGGCGCCGCCGCCATCGGCCTCTACGACCCCGAACGGCCCGGCACGGCCGCCAGCGCCGCCGCCGCCGCCATGGTAGGCAAGCTGCTGACCATGCGCTACGGCCGCCAGGACGAGCTGGAAGCCGACAAGCTGGCCGTGGATTTCGTGCCTTCGGCCGGCTACGACCCGCGCTCCATGATTCAGGTGATGGAGATTCTGGACCGCGAAAACCACGGCAGCAACCCGCCCGAGTTCCTGAGCACTCACCCCAACCCCGGCAACCGCATCCAGGAAATCGAGCGTGATATTGCCGCTGATTTCCCGCAGGGCCTGCCGGCCGGCCTTAAGCCCTAACGGCCGCAGCGCCTCAAATTCTTTCGCGTTTGACGCGCATAGCCGGCCATTGGTCGGCTATGTTCGTTTAACGCCTGACTGGCCCGGCACCCCGCGGGCGGGTTTGAGCGGCTACGCTATGAAAGAGAATTCTTCTGCCCAGTTGCAGCGGCTGTTGTTCGTGCTCAACCCCATCTCGGGCGACATCGATAAAACCCAGCTCCGGGCGACCATCGAGGCCTATTGCGCCGAGCGGGGCCGGCAGGCCGACTTCTACCAGACCACCGGCGAGGACGACCTGGCCCGGTTACGTAAGTTGCTGGCCGTGGATCCGCCGCCCGATGCCGCGTTTGCCGCCGGCGGCGACGGCACGGTGAGTCTGGTGGCCGAGGCGCTGGCCGGCAGCTTGGTTCCGCTGGGCGTGCTGCCCCTGGGCTCGGGCAACGGCCTGGCCAAAGACCTGGGCATTCCGTTGCAGCTCGAAGCGGCCCTGGCCCTGACCTGGCAGCACGCCGTCCGCCAGCTCGACACGTTGCGGGTGGGCGGGCGCTTCGTGGTGCATCTGGCTGATCTGGGCTTCAATGCCTGCGTAGTGAAGCGCTTCAACGAAGGCAACGTGCGCGGGCCGGGCGCCTACGTGCGCATTGCTACCCAGGAGTACGCCGGCTACAAGCCCGCCACCTACCGCATCGAAACCGAGCACGGCAGTTGGGAGGGGCCGGCTTTCATGCTGACCATTGCCAACGCCAACACCTTCGGCAGCAACGTCGTCATCAACCCCAACCGCGAGCTGGACGACGGCCAGTTCGAAATCTGCCTGATTGAGCCCTTCCCGGGCCTGGCCGCGCCCGGTCTGCTCTACCGCCTATATTCCAGCACCTTCGACGATTCGGACTACACCCGTCGCCTCAGCTGCCGCCGCGCCCGCATTGCGGTAGCCGGGGCCACCGAGGTGCTGGTGCAGCTGGATGGCGAGCCGTACACGCTGCCCTGCCCGGTCGAAATCAGTCTGGAGCCGCGCAGCCTGCGGGTGCTGGTGCCGCCCGCTACGGCCGCACAGGAGCAGCCGTAGCCGCTGCCGATGCTTCGGCTGCCGGGGCCCCGGCGGCCGGTGCGCCATTGAGCCGGAGCCGGAACACCTCGGGCGCGCCGCTGGGCGGTTCGTAGGTGCGCAGCCACGTTTCGTGGGGGCCGTAGAAATCGAGGCCGAAAAAGCCCTGGTGCTCGTGCACGAAGGTGGCCCGGCCGCCGGCCTGCACGAAGGCCGTTTTGCTGCCCGCGCCGCTTACAAGGTAGTGGCCGCCGTCGCGCTGGAAATACTGCAGGTTGTGGTCGTGGCCGGCGGCGTAGATGACGCCGGGAAAATCGCGCAGCACCCGCAGCAGGCGGCGGCGCATTTTGCGGTAGCGGGGGTGGGCCATGTCTTCGGCCGCGCCCACGGTTTTGCGGTACAGCGGCAGCAACGAGCCGATAAAAGGCAGCGGCAGGTAAGCGCGCTTGCTCACCGTGGTCAGCGGAAATACGTGCTGCTTGGCCGTGAATTTGCCCCCATGCAGGGCGTTGGAGTACAGCGGGTGATGGCCGGCCACGAGCACCTGCTGGTGGCGGTTGGCCTCCAGCAGCGCCCGCAGCTCGCGGAAAGGCTGGCGCGAGTCGGCGGCCGGGCGGGCGCCCTGCTGCACCCACCACTGGGTGTTGAGCACCAGCAGCAGCAGGCCCTCGGCCAGCTGCAGGGTTACCGGGCCGGGGGCGCCGTCGGTTGGCAGGTAGTGGGCCGTGGGCAGGTGTTCGTGCGCATAGGCTTCCTGGCGGCGCAGGTATTCCCAGCCGTCGGGGCGGCCTTTGTTCCAGTCGTGGTTGCCGCTGAGCAGCACCACGCGGCCCGCAAATCGGCCCAGCGCGGCCAGCAGCGCATTAAAGCGGGCCTCGGCGGCGGCCCGGCCGGGATGCTCGGGGGCGGGCAGGCCCACGGGGTAAATGTTGTCGCCGAGCAGGATGATGGTGCCGGCCGCGCCCGTTTCCTGCTCCCACTGTTCCAGCAGCTGCAGTACCGGGTCGGAGCCGTCGGTGGCCACGGCGCCGGGGTCGCCGAGCAGGGCCACGCGGTGGCGCGGCGGGTGGCCGGGCTGGGGGCGCGTGGCCCAGTTGGCCGCGGCGGGCGCCACGTAGGTCCGGCGGCGGTAGGCCCGCTCGCGCAGGTAGCGCCGCCCCAGCCACAGCGCCAGCAGCCCGGCCAGCAGCAGTACGGCGTAAAAAAGGTAGGCGCTGGTCATATCAAAACTACTAATTGGAGCCGGAGCAAACCTGGCAGGCCGTAAACGGGCACTAGGTCATTTACGCATCCTGCTTTCAACTACGCATCAGCAGTTAAAACGAAGGCGGGGTGAGGTTTTTAAAGTGGCCGTTGAGGCGCACGCGCTCCTTGAGGCGTTCGGTTTCCTGCAGCACGGGCAGAATCCGTTCGAGGTGGCGCAGGGCCAGCACCTGGCGCTCGGCCTCGGTGTCAGCCTCCAGCAGCTCGTACTCCTGCTCGGTGCTCATGCCCAGCTGGTGGGCCACGTCGTAGATGCGGAAGCTGCTTGGCAAATCCAGAAACAGGCGCCGCAGGCCCAGAATGCCGTAAAGCTGCTCAATCAGTTCGGCGGTTCGGCCGTGCAGGGCGGGGTCGGCCTCGGCGTCGTCGGGCAGGTCGCGGACGGTGGCACCGGCGTAGAGCTTGCCGGGCAGCTCGCGCTGGAACTCGTCGATTTCAAACACGCCAACGGCTTTGGTGCGGATGTCGAGCTCGCCCGAGGGGTAGTTTTTCTCTACATCCACGAGCCGCACTTCGGTGCCGCGCCGGCTAACGCCTCCGTTTATATAAGGCGGAATGCCAAACGTGATGCCCTCCAGCAGGCAGTCGCGCACCAGTTGGCGGTAGCGGGGCTCGAAGATGTGCAGGTTGAGCTTTTCGCCGGGAAAAACCACCAGATTGAGCGGAAACAGAGCAAGTTGGCGCATAAGCAAAAGGGAAAGCAGGGCGAGGAAGCTACGGGGCCTGGGCCGTAATAACAACGGCCGAGCCCAAATCTTCCCGGAGCGGAGGCTGCTTTTTTGGCGGCCGGGTGGGGGCGCAGCGTGGGCTTCCCCGCCGCAGCCGCTATTTTTGCCCGCACTTCCAGCCGGAAGTCGGGCCTTTTCAAGCTGCTGCGCGCGTGACAGATTTCAAACACATTGCCCGTCAGGCGGGCCGGATTTTTCTGCAGGTGCTGGCCGTGGCCTTCCTGACTTCGGTGGCCTGGGTGCTGCTCTACCGCTGGGTGAGCCCGCCCGCCACCTGGCTTATGCTCGACCGCCGGGCCCACGCCCCGGTGGGCAAGGGCTACCACGGTATCCGCGAAGAAAACCGCCGCATTCAGTACCGCTTCAAAAGCCTCGAAGACGTGTCGGAGCAGTTGCCGCTGGCGCTGGTGGCGGCCGAGGACCAGCGGTTTCTGCTGCACCACGGCTTCGACGGCGACGCGCTGCTGAAGGCGGCCAAATCGAACATGAGCGGCGGCAAGCAGCTGCGCGGCGGCAGCACCATCACGCAGCAGGTGGCCAAAAACGTGTTTCTGTGGCAGGGCCGCAGCTACGTGCGCAAGGCCGCCGAGGCCTACTTCACGCTGCTCATCGAACTGCTCTGGGACAAGCGCCGCATTATGGAAATGTATCTGAACGTGGCCGAAATGGGCGACTGTATTTTTGGGGCCGAAGCCGCCTCGCAGGCCTATTTTGGCAAGGCCGCCGCCAAGCTCAGCCCCGCCGAGGCGGCCCTGCTGGCCGGCGTGCTGCCCAACCCACTGCGCTTTCGGGCCAGCAACCCGGGCCCCGTGGCCCGCTCCAAGCAGCGCCGGGTGCTGCGCCGGATGCGGCAGTTGCGCGGCACCGAGTACGTGCGGGAGCTGATGGCGAAGGAGTAAGCTGCTTGTCATCCTGAGCCCAGCGAAGGACCTGTATAGAAGGCACTGAAGCTTTTTAGAAAGTCAGGTTTGATAACGAGTTTGTCATCCTGAGCGGAGCGAAGGCCCTTATCAAGTTGAAACGATGACTGTTGAAGCGTAGTAAGGTCCTTCGCTGGGCTCAGGATGACAATATTGCCTCACCAATCAACTAAACTGCGCCCCATGAAACACCTGCTTTTCCCGCTGCTGCTGGCCGCCGCGGCCACGCTGCCCGCCTGCTCGCCGCGCCTGGCTGCCCTCACGCCCGCCACCGAGGCCGCGGCCCGCCACGATATTGCGGCGGTGCTCAACACCCAAACGGCGGCCTGGAACCGCGGCGACGTGGCCGGCTTCATGCAGGGCTACTGGCAGAACGACTCGCTGGTGTTCATCGGCAAAAGCGGCCTCACCTACGGCTGGCAGCACACGCTCGACAACTACCGCCGCAGCTACCCGAGCCCCGCCGCCATGGGCCAGCTCGATTTCAGCCGCCTGCAAATCTGCCCCCTCAGCCCCGATGCGGCCCAGGTTATCGGCCGCTGGCACCTGGCCCGCCCGGCCGCCGGCGACCTGCAGGGCCACTTCCTGCTGGTGATGCGCCGCATTGCCGGCAAGTGGGTGGTCGTGGCCGACCATTCGAGTTAGGATTAGGAATGAATGTCATTCAGAGCGCAGCGAAGAATCTCGCGTGCAGTCGTTGGAATATCCTGCCGATTAGCACGCGAGATTCTTCGCTGCGCTCTGAATGACGTTCTTTCCTAATCCCTAATCCCTAATCCCTAATCCTCCACTTCATCCTTGGCCTTTTCCTCTTTCACGGCCGGAATGGCCTGGTGGAAGATGAGGCCGGTGGCGGCGGCGTGCTCGGCGGCCTGCACCGTGTCCTGCACCAGCAGCATTTCCACCTTATCATTACGCAAATCCTCGCGCACCTGCTCGACCAGGGCGGCCCGGTCGGCGCGGTTAACGTCGCGGATGTAGATGGCCAGGATGCGGCCGGGGTGGCGGCGCACCACCTCGCGGTAGATGTTGGCGTCTTCCTGGCCCGAGTCGCCGATGAGGATGAAGGGTAGCAGCGCGTAGGTGAGCAGCAGGTTATCGATTTCCTGCAGCTTGTGGGCGTGGTGGCTGCTGGCGGCGGCCGTCTGGCGGCGCTGCAGACCGGCATCGCGCAGCAGCAGCGGGCCGGGCGGAATGTCGTTGAGGGCCAGGAAATCGTCGAGCAGGTCGTAGAGGTTCCAGGGCGACGAGCTGACGTAGAAAAACGGGTTGTTGCGCCGGCCGTTACGGCCCAGCTGCAGCTGCCGGTAGAATTCGGCCACGCCCGCAAACGGCAGCCGCGAGCGGGCGTTGCGCAGCAGCACCGTGCGGGCCATGCGCAGCAAATCGGTGGCCGACGTCTGGATAACCGTGTCGTCGAGGTCGGAAATGATGCCGTACTCGGCATCTGCGGGCGGAATGAGCACCATGGCGCGGGTGCGCAAATCGGGCGGGGTGGGGAAGGGGGCGGGCGCCTTCAGCAGCTGCACCGCCACCGGATACCACAAAAAATCGACCGGCGTGGGCAGCGTCTGCGGGGCCAGGTTGAGGGTAAAGTAGCCTTCCTCGTCGGTGAGGATGGGGTGCTCGGAGCCGTCGGCGGGCCGCACGCTGAGCTGGGCGCCGGCAATTTCGTTGCTGTCGAAGCGCCGGTACATGTTCAGCAGGTTGTGCCAGCGCGAGTCGGCCGGGTCGGGCTCACCAATGCCCTTGTCGGTGAGCAGGCGGCCCTTCACGTAGAGGCGCTCGGGTGTGCCGTAGCTGCGGTAGGGCACCAGCTGCAGCGGGTGCAGCAGCCCGAGGCGGGCCCGCAGCCGGGTCAGCGAGTCGTCGGCGCTTTCGGCCCAGTCGTGGAATTTTTGGCGGATAGGAGGCATACAGGGGCAAAGAAAGCAGTTTACCGGCGAGCGGCCGAGTCCGGCGCCGGACCGCCGGCGCCGCGTCAGTCATAAAAAAGGCTCCCGGCAATTTGCCGGGAGCCTGCTAAACATCAGCTTCAGCGTGCCTAGAGGGCGCTTTTCAACTGGTTGAAGTCGTCGGAGCCGGCCGTGCGGTTGCGGCAGTTCAGCTCGTCGGCCTTGGCCTGAATGTTCTGCACGCGGTTGCCGGGGTTGGGGTGGGTGCTCAGGAACTCGGGCGGGCTGGCCTGGCCGTCGTTCTGGGTTTTGATGAAGAAGCCGGCCGCCCCGTCGCAGGCGTAGTAGTTGGTGCCGTTGAGGTATTCCACCGAGTACGCATCGGCCTCGGTTTCGTAGTCGCGGCTGAATTTGAGCTGGCCCAGGCTGCTGGCCACATCGACCAGCGTGTTCTGGTTGTCGCCCAGCACCAAGCTCAGCAGCACGCTGATGCCGTACTGCTGCTGCAGCTGGCGGGAGGTGTGGCGGCGGTCGGCGTGGGCAATTTCGTGGCCCAGCACCCCGGCCAGCTGCGTTTCGTTGTCGAGGTACTTAATCAGCCCCGAGTACACGTAAATGTGGCCGCCGGGCGTGGCAAAGGCGTTCTGGGTCTTATCATCCTTGATGATTTTTACGTCCCAGGGAAACTCGTTGCGGTACTGCAGCTTGCCCGAGTTGAGCACCCGCAGCACGATTTTGTTGAGGGCCGCGTAGGCCTGCGGATTCTGGCTGGCTTCGAGCAGCTGGCCTTTGGCCCGGAAAGTGGAATCGGTCTGGGCGGCTACTTTTTCGCCCAGGGCCTTGTCGTCTTCGAGGGAGAAAAGGAGCACGCCGTCGCCATCTTTGGAGCAGGAGGCCGCGCCGCCGAGGGTTAGGGCCAGACCCGCCAGCAGGCCGGTTTTTTGCAGAACATTCCGCATAGAAAGCAGTAAATTGAGGGGTTGAAAAAAGGGAGATGTACGGGCCGCCTAGAAAAAACGGTGCCAGGGTTGGCCGCACTTTGAGGCGCGCATTGCTTTGGGCGCTGCTTACCGGGGGGCAAAAGTAGGCCTCAAAGGCCCGGAAAACCACTAAGCAGGCATAAAGGGCCCGTTTGCCGGTTGCGTGGGTGCCGCTGGCTGCGGCGTCGGGTGGCAGCCACCTTCGGGCGGGTTTCTGCGTAGAGCAGAACCCGCCCGTCAGCTCTGGCGCGCCTTTCCCGTTCCGCCTCCTATGGTTACCACTGCCACCGCCCGCCCCAAAACCAAGAAAAAACGCCTCGCCCCGCTGCCCGAAGCCCACGAGCTTTACAAGGACCCCGCCCGCCAGGCCGAGCTGGCCGGCCTGCGCTACCTCACCGACAGCAAGCCGGGCCTGACCCGCGAAACCACCCGCGCCGGCAAGGTGCGCTACCGCACGGCCAAGGGCGAGCTGCTCACCGACGAAAAGACGCTGGCCCGCATCGAGGGCTTCGTGATTCCGCCGGCCTGGACCGACGTCTGGATTTCGCCCTCGCCCAACACCCACCTGCAGGTAACGGGCCGCGACGCCAAGGGCCGCAAGCAGTACCTCTACCACCCCGCCTGGGACCAGGCCCGGGCCCTGACCAAGTTCAGCCGCCTGCGGGCCTTTGGCGAGCAGCTGGCCGGTTTGCGGGCCCGTATGCACAAGGACCTGGCCCGGCCCAAGCTCGATAAAACTAAAGTGGTGGCCCTGGTGCTCACGCTCATGGATCAGTCGTTTATCCGCGTCGGCAACAAGGAGTACGCCAAGAAAAACAAGACCTACGGCCTGACTACGTTGCGCGACAAGCACGTGCAGGTGAGCGGGGCCGATGTGCGCTTCAGCTTCGTGGGCAAGAAGGGCGTGGCCCACGACCTGACCATCCACGACCGGAAACTGGCCCGCATGGTGCAGAAGTGCAAGGAAATTCCGGGCCAGCACCTGTTCCAGTTCTACACGCCCGACGGCCAGCGCCACGAGCTCGAATCGGGCGACGTGAACGACTACCTGCACGAGGCCACCGGCCTGAGCCTCTCGGCCAAGGACTTTAGAACCTGGGGCGGCACCGTGAAAATGGTGGAGTGCCTGGAGCGGATTCTGGACGAGGAACCCGAATTTCCGCGCCCCAAAACGCTGAAGCGGGCCATCAAGGACGTAGCCGAAAACCTGGGCAACACGCCCACCGTGTGCTCCAAATACTATATCCACCCCCAGGTAATCGAGCTGTTCAACTCCAACCAGCTCCTCGACTATCTGCGCCGCCACGATGCCGACCCCAGCCAGAACGACCTGCTCACGCCCACCGAGCACATGGTACTGGAGATGCTCAAGGAGGTGAAATAGTGAGATGGTGAAATGGTGAGTTGGTGAAATGGTGAGTTTATTGTTCAAAAGTCCTGATTACGCCATGTGTGCCGTCAGGATTTTTGAACAGTAAATTCACCATTTCACCAACTCACCATTTCACCAACTCACCGCTACCTTCCTGAACCGTCACGGTCGAAGGCGTGGGAGAGGACGTTGTGGGCCCGTTTGTCTTTGGTTTCGGAGCCGGGAAAGAACTCGTTGTTGCGGGCCGTGTCGAAGAAGCGGGTGCGCTTGCGCAGGCCGGCCACACGGGAGGAGTCGCGCACAAGGTCTTCGTGGGGGCCGCCGTAGATGTCGATGAAGGGCGAGCGGCGCACGTTGCCCGATACCAGAAACTCGTCTTTTCCCTCCAGGCCGTGCAGGCGCACCCGCTTGGTTTCGCGCGGGTCGAAGCGGCGCTGGTACAATAACTCGCCCTGGGCCTGGCCGCGGGGTACTTTTTCCAACGAATACACCGATACCACGGTGGCCGTGTCGTTGAGGCGTTCCACTACGAACCGCTCCTTGTCATCGGTGCCGGCTACCAGCACTTCTTCGGCCTGCAGCCGGTAGTAGGTTTCGGCCACCTGGGGCAGCTGGGCGCGGCGGGCCTGCAGGGCGCGTATCATGCGCGGGCCTTCGTAGGCGTACACCGCGGGCGGCAGGCCCTGGCGCACGGCGCGCGTTATTACTTCGTCGGTGAGGCGCTGCTGCAGCGCGTGGGCCGCTGCCAGGTAGGTGGTGCGGGGCACCGTGGGCAGGGCGCGGCTGTCGATGAAGCGGCCGTTGCGGGTGTAGCCGGCAATGCTTTCGTAGCGGGGCCCGAAGGTGCGGAATTTGCCCACCAGCTTGCTTATCAGCCACGAAGCCCAGCCATCATCAAACCGGAAAAAAACCTGGTCGCGGTCCTGCGGAACGGGTTTCCAGAGCCGCCGGCCGCCCGGCTGGGCGTAGGCCGCCCAGCTCCACTGGCCCTCATGCCGGTCCCAGTCGCCGAGCCAGATATCGAGCAGGCGGGCGCGCACGAAGGCCGCGCCGTCGAGCTGGTCGCGCTGGCTGTCGTAGCGCTCGGGCAGCACGTCGTCCGACTCGTCGAGGTCCACGGCCCCGGCCACCGGCCCGTCGATGTTTTCCTTGCCCTCATACTTGCGCTCAACCAGCACCACCCGGCCCTGAAACCGCTCGGAGGCGGGCCCCAGACTGGTTTCGTTGGGGCGCACGTAGTAGGGGCGGGGGCTGGCGTGGGGCACGCCGGCGGCCTCGGCCAGCGGCGGCACCACGAAGGCTCCGTAGGGCATGGCCGCCGAGGTGGCGTCGCGCACGGCCCCGTACACGAAGGTGGGCCGCAGGAACTTGGGCAGCGTTTTTTCGGGGTTTTTATCGATGGTGCGCACCGCGTAGCTGCGGCCCGCCGAGTCGGCCATCGTCAGGCTGGTGGTCTGGAAGCCGCCACCCATCTTCACGAATTCCAGCCCACCCGGCACCAGTGTTTCGGGTTTTAGGATGGGCAGCGTTACGGGCTCGGCCCAGGCCCGGCGGTAGTGCGCACCCAGCACCCAGCGGCCCAGCGGCCCGCGCTGGTAATGGCGGCCGGCCGTTACCAGCGCGCTGTCGGCGCCGGCGGTCAGGGGCGTGGTGTACTTCAGGCGGGCATCGGGCTGGAAAAAGGGCTTGCGGCTGCAGGCCAGGGAGCTGAAAAGCAGAAAGGGCAGAGCGTAACGGTAGTTCATGCAGGGCGGAAAATTCGCGGCTAGGTTCCTTCAACGCAACGCGGGCTTCGCAGTTGAGAAGTGAGATATGAGAAGTGAGATATGAGCCCGGTGTCATTCAGAGCGCAGCGAAGAATCTCGCGTGCTGATGTTGCCATGACGCCTGAATGAAACCTAGCGAGATTCTTCGCTGCGCTCTGAATGACACCGGGCTCATGCCTCCCCTTTTCCCCTCTCACTTCTCATGTCTCCCATACACAACCGCCGGGGTAGGGTTTGCGGTATAAGGGCTGCCGGCCCGCCTGGTGGCGACAGTTCTCCGGCTCTGCTTCTGCTATATCGTGTCTTTCTCCTTTTCTTCGGCCGCGCTGCTGGCTGGCCTGGGCAGCGGGCTGCTGCTCTCCTGCTCGGCCCGCGCCCAGCCGCCCACTACGGCGGCCCGTCCCGTCATCGGCCCCGACTCGACGGTAGTGGTGGCCGCCGGCGCCCAGTACGACCGGGGCGCAGTGCACCGCTTCTTCTGGGGAACCCACTACCGCGACCTGTGGAAGCTGCCGGTGCGCGTGCCGGTGTTCAACCTGCGCACGGCCGTGCCGGGCGGCCTTACGCCCGTGAAGGAGGGCGGCTCGTTCCAGACCAAGAACCTGCGCCTCGTTGACCAGGAGGGCCGCGAGTACGTGCTGCGCTCGGTGGATAAGGATGCCACCAAAGCCCTGCCCGCGGGCCTGCGCGAGGGCGCCATCGGCCGCATCATGAAGGACCAGACCAGCGTCATTCACCCCTACGGCGCCTACATTGCCGCCCCGCTGGCCCGCGCCGCCGGCCTCTACCACACCAACCCGCGCCTCGTGTACGTGGCCGACGACCCGGCCCTGGGCGAGTTCCGCGAGGGGTTCGGCTACGCGCTGTATTTGTTCGAGGAGCGGCCCGACGGCGACCAGACGTCGGTGGAAAGTTTTGGCCGCTCGGCCCGGGTGGAAAGCTCGCGCAAAGCTTTTACCAATCTGCTGGCCAGCTCCCGCTTTCAGGTAGATGCCCGCCAGTACCTGCGCAACCGCCTGTTCGATATGTGGCTCGGCGACTGGAGCCGGCGCGAGGACCAGTGGCGCTGGGCCAGCTTCCCGAAGCCCGGCGGCGGCACCACCTACCAGGCCATTCCGCGCGACCGGGACCACGCTTTTTTCAAGTTTGATGACGGCCTGCTCACCCACATTATCGGCTGGGTGAAAACCAACTACCAGAGCTTCCACGAGCGAATCCGGCTGGCTGATGTGGAGGGCCTCAACCGCGCCGCCCGGCCCATGGACAAGTCGCTGCTGGCCTACCTGACCCGCGACGACTTCCGGCAGGTGGCCGACTCGCTGCGCGGCACGCTCTCGGATGGCGTAATTGCCCGCGCCCTGGCCGTGTGGCCGCCCGAAGTGCGCGAGCTGAGCCAGGCCGAGTTCACGCGCAAGCTGCGCGCCCGCCGCGAGCAGCTGCCCCAGGTGGCCGACAAGTTCTACCAGCTGCTGGCCCGCGACGTGGAGCTGCCCGGCACCGACGAAAAGGAGCGGTTTGTAGTGGAAGCCGCGGGGCCCGACGCAGTGCGGGTGCAGCTGCTGCGCCACTCGCCCAAAGGCGATACGCTGCTGCACCAGCGTACGTTTGTGGCCGCCGAAACCCGCTCCATCAAGCTGTTTGGGCTGGGCGGCAACGATGCCTTCGAGCTGCGCGGCCAGCCCACCGGCCGCATCCGCCTCGACATCTACGACGGCGCGGGCCAGGATTTGATTGAGGCCACGCCCGCCCCCACCAGGCGTTCCGGCAGCCGCCTCACCATCTTCGACAGCGGCGACGGCAATACCATCCGCGTGGGCAAATTCAAAACCAAAGCCTACCAGCCCCAGGCCCGGGAGTTCGACGGCCCGGGCTGGCTGCTGCGCCACCGGCTGTATTAGCCGGCCGGCCCGCAACCAGTTAAGCGCCAAGCCCCTGAGTCCGTGCTGACTTCAGGGGCTTTGCGCTTATCTAAAGGCCATCATCCGAAAAAGCATATTGCCCTTTACCAGGCCTTTGGCGGCCTACTTACCTTCCTGCAGCCAGTTGGTAGCGGCACCCTCGTCGCTGAACAGCTGTACTTTGTAGCCTTTTTGGGCAGCCAGGGCCGAAGACTGGGCCAGCACGGCCAGCGGCGTAGCGGGGGCCGTGCCGGGCTGCCAGGTGGCGGCAACGAGGCAGGCCAGATACACGGGACGGTCGTTGAGGGCCGGGCTGAGCTCGGGCAGGTACTCCTGGGCCAGCCATTCCACCATCTCGGCGCTCGACTGCGAGCGGCGCCGCGAATCAACCAGCCAGCCGCTTACCTGGTGCTCAATGGCGACTTGCAGTACCTGAGTGTAGCCTTGCTGCAGCTCGCTTTGCGATACATCGCGCAGCCAGCGGGCAATTAGTAGGTTGAGGTCGGAACGGTAGGTGATGGAAATGGTGGGGGTATCGGCAGGCATGCGGAAGCTAAACAGTAGGGCAACTCAAGAACAAAGATAGGCGCACTTTGCTGAGTGGGCGCACGAGGCGCCGCCCACCCGCCTGGGCTCAATATGCTGCCCGGCCTATTGAGTGGCTGCCGGGCAGGTGGTACATTTGCCGTTATTCTCCCCGCCGATGCGCACATTTGCCGCCCCCGATTACCTGAGCCTGCAATTCCGCTCCGACCTCAACTTTCTGGTAACCCGTTGGCTGCGGCCCGTTTCCGATGCTGAAACCCGCGCCGGCTACCGGCTGATTCTGGCGGCGGCCCGCGAGTGTAACTGCCCGTTCTGGCTGCTGGATGTGCGCCGCCGCCCGCCGGCCGAGCCCGCTACCACGCGTTGGGGCCTGCAGGAGTTTTTTCCGCAGCTGGGCGCCGCCCTGGGCCAGACGGTGTACATGAGCCAGCTGCTTTCGCCCACCTATCAGGCCCAGACCGACAACGAGCTGGCCTTTCAGCAGGCCGAGCAGCAGGGCCCCGCCCAGGGCTACCACATGCGCCGCTTCAACGACGAAACCAAGGCCGTAAACTGGCTGCGCCAGCAGCAGGGGCCGGCCGCTGGCTGAAAACAGCTAGCCGAATACCTTCACCTGGTCCTTGTGCTTGGTGCGCAGGTACTGGCGGATAATCTGCTGCACGTCCTTGTTGTCGTTGTAGCGCGTGATGGCGTCGCGGAAGTCCTCGAAGCGGCAGGCCGCAAATGTTTCATCGACGTAGCCGAAACCCAGGTAGCGGCCGTTTTCCACCACTACCAGGCTCTTCTCGTCGGCGCGGCGGCCGGCCCCAATCACCACAAACGAGCCGTGCTCGTAGGTAAACGACTCGATGGCGGCCTCCACGCGCTTGTTGTACTCCTCGGCCGGCTCCAGGCCCAGGCAGGCGCCCTGGCAGCGGTGCACTTGGTAATCGAAGCAGGCGCCCGGCGTTTTGTACAGGTCGCACAGCTTCTGGCACAGGTTGAACTTGGATACCTTGTGAAACAGAAAACCCTTGGCCTTGAACTGGTTGCCCAGCGCAATGAGCGGGTGCGACTCGGCGTGGTCGTCGGCGCGGCCGTAGTAGAGGTGCTTGTAGCCCTTGTCGTCGGTGCGCAGAAAGATGCCCGCCGGAAAAACTGAGCGCCGCTGCTGGCGGTTGTAAAGCGGCTTCAGCCGCTTGATTTCGTGCGATTCGTAGAGCAGCGCCACCAGCTCCGAGCCGGTCAGCTCCCAGGTGATTTCCGAAATCGAGTTCTTGAACTCGATGCTCTTGCGCGACTTGTAATCGACGGCAAAGTGCTGCTGAATGCGCTTGTATATGTTGATGCTCTTGCCCACGTAAATCACCTCGCCCGCCTCGTTGTGAAAGTAGTACACGCCCGCCTCCTGGGGCAAAGCGGCCACGTGCGCGGGCGTAATGTTGGGCGGCAGCAGCGCCGTTTTAATGGCTTCCTGCACCGCCTTCATCTTGCGGGGCGAGGGCGCTTTGATGGCTGCCGAAGCAGCCGTAGCGCCCGGCTTGCGGCCCGCCGGCGCCTGGGCATCCACCACGGCCAGCGCGTCGGCCGGGCTCAGGCCCCGGGCCGCGGCCGGCGCTTCCTGCTCCTGGCTGATGTTGAGCAGCCGCCCGAACAAAATGGCCGTAGCAGCCGCGTCGCCGGCGGCGCGGTGGCGGCCGTTCAGCGGAATGCCGATGTTCTGGCACAGCTTACCCAAGCTGTAGCTGGGCTGGCCGGGCATCAGCGAGCGGCTCAGGCGCACCGTACACAGCGTTTTGCGCGAGTAGGTGTAGCCTAAATCACCGAACTCCTTCTTCAGAAACGAGTAGTCGAAGCGCACGTTGTGGGCCACAAACACGCAGCCCTCGGTCATCTCCACCACCTTGCGGGCCACCTCGTGGAACTTGGGCGCGTCGCGCACCATATCGTCGGTAATGCCGGTGAGCTGGGTGATAAAGAACGGAATGGCCCGGCCGGGGTTGATGAGTGAGCTGAACTCATCCACCACTTTCTCGCCATCATGAATGTAGATGGCAATTTCGGTGATGCGGTCCTGGGCCGGCTGGCCCCCGGTGGTTTCAAGGTCGATGATGGCGTACAACGGCTTCTTTTAGCTGTTAGCTATTAGCTGGTAGCTGATAGCTCTCGTTCTGATAAATACCCGGCAGGGCTAAATTGGCTAAGCAGATTGGTAACAAAGATACCCGCCCGGAAGGTTGCAGCCAGTACAAAGGCTGTCGGCCGGCACCGGATTTCGGTTCTGTAAGCCAGGATGCCACAAAAAAAGGAGCCCACCAGATGGCGGGCTCCTGTTCAAAACTGAAAGCTGGCAGCTAACAGATTACATTTTGTGCTCGGTAATCCAGTTTTTGGTCGACAGAATTTCGCTGTGCTGCTTCTGAATCACGTTGCGGGCTTCGGCCGGCAACTCGTTCGACTGCAGGGCCGTTTCGTAGCCTTTCAAAGCCGTGGCGTCGCCGGTTTCGCACTCGCCCAGAATGGCCGAGTCGTTCTGGCCCGTAATAGCCGACTTAAGGTTGATCCAGCCGCGGTGCACGGCAGCGGCGGCGTCCGTCAGGGCGCCTTCCACGGTGCCTTCCTGCTCGGGGCTGATGCCGAACTGCTGGGCGTGCTGGCTCAGCTCGGAAGCGAACTGGGCGCGCTGCTGGCTGAACTGGCTCAGCTTGGCTTTCAAATCGGCACTGCTGACGCCTTCGGCCGCTTCCTGGTAGCCTTTGGCGGCCGTTTTGTTGAGTTCTACGAGGTCGTTGTATGCGCGGGCGGTTTCGCCGGTGATAGTAGCCATGAGTTGGGAAGTTAAGAGTAGAAGATAGGCGCCGCACCTAGCGGCGGCAACTGCGTCCTTATACTGCCGGGGGCCGATGCCGGGTTACGTGCAAAATTGTGGTTACGCCGGCCACGGGCCTAGTGCGGCCCTACGCCGTGCCGCGGCCCAGCATCTGGTTCCAGAGCCGCTTTAAGCCGCCCGGCTCGGCCGATTCGGGTTTAAGCGAGTCGTCGCCGTCGGCCGTGTCGCCCAGCAGAAAGCCCCAGGGCTCGGTTACCTTGTTGGCGTCGAGCACCACCTTGATAACGGCCATCAGCGGGATGCTCAGAATCATGCCCGGCGTGCCCCAGAGCTCGTTGCCCAGTATCAGGGCCAGAATGGCGGCCAGCGGATTGATGCTCACCTGCGAGCCGGTAATCATGGGCGTGATAAAGTTGCCCTCCAGAAACTGCACGAACACAAATACGCCGATAACCAGCGCGGCCTGCAGCGGCGAGCCGGTTTCGACCAGCGTGACAATGGCCGGAATGGTGGCGCCAATCAGGATGCCGATGTAGGGAATCACGGCCAGCACCGAGGCGAAAATGGCGAAGAAGATGGCAAATTTCACCCCCAGCACCAGCAGCCCGATGCCGTTGAGCACTGCCACAATCACAATCACCTTCAGAAGACCCGAAATGTAGGCCTGCACCACCGTCTGGATGTTATCGACGGTGTGCAGCACCTCGGTGCGCTTGTCGGGCGCTACAAACCGGAACATGAACTGGCGCAGGTGGTCGCGGTAGAGCAGCAGGCAGAAGATGTAAATCAGCACCTGGGCCAGGTTGCTGAGCACGGCCGTGGTGGTGTTCAGCGTGGTGCCCAGGTAGGTGCCGCCCGACTTCTTGAGGGCCTTCATCGTGGATTCTTTCAAATCGTCGAGGCTCATGGGCTGGTAGCCGAACTTGCGTTGCGCCCACTGCTGGCCGTCGCGGAAAAACTCCAGCAGCTTGTCCTGCAGCTTGGGTAGCTCGTCCTGGAACTGGGCCAGCTGGGTGCCGAAGGCCACAATCAGGCCCGCAAAAAGGGCCAGCACCAGCAGCAAACACAGGATGATGGCCAGAATGCGGGGCACCTTATGGTTTTCGAGCCACTGGCAGATGGGCAGCAGCAGCAGCGAAAACAGGGCCCCAAACAGCAGCGGCAGCAGAATATCGTCGAGCTTTTGCAGGGTGTAGACCAGCAGCACGGCCGCGAGCAGGAAGAACGCAAACTTCACGCTCGACACCTGCCGGACTATCGGTGGCGGCTGGGGCGTGGTAGTAGGCAAACGGTGCGGGCTTAAAGGAGAATTCATTTTACTAAAATTATTGGGAGAGAGAAAGTCGGGCGGCAAGGCGTTAGTGTAGATTCGGAAGATGAAAATCGGGCTGGTTACGCCGGCGGTTGGGAAATGCGGCGAGCTTTTGCTAACTTTACTAGCGAAAGGAAACGCGGAAAAGGTCAGTTTTCTGCGTTATTTTACCTCAACTTTTGACTGGCAACCCTCCGGCATGGCTGAAGAACAGATTTCCGTGGCCACCCACGGCTACACCGAAGACAGCATCCGCTCGCTCGACTGGCGCGAGCATATCCGGCTGCGGCCGGGCATGTACATCGGCAAGCTCGGCGACGGCTCAGCTTACGATGACGGCATCTACGTGCTGGTGAAGGAAGTGATTGACAACTCTATCGACGAGCACGTGATGGGCCACGGCCGCACCATCGAAATCAAGATTTCGGAGGACAAAGTGCAGGTGCGCGACTACGGCCGGGGCATTCCGCTGGGCAAAGTCGTGGACGTGGTGAGCAAGATAAATACGGGCGGCAAGTACGACAGCAAGGTGTTCCAGAAGTCTGTGGGCTTAAACGGGGTGGGCACCAAAGCGGTTAATGCGCTCAGCAATTACTTTCTGGTGCAGAGTGTGCGCGACGGGCTGATGAAGTCGGCCGAGTTCTCGCAGGGCATGCTGACGAGCGACCCCAAGCCCCAGAAAACCAGCCAGCGCAACGGTACGCTGATGGTGTTCCAGCCCGACGACTCGATTTTCAAGAACTACCGGTTCTACCCCGAGTACCTCGAAAATCAAATCTGGAACTACGTTTATCTCAACGCCGGCCTCACCATCCACTTTAACGGCCAGAAGTATTACTCCGAGCACGGTTTGCTCGATTTGCTGTCGCGCAAGGCCGACCCCGAAACGCTTCGCTACCCCATCATTCACCTGAAAGGGGAGGATATTGAGCTGGCCCTGACCCACGGCAACGACTACGGCGAGGAGTATTACAGCTTCGTGAATGGCCAGTACACCACCCAGGGCGGCACCCACCTGGCGGCGTTCCGCGAGGCCATCGTGAAAACGCTGCGCGAGTTCTATAAGAAGGACTACGACGCGGCCGACATCCGGGCTTCGGTGATTGGCGCCATTTCGGTACGGGTACAGGAGCCGGTGTTCGAGAGCCAGACCAAAACCAAGCTCGGCTCGCTCAACATGGGCCCCGATGGGCCGACGGTGCGCAACTTCATCGTCGATTTCGTGAAGGAGCATCTCGACAACTACCTGCACCGGAATCCGGCCGTGAAGGAGGCCCTGCAAAAGCGCATCGAGCAGAGCGAGCGGGAGCGTAAGGACATGGCCGGGGTGAAGAAGCTGGCCAACCAGCGCGCCAAAAAGGCCAACCTGCACAACCGCAAGCTCCGCGACTGCCGCTTCCACTTCGGCGAGGGCAAGCACGACGAGGAGGACCAGACCACGCTGTTCATCACGGAGGGCGACTCGGCCTCGGGCTCCATCACCAAAAGCCGCAACGTGCAGACCGAGGCCGTATTCAGCCTGCGCGGCAAGCCGCTGAACTGCTTCGGGCTGAAGAAGAAAATCGTGTACGAAAACGAGGAGCTGAACCTGCTTCAGCACGCGCTCAACATCGAGGAAGGCATCGAGAACCTGCGCTACAACCGCGTGGTGATTGCCACCGACGCCGACGTGGACGGCATGCACATCCGGCTGCTGCTGCTCACGTTCTTCCTGCAGTTCTTTCCCGATTTGGTGCGTAACGGCCACGTGTATATTCTCGAAACGCCGCTGTTCCGGGTGCGCAACAAGAAAACGACCATTTACTGCTACAACGAAGCCGAAAAGCAGGCCGCCATGCGCCAGCTCGGCCGCAACCCCGAAGTCACGCGCTTCAAGGGCCTGGGCGAAATCAGCCCCGACGAGTTCGGCAAGTTCATTGGTGAAAACATCAAGCTGGAGCCCGTGATTTTGCAGGCTGAGCGCTCGGTGCAGCAGATTCTGACTTACTACATGGGCAAGAACACGCCCGCTCGCCAGGAATTCATCATCGACAACCTGCGCCTCGAAAAAGACCTGATTACCTCCGACGTGCTCCCCGTAGCGGAGGTGGCCGAGGAGGATTTGGCGTAAATTTCAATACCGTACTTAATTTCATCTGCCATGACAGGCCTGTTTCCCCAACCCGATATCATCGTATATTCTGCCAGTCAGGAGCCCCGGCTGCTAGTTGAGGTGAAGGTGCGGCAGCCAGTCACCAATAGTACCGACTCAGAACACTGGCCTAGTGAAATCCGGCAGCAGTTTGGGCGGTTCGATTGCTACTTCCTGCTGGTTACACCGGAGCGGATGGCGCTTTTCCTGCCCGGCGACCCATCCGGCGGAAGTACTATGGTGTGGGCCGATTCTTCTTCTGTGCTACGAGAGCAACTGGATACGGAGAAATTCCCCTTGCAGCAACTAGATGGGCAACAACTGGTGTCGGTGGTGTATTCTTGGCTGATGTTCAGCCAATTTACTCCGGCCGAGGAGTTGCTGGCCGATCCGGCTCAGCAGTGGTTGGTAAACTCTGGACTGCACGAGGTTATTTTTCATGGCGATATTCAGCAGGCTGCTTGAATGAGGTACGTATTCGTAGAATCTAACTTCATCCTGGAGCTGGCTTTTCGACAGGAGGAGGCTACTGCCTGCGAGAAAATTATCGGTGCCGCTGAAGCTCGGGAAATTATGCTGGCAGTTCCCACGTATTGCCTGACTGAGGTATTCCAAACGCTGGGTTACCGTCGGCAGGAACGCCAGCGGGCCGAAGATTTTCTGCAGAAGGAAATAAAGCAGCATCTTCGGGAGCAAGGGGCTGTCGACGCCGAAATCAAGCAGCTTAGCACTGCCCTGCGGGAGTTGTTGATTTCCCGAACTGCCACGCAAACCTCCGCCTTGTTTGGCCTCGCTTCCCGGCTTACGCAACTAGCGCATATCATCCCATTAACGGCCGAAGTGTTGCAGGCCGCGCCGCGGGCTCAACAGCAACATTCGCTGACCGCTCAGGACGCCTTGGTTTACGCAACAGTTCGCCAAGGCTTGGCTGGGTTGGGTCCGGCTGAACACCTGTTTGTTTCCCGTAACAAAAACGACTTTCAAAAGGAGGCCTTACTTGCTGAGCTACGGGAGTTGAACTGTAGTTATATGAGCAGCTTTCAGGCCGTTGCCGGTAAACTAGGTTTGTAAGAGAGTAAGCGTAGAATCCTCCCGCTGCCACGTTGGCCGGGAGAGTGGTACAAGAACAAATAAGCGCGGCCCCGGGCCGCACCCCGTATGTCCGAAGAACTGAACCCCCAGGCTGCCCCGATGAACTCCGAAACCAACGCCGACGAGCCGCGCTACGCCGCCGGCGACTCGGTGGAGCTGGGCGGCGCCGACGCCACCGCAGTGGCCGATACCGAGGAAGTTTTAGCCGAGTCCGGCGCCGATGTGGAGGCTATTATTGAGGCCGAAGCTATTCCCGACGAGGAGCTGTCGGGGCAGGAAGAGGAGGAAGCCAAGTTTGCGCCCGGCGAAACCATTCACGACGTGGCCACGGTGCGCGGCATGTACCAGAACTGGTTTCTGGACTACGCCTCCTACGTGATTCTGGAGCGCGCCGTGCCCGCCATCGAAGACGGCCTCAAGCCCGTGCAGCGCCGCATTCTGCACGCCATGAAGGAGATGGACGACGGCCGCTTCAACAAGGTAGCCAACGTCATCGGCCAGACCATGCAGTACCACCCCCACGGCGACGCCAGCATCGGCGACGCCATGGTGAACCTGGGCCAGAAGGATTTGCTGATTGAAACTCAGGGCAATTGGGGCGACATCCGCACCGGCGACTCGGCCGCCGCGCCCCGCTACATCGAGGCCCGCCTGAGCAAGTTCGCCCTCGACGTGGTGTTCAACCCCGACATTACGGAGTGGCAGATGAGCTACGACGGCCGCAAGCGCGAGCCCACCACGCTACCCGTGAAGTTCCCGCTGCTACTGGCCCAGGGCGTGGAAGGCATTGCCGTGGGCTTGAGCACCAAAATTATGCCCCACAACTTCCGCGAGCTGTGCCAGGCCAGCGTGGCGGTGCTCAAGGGCAAGAGTTTCGAGCTGTTCCCGGATTTCTCGACTGGCGGGCTGGCCGACATCAGCAACTACCAGAGCGGGCAGCGGGGCGGCAAAATCCGGCTGCGGGCCACCATCGAGAAGGCCGACAAAACCATGCTCGTCATCCGCGACATTCCGTACGGCACCACCACCACGGCGCTCATGGAAAGCATCGTGAAGGCCTCGGAAGCCAACAAAATCAAGATTAAGAAGGTGGTCGACAACACGGCCGCCGAGGTGGAGGTGCAGGTGCACCTGCCGACCGGCGTGAGCCCCGACCTGACCATGGACGCGCTCTACGCCTTCACCGACTGCGAAATCAGCATCTCGCCCAACACCTGCGTTATTATTGAGGATAAGCCGCGCTTCGTGGCCGTGGAGGATATGCTGCGGCTGAGCACCCAGAAAACGGTGCGGCTGCTGGAGCGCGAGCTGGAAATCCGGCAGGACGAGCTGGGCGAAAAGTGGCACTCGGCTTCGCTGGAGAAGATTTTCATCGAAAACCGCATCTACCGCAAAATCGAGGAGTGCGAAACCTGGGACGAAATCCTGCTCACGATTGAAGGCGGCCTGAAGAAATTCACGCGGGTAGCCGGCGAGAAGGAAAAGGCCAACGACACGCGCATTCTGCTTTCCCGCGCCATCAGCGAGGACGACCTGACGCGGCTGACTGAAATCCGCATCAAGCGCATCAGCAAGTTCGACGGCTTCAAGGCCGATGAGCTGATTGCCCGCTTGGAAGCCGAACTGGCCGAAGTGGCCGACCACCTGGCCAACCTCACGCGCTACGCCATCGGCTACTTCGAGGGCCTGCTGAAAAAGTATGGCGCCGGCCGCGAGCGGCGCACCCAGCTGCGCACTTTCTCGGTGGTAACGGCCCAGAAAGTAGCCGTGGCCAACCAGAAGCTCTACGTGAACTACGCCGACGGTTTCGTGGGCTACGGCCTCAAAAAGGACGAGAAAGCCGTGGCCGTCACCGACTGCTCCGACCTCGACGACATCATCGCCATCCGTCGCGACGGCACGTTCATGGTCACGCGCATCGCCGAGAAAACCTTCGTCGGCAAAGACATTCTGCACGCCGGCGTGTACAACAAGAACGACGACCGGCTGGTGTACAACATGATTTATCAGGACGGTGCCTCGGGCATCAGCTTCGCCAAGCGCTTCCTGGTTTCGGGCATCACCCGCGACAAAACCTACGACCTGACCAAGGGCACCAAGGGCACCAAAACGCTCTACCTGACCGCCAACCCCAACTCCGAGTCGGAGCTGGTGGCCGTGCAGTTGGCCGATAAGGCGGTGGCGCGCGTTAAGCAGTTCGACTTCGACTTTGCCGACTTGGCCATCAAGGGCAAGGGCTCGATGGGCAACATCGTCACCAAGCAGCCCATCAAGAAAATAACCCAGAAAGCGCTGGGCGACTCGACGCTGGGCGGGCGCGAAATGTTCTTTGACAGCGTGGTGGGCCGCCTCAACCACGCCGGCCACGGCCGCTACCTGGGCGCCTTCGACACCGAGCACACGCTGCTGCGCGTGTTCAAGGATGGCAGCTACGACGTGCAGTCGCCCGACCTGGCGTTGCAGTTTGATATGGCCAACCTGCTGCTGCTGCGCAAGTTCGACGCCGGTACCGTGCTGAGCGCGGTGTACCTGGAGGGCGAGTCGAAAACGCACTACGTCAAGCGGTTCCAGATTGAAACCAGCACCCTCGACAAGCGCTTCTCCTTCCTGCCCGAAACCAAAGGCACTAAGCTGCTCGCCGTTACGGCTCATCCCGAGCCGGAAGTGGAAATCAAGCTGCAGCGCGACAAGAAGGCCGACAAGGAAACCGAGAAAATCCGCCTCCACGAGTTCATCGACGTGAAAGGCTGGAAGGCGCTGGGCAACAAGCTCAACTACTACAAGCTGCACGCCCTAACGCTGCTCACCGACGAAGGCCCCGAGCCCGAGCGCAAATCGGCCAAGAAAAAGCCCGCTCCGGCTGCCACGCCCGCCGCTGCCACCACCGACCCCAACGCGCCCCACGAGCCGCTGCCCGACCGCACCGACGAGTTCAACATCTCGGCCGATGAGGTGGCCCAGGCCCGGGCGGTGCTCAAAACGCCCAAGTCGCAGCTGAAGTTTTTTTAGGCAGCAAGCTCGGCAGAAGTCGGCCAGAAGCCGCAGGAGAAGGCCGCCCCAGACCGGGCGCAGCTTCCGCCTGCGGCTTTTGGCCGACCGCGCGTTTGGGCCGTATTGCGCAACTTTGCGTTAGTCGGGCAGATGCTGGCCGCCGGGCCGTTACGTACCTATGCTGATTTTTCGACTGCCGCTGATTCGCTGTGCTGTGCTGGGCCTGCTCCTGAACGGGGCCGGGCTGCTGGCGCCTGCCGCGGCGCAGGCCCAGATCCGAAGCAAGCGGGGCGCTGCCGAAAAAGTGGCGGCTGCGGCCGTGTTGGCGCCGCCCTGCGGGGCACCGCCGGCCAGCGCCGCCGGGCAGGCCCAACTGGCCGAAGCCGCGGAGCTGCTGAAAAACTACCGCGAATCGGAAGCGCTGGGCCGCTACGAGCGGGTGCTGGCCCAGGCGCCGGCCACCTACGAAGCCCTGTGGCGGGCGGCCGTGCTGAGTGTGCGCGTCGGCAACCGCTACACCGACGAAAGCCGCCGGTTTGCCTACTACGCCGCTGCCCGCCTCTACGCCAACCGCGCCCTGGTGGTGTGCCCCGAGGGCGCCGAGGGTCATTACGCCGCCGCCCAGGTGCTGGCCGCCGAGGCGCCGCTACGGCCGTTGCGCAGCCGCCTGCTGGCCTACCGCGAAATGCGCCCCCACGTGTACCAGGCCACCGAAATGCGCCCCGACTGGGCCGAGGCCTGGCAGCAGCTGGGCCGCTGGCACTACCGCGTCGACCACTATAGCCTGCCCGAGCGCCTGTACAGCCGGCTGTTTCTGGGGGGCGTACCGGCGGGCGGCAGCACGTTGCTGGCCATCGAGGCTCTGCGCCGGGCCTACGAGCTGGAGCCGCAGCGCATCGAAGTAGCCTACGACCTGGCGCGGGTGTACCTCAACCGCAGCCAGTACACCCGCGCCCGGCAGGTGCTGCAGGCGGCTCTGCAGCTGACGCCCGTAACGGCCGAAGAACTGGTTATCAACCGTCGCTGCCAGAAGCTGCTCGAAAAAGTTGTTCGGCGCCAGAACCGCCAGCTGCCGCGCCTGTCGCGGCTGCTGCGCTGAGCGGCAGGCCGTATCTTTGCCGTCTCACTCATATAGTCCGTAGCCGTGCCGGTTTTTCGTTTTTGGGGGTTTGCCAGCCTGTGGGGCGCTGCCCTGCTGAGCGGCTGCTCCGAGCCCGCCCCGGCCCGGCCCGATACCATGATCGACCTGCGCACCGTGGCCAGCGGCCCGCGCGTGCAGGCCGACGAACTCGATGGCGCCATTGCCCGCCAGCCGCGCAATGCCTCACTCTACGCCCGTCGGGCTGCGTTCCGCCTCGATGCCGGCCAGACCGACGCGGCCCTGCGCGACATCAACCAGGCCCTCTCGCTCGATGATGCGCCGGGCCAGTTCTACTTCACCAAGGCCCGCGCTTTGCGCGCCCAGGGGTTCATCAAAGCCGCCCTCGAAGCCACCGACCAGGCCGCCCGCCGTGGCTTCGCCTCGCCCGAGCTCAACCTGCTGGTAGGGGAGATGCACCTGGCCTCGCGCCGCTACCAGGACGCCCTCGACCAGCTCGACCGGGCCCTGCAGCAGGAACCCGACCTGGCGGCGGCCCTCTTCTACAAGGGTCTGGCCTTCGTGGGGCTGAATGATACGGTGCAGGCCCTCGACTACCTGCGCGCCAGCGTGGCCCGCGCCCCCCGCGAGCCCGAAATCCTGCATCAGCTGGCCTTTTTGTCGAATGCTTACCGCCGGCCCGACCAGGCGGCCGTGTACGCTGCCCGGGGCCTGAAGCTGGATTCGACTTACGCCCCGCTCTGGTACGATTACGGCCGCCAGTTCGAGCTGCAGAACCAGCCCGGGCCGGCGCTCAGCAGCTACGCCCGCGTCGTGCAGCTCGATTCTACCTTCTACCGGGCCGATTACCGGCTGGGGCTGGCCGCCTACAAGGCCCGCCGCTACGCGCAGGCCGTGCCGCACCTGCAGCGGGCTCTGCGCCGCGCGCCGCGCCTGCCCGATGCCCGCTCCATGCTGGCCGAAAGCTTCGAAAGCCAGGGCCGCTGGGCCGAAGCCGCCGACCAGTACCGCCTGCTGGTAGCCGAGAACCCGGGCAACCGCCGCTGGACCTATAAAGTCTGGAAAGTAGGCAACCGTGCCCGCGGCATCATTGTCGATGAAACTCCCCGCCCCGCACCCGTGGAAGCCATCGAACCGCTCGATTTATTCAAGCCGGGGCTGTGATTTGGCGATGTGGTGGGAAGCCTGTCATCCTGAGCGCAGCGAAGGACCTATACGGAAGGTATTACCGGCTGTTAGCTTCTGTATAGGTCCTTCGCTGCGCTCAGGATGACGACTAAAACCCCATCCACCCACCAAATCACCACGTCACCAAATCGCCAAATCACCTTAACTTGCGGCTTCACGGCTGTTTGTATAGCCATTACGCTCCCTTTTTTATGTTGAATATCACCCTCCCTGACGGCTCGGTGCGCCAGTTTGTAGATGGCGCCACGGGCTACGACGTGGCCGCCGCTATCAGCGAAGGCCTGGCCCGCAACGCTGTGGGCGTGCGCGTCGATGGCGAAGTGCGCGACCTGCACCGCCCCATTGAGCACGACGCCCAGGTGGCCATCCTGACCTGGAACGACGCTGATGGCAAGATGGCCTTCTGGCACTCCTCGGCCCACGTGCTGGCCGAAGCCCTCGAAGCGCTGTACCCCGGCGTGAAGCTGGGCATCGGGCCGGCCATTGAAAACGGCTTCTACTACGACATCGACCTGGGCGAAGGCCGGACAATTTCCAGCGAGGACTTCCCCGAAATCGAGAAGAAAATGCTGGAGCTGGCCCGCCAGAAAAGCAAGTTCGAGCGCCGCGCCGTGAGCAAAGCCGACGCCGTGGCCTACTTCACCGAGAAGGCCGACCCCTACAAGCTGGATTTGCTGGAGCGCCTCGACGACGGCTCCATCACGTTCTACCAGCAGGGCAACTTCGTGGACCTCTGCCGCGGCCCGCACCTGCCCGATACGGCCAACATCAAGGCCGTGAAGCTGCTGAACGTGGCCGGCGCCTACTGGCGCGGCGACGAGAAGAACAAGCAGCTCACGCGCATCTACGGCATCACCTTCCCCAAAGCCAAGGAGCTGACCGAATACCTCGAAAAGCTGGAGGAAGCCAAGCGCCGCGACCACCGCAAGCTGGGCAAGGAGCTGGAGTTGTTTGCCTTTTCGGAGAAAGTAGGCGCGGGGCTGCCGCTGTGGCTGCCCAAGGGCACTATGCTGCGCGAAAAGCTCGAGCAGTTTCTGCGCCGCGCCCAAATTAAGGCCGGCTACCAGCCCGTGGTGACGCCCCACATCGGTGCCAAGGAGCTGTACGTAACCAGCGGCCACTACGAGAAGTACGGGGCCGATTCGTTTCAGCCCATCAAGACGCCGAACCCGGGCGAGGAGTTCTTCCTCAAGCCCATGAACTGCCCCCACCACTGCGAAATCTACAAGACCAAGCCCCGCAGCTACCGCGACCTGCCGGTGCGCCTGGCCGAGTTCGGCACGGTGTACCGCTACGAGCAGAGCGGCGAGCTGCACGGCCTGACGCGGGTGCGCGGCTTCACCCAGGACGACGCCCACATCTTCTGCCGGCCCGATCAAGTAAAGGAAGAGTTCACTAAGGTTATCGACTTAGTACTCTACGTGTTCCGGGTACTGGGATTCGAGGACTTCACGGCTCAGATTTCGCTGCGCGACCCCGAGAACAAAGCCAAGTACATCGGCTCGGATGAGAACTGGGACAAGGCCGAGCAGGCCATCATCGAGTCGGCCGCCGAGAAGGGCCTGACGACGGTGACGGAGCTGGGCGAGGCCGCCTTCTACGGCCCCAAGCTCGACTTCATGGTGCGCGACGCGCTGGGCCGTAAGTGGCAGCTGGGCACGGTGCAGGTCGACTACAATTTGCCCGAGCGCTTCGACCTGGAGTACGTGGCCCCCGACAATTCCCGCCAGCGCCCCGTCATGATTCACCGCGCCCCGTTTGGCTCGCTGGAACGTTTCGTGGCCGTGCTCATTGAGCATTGCGCCGGCAACTTCCCGCTGTGGCTCTCGCCCGAGCAGTTTGCCGTGCTGCCCATCTCGGAGAAATACCACGACTACGCCCAGCAGGTATACGACCAGCTAAACGCGGCCGACCTGCGTGGCACCGTTGACCACCGCGACGAGAAAATCGGCCGCAAAATCCGCGACGCGGAAGTGTCGAAGGTGCCCTATATGCTGATTGTGGGCGAGAAGGAGCAGGAAAACGGCATCGTATCGGTGCGCAAGCACGGCGAGGGCGACGTGGGCTCGATGCCCATTGCCGCGTTCATCAAAAGCTTCGAAACGCAGGTAGCCGCCATGATGGACGGCGCGGCCGTATAGACTGTATAACCCGGGCCGGCCATTGGTCGGCCCCCGGTTGTATGCCCGGATTCCCCGCCTTCTGAGGCCTTTTTTTATATAGGTTTTAGTGAGGATTTGGAAAAAATGCCGGATATTTGCCCGCTAGCTGAACGCATCGGCCTTGGTTGATGTGGTATAAGCTCTAGTCAAAATCGACTTTCACCTTAAGGAGAAACCGCCATAGCTACCCCTAACCGCCGCTATATCCCTCGCGCCCAGGTCGAGGAGCCGTTTAAAATCAACCGCAAGATTACGGCCCGTGAAGTGCGCCTCGTTGGCGACAACGTGGAGCAAGGCATCTATTCCACCGACCAGGCCCTGCGCATGGCGCAGGACCAAAACCTGGACCTGGTAGAGATTTCGCCCACCGCCACGCCGCCCGTGTGCAGGGTTATCGACTACTCGAAATTCAAGTACGAGCAGAAGAAAAAGACCCGTGAGCTGAAGGCCAAGCAGACCAAGGTTGTCATCAAGGAAATCCGTTTCGGACCCAACACCGACGACCACGACTTCGCTTTCAAGCTCAAGCACGCCCAGGAATTCCTGAAGGAAGGCGCCAAAATCAAGGCATACGTCCACTTTGTGGGTCGGAGCATCGTTTTCAAAGAGCGGGGTGAAATCCTGCTGCTCAAGTTTGCCCAGGCCCTCGAGGATCTGGCCAAGGTAGAGCAGCTGCCCAAGCTCGAAGGCAAGCGCATGTTCCTGTACCTGGCTCCGAAAGTGGTAGCGCCGCCCAAAAAGGCCGCTGCTCCCAAGGAAGCCGGCAAAGAGGGCAAGCCCGCCGCCGACAAGGCCAAAGCTGCTAAACCCGCGGCCGAAGCTGCGGCAGAAACTGCTGAGAAGGCGCCGACCGAAACTCAGATTGCCGATCAGGGCGCCGAATAATGCTTTTACTCCGGGCTCGGCCCGTTTTCGCTGGCGCACCGGCCCTAGGCAGCCGACCGCCGCATCTTTCACCTTTTTCTACCACCACAATGCCGAAAATGAAGACCAAGTCCGGCGCCAAAAAGCGTTTTACGCTGACCGGCACGGGCAAAATCAAGCGTAAGCACGCCTTCAAAAGCCACATCTTGACCAAGAAAACCACCAAGCAGAAGCGTAACCTTACGCACGTAACGCTGGTTTCTTCGGCCGACATGAACCGCGTAAAGGACATGCTGAATATGTAATTAGTAATTAAGAATTAGTAATGGTCAGTTCTCAACTCAATTGAGCCCAACGATAATTCTTAATTACTAATTGTTAATTCTTAATTAAACCAAAACCAGGCGTCCGGTAGGAACCTAAGCTGCGGCAGTCAGTCCGCCGCCGGCCGCCAAAAACAACCCAGGTTATGCCAAGAAGTGTCAACCACGCGGCCTCGCGCCACCGTCGGAAAAAAGTAATGCGTTTGGCGAAAGGCTACTACGGCCGTCGCAAAAACGTGTGGACCGTTGCCAAAAACGCCGTCGAGAAAGGCCTGCTGTACGCCTACCGCGACCGGAAAGTGAAGAAGCGCGAGTTCCGCGCCCTCTGGATTCAGCGTATCAACGCCGGTGCCCGCGAGCACGGCCTGTCGTATTCGCAGTTCATGGGCGGCCTGAAGAAGGCCGGCATCGAGCTCAACCGCAAAGTGCTGGCTGACCTCGCCCTGAACCATCCCGAGGCCTTCAAAGGCATCGTAGAAAAAATGAAGTAGCCGTTCGCGGTTATTTCTCACAAAAAGCGGCTGCCCCGAAAGGAGCAGCCGCTTTTTTGTGGCCTTTGGTGAAAGCCGTTGCGGGCTGGTACCGCGCCGAGTCAATCGTTAGACTTTAGCGTTCTGGGCCTGCATCTCGCGCAGCCAGGCCACGGCATCGTCCAGCGTATCGAACAGCTGCAGCTGCAGGTGCGAGCCTACGCGCAGGTGCATATCCTCGACGGAGGCCTGCCCGAACACGCCGGGGGCCAGAATGTGGGCGTAGTAGACCATGCCGGCGGCCAGGGCCTGCGGAATCCAGACTTGCTCCAGCCAGTCGTTGGCGTGCTTCCAGGAGCCGAGCAGGTGGCGGTTGTCGGTGAGCAGGTAGGGGCAGTGGCTCTGCCTGATGATGTCGAGGATGCCGTAGGAACCCTGCTGGATGTAATCCATCGTCAGCAGCCCCTGCCAGTCATTGTAAATCCAGTTGTTTTGCTGGTCGAACTCAGTAGTCAGGAAGGGGGAACCCGTGGAGTTCAGGAATTGCTGCCGCATGGAGTCAAAAGAGGAAATTTCTCGCTCAAGCTCCTATTTATTTAGACTAACGGATTCAATCAGTCGACAAGTGGCGCTTTTGGCAAAGCCGGGGCTCGACTGTACCGACGAAGCGGGGTGAGGGCAAAGCGAAGTCAGCGGAAAGCAAAAAAACCGCGCCGGATAGTATCCGACGCGGTTTTTAGGTGTAGCGGGAACGAGAGTTGAACTCGTGACCTCAGGGTTATGAATCCTGTGCTCTAACCAACTGAGCTATCCCGCCCTGTTTTGGTGGTGCAAAGGTAGGCACAAGTTTTGAAGCGGCGCAAGAGGGGAAGGAAAAAAAACCCGCGTATATTGGCTGCCGTCGGCGAAGCCGCAGGGCGCTCCGGCCCTAATTTCTTTACACTGTTCTGCTTATGTCCCTTTCCGCTACTCGTCAGAAACACCGTTTTTCGGTGGAATTTCCCATTAATGCCTCGCCCAAGATTCTGTACCCGTATCTGGCCACGGCTTCGGGGCTCGAACAATGGTTTTGCCAGCGGGTGCAGGTCGAAGGCTCCCAGCACTTCAACTTTGTGTGGGACAACCAGCCCCACTACGCCGAAATGAGCTCGCACCGCACCAACCGCTCGGTGCGCTTCTGCTTCCTCGACGAACGCCGCCAGTCGGTGCCCGATGCCAACTACCTCGATTTTCAGGTGGAGGAGTCGCAGCTTACTCAAGAGGTGTACCTGCGGGTGGTGGACTACTCGGAGGAAACCGACGAGGAGGAGCTGGAGGAAATGTGGGCCGGCCTGATTCAGAAACTGCGCGAGCAGGTGGGCGGCTAAGCCCGCTTCCGGGCCCGGCAGGAGGGGAGCAGACGCGAAACGAGCCGTATCTTCGTTTCCCGTTTGCTCCCTTCGTTTTTGGTCTGCCGGGCCGAGAGCAGCCGGCTGTTTTCTATGAAAAAACTCGATAAGCTGATTTTACAGGCCTTTGCCGGGCCGTTTCTGCTCACGTTTGCCGTGGTGCAGTTCATCTTCCTGATGCAGTTCATGATGAAATACATGGACGATCTGGTGGGCAAAGACCTGGGCCTGGGCGTGATTCTGCAGCTGCTGTTCTTCTTCAGCGTGCTGATTGTGCCCATTTCGCTGCCGCTGGCCGTGCTGCTTTCCTCGCTGATGACCTTTGGCACGCTGGGCGAGCACCACGAGCTGACGGCCATCAAAACGGCCGGTATTTCGCTTACGCGCATTCTGCGGCCGGTGCTGCTGGTGAGCGTGCTGCTGGCCGGCGGCGCGTTCTGGTTCAACAACACCATTGTGCCCATGGCCAACCTGGAGGCGTTTAGTCTGCTTTGGGATGTGCGCCAGCAGAAACTGGCCCTCGACATCCGCGAAGGCGTGTTCTACAACGGCATTCCGGGCTTCACCATCAAGGTGGATGAAAAGCAGGGCGAAAACGGCGACATTCTGCGGGGCGTGATGATTTACGACCACACCGGCGGGCGCGGCGGCAGCACCGTGATTCTGGCCGACTCGGGCCGCATGTTTACGCGCTTCGGGGGGCAGTACCTGGGCCTGGAGCTGTTCCGGGGGCGCTCCTACACCGAGCAGCCCAACACCCAGAGCACGGCCGGCGCCAGCTTTATCCGCCAGAACTTCGACCAGAACCTGATTACGTTCTCGCTGAAGTCGTTCGGCCTCGACCGCACTCAGAAGGAGCTGTTCAACACCAACAAGATGATGCTCAACCTGGGCCAGCTCGGGCACTACACCGACTCGCTCCAGAACCGCCTTAACAAGGAGCGCCACCAGCTCGTGCGCCAGTTGACGCCCTACTACACTTACCTGCGCCTCGATACGCTGGGCCAGGCCGCCGACCGCCGGGTAGCGGGCTGGGAAGTGCCGGCCACCCGCCTCGCGCCTGTCACGCTGGCCACCGCCCAGCAGGCCACCAACCGCGCCCGCAACGTGCAGTCGTTTCTGATGACCACCGATGAGCGCCTGGCTAACCTGACCAAGGAAACGGCCAACTACCGCATCGAGGTTTTCCGCAAATACACGCAGTCGGCCGCCATTCTGCTCATGTTTCTGATTGGGGCGCCGCTGGGGGCCATCATCAAAAAGGGCGGGCTGGGAGTGCCGATTCTGGTGTCCATCGTGTTTTTCATCATCTACTACGTCTTCTCGATTATGGGCGAGAAATACGGCCGCGAGCAGGTGATGCCGGTGGCCGTGGGCATGTGGATGTCGGGCGCCATTTTGCTGCCCATCGGCCTGTTCTTTCTCTACCAGGCCCGCCACGACTCGGGTTTGCTCGATGTGAACTGGGGCCGGCTGGTGCCCCGCTGGCTGCGCTGGCCGTTGCGGGGCTATAAGAAAGCGGTGTAGGTTCCCCGCATTAAATGCTTACCTTTGCGCTCACTCCGAAGTGCGGGGTGAATTTTTTTCTTTTTTTTAATCCAAGACGGGGCAACCTATCTGCCGATGCAACTGACTACCGAAGCAAAACAGGCCATTTTCGAGAAGAATAGCCTGCAGAAATCCTCCAACGACACTGGCTCGGCCGAGTCGCAAATTGGGCTGTTCACGCACCGCATTGCGCACCTGACCGAGCACCTGAAGGTGAACAAGAAGGATTTCTCGACCCGTTTGGGTCTTCTCAAACTCGTAGGTAAGCGTCGTCGCATGTTGGACTACCTCATGCAGCGCGACATCAACCGCTACCGCGCGATTATCAAGGAACTGGGCCTGCGTAAGTAAGCCCGCTTTCCCGGAGCAGGGAGCCTTTCAATTCTGGAAGGTTCCCTGCTCTTTTTTTGTACTAAGCCGGCCGCATCATTCCGCCGGTTTTGTTGTTTACCCTCCGATTCTTCTTTTTCCAGAGCAAAGCCGGGCCATTGCCGGTCTGGTTTTTTTGGCTGCTCGCCCGCTGCACGCTTTCCCTTAAAGCACCCCGATGCCCAACTACCACGCCATTACCAAGCACATCACCCTGCCCGACGGTCGGCAGATTTCCCTCGAAACCGGCAAGCTGGCCAAATTCGCCGACGGCGCCGTAGTGGTGCGCCTCGGCGACGCCATGCTGCTGGCTACGGTCGTGTCGCAGCCCAGCTCGCGCGGCGAGGTGGACTTTTTGCCCCTTTCGGTTGATTACCAGGAGAAGTTCGGTGGCGCCGGCAACATCCCTGGCTCGTTCCAGCGCCGCGAAGGCCGCCTGTCCGACGCCGAAATCCTGGTTTGCCGCATCGTCGACCGGATTCTGCGCCCCATGTTCCCCAAGGATTATCACTACGAGGTGCAGGTGATGATTACGCTGATTTCGGCCGACAAAACCGTGCAGCCTGATGCGCTGGCCGCTTTGGCCGCCTCGGCCGCCCTCTCGATTTCCGATATCCCGTTCGCCGGCCCTATCTCGGAAGTTCGCGTGGCCCGCATCGATGGCAAGCTGCAAATCAACCCCCTCACCGCCGATATTGCCCGCGCCGACATCGACCTGATTGTGGGTGCCACGGCCGATTCGGTGGCCATGGTGGAAGGCGAGATGAACGAGGTGAGCGAGGAGGAAATGGTGGAAGCCATTGCCTACGCCCACGAGGCCATCAAGGAGCAGGTGCGCGTGCAGCAGGAGCTGGCTGCCGAAGTGGAGAAGTCGAAAGTAAAGCGCGACTACCCCAAGTACGTTGAGAACGAGGAGCTGAAAAAGCACATCAACGACGCCGTATACCAGGGCGCCTACGACGTGGCCAAGTCGGGCAACACCAGCAAGGCCGGCCGCAAAGACGCCTTTGCCGCCATCCGCAAGCCGCTGCTGGAGAAGATGCTCGAAGAAAACCCCGACCTCGACCAGAAGATGTTCGGCCGCTACTACAGCTCGGCCGAGAAAAAGGGCATCCGCGACATGATGATCAAGGAGCGCACCCGCCTCGATGGCCGCAAGCTCACCGAAATCCGTCCCATCTGGAGCGAAATCAACTACCTGCCCGGTGCGCACGGCTCGGCCTTGTTCACCCGCGGCGAAACCCAGTCGCTGACCACCGTGGCTCTCGGTACCAAGCTCGACGAGCAGATTATCGACACGGCCATGAGCTCGGGCTACAGCAAGTTTATGCTACACTACAACTTCCCGGCCTTCTCGACCGGCGAGGTGAAGCCCAACCGCGGCCCCGGCCGCCGCGAAATCGGCCACGGCAACCTGGCGCTGCGCTCGTTGAAGAAGGTGATGCCGTCGGATGACGAGAATCCCTACACCGTGCGCATTGTGTCGGACATTCTGGAGTCGAACGGCTCGTCGTCGATGGCCACGGTGTGCGCCGGTTCGATGGCACTGATGGACGCCGGTATTCCGGTTCGGGCGGCCGTTTCGGGCATTGCCATGGGCCTCGTACAAGACAAGGAAACCGGCGAGTACGCCGTGCTGAGCGACATTCTGGGCGATGAGGACCACCTCGGCGACATGGACTTCAAGGTAACCGGCACCGAGAAAGGCATCGTGGCCTGCCAGATGGACATCAAAATCCAGGGGCTGAGCGCCGAGATTATGACCGCCGCGCTGCACCAGGCCCGCGAAGGCCGCCTGCATATTCTGCGCGAAATGGCCAAGACCATCAGCCAGCCGGCCGCCGAACTGAAGCCGCATACGCCCCGCTCGCACAAGATGCTGATTGACAAGGAGTACATTGGCGCCGTAATCGGACCCGGTGGCAAGGTTATCCAGCAGATTCAGAAGGACACCAACGCCACGGTAATTATCGAGGAGAAGGACGAGAAGGGCCATGTGAGCATCTACGCTTCCAACCAGGAAGACATGCAGGCTGCCATCGACCGCATCAACGCCATTGCCGCCACGCCCGAGGTGGGCGAGACCTACAAGGGCAAGGTGCGCAGCATTCAGCCCTACGGCGCCTTCGTGGAAATCATGCCGGGCAAAGACGGGCTGTTGCACATTTCGGAGGTGTCGCACGAGCGGCTCGCTTCGCTGGAAGGTGTGCTGGAAGTGGGGCAGGAGATTGACGTGAAACTGCTTGACATCGACAAGAAAACCGGCAAATACCGCCTCTCGCGGAAGGTGCTCATGGCCAAGCCCGAGCGTGCGGCCGACTCGAACGGCGCGGCCTAATCCGGCCTTCGGCGAACTTTAGCGGGTACCGGGCCGTTGCATTAAACTGAGCCCGGTGCCCGTTGAACGGGCGGATTCGCCCGACGAATCAAAATCGACGTTAACAAGCACAAGCATTCATCATTTCATTCTCTCGCGCCCGCAATGAGACAGTTAAAAATCAGCAAGCAGATTACCAACCGCGAAAGCCAGTCGCTGGACAAATACCTCCAGGAGATTGGCAAAGTGGACCTGCTGACCCCCGACGAGGAGGTAACGCTGGCGCAACGCATCCGGGAAGGCGACCAGCTGGCGCTGGAAAAACTGACCAAAGCCAACCTGCGCTTCGTGGTGTCGGTGGCCAAGCAGTACCAGAACCAGGGCCTGAGCCTAGGCGACCTCATCAACGAGGGCAACCTCGGCCTGATTAAAGCCGCCAAGCGCTTCGACGAAACCCGGGGCTTCAAATTCATTTCCTACGCCGTTTGGTGGATTCGCCAGTCGATTCTGCAGGCTTTGGCCGAGCAGTCGCGCATCGTGCGCCTGCCCCTGAACCGGGTTGGCTCGCTGAACAAAATCAGCAAGTCGTTCTCGGAGCTGGAGCAGAAATTTGAGCGCGAGCCCTCACCCGAGGAAATTGCCGAAGTGCTCGAGCTGACCACCTCGGAAGTGGTGGACACGCTCAAGATTTCGGGCCGCCACGTGTCGGTAGATGCGCCGTTTGTGCAGGGCGAGGAAAACCGCCTGCTCGACGTACTCGAAAACGAGGACGAGGAGAGCCCCGACATGGGCCTGATGAACGACTCGCTCCGCAAGGAAGTGCAGCGCGCCCTGAGCACGCTCACCAAGCGCGAAGCCGACGTTATCACGCTCTACTTTGGCCTGAACGGGGAACACTCGCTCACGCTGGAGGAAATCGGCGAGAAGTTCAACCTGACCCGCGAGCGGGTGCGGCAAATCAAGGAGAAGGCCATCCGCCGTCTCCGCCACACCTCGCGTAGCAAAGCGCTGAAACCTTATCTGGGGTAGTTTTTCTACTCCTGCAGCAACGAACCCTGACCCGCTGGTTGGGGTTTTTTGTTGGTGAGCCCGCCTGTCATCCTGAGCTTGCGAAGGACCTTATCCCGCCAGAGCAAATGGTTACCAAGGCCGGCCTAGTGTTATAAGGTCCTTCGTCGCCGCTCAATTCGCGGAATGCTCAGGATGACAGGCGGGTTCAGGCCGCTTACTTTTCCAAACAACCCAACCGGCCGGGCTTGTTACCTTTGTAGTCCCAACTTCAACCCATTCCGGCGCGGGCCCGCCCTGCCGCCGCTACGCATTATATGGCTTCTACCACTGCTGAGCACATTCACTGCCTGATTATCGGCTCCGGTCCGGCCGGCTACACCGCCGCCATCTACGCCGCCCGTGCGGGCCTCAAACCCGTTATGTACCAGGGCCTGCAGCCCGGCGGCCAGCTCACCATCACCAACGACGTGGAGAACTTCCCCGGCTACCCCGACGGCGTGATGGGCCCCGAAATGATGGAGGATTTGAAAAAGCAGGCCGAGCGCTTCGGCACCGATATCCGCTACGGCATTGCCACGGCGGTCGACTTTGAGGCCCACCCGCGCCGCATCACCATCGACGAAAAGCTGGAACTGACCGCCGACACCGTCATTATTGCCACCGGCGCGTCGGCCAAGTGGCTGGGGCTGCCCTCCGAGCAGCGCCTGAACGGCTCGGGCGTATCGGCCTGCGCCGTGTGCGACGGGTTCTTCTACCGCGGTAAGGAGGTGGCTATTGTGGGCGCCGGCGACACGGCCGCCGAGGAGGCCACCTACCTGGCCAACCTATGCTCGAAAGTGTACATGATTGTGCGCAAGGGCGAGATGAAGGCCTCGAAAATCATGCAGAAGCGGGTGCTCGACAACCCCAAGATTGAGGTGCTCTGGAACACGGTAACCGACGAAATCCTGGGCGAGCACGCCGTGGAGGCCGTGCGGGTGAAGAACGTAGTGGAGGGCACGACCCGCGAGATTCCGATTCATGGTTTCTTTGTGGCTATCGGCCACGAGCCCAACTCCAAAATCTTCCAGCCCTACCTGCACCACGACGAGCAGGGCTACCTGAAAACGTTGCCCGGCACCAGCAAAACCAACATCGACGGCGTATTTGCCTGCGGCGACGTGCAGGACTTCACCTACCGCCAGGCCGTAACGGCCGCCGGCACCGGCTGCATGGCCGCCCTCGACGCCGAGCGCTACCTGGCCGCCCTGGGCGACTAAGCGGTGAGGTGGTGAAATGGTGAGATGGTGAGTTGATGTTCGCATTGACTTTGCCGCGCCGTTCGCGCCTTTAGGCCAATTGAACGTCAAACTCACCATTTCACCATTTCACTATTTCACCATCTCATTCCATTGCTCTTGCTGAATTTTGCGAAACATTGGCTGCTGCCGCTGCTACTGCTCGGGCTGTTTTTAGGCTTGCCCGGCCAGCTGCTGGCCCAGCGGCGCAAGCCGACTCCAGCCAAACCCAAAGCCGGCGAGTCCGGCAAGCGGAAGGACTTTTTCCGCATCAAAACGCCCACCATCCGCTACGTGCGGCCCGACACCACGGTGCTCATCCAGACCGAGGAGCTGCCCGACGATAACTCTGAAGCCGCCAAGTCCATCTTCTTCAACCCGGCCCGCAAGCTTTCCATCGTGAGCGAAGACACGACTTCGCTTAACGAGGGCGAGCAGCACATTGTGGAGGTGAAGGAGCAGGTGCAGATTGACTCCAGCTGGATTCAGGTGGCCGGCTACTACGCCATCTGGGACACCCAGAACATCAACCCTTACCGGGTCGATGGCCGCCGCATCAAGGACACGCTCAACCTGCGGCTCACCGAGCCCGAGAAGGAGCGCTACGCCAAAATGCCGCTTACCAAAACGCCCATCACCTCCGGCTTCGGCTTCCGGGGCTACCGCTGGCACTACGGCACCGACCTCGACCTGGAAACCGGCGACTCGGTGAAAACGGCCTTTGATGGCGTGGTGCGCCTGGTGAAGTGGGACGGCGGCGGCTACGGCAACTACATCCTAGTGCGCCACTACAACGGCATCGAAACGCTTTACGGCCACCTGCAGAAGGCGCTGGTTACGCCCGGTACCTTCGTAAAGGCCGGCGAGCTGATTGGCCGGGGGGGCAGCACGGGCCGCAGCAGCGGCTCGCACCTGCACTTCGAGGTGCGCTACGAGGGCAACCCCATCAACCCCATCGAGCTTTACGACTTCCCCGATTACAAGCTCATCAAGGACAACTTCCAGATTACGGCCGCCCTGTTCGACTACTACAGTAAGTCGCTCCGCTATCGGGGCGGCAGCGTGCCGGGCGCAGCCAGCCGTAGCAGTAGCAGCCACGGCCGGCCCACGCAGGCCCGCAAGGTGGTTACGCACAAAATCCGGAGCGGCGAAACCCTGTCGGGCATTGCCCAGAAGTATGGGGTTTCGCAGGCCCAGCTGCGCCGCCTCAACGGCAACGTTGGCACGCTGCGCATCGGCCGCATGCTGCGCATTAAGTAGGTTTTAGGGCTTAGTTGTTAGAGCTTAGAGAGGACGTCATTCAGAGCGCAGCGAAGAATCTCGCTCGGCTGACGGCAACGACTTTTGTTCAACGATAACACGCGAGATTCTTCGCTGCGCTTTGAATGACGTCCTCTCTAAGCTCTAACAACTAAACCCTAACAACTAAGCCCTAACCCCTGACCCCACCTAATGAAACTTGATGTACTGGCCCTTGGGGCGCACCCCGACGATGTGGAAATGTCGTGCTCCGGCACGTTGCTGGCGGCCGCGGCGGCGGGCAAAACGATTGGTATCGTCGATTTCACCCGCGGCGAACTGGGCACCCGCGGCACACCCCAAACGCGGGCCGAGGAGTCGGAGCGAGCCAACCTCATTCTGGGAATAGATGTGCGCGAGAATCTGGGCATGGCCGACGGCTTCTTCCGCAACGACCGGGAGCACCAGCTTATTCTGGTGGCCGCCCTGCGCCGCTACCAGCCCGATGTGGTGCTCTGCAACGCCATCCACGACCGGCACCCCGACCACGGCCGCGCCGCCCAACTGGCCACCGACGCCTGCTTCCTGAGTGGCCTGCGCATGATTGAAACGCTGGGCGAGGACGGCCAGCCCCAGGCCCCGTGGCGCCCGCGCGTGGTGTACCACTACATCCAGGACCGCCAGATTGCCCCCGATTTCGTGGTGGACATTACGGCCCACTGGCCCAAGAAGTGGGAATCTATCCAGGCCTACAAAACCCAGTTTCACGACCCCAACAGCCAGGAACCGGCTACTTACCTCTCCACGCCCGCCTTCAGCGACTTCATGGAAGCCCGGGCCCGCGAGTTCGGCCACCTGATTGGCGCCGAATACGGTGAAGGCTTCACCCGTGAGCGGCCAATCGGCGTGCGCGAAGTCACGGAGTTGATTTAGTCAGCCAATCAGTAGTATCACGGGGGAGGACCTATATGAGAGGCCTCCCCTTGTTAAACTGATTAGCTGATTTCGAAATCACGTACTGGCCCTTTCGTGGCTGGCTGGTACCGAAAGTTACTATAGTTTCGGAAAAGGTGGTAAAGATAAAGTTGGTGGGAACGTAGAGGAGAAATCAATTTAAAAACTTGACGGATACTTTTACTATAATGGGCTAATCGCATGAATAATATGCTGACTATGAAACCAGACCTAAGTATTTATGGCGACGCCAATACACAGCATAGAGCCGCATATTCCTTGATTATATTCGGTGCAGAAACGCTAAAAAGAGCAAATATTATAAAAGGAGTTGATAAGCTACGCACATACACGCAGATGATAAAATAAGGTTCACAATACAATAGAGGCGAACTTGTGTATGAATTTATTTTTGATTACGTGATTGATTGTGTTAGAATCTCAATGTTTTTTGAAGCATATATGAAGGCTGAACTTATAGTAGCAAACTTCTGCATTCATAATATTAATAGAGATGGCGCTAACGATGCTTTAAAGAAATTAGCGAATAAGCAGAGTAGAGCACCTGTCAGCCTGGATGATATCCAGGCTGCTGAACCATTTGTTATCAATGCAGAAAACAGCGATATAACCCATAAATATTTGAAAAATACAACACTTGGTTTCGGTATTCTAAATTCTTTACATTATCGAAAGTATTATCAGTTTGATAATTTTGTTGCAGAGGCTATCAATTAATTTAACCAAGAGAGAAATACGCTTCACTTTAAAGATAAAGCTATTTTTCAGCTTTCGGAAATTTTAGTTACTAAACTTGAGCGAATTAATGAATTTGTTGATTCTACAATAGAGAGGTGGAAACAGATGTTTCAGAGGTGAAAGATGAATACCATTCTTAGGTTTGCTAGTGAGTGTAGAAATAAAAAGGAGCGTGGCAATAGTTGGCCACGCTCCTTTTTATTTCTACACTCAAATACTACTACCGTACGCCCAGCCGGTTCCGCTTCCAGGCTGAACCGACTGCAGCCGGAGCTTCCGAAGATGTGGCAGCGGTAGCGCCCGGCTTCTTCTCCGTCAGCAGCATGGCGGCCAGCACGGCGGCTACCTGGGCAGAGGCTTCGTCGGGGGCGGCAGGCTGCAGGGCATCGGCCGGGAAATGGTCGCGGATGAAGTTGGTGTCGAAGTGGCCGCTCACGAAAGCGGGGTGCTGCAGCACGTAGGTTCCGAAGGCCAGCGTGGTTTCTATGCCGGTAATCTGGTACTCGGCAATGGCGCGCAGCATGCGGGCAATGGCCTCCTCCCGGGTGGCGCCGTGTACGACGAGCTTGGCAATCATGGGGTCGTAGTAAATCGGGATGTCCATGCCCTGCTCGAAACCGTCATCCACGCGCACGCCGGGGCCCTGGGGGCGCACGTAGGTGGTGAGCGTGCCGATATCGGGCAGGAAGTTGTTCTGCGGGTCTTCGGCGTACACGCGCAGCTCCAGCGAGTGGCCGGTAATCGTCAGATCTTCCTGCCGGAAGGGCAGGGGCTGGCCCTCGGCCACCCGAATCTGCTCCTTCACCAGATCGAGGCCGGTGATTTGCTCGGTTACGGGATGCTCCACCTGCAGGCGGGTGTTCATCTCCAGGAAGTAGAAGTTGTGCTTATCGTCGAGTAGAAACTCCACGGTGCCGGCCCCGGCGTAGTTGCAGGCGCGGGCCACGTCCACGGCGCAGCGGCCCATTTCGGCCCGCAGCTCGGGCGTGAGCACCGAGGAAGGGGCTTCCTCAATAACCTTCTGGTGGCGGCGCTGAATGCTGCACTCGCGCTCAAACAGGTGCACGATGTTGCCGTGCTCGTCGCCGAGCACCTGAATTTCAATGTGGCGCGGACCAGTCACAAACTTCTCGATGAACACCGCCCCGTCGCCGAAGGCTGATACGGCCTCGTTGATGGCCAGCTGCATCTGCTCCTCAAACTCCTCATCGGCGTGCACCAGGCGCATGCCCTTGCCGCCGCCGCCGGCCGAGGCTTTAATCAGCACCGGGTAGCCCACTTCGGAGGCAATGCGCCGGGCGGCGGGCACGTCGGAAATAGCCTCGGCGGTGCCGGGCACCAGCGGAATGTTGTAGGCCTGCACGGCCTGCTTGGCCGAAAGCTTGTCGCCCATGATGTTCATGGCTTCGGGCGAAGGGCCCACGAAAATCAGCCCCGCTTCCTTTACCTGGCGGGCGAATTCGGCGTTTTCGCTCAGGAAGCCGTAGCCCGGGTGAATGGCATCGACGCCCAGCTCGCGGCAGACTTCCAGGATTTTGTCGCCGCGCAGGTAGCTGTCTTTGCTGGCGGGCGGGCCCACGCACACGGCCTCGTCGGCGTAGCGCACGTGCAGGGCGTTGCGGTCGGCCTCCGAGAAGATGGCCACAGTCTGGATGCCCATTTCCTTGGCCGAGCGCAGCACGCGCAGCGCAATTTCGCCACGGTTGGCTACGAGAAGCTTCTTGATTTTCGTCATGGGGTGGGAGGGGTGGGAAGGCTGGAAATAGCTGTCATCCTGAGCGCAGCGAAGGCCCTTAGCACACTTGAATGATAAGGGTAGAATTCGCTCTTAACTGATAAGGTCCTTACTGATAAGGTCCTTCGCTGCGCTCAGAATGACAGGCTGTTTTTGGCAAAATGAGGCCGTTCTGATACCCAAAGAAACGACCTTCCGGCCGCACCAAAAAACGGCCGGGCCGAATTTGGCGGGCGTTGGATACGGGGCGGGGAAGGGTTACCTTTGCGGATTGCCATAACTTTGCACATATTCCGGCGGTTAAGGTCGCAATCATACCCGTCGTTTCCCTTTCACATTCAACCCGTTCCCTCGTGGATCTATTTGAAAAGATTGCCGCCAACCGCGGCCCGCTGGGCAGCCACTCGCACTACGCGCACGGCTATTTCGCATTCCCTAAGCTGGAAGGCGAAATCAAACCCCGCATGATTTTCCGCGGCAAGGAAGTACTTACCTGGAGCCTGAACAATTACCTGGGCCTGGCCAACCACCCCGAGGTGCGCCGCGCCGACGCCGAGGCCGCCGCCGAGTTCGGTATGGCCCTGCCCATGGGCGCGCGCATGATGAGCGGCAACTCCAACCTGCACGAGCAGCTGGAAAACGAGTTGGCCGAGTTCATCAAAAAGCCTGAGGTGATGCTGCTCAACTTCGGCTACCAGGGCGTGGTGTCGATTATCGACGCCATGGTGGGCCGCCACGACGTGATTGTGTACGATGCCGAGTCGCACGCCTGCATTATTGACGGGGTGCGCCTGCACGCCGGCAAGCGCTTCGTGTACATGCACAACGACATGGCCAGCCTCGAAAAGCAGCTTGAGCGCGCCCAGCGCATCACCGACGCCAGCGGCGGTGGCATTCTCGTGATTACCGAGGGCGTATTCGGCATGTCGGGCAATCAGGGCGACCTGCGCGGTGTTCTTAAGCTGAAGGAGAAATTCCAGTTCCGCCTGTTCGTCGATGATGCCCACGGCTTCGGCACTATGGGCGCTACCGGTGCCGGAACGGGCGAAGAACAGGGCGTGCAGGACGGCATCGACCTTTATTTTTCGACCTTCGCCAAGAGCATGGCCAGCATCGGCGCGTTCGTGGCGGGCCCCGAGAACGTAATTGAATATTTGCGCTACAACATGCGCAGCCAGATTTTCGCCAAAAGCCTGCCCATGCCGCTGGTAGTGGGTGCCCTGAAGCGTTTGGAGCTGCTGCGCACCAAGCCCGAGCTCAAGGAAAACCTCTGGACCATCGTGCGGGCCCTGCAGAGCGGTCTGCGCGAGAAAGGCTTCAACCTGGGCACGACGACTTCGCCCGTTACGCCGGTAATGCTGGCCGGCCAGATTGGCGACGCAGTGCAGATAACCTTCGATTTACGCGAGAATTACGGCATTTTCTGCTCTATCGTGGTGTATCCGGTGGTTCCCAAAGACGTGATTATGCTGCGCCTCATCCCGACGGCCGTGCACACGCTCGACGATGTGGAGCAGACCATCAAGGCCTTCGAAATTGTGCAGGATAAGCTGGCAAAAGGGCTTTATTCCAAAGCAGAAGTGCCTGCCGGGCTGGCAGACTAACTTCGCCCCGCCTAAATACAAAAGCCAGCTTCCATCTGCGGAGGCTGGCTTTTGTATTTAGCACTTTATTGAGATGCGCTTGCTGCCCTCTGCGGCCTGGCGGGCGGGCTGGAAGGGTAAAAAGGGCTTCGGGAGGCCGTGAGGAGGGTTTAAGAAAAAAACTTGAATAATTGCTTGTATTTGAAATCCCTGTATATTGGGGCCGAATCTTTTCATTTCCACATCCCATACCCCCTCCCAAAATGAGCAATTTTAGCAAACTGAAGGACCTCGTGATGTCGCTCGAAGGTGACTTCGAGAAGTTCTACGACAAGCAGAACTCGGCCGCTGGTACCCGCGTGCGTAAAGGCATGCAGGAGCTGAAGAACATGGCCCAGGAAATCCGCACCGAGGTGCAGAACAAGAAGAACGATGCCGCTCCGGCTGCTGGTGCTGCCGGCGCTGGTGCCAAGAAGGCCGCTCCGGCCGCTGGTGCTGCCAAGAAGGCTGCTCCTGCCAAGAAGAAGTAAGTAGCCCGGCCGCCCAGCGGCCACTACTACCAAAAAAGGGAGGCCCCGCCGATATTCGGCGGGGCCTCCCTTTTTTTGGCTTGGATATGAGAACTGAGAGGTGAGATATGAGAAGTGAGCTGTTAAATAGTTTTTCTCATATCTCACCTCTCAGTTCTCATATCTAAAAAACTACACCAGCTTCAGCAGGAAGTAGTTCTTCTTGCCCTTCTGAGCCACGAGGTACTGGCCAAGCAGCGGCGTTACGTCGGTGGCCAGGTGCTCGGGCGCGACTTTTTCGCGGTTCAGGCTCACGCCGCCGGCCTGCATCATCTTGCGGGCCTCGCCTTTGGAGGGGAAGATGGTGCCGCCGGTGGCCTCGCTCAGCAGGCTGACCACGTTCATCTCGGCCAGCTCAGCGCGGGGTACTTCCAGCCGCGGTACGCCGGCGAATACGTCGAGCAGCGTAGCCTCATCGAGCGAGGCCAGCTCGCCGCCCCCGAACAACACCTGCGAGGCCGCCAGGGCCGCTTCGTAGGCTTCCGCGCCATGTACGCGGGTGGTTACCTGCTCGGCCAGGGCCTTTTGCAGGATGCGCTTGTGCGGAGCCTCGGCGTGCTCGGCTTCCAGAGCCTCAATTTCAGGCTGAGTCAGCAGCGTGAAGACGCGGATGAGGCGGGGCACGTCGGCGTCGGCGGCGTTGAGGAAGAACTGGTAGAACTGGTAGGGGCTGGTCAGCGAAGCATCGAGCCAGACGGTGCCGGTTTCGCTCTTGCCGTATTTGGTGCCGTCGGCCTTGGTGATGAGCTGGCCGGTGAGGGCGTAGGCTTTGGCGGGCTTCTGCGCGCCTTCTTCCGGCTCGGCGGTGCCCATACGGCGGATAAGCTCGGTGCCGGTCGTGATGTTGCCCCACTGGTCGGAGGCGCCCATTTGCAGGGTGCAGCCGTAGGTGCGGAACAGGTGCACAAAATCGTAGCCCTGCAGCAGCTGGTAGCTGAACTCGGTGTAGCTCAGGCCCTCGGCGCCCGAGTTTTCGTCGCCGCTGATGCGGCGCTTCACCGAATCCTTGGCCATCATGTAGTTTACCGTCAGGTGCTTGCCCACTTCGCGCAGGAAACCCAGGAAGCCAAAGTCCTTGAACCAGTCGTAGTTGTTGACCACCAGCGCGCCGGTGGGCGAATCGTCGAAGACCAGAAACTTCTCCAGCTGGGCCCGGATGCCGGCCTGGTTGCGGCGCAGGGCCTCCTCATCGAGCAGGTTGCGCTCGGCGGATTTGCCCGAGGGGTCGCCAATCATGCCGGTGGCGCCGCCCACCAGGGCCAGGGGGCGGTGGCCGGCGCGCTGCAGATGCACCAGCAGCATAATGGTAGCCAGGTTGCCGATGTGCAGCGAGGGCGCGGTGGGGTCGAAGCCGATGTAGCCGCTGATGGGCGCATTCTGGCGCAGGTGCTCGTCGGTGCCGGGCATCATGTCGTGAAACATGCCGCGCCAGCGCAGTTCTTCAATCAGGTCCATGGAAAGAGTTGTCAGGGGGTAGTTGTCAGTTGTCGGGCAGGCAATACCGCTCCGGGGCGGGGTGCCCGCGGTGCGAAGTTCCGGCGCAGGGCACAAAGGTAGCGGCTCGGCGGTACCTTTGTTACGACTGGCGGGCGGGCTTTCGGAAGTGCACGCGGGAGCCTGACAACTGACAACGACCAACTGACAACTCATTATGCCTGTTTCCACGCCCGACGAAATCCTGGCCCAGCTCAAGCAGCGGCAGTTTGCGCCCGTGTACTTTCTGCAGGGCGAGGAGCCGTACTACATCGATCTGGTGGCCGATTTGCTCGAAAAGCACGTGCTGCCCGAGGCCGACAAGGGCTTCAACCAGGTAGTGCTGTATGGCAAGGACACCGACGTGGCCGGCATTCTGGGTCAGGCCAAGCGGTTTCCGATGATGGCCGAGCGCTCGGTGGTGATTGTGAAGGAGGCCCAGGCCGTGGCCGATCTGGAGAGCGAGAAAGCCTGGCCGTTTCTGGAAGCCTACCTGAAAAACCCACTGCAAAGCACCGTGCTGGTGTTCTGCTACAAGCACAAAACCCTCGACGCTCGCAAAAAGCTGGGCAAGCTGCTGGCCGGCGACAAGAAAACGCCCGCCCCCGCCGGCACCGTACTGCTGACCAGCAAGAAGCTCTACGACAACCAGGTGGCGCCCTGGCTCAGCCAGTACGTGCGCTCGAAAGGCCAGCAGATTACGCCCCAGGCCACCGCCATGCTGGCCGAATACATCGGCGGCGAGCTGAGCCGGCTCACCAACGAGGTGGACAAGATGCTGCTCAACCTGCTGCCCGGCCACAGCATCGACGAGGATTTGGTGCAGCGCATGGTGGGCATCAGCAAGGAGTACAACATCTTCGAGCTGCAGAGCGCGCTGGTGCGGCGCGACGTGCTCAAGGCCAACCGCATCCTGCTCTACTTCGAGGCCAACCCCAAAAACAACCCCATCATCCCCAACCTTACGCTGCTGTTCAACTTCTTCTCGCGGCTGCTGGCGTTGCACCAGCTGCCCAACCCCAGCGAGGCCGACTGGCTGAAAATGGGCCTGCGCTTCCCCATCCAGCGCCGCGACTACCAGACCGGCCTCAAGGTGTTCGACTTCGGCCGCTGCCGCGACATCGTGCACCTCATCCGCCGCGCCGACGCCCAGAGCAAGGGAATAGAATCGGGCTCGATGAGCGACGGCGAAATCCTGCGCGAGCTGGTGTGGCTGGTGCTGCACCCCGTGCCCCTACACGCCGTAACGGGGTAGGGCCGCCCGCCCAACGCCCCCGGGCTGAAGCCCCGGGCTACGGAGCGCAGCAGAACCAGAACTACCTGCTGACTAGCCCAGGGCTTCAGCCCGGGGGCTTGGGCTCGATACTAAGCAGGGTGCTACCTTGCCGCTCGTATCAACTTTCTCCCATGCAGGTTCTCGACATCATTGCCATTTCGCCCCAGGAAACCTTGCTGGTGGGCTACCCAACCGAAACCCTGCGGCCCGGCCCCTGGGAGCTGCGGCGCAACGGCGAGCTGGTGGCCACCGTGGAAGTAACCGGCCAGGCCGCCACCGAGGCCGACCAGAAAGGCAAGCTGGCCCCGCCCGGCGTGGTGATGTGCCGGGGCCGCATCGACCGGAAAGGGTTCGATTTCACCCGCGACGAGGTGACGCTGGTGCAGCCGGCGCAGTAGAATTGGGAGAAGTGCCGCTAAAGCACCCGCAGCTGCTCGATGCGCAAATCGGCCGTGAGGTCGTACACGCGGGCGCCGCCGGTCGGAATTTCCAGGTCCAGGACTTGCTGGGCGCTCAGGCCCTCCAGATACATGGCCAGGCCGCGGAGCGAGTTGCCGTGGGCTACCACCAGTACGTGCTGGTCGTGTGCGAGGTGGGGCCGAATGTGGGCCTCGTAGTAGGCTACGGCCCGCGTGCGGGTCTGGGCCAGGCTTTCGCCGCCGGGCGGCACCAGGTTGTAGCTGCGCCGCCACTGCTGCACCTGCCCGGCCCCGTACTGGCGGGCGGTTTCGGCCTTGTTGAGGCCCTGCAGCTGGCCGTAATTGCGCTCGTTGAGGGCCTTGTTGCGGTGGATGGACAGGGCGGTCTGGCCGAGGTCTTCCAGAATGATGCGCAGGGTTTCGTTGGCCCGCCTGAGCACCGAGGTAAAGGCCACATCGAAGCGGAAGCCCCGGAGCCTGGTGGCCGCGTCGTGGGCCTGCTGCTCGCCCAGCGGCGTCAGCTCCACGTCCAGCTCGCCAGTGAACAGGTTTAGGAGGTTGTACACGGACTGACCGTGGCGCACAAGCACGAGCTGAGCCATTGAAGCGGGAATGTGTGAGCTGAGACTGCCGGCAACCTACCACCCGGCAGATGGCGGCCGCATGAAGTAACGGCAACGTAGAGAAGCGTAGCGGGCAGTAGTCCAAAAAAATACCCCGACACAGCGTGCCGGGGTATTGGGGAGGGGGGCGTAGCCTGCAGTTGGCGCCGTTTACGCACCGAGGGTAGCGCGATGAGCCGCAATGCCGGCCAGCGCGGCCGTGAGCACATCTACCTGGCCCTGCACCTGGGCGGCGTCCACGGTTTTCAGGAAGCGGTCGGTGCCGGCGGTGCTGCGGTTGCTGCGCATGATTTTCTTGCGCTGGGCCTGGAGCAGCTCCAGGTTGTCGAGGGCATCCTGCTGCTGCTGGGGCGTGAGGCCGGGTAGGGCAGCCTGGCCCTGAGCGGTCAGAATCTCCCCGTCTTTTTTGGCCAGGGCGGCCGCGCCGCTGGCCTGGCTGCGGTCGGCGCGCTCGTCGGCCAGGTCGAGGCCGGTGTCGCGGTAGCTGTAGGTTTTCAGCTCGAAATTGACGTCGGCGGTGGCCGCGTCGCACTCGGCCCAGGTGGTGAGCAGGCTGTAATCGGGACTCATGGGCATAAGGGGGTAAAAGATTAATGAAAAGAAGGTTACTGCGCTAAATATAGGTGGCGGCTAATTCGTTTGCAAGTAGGCTGGCAGCAGCGCCGTGGCCAGGGCTTCGGCCTCGGCGAGCAGGCCGGCCGCCTGGGCCCGCAGGCGGTGGTAGCGCCCGACTTCGGCAGCGGAAAGGGGGGCGGCGCGATGCGCCAGCCAGGCCCGCAGCCAGCGGGCGTGGTCGAGGGCGCGGGCCGGGTCGGTGGGGTCGGCGGCCTGGGCCAGAGCCGCGGCCAGGGCCTGGGCGGCGGGCGTATCGGGGGCGGCGACCGGGGGCGCGGCGGGGTTGGGCGGCGGGAGCAGGGCGGGCAGGGCGGCGGCCCAGCGGGCGGCTACGTGGGCGCGGGCGGCCAGCGCGTCGGCCTCGGCTAGCAGCCCTTCGGCGCGGTGGCGGCACACCCGCTGCCGGAAGTCGAGGTCGGCCGCCTCGGGGGCGGGCGTGAGAGGCGGCAGGGCCGCGCCGGGGCCGGGGTGGGCGGGCACGGCGGGCGGGGGCAGCTGCAACAGCAACGGCAGCAGCACCGCCCGCACGGCCGCCGACAGGGGCCGCCGCCCGCTTTCCAGGTCGCGCACCAGCGGCGCACTGATGCCCAGGTACAGCGCCAGCTCGGCCTGCGTGAGGCCAAACCAGGCCCGTACGCGGGCTATTAGCGAATCGGGCGGGGGTAAACGGGACATGAGAAAGGGCAGTTGCGCTGTTTCTAGATCATTAAATAGAAAACAGCGCAATATAATCTACATATATTGCGCTGTTTTTGATAATAATAAGTAAAAAGCGCGCAAAGGCAATGCGTAGGGTGCGGGGCTTGCCCCCGCCCGCCGTTGCACGACTCAGACCCGAACCGTTGAACGGCGGGCGGGGGCAAGCCCCGCACCCTACACCGTGCTAGTGATGACACCCCGCTACCCCTGGGGCCAGACGGCGTACTCGGCCTCCGAAAGCCGTTGGGCCAGGCCCGGCTCCACTACCTGGGCCTCGGCGTAGCTCAGGCCATAGAGTAGGTACACGAGGTGGTCGAGGCGCTGGTCGAGGCGGCGGATGCGGGCTTGCAGCTGGCTTTGCGCCGTAGCCCCGGTGGCCGCCCGCAGCTGCGGGTGCAGCGCCAGCAGCTGCCCGACAAAGGCCACGACGGTATCGTGGTGCTGCTGGTCGGCGGGCTTTTTCAGATCGAGGGCGGGAATGGGGAGCTTTGCAAGCTGATTAGTCCGAAATTTTGTAAAGGCTCCCTCTGTCAACTCAAAAGCCGTCTTTTTAATAAAATAGGTCGAAATTCCAGAATTAAGGATTCCAAGAAGGAACGTATGTGAAAGGCTAGAATTATTATCTTTTAAATATATAGCATACAAAGAACTCAAAACGTAATGATGCTTAGTATCAAGAGTCGCGGTGATTCTTGAGCCAGTTTCACGTACTATTATTTTTTCAGTTTCATAAAAGGTTTTGTTAGCCCAATTTCTTGCTAGCCAAGGTCCATAATTCATATATAAGTTTGATTCAGCAGCTCCATATCTTTCAATTGAGCGACCTTTAAGAGTTGGTTTCCACGGGTCGCCAGGATTTGCGGTAAACTCCTTAACGTATTTTTTATCGTCACCAGTCTTTATACACTGCCTTAAAAAACATATCTCGCCAAGTAGCTTACTTCCTTTTTGCATGGTAGTGAAGATTCCGGCTGTTTCCTCATCACCAGTGAAGATGTCAATTGTAGACGCTGCCCCTTTTCCAAGGTTCGCTTGTATAGATGAGTAGTCAAAAGCAGCAGTCAAGGCATCCTTCGATATCACCCCCTTCTTGATGCCGACAAGATTTTTTTCATATTCATTCTTAAGCTTTTCCTTCGCTAGGATAAGAATACATGTGTGAACTGTCGGGTCTTCAAAAACAGGGAATTTAAAACTGATTATCTGTTTAATAGCTGTTTTATTAATTAGAAGCTGCCGCGCCTTAGATGAGTAAAGATTAGTAAGTATAGGTGCTGGGATAATGTATCCCATTTCACCTGTTGTACTAAGCATATTTACCCCTTTCTCTAAAAATAACTCATAAAGGTCAGTTCGTCCCTGAACTACAGTGAAATGCCCCTCAAAGTATTTTTTTAAAATATCATCCTGCACCAGAGCATACGGCGGGTTGCCAATCACGGCATCGAAGCCACCTTGCCGGAACACGTCGGCAAACTCGTCGCGCCAGCTGAAGGGCTTCACGGCGCGCTCGGTGCCGGGGGCGAAGTCCAGCTCGCCGTCGTAGAAATCGATATCGACCAGCGAGTTGCCTACCCGGATGTTCTGGTCGATGGTGGGCAGCACCCGCTCCAGGCCCAGGCTCTGCTGCATACTGGCCGATGTTTCGCCTTCGAGGCACTTGAGCAGCAGCGAGAGTTTGGTGACTTCGACGGCCTGCTCGTCGAGGTCGACGCCGTAGAGGTTGTTGAGCAGGATGGTTTTCTTGACGGCCGTAGTCAGGTGGCCGTCGGGGGTGAGGGCCTTGCCGCTGCCGGGGGGCCGGGCGGCCGTGCCGCCCTTTTTGGCCGGGCCGGCCGGGGCCAGCGTGGGCGGCAGGGCGGCTTTGGGGTGGGTCTGGTAGTAGTTGAGGTGCCAGTCGAGCAGGAACTGGTAGGCCCCGAGCAGGAACGAGCCCGAGCCGCAGGCCGGGTCGACGATGCGCAGCCTGGCTACCTGCTGGGGGCTGCTGCCCTCGCAGAGCTTGCCCACGGTTTGCTTCACGATGTACTCGACGATATAGGCGGGGGTGTAGAACACGCCGCCGGCCTTGCGCACCTCGGGCTTCTCCTCGATAACCACCGTGCCGTCGGCCTGCAGCTCGATGACCTTGCCCAGGAACCGCTCGTAGGCCGAGCCCAGGATGTCGGCCCCGATAACCGAGAATTCGTAGGGCGACTCGGGGTAGTAGAGGCCGTTGATGAGGGGCGTCAGCACGTCGTCGCCCAGCTGCACCCTGGCCGACAGCTCGTCTTTGCCCAGGTCGAAGAGGCCGGAGTTGTAGCGGTTCTGGGCCTCGCGGAAGCGGCCGAGCAGGGCTTTATAAATGCTGCCGTCTTTGCCCTTGGTTTTGAGCACGGCCTGCAAGTCGCCGTAGGCTTCCACGCCCCGGTCTTCGGTGATGCGCAGGAAAATGAGCCGGTCGAGCAGCATCTGCACCAGAAACCGGAGCTGCTCGGCATCGAGCTGGGGGTTGCGGGCGGCCAGGCCCCGGGCCAGGGCGGCGCGCATCTGCTCCAGCGTATCGAGAAAGGCCCTATCCACGGTTTCCTTGCCCCGGCGGTTGGAGCCGCTGGCCACGAACCGGTCGAGGTTGCCGCGCAGCACGCTTTCCTTGCTGAAGTTGTCCCAGAGGAAATCGAACTTGTCGGCGTACTCATCGAAGGTGAGGTAGTGCAGGCGGGCCTTGCGGGCCTTGTCTTTGGGGTCGGGCTGCACGGTGCAGTCGTAGACGGCCAGCTCCTCAAAATCGGTGAGCAGGCTCAGGGCCATTTTGGCGTTCCAGCCGTAGCGGCGCACCTGGTAGGCGGGCTGCACGTCGTCTTTGATGTCGACGCTGGGTTTTTTGGCTTCCAGGAAGAACAGGTTCTGGCCGCCGGGCAGCCGGAACAGGTAGTCGGGGGCCTTGGTGGCTTTGCCCACCCGCACTTTGGCTTCGTGCACCACCTCGCAGTAGGCCGAGGAGGCGCCGTTGTCGTTGTTGACGTCCCAGCCCAGGGCTTTAAAGAAGGGGTTGATGTAGTGAATCCGGACTTCGGTTTCGCTGTATCGGCCGCGCTTGTAGTCGGGCAGCTGGTGGGTAAAGTTCTCAACGAGCCGGGCAATTTCGAGCCGGGCCTGCTCTTTGGATAGCGGTTGAAACATGCAGTGAATAGGGTAGGAGCGCCGGGCGAAACTGCCGCGCCGGAGCCAAGCTAAGCATAGCCGCACTACGGGGCAAGCCGGGGCGGGTGATGAAAGGGGGATAAAAGGCTAAAACCAGCTCCCCCAGTACACCAAACCACCCGCCTGCCGCGTTAAAACCGCCAGTAATGCCCATTCCGGGGCAACCCCGGCCGAACTTTTCGCTACTTTTGGCTTCCGCCCATCGCCGCCAACCGGGCGCGGGCCCTTTCTTGCGCAACTCCTCCTTGATGAACCTATTCCCCCGTCTGGCGCTGGCTGCCACCCTTGGCGCCGCCGCCCCGCTGGCCGCCCTGGCCCAGCAAACGCAGGTATTTACGTCTGATGAACGCTTTTTTCAGGAAGGCCTGGAGCTGTTCGACAAGGGCAAGTACGGGGCCGCCCAGCAGGCCTTCCGGCAGTACCAGGGCCAGGTAGAGCGCCGCACCGGCCAGCTGGCCCCCGGCCGCCTCGCCGACGCCGAGTACTACGACGCCGTGGCCGGCCTGCAATTGCTGCACCCCGATGCCGAGGACCGCATCCTGTCGTTTGCCGCCAACAACCCCGCCCACCCCAAGGCCAGCCAGGCCTACTTCGAGCTGGGCCGCTTCTACTTCAATAAGAAGGACTACGTGCGCGCCATCGACTACCTGCAGAAGGTGGGGCCCGACAACCTGAGCGACGACCAGCGGGCCGAGTCGGAGTTCAAGCTGGGCTACAGCTACTTCGCCCAGAAAGAGTTCGACAAGGCCCGTTTGCAGTTCGACCGCAACAAGGCCGGCCAGCACCAGTACCGCTACGCCAGTTCGTATTACGCCGGCTACCTGGCCTACCGGGCCGGCGACTTCGAGGGCGCCCGGCGCGATTTGGCCGTAGCCGAGCAGAACGACGCCTACCGGCCCGTGGTGCCGGCCCTCATGGCCCAGATTCTGTACAAGGAAGGCGACTACGACGGCCTGATTGCCTACGCCCCCGAGGCCCTGCGCCAGACCCCGCCGCCCCAGAGCGCCGACGAGATTCAGCTGCTGCTGGCCGATGCCTACTACCAGAAGCAGGAGTTCAAGGAAGCGGCCGTGTACTTCGACAAATACGCCGCCGGCCGCAAGAAAATCGAGCCCGAGGTGCAGTACAAGGTGGGCTACGCCAACTTCCGGCAGGGTGATTTCAAGGGGGCCATTGGCAGCTTCAAGGGCGTGGCCGCCCGCCGCGACTCGCTGGGCCAGAACGCCGCTTACCACCTGGGGTTGAGCTACCTGAAAACCAACCAGAAGCAGCTGGCCCTGAATTCGTTCGGGGCTGCCCGCCAGCTTACCTTCGACAAGAACATCACCGAAAACGCCACGCTCAAGTACGCCCAGGTCAACTACGAGCTGGGCAACTCGGCCGAAACGGTGGCCGCGCTGCGCGACTTCCAGAAACGGTTTCCGCGCTCCAAAAACCAGCCCGCCGTGGATGAGCTGCTGAGCGAGAGTTTCCTGAACTCCTCGGACTACGCCCAGGCCCTCAACTACCTCGACAAGCTCGACGACCGCAGCGCCAAGCTGAATGCCACCTACCAGCGCGTGGCCTTTTTGCAGGCCGCCACGCTCTTCAACGACAACCGCTACCAGGAGGCGCTGCCGCTGCTCGACAAAAGCCTGCGCTACCCCGAAGACGACGCGCTGCGCGCCGGCGCCCAGGTGCTCAAGGGCGACATCTACTCGTATGGCCAGCAGTACCCGGCCGCCATTACGGCCTACCAGGCGGCGGCCCGCACCAGCCGGCGCCGGGGCGCGGCCGATACCGACTACGACCAGCAGGCCCGCTACGGGCTGGGCTACGCCTACTACAACACCAAGGACTACGCCCAGGCCCGCCAGCAGTTCCAGGCCTGGCTGCGCGACCCGGTGGCCAAGCCCACCGATGCCAACTACTACGACGTAACCCTGCGCGTGGGCGATTTGGCCTACCTGGCCAAGCAGTACCCCCAGGCCCTGGAGCAGTACGAGAAGGTGATAAAAGCCAACGCCGCCGACAAGGACTACGCCTACTACCAGAAAAGCGTGGTACTGGGCCTGATGGGCCGCCGCGACGAAGCCGCCGCCAGCCTCAGCACCCTGCTCAAAACCAACCCCGGCTCGCGCTACGCCGACGACGCGGTATACCAGCAGGCCCAGCTCGACTACGAGGCCGGCGAGTTCCAGGCCGCCGTCGATGGCTTCTCGCGGCTGGTGGCCAACCGCCCCAACTCGCCGCTGATTCCGCAGGCGTTGCAGAAGCGTGGCATTGCCTACCAGAACCTGAGCCAGCACGACAAGGCGGCCGATGATTTCAAGCGGGTGCTACGCGAGTTTCCGCGCACCAAGTCGGCCCAGAGCGCTATTTACAGCCTCCAGGAAAGCCTGAGCGCCCAGGGCAAAACGGAGGAGTTCGACCAGTACCTGGCCCAGTTCCGCCAGCAGAACCCCGACAGCAAGGCCGCCGAGAGCGTGGAGTTTGAGGCCGCCAAGTCGCTGTACCTGGCCGAGAAGTACGCCCAGGCCATTCCGCGCCTCGAAGGTTACCTGAAGCAGTACCCCAGCACCGTGCTGGCCGCCGACGGCCGCTACTTCCTGGCCGACTCGTATTTGCGTACCGACCGCAAGGCCGAGGCTTTGCCGCGCCTGAAGGCCGTGGTGGAGGAAAACAAGAGCGAGTTCGTGAACCGCGCCGTGGGCCGGATTGCCGATTTGGAGTTCGAAAACAAGAACTACGCGGAGGCCGCCAAGTACTACGCCCGCCTCCGCGAGGTGTCGCAGAACAAGCGCGAGGTGGCCAACGCCGGCATCGGCCTGCTGAAAAGCAGCTACGAAGCCGGCGACCTGGAGACCACCCGCCGCGTGGCCACGGAGCTGCAGGCCCAGGGCGGCGCGGCGCTCAACGCCACCAACCTGGCGCTGCTGTATCTGGGCAAGGCCAGCCTGAAAGCCGGCAACCTCGACCAGGCCGCCACCGAGCTGACTACGGCCGCCGCCACGGCCAAGGACGAGAGTGGGGCCGAAGCCCAGTACCTGCTGGCCCAGACGCTGTTTCAGCAGCAGAAGTACCCCGAAGCCCTCGACGCCGCCTACAAGAGTAACGCCGACTTCGCCGCCTACGACCTGTGGCTGGGCCGCGCCTTTCTGCTGATTGCCGACATCTACAAGGAGCAGAACGAAATCTTCCAGGCCCGCGCCACGCTCAACTCCATCATCGACAACAAGTTCCCGGTGGCCGAAGTGGTAGCCGGCGCCAAGGAGCGCCTCGCCGCCCTGCCCGCCGACACCACCCCCGCGGCCCCCGCCACGCCCGCACCCACCGGCAAAGCCCCCGCCAAAACTCCCAAGCCCAAAACGCCTCCCCGCAACTCCCTCACGGCCCCCGCCGACACCACGGCCACGCCCCGTTGAACAGTGTAGAGACGCGTATTCGCGTCTCGTCGTTGAACGGTTTGCCGTTGAACGACCGGCGCAACGAGCTAGGCGGCCCTGGCAAAACGGCCAGCGGGCCGTTCAACGACGAGACGCGAATACGCGTCTCTACACCGCTGGTTTAGACAACCCTGCGCATCAATCTAATAATCAGCTTTAAAGTAGGAGAGGAGTGTAAGGAAACCAGGCTATCAGAAACGATACCCTAAGCCCTAAGCCCTAAGCCCTAAGCCCTAAACATGACCCATAAACTCCTGGCCGCCGCCGCCCTGCTGACCGTTGCCGCCCCGGCCTTTGAGGCCCGGGCCCAGAAAACGCGCGGCAAGATTGAGGACGCCGAAATCGAGATTGTGAAGGAGCGGGTGAACGAGCTGCCCCCGGCCGCCCGCAACTTCGAGAAGGTGAAGATTGAGGCCCCGGCCAAAACCACCACGGCCCCCGCTTACACCTACCCCGACTTCCGGCTGCCGTCCGACAAGCTCAACCCCACGGTGCGCGTGCTCACCATCCGGCAGGAGCAGCTGCCCGAGCTGAGCGGCAACTACCTCAAGGCCGCCATCGGCAACTACGGCACCGCCTACGGCCGCGCCTATTTGCACAACAACCGCTCGGAAACCCTCAATTACGGCCTCGATTTCAAGCACCTCTCGTCGAGCCGCGGGCCGATTGACCGCGAGAATTCGCGCCAGAGCCAGACCAGTCTGGGCCTGAACGGCGAGACCTACAGCGGCCCGCTGGTGCTGGGCGCCAAGGTGAACCTGGGTCGTGAGCGGTACAACTTCTACGGCTACAACCGCAACGTCATCGACCTGCCCAAGTCCGACAGCCTCAAGCAGGTGTTCAAGCGGGCCGGCGTGCTGGTGTACGCCCGCAACCGCGCCCGCGACGCCGCTTTCCAGTACGATTTGGGCCTGGGTTACAACTATTGGAGTGATGCGTTCAAGGCCAGTGAGAGCAACGTGTACGCCACGCTGCGCTCGGCCTACAAGCTCACCGAAACCAGCCAGGTGAAGGTAGATGGCGACCTGTCGTTCATCTCCCACAAGGATGCCGTGACCGAAAGCCGGCCGTTTTTCCAGGTGGCGCCGGCCTTCGAAACGACCCTCAACCGCCTCAACCTGCGGGTGGGCGCCACGCTGGGCTACACCGGCGACACGATTACCAACGCCCGCCAGTTCAACGTGTTTCCGGCCCTGCGGGCGGCCTACACGGTTACCGAAGACAAGTTTGTGGTGTACGCCGGGCTGGGCGGGGGCATCGAGCGCGTCACGCTGTATGATTTGAGCACCGAGAATCCCTGGCTGGCCCCCAACGTGCGGGTGGCCGACACCCGCCGCGGCCCCACGCTCTACTTCGGCTTCGACGCCGCGCCCGCCCGCGCCCTGGAGGTGAAGGCCCGCGTGACGCTCTCCAACGACCGGAACCTGTACTTCTACAACAACTCGGCCCGCGACACCACCAAGTTCGATTTGGTGTACGACCAGAAATCAACCCAGCTTTTCAACCTGCACGGCGAGGTGATTTACAACGCTGCCGAGCAGCTGCGCCTGGGCCTGAAGGCCGATTACAACGGCTACAACGTGAAAACGCTGGCCCAGCCCTTCCACCGCCCCAAGTTCCAGTCCACGCTGTTCGGCTCGTACAACTTCTACGACAAGCTGCGGGTGGGCGCCGAGCTCTACACGCTCAGCTCCAGCTACGGCGCCGGCTACACCGGTGGCAGCTTCGAGCCGGCCTACATTCCCGGCACCCAGGTAGTGCGCCCCACCGACACCGTTATCGACCTGAACCTGCGCGGCGACTACCAGCTGACGGAGCAGTTCTCCATCTTCCTGCTGGGCAACAACCTGCTGGGCCGCAGCAACATGCAGTACCTCAACTACCCCGTGAAAGGCATCAACGTGCTGGGCGGCGTGAGCTACCAGTTTTGAGTTTAGAGCCTAGAGCTTAGAAGGAAGAACTTAGATTTCAAAAGGCGAGGTGCCGTTTGATTCTTCCTGCTTCTAAGCTCTAAGTTCTCCCTTCTAAACTCTCCTAACCGTATCATTGCGTACATTTCGGCTTCCATTGCCCGTTCTGCCCGACTCTCAAGCCTATGCTCGCCGACCATATCCGCGCCCTGCTCCAGCACCACGACTGCGTAATCATCCCCGATTTTGGGGGCCTGATTGCTGATTACGCGCCGGCTCGCATCCATCCGGTACGCCATACGCTGGCCCCGCCGGCCAAGCGCGTGGCCTTCAACCAGAGCCTGACCCGCAACGATGGGCTGCTGGTGGATGCGCTGAGCCAGAAGCTGAGCGTGAGCCCGGCCCAGGCCCGCGAGCTGGTGCAGCAGGCCGTGCACAATATGCAGCAGGAGCTGGCCGCCGGAAACCGCACCGAATTAAGCGGCGTCGGTACCTTTAAACAGGCGCCCGGCCGCGGGCTGGAATTCGAGTACACCGGCTCCGAGAACCTGCTCGGCGCCAGCTTCGGGCTGCCCGAGCTGGTGTCGCGCCCGGTACGGGCCACCGATGCGCTGCTGGCCCGCGAGCGGCCCGCCGCGGCGCCGCAGCTGCGCACCCGCCGCCTGGGCTGGGTGTGGCGCTCAGTGGGCGTAGCGGCCATTGCCGGCCTCGTACTGTCGGCCAACTATATGTTTGCTGACTTGGCCGGCTACCTGCCCGACGAACTGCGCGGGCTGCCCCAGGCCCGGCCTACGGCGTCCGTACCCGTCCGCCAGCAGGCCAGCCTGAGCACCGCCGCCACCCACCTCACCGAAACCCCGGCCGCCGCCGCCTCATCCGATGATTGGGATGCCGTAGCCACCGAAACCGGCCTGACGGAGCCGGCGGCTGCCCCGGCCACCGTGCCCGCGAAACCCGCCGCCACCGTGCCCGCCACAGCCATCCGGCCGGCCCTGACGGTGGCCGGCACGCCCGACCAGGGCACCAAGCCGGCCGCCCCCAAAGCCGCCGCTGCGAAGCCCGCCGCGGCCCCGGCCAAGGCCCCGGGCTGGGAGAAAGCCGCCGCTACCAATGCAACCGCTGGGGCTTCGGCCGCGACTGTTAGCAAGCGCACGGGCCGTTTCTACGTCATTGCCGGTTCCTACACCACCCTGGCCAACGCCGAGAAGGGCCGGCAGGCGCTGGTACGGCTGGGCCACCCGGCCCGCGTGCTGCTGCCCGCGCCCGGTAGCCGGCAGTTCATGCTTTCGGCCGCCGATTTCCCCGACCGCACCTCCGCCGACCGTCAGGCCATCATCCTGCGCAAGCGCATGGGCGACCTTTGGATCAAACAATATTAAGATTAGTGCTTAGTTGATAGTGCGTAGAAATTGGTCATCCTGACGAAGCCAGCATGTTTGCCGGCTGCCACTTGTCGTTTCGATGGGGGCGGCCGGCAAACATACCGGCTTCATCAGGATGACGTTCTTTTATTGCCCGTCTTTCCGCTAAGCCTTTCCGCCAGTAGCCTAAGCACCCCAACCCAGCCCTACGCCCCTAAAAAGAATGACGCTTCTGTCTCTGTTTCTGCAACTTCTGGTAGGCGACCCGACCGCCATTCCCGCCGGCTCGCCGGCCGCCGCCGACTCGGCCGTTACGGCCGCCAACCAGGCCGTTGCCGAGGCCTCGGGCCTCTCGCTGATTGATTTGGTAATTGCCGGCGGCTGGATTATGGTGCCGCTGTTTCTGCTGCTCTTCCTCACGATTTACATCATGCTGGAGCGCTACCTCACCATCCGCAAGGCCGGCGCCGTGCCCGAGTCGTTCATGCCTGGCATCGGCAACCTGATGGTGAAGGGCGACTTGCAGGGCGCCAAAATGCTGTGCGCCCAGAACCCTACGCCGCTGGCCCGCATGATTGAGAAGGGCATCCGCCGGGTGGGTTTGCCGCTGAACGAAATCGAGGCCAGCGTGGAAAACGTGGGTAAAATCGAAATTGCCCGCCTCGAAAAGAACATCAACGTGCTGGGCATCGTGGCCGGCATTGCGCCCATGCTGGGCTTCGTGGGCACGATTATCGGCGTTATCAAGATTTTCTACGCCATCAGCTCGACCGGCGACTTCGGCATTGCCCAGATTTCGGGCGGTCTGTACACCAAAATGGTGACCTCGGCGGCCGGCCTCATCATCGGCATCATCGCCCACATCGGCTACCACTGGCTCAGCATCATGGTCGAGCGCATGGTTTTCCGCATGGAAAACTCCGCCATCGAGTTCATGGACATCCTGCAGGACAACTAAAGGTGAGATGGTGAGTTGGTGAAATGGTGAGTTGACGTTCTGTTTGCGCTACTTGCTCAACGCACGCCATTCGCACCGCTAAAACACCAACTCACCATTTCACCAACTCACCATCTCACCGCATGAATCTCAGCCGGCGCCGTAAGCTTTCTTCGCACGTCGAGACCAGCTCGATGAACGACATCATGTTCTTCCTGATGCTGTTCTTCCTGATTGTGTCGACGATGGTGAACCCGAACGTCATCAAGCTCATGCTGCCCAATGCCCGCTCGGGCAAGCAGGCCATGAAGCAGCCCATCACCGTCTCGGTCGATGCGGCCGGCACCTACTTCATCGACCGGCGGCCCATTACGCCCGCCGAGCTGGAGCCCGAGCTGGCCCGCCGCATCGAGGGCCTGGAAAGTCCCACCGCCGTGCTGCGCGTCGATGCCTCGCTCAACGTGCAAAAGCTGGTCGACATCCTCGAAATCGGCAACCGCCTCAAAATTAAAATGGTCATGGCCACCCAGGCCCAGCAAGGGAAATGAGTTTGGTTGGTTTTTGGTGATTGGTTTTTTGTTATTGGCTGTTATTCAAAAGGAGTCAAGCAAGCAAACCAACAAGAGCGAAGCCAAAAACCAATCACCAAAAACCAAAAACTAACCATGGAATACCGCGAAGAGCATCGGCGCGAAGCCTTTATCGGGACCGTGATTTTTCACGTGGCCCTGGCCGTGCTGTTCTTTTTCGCCGTGTTTAAGGGGCCCGACCCGCCGCTGGAAACGCTCGGTGGTGATGGCGTGGAGCTGAACTACGGGGTGGATGAGGTCGGCTCGGGTGACATCCAGAGCCAGGCCCCGGCCAACGAATCGAAGAACCGCGAGGACAGCCGCCCGCCCGCCGCCCAGCCCGACCCTACGCCGCCCCAGCCCACGGCCCAGCCCGAGCGCACGCCGCCCACCGAGCAGCGCGTGGTAACCAGTGAGGCCGAGGAAAGCCCCGTAACGGTGCCGCCCACGCCCAAACCCGCGCCGCCCCGCGAGGAGGTGAAGCCCACGCCCGAGCCCGTGCGCCCCAAAGTAGACCAGCGGGCCGTGTTCACGCCCCGCGCCAACCGCGCCGACGGCGGGGGCAACGGCGTAAATGGCACCAGCAACGCGCCCACCGGCAACAACAACGGCGACAACCCCGGCACCGTAGGCGACAAGGGTGACCCGCGCGGCACCTACGACGGCAAAGCCTACTCGGGCGAGCCCGGTAGCGGCGGCCGTGGCACCAGCCCCGGCAGCGGCGGCCTCGACATGGCCGGCTGGGCCTTCGTGAACCGCCCCACCGCCCCGGCCATCGACAACACCTCGGGCTTCATCCGCTTCAGCATCAAAGTGAATGCCGACGGCGAAGTGGAGGCCGTGCGCAAAGTGTCGGGCAACGTGTCGCCGGCCCAGGAAAAAGCCTGCCGCGACGCGCTGGAAAGCGCCGAGTTCCGCCGCACCAACTCGGCCAACGGCGGCGCCACCGGCTTCTACACATTCCGGTTCACGGTACGATAGGCGCTTGGCGTTGCGAACGGCTGTAGCGCGAAGCTTCCGCTTCGCGTATCGTCGACCGATAGTAGGCGGGAGTCAGCAACGATGCGCAAAGCGGAAGCTTCGCGCTACAGCCGTTCAACAGGACGAAAACTACCAGCTACTAGCCCTCAGCTAACAGCTCCAAAACAATGACCTACCAGCAGACCCTGGATTACCTGTACGCCCGGCTGCCCATGTTTCAGCGGGTGGGGGCGGCGGGCTACAAGCCGGGCCTGCAGCGCACCGAGGCGCTGGCGGCGGCTACCGGCCACCCCGAGCGGCAGTTTCGGAGCGTGCACGTGGCTGGTACCAACGGTAAGGGCAGCTCCAGCCACTTGGTGGCGGCGGTGCTGCAGGCGGCCGGCTACCGGGTGGGGTTGTACACTTCGCCCCACCTCAAGGAGTTCACCGAACGAATCCGCCTCAACGGGCGGCCGCTGGCCCCGGCGTTTCTGGTGGAGTGGGTAGCGCGCTGGCGGGCTACGTTTGAGCGGGCGGAAGCCTCGTTTTTCGAGGTGTGCGTGGCGCTGGCTTTCGATTACTTCGCCCGGCAGAATGTAGATGTGGCCGTGGTGGAAGTGGGCCTGGGCGGCCGGCTCGACTCGACCAACATCCTGCGGCCGCTCGTGTCGCTCATCACTAACATCAGCCCCGACCACCAGGCCCTGCTCGGCGATACGCTGCCGCTGATTGCGGCCGAAAAAGCCGGCATCATCAAGCCCGAAACGCCCGCCATCATCAGCCAGACCCAGCCCGAGGTGGCGGCCGTGTTCGAGCAGAAGGCCCGGCAGGAGGGCGCCCCGCTGCTGTTTGCCGACCAGCATTACCGCGCCGAGCTGCTGCGCGAGCCGGCCGCCGATGAAGCCGTGCAACACCTGCGCGTCTGGCACGATGAGCAAGTGCTGCTGGACGAGGTGGCGCTGGGCCTGGTGGGCGACTACCAGCGCCTGAACCTGCCCGGCGTGCTGGCCACAGTGGCCGAGCTGCGCCGCCAGGGTTTTATCATCACAGATGAACACCTGCGCGAAGGCCTGCGCGACGTGATGCGCCTGACTGGCCTGCGGGGCCGCTGGACCATCCTGGGCCGCCGCCCGCTGGTTGTCTGCGACACGGGCCACAACGAGGCCGGCATCCGCTTCATCGTGGAGCAGCTGGCGCGGCTGCCGAAGCGGCGACTGCACTTCGTGCTAGGCGTGATGCAGGACAAGGATATCAGCAAGATGCTGGCTTTGCTGCCCCGCGAGGCTACCTACTACTTCTGCCAGGCCACCATCCCGCGCGCCCTGCCGGTGGCCGAGCTGGCCGCCCAAGCCGCCGCCCTGGGCCTGCGTGGCACCACCTACGCCACCGTGCCGGCCGCCGTAGCCGCCGCCCGCGCCGCCGCCGAAGCCGATGACGTGGTCTTCATTGGCGGCAGTACCTTTGTGGTGGCCGAAATCGAGGAACTCTGAGGCCACCGCCCTAGTGTCATCCTGAGCTTGCGAAGGACCTATATAGAAGGTATATCCATTGATTAGCTTCTGTATAGGTCCTTCGCAAGCTCAGGATGACACTAGGGCGTCAAACTCACCATTTCAATATCTCACCATCTCACCTTGAGCAGAAGTAAACTCCGGCGCTTTGCCGCCAACGCCGAGCGCGAAACCATTGTGGAGCCGGGCAAAGAAACCTACGAGCAGCTGGCCGGGCGCTGGCACGCCGACTTTTTCGGCAACGACCACCCGATTACCCTCGAAGTGGGCTGCGGCAAGGGCGAGTACACCGTGGGCCTGGCCGCCCGCTACCCCGAGCGCAACTTCCTGGGCCTCGACATCAAGGGCGACCGAATCTGGAAGGGCAGCACCCGGGCTCTGGAGCAGAACCTGACCAACGTGGGCTGGCTGCGCACCCGCGCCCACGAGCTGGCCGCGCACTTCGCCCCCGGCGAGCTGCACGAAATTTGGATTACGTTTCCCGACCCGCGCCCCCGCGACCGGGACATCAAGCGCCGCCTCACGTATCCGCGCTTCCTCGACCTGTACCAGCGCATCCTGCGCCCTGGCGGCCGCCTGCACCTCAAAACCGACAACGAAGGCCTGTTCGACTACACCCTCGAAACCCTGCAGCAGCGCCCCGGCGCCACCATCATCGCCCAAACCCGCGACCTGTACGCCACGCCTGAGCTGCTGCCCCACGCCGAGGACATCCAGACCACCTTCGAGCGCAAATACCGCGAGCTGTGCGTGCCCATCAAGTACGTGCAGTTCGAGTTGGGCAACGGTGAGGTGAAGGGATAGAGTAGAACGTCATTCAGAGCGAAGCGAAGAATCCCGCGGGCCACAGTAATCCTAACGACAGGGCTACTACTGCTCGCGAGATTCTTCGCTTCGCTCTGAATGACGTTCTGCTTTGGCTATTCTTCCAGTGCCTCGAACAGGGCTTCCAGCTCGTCGAAGTCGCGGATGCCGGGCTTGATTTCGTCGCCGCCCTGCAGGATGAGGCCGGCGGGCTGCTGCCGCTCGATTAGTTCTGCCACCTGGTTGGGAGCGGGGTTGCCGCTCAGCCACAATGATTGCCGCCCGGCGCTGGCCGGTAGTGCTGTTTCATCCAAGCGGGTGATAAGCTCGAAGCCGGCGGTTAGCGCTGTGCGCAGTTGCTGCAGAGAGTCGGCTCCGGCGGGTTGCGGCAGCTCGACCAGGGCCGGAACGGCCACGGGCCCATTGGGGACCAAGCCGGCGGCTGGCAGGTTGAGGACAATCCGGCTCAGGCTGCATTCCTCCACCAGCCGGTTGATTTCTGAAACGGGCATTTCGCCGCCAAACTCGCCGATGATTTCTACGCCGGCTACCCAGCCGGCCAGTTCCTTTACCGTGGCCGCGTCCACTGCCCCCGGCAGGCTGGGGTCGAGGGTGAAGATGAGGCCGTCGGCGCCCATGCCGGCGCAGTAGCGGGCATCGGAGAGGTTGTTGATGCCGCGGACGAGGACGGGGAGAAGCAGGGACATGCGGGAAGGAGTGAGTCAGTGAATGAGGAAGCAAATATACTGTCATCCTGAGCGGAGCGAAGGACCTTTTTCTGATAGCACTCTTCGTTGTGGCGTCTGTGCTACCGGAAGAAGGTCCTTCGCGCCGCTCAGGATGACAGTACTTCACCCCATCACCCAAAACCGTATCTTTGCTTATTCGGCCGGAACCTTTCACGCTCCGGGCGCAATTCAACAAATATGAACACAACGAAAGGACGGGTGCTGGTAGCCATGAGCGGCGGCATCGACAGCTCGGTAGCGGCCGTGATGCTGCACGAGCAGGGGTACGAGGTGGTTGGCATGACCATGAAAACCTGGGATTACGCTTCGGCGGGCGGCTCGAAAAAGGAAACCGGCTGCTGCTCGCTCGATTCCATCAACGACGCCCGCCAGATTGCCGTCGAGCTGGGCTTTCCGCACTACATCATCGACATCCGCGACGAGTTCGGCGAGGCCGTCATCAACAACTTTACCGATGAGTACCTGGCCGGGCGCACGCCCAACCCCTGCGTGCTCTGCAACACCCACATCAAGTGGGACGCGCTGTTGCGCCGCGCCGACCAGCTCGGCTGCGAGTTCATCGCCACCGGCCACTACGCCCAGGTGCGCGAGGAAAACGGCCGCTACGTTGTCAGCAAGGGCATTGATGAGAACAAGGACCAGAGCTACGCCATCTGGGGCGTGAGCCAGGAAAGCCTTTCGCGCACGCGCTTCCCGCTGGGCGAGCTGCGCAAATCGGCCATCTACGACTTCGCCCGCGAGCGGGGTTTTACGGAGCTCGTCAACAAGCCCGAGAGCTACGAAATCTGCTTTATCCCCGACAACGACTACCGTGGCTTTCTGCGGCGGCGCGTGCCGGGCCTGGAGGCGCGCGTGGCCGGCGGCGAGTTTGTACTGCGCGACGGCACGGTGGTGGGCACCCACGAGGGCTACCCGTTCTACACCATCGGCCAGCGCAAGGGCCTGGGCATTGCCCTGGGCTTCCCGGCCTACGTAACGGCCATCGACCCCGAAACCAACCGCGTAGTGCTGGGCAACTTCGAGGAGCTGGCCAGCACGCGCACGCTGGTCGGGCAGCTGAACATGGGCAAGTTCGCCTCGCTCGAAGGCCGCGGTCTGGTGCCGGCCACGGTCAAAATTCGCTACAACCACGACGGCTCGCCGGCGTTCCTGGAGCAGCGGGGCGACAAAATCTACGTGTACTTCGAGGAGCCCGTGCACGCCGTAACGCCCGGCCAGGCCGCCGTATTCTACGAGGGCGACGACGTGCTGGGCGGCGGCTGGATTGAGCGCCACACCATCGGCGAGCTGCCCGAGCCGCTGGCCGAGCTGCGCGCGTAGGCTTCAGGGCTGAGCGCTTGGCTGGCAGGGTTCAGGAAAAAATACTTTCAGTAGCTACCTTCGGATTATCAAGTACTGCCTGATGAACAAGAACTATCTGCGCCACGGGAAAGTGGTGGGTTTGCTGAGCGCCTCGGCCACGGCGGCGCTGCTGTTGGCCGGCTGCGGCGACAACAACGCCGAGGAGCCCGCACCGCTGCCCGACTACTACCCGCTGAGCGTGGGCAGTACCCGCATCTACGATGTGGCCGACACGGTGTGGCGCAACGGCGTGCCCACGGCCAGCCGCTTCCAGTTCCGCGAGCAGGTGCTGAGCGAGCCGGTGCCCGATGCCATCGGCCAGCCGGTGTATGAGGTGGTTCGCTCGCGCCGCAACTCGGCGGCCGAGGCCTGGCAGCCCGATTCGGTGCTGGCCGTGACGGTGGCCCCGCGCAACGTAACGGTGCAGTTCAACAACCGCCGCACCGTGGCGCTGGTGCTGCCCGCGGTAGAGGGCAAAAGCTGGAACTTCAACGCCTTTAACTCCCTCGATACCGTGGTGGCCGTTACGCGCTTCTACGAGCAGGTAGGGCAGCCCTTCAGCATCGTGCGCGACGGCAAAACCTACGACTACGCCAACACCGTTACGACCACCAACGACCTGAGTACCGGCGACAATAACAACGCCACCAAGCTGGTGGTGCAGCGCAGCACCTTCGCGCCGGGCGTGGGGCCGGTGTACCGCGTCAGCCGCAGCTACAAAAACGACTGCTCGGGCGCCGAAGGTTGCCGGGTGCCGTTTGTGCGCTACCTGGGCCAGTCGCGCAACGAGGTGCTGATTGAGTCCTCAAATCCGCGTAATTAACGCTTAACCAGAAAGCCTTACCCTGCCGGATACGCCGCGCGGCAGGGAGGCGCCGATTAGCCCGACGGGAGCTGTTATATTGTGAACAGCTTCCCGCCGGGCTTTTTATCTGTCCGGGATTCGAAGCTTCCCCCACCACACCTGCTCATTCTCCGCCCATGTTCCGACTTTTACTGCCGATGGCCCTGCTGGCCGGCCTGCACCTGCCGGCCGCTGCCCAGTCCACCGCCACCCCGCTGGCCCCCCAGCCAACCGGGAAGCAGATGGCCAGGCCCGCCGAAACCAAAGGAACCGTACGCCGGCATCTGGTGTACTTCCGCGACAAAGCCGGCACGCCCTTCAGCGTGAGCCGGCCCGAGGAGTTTTTGTCGGGGCGGGCGTTGCAGCGGCGGCAGCGCCAGCAGATTGCCGTGCTGCCCCGCGACCTGCCGGTGAGCCCCGCCTACGTGCAGCAGGTGAAGGCCGTGCCCGGCGTGCAGCTCTGGTACACTTCGCGCTGGTTTAACGCCGCCGTGCTGGCCTGCGACTCGGCCGCGCTGGCGCAGGTGCAGGCGCTGCCTTTTGTGCAGCAGGCCCGCACGCTCAACCGCGGGCCGGTGGCCGGTGGCGCGCAGCCCAAAACAACGCCCACCACCTCAGGCGCCGACCAAACCACGGCCGACCGCAGCTTCTATGGCAAGGCCTATGCCCAGGTGAGGCAGGTAGGAGCGGAGCGCATGCACACGGCCGGTTTCCGGGGCGAGAACATGCAGATTGCCGTGTTTGACGGAGGCTTTCCCGGGGTGAATACCGCGTCGATTTTCACCTCGCTGAACCAGGAAAACCGGCTTGCCGGCACCTTCAACGTAGTGGATAAAACCCCCAATGTTTTCCAGAGCATTGCCCACGGCACCAACTGCCTGAGCATTATCGCGGGCGACGAGCCGGGGCGCTACGTGGGCCTGGCGCCCAAAGCCACGTTCCGGCTGTTTATCACCGAAGACGCAGCTTCGGAGCATCCGCTGGAAGAAGCTAACTGGCTGGTAGCGGCCGAGTACGCCGATTCGGCCGGGGTGGACATTATCAGCTCCTCGCTGGGCTACAACACCTTCGATGCGCCCTCTACTGACTACACCTACGCCGATATGAACGGGCGCACGGCCATTTCGAGCCGCGCGGCGGCGGCGGCGGCCCGCGTGGGCATGCTGGTCGTCAGCTCGGCCGGCAACGAGGGCAACAAAGCCTGGCGCTACATCACGGCCCCGGCCGACGCCGACTCGGTGCTGACGGTGGGCGCGGCCGATTCGCTGGGCGCGGTGGCCGGCTTCAGCTCGCGCGGCCCCACGGCCGACGGCCGCCTCAAGCCCAACGTATCAGCCATGGGCGTGGCCACGGCCTTTATCACTGCCGACGGTAAGATTGCGCGGGACAATGGCACTTCGTATTCGGCCCCGGTGGTGGCCGGGCTGGCGGCGGGTTTCTGGCAGGCCAACCCGCGCCTCACGGCCCAGCAGGTTATCGGGCTGCTGCAGCGCGCCGGTTCGCAGGCCACCGCCCCCGACAACAGCCTGGGCTACGGCATCCCCGATTTCGTGCGGGCCTACAACCTGGCCAACCCCGGTACGCCGCTGGCCACTGCCCCGGCCCGCGCCGTGGCTGGCCTCTACGCTTACCCCAATCCGGTAGGCCCCAACGAGCCGCTGTACCTGCAGCTGCCCGCCGGGCCGGGCCGGGTTGCGCCATTGGAAATCAGTATTTACGATGCCCGCGGGGCGCTGGTAGCCCGGCAGCGGGTGGCGCCGGCCGCTACCGGCGTGGTCCGGCTCGAAACGGCCGGGCTGCGGCCGGGCATCTTCACCTGCCTGATCGGGCAGGGGCCGCAGCAACTGGCAGTGCGCTTTGTGAAGCAGTAATTTGCGGGGAATAAGTAGGGTGTAAAACGCCTGTCATCCTGAGTGCAGCGAAGGACCTTATCCAGACTTACATCAAGCAATAGCTTCTGGATAGGTCCTTCGCTGCGCTCAGGATGACAGGTGGGTTCGTACCTGCACTACTCAGGGTGTTGTTAAACAAATAGGGTAAAACCTCCGAGTCCGTGGCCAAATGGCCCTGTCGCTCGTGATAAGGTGCAAAATCGGCGTAAGCGCATCGGAAACCCGATAGTATTACACGCACCTTAACGCAATCAAAAGTGGCTAGCGAAAACGAACGTTAAGGCTATCATTCCGGCCACATGCCAGATAACATATTGTCCAACAGGTCGCTAATTAGGAAATCCAGGCAGTGGTATGCCCGAGTCGGAGGTTTTACCCTATTTGTTTAACAACACCCTACTCACCATCTCACCTTACCAGAACCGATTAGTGCAGACTACCTGGGCCTTCTTCTTCAGCCGCAGGCCCACCAGAATTTCGTGGCTGCCGCCGTGGTAGCCCGTCAGGCGCGACGTGCCGGTGTCGTAGGAGTAGCCCACCGAAAGCTGCTCGTAGTTGAAGCCGACCATGGCCACGGCCGCATCGTTGAGGCGGTATGATACGCCGGCCCACAGCAAATCCTGGTACTTGAGCTTGGCGTTGATATCGGCGGAAAGTGGCGCCGGGCTGACGGCCTTCACGAGCACCGAGGGCACCACCGACCAGTCGTCGGTGAGCGGCAGCCGCACCCCGCCCGTAAAGTAGTAGTGGCGCCGCAGCGAGTTGCCCGCGCCGGCCTCCAGCCCGTTGAGGCCGTAGGAAAAATCGAGCTTATTGGCCAGCAGCTGGGTACTCGACACACCGACGAAAACGCTTGGACTGTACACCCACAGGCCCACCGAGCCGTCGAGCACCCGCGAGGCGTCGCTGGGGGCCACAGTGGTCGGGTCGAAGAACTGCAGCTTGGAGCCATCGACGGCGAACTGCTGCACCCCCACCGACATGCCCAGCGCGGCCCGGATTTTGGGCGTCAGCACCACGTTGTAGGCATACGAAACATAGGCGCTGGTGCGGCTGATGGGCCCGGTTTCGTCGCGGTACACGTAGCCGCCGATGGCGTGGAACGGCCGCCGCAAATCGTGGCGGGTGCGTTTATCAGTAGTCAGCCACTTGCCCAGCGAGGAGTTGACGCTGGCGTAGTACGTGCGGGGCGCTCCTTCCAGCCCCACCCACTGCGTGCGGTAGCTGAACTTGACGTCGATGTAGTCCTCGGCCCCCGTCGCGCCGGGGTTGAGCAGGTAATTGTTGTTCATGTACTGGCTGTACTGCGCCTCCTGTTGGGCCAGGGCCGGCGCGGCGGCCAGCAGCAGGGGCAGCAGTAGCAGCGGGAGAGAAGCTCTTTTCATAACGGCAAGCGTGTTAGCATCTGTCTGAGGAAAGGGGGGCAGTGGTTAGTTGTTGATTTTTAGTTGTTGGTTTTTAGTTGTTGGTAAAAGAACTGTCATTCTGAGCGAAGCGAAGAACCTCGCGTGCCAAAGCAAATTCTGACGACACGGTTACCATTACCTGCGAGATTCTTCGCTTCGCTCAGAATGACAGTTCTTTTACCAACAACTAAAAACCAACAACTCATCAGTAAAGCACCGTGAGCGAGCCGCTGTACGACTTGCCCAGTGGGCCCTTGGTAACCACCACGTAGTAGTAGGTGCCCACCGGCGCGGGCTTGCCGTTGATGTCGCCGCGCCACTCGTTGGCCCGGCTGTAGTTTTGGGCCGAGAAAACCTGGTTGCCCCAGCGGTTGAACACGGTCACGGTATTTTCGGGGAACTGCTCGATGAACTCAATCTGCCAGGTGTCGTCGCGGCCGTCGCCGTTGGGCGTGAAGGCGTTGGGAATCCGGATGGCATCGCGCACGGTTACCGTCACCTGGTCGGTGGCCGCGCAGCCGCCCGTTCCGGCCGAGAGCGTGTAGGTGGTGGTTTCGGTGGGGGAAGCACGGGGCCGCAGCGGGTCGTTGCCCGAGAAGTCGAGGCTGCCGTCCGGCGTCCAGGTTACCGCGCCCGTGCCGTCAGAAGTGCCTTCCAGCACCACCGAGCTGCCCCGCATAATCTCCTTGTCGGGACCGGCGCTAAGCTTCACCGGGGGCAGAATGCGCACCACCACGCCGTTTGAAACGCTCGTCAGCTGCTGGCCGCAGCTGTTGGTGGTGCTCAGGCGCAGCGTCACGGTCTGGCCGTCGCGCAGGGCGGTGCTGGTAAACACCGGGCCCGTTGCGCCGGCCACGTTGGTGCCGTCCACCTGCCACTGGTACACCGGGTTCGGCCCGGCATTGGTAACGGCCGTCGCGCGGAAGGTCAGCGGCTCGCCCGGACAAACCGGGGCGTCGGGCTGCAGGGCAATGGCGAGGGTAGGCGCCGGCGTGGGAGTGCGCGTGACGGTAACCGTGGCCGTGGCCGGGCCGGTGCTGCACAGGCCCGCCGTGGCCGTCACTTCCACCCGCACTTTGTCGCCGGTAACCAGCGTGCTGCTGGTAAACTTCGGCCCGCTGGCCACCGGAATGTCGTTTACAAACCAGCGGAAAGTGGGCGCCGCGCCTGCCTCAGTGAACACGGCCGTAAAGGTGAGCGGCGTGCCGGGGCAGAGCGTGGGCGGCGTGGCCAGCGTGACGGTGGGCGTTACGGGAGCCTGCACCTGCACCGTCACCACGTTCGAAACCTGGGTGGCACAGGTGCCGGTGCCCGAGCTGACGCGGCGGCGGAAGTACGTGGTCGTCGTGAGCGGGCCGGGCGCATACGTTGGGCCAGTCGCGCCGCCGATGGCCGTCCAGGTCGTGTTGTTGACTGATGATTCCCACTGGTAAGCAAACGTGCCCGTGCCGCCGCTGGCCGGGCCGGCGCTGGTCAGCGGCGCGGGCGTGGTGCCGGTGCAAATCGACTGGTCGGCGGCAATAGAACCGGCCGTTAGCGTCGGCAGCACCGAAATCGTGACGACGTTGGATGGTACCATCAGGCAGGGGCCGGAGCTGACCTGCCTGCGGAAATAGGTGGTGACTGTAACCGGTCCGGGCGCGTAGGTGGCATTCGTAGCCCCGGCTACGGGCGCCCAGGTAGTCTGGTCCAGCGACGATTCCCACTGATAGGTGAATTGGCCGGTGCCGCCGGTCGGGGCGGCCGTGCTCGTGAGCGGGGCCACCGGGCTGCCGGCGCACACGGCCTGGTCGGCGGCAATGGTGCCGGCCGTCAGGGCTGGCAGAACGGTAATGGTGAGGACGTTGGATGTTACGCCGGTGCAGGAGCCGGAGCTTACCTGGCGGCGGAAATACGTGGTAACGCTCAGCGCGCCCGGCGCGTAGGTTTCGGCCGTGGCGCCCGGAATGGCCGTCCAGTTGGTGTTGTTTGGCGACGATTCCCACTGGAAGGTAAACTGGCCGGTGCCGCCCGTCGGGGCAGCGGTGCTGGTAAACGGCGCGGGGGCAGTGCCGGCGCACACCGTTTGGTCGGCGGCAATGGTGCCGGCCGTCAGCGCCGGCGTTACCGTGATGGTTACCACATTCGAGGCTTCAGGCCCGCAGGTTCCCGAACTCGCCTGGCGGCGGAAATAGGTGGTGACACTCAGCGGGCCGGGCGCGTAGGTGGCGCCGGTCGCGCTGCTGATGACCGTCCAGGTAGTGTTATCCAGCGACGATTCCCACTGATAGGTGAAGCTACCGGTGCCGCCGGTTGCGGCGGCCGTGCTCGTGAGCGGGGCGGGCGCGGTGCCGGCGCACACGGTCTGGTCGGCGGCAATGGTGCCCGGCACTACTTTCGGCGTCACCGTAATCTTCACCGAAGCCGTGGGCGTACGCGGGGCGCAGAAGCCGGAGGTAACCAGCCGCCGGAAATACGTGGTAGTGTTCAGCAGGCCCGGCGCGTAGGTTTCGGCCGTGGCCCCGGCAATGTCGGTCCAGGTGCTGTTGTCGGTCGACTGCTGCCACTGGTAGTCGAACTGCCCGGTGCCTTCACCGGCCGGGGCCGTGCTGGTGAGCACGGCCGCACTGTCGCCGGCACAGATGGTCTGGCTGGCGGCAATGGTGCCCGGTGTCGGCGGACCCGGCACCGTAATCAGGCTGGTAGCCTCGCGGCAGAAACAGTTGGTTGTGACGCGCAGCGTCACGGTGTAGTCGCCGGGCGCGGGGTAAGTGTGCGGGGGCGGGTTCTGGGCCGTTGATTTCGTGCCGTCGCCAAAATCCCAGGCGTAAGTTGGGTTTTCAAAATCTACCTGGGGCGCCTTAAACGTGAATTCAAGACAGCCCGTCGACTCGCCCTGGAAGCCAAATTGCAGCAAGGAGCTCTGGTTGAAGTTGACCAGTCCGAGCCCGCTCAGGCGGCCTTCCAACTGCAGGCTGTCGTCGGCGTAGGCAATGGCGGCGCCCAGCGAGTCGGGGTAGGGGATGAAGCCCAGGGCCGGCTGGTTTTCGCGGGCTACGTAAATCTTGCCGTCGGGCGCGGCCTGCATCGAGCCCAGGTTAACCGGCGTTTTCTGCTTGAGCGGAATCACCTCGCGGCCTACCGGTCCGGTGCCGCTGCCAATGTTGCTGATGTCGAACTGCAGCAGCTGGGGCAGCCGCGGGGCCGCGCCCAGCACGGTGGCGTACAGCCGGCTGCGGCCCGGCGAAAACTCCACGCCGTAGTAGCCGCCCTCTTTGCTGTCGATAATTTTAGGGTTGCCTACTTGGCCGGTTCCCGTGTCGAAGCTGAACAGTTCTACGCTACTGGTGCTGTCGCCGGCCACGGCGCTGTAGCGGGCCAGGGCCAGCTGCTGGCCGTCGGGCGTTACCTTCATCTGGCCCCGGTAGCCCTCCGGCGACACACTCGGCGCGTGCAGGGAGCCCACTACGGAAATTACCGGTGGGTCGATAACTGTCCGGCCCATGGCGTCAGCCGGCTTCACGCGGTAGGCCAGGAAGGCGTCGCCGCGGTTGGCGTTGCCCGACTTGGCATCACCCCAGCCGTGCACAATGATCCAGATGTCGCAGCCATTCTTATGGAACACGCCCGTCATCTTCTCGGCTGTGCCCTGAACGAGCAATCGGTTTTTAGTGGAGTCGACCACCATACCTGGCCCGCCGCCGGCCGGAATAATGATTTCGGAGTAGCGCAGGCCATTGGTTCCACCTTTGGCATCCTGCGTGAATAGCAGGTAGCGCGTTTCGCCGCCCGGCATGGTGGGCGGCGGGCTGCCCGGCATCCGGATGGGCAGGGGGCCATCGGTAACCAGCCGGCTGCCCAAAAGGCCCGTTCCGTTCGTCATCACGGTGCCGTCGCCGTTCCAGACGGTTTCGCCGTTGCTGTAGAAGAGAATCTTGCCACTGCCATCCGACATGACGCCCGCGCCGGCCGGAGCTTCCATGGCGCCGTCGGTGAGCACCTTGGGCGGAATCGTGTCAAAGGCCGCGTTGAAGTCGAGCCCCGCTTTAAAGCCGAAATACCAGGTGTTGCCGAACTTCTCATCCTGGCTGCACTCGGGCGGACCGCCCGAACCCGTTTGGGCGCGGGCGGCGCCGCCACTGAGCAGCAGTAGCAGCGCAAAAAACCAGCCCAGGGCCGGCATAATAGTACGGGGGGGAGCTACCGGAGCAGCGGGGAGGAGCTTTTCGGGCATAGGAGCGCGGCAAATAGGCAGGAGCAGCAAGAGCAGGCGGCCGGCTAGTGCGGAAGCAGTGCTTCGTTATTGTTGCCAGCTTGCCTTGCTTGCTAGATAAGACAATTACTCTTAAAAAAAGTCCCAATCATGTTCAGTAAATCTACGCACTGCCGCTCAGGTTTGCGCTATGCGCTTTTTGGATAGCACTAGACTTTGTTGGGCAGTTGGTATGAGGTAGGTTTAAGCGAAGTGTCTGGGCATTTTGGAGTGCCTTGGATAGGATTTGGCGAGAGGCTAAGATTGTGCTAATGCTATTGGTTTTGACAATGCGAAAATAATTAGTAATTTGGCATTGATTTCCGGCTGGCGTAGGTTGCCGCCCGAACTCCGCCCCGGGCAGTTGCGCACGGGTTGTTCTTTTATAACTCAGTTTTTTTGTTTCGCCATGCTGCAAATGATGGTTTCCAAGCGCCTCGGGCGCCGCCAGTTTCACTTCACCGTTCAGGGAGCCACTTTCCACGACACGGTAGCCGAGTACGACCGGCTCAGCTTCCCCGACGTGGCCAAGTGCGGCCTCTGCGGCTCCGACAACCTCGACCTGACGGCCCGCGAGGCCCAGGGCAAGTTCAAGTACACCAGCCTGCGCTGCCTCGACTGCCGCGGCGACGTCACCTTCGGCAAGCGCCAGGACGACGACCAGACCGTATTCCTGCGCAAAACCGAAGACGGCAAGCTCGACTGGCGCGCCTACGAAAAGCCGGCGTAGTGTATGGGGGATGAGGTATTGGGGTGATGGGTTAGGCAGCGAGGCGGTTGTCATTTAGAACGCAGCGAAGAATCTCGCGGGCATTGGTAATCCAGACGACAGGGTTAGCATAGCACGCGAGATTCTTCGCTGCGCTCAGAATGACAAATGGCTCATTTCCTTACTCCATCACCCTCTCACCGCTAATCACTACTTTCGTGGCATGAACCCGACGCATCACCGGGCCCCGCTGCTGGCCCCTTCGCTTCTCTCCGCCGACTTCGGCAACCTGCAGGCCGAAACCGAGCGGCTGGCCGATTCGGCCGCCGACTGGCTGCACTTCGATGTGATGGACGGCCGCTTCGTGCCCAACATCTCGTTCGGCATGCCGGTGCTCGAAGCCGTGCACCGCTACGCCAAGCAGCCCATCGATGTGCACCTGATGATTGCCGAGCCTCAGCACTACTTAAGTGCCTTCCGCGACGCGGGTGCCTCCATCATCACGGTGCATTATGAGGCCTGCACCCACCTGCACCGGGTGGTGCAGCAGATAAAGCAGCTGGGTTGCCGGGCCGGCGTGGCCCTCAACCCGCACTCGCCCGTGAGTTTGCTCGAAGACATTGCCGCCGACCTCGACGTAGTGCTGGTGATGTCGGTCAACCCTGGTTTTGGCGGCCAGGCTTTCATTCCGAACACGCTGCGCAAGGTGGCCCAGCTGAAAGAGCTGCTGGTTGATTGCGGCTCCTCGGCGCTGATTGAGGTGGATGGCGGCGTGACGCTCGACAACGCGCCCGCGCTGGTAGCGGCCGGCGCCGATGTGCTGGTGGCCGGCTCGTTTGTGTTCAAGGATGGCGACCCGGTGGGCACGCTGGCCCGGATGCGGGCCGAGCTGGCCCCCGAAGCCCTCGAACCCAACGACTAAGCCGCCGCGGATGCTGCCTGACTTTCGCGCTTCCTTCGGCCTTGCCATCCGCTGCCTGCCTGCCCGTTGGTGGCTGCAGCTGGCGGTGCCCGTGGTCCGGCCCGGCGCCGCGGCGCTGCTGCTGTTGGCGGGCTTAGCGCCGGCAACGGCCCTGGCGCAGGCCAGCCGCGTAACGGTGGCGGGCACAGTGCGCGACGGCAGCGGCCGGCCCCTGGAAGACGTAACAGTCGGCGTGGAAGGCCAACCCGGCGGCACCAACACCGATGAGCGCGGCCGCTTCGTGCTGAGCGTGCTGCGGTCCGCGGCCGGCGCCGCGGCCCCGATGCTGGTGGTGCGCCGCCTCGGCTACCGCCCCGAGCGCCTGACGCTCGACCTGAGCCAGAACCCCGAGCTGCGCCTGGTGCTGGCCGAAGACGGCCGGGCCCTCGATAACGTAACCGTGCGCGGCCGGCAGGACGTGACCGATACCCGCGAGCAGGTCAGCATTATGAAGCTGGAGCCGCGGGCGGCCAAGGAAATTCCCTCGCCCTTCGGCGACTTCTCGGCCATCCTCAAAACGCTGCCCGGCGTTACGAGCACCAACGAATTGACCAGCACCTACTCGGTGCGGGGCGGTAACTACGAGGAAAACCTGATCTACGTCAACGGTTTCGAGGTGTACCGGCCGTTTCTGGTGACTACCGCCCAGCAGGAGGGCCTGAGCTTCGTGAACCCCGATCTGGTGAACACCATCGAGTTTTCGAGCGGGGGCTGGCAGCCCAAATTCGGCGACAAGCTCTCGTCGGTGCTCAACATTGAATACAAGCGGCCGCTGAAGTTCGGGGCTTCGGCCACGGCCAGCCTGGTGGGCGGCACGGCCCACGTGGAGGCCGCCTCGCCCAACCGCCGCATCAGCTACCTGGCCGGGGTGCGCTACAAGAACGCAACGTACGTGTTCAACTCGCTGAAGCAGGCGCAGGGCGGCTACAACCCCACCTTCTACGACGGCCAGAGCCTGATTACGCTGGCGTTGGGCCCCAAGGACAACCTCGACCGCACCACGCTGGCGCTGCTGAATACGTTTGCCCACAACGATTTTCGCTTCAACCCCGAAAGCGGTGAGAGCAGCTTTAGCACCGGCGTCAACCAGTTCAAGCGCCTGATTATAGGCTACGAAGGGCAGGAGCGGATGCAGTACGACACTTACCAGGGCGGACTGAGCCTGAGCCACCAGCTGCGGTCCAACCTGCGCCTGGAGCTGCTCGGTGGCCTGCTCTACTCGCGCGAGTTCGAGTACCGCGACGTGGAAGCCGCCTACTCCATCGCCGAAATCAACCGCGACCCGAAGTCGCCTGACTTTGGCGGCGACGTGAACCGGCGGGGCGCCGGCACGCTGTTCAAGCACTCACGCAACACGCTGGAGGCCCGCGTGGCCAGCCTCGAAACCCGTGGCACCTGGACGCCCGGCCTGCGCCACACGGTGCGCTGGGGCCTGAAAACGGGCCGCGAGCAAATCAACGACGTGCTCAACGAGTATAGCTTCGTCGATTCGGCCGACTACGTGCCCGATTACCGCCGCACCCGCCTGCGCTCCGACCTCGACCTGCGCAGCACCCGCACCCAGGGCTACGTGCAGCACACGCTGCGCTTCGATTCGCTGCGCACGCTCACCTACGGGGCGCGCCTCAACTATTGGACCGTGAACGGGCAGACCACGCTGAGCCCGCGGGTGCAGTACGCTTTCCGCAGCGCCCGCAACCCGCGCCTGGCCTGGAAAGCGGCCGTGGGCGTGTACGTGCAGCCGCCCTTCTACCGCGAGCTGCGCTACCAGACCGGGGCGCCGCAAACTCAGCAGGGCGCGCTCAACCTCGATTTGCGGGCCCAGAAGTCGCTGCACCTGATTGTGGGCAACGAGCTGCGCTTCCGCAGCTGGGGCCGGCCGTTCCGCTTCACCGGCGAGGCCTACTACAAGTACCTCACCGATGTGGTGCCCTACGATATCGACAACGTGCGCCTGCGCTACCAGGCCAACAACAACGCCAAAGCCTACGCCGCCGGCCTCGATGCGCGGGTGGCCGGCGAGTTCATCCCCGGTACCGAGTCGTGGTTTAGCCTGGGGCTGCTCACGACCCGCGAAAACCTGGTGGGCGACTCGCTCAACGTCTTCGACCCCGAAACCGGCCAGATAACCGGCCGCGAGCCCAAAGGCTACATCCGCCGCCCCTCCGACCAGCGCCTGAACCTGGGCATTTTCCTGCAGGACAATCTGCCGAACGACCCCTCGGTGAAAGGCTACGTGAACTTCGTGTTCGGCTCGGGCCTGCCCTTCAGCCCGCCCGACGCGCCCGATCTGCGGGGCACCAGCAAGCTCACGCGCTCCTATAAGCGGGTTGATCTGGGCTTTACCAAAGTGCTGGGCCTGCGCACCGCCACCGAGCTGGCCGCCCGCGGCCGCACCGTGCAGCTGCAAACTCTGTGGCTAAGCCTGGAAGTACTCAATGTGCTCGGCGCCAGCAACCTGGCCGGCTACAACTACGTGCAGGACCTGAACGGCCTCACCTACGGCGTACCCAACTTCCTCTCCAACCGTCTGGTCAACCTGCGCGTCATTGCGCGGTTTTAGAGGCAAACCGGTAAGTAGCGGAACATCATTCTTCGCTGCGCTCTGAATGACGTTTCTTCTCACCAAGTTACAAAATCACCAAATCACCTCTCTTCCGCGTGCACATCTTTGAAGCGGAGCATGTCGGTTAGCTTTTCTTCCTTTTCGGGGTCGAAGCCGCAGGTGGCCTCGAAGGTAGCGGGGTTGCGATAGGTGCCGAAGAGGTAGTCCCAAACCACCAGGTCGCCGTAGTTGTGGCTGTGCTGCTGGTACTGGTGATGGACGCGGTGCATTTCGGGGCGCTGGAACACGTAACCCACCCAGCGCGGTGTGCGCACGTTGGTGTGGTAGAAAAACTCGCCCAGCGCTGTGCAGAGCGTGTACACGGCTCCGGCCGCCGGGCTCAGGCCCAGCAGGGTGTACACCAGCAGCCCGCCCAGCAGCGAGTTGACAGTCATTTCGAGCGGGTGCTTGTAGAAGGAGGTGATGACTTCGAGCCGGCGGGGGCTGTGGTGAATCTGGTGGAAGTGCAACCACAAAAAGTCGTGGGTGTGCCGCCAGCGGTGCCACCAGTAGAAAATGAACGTGGCTGCCACGTAGGCCAGCAACCCGCCCGCCACCGGCCCCAGGTGCCGCGACACGTGCAGCAGCGAGTAGGCCGAAAACCACTTTTCCCAGCTCAGGCCCGCCACTACCACGACCAGCAGCTGGGCCCCGTTGATGAGCAGCACCCGCAGCGGCCAGGTGGCCACCCGCGGCAACTTCCAGCCCGGCACCACGCGCTCTAGCACAAAGCAGAACGCGAAGGCCGCAAAAATAATGATCAGCATGGGCGGCGCGTCGCGCCAGGTGGGCACGCTGAAAGAAAATTCGCAGCTTAGCAGCAGCGTCGGAAACAACGGATTCATAGGAGCCGGTTTAGGGGTAAAACCATGCTCCAAAGGTGCGGGCCGCGCTGCCCGCATCCCTTGACATTTGTCAAGAACGGCGGGCGCGCAGGCGGCTCAGGGTTTCGGGGGTAATGCCCAGGTGCGAGGCCAGCATGTGCAGCGGCACTTGCTGGATCAGGCCAGGAAAGTCGTGCAGCAGGCGGGCGTAGCGCTCGGCGGCGGGCAGCATGCGCAGGTCGAGGGCGCGCTGCTCGCTGAGCACGTAGTAGCGCTCGGTGAGTACCCGGCCGATGAAGTTGAACTCGGGAAACTGCCGGTACAGGGCCTGCACCTGCTCGTAGGTTAGCGACCAGACCCGGCACTCGGCCAGCGTCTGCAGGTACTCGTGCGAGGACTGGCGCGAAAAGAAGCTCAGAATCGAAATCACGAAGTGGCCCGCCGGCATAAACCACGACGTTACTTCCTTGCCTTCCTTCAGATAAAAGCCCCGCACCAAACCCGCTTCCAGAAAATACAGCCGCTGCGCCACGCTGCCGGGTTCGAGCAGCGCCGTGCGGGCCGGTACGGTTTCGGGCCGCGCCAACTGGTGTAGCGCCGCCTCCAGGCCCTCGGAAAGCGGATGAATAGCGCGGCAGACGGCCAGAAGTGCTTCCATGAGCGCCAAGATAAACCACAAAAAAACAGCCGCTGCAAACTGCAACGGCTGTTCCTGAAATACATATATCCCTAATCCCTAATCCCTAATCCCTAATCCCTAATCCCTAATCCCTAATCCCTAATCCCTAATCCCTAATCCCTAATACGCCCGCGCCTGCCACTCGGTGAGGGAAAGGCGCATGTTGGGCAGGCGCGATTTAAAGGCCTCATCGTCTTTGTCGCCCATTTTGATGGCTTTGCGGGCGTACACGATGGCCGTGCCGTAATCCTGCTGCTGGGCCAGCAGGCGGGCTTTAATCCAGTTGTTGCTCACCTCGCTTTGCAGCCGGATCGACTCGTTGATCCAAGCCAGGGCGCGCTCGGGCTGCAGGTTGTTCTGCACGAGGTAGTCGGCGGCCTGAGCCAGCAGCTGCCAGTCGTTGGGCTGCTGCTGCAGCGCCTGCTCGACGCCGGCCAGCACCTGCTTGTGCACTTCCACTTCGAACAGCAGCACCACGGTGCGCTTCTCCCAGGTCAGGTTGAGGTGGGCGCCGTTGGGCCGCACGTTGGAAAACCAGTACAGCAGGCTTTCCTGAAACTGGGCCGGCTCGGTCTGCACCGGCACCCGGATAACGTCCTGCTGCGGATTGTAGCCGTCGGTTCCCCAGTGGGTGGTCACGCGGTTGAGCGCCACTTCCCAGTCGCGGTCCTGGTGCGGAATCACGTAGTAGGAGTACTGGCCGGCGGGCACGCTTTGGCCCTGCAGCAGCACCGGCGTCGAGAACTTGATCAGGGTGTTTTCGTTGGCCCCGGCGCGCCACACCTGCTCGTAGGGCACCAGCCCGCCCCACACCGTGCGGCCGCGCACCGAGGGCGAGTGGTATTCCACCGTTACGTCGGTCAGGCCCACGGTTTGGGCCACCACGGCGCGGGGGCTGGCCTGGGGCAGCAGCAGCTCGATGCCGGTAGGCACGCCGGTGGTGGGGGGCGGCAGCGGCGCGGGGGCAGCCTCGCCGGCCAGCGGCGGCGGCGTAGCGGCCGATGCGGGCGCCGGCGCCGGTACGGCCGACGGGGTAGTCTGGGCGCGTACCGCGAGCGAGCTGCCGGTGGTCAGGGCAAGCAGAAGTCCGAAGCGAAGGGCAAGCGAGCGGGCAGTGGTAGGCATAATTTTAAAACAAAGCACGACGGTAAACGGTACCATAGCCGGCAGAGCAGCCACCCCGCCGGTTACGCACAACCCTATGCAGTAACAATGGTGCCAAAAGTGGGTTGGTCTGGTACGGGAAACGCGAAGTTCCCGGTTTTTTGATAATTTTTTTGGGGAAAAGTTTTCATCCTATCTGTCGGCTCGTACATTTGCCCCGCTACTCAGCCCTTATGCTTTTCTCCGCGCCTCTTATTTCTGCCCTGAGCCACCCGGCCGCCCCCGTAGCGGGCCGCCCGGCCGGGGTGGGCGCGTCTGAGTCTGCCTGCTGGCATCAGCATCACGGCCACCATTCCTCTTTCTAGAGGAATGAACGCATCATATTGACCCGTTGGGTGAGCCGCATCAGGCTCCCCGGCCCCCGGAAAAGTGGGGGTCCGGCCGGCCTCTGGCCACTGCTCAACCATCGCAGGGTCCTCAAGCGCTTTCTTCAAAACAGCTAATGCCGTCGGGCTGGTCGTGCTGACCGCTTGGCAACCTCTACTAATCAGTCAGCCCGGAGCCCAAACGGCTACTTCTTACCTGCTGATTTTCCACTCCCATACCCACCCAACATGCTCCGTCTGGCCATCCAGAAATCGGGCCGCTTAAGCGAAGATTCCCTGAACCTGATTCGGGAATGCGGCATCAGCTTCCTCGCAGCTTCCAATAAGCTCAAAACCGAAGCCACCAACTTCCCGCTCGAAATCCTGTACCTGCGCGACGACGATATTCCCGGCTACGTGCAGGACGGCGTGGCCGATCTGGGCATTGTGGGCCAGAACGTGCTGGTAGAAGCCGGCTTTCCGGAACTGGCCATTGAGGGCCTGGGCTTCAGCAAGTGCCGCCTGAGTCTGGCCGTGCCCCGCGCCGCCGCCTACGACTCCATCCAGGACCTGCAGGGCGTGAGCATTGCCACTTCGTACCCCAACATTTTGGGCGACTACCTGGCCGATCAGGGCGTGCGGGCTAACCTGCACACCATCAGCGGCTCGGTGGAAATTGCCCCCAGCATCGGGCTGGCCGAGGCCATCTGCGACATCGTAAGCAGCGGCTCGACGCTGCTCGGTAACGGCCTGCGCGAAGTGGAAACCGTGTTTCGCTCGGAAGCCGTGCTCATTGCCAACCAGAACCTGAGCGCCGAAAAGAAGGAGCTGCTGGAGCAGCTGCAGTTCCGCATGCAGGCCGTGCGCCGCGCCCGCCGCAACAAGTACATCATCCTCAACGCGCCCGTTGCGGCCCTCGATGCGGTGAAGCAGCTGCTGCCCGGCATCAAGTCGCCCACCCTCACGCCGCTGGCCGAAGAAGGCTGGGTTTCGGTGCAGTCGGTGGTGAACGAGGACGACTTCTGGCACATCACCAGCCAGCTCAAAGCCGTCGGCGCCGAAGGCATCCTGGTGCTCCCGATTGAGAAAATGATTAGCTGAGAAGTGAGATTTTAGACATGAGAGGTGAGACGATGTTTCACTGGCTCATGCCGGTTCTACTGCTGATGCTCGAAGTGTCTCACTTCTCACCTCTAACATCTCACTTCTATAAGATGAACATCTTTCAATATCCTTCCCGGCCCGAGTGGGCGGCCCTGCAGCAGCGGGCGGCCCAGCAGCAAAGCGCCGAAGTGGAGCAGCGGGTGCAGCAGATTTTCGCGGACGTGCGCCAGCGCGGCGACGCAGCCCTGCTCGACTACGCCCGTCAGTTCGACGGGGCCGACCTGGCCGCCGCCGGTGGTTTGCGGGTGAGCCCGCCGGAGCTGGCCGCCGCCGAAACCCAGGTTCCGGCCGACCTGCAGGCCGCCATTCGGCAGGCCCACGCCAATATTCTGCGCTTCCACGAGGCCCAGGTTCCGCAGCAGGAGCGAGTGGAAACTATGCCGGGGGTGCTGTGCTGGCGGCGGGCGGTGCCCGTGCAGCGGGTGGGCCTGTACATTCCGGGGGGCACGGCGCCGCTGTTCAGCACCCTGCTCATGCTGGGCGTGCCGGCCCGGCTGGCAGGCTGCCCGCACATCGTGCTCTGCACGCCGCCGCAAAAGGATGGTTCGGTGAACCCGGTTATTCTGTTCACGGCTCAGCTGCTGGGTATCGATACCATTATAAAAGCCGGCGGGGCCCAGGCCGTGGCCGCGCTGAGCGGCGGAACGGAGTCGGTGCCGGCCGTGGACAAGATTTTCGGGCCCGGTAACCGCTACGTCACGGCCGCTAAGCAGCTGGCCACCCGCTATGGCGTGGCCATCGACATGCCCGCCGGCCCTTCGGAAGTTTTGGTGCTGGCCGATGCCACCGCCAACCCGGCCTTCGTGGCGGCTGACCTGCTGAGTCAGGCCGAGCATGGTCCCGACTCGCAGGTGGTTCTGCTCTCCGACTCCTTACCTATACTGGAGCAAACCCAGGCCGAAGTGCAGCGCCAGCTGCGCGAACTGCCCCGGGCTGAGGTGGCCGCCCAGGCCCTGACGGAAAGCCGCGCCATTCTGCTGCGCGATGCCCGGCAGATGCTGGATTTCTCGAACGAGTACGCGCCCGAACACCTGATTCTGGCCGTGGAAAACCCCGAGGCGTTGGCCGAAGGTGTTACCAACGCCGGCTCGGTGTTTCTGGGCCACCTCACGCCCGAAGCCGTGGGCGACTACGCCTCGGGCACCAACCACACGCTGCCCACCAACGGCTACGCCCGCAACTACAGCGGCGTCTCGCTCGACTCGTTCCTGAAGAAAATCACCTTCCAGCGCCTCACCGCCGAAGGTCTGCGCCAGGTAGGCCCCATCACGGAAGTAATGGCCGAAGCCGAGGGCCTGCGCGCCCACGCCCGCGCCGTAACGCTCCGGCTGGAGGCGCTGGCTGGTGGGAAGGAGTAAAACAAGCTGTATAATCTGTCATCCTGAGCAAAGCGAAGGACCTTCTCATGTCTTAGTCACGATCAAGCGTTTCGCGCTGACGTGATAAGGTCCTTCGCTTTGCTCAGGATGACGCAATAAACTATATAATGTTCAACCTTGATAGCCTTGTACGCCCCAACCTGCGGGATATGAAGCCTTATTCCTCGGCCCGCGACGAATTTCAGGGCGAGGCTCAGGTGATGCTCGACGCCAACGAGAACAGCCTGGGCAGCGCCGGCCCCGCCCGCTTCAACCGCTACCCCGACCCGCAGCAGCGCGCCGTGAAGGCTGAGCTGGCGAAGCTGAAGGGTGTAGCGCCCGAGCAGATTTTCCTCGGCAACGGCTCCGACGAGGCCATCGACCTGCTGGTGCGCCTGCTGTGCGTGCCCGGCCACGACAGCCTGCTGGTGCTGCCGCCCACCTACGGCATGTACGAGGTGGCCGCCAACCTGAACGATGTGGCCGTGGAGCGCATCCCACTCACTTCCGACTTCCAGCTCTCGCCTGAAATCGTGGCCGGAGTGCTGGCCTCGGCGGCGAAACTCGTGTGGCTGTGCTCGCCCAACAACCCCACCGGCAACCTGCTGCACGCCGAGTACATCGAGCAGATTCTGCGCGGTTTCGGTGGCTTGGTGGTGGTAGATGAGGCCTACGCCGATTTCGCGCCGACCGCCAGCTGGACCACCCGCCTCGCCGAGTTCCCCAATCTGGTGGTGCTGCAGACTTTCTCCAAGGCCTGGGGCCTGGCCGGGCTGCGGCTGGGTATGGCCTTCGCCTCGCCCGAAATCGTGGGCTACCTCAACAAAATCAAGCCACCCTACAACATCTCGGAAGCCACCCAGCAGCACGCCTTGGCGGCCTTGCACGACGCGCCGCGCGCCGAGCAGCTGCGCCAGCAGCTGCTCACCGGCCGCGACTGGCTGGCCGAGCGGCTGCCCGCGCTGCCCATCGTGGAGCAGGTGTTCCCGTCGGATGCCAACTTCCTGCTGGTCCGGTTCCGGCCCGATGCCACGGCCGTGTATGAGCACCTGGTGGGCCGCGGCATCATCGTGCGTAACCGTACCACCCAGCCCGGGTGCACTGGCACGCTCCGTCTCACGGTAGGCACGGCCGCCGAGAACGAGCTACTGTTGCGGGCACTGTCGGAGTTTAACGTTTAAAAGAACGTCATGCTGAGCGAAGGCGGAGCCGTAGTCGAAGCATCTCTACCGCTTCGTTACTTACAGTCAGTAGAACTTGCATTGCAGTAGAGATGCTTCGACTGCGACTGCGCCTTCGCTCAGCATGAGCTCAGCATGACAATGAATGACTTTTCAAACCACCCATGAAAAAAGTACTCTTCATTGACCGCGACGGGACCATCCTCGTCGAGCCGCCGACTGATTTTCAGGTGGACGCGCTGACGCGGGAGAAATTCCAGTTTGTGCCCGGTGCCATTACCGGCCTGGCACGCATTGCCCGCGAGCTGGATTACGAGCTGGTGCTGGTGAGCAACCAGGATGGGCTGGGTACCGCCAGCTTTCCGGAGGACACGTTCTGGCCCGCCCACACGATGATGCTCGACGTGCTGCGCTCGGAAGGCGTGGAGTTCGCGGCCGAGCACATCGACCGGAGCTTCCCCCACGAGAACCTGCCCACCCGCAAGCCCGGCACCGGCATGCTGCAGCAGTACCTGGCCGAAGGCGCCGGCTACGACCTGCCGAACTCCTTCGTCATCGGCGACCGGCTGACTGATGTGGAGCTGGCCCAGAACCTGGGCTGCCAGGCCATCCTGCTACAGCCGGAGTCAGCGCCGGCAGGGGAGGGGGCCGACGAGCGCGCCGCCCTTACGACCATGAGCTGGGAGAAAATATACCAGTTCCTGCGCCTGCCCGCCCGCACCGCCGTGGTGCAGCGCGACACCAACGAAACCAAAATCCGCATCGAACTCAACCTCGACGGCCAGGGCCGCCCGCAGATGCACACCGGCCTGGGCTTCTTCGACCACATGCTCGACCAGCTCAGCAAGCACTCGGGCGTGGACATGAAGATTGAGGTGCAGGGCGACCTGCACATCGACGAGCACCACACCATCGAGGACGCGGCCATTGCGTTGGGGGAAGCCTTCAACCAGGCGCTGGGCGACAAGCGCGGGCTGGCCCGTTACGGCTTCCTGCTCCCTATGGATGACGTGCTGGCTCAGGCCGCCATCGACTTCTCAGGTCGGCCCTGGCTGGTGTGGGATGCCGAGTTCAAGCGCGAGAAAATAGGGGATATGCCCTGCGAAATGTTCTACCATTTCTTCAAGAGCTTCGCCGACGCGGCCCGCTGCAACCTCAACATTAAGGCCGAGGGCCAGAACGAGCACCATAAGATTGAGGCTATTTTCAAGGCCGTAGCCAAGGCCATTAAAATGGCGCTGGCACGCGATGCCGGGCGCATGGAAATCCCGAGCACCAAAGGTATTTTGTAGGTTATCCATTTGTATAAACAAATGGATAAGGCCTTTCTTGTCGGGTTAATGAGCTCAGTAGCTGGCGTCAGTATGTCTGCATCAGGCCTGGAGGTATTAGCTCACTTGATTGGTTGTTCGGACTGCGAAAACGGTAGCCCGAAAACCATAAGAGGGTCGGCAGCTGGTTTATACAAATGTTATAACAAATGAATAAGCCTGTTTTTCAACATACATGTTCAAATGGAAATTGCCATAGTTGACTACAAGGGAGGCAACGTGCAGTCGGTGCTGTTTGCTCTGGAGCGCCTTGGCGTGCAGGCCACGCTCACGGCCGACCACGAGGTGCTGCGCAGGGCCGATAAGGTGCTGTTCCCCGGTGAGGGTGAGGCCGCCTCGGCTATGCAGGAACTGCGCGCCCAGGGCCTGCACGAACTGCTGCCTACGCTCACGCAGCCCTTTCTCGGCATCTGCCTGGGCATGCAGCTGCTGGGCCGCCACACCGAGGAAGGCGGCGGTACTGACATGCTCGGAATTTTGCCCTTCGACGTGGTACGCTTTGCGGCCGCCGGCCCGGAGCACAAAATCCCGCACATGGGCTGGAACAATCTGCAACAGCTGAGTAGCCCGCTGTTCGAAGGCCTGCGGGCCGAGGACTACGTGTACTTCGTGCACAGCTACTACGCGCCGGTTGGCAACTATACCATTGCCGAGGCCGCGTACCCTGCGCCCTTCAGCGCCGCCGTGCAGCATCGCAACTTTTACGCCGTGCAGTTCCACACCGAAAAAAGCGGCCCCGTCGGTACCCGCATTCTGGAGAATTTTATTAGGCTTTAGGTGATAGGGCTTAGGTGTTAGGATTCAGGTTGTAAACTCAGCCTAAGCCTGCGTCGCCCTTATTACTAATCGACTAAGCCCTAGTACCTAAGTTTCTAAGCCCTATCTCAACCCAAATGGAGATTATCCCCGCCATCGACCTCATCAACGGCCAGTGCGTGCGCCTGACTGAGGGCGACTTTGCCCAGCAGACCACCTACGACGCCGACCCGCTGGCCGTTGCCCAGCGCTTCGAGGCTGCCGGCGTCAAGCGCCTGCACCTCGTGGACCTGGATGGGGCCCGGGCCAAGCAGCCAGTGAACCTGCCGGTGCTGGAGCGCATTGCCCGCCACACCAGCCTGCACATTGATTTTGGGGGCGGACTACAGAGCGAGGACGCCGTGCGCCAGGCCTTCAACGCCGGGGCCCGGCAGATTACGGCCGGCAGCATCGCCGTTCGTGAGCCCGCAACGGTGGCCAGCTGGCTGGCTTCGTTCGGGGCCGACCGCATCATCATCGGGGCCGACTACCGCGACAACCACATTTCCATCAATGCCTGGGCCGAGCAGAGCGAACGGACGCTGCGCGAGTTCGTGGAGGGCTACCTGGCTGCCGGAGCCACCACCTTCATTTGCACCGACGTGAGCAAGGACGGCAAGCTGCAGGGCCCTTCGCTGGCCACCTACACCGGGCTGCGCGAGCAGCTGCCCATCGCCGAGCTCATCGCCAGCGGCGGCGTCACGACCATTGCCGACGTCGAGGCACTGGCCGCCATCGGCATGCACGGGGCCATCATCGGTAAGGCTATTTACGAAGGCACGATTACGCTGGAGCATTTGCAGCCCTGGCTGTAGCGGTTACCCAATGGTCCTTTTGTCATCCTGAGCGGAGCGAAGGACCTGTATAGAAGGTATCTATTGAGGTTAGCTTCTGTATAGGTCCTTCGCTCCGCTCAGGATGACAGCTTACTCTGACTCTATATGCTGACCAAACGAATCATTCCCTGCCTCGATATCAAGGACGGCCGCACCGTGAAGGGCGTGCAGTTTGAGGGGCTGCGCGACGCCGGCGACCCGGTGGCGCTGGCCGCCCGCTACGCCCGCGAAGGCGCCGATGAGCTGGTGTTTCTCGACATCACGGCCACCAACCAGAAGCGCGCCACGCTGGTGGCGCTGGTGCGCGAGGTGGCCCGCGAGCTGGATATCCCGTTCACGGTAGGCGGCGGCATCGGGGCAGTGGCCGATGTGGAGGCGCTGCTGCTGAACGGGGCCGATAAGGTGAGCATCAACTCGGCCGCGCTGGCCCGGCCCGAACTCATCAACGAACTGGCTGCCCGCTTCGGCAGCCAGGCCATTGTAGTGGCCGCCGATGCCCGCTACCATGCCGCCGACGGCTGGCAGGTGTACACCCGCGCCGGCACCCACAACACCGGCCGCAACGCCGTGGACTGGTGCCGCGAGGCGGCCGACCGAGGCGCGGGCGAAATCCTTCTGACTTCCATGAGCAACGACGGCACCAAGGACGGCTTCGCGCTCGACATCACCGGGGCCGTGAGCCGGGCCGTGCCCATTCCGGTTATTGCCTCGGGCGGGGCCGGCTCCAAGCAGGATTTTACCAACGTGTTTCAGCAGGCCCGCGCCGATGCCGGGCTGGCGGCCAGCATCTTCCACTTCGGCGAAATCGGCATCCGCGAGCTGAAAGAGCACCTGCGCCAGGACGGCATTCCGGTTCGGCTGTAATTTTAGTTGTCAGTTGGTAGTGGTCGGTTGTCAGGATTGATAAATGGAACCCCTACCACTGACAACGGACAACTACCAACTGATAACTAAAAAATGGATTTTGCCAAAATGCCCGATGGGCTGATTCCCGTGATTGTGCAGGATGCCGCCACGGGCCAGGTGCTCATGCTGGGCTACCAGAACGAGGAGGCGCAGCGCGTCACCCGCGAAACGGGCCGCGTCACGTTCTTTTCGCGCTCCAAGCAGCGCCTCTGGACCAAGGGCGAAACCTCCGGCAACTACCTCACCGTGGTGAGCCAGCACGAAGACTGCGACCAGGACGCGCTGCTCATCCGCGCCCTGCCCGACGGGCCCACCTGCCACCGGGGCACCATCAGCTGCTTCGAGCAGCCCAATGAGGCCGCCTACCCGGCTCCGCCGATAGGCTTTATTGCCGAGCTGGAGCGGCTGGTGCAGCGCCGTTACCGGTTTCCCGACGAAGACCCTAACTCGTACACGGCTTCGCTTTTCCGCAAGGGAATGCCCAAAATCGCCCAGAAAGTAGGGGAGGAGGCCGTGGAAACCGTTATTGACGCCGTGGGCGGCAACGTGGACGGCCTCAAGGGCGAAGCCGCCGACCTGTTGTACCATTTGGTGGTATTGCTGACGGCTGCGGGCTCGTCGCTCGAAGATGTAGTGGGGGTGCTGCGCGAGCGGCACAGCACGATTTCTGGTGGCGTGCGGCGGCCGCAGTAGTCTGGTAAATACACGTGGTAGCCGACTTGCTGGAAACGAAGGATTTTAAGCGTTTGCTGGCCTGCAGCGGCTACGCGGCCCGAATGAGTTCGCAATAGCCGGCGTACCTTGCCGCCCCATTTCGTTCCTGCTCCCTATGTCTGCTGCCACCTCCGCCTACCTCAATCAGCAAAGCCTGACGGTGCTCGTGCCCGTGTATAACGAGGAGGAAAGCCTGAGCCAGTTTGTGGTGGAGATGGACAAGTTTCTGGCCCTCACGCCGGTGCCCACCACGGTGCTGTTCATCAATGACGGCTCCACCGACGGTTCGCTGGCGCTGCTGCGCGACATCTGCGGGCAAAAGCCGGGCTACGAGTTTATCAGCCTGAAGGAAAACCGGGGCCTGAGCACGGCCATCAAGGCCGGCATCGACCACGCCCGCACTACGCTCATCGGCTACATCGACTCCGATATCCAGACCACGCCGCTCGATTTTCTGGACTTCTTCGAGTTCTTCCCCGAGTTCGATATGGTGAATGGTATCCGGGCCAAGCGGCAGGATACGCTGGTAAAAAAGCTGTCGTCGAAAATAGCCAACGGGGTGCGCCGCACGCTCATCAACGACGGCATCCAGGACACGGGCTGTCCGCTGAAAATCATCAAAACCGACTATGCCCGCCGGCTGCCGCTGTTTCATGGTCTGCATCGGTTTCTGGGGGCGCTGGTGCAGCTGCAGGGCGGCCGCGTGAAGCAGCTGCCGGTGCGCCACTTCCCGCGCTTTGCCGGCACGGCCAAGTACAACCTCTGGAACCGGGCCTGGAAACCGCTCATCGACACGTTCGGCTTCCGCTGGATTCGCTCGCGCTGGAAGAACTACGAAATCGGCGAGCAGCACCTGAGTGCCCCCGCCGCGCCGGCCGCATCAGCAGGTAACCACCACTAAGGCGGCCGGAAGTGGGGATGCTCAAGTTCCAAACGCTACTGACGACGGCCAACGTGGCGCTGGTTATCGGGCTGGTGTCGCAGCTGCTGTTTTCGAGCCGCATCGTGCTGCAATGGATTCAGAGCGAGCGGGCCCGGCGGGTGCTGGTGCCCACGCTGTTCTGGCAAATCAGCCTGGTTTCCTCGTTTCTGATGCTGGTGTATGGCCTGCTGCGCCACGACCCGGTGATTCTGGGTGCCCAGCTCATCAGCTACGCCATCTACGTGCGCAACCTACAGCTGCTGGGCGAGTGGGGCAAGCTGCCCGGTTGGTTTAGGGCGGCGGCCTACGTGCTGCCGATGGCGCTGCTGAGCTGGTTTGTGGCCGGCAACCGCCACTTCAGTTTGCGGGCTATGCTGGGCACCGATATTCCCGGCGGGCTGCTGCTGCTGGGCACCGTGGGGCAGGCCATCTTTCTGCTGCGCTTCGTCTACCAGTGGATTTACTCCGAGCGCCGGGGCGAATCGAGTTTGCCGCTGAGCTTCTGGGTAATTAGCCTGGTGGGCTCACTCCTGATTCTGGCCTATGCCGTGCTGCGCCGCGACGTGGTACTGTTTATCGGCAACGTGTTCGGTACCGTGGTGTACGCCCGTAACATCGTGCTGCTGCGCCGGCAACTGGCGCTGGTTCCCCTCAGCAGCGCGGTTGCCGACGATGCAAAGGCCGGTAAATAGCGCGCCGGCCATCTATTATTGCTGTTTGATTACTACAGAAGGTTCTGCTCACTGGCGTCCAGCCAGTCCACGAAAGCCGTCAGGCCGTCGGCAAGGCTGGTTTGGGGCGCGTAGCCCAGCAGCTGGCGGGCGCGGCTGATATCGGCGTAGGTGACGTCCACGTCGCCGGGCTGCATGGGCCGGAACTCCAGGCGTGGCTCCACATACACGGCCCGGCCCACGGCGGCCACCAGCTCCAGCAGGGCCACGGGCTGTTCGTTGCCCAGGTTCAGGGTTTCGTACACGCCCTCGTGGGTCAGCAGATAGTCCACGCCCCGGGCAATGCCGTCCACGGTATCGAGCACGAACGTATAGTCGCGGGCCGTGCTGCCGTCGCCAAACACCGGAATAGCCTCGCCCGCCCGCAGCAAACGCACAAACTTATGGATGGCTAAATCGGGCCGCTGCCGGGGCCCGTACACGGTAAAGAAGCGGGCGTTGAGCACGTTGAACCCGTAGAGGTGGTGGTAAGTAGCGGTGAGCTGCTCGCCGCTGAGCTTGGAGGCCGCGTAGGGCGAGATGCAGCTGGAGAGCAAAGGCAGGTCTTCGCGGAAGGGCTGCTCGCGCGTGTTGCCGTACACCGACGAGGAGGAGGCAAAAAACAGCTTCCCGATGTCGCGCCCGCGCATCCATTCCAGCAGGTGGGCCGTGCCCAGCACGTTGTTTTCCAGGTACGCCGCCGGCTCCCGCACCGAGGGCCCCACGCCGGCCTTGGCGGCCAGGTGCACCACCACGTCTACCGGGTCGGCGGGCAGGGCATCCACCAGCGCGTCGGTACCGTGGCGCAGGTCTATTTCGTGGAAGCTGAAGCGCGGGTGCGTTTGGCAGGCGGCCAGGTTGCGCTCCTTGAGGATACGGTCGTAGAAAGGGTCGAAATTATCGAGGCCGATGACGCGGTGGCCGTCGTGGAGCAGGCGCTCGGCCAGGTGCGAGCCGATAAAGCCCGCGCAGCCCGTAAGCAGAATGGAAGCCATAAAAAGAGGCAGGGGAGAAGTCAGCCGTGGCCCGCAGGCCCAGCCGGGCAAATGTACTCCGATTTACGGCTCTGCCCGTTTGTTGTTGGGCCATCACTCATTCCTGGCTTACCGTTGGCCGTTCCATAGCGGCCGGCCCCACAACTGGCCCTGGCATTCCCCGTATTCTGGTAGCCCCAGGCCCGTGCGGCCGCGGGTCCGGTTCATTACATGCTGCTGAATCCTGCCCAGCTACCTGCTACCCCTCGCCAAAGGTCCTGGCTGCGCCACGTAGCCGGTATCGGGCTGCTGCTTGCCTCTACGATGCCGGCCCGGAGCCAGGTTCGGGCAGCCTGGCAGCCTCCGGCCGGTGCGCACGCCGGGCCGCTGGCCATCGGGCACGCCGGTTCGGGCTTTCTGACGTGGCTGCGGCCCTTCAACCCGCTGCCGCCCAGCAGCCGCCACAGCATCCGGCGGGCCCTGGAGCGCGGCGCCGATGGGGTAGAGGTGGACGTGCGCCTGAGCCAGGACAGCGTGGCCGTCCTCTACCACGACCCGCAGCTGGAGTCGATGTCGACCGGCAAGGGCTGCGTGAGCCAGGCCCCGGCCCGGGTGCTGGAGCAGCTCCGTTACCGGGTACGCTGGCCCTTCCGCTGGTTTGGCCCCCGCCAGCACCTGAGCCGCCTCGACAGCCTGCTGGCCGAACTGAACCGGCGCCCGGTCTATCCCTATCTGCACCTCGACCTGCACGAAGACGACCCCTGCGCCAGCAACAGCCCCGCCCGCGACAAGGCCCTGGCCCGGCAGCTGCAGCAGCTGGTGCATCGCTACCGGGTGCCGCCGGGCCGGCTCACCATCATCAGTAGCCGCCCGGCCATGCTCCGGCACCTGGCCCAGCTGCTGCCGGCCGTGGGGCTGGGGCTGGAAGTGGAGCCGGAACACTACCCGGCCGCCCTTGCCCGGCTCGACAGCCTGCCTTGGGTGGGGGCGGTGGTGCTGCGTAAAGATGGCTTCACGCCCGAACGCCTGGCCCAGCTGCACGCGCAGGACCGGCAGGTGGTGGTATTTGGGGGACGCTCGGCCAAGGCCGTGGGGCGGGTTGTTTCCGTTGGCGCCGATGCCTACGAGGTGGACAACCTGCGGCAGCTGCAACGCACGCTGCGCCGCCGCTCGTCCCGCGCCCGATAAGCGCTGCTTTGCCCGCAGTTTCAGCCATCCAGCTGCTCGCCCGGTATTTCTGATCGGGCGCTTACTTTTACGACTCTTCGTTTTACCCTTGCTTGTATGTTGCCACTAGTTGCTGCCGGTCGGTTTTGTAAGGTGCATGGCACCCGTTTGATTGCATCCGGCTGGGGGCGGGTACTGGTCGTGCTGCTGGTGTGCGGAGTGACCTTTTTTGTGCACAACGGCGCTTCAAAAGTGAGCCTGATGGAAAGCCGCAACTTCGTGGCCGCCCGCGAAATGGTGGCCGGGGGCTCCTGGCTGGTACCGACCATGAACCACGAGCTACGGCTGGCCAAACCTCCGCTGCCGACCTGGGCCGTAGCCGGCCTGCAGCTGCTGACCGGCCCCACCGAAAACCTGGCGCTGCTGCGGATACCGGCGGGGCTGGCGGCCACGCTGCTGGTGTTCTTCCTCTGGGGCCTGGCCCGCGAGCTGACGCGCCACAAGCCCGGCGAGGCTGCGGCGCCCGGTCGCACGGCCTGGCTGGCGGCGCTGGTGCTGGCCACGAGCCTGCTGGTGATTACCGTAGGGCGCGAAGGCCAGTGGGATATTTTTGCCACCAGCCTGGCTACCGGCTCGCTTTGGCTGCTGGCCGGCGGCTGGCAGCGCCTGGGGCTGCGGGCGTATTCGTGGCTGTCAGGAAGCGGGCTGCTGCTGGGTTTGGCTATGCTGAGTAAAGGACCAGTGCCCCTGTACACGCTGCTGCTGCCGTTTCTGCTGGCCTATCTGATTGGACACCCCCGGCACCGGCAGGCGGTGCGGGCGCGGGCCGGCGCCACGATGCTGGCGGCGGTGCTGGCCCTAGCAGTAGGGGGGAGCTGGCCGCTGTATATCTGGCTGAAAGTTGCGCCGGCCGCCCGCGCCGTTGCCCGGGTCGAAATAGCGTCGTGGGCCGATCGGCACGTGCAGCCGGTCTGGTACTACTGGCCCTTTTTCGCCTTTACGGGCCTGTGGGCGCTGGTGGCGCTGGCCGCGTTGGTCTGGCCTTATGCCCGCCCTCGGCTGCGAACCTTTATTCCGTACGGGGTAGCGCTGGGTTGGGCCCTTATCGGGCTGTTGCTGTTGAGCCTGGTTCCTGAAAAGAAGGAGCGCTACATGCTGCCGCTCATGCCTCCGTTGGCGCTGCTGGTAGCGGGCCTGCTGCGCTACTGGCAATGCCGCCCATCCCATCCGGACAAGTTGGCGGGCTGGGCTGATGCCTGGCTTCCGCGCGTTTGGGCGGGGCTGCTGGTGGTACTGTTGCTGGCGCTGCCCGTTGTCATGGCCCTGACCGGGTTTTCCGGTTTCGGCTTGGGCTCACTTCGGTTTGGCTTAATGCTGTCTGTGGCCGTGGCGCTGGGGGTGGGGTTGCTTTGGCAGGGAGTCAGGCAGCGACAAGTGAGCTTTATTATCGGGAGTACGCTGACCGTGGTACTAAGTATCGTTGTGCTGATCATGCCGGCCTATCCACGCTGGCAGGCCCGGCGCGATGTGCCCGGCCGGCTCCATATGCTGGAAGCCAGGCAGCTGCCGGGGCTGCGCGGAGTGGGAGCGTGGTACAGCCTCGATACCCTCGATGTTAAGCAGGTATGGGCGGCCGGCCGGGCCGTACCCATCTGGCAGCCCACCACGAGCCAACTGGCCGGGCTGGTGCGTCCGGTAGTGGTGGTATCGGCCCGGCCGGCTGGCATCCGGTTGCCGGCCGGCTGGGCAACGCACGTTCGCATCAGTCGGCAGGACTCTTTTTATTTAGACCATAGCCGGAGTTCAGTCGCGTGGTTCATTTCACGGTTAGATCCAATCTAGTAATCTGGCTTGAAAATCTTAATTGACTAGTTACAAATTATTTATCAGATATGTCAATTTAACATAACGATTATACAAGTGTATAAATGGATCACCTATACTGTGATTATTCACTCAATTGGCGCTTAATCCGGTTCAGCAAGGCCTGAACCAAGGCCAGGTCATCTACATGCTCAATGGTTAAATGCGTATTTAATCCCGGCCCGTGCAAGTGAATAGCAAATGTATTGGCCGCCACAGTAACCTCTGTAGTGCCAGCAGTTGCTTCAGTTGCGCCCGTGGTAGGTGTCGCTGGGGTTCCTGCAGACGGTGTGGATGCGGAAGTCACTGATGGCTGCTCTTGGTAGCTGGCGTGGTTAAAGGATGTAGCCTGGGTATTCCCGGCTCCTTCGGGAAGGCCAACAGGTGTGCCTGCATTCTCTTCCGCCTCTATACCGTCAGTGTCGAGTCCAAAGAGACTGGAGACGGCATCAGGGGTCCGCGGTATGCTTTGCCCTGAGGGTACAAGGGTAGGGGATTCCGATATACCAGTCGGCATAGCGGGAGTATTACTACGCTGAGCGACGCTTGTAGTATTTGCTGCCGGGGTTAGTGTAGTTGTATCTGCGGGTGTGGGTGACTGGAATCGGCTTAGGGGAAGCTCGGTGCTGGAAAGTTCCCGACGCGGCTGTTGCTGAGCTGCCAGCTGATCAATGTCGGCAATAATGTTGCGCTCATCCAGAATGCCCACCATCCGAGCACCGTCAAGGAAAGCCTTCGTAACCGACTGAGCGTTGATTTCCTCTACTCCGAACTCCCGCACCAGCATAACGTCGAACATATGCACGGGCAACTCGCGGTTGCGAAACTTGCGGCATATCTGGGTAAACAAGGGCGGATGTAGAAAGGCCTCACGCTCGTAGATACGCTCTTCCTGCTTGTCGTAGGCATTTTTAATGCGTCGGAATAGGTTCGTGGTCGTCAGCAGTTCCCGTTTGCTGGTAAGCAACCCAAACTTGACAGCAGAGCCAATTATGGCCTTAAAGGAGCCGCTGACCTTGCGGTTTAGCTTACGAGCTGCCGTTTCGATGGCACACTTGCCACCAGTATCATCAACCACTTCGGCAACTTCCCAAGCGCTTTGGTACGAAGTCCGGGGATAGTCAATAGTCTTAGGCATATAGTAAAAGAGAAGGTGAAGTAAACAAACATAATAGCAAAAGATAGATAATCAAGCAGCATAAAGTATAAATAAGCAGTATAAAGTATATAAAAGTATTGCTTTCTAAAACTTCTTGTACTTTCTTTTACCTTTTATATTACTCTCTATTATTATACGCACTATATAACCCAATCACACAATTACATATTCAAACCCATTTAAATACCCTCTTACAACCAGGCGAGCGGGACGGGGAGAGGGCCTTGAATAAGCCAAGAGGGCTTCTATACCCGTCTGTAGTGGATTCAGAAGATATTTAGCCGCATAAGCAGCATCAGAATCCAGGGTACTCCAGAACGCAAAAGAAGCCTCTATACAGCGTGTGGCTCAGTTCCCACAGCAATTATGGCTCTGACTAAAACAGGAGTGAAGTGCCACAAAGAACCGTCTACTTATTCTACTATACACAAGACTACCTCTCCAAACTGTAATGAACGAGTTACGAACTTGAATAGCTCGAGATTCTAACCATGGCTACAGAATCAATATTTCGTACCAGAAGTCTGAGGTATACAGGAATCGATTTAATAAGCAAGATCCAACCGACCGACCCATAAAGATTCGATCTTGGAAAGCTTCGATTGACTTGACATATTCTGAGCTTCGTTGCTGTACTACCTCAATCAAACGCAGCTTACGTCTCATTAGAAACTATCATGTGTCAGCTGCCCATTCGCTGCGCAAACCCTGTTAAAAGCACAACGGCCTATAAAGCAGTTCTTTCTGTGTTCATTTTAATCGAGGGCCACACTGGACGTAATTACAAATGCTCATGACAATATGTAAAGACTAACCGGCCATATTCCAGCTCGTATTCATCTATATCTAACTGTCTTATAATTTATATTATGTTAAGTAATGGTTATTAAAACAGGGCCGACTATCCAGCCGGCCCTGTTTCTCCCTCCCCTTCGCCCTTTATATAAGACTAAGCGAGAGCATTCGTTGAACTACTTTTTAGCGCTGTCCAGCTTATCCATCATACGCTGCGAATCGGCCTTGCGGTCCAGGCGCAGATACACTTTCTGCAGGGCGCTCATGGTGGCGCGGTCGTCGGGCTGCAGCTCCAGCGACTTCTCGAAGTACGGTAGCGAATCGGTGAAGTACTTCTTGCCTTCCGTTTCCAGCTTCTTGCCCGACTTCTGGTATTCGGCCAGGCTCATCTTGCTGGCCCGCGTGTAGAAATCGGCCGCCTTGTTGTAGTTGTAGATACCGAGGTTGAAGTTGGCATCGAAGTTATTCGGATCAATTTCAACGGCCTTGCGGTAAGCAGCCAGCGCCTCGGCCGGCTTCTTGTCGTTATCCAGAATCGAACCTTTAACTGCGTACAGGTTCGAGTTGGTTGGGTCGGCGGCAATAGCGCGGTCGATTTTTTCGAGGGCTTCCTTGCCGCGGCCGGCGCTCAGGTACATATTCAACTCCTCAAGCATGAAGGCTTTGTTGTTCGGATACACCTTCAGCGCGTCCTGCACTACTTTCATAGCGCCGGCGTCATCCTTCTGCTGGCGGGCAATCTGCAGCATGCGGCCATACATCTGCGGCGACTGGTAGCCGATGCCCTGGAGCTTGCCGTACATTTCTTTGGCGCCGGCAAAATTCTCGTTGGCTTCGGCCGCGTAAGCGGCGTACAGATAGGCCGTCGTATCCTGCGGCTTAATCTGCTGGGCCATGCGGTACGAGTCCATCGCCTTGGCGAAGTCCTTGCTGTTGTAGCTTTCTACGCCGGCGTTCAGGGCCATACCGTAGAGGCCGTCGAGTTTGGCGGCGGCCTGCTTGCCGTACTCGCCGTCTTTGCCATCCAGCGTCAGGGCCTTGGTATAGGCTTCGAAGGCAACTTTACCGCCATCCTCCGTGCCGAGGCTTTTCTTATAGATGGGGCTGTTGACCATGCCCTCGTAGATTTCGCCCCGGGTAAACCAGGTTTTGGCTTTGCCCGACGTTTTATCGTTGGTAACGGCTTTGTCAATTTCGGCCTTGGCCTTATCCAGCGTACCCTGCCGCTGGTAGAGAATGGCGTTGGTAACGGCCGAATTCTGGGCCGAAGCCGTGTGCAGGGCCGCGGCGGCCACGAGTGTTAAAAGAACTTTCTTCATGGGAGTAAACTGAAGAATCTGCGGTTTAGTGGAAGGAATTACAGCGCAAACGGCAGAACTTCCGGGGAAGTTCTGCCGTCGCAAGTTAACAAAGGCTTAATTAGCGCTGAGGGCATCCGGGTCGGTCAGCTCCATCAGGTCGTCGTCCGGCGCGGCGGCGGCCGGCGTATCGGCTGGGGCGCTGCCGTTGGGCTCCGTCCCTTCCGGACGCTCCACTCCTTCCGGCAGTTCCCCGTTCGGGTCCTCCACTTTCTCCTCGGCCGCCACTTTAGCTACCGACGAAATTTCGTCGCCGTTGCTGATTTTCAGCAGCCGCACGCCCTGGGTGGCCCGGCCGATGCTGCGCAGCTCACTCATGCGCAGCCGGATGGTAATGCCCGACTTGTTGATAATCATCAAATCGTCCTCGTCGGTTACGGCTTTGATGGACACGAGCTGGCCGGTTTTCTCGGTCAGCTTCATGGCCCGCACGCCCTTGCCACCACGGTTGGTGATGCGGTACTCATCGAGCGGGCTGCGCTTGCCGTAGCCGTTCTCCGATACCACCAGCAGTTCCTGCTCGCTTTCCTTGTCGAGGCAGACCATGCCCACCACCCGGTCGCCACCGGCCAGGGTTTCATCCAGCGTGATGCCGCGCACGCCGGCGGCGGTGCGGCCCATCGAGCGGACTTTGTGCTCGGGGAAGCGCACGGCCCGACCCGAACGCAGGGCCAGCACTACTTCGTCGTTGCCGTTGAGCAGCTGCACATCGAGCAGCCGGTCGCCTTCGTTGATGCTGATGGCGTTGATGCCGGCAGTACGGGGGCGCGAGTAGGCTTCGAGCGGGGTTTTCTTCACCGTACCTTGCTCGGTGCAGAACATCAGGAAGGTGTTATCGAGGTAGTCGGGGTCGCGCAGGCCGCGCACGTTAAGCACCGAGCGGATGCTGTCTTCGCGCGGAATCTCAATCAGGTTCTGAATCGGACGGCCCTTGGTGTTTTTGCCACCTTCGGGCACCTCGTACACTTTCAGCCAGAACACCCGGCCGGCTTCCGTGAAGAAGAGCAGGTACTCGTGGGTGGTGGCCACGAACAGGTGCTCCGTAAAGTCGTCCTGCTTGGAAGCGGCCCCGCGGGCTCCTACCCCACCCCGGCCCTGGCTGCGGTACTCGTCCAGCGCCGTGCGCTTGATGTAGCCTTCGCGCGAGATGGTAATTACCATGGCCTCGTCGGCAATCATGTCCTCCATCGAGAAGTCGCCGCCGGCGTACTCGATATTGGTGCGGCGGGCGTCGCCGTAGCGCTCCTTGATTTCGGCCAGCTCCTGGCGGATGATGTCGCGCTGCATGTCCTCGGAGGCCAGCACGGCCTTGAGGTGGTCTATAAGGGCCATCAGCTCGTTGTACTCGGCCACGATTTTGTCGCGCTCCAGGCCGGTGAGGCGCTGCAGACGCAGATCGAGGATGGCGCGGGCCTGCACCTCGCTCAGCGAGAACCGCTCGATGAGCTGCTGGCGGGCCACTTCGCCGTCGCGCGAGCTGCGGATCAGGGCAATGACTTCATCCAAATGGTCAAGCGCAATCAGCAGACCTTCCAGGATGTGGGCGCGCTTCTGAGCTTCGGCCAGCTCGTAGCGGGTGCGGCGCACCACCACGTCGGCGCGGTGCTCCACGAAGTAATGGATCAGCTCCTTGAGGTTGAGCGTCATCGGGCGGCCCTTTACCAGGCACACGTTGTTGACGCCGAACGAGCTTTGCAGCTGGGTGTACTTATAGAGGTTGTTGAGCACCACGGTTGGCATGGCGTCGCGCTTGAGGTCGTACACGATGCGCATACCGTCGCGGTCCGACTCGTCGCGCAGGTCGGCAATGCCCTCAATCTTCTTGTCGTTGATGAGCGCGGCCGTCTTCTCGATCATCGAGGCCTTGTTCACCATGTAGGGAATCTCGGTGATGACGACCTGCTCCTTGCCGGTGCTGGTGGTTTCGAAGTGGGCCTTGGCCCGCATCACCACCCGGCCCCGGCCCGTTTCGAAGGCCTGCTTCACGCCCTCGTAGCCGTAAATAGTACCGCCGGTCGGGAAGTCGGGCGCCGTGACGTGCTCCATGAGCTCGGCAATGGTGATATCGGGGTTGGCCAGGAAGGCCACGATACCGTCCACTACTTCCGTCAGGTTGTGGGGGGCCATGTTGGTGGCCATACCCACGGCAATGCCGGTGGTGCCATTGACGAGCAGGTTCGGAAACTTGGCCGGCAGCACCGAGGGCTCCTCCAGGGAGTCGTCGAAGTTGGGCTGGAAGTCGACCGTATCCTTGTCCAAGTCGCCGAGCAGCTCATCGGCCAGGCGCTTGAGGCGGGCCTCGGTGTAACGCATAGCGGCCGGCGAGTCGCCGTCGATGGATCCAAAGTTGCCCTGGCCATCCACGAGTGGGTAGCGCAGGCTCCACTCCTGGGCCATGCGCACCATGGTGTCGTACACCGAGGAGTCGCCGTGGGGGTGGTACTTGCCCAGCACTTCGCCCACAATACGGGCGCTTTTCTTGTAGGATTTGTTGTACGAGACGCCCAGATCGGACATGCCGTAGAGCACGCGGCGGTGCACGGGCTTGAGGCCGTCGCGCACATCGGGCAGCGCCCGCGAGATGATAACCGACATCGAGTAGTCGATGTAGGCCCCGCGCATCTCATCTTCGATGTTAATCGGAATGATTTTTTCGCCTTCCGCCATAGGGAGCTGATAGTCGGCCGGTAGAATCCTTGGGGTAAAAGAGGAGCTTACCGGCCCGTGAAAATGAACTTCGTTGAAGCCTGCAAGATACGCAAAAAAGCCCGCTTTAGCTAGCCAGAACGGCCCTTTGCAAGGCCCGCGGGCCCCCGTACGGAGCGGTTCCCGCAAGCCCGGGCGGAGGGGCGGCTAGTTGCGGTCGTTGATGGTGCGCCGACGGTCGTTGTTGCGCTTTACATCGTCGGGCTTGTACACCTTTATTTTCTCGCCGATGGCCGGGTTCTGCTTTTTCCAGAGCGGCTGCCCGCGGAACTTGGTGCCGTTGTGCATATGCACCTTGCGGGTATGGCAGGATTCCATGGGACAGGTGCGGCAGGAGGAAACGGCCAGCAGGCAACCCGCGGCCAGCAGGCCCAGACGGGAGGAAAACGAACGGGGAGTAGTCATTGGGGTAAAGGTACCAAATATGAGGAAGCCAAGAATATGCGCGCCCTACCGACGGGCCGTTTGCGTCAGCACCTCATACGCAGCTTCGAGCGGCTCCAGGCTGGTCAGCTCGGCTACTTCCGGCAGTGGCCGGGCGGCCCCGGTGCGGTTCAGCCACACCGGCCGGATGCCCACGGCCTGCGCCCCTACCACGTCGGCCACCCAGTTGTCGCCCACCATCACGGTTTCGGCGGGCCGGGCGCCCAGCCGCTGCAGGGCCACGTGGTAGATGGCCGGATCGGGCTTGAGTACGCCCACGGCCTCGGAGGTAACCAGCACGTCCACCAGCCCGCTCAGGCCCAGAAATTCGAGCTTCTCCTCCTGCTCGGCGGTGCGGTTGTTGGTCACCACGCCAATCTGATAATCTGTCTTCAGGCGCTGCAGTAGCGGCAGCGCGCCCGGTACCGGCTGCCGGAAGTGCCGGTAGTGGCCGTAGTGTTCCTCGGCCAGCTGCGTCAGGCTGCCGGCCGCCGGCGCCGGCTCGTAGGGCGCTAGCAGCTGCCGGAACCGTAGCTGCCGGGCCGTGAGGTAGTCCAGTTCGCCGCGCATCACCCGCGGGTGCATTTCCTCCAGCAGGTCGCTGTAGCGCTGGTAGAGCGTAGCGGGTGGCACGTCGCGCAGGCTGGCGCGGCCGGCTGCCGTGGCCGCCAGCGCCGCCCGGGCCGTGGCCGTGTGGTCGTAGAGCGTGTCGTCGAGGTCGAAGAGAATGGTCATAGTTTTTAGCTGAGAGCTGTTAGCTGTCAGCCTCTCAGGCCAACGTAGTGATTGAATGAACAGGACCTAACGGCTCAAAAGCTACGATGGAACGTCCTCCCCTTCCCACTCGCGCAGAAACTGCTGCAGGAACTGCTCCATATAGGCATGGCGCTCGTCGGCCACGCGGCGGGCGGCGGGCGTGTTCATCCGCTCGCGCAGGTGCAGCAGCTTTTCGTAGAAGTGGTTGATGGTGGGCGCCGTGTTCTGCTTGTAGCTCTCGAAGGAGTCGTGGCTCACGGGCGGCACGGCGGGGTCGTGCAGGGGCCGGTTTTTGTGGCCCCCGTAGGCAAAGGCCCGCGCCACGCCAATGGCCCCGATGGCATCGAGTCGGTCGGCGTCCTGCACCAGCGCACCTTCTACTGAACTCATGGGCGTGGGCACGCCCAGGCCCTTAAAGCTGATTTCGCGGATGATAGCCTCTACCCTATCCATTACTTCTGGCGTGGCTCCCTGGCTCGTCAGCCAGGCGCGGGCAGCGCGGGGGCCGGCCTCCTCGTCGCCGTCGTGGAATTTCCAGTCGGCCACGTCGTGCAGCAGGGCGCCCAGCTCGGTCGTCAGCAGGTTGGCTTCGGGCGTTTGGGCGGCCAGTTGGCGGGCCACCTGCCACACCCGGCGGATATGCTCCCAATCGTGGCCCGTGCCTTCGTGCAGGAATTTTTCGCGAATGAAATCGGCCGTGGCCGTAATGAGCCGGGAATCGGCGGCGGAAAGCGACATAAGCAATCAGATAAGAAAGGGTGCCGACAAAAGTAGGCCCAACCAACGGCCCCGGCCAGAGCACCGACCGGGAATTATTGATCGGCTGCGGAAGTTTACCGTATATTGCCTTCAGATGACGCTTTAAAAATCCGCAAATGACCATGGTTCGCAACACTTCCGTCGCCGATATGGTGGCCCTGATGGGCGGCCCGGCCGTTATTCCGCAACTCGTGCGCAACGAGATGGACCTGCTGGGTGTGGCCATCAAGGGCCTCTCGGTGCAGGCCGTGCGGGCGTTGCAGCGCCACCTGGGCTTTTCCAACAAGGAAATGAGCGCCGTGCTGGGCGTGTCGGAAAGCACCCTGACGCGGCGCGAGCAAAACCGCAAACCCCTCACGCTCGACGAAAGCGAAAAGGCCATTCAGCTCTCGGCCGTGCTGGCCAAGGGCATGGAGGTATTCGAGGAAGAGGCCGACCTGCATTTCTGGCTCAACTCCCCCATCCCGGCCCTGGGCGGCCAGAAACCCAAAGACCTGCTCTACTCCGTTATCGGCCGCGGCCAGGTACACGACATCCTGGGCCGCATCGAGCACGGACATTTTTCTTAAAATGAGCTGCAAGCCGCAAGCTACAAGCAGCAAGTTTTTGAACGTGCTTGTAGCTTGCGGCTTGCAGCTTGTAGCTCTTCGAAAATGAAGCTTTACCGTTTGGGCAAGGCCCCGTATATATCGGATACCTCGGGCAAGGGCGGGCTGTACTACGGGGGGCGCTGGCATCCGGTGGGACGGCAGATTCTGTACACGGCCGAGCATTTGTCGCTGGCCAAGCTGGAAGTGCTAGCCAACTCGCCGGTGCTGCCGCGCCATTACTTCGCCCTGACACTGGAAATCCCCGACGACACGCCCTTTCTGGAGTACGGGCCGGCGGAGCTGCCCGCCAACTGGCAGCAGGTGCCCTACCCCGCCGAGTTGGCCGAGTTGGGCCGCGCCTGGCTGGAGGCCGGTACCCACTGGGTGCTGCGCGTGCCCTCGGCCCACGCCCCGGCCGAGTGGAACTACCTGCTCAACCCGCTGCACCCCGACCACGCCCGGCAGCTGCGCGTGCTGAGCGTGGAGCCGCACCCGTTTGATGAGCGGCTGAAATAGGGTTTTCCGAAATTTTTATTTCCATAAACCCGCATGAAATGTCTTCGCGTAGCAACTAAGTAGGTTTTGTTTGCGGGCTTTCACTTAATTCTTTTTATTAGCCATATCATCATCCTATAGCCTTTTATCTAGCAGCAGTGCAAGCCTAAAAAGTTATTTTCAAAGGCAGTAAATCCGGGGCGCTACGGGGCGGCGTAAGTGGAGCCAAATAGTTCAACCGACTCTTCCACACCTCTCTATTACTTCCAATGAAAAAGCAACTGCTTTCCCTCGCTTTCGTGGCCCTGCTGGGCGGCGTTTCCGCTACCACTGCTTCGGCCCAGGCCAAGATGACGCCCGGCACCGTAATGGTGGGCGGCATGGCGATGTACCCCAACAAGAACATCGTTGAAAACGCGGTCAACTCCAAAGACCACACCACGCTGGTAGCCGCCGTAAAGGCCGCCGGGCTGGTAGAAACCCTGCAAAGCAAAGGCCCATTCACGGTTTTCGCCCCGACCAATGAGGCTTTCAACGCCCTGCCGGCCGGTACCGTCGAGACGCTGGTGAAGCCCGAGAATAAGGCCACGCTCACCAAAATCCTGACCTACCACGTGGTAGCCGGCAACATGACGGCCGAAAAAATTATGGCCGCCATCAAGGCTGGCAAAGGCACGGCCACGCTCAAAACCGTAAGCGGCGGTACGCTCAAGGCCATGATGAACGGCCCCAAGAATATTGTGCTGCAGGACGAGAAAGGCAACGTGTCGAGCATCTCCACTTACGATGTTATCCAGAGCAACGGCGTAATTCACGTAATCGACAAAGTATTGATGCCCTAACCGGCATTACTAACTGATTAATAATTAAGCCCGCCCCGATATAAAATATATCGGGGCGGGCTTAATTATTTTAATTAGTTGACAAATTAAAATAAGCACCGTTTTCCACGAACAGCCAACCGGGTTTCCGGCAGGCCAGTGACTTTTGGTAGTGGCAGTGGTTACCCTCACTCCTACCGTTCACTCCCGCCCCATGCGCCACTTTACCGCCGCCGACCTCGGCCAGCTTGAAAAGGTTTACCGCCTCAACCTCATCAACGCCATTACGGGCTTCAAGCCGGCCAACCTGCTGGGCACCGCCGATGCGGCCGGGCGCACTAACCTGGCCATCATCAGCTCGGTGGTGCATCTGGGCTCCAACCCGGCCCTGTTGGGCCTCATTATGCGCCCGCCTTCCGTCGAGCGGCACTCCTACGACAACATCCGGGCAACGGGCCGCTACACGCTCAACCACGTGCACGCGGGCATCATCCGGGCCGCGCACTACACCTCGGCCAATTTCCCACGGGAGGTTTCAGAGTTCGAAGCCTGCGGCCTCACGCCCGAATACCACAACGATTTTCCGGCACCCTATGTGCAGGAAAGCCACCTGCAAATCGGGCTGGAGCTGCTGCAGGAGTTACCCATTGAGGCCAACGGCACCATTATGCTAATAGGCCGGGTGCAGCACCTGTATCTGCCCGACACACCCGGCGTGCTGCGCCCCGACGGCTCGCTCGACCTGGCCGCCGCCGGCACCGTGGCCCTCAGCGGCCTCGACACGTACTACGAAGCCCGCCCCGTGGCCCGCTACGGCTACGCCCGGCCCAATCAGAAGCTGGAAGATTTGGAATTGTAAAAAGTGACTGTCATCCTGAGCAGCGCGAAGGACCTATACAGAAGGCAACTTTTGACGTTAGCTTCTGTATAGGTCCTTCGCCCTTGCTCTAAGCGCAACATGCTCAGGATGACAGCGACAGGTCAGGCTCCTTGTTCTGCTAAACCAGCCCAAACGCCGCCAGTTCCTGCCAGACGCGGTGCACGGGCAGGCCCATCACGTTGAAGTAGGAGCCTTCGAGGCGGGTGATGGCCACCATGCCAATCCAGTCTTGGGCGCCGTAGGAGCCGGCTTTATCAAAGGGCTGGTAGTGGCGGACGTAGTGCTCGATTTCGGCCGTGGAAAGCGGGCGGAAGTGCACCCGGGTCTCATCGGCAAAAACCACCTGGCGGCCGTCGGCGGCCAGCAGGCAGACGCCGGTGTACACCTCGTGGGCACGGCCCTGCAGGCGCTGCAGCATGGCTACGGCCTCGGCTTCGTCGGCGGGCTTGTTGAGCACGTCGTCGTCGAGGCACACGATGGTATCGGCCGTGAGCACGATTTCGTGGGCGGCCAGATCGGGGGCGTAGGCGGCGGCTTTGTGGGCGGCCAGGTACTCGGCTATTTCGGCCCGGCGCAGGTTTGCGGGGAAGCTTTCGTCCACTTCCCGCAGGCGGATTTCATACTCCAGCCCTAAGTCGGAAAGCAGCTGGCGGCGGCGCGGCGAGCCGGAAGCCAGCACCAACCGCGGCCGGGCGGGCGTGGGCGGCAGCGGCACAGTATTCAACATTGAGTCAGACACGGAAAACAGCGGTAAACGGGGCGTTGGTTTCCTCGTCGGCAATGCTGCTGAACAGGAACCCGCCAATGGTTTTGGGGAAGAAGAACGTGGATTTGGCCGGCATCACGGCCCCCGAGTGGCACACGGATTCCACTTCGGCCATGCTCACCTCGTTGGTGATGAAGGCAGCCCGCGCCTCGCCCCGGTCGACGCGGGTAAGGCACTCGGGGAAGTTGCGCACGTAGGCCACGCCGGGCCACTGCCGCTGCGCCTGCGAGCCGACAATACCCAGCACCTTTTCGAGCACGAAGTAGTGCAGTACCGTTAAGTCGAGGTTTTTCACCTCGGTCGTCGTGGGCCAGTCGAGCTGGGCGTGCACTTCGGGGCGCAGGCGGATTTTGTACACCTCGCCTTCGCCCAGGTAAAGCCCGAAAGCCCAGGGCTTGCCGGCAATGCGCTCGGGCAGGTCATAAGGGTCGTCGAGGGGCAGCACGGTGAAGTAGGGCTCCAGGCGGGCCAGCAAATCGGCCGCGCCGGCAATGCCGGGCAGCTCCAGCAGCAGCCGGTGGGTGGGCAGGATGCGCAGGTCGTCGGCCGCCGCGTTGGTCAGGTACATCAGGTGGAAATTCCAGGCCTCGTGGCCGGTGTAGGCCGCGCCGGCCGCCGCGCGCCGGGCCTGGCGGTAAGCCAGCGAGCCTTCGTAGCGGTGGTGGCCATCGGCCAGAATCACCTCGCGGGCCGCCAGTACGCGCTGGAAGTGGCGGATGACGTCGGCATCCTGAATCACGGCCAGCACGTCGCGGGCCCCCTGGTAGTCCTCCTCGGTTTCGTAGAGCGGGCTTTGCATGGCCTCATCCAGGTAGGGCTCCAGCTCGAACGTATCGTCGCGGTACAGGCCGTGGGTGGCGCTGGACTGGAACTCGGTGCGGGCCAGCAGCTCGGCCCGGTCGTTCACGGCGGCGGGCAGCGTGTTTTCGTGGCGCAGCACCACGTTCTCGGCCCAGTCGGTGGCCTTAATATGGCACATGAAGCCCTTGCGGCAGTACTCGCGGGGGCTGCCCGGCAGCCGGAAATACTGGTAGTACACGTAAATGCCCGGCAAATCGTCCTGCCGCAGCACGCCGGCGGCTTCCCACTCGCGCAGCCGCGCCAGGGCGGCGCCGGCGGGGTCGTCGCCGCGGGGCACCGAAAGGTGGATGCTGTTGAGCGGGTTCTGATACAGCGCCTCGCGCTGGCGGGGCGACACCACATCGAAGAGCGGCGAGACGAGCCGGTCAATCTGGCTTCGCAGCGCGGGCCCGTAACGCCAGCCCCGGATAGGTTGAATTTCAGCCAAACTTTTGGGTAATTATGAATTTTGAATTCTGAATTTTGAATTGGGCCGGGCAGTTCAGCGCCACCAGCAGGCCAGTCAATTCAAAATTCCTAATTCCTAATTATTAATTGCGCGCGCATTATTAATTGCGCGCGCAGCGCGCCTATGGGGCCAGGCGGTTGAGCTGCCACTGCCCGGTGGCCGTGCGCTCGTACACGATGCGGTCGTGCAGGCGTGAGGGGCGGCCCTGCCAGAACTCGACGCGGTGGGGCCGCAGCAGGTAGCCGCCCCAGTGCGGCGGGCGCGGCAGCGGCTGCTGGCCGGCGAATTGGGCTTCGATTTCGTGCTCGAGCGCTTCCAGCGCCTCGCGGCTGGCAATGGGCTGGCTCTGGGGCGAGGCCCAGGCCCCCACCTGGCTGCTGCGCGGCCGGCTCTGGAAGTATTCGGTCGATTCTTCTTCCGACACCTTTTCTACCCGGCCCTCGATGCGCACCTGCCGCTCCAGGCCCGGCCAGAAAAACGTGAGGGCCGCCAGCGGACTAACCGCCAGCTCGCGGCCCTTGCGCGAGTCGTAGTTGGTGTAGAACAGAAAGCCCTCGTCGTGGGGCAGACCCTTGAGCAGCACGATGCGGGCGGCGGGCTGGCCGGCGGCGTCCACGGTGGCCAGGTTCATGGCCGTGGGCTCGTCGAGGCGGGCGGCCAGGGCCTCGTCGAGCCAGGCGCGGAACTGCGCCACCGGCTCGGGCCGCACGTCGGCCTCGGTGAGCGTGCGTTGCGAATAAGTCTGGCGCAGGTCGGCCAGTTGCTGGTCGGTCATATAATGAAATAGAGCTACAAGCTTTCGGCCACAAGCTGCAAGCGAGGTGCTGTCAGCCTTTCGAAAAAACGCGCTTGCAGCTTGTGGCCCAAAACAAAGGTAGTACAATGCGCCGGGGCCGGAACCCTGCGCCCCCTGGCAGCCGTAAGAACCATTTCGTTCTGCATTGTTCCCAATAGCCTGCTGAAAAGCCATCGGCCCCTCGCTTGTAGCTGGAGGCTTGCAGCTTGTAGCTCCCTCCTATTATGCTCCGACTTCGCCCTGGAAACCTGCTTATATCCCAGCCCTTTCTGGGCGACCCCAACTTTGAGCGCAGCGTAGTACTGCTGTGCGCGCACTCCGACACCGAGGGCTCGTTTGGGCTCGTGCTCAACCAGCCGGCCAACGTGCAGCTCTCCGATGTGCTGACGCTGCCCGGCGGCGAGGCCCTGCCCGCGGCGGCCACGCCCCTGGGCCTGGGCGGGCCCGTCGAGCCCGATACGCTGCACTTTCTGCACCAGCGCCCCGAGCTGCCCAACGCCGTGGAATTGGGCGGGGGCGTGTACTGGGGCGGCGACTTCGCCCGGCTGCTGGAGCTGCTCATCAGCGGCGAGGTGGCGCCCGAAGACGTGCGGCTGTTTGTGGGCTATTCGGGCTGGGCCGCGGGGCAGCTGGCCGCCGAGCTGGGCGAGAATGTGTGGATAGTAGAGCCCAATGCTGCCGCGAAAGTGTTTACTTTGACTACGGATGCCTTCTGGCAGGCCATTCTGCGCGAGAAAGGGGGCCGCTACCGGATGCTGTCCAACTACCCCACCGACCCGCGCCTTAACTAACGCCTCACCTCTGTGCCCCGCCGCCCGCCGGCGGGGAGTTTCTTTTCTGACTGTTATGCTCCCCGATCAACCGACCCCCACCGGCGCTTCCGGCGTCGACGCCACCCCCGAATCGCCCCAGCAGATTCTGGCCCGCCGCCTCGCCGAACTCGACGCCAACACGTCTGCCGACCAGCCCGCCGGCACCGCCCCGGAATCGGCCCCGGCCACCGATGCGCCGGACGATATCAGCGAACATGCTGCCCAGGGTACTGCCCCGCTGCCGGCCGGTCAGCCCGCCGGTGCCGGCACGGCCGAGCCGTCGGCCATGGCCACCGAATCGGCCGCAGCAGCGGCCAGCGCGCCCGTCGAGCCCACCGATGTGCCGGCCCCGCCCGCCCCTACCGCCACCACGCCCCCGGCCGAGATGCCCGAGCCCACCAACGCCCCCACCGCAACCGGCGACCAGTCAGACGCTAAACCGGCTGCTACTTCTGCGGAAGGCGCTGCGGCCGCCGAAACCAGCGCCGCCACCGAGGCGCCCCACGTAACGCCCGTGGTAGACGTGCCCGCCGACGAAACAGTGGCTGAGGCCCTGGAAGCCACGCCCGGCGTCGGCTCGCTGCCCACTTCTTCCGACGCGCTGGCCAGCCCCGACACCACGACCACGGCCCACCAGCCGGCCGGCCGGCCGGAAACGGCTGCGGCCGGCACGGACGCTGATTTTGACGGGCTAAACCGCGCCGCCCAGGCAGCCCACCTGCGCGGGCTGCTGGGCCAGGCCAACGCCGGCAAAAACCGCAAAACCATTTCCGACCTCTACCGCCGCTACGAAACCAGCCTCAAAACCGACCGCACCGAACAGCGCCGCCAGTTTGTGGAGGCCGGCGGCACGGCCGAGGACTTCACCCCCTCGAATCCCGAGGGCCACACCGAGCTGACCCAGGCCTACCAGGAGTTCCGCGCCAGCAAGGTGCGCGACGCCAAGGCCGAGGACGAGCAGCGTGGCAAAAACCTGGCCCGCAAGCAGCAGCTGCTCGACCAGCTGCGCCAGCTCGTGGAGTCGGCCGAGACGGAGGACAGCTCGGCCCGCATCAAGAGCCTGCAAAGTGAGTGGAAAAGCACCGGCCCGGTGCCCCAGACCGACTCGCAGGAGCTCTGGAACAGCTACCACGCCCTGCTCGACATCTATTACAACAACCGCGGCCTGTTCTTCGAGATGAAGGAGCTGGACCGCCGCCGCAACCAGGAAGCCAAGGAGGCGCTGATTGTGCGGGCTGAGGCGCTGGCTGACCAGACCAACATCAACAAAGCCACCCAGGAGCTGCGCCAGCTGCACGAGGAGTGGAAGCACATCGGGCCGGTGCCCAACGAGCAGCGCGAGCCGCTGTGGCAGCGCTTTTTGCAGGCCTCGGAGCTGGTGCATGGCCGTCGGCAGGAAGCCAATGCCAGCCGCAACGCCGAGGAAACGGCTAACCTGGAGCGCAAAACCGCTTTGCTGGAGCAGATTATGCCCTTCGGCGAGTTCGAAACGGAGCGCGTGAACGAGTGGCGCGGCAAAACCGATGAGCTGCAGCAGCTCAAGCAGCAGTGGGATGCCGCCGGCCTCGTGCCGCGCAAGCAGGCCGAGCAGATCAACAAGCAGTTCTGGAGCGCCTACAAGGGCTTTTTTCAGAAGAAAAACCAGTTCTTCAAGGCCCTCGATGAGGAGAAGAACGCCAACCTGAAGCGCAAGCTGGAAATGTGCGAGCAGGCCGAAGCCGCCCTGCAAAACCCCGATTGGGAAGCCAGCCGCCAGACCGTCATTCAGCTTCAGAAAGAATGGAAGCTGGTGGGCCGGGTACCCGAAAAGCAGTCGGACAAGGTGTGGAAGCGGTTCCGCACGGCCTGCGACGCTTTCTTCGACCGCAAAAAAGAGGAAGGCCGCCAGCGCGAGCAGCAGGTGCAGCAGCTCAGCGAAGACCAGACCAACCACTTGGCTACCGTAGCCGAGTCCGTAGCGGCTCTCTCGCCCGAGCAGCCCGGCACGCTCGAAGGCTTCCGCGCGCACGTAGCGGGCTGGCGCGCCTTCGATGGCGCCACCCGCCAGCAGGCCGACGAGCGGTTCCAGAAGCTGATGGAGCAGTACCTGACCCACGTGCCCGACCTGGCCTACCAGGACCGCACCGACCTGCTGTTCAGCCTGCAGGTCGAGCGCCTCAAGGCCTCGCCCGAGTCGCAGCAGCTCCTTTACAAGAAAGAGCAGGCCCTGCGCCGGGAAATCAGCGAGCTGGAAAACGACATCTCGACGCTGCAAACCAACCTGGAGTTCTTCGCCCGCTCGAAAAATGCGGCCCAACTCCGCGGCGAGTACCAGGGCCGCGTCGATGAAGCCCAGACCCGCATCGAGAACCTGAAGCGCCAGCTGAAGGCCGTGCGCAGCTAGCGTTTCGCAGCGCTCAGCTTCTTTGAAATGCCCCGCTACTTCAGGTAGCGGGGCATTTTATGTTCCGGTCCGTTAGGAAGTTAGGGTAGCCTAACAGGAAATTTGCGTCGATTGCTTGGCGGGTTCACGGGCAAAACCTACTTTTGCACCACTTCCCCGCCTCCTTAGCTCAGCTGGTAGAGCAACTGACTTGTAATCAGTAGGTCGTTGGTTCGATCCCGACAGGAGGCTCACGTATTTAATCCCGGAACGCCCGGAAAGTCGCTCATCTGGCAACAGAAGCGGTTTTCCGGGCGTTTTCGCGTTTCGTCTAATCCCCCTTCTAGTTGATGTAATCCCGGAAACACGTCCCAGTACACGCCCCACTAAATGCCCCACTTATGACTATCCAGTTTCAACATCGGACGGAGAACATTAATGAGGAAGGTTACTCTGTTATCTACCTGGTGGCCCATTTCAATCAGAAGCGGCTGCGGGTGACTACAGGCGAGAAGTGTTTACCCGCGCAATGGGATGAGCGCAAGCAGCAGTTCCGGCGCTCGTACCCAGGCTACCAGGAAGCCAACGAGCTGCTGGCTGCACTAGCGGCCCGGCTGACCGAGGCCCACCGCCGGCAGCGGGCCGAAGGCCTCACCCCTACTCCGGCCAGCCTCAAAGAGGCCCTGGACCCCGCCCCGGCCCCAGTGGTGCGCGAGCAGAACCTGGTAGTGCTGATGGGCGAGTTTCGGGACGTGCTGCGCGGGCGGGGCTACATGTACGAGACGCTGCGCCACTACCTGGTGGTGAGCAACTGGCTGCGCGACTTCGAAAAGCACCGTCGCCGGCCGCTGCGGGCCGACAAGTACACGCTGGCCGAGCACGACGCGCTGCTGCACTTTCTGACCATCACGCGGGAGCTGGCCCCCAACTCGGTGTACACGGCCGTGAAGGACTTGAAAACGCTGCTCAACTACCTGCACAAAGAGCGGGGCTACGAGCTGGCCCTGGAAGTGAAGGGCCTCAAGGCCACCAGCGTGGACGTGGACAAGGTGTATCTGACGGCCGCGGAGCTGGAGCGGCTACGCGTGGCCGTGCTGCCCTCGACGCTGGTGCCGGTGCGGGACGTGTTCTTGTTCTGCTGCTACACCGGCCTGCGCTACTCGGATGTGCGCCAACTGCACCAGGGCAACCTGTCGGGTTGGGAAAGTGGGCAGCTGCTGCGCCTGACGCAGAGCAAGACCCGGCGGCCGGTGAGCATTTACCTCACGGAGGTGGCGCGCGGGATTCTCGACCGCTACGCCGGGGAGCGGGCCCGGCTGCTGCCGGTGTATGAAAACCAGGTGATGAACCGCTACCTCAAGCGCATCTGCCGGCTGGCGGGGGTGCTGGATGCGGTGGAAGTGGTGGCCATCCGGGCGGGGCGGGTGGAAAAGCAGCAGCGCAGCAAATACGAGCTGGTGACCATGCACACGGCCCGCCACACCTTCGCCACGCAGAGCCTGCTGCGGGGTATGCCGGTGGAAGTGCTGCAGAAGGTGCTGGGGCACGCCAACATCAAGACGACGCTGATCTACGCCAAAATCGTGGAGGACTTCCAGCACCTGACCATGCGGCGGATTTGGGAGGGAGAGCCGACGGAATCAACCGCCCAAACAGTGCCCGCGCTGTGCGCGGTGGAACCGGCAGCCTAAGGGTGTTGCCAGGCTGGTTCGGCCCCGGCCTAAGGCCGGCGGACGGGTGCGCCGGCTGGGCGCAGGTCATACGCAAGTCATACCTAAGCCATACTCCAGCCATACTCCAGCCATACTCCAGCCATACTTCAGGGGCGGGCAAGCCCCCACGTGAGCTACCGGCGGCCGGTGGCGGCGGGGCCGTTGATGGCGGCGGTGACCTCGGGCTCGGGCAGGTGGGTGTAGGCGCAGAACTCGCCTACTGAAACGTAGGAGCCGGTGGGCTTGCCGTAGGCGAGACGGATGCGCTGCAGCAGCCGCTTGCCGGCCGTGTACTGGGTACCGGTTAGCTGCGCCGCGTCTTTGGGGTAAATGCAGACCTGGGGCATGTGGGGTCTTTTGAGGTCTATTGGAATAGCTAAATATACAACGAAATAGAATAGCCAGTAGGTTAGCGGCATGAACGTGCTTCTCCCTTTCCGGCTGGTATTACTCGTGGTGCTCCTGAATGGCGCCCACTATGGGCGGGCCCAGGCAATAGTGCGCGTGAGCCGGGTGGTGGACGCCGATACCTACGAAATAATCAGCCAAAACCGGCGCGAGCGGGTACGACTACTGGGCGTGGATGCGCCGGAGCGCAGCCAGCCGTTCGGGCCGGCGGCCACCGACTCGGTGCGGGCGCTGCTGAGCGCGGCCGGCGGGCTGGTAGAGCTGACGCGCACCGGCACCGACCGGTACGGGCGGATGCTGGGCGCGGTGCGGGTGGGCCTCACTCCTGCCGGGCGGCTGGTGGCCCTGGATTCGGTGCTGGTGGCGCGGGGTTGGGCCTGGGCCTATGCGCCGGGCCGGCAGCGGGTACGCTGGGTACAGGAGCAGCAGCGGGCCCAGGCCGGCGGGCGGGGGCTGTGGCGCTGCGGCGTGGCCGCGGCCGTGCCGCCCGGGCTGTGGCGGGGGTTCAAACAGGAAATAAAGCGGCGCTACCGGGTTGACTGCCCCCGGTAGGGCAAAGACGCAGCGAAGGCAGTCAATTTCTTCTCACCCTTTTTCCCTACCACTATGGCACGTCAGACCGGCGTAATTCAAATCAGTGGCACCGTGGGCGGCGTGGTTTTCGCCAAAGACGGCACGGTGCGCCAAAAGCAGGGCTCCAACAAGAGCCAGTTCAACTCGTCCGCCTCCATGCAGCGGGTACGCGAGAATGCCAGCGAGTTTGCCACGGCGGCCTCCTCGGGTAAGCTCGTGCGCGACGCGCTGCGCCGGGTGGTGGCCCTGGCCTCCGACCGGCTCATGGTTTCGCGCCTGGCCCAGAAGATGAAGCAGATTCTCAACCTGGACGAGGACTCCGACCGTGGCGGCCGGCAGGTGCTGCCCGAGAACCTGCCGGCGCTGGTGGGCTTCGACTTCAACGCCGGCTCGGCCTTGTCGAGCACCTACTTCGGCCGGGTGGAGCCCACGCTGGACCGCGCTACCGGCACCCACGCGGTGAATCTGGGCGAGCTCAACCCCTCGCGCGACGTGGCTGCCCCGCAGGGCGCGACCCACTACCGCATCAATGCGGCCGTGGCCAGCCTCAACTTCGAGACCGGCACCTACAACAGCGCCGAGGTGAGCACGGCGGAGCTGCCGCTGGACAACGCCGTGCGACCCGCTGAAAGCCTGAGCCTGCCGCTGGTGGCCCCGGCCGACGAGTCGCTGGTGGTGGCCGTGGGCGTGGACTTCTTCCAGCAGATGAACGGCAAGTTCTACCCGTTAACTCCAACGCTTACAACGCGCTGAGCGTGGTGGCGGTGGGGTAACGGTTAGAAGTTAGAGGGGAGAGCTCAGAACTGAGAACCAGGCAACGGTTTACAGCCGGAGTTCTCCCCTCTTATTTACCTGACTTCTAAGCGCTAAATTCTACCATCTAACACAAACTCCAAAGGCAACTACCACTCCCTACCAACGGCAATTCCGCACCCGCATGAAGCGGGCGCTGCGGCTGCGCGCTTCGGCTGATTCCAAGGCCCGGCGCTACGCCCAAAAGCTGGCCGACGCGCTGCGCCTCAGCCAGGATGCAGCCGCGCAGATGAACGCGCTTAACCAACTCTACAACGTGGACGTGAGCACCCAAACTATTCTGGTGCACGACCTGCTCGACGTACTGCAGCCCGGGCAGCTGAGCACGGCGCTGGGCCAGAGCACGCCGGGTGAGGAGCTGCAGCTGTTCAACCCAATTCCGGACGGCAACGGCGGGCAGCCACTGCCAGCGGATGCACTATTTGGCGAGGTGGTGGCCGGGCCGCCAATTGTTCCGCCTCCAGATAGCTTGGTGGCCAAAGCAGTACCGCTGCCGACGGCTATTGAGGATGGTTCAGCGGCCGATTCGCCGACCGCTTAGGTCTGTTCGCGTTTACTGAAAAGACCAGCCCCCAAGCATAAGGGCTGGTCTTTTTTTGTCCGATTAGGTTAAAAGATGGCCGCTGGCTTTCGCACCTTTATTCTAGCTGCAGCCCTGAGCTTCACTTTACCGCTGGTCAGAGTATAAACTCCGCATCTGTCATGCGCAGGATGTGTGGCCCCTGCTCGGGGTAGCTTTTAGCGCCGCCGCGGTGGTCGGGCTTGCCACCGTAGGCGGTGAGTTGCTGCTGCACGGCCTGTTCGAGTGCCACGACGTCGGTGTAGCGCAGGGCCTGACCATTGATACCCTGCCGGCCGTTGGCAAATAAGACCATCAGGTTGACCAGGTTCCGGTACGGCTGGTCGAAATAGTAGAGAACTTCCAGCCCGGCTTGCTCGCTTACTCCGGCCAGCACGTGCAGGAAGGCAGCTTTTTCAGTTTGGGGCAGGTGACAGTCAAGGCGCAGGGCGTGGTGCTCGGCGTGGTACTGGCCTTGCGATGAGCCGCCCCCAGTTCCTAACAGGCCACCATAGCGGTAAGACGGGGTCGGGTCGTGCGGGACGGCCAGGCGTAGTAGCGGCACTCCCGCGGGCGGGCGCTCGGGGGTGGCAACGGCTTGCTGCCGCCGCAAGACCTTTTCCAGCTCGGTAGCCACATGGAAGGAGTAGTCGCTCAGGGCGTAATCGCCCAAGCGCAGGCGCAGCAGGGTTTCGTGCGGCTCGGCAAACAGGTACGCCTCGGGGTAGCGGTCGGCAACAACCCGCACCTCGGCCAGCAAGGCGGTTGGCTCGGGGGCGCGCACGGTGGCCGTCAGCTCGGCCGGACCGTCGGCGTGTCCGCCCAGGCCCGGCCGGAAAGTGAAGAAGTCGAAGTGATACAGGCCTTCGGGGAAGCCATAGTACCAGTACACGCCTAGCAGCATGGGGGGAAGGAAATAGTCCGCAAGTACGGTTGGTAGATGGAATTTTTACCGTCAGCAGCAAGAGCGTTCAGGTTAAGTCCTGCACTGGAGCGTCGGGGGCCTCGCGCAGCACGACCTGGATGCCGTGGTCGCGGGACTGGGCGGTGGTGTACTTCTCGCTGCGGCCGATGATTTCACCGTTGGCGGCCACGTGGTTGAAGCCGTACTGGCCGCTGGCGAAATAGGACTCGAAGCGGTGGGGCTGGCAGTTGGCCTGCACCGACCGGATGCCCTTCTGGCAACTGGCCTTGGTGGTGTAGCCCTCGCCCGACTGGACGATTTCGCCGTTGCCGGCGCGCAGGTGATACCAATACTGATTACTGCTGTGGAAAATCTGGAAGGCGGCCATAGTGTGAGGATTGAGTGGTGAAATGATGCAGGGAAGTTAAGCCGCCAGCGGTAAGGCTACTGTTGGCGAGCAAGGCTGCTCAGCGTAGGCCCGGAGCAGGCGCTGGTACTTCTTGCGGCCCTGGGCCATGGTGTCGGTGTCGGCGGAGAGTTCGACCAGCCAGATTTCGTTGGGGGCCTTCTTCTGCACGCCGATGATGAGGAAGCGGTCGGCCTGGAGCACGTCGGCGTAGAAGGCGGCCTGGCGGTCGTAGTCGTACTGCTCGACGGTGGCCAGGAAGTGGTTGTAGTCGGGGCAGCTGGTGGTTTTGAAGTCGACCAATACGCGGCGGCCAAGGCGCGGGGTGGTAAGCAGCAGGTCGGGGCGGATTTTGACGGTGAGGCCGGTGAGCTCGTGGGTGGCGGTGTGGGTGAGCTCGGGGGTGCCGCGGTAGAGCAGGTCGCGGCAGTAGCGGTTACGGCGCACGGCGGCGGTCAGCGTGTCGAGCAGCCGGCGCTGGGCCGGGGCCAGTGTGGGCGGGGGCGAGAAGCGGGCGGGCTCCAGCACGGCCTCGTGGAAGGCGGTGCCGAAGGTCAGGGCCCCGGTGTTGGCGCGGCGGGGCTGGCCGAGCAGTTCGGCCTTGAGGGTGGACAGGTCGGTATTAGAGACGTGGGGCAGGGCGCGGTGCTGGGCCTGGGTCAGCTGGGAGTGCGCAGTGAGGTTGGTGAACATAGCAATGGTTTTTTAGCTGTTAGCTGAGAGCTAATGAAGACTAGGAAATGACGGCCAGCTGGGGGTTCTCGCCGGCGCGGTGCAGCCAGATGTGGGCGCCACCGCAGCCGACTTCGTAGGCCGGGGGCGGGAACAGCGCGCGCACGGCCGGGGCCAGGTCGCGCACGTCGGACAGCGGCGGGCTGGTGGCCACGAGTCGGGCCAGCTGGGTGAGGCGGGCGGCCTCGGCCTCGTCGGCGGCCGGTTGCCGGTAAGCCAGCTCGGGCAACTGGGGCGGATATAAGTCGGGGTCGGGCGTGCGGGATGCAAAAGACATAGCGGTGGGGGTTTGGGTGTTGGGATGGGGCTAAGGGCGGCCGGGCCGGGTGGCCCTCTCCCCTGCCGGCGGGCGGTGGAAAGAGGGCCGGGCGGCACTCACGCGGCGGGTTCGGCCAGGGCGGCGGTGAGGGCCTCTTCAAGGCGGGCCGGTGTGGTGGCTGGCGGCGGGCTGTAGCCGTGGCTGGTGCGCAGCTCGGCCGTACCGGTGTGGGTTTCCTCACGCCAGATGGGGAAGTCCTGGGCGAAGTCGCGCCGGGCGACTATCTCGGCCAACTCGGCGGGCTCGTAGCTGAACTCGGCGATATAGTAGGTGGCCTTCTTGCCCTCCTTGGTCGTCTCCTTCTTCACGGCCCGCACCGTTACCACCACGTCGGCCAGGGTGAGCTCGTCGTAGAACAGCGGCTCGATGAGGCGGTACAGGTTTTCGACCGAGTAGCCGTGGAAGAGCACGGCGCACACGGCACCCTGGGTGTCGGCGTAGAACAGCTCGGCCCACAGCTTGCGACCCATGTTGAGGATGTCGTCGGAGAAGATGCGCCAGGCTAACGGAATGAAGCGGAGTTCGGGGCCTAGCTGAGTCATGCCGTTAAGGTTGAACTGGCCGGCTTTGGCATCGAAGCGCACCTGGCGGGGGTGGCCGGGCAGGTAGCGGAAGCGGCTGGTTTCGGTCAGTTCGCCGCTGGCCTCGTCGACGGAAGCCGTGAGATAGGCGCGGCTGGGGGCCGGCGCGGTGGTGGTGAGGGCGGCTACGGCGTTGGGCGTAGCGGCGGGAGCTTTGGGGGTCTTGGCGGCAGTAGCCATAACGAAAAGGGGTAAAAGGGTGAAAAGGTGGGGCCCGTTGGCGGCCGGCCCCGTCGCCGGAGTGAGGGGTTATTTGAATTGCTTGTCGTGGCAGAGCAGGGCGCGGCCGACGATGGAATCCTGGCCGCGGGCCTGGGGCTGATGGTGGTACCAGAGGTAAGTGGCCAGCAGATTCAGGTAGGCGGGCTGGCGGAACTTGCCCTCCTCGTCGATGATGAGGATAAGCTCATCGGAGAGGCGCACGACTTCGATGGTCTGGCAGTCGAGCAGCTGGTATAATTCAGCCAGGCGGAAGCTGCGGCCGTTGGCGGGGCTGACAGTGCGGGGCTCGGCGCTATGGGGGTCGAGCAGTTGGGGCTGGTAAGTGGTAGCGGTGGCGGGCATGAGGCAAAGGCTTTATTTGACGATGTAGGCGGTGAATCTGTCGTTTATAGCAGCGGGGCACTGCTTCAAATACTCCTCCTTGGCCGCCTTCTTATCAGTGGCGTAGACCAGGGCGTCGGCGCCTACGGAGTGGTTTTCAACCAGGAAGGCGCGTACCGCTGGCTGGGGCTTATTCTTGGGCATGGTGGTAGGGAATGCGGGGCCGGCGACGGTTGCCGGCCCCTGGTGAATCAGTGGACTGGAAGGGCGGGCGTGATGATGAGGCGGCCAGCCTGCACCTCGACCTGGGCCACGGTGCCGGGGGCGAAGCCGGCGGCCTGCAGCCAGTGGCCCGAAAGCAGCAGCTTGGCCGTGGCGGCGTAGCCGAATGCGCGGCGGCGGTGGCGGTACTCGATTTTGATGTGGCGTTGCATGGCGGGGCGGCTAACGGGCTGAGGATGCGGCGGCGCGGTCGAGGGCGGCGCGGGGGCTGGCGTGGTACACGTGGGCGGCGGTGGAAAGCAGGGCGCGGGCGGCCTGGCGCGGGAGCTTGGCGCAGTGCTTATGGCCGGTGCATTGCTGACGGTGGTGCAGGTGCTTATCGCGGGCGTCGGCGTGGGCAGCCTGGGCGCGAGCCAGCAGCCAGAGGGCCGGCAGCGCAGCCGCCCAGCTGGGGGCGGCTGCTACGGTGGCGGGGGCGCTACGCATGGAGGCGGTGGGCTACCCGGCGGGCACGGGCACGGCAGGCGAAACCAGGGCGAGCTAGGGCGCGCACCCCGCACAGGGCGGCGGCGGCGGCAGACCGGAACGCCGGCGGCGGCGGCTTGGGCGACGGCGGCGGCAATGGCGGCGAACGGGCAAGGGCTGAGATGCAGGTAGCATACCCCAACGAGGTGATAGGAGATGCTAAACCGGGCAACCGCGTGGCCGCACGGCGTGACATTGTAACTGATGGCGGCGACATGACCGACAGCGGGGCCGGACCAGGCGGCGGCGGCGAGCTGCGAGAATTGCAGGGCAGTGAACATGGCTGTAGAGGTTAGCCGTGGGGTGCGCGGCCGGGGGCCCGCCGGGGTGCGCGTGGCGTCCGGGCCTTTCCCGAACTACTACCTAAATATACGAAATTACATTGAAATATATACTATGAAATAGGAAAATAATGAACAAATAAACACACCAAAACAGGAAAATATTGCGTATATTGTTATATGATTAAAACACAATACACAGTAGGCGTAACCGGCAGCCGCAGCCTGCAGGCCTGCGCCCCACTGCTGGCCCGGCTGGAGCAGTTGCAGGCAGCCGGCCAGCTGGGCCGGGTGGTATGCGGCGGCGCGGCCGGGGTGGACAGCCTGGCAGCCGACTGGTGCCGGGCCCACGGGGTGCCGCTGCTGGAGTTGCGCCCCGACTACGCCAACCACGGCCCGGCCGCGCCCCACGTGCGCAACGCCGAAATAGTGCGCGGGGCCGACCTGGTGCTGGTGTGCTGGGACGGGCAGAGCCGGGGTACGCTGAGCGCGGCCCGTGCCGCCACGCGCCTGGGCCGCCGCTGCGAGTGGCTGGCTCACCCTGCCCCCGGCGCGGTACCGGTGGCCGGCGGCCTAGGCCTGTAGCCCGCGGGGCCTTGCCGGCCACTGCTACCCGACCGAGAACAAACCCTTGAATGCTCTTGGCCAGGGGGTTGGGGGCCGGCCTTGAGGCCCCCGATAATACCCGCCCGAAGGGCACCTTATGAGGCGCAGCCGAGGTGATGTAGAGCGAAGCGGAGCATGCTGCGGGGGGGGTGGGGGGACTCCCCCACTTAAACACGCGCCGCAGGCACCTATTCGGTGCGGGGCTAGGCGGGCCAACCAGCGGGAGGGCGGCCGGGGCGGTGGGTTGGTGGTAGCGGAGGCTGGCCGCCCGGCGCGGAGCAGAGGGTGGTGGGCCGGAGCGTGGAACGAGCGGTAAGCGGGGCGGGCGGCGGCGCTTTTTGGGGCGCGGCCGGCTGGCTCGCGTGGGGGTTGGCAGCCGACTGCCGGGGCCCGATTTTCAGGGCCTGGGCGGGCGGCGTGGCCCGATAGGCAACAGTAGCCACTACATCGTGGCGGGAGGATGCGCAAGATACTGTGATGAAAAGCAACCCTATGGGTCACTTTTTTTAGATTAGCGCTTCCAAAGGAGCGCCTGTGGGTGCATCCTGCGTAGCCTCGGCACCTACGGGCGTCGGGGCTACTTTTTGGGCCGGGTGATACGCCGGGTCATACGCTTGGTCGTTTTTCCAGAGCGAATAGGTCAGCAGCAGTAATTTGCGCATCACGGCAATCACGCCCACCTTGCCATTGGGAGAACGAGCCCGCAGGCGGGCGTAAAACGCTTTCTGCTGCTCGTTATAGCGCAAGCTGCTCACGGCGGGCAAGTAGAGGGCCGTGCGCAGGCGGGCGTTGCCGCGCTTGGAAATGGCCGTGGGGCGGGCCAGGTTGCCGCTTTGCCGCTGCACCACGTCCAGGCCCGCATACGAAGCCAACTGCCGCTCATTTTCCACCAGCGCGAAGCCGCTGGTTTCGGCCACAATCGTGACGGCTGTTAGCAACCCTACCCCCGGTATACTGGTCAACTGAGCCAGCTTGCGAGCTAATTCTGGGGTAGCTTCCACGAGGGCCGCCGTTTGCACATCAATAGCGTGCATCTGTTCCTCAAATAAGGCCTGCCGCTGCTGCAAGCGAAGTAGCGCCAGTGGGTCGGGCTCGTAGCTATGGGCGTAGGCATGGGCGCGGTTCTTGGTCTGCGCAGCCTGGGTACGCAAGGCAGCCCGTTCACGGCTGAGCGAGCGAAGCTGGCGCATGGCGGGGGTAAGTGGCTGCCAGGCCGGTAGCTGACGCTCCAGCCCCAGACGGCAGAGCAGGCGGGCATCCAGCGCATCGGTTTTGCTTTTCTGCTCCGTACTGCGGGCAAAGTGCTTGACCTTGTTGGGCAAAAGCACACTCAGCGCCTGCTGGCGGGCACTCAGGGAATAGGCGAGCTCCTCGTAATACACGCCCGTGGCTTCGACCACATACCAGAGCGGACAGGCTGGCTCCTTCTGCCCGGCCGCGACCCAGCGCTGCAGGGCCTCGAAGCCGGCGGCATCGTTGGCAAACACGGCCACTTTGCCCAGGCGCAGGTGCTGGGTGGTATCGATGCTGCCCAGACAGGCAGCAAACGTGGCCTTGGCAATGTCGATACCGACGACGTATTTCAACAATACGGGTGGGGAGGAAGTGGGCATACGCATGCAAAAAAGGTGGAACAAGAGCTACCTGCCGGGTTTTCACCGCAGCTTTCCTCGTAACATGCGGGATGCCGCCACACCGGGGCTCCCTCTATACTGTACAGTCTTCAGGCGAAAACAGAAGGCGGGGCACGGTTTCTAACGCTCAGCATCACAGCTGGCCAGCCGCGTGCTTAAGGATGGGTGGTGCCCCCGCCTTCCTTGCCGGTAGCGCCGATAAAATACGACGACACAATCATACGAGGGATGGGAAGGGGGGCGACGCAGGAGCCCGTGCGCAGCACCGCAGCGAAGCGGAGCCCTGGACAGCCCGACCCGCAGGGATGCGCCCAAATAATACAATTTACGGATTACTCCGTGGGGGCGCTTCTACCGAAACAATATTCTATTTTATTGTATATTTTTACCTCATGATAGACAAACTTATTGTGCCATGATGATTCGGGTGGAAAATGTTGCGAGGCTGCGGGTGGTTGGGTTGACTGTGGCCCAACTGCAGCGGCAGGCGGTAAGGCTGGAGCAGGCGGCACCGGTGCTGGCAGCGGCTTATTCGCAGGCACTGGGGCGGTGGCTGGGTGACCCGGTATTGCGGGCGGTGGGCCGGCCTATCATTACGGAATGTTACCGCAGTGCCGAGCGGCAGAATGAACTGTACGCGCAGGGCCGCAGCAAGCCGGGGCCTATTGTGACCTACAAGCGGGGTGGCGAATCCAACCATAACTACGGGCCGCCGACACCGGCGCTGGACGTGGCGTTTCAGTTGGCGGACGGGTCGGTGTCGTGGTCGGGGCTGCTGCTGAGCAAGTTTGCCCGGCTGATGAAGTACGCCGATGCCCGGGTGGTGTGGGGCGGCGACTGGCCCAAGTGGAAAGACCGGCCGCACTTCGAGCTGCTGAGCGCGCAGAAAGGAGGGCCGGGCCATGAATAGTGTATTCGAGCACTGGGGCGTGATTACGTCGGTGGTGGTGGGGGCCGTGTCGGTGCTGCTCTACTTCGTCAAGAACTGGCGGGCGGTGGAGGAGCTGAAGGCGACCTGCGTGGCCAATCAGCAGAAGGCCGAGGCGCTGGCCGTGCGGGTGGACGACTACCACGTGTCGGCGGTGGCGCGCGAGGAAAAGCTGCGGCTGGAAATGGGCAAGCAGGCGGAGGCCATCCGCACCGAGGCGCTGCAGCAGCGCACGGAACTGCGCCGCGAGATGGTGGAGCTGGTGATGAAGCTGGGCGAGAAGCTGGCCAATATCGATAAGACCATGGCCCTGGTGGAGGAGCGTACCAAGGTGCTCACCGACTTCACCAAGGACCAGCAGAAGCGCAATGAGTGGGCCGACCGGATTCTGGCCCGCCTGGACACTCACGGGCCGGCGTAGGCCCTATTTTTCACCCTTCTATTCCCTTATATCATGCAAGACAGTAAACTGAACATCCTAGACCGGCTGACGTTGCCCACGCCCCGGTTCTTTCGCAAAATCCGGTCGGTGCCGGTGGCCGTGGGGGCAGTGGGGGCTATTCTGGTGGCTGCTCCTGCCCTGCTGCCGGCGGCGCTGGTGTCGTTGGGTGGCTACCTGGTGCTGGCTGGCAGCATCGGGGCGGCCGTGTCGTCGGCAGCGGTGACGCCGGGCGAGCAGGTGCAACAGGCCCAGGAGCGCAAGGAGTTGATGGGTGGGTCGTCGGCCGAGTCATTGTAATAAGTGTATTCCAGAACAGAAAAACGGCCACCTATCTGGTGGCCGTTTTTCTGTTCTGGTGTAGTGCTGGTAAGCGCATGAACAACGTTTTTACTGCCTTACCCCTATTTTACTTTTTACCAGTTAGCTCACGTGGCTCGTTGTTCATAGAATGCTTTTCGTAGCCGGATGAGCAGCTGTTCGGCCGCCTGCTTATCGGGTGCTTCGGGCAGCGTGGAGGTGGCAAAGTCGGCTTCGACCTGGGCTACGAGCTGCTCGGCCCGGGTCACCAGGTCCTCGTAGTCGAATTTGCCGCGGCGGATTTGCAGCAGGAACTCCCGGTTGGGGCGGCGCACGTGGAGCTGGCCGGTGGCGGCAATTTCGCCGGCCATCTGCAGCAGCCGGAACACGTGCAGCATGTTTTTGGCGTCGTAGTTTTTGCCGTGCTGCACGGTGTTCTCATACCGCTCGGCGTTGCGCTTCGCCACCCAGTCGTGGTACTCGCGGAACACGCGGCAGGAGGTGCTGTAGCCGTTGCGGTTGAACGACAGGTAGGCGACGGGCTGCTCCCCTTTGGGAACGGCCGACAGCAGCACATCCTGGGAGGCCTCCGGGTCGCGCACCAGCCCACGGTAGCCGTGCTGGCGTTCGGGCGTTTGGTCGACAAACAGGGCGTATATATCCAGCAGGTGGGGCACCTTGGCCAGGCCACACTGGGCGGCTTCGTAACCCTGTCGGGCCAGCCAGGCAGTTACGGACTGGGCGCCCGCCCCCACGGTCACGTAACAGAAGTCGAGCACCGCTTTACGGGCCGGCGGCTCGGGGTGGTTGATTTTCTTGTTGAGGCCTTTGGCCTTGCGGATTTGGGCCGAGGCGTACTCGGCAAAGCTTTGGCGGCAGAGTTTGGAGAGGAAATCGGGCGCCTGAAACCGGGCGAACAGCGGGTGCTGGTACACGATGCAGTCGGGCGGGGTGCCCAGCAGCTCGAGCACCGTGGGGTTGTTTTTGAGCAGTAGCTCCACGAAGCGGCGCAGCTCGTAGAACACCTCGTCGTTGGTTTCGTTGGCCACCTGGGGCACGTAGTCGAGGCCGAAGAACTGGTCTTCGGGCAGCACGAACACGCCTTTCAGGTCGGTATCCGAATGGGGCAGGTTGGTGCCGTAGGCCCGGCTGCCGCTCACGGCTTCGAAGAGAATCAGGTGCTGCTCGCGCAGGTCGGCAATAGTCATGGGCGAAGGTAGCGCGGTTCAGGCGGCCGGGCGGTACCCTGGTCAGCCGAAGTGTTCGTTGCTTTTATTCCGGAAAAGCGGCGGTCAGCAGCTGCCGGAACAAGGCATCCAACTCGCCAGCCGCGCTGCCCGACCGAAGTACCGGCAGCGACTCCCGCGCCGCCTGGCCCGCCGCCAGCTCGGCCCGGAAAAACGCCGTCAGTGCTTCCGGCCGCGCTGTTACCGTTTTTTCGTTCGCCCCGGCCTTGCGCCGCAGCAGCTCGTCTACTTCCGCCTCCAGGGCCGGGGGCAATAGCACCCGCAGTGGGGCAAACTCCATGGGCGGCATGGTCTGCCGCTCCCGAATCCAGCGGGCGGCCAGCGCCGAGCGCAGGGCGTAGAACAGCCGCTTCAGGCGCACGTCCTCGCCCGTCAAATCCTGCTCCACCCCCCGCCGCAGCTGGCCCAGGTAATGGTGCAGTCCGGCCTTCAGGTTGAAGGTGGCCGGGAGCAGCGGGGCCAGTTGGGCCCGGAAATCCAGGCCCTCGTGGTACACTACCGGCGACTGCAGCCACTCGAACAGGGCGGCATTGGAGCCGCGCAGCAGCCGCAGGGCCTTGCGCAGCTCCCAGCCGGCCAGGTCCAGCTCATCATCGACCGGGAAGTTGAGCGTATCGGGGCCCTCGTCCAGCGTGAGGTACCAGGCGGCCGGGTGGCAGTAGATGAAGCGCACGTCGTAGTCCGAATCGGGCGAGGGAAAGCCCCAGGCCCGGCTGCCCGACTCGCAGGCGTAGAGGATGCGGATGTCGTGCGTGGCTTCGAGCTGACGGAGGGCGGTTTGGATGCGGGCGAGCATGGAGTTTCTTAAACAGGAAACCTTATCTTGGCTGAAAGTGTCCCCCATGAAAGAGAAGTTTCAGGTTCAGCTCTCCGGCGAAGTACGGGAGTTTATCGGAGGTTTAGATGCGAAGGCTCGCGAAAAGGTGCTCTACAACATCCGCAAGGCCCAACTGCTCAACGACCAGGAGCTGTTTAAAAAGCTGACCGATGGGATATGGGAATTCAGAACCTTATTCAACAAAACCCACTACCGGATTTTTGCCTTTTGGGACAAGTCCGGGCCGGTGGATACGCTGGTGCTGACCACGCACGGCCTCATCAAGAAAACCGGTAAAACGCCCCAGGCCGACCTGGACAAAGCCGAAAGAATCCGCAGAATCTACTTCGAACAGAAAACCAACTAGCCATGAAAACCGACGAGCAGCTGCAGTTTTATTCCCTTGACGAAGTCGTGAACGAGCACATCGGCGTCATCGGCACTCCTAAGCGTGAAGCCTTCGAGGAGGAGCTCCGCCTGGACCTGCTGGGCAAAGCCATCAAGCAGGCCCGCCTGCAACGCCACCTGACCCAGCAGCAGCTCGGGGAGCTGGTGGGCGTGCAGAAGGCCCAGATTTCCAAGCTGGAAAACAACCTGACCGATGCACGTTTTGACACGGTGATGAAGGTGTTCAAGGCGCTGAATGCGAAGGTCAATTTCAGCGTGGAGTTGCTGAATCAGAGCGCAGTTATACGCTAAGTCGTTGCCTGTATTGGTGGCGCTTCCTACGCAACAGCGCCTTATGCCGCAGCAGTAGCTGAAGCACAAGGCGCTGTTGCGTTTTGCCAGGAACTAAACGACTATGGACTGTAAGTCCATAGGTTTGCTTTCCGAATGGAATTCGGTGGTTTCGGCTAAAGCCGACTGAAAGAAGACCACTACAAGTGGCTCACTCCAGAATAAAATTCTCATCTCCATTGGGCTGGTCCTTGTGATGGTTTAGGTACGCTTCGAGTAGCTCATCGGTGATGTTGCCCACGCTCCAAGCACCGTAGCCAATGCCCCAGAAATGGCCGCCCCAGTACCGACGCTTCACCTCGGGAAACTCTTGTAGCAATAACTTGGCACTACGCCCTTTTAACCGACGCATCAACTCACTGAGCGCCAAGGAAGGAGGGTACGACACATGCAAATGGATGTGGTCTTTGCTCACTACCCCTTTCAAAATGCGTACGTCCAGCGCATTACACGTCTGGCGCAGCAAGTCCCGGCAGCGCAGCTGCACGTCGCCGGTCAGCACCTGATAGCGATATTTGGTGCTCCATACCAGATGCACTTCCAGTTTGTGAACCGAATGACTACCTGTTCGCTGCTTCATCATGCAAAGCTACCAAACACGTAAAGGTGAGTAGCAACTAAAGTCTTGCCCTGAAGGGCATAGCTTTAACTAGCGTGCTTGAAAAGTAAAGCACCTATATCCAGGTCGAAATCCTGATGCTCTAATCTACAGCCGCGGGTCCACGGCCTCGCTCTCCAGGGCCAGCACGCCAAACACGCACTGGTGCACCCGGCGCAGCGGCTGGCCGGCTACGAAGCGCTCCAGGCCTTCTACTCCCAGGGCAAACTCGCGCAGGGCCAGGTTGCGCTTGGCTTTCACGTTGCGCTGCTTGAGCCGCTCGATGTTGCCGGGCAGCAGGTAGTCGGGCCCGTAGATAATGCGCAGGTACTCGCGGCCCCGGCACTTGAGCGCCGGCTGCAGCAGACCCTTGCGGTTGCTGGTCACGAAGTCGTAGGGCTTCACCACCATGCCTTCGCCCCCGGCCGCGGTCAGCTCGGTCCACCACTGGATGGCGGCTTCCACTTCGGCCGGGTCGTTTAGCGGCACTACCCGGTAGGGCGTGGCGCGCAGCAGGCCGGGGTCGGCCAGGGCGAGCGTGCGCAGCGTTTCCATGTGCCAGGCATGGTCACGGTCGAAGTAGGTCTGGCCCTCGGTGGCCAGCAGATGGAACGGGGCCAGGCGCAGATCTTCCAGCCCATTGACGGGCCAGCAGTAGCGGCGGTAGGCCTCGGCATAGTCGGTGGCCGCCGCGCGGCGGGCCGTGGTGCGGGCCAGCAGCGCCTCCACCCCGTCCAGCTCGCGGGTGGTGGCCTGCGCCAGCACGGCTTCTACCTGGGGCAGGGCCGCGTTGGCGGCGGCCGCCACGGCCGCGTACTGGTTTTTGATGAGCTCCTGGGCCTTGGCCGACCAGGGCAGCAGCTCGGCGTCGAGGCACACCCAGTCGGTGTTGAACTTGTCCCAGAAGCCGGCGGTGGTCAGCGCATCGCGCAGCTGGGCCAGGAAGGCCGCTTCCAGCGCCGGGTCGGTGAAAAAGTTGCGGCCGGTGCGGGTGTAGCACTTGCCGATGCCCTCGCCCACCAGCCCCAGCCGGCGCCGGATGGCTTCCTCATCCTGGCCAATGACCACCACTACCCGGCTGCCCATGTGCTTTTCCTCGCACACCACGCGCTCCACGCCCAGCTGCTGGTAGTAGGCCAGCGCCTCGGCGGGGTGCTCCAGCAGATCGGGCAGATCGGACGTTTCGGTGGGCGACATGGTGGGCGGCAGGTAGAGCAGCCATTTGGGGTGCAGGGCGAAGCGCGACATCACCTCCAGGGCGGCCACGGCATTTTCCTCCCGGATGGTAACGCCGCGCAGCAGCCGGGTTTCGATGAACTGCTTGCCCGTAACGTCGCGAATATCTAGTTCAGCTTCTAGCTGAAAGCTGTTAGCTGTTAGCTTTTCGTGCGGGCTGCCCTCATTGCCGGAAAAAGCTAATAGCTGAGCGCTATCAGCTAACAGCTTATAGTTCAACGGGCGCGCCGGCTCACAGTACACCTGGGCGGCGGGCACGGTTACCAGTTCCCGCTCGGGGTAGCGCAGGGCCGTCAGGCGGCCGCCGAACACGCAGCCCGTGTCGATATCGATGGTGTTGTTGAGCCATTCGGGGTCGGGTACCGGCGTGTGGCCATAGACTACCAGGGCCCGGCCCCGGTACTCGCGGGCCCACTCGTAGCGCACGGGCAGCCCAAACTCGTCAATCTCACCGGTGCTTTCACCAAACAGCGCAAACGCCCGCACGGCCCCCGAGCCGCGGCCCTGCATGTCTTCGGTGAGGCCGGCGTGGGCCACGACCAGCTTGCCGCCGTCGAGCACGTAGTGGCTCACCAGTCCGTCGAGGAACTGGCGCACCTGCCCCCCGAAGGCGGCGGGTTCATTTTCGAGTTGCTCCAGCGTTTCGGCCAGGCCGTGGTTGACGGTAACTTTCTTGCCGTTGAGGTGGCGCAGCAGCTTGATGTCGTGGTTGCCGGGCACGCACAGCGCCGAGCCGCCCTGCACCATGCTCATCACCAGGCGCAGCACCTGCGGGGAGGCGGGGCCGCGGTCCACCAAATCGCCCAGGAACACGGCCCGGCGGCCGGCCGGGGCGGTTACCCGCACGCCCAGGTCACGGGTGTCTGCCATGGGCTCGGTTTCGACCTGGTAGCCGAGCTGCCCGAGTAGCGTCAACAGCTCGTCGTAGCAGCCGTGCACGTCGCCGATGATATCGAAGGGGCCGGTTTCGTCCTGCCGGTTGTTGTAGAGCCGGTCGCGCACGATGCTTTGGACCGCGTCGACTTCCTCTACCCCGCGCAGGTGATGGATGTGGCGGAAGCCTTCCTGCTTGAGGTTGCGCAGGCTTTTGCGCAGGTCCTGACGGTGGCGGGCGACTACGTGGGGCCCCAGGTGCCGGCGTTCGGGGCGGTCGGCATTGCGCCCGTGGGCCACGGCGTCGGGCACGTCGAGCACGATGGCAACGGGCAGCACGTGGTACTGGCGGGCCAGCGCGATGAGCGGCTTGCGCCCTTCGGCCTGCACGTTGGTGGCGTCGACGACGGTGAGCAGCCCGCGCTTGAGGCGCTTGGCCACCAGGTAGTGGAGCAACCCAAAGGCATCCTGGCTGGCCGACTGGTCGTTCTCATCGTCGGCCACCAGCCCCCGGCAGGCATCCGACGAGACGATTTCGGTGGGCTTGAACAAGCGCCGCGCAAACGTGGACTTGCCGGCACCCGTGCTGCCGATGAGGAGAATGAGGGAGAGTTCGGGGAGCTTGATAGTATCTTGGGGCATTGTTTTCGTTGTAACAGCACCAGCTCAATGGAGCTGTTTGTTTCGTGCTAAATTTGGCTTAGTCTACCAGCACTTTCAATCTAATCAGCTCAAACATGGGATATTTTTACATTGATGACAGTGTTCACAACGATGCAGGATTTATCATCGCAGCCTGTGTCTATACTAAAAATGACCTAACGAGTGAAATAGATATCATCATCGAAAAGCATGGTTATGATAAAAATCATTTTGAACATAAAAGTGGTGCCTCTTACTCAAGGGATTCAAATAAAGCCAAAGTCAGAGATGACCTTGAGCTATTGCTTACACATTATTGCAAATTAGGAGTAGTTGTTGTTCCCAGCGATAGAAGAGAAGAACTTGGATTCGAGTGCATTAAAGCAATTAAAGCGTTCATTAATTATAATGAGCTTGACAGTGCAAATGAAGTACACTTTGACCAAGGTCATTTTACTTCTATGCAGAAAGCTCGTGCTGCTATTGATAGTCAGGATTTCACCAACACCGACTTTTTCTTAGAGCAAGACTCGAAGCTTATCAAAGGAATACAACTTGCAGACTTAGCCGCTCATACTGCATCTATAAATTTTAAGTCCATGCTAGGCCTCATAACCAAGATTGTGAAATCAGGAGAAAATTCAGGCTACGACCCTAATTCGGATATGGAACTTGGTTTTGAAATGTGGTCAACTCTACGATATTCTTTTTTCAATGAAGGCTATACATTAGACTCAAGCAATGACTCTAATGTCAGAGTTGAACCCTTCGGTCTATATGTATCCGACTTATGCTCCGATAAATTGCAAGAAAACGCGAGACAAGCATTTGCGTCGGTTTATCTAGGGTGCATCCATTAACTTTTTTCGCTTTCAAACACCGCCATCTGCGACGGGGCGCCCACGCCTTCCACTTCCTCGCCCATGCTTTCCAGGCGGAGCTGGTAGCCGTGGCGCTCGGCCACCCCGGCGGCCCAGGCGGCAAACTCGGCGCGGGTCCACTCGAAGCGGTGGTCGGTGTGGCGGAACTCACCGGCGTTGAGCTTCTCGAAGAGCTGGTTGTAGTCGGCGTTGGGGCTCGTGACGAACACGTGCGCCGGGCGGGCCTGCCCGAAGACGACCTCCTCCAGGGCAGCCAGGCGGTTTTCGTCGAGGTGCTCAATCACTTCCACTAGCGCCGCCGCATCGAAGCCAGTGAGGCGCTCGTCGCGGTAGAGCAACGAGCCCTGGATGAGTTCGAGGCGGGCGCGCTGGCGCGGGGGCATCTCGTCGAGGTGCAGGCGCTGGGCGGCCCGGCTCAGGGCCTGGTGGGATACGTCCATGCCCAGGATGAACTCGATTTTGGGCTGGCGCAGCAACAGGCGCAGGAGCTTGCCTTCGCCGCAGCCCAGGTCGAGCACGCGCTTGGGCCCGAGCTGGTAGATTTCGTCGGCCACCTGCTGCAGCCGCTGGTCGTGCAGCGAGAGTTTGGGCTCCGGGCTGTCGGCAGCCACCGTATCGGCCGTTACGGGCGCGGTTATGGTGCTGGCATCGACCGGCTCCGCTTCCTGGGTGGGCTCTGCTCCTTCTTCGTCTTTGAGCAGCTGCTTGAGCGTGGGGTTGACGTAAGCGGCCAGGTAGCGCAGGTAGCGGCGGGTGATGAAGTCGCGTTCGGGGTGCCGGGGCAGCCAGTCGGCACCCTTGCGCAGCAGCTTTTCGGCCTCGTTTTCGCCAACGTAGTAGTGCTTGTCGTTGTCGAGCACCGGCAGCAGCACGTAGAGGTGGGTCAGCACGTCCTGCAGGCGCAGGCGCTCGTGGCGCAGGTGCAGGGTGTAGTAGCGGCTGTCGCCCCACTCGGGCATGGTGGGGTCGAGCGGCGTGGTTTCAATCTGCACTTCATACCCCAGGGGCTCGAAGAGGCGGCGGGGCCAGTCGGGGCCGGGGGCCGATACCACAGCCACCTTCACTTCCAGGGGCAGGGCCTGCTCGGGCAGGTTCGGGCGGTCTTTGCAGGTGCCGTTCATGGCCGTGCCGAAGGCCTTGCTCAGGGCGGCGCTCAGGAAGGACGAGGCCACGTAGGGCCGGTCGTTGACGTACTGCTCGAGCGCGAACCCGTCGCCGGAAGAGCCGGTCCGGCCGCGGACCAGGCCCACGGGGTCGAGGTCGAGCAGCAGCGCCGCCGTGCAGCGCTCGGCGGTGGCTTCGGGGTAGAAAATGTGAGCCTGACCACCGGCTATTTCCAGGCTTTGTAAACGGGCCGGGTTCTTATGCAGCAGGTAGCCCAGGTCGGTGGCGGGCGAATAAGTAGTGGTGATGGTTAGCAGCATCGGGTAGAATAAACGGCGGCGGAAAGCCAAATGTAGGCCTGCTGGCTGGTTGATTGTTGCACCGGTCTCAAATAATGACGGCTACGATAATCGTTCGGAGCCCTTTTCCGAGCCAGGGTGTAGCGAACTGCCCGGGGCGGCTGATAGCAGATTCATACTGGCGGTGGGGCGCACGGATAGTTGCTTATTTAAGCAAGGGCGCTGGGAGAAGCCGGGCAAAACAACTTCAAGCGGAAGGAGCAGGAAAGCAACACCTTGGCAGAAGCGAATGAGCGCTCGTCGTCGTAAGCAAGGCTTATTCGACGACGACGCGCAGGGTTTGGGGGGGCGCGTTGTCAGTCTCTATGGTGAGCAGATAGCTGCCGGCGGCTACATTGCCAAGGTTGAGGCGGGTCAGGCGGCTGGCCGACTGCGTTAGCACCGGTTGGCCGAGGGTCGTCGTGAGTTTGAGCGTGGCGCGAACTGGCAGCCCCTCGACGGTCAGCCATTGGTGAGCGGGGTTGGGATATACTTGATAGGCAGTCTGGGAGGCCTTGCGCCGGCCCAGCGTAACGGCTAACGTTCGACGCAGCACCAGGGACCCATTGTACGAACCGTTGCCCAGTTGGCCCCGGTTCCAATAATTGGTCGGGTCAGGTCCTGGTGCGCGCTCCGCTCCGCCGGCATACACACTGCCGTCGGCCCCAATAGCCAGCGTATGCACGTGGCCGCCGGATACCTGCGCCCAGACACCATTAGTGGCCTCACGTGTGGGGGCAAGGGGTACGGTCTGCGTGTTATTTACCAGCTGGCCGTACACATTCTCACCCCAGGTCCACAATGAACCGTCGGTCAGGATAGCGGTAGCGTGCGCCACGCCGGCATGCACCTGGCGCCAGCCAGTGCCGGGGGCAGCATTGGCCGGCAACGGCAGCGGCACTGGCTGCAGCGTCGAGGTATGGTCGGCCAGCACGCCGTTCACATTCCAGCCCCAGCCATACAGCGTACCGGTGGAAAGCAGCCCCAGCGAAAACAGCCGGCCCGCCGTTGCCTGGACCCAGTATGCGCCCGCGGGGGCTCCGGCCGGCACGGGTACCGCAACGGGGCTATAGCGGCGCGTCTGCGTTCCATCACCGACTTCTCCGTACTGGTTTACCCCCCAGCCCCACAGAGTCCCGTCGGAGCGGAGCGCCAGCATATGGTAGTAGCCGCCGCTCACCTGGGTCCAGCGCGTGCCGGGCCCGTCGCCGGGAGCTACTACCTGCCGGGGCGTTTCGTACCAGCTACCGCTTATGCTGGCCGGGTCCTTGCCCCACTGCCAGAGCGTGCCATCGGTCTGAATGCCCAGCGAGAGCAGGTTCCCGGCCGCACATTGCTGCCAGCGGGTGCCGGCAGGCGCCACCACCGGCATCGGGCGCGACGAGAAACCCCGCCCGGTACTGCCCGTGCCTAACTGGCCGTAGCCATTATTGCCCCAGGCCCACAGGCTGCCATTAGAGGCAACGGCCAACGCGTGCGAGGTACCGCATGCTACCTGAGCCCAGGTGCTGCCGGGGGGCAATCCATTAGGTAGTGCGATTTGCCGGGGAGTCGCAATAGAAGCTGATGTTGGGTCGCCGATGCCCAGCTCCCCATCCGAGTTGGCCCCCCAGGCCCATAAGGTGCCATCGGCCCGCAGGGCCATCGACTTAAACCCGCCGGCACTTACCTGAATATACGGCACAGTCTGCTGCGCAAAGGCGCTGCTCGTTAGCATGCTGATGGGCATGACCAAGGCAAGGCGGCCCAGCAGGCGGATCATCGGCGGAATAAACAGACGCATAGCGGCAGGAGTGGATTAGGCCGCCAAAAATAAGAATTATCCAATCTGTATCGCATCATTTTTTTCAGCTCTGCTACATGGGCAGGTCGGGTTTGTCAGTAAACCCTATTTGCTTTCGCAGAGGGAATTGTTGCTACCGTCAGCCAGAACAAACCTGACGTAAGATTCGCATTTAAACATTTCGGCGGCTTAAATGCATTTCCACAGCACGGCTCCCTCTAAAACCAGGGTTGGCTCACGCACTGTTGCGCCTACTTTTGCCCGGCGGCATGGGTGAGCGGGGCGAGCTGCTGGATAGGCTGATTAGTGTCGACCTCGCCATTTGCCACGTAAACAGATATGAGTGAGGTATCGGGAGCAATGAATCCGGCGGCGGCAAGCACTTTTTGACTTTCTGCGAATTGGCCGGCTTGTTGAGGCAGTTGGCCAGGGCTAATGCCAAGTACAACTTATCCTGGCCGGATTTACGTTTCGTTATACTTATGAAAAAGCCCTACGCCATATGTGATGTACTTGTCGTGCTGGCGAAAGAGCCCGCCGACTTTCACATTGCACAGACGCAGGGTTGGTACCGTATTCCAACCAATTCACGCATTCCGGTAACGCTGCAAAAGAAGCAGGCACACATCATTGCTTTTTACTTCCCGAAAGCCTTTAAAGAACAAAAATTCTCCATTCGGTTTTTCGCGGAAATAACCAGCGTAGAAGTCGTCACGCGCCAGCATCTTTTTCCGAATGAAACGCTCAATTCCCGTTCGGCCATCCTCTACCACAAAATCTCGTTTGGCGCGCTGCAAGCATTGCCCCGGCCAATCGTCAGCTACCGGGGCCGGTTCATTCTGTTCATCCCAACCACCTGGGCCAAGTTTTCGCAAGCGGAGGAAATCAATGACCTCTACCATGACAGCCCGCTGGAAGACACGCTATGGACAGAATTAAAGCGCCAGAACCTACCCGCCGAACGGCAGGTTTTGCTGCCGACCAAAGAGAAAAGCTGGATTTGCGACTTCGCTTTTTACTGCGCCAAAGGCAAAATTGATGTGGAATGTGACGGCGACACCTACCACATGCACCCCGATGCTGTGCGCTACGACAAGGCTCGCAACAACGCAATAGCAGCCGTGGCCGGGTGGGATGTGCTGCGATTCACTACGCGCAACATTGAAGAAGAACTGCCGCAAACCGTGAACCTGATTAAGACAAAAATTGACCGGCTCGGCGGCTTGCATTACGCTCGCGAAGACGTGGTGCGCTACGTGTCCAATCGCAACGACCAGCTTAATTTATTTGGCCCTTAAACATCCGTTTTTGAGGCCGTAACTGCGGCGCTTACCCATTCAAACGCCATTGGATGGCTACCAGTGGCACGGCCAGCTGGCAGGTCCAGCCTCGCTTACGCTGCTACCGGCCGCGCTGGCTACACTCGGATCGGGGGCTAGCTGGTGCTGGCGGGCTCTATTGGGGCGGCCATGTCGAGTACGGCGGTGAAGCCGGGGGAGCAGGCGCAGGAGGCCCAGAGCCGCAAGGAGTTGATGGGCGGGTCGTCGGCGGAGTCGTTGTAGGGGGCGTGAGGGCTTCGGGAAACAGAACAGCTCCGGCCGGTGAGGTCGGGGCTGTTTTTATGCTGTGGGGTCTGAGGTTGCCGCGGAATAAGAACAGTGAGGTAGGTCCAGGCGCTGATGGCCATTAGGCAGCATTAGCCGTTGGGTTGCGGCAGGAGGACGATCTTTCACATCACCTAGCTGTAGGCCAATGATACGGCACAATTTCCGACAGGTATACTGACTGCCAATTTGCTTTATTTTAGTTGCTTACACGGAAAATTCACAGACTGCCTCCGATAGGTATTCCGAGGGCTCTCCCAGATGAGGTGGCCTTCTTGTTGGCGAGCGGGTGATGGCAGATTGGCGGGCTCGGCCGTGAGGGAGGGGTCGACTGCTGTCCCGGCGGCACTGGCAACGCAACGTGAGGAGACACGGGCTTTTTTTATGTACAGAGCACCAAATTGGTGGCTTTGCAAGTCCTTGTGGCAATTTTCAGGCCCGGTAAGCTGGCAAAAGAAGGCGGCTTACCAGCCTGCATTGCCGGCCTGCGACGCTTGAAAATACCTATTAATGGGTATTGTAAAGCCAAGATGTATAATTGTACCTTTACAATATACAATATAACTTTAAAACCCCATTCATCTCATCGCCCCTTGCTGACTGCGGGTAAAAACTGCGCCGGGCGGGCTTTGATAATGCCTGTTGCGGTGGCATGGCTGCGCTGCTTTCACTCTTGCATCGTCCGTTATGAAACCGTGCTGCTTTGGTCGAACCTACCCGCTATTGGCGCTGCGTTTAGTGCGCCGGCTCACCCTATACTGGTTCAACTTCGACAGCCCCGGCGGCAACCAGCAGTATCCGCTGCTGTCCCAAAGGCCCGGCTCGCCGACGCTGAACGGCAGCCCGGGGCGGACGCCTCAGCCGGGCTGGCGCGGGCCAACCGTGCGCCCGAATGCCCCCCTTTGCAACCCCAGCGCGGCCAGGGCACCCAGGAGGCAGGGGGTGAAATAAGTTGACTTACCCAGCTGGCGGCCGAACTACCGGGCAGCTTTAGCGCCTGTTTTCTTTCACTTCTTTCATCCTCTTCTTATGGACCCACTTTTCCCCAAGTACCCGGTAGCCCGCTGGCGCGGGCTGCTGGCCAGCCTGGCGCTGCTGCTACTACTGTTGCTGCCCGCGCTTAGCTGGGCGCAGGCCCCCTCGGTGGGGCAAGTACTCAACCCCGACGGCACGTTGCGGGCCGGGGCCAAAGGCTCTTTCTCAACGGACGGCTACCGAATGGGGCAGAACCCGGAAACGGGTGCCCCGGTGTTCCGGCCTGGTGGCGCGGGTGACGAGAAGTGGCAGGATGGCTTTAGCCTGCCGGGCGTCAATGGACAAATATTTGCCGTGGCGCTGGACGGCAGCGGTAACTTATACGCGGGGGGAAACATCCGTATGGCTGGGAATACGCCGGTCAACTATGTGGCCAAATGGAACGGCACGAGCTGGAGTGCCCTGGGTACGGGCCTCAATGACCAGGTCAGTGCCCTGGTGGTGGATGGCAGCGGAAACCTATACGCGGGGGGAAGCTTTACCACTGCCGGGGGTGGGCCAGCCAATCGCGTAGCTAAGTGGAACGGCACGAGTTGGAGCGCCTTGGGCACGGGCGTAAATGACTTTGTTAATGCTGTGGCCACAGATGGCAACGGCAACGTGTACGCGGGGGGGAATTTTACTACTGCCGGGGGGGTGCCAGCCAACCGCGTAGCCAAGTGGAATGGCACGAGTTGGAGCGCCCTGAGCACGGGCCTCAATGCCTCAGTTGCCGCCCTGGCCGTGGATGGCAGCGGCACTATTTACGCCGGAGGCTTTTTTACCACGGCCGGGGGCGTAGAAGTCAATCATGTGGCCAAATGGAACGGCACGAGTTGGAGCGCCCTGGGTGCGGGCTTATATAATGATGTTGTTGCGCTGGCCGTTGACCGCAACGGCAACCTGTACGCGGCGTCAGGCTTCTTCTCGTCAGTTCCGGGCACCGAGGACAGTAATATTGCCAAGTGGAATGGCACGAGTTGGAGTACCCTGGGGACGGGCACGAGTGAGCAAGTCAGTGCGCTGGCCGTGGATGGCAGCGGCAACCTGTACGCAGGAGGGCTCTTCACCACGGCCGGGGGTGTAAGGGTCAGTCATCTGGCCAAGTGGAATGGCACAAGCTGGAGCGCCTTGGGTACAGGCCTGAATAAATTCGTTTATGCGCTGGCCGTGGACGGCAGCGGCAACGTGTACGCGGGAGGCGCCTTTTCGGCGGCTGGGGGCACGACGGCCAGCTATATTGCCAAGTGGAACGGTACGAGCTGGAGTGCTTTGGGTACTGGCGCAGGCCTGAACCAATCCGTCATTACGCTAGCCGTGGACGGCAACGGCAATGTTTATGCCGGCGGGCTGTTTACTACAGCCGGGGGCACAGTGGCCAACCGCGTGGCCAAGTGGAACGGTACGAGCTGGAGTGCTTTGGGCAACGGGATTATGAATAACTCTGTCAATGCCCTGGCGGTGGATGACAAAGGCAATGTGTATGCGGGAGGGTATTTCACTGTGGCCGGTGGCTCGCCGGGCAACTATATTGCCAAGTGGAATGGCACGAGCTGGAGCGCCCTGGGCACGGGCATGAATAATTCAGTTCTTGCGCTCTCTATTGACGGTAGTGGTAATGTTTATGCCGCAGGACAGTTCACTACGGCCGGGGGCACGGCAGCCAATCGCGTGGCCAAGTGGAACGGGGCAAGCTGGAGTGCGCTAGGCACGGGCCTGAACAACTTTGCCAGTGCATTGGCTCTGGACGGCAGCGGCAGCCTGTATGCGGGCGGAACTTTTACTTCCGCCGGGGGCACAACGGCCAATTATATTGCTAAGTGGAATGGCACGAGTTGGAGTGCGCTGGGAACAGGACTTAACCTATCGGCCAGGACCCTGGCCTTTGATAGCAACGGCAGCCTGTATGCGGGGGGAAACTTTACCACTGCCGGAGATGTGCCAGCCAACTATGTAGCTAAGTGGAACGGCACAAGTTGGAGTGCGCTGGGAACGGGCCTTGATAAGGCAGCTGAAGATATGGCGGTGGACGGCAGCGGCAATGTCTACGTCGGAGGAAGCTTCAGTACGGCTGGGGGCGCGCCGGCTAATTATGTTGCCAAATGGAATGGCACGAGCTGGAGCGCCCTGGGTACGGGTCTGAATAACTTTGTGAGTGCCGTGGCGCTGAAAGGGAACGACGTATACGTTGGCGGCTCCTTCACCGCAACCGGCGACGGCTCGAAGACCATGGCGAGCTTCGGTATTTATCATCAGTCCGGGCCCACGGTAATTATCAGCAGCGCGGCCAGCAGCCCCACCAGCACCTCCCCGATTCCGGTAACAGTAACTTTTTCCGAAAGCGTAACCGGCTTTGTGGCCGGCGACGTAACAATAAGCAACGGCGTACTCGCAGGCTTCGCGGGTTCGGGCCCAACGTACACGTTTAACGTAACGCCCGCCACCGCCGGCACGGTAACGGTGAATGTGGCTGCCAACGCAGCTCAGGACCAGGCCGGTAACGGCAACACGGCCGCCCCCCAGTTCAGCATCCAGTACGCGGCCCCGGCCGCACAGGACCTAACCATCAACGGCGGTATGGCTCCCGCACCTACCAACATACCAGCCGGCACTTACAACACCATTACCATAACCGGAACTGGCTTTGCCCAACTCGGCGGACCAGTAGTAGTGAACGGGGCCTTTACAGTGCAAAACGGCGGCGGCCTGAGTACCAACTCCCAGGTCCTGACGGGTAGCGGCAGCTTCACGCTGGCCTCCGGTGGTACGCTTGTGATTAACGACCCGGCCGGCATTACGGCCAGCGGCAGCACCGGCGCGGTACAGGTAAAGGGCCTCCGCTCGTTTGCCGCCGACGCCAGCTACGCCTACAACGGCAGCCAGGCCCAGGTAACCGGCTCGGGCCTACCGGCCCAGGTGCGCAACCTGAGCACGAGCAACAACAGCCCGCTGACGCTCAGCGCCCCGGTGGGCGTGCGCCAGGTGCTGACCCTGGCCGGAGCCGGCAACCTGAACCTGAACGGCCAGGCCCTGACGCTGCGCTCCGACGCCAGCGGCACGGCCCTGGTCGTGAACTCGGGCAGCGGCGCGGTAACAGGCATGGCCACCATGCAGCGCTACATAGATCCCAGTCTAAACGCGGGCCTGGGCTACCGCCACTACAGCTCGCCGGTGCAGGCTACTACAGTTGGCGACCTTGCTACCGCCGGCTTCGCGCCGGTGGTAAATCCGGCCTATAATACGGCCGCCGACCCGGGCAGCGTGACGCCCTTCCCCACGGTGTACGGCTACGATGAGGCCCGCCTGACGGGCGCCAGCGCCACCAGCCAGGCCTTCGAGTTCGGCTACTTCTCGCCCGCCGCTCTGAGCAACGCGCTCGTACCCGGCCGTGGCTACACGGTGAACCTGGCCGCCAGCCAAACGGTGGACCTGAACGGTACGCTCTCGACCGGCACGGTGCCGATGGGCGCCCTCTCGCGCGGCCCGCAGGCCAGCGCCGGCTGGCAGCTGCTGGGCAACCCCTACCCCGCCCCGCTCGACTGGAGCCAGGCCCGCAACGGCCTGCCCACCGGCGTGATTGATGCCGTGTACGTCTACAAGTCGGGCAGCCAGTACGCCGGCACCTACCAGTTCTACCAGAACGGCTTCGGCACGCTGCCCGGCGGGCTTATTCCGGCCATGCAGGGCTTTTTCCTGCGCGTGAGCCAGAACGTGCCCAGCTTCAGCTTCCAGAACGCCTGGCGGGTGACTTCTTACCAGAGCCCGACCTTCAACCGCCCGACGGCCGACACCCGGCCCGCCGTGCAGCTGGATTTGGTGGATGCCAAGGGCAGCCGCGAGCCTACCTACGTGTACTTTGAAGCCGATGCCACGCCCGGCCGCGACGACCACTACGACGCCGAGAAGCTGCCTAACACCACCGGCCTGAACCTGGCCTCGGTGGCCGCAACGGGCGAGGCGCTGGCCGTGAACGGCCTGCCCGCGCTGAGCAGTGAGGTAGTGACCGTGCCGCTGATCGTGGACCTGCCCCAGACCGGGCGCTTCGCCCTGACCGCCGCCAGCCTGGCCAACCTGCCGGCCACCACCCTGGTGGAACTGGTAGACAACCAGACCGGCACGCGCCACGACCTGCGCCAGCTGCCGGCCGGCGGCTACGGCTTCTCGGCCGACAGTCGCCATGTGGCCGGCCGCTTCGCGCTCAACCTGCGGCCTAACGCCGTGCTAGCCACGGGTTCGGCCGCGCTGGCCGACCAGGTGCGGGCCTACCCCAACCCGAGCCGGGACCAGCTCACCATTAGCCGTCCGGCGGGCGGGCCGGCTTCGGCCGTGCTGCTAAACGCCGTTGGCCAGCAGCTGCGTACCGTGGCGCTGCCCACCACCGAAACCCGCCTGAGCCTATTGGGCCTGCCCACCGGCGTGTACGCGCTGCGCGTGACACTGGCCGGGGGTCAGACCGTAGTGCAGCGCGTGGTGGTGCAGCAGTAGCCTTACCGCCCCAGGGCCCGGTCGCCCCAGTGGTGGCCGGGCCCCTGGCCGGAGCATTTCCGCTCAACTTTCTCCTTTTAAAACCTTCCGACTATGCGCTTCTACTTTCTCCTCCTGCCCCTGCTATTGATGAGCACCGCCCTGCTGGCCCAGGGGCCGGGCCCCGGCGGGCCGACGCCCAACTCGCCCACCGCCGTGCCCATTGACGGCGGGGCCAGCTTGCTGCTGGCCGCCGGGGCCGCCTACGGCCTCAAGCGTCTGCGCCAGCATCGGGCCCGCAAATAAGTTCGACTACTGCTCCATCCGGGCCCCTGCCAACGCGGGGGCCCGGATTGTTGTCTTCCCTTTTCCCTGTCGTATGCCTTCTTCTTTACCTCTTGATTCCCCGCTGGATGCGGGCCGGCAGTGGCTGGCAGCCCGGCCACAGATGCGGTTTCTGCTGCTGGCCGCCGGCTTCTACGCCCTCTGGGTGCTGGGCTACGAGCACGGCCTGGAGCGCGCCGGCCACCTCGACGATGCCCTCTCGGCCAATCTGGCCCTGGTAGCGGCCGGGCTGCTGCGGCTGCTGGGCATGGCCGCCGGCACTGACCCGGCCGGCCCGACCACCGTAACTATGCTGGGCCGGGCGGCCGTGTACGTGGGCAACCCCTGCAACGGGCTGGTGCTCTACGCCTTGTTTGCCGGCTTCGTGCTGGCCTACCCCGGCAGCGGCCGGCGGCGGCTGTGGTTTATTCCGCTGGGGCTGGCGGTCATCTACGCTATCAACGTGCTGCGCATTGCCCTGCTGGCTATCAACCACACCTACTGGTACCACACGGTCGAGTTCAACCACCACTACACCTTCACCTTCGTCGCCTACGGGGCCATTCTGGTACTGTGGCACCAGTGGGTGCGGGGCCATAGCCCGCTGCCGGCGGCCGCGCATGGCTAGGGCGGCGCAGCGGCTCACGCCGGTAGCAACTGCTCCGGTTTCAGCTGCTCCGAACCGGCTAAGCACCCGCCGGCTTGTGGTAGCCGTAGCATTGGGGTTGGCGTTGTTTGGGCTCGGCCAGTTTGATGAGCCGCTGTTTGCAGTGCTCACCCGCGGCTGGCAGACTGTCCTCGGCGGGCTGGGCCCGGCCGCCCAACGGCTGGGGCAGCCCTCGGGCCTGAGCACTCACGGCGTGGTCGTGGGCCTGAGCTACCGCCTGCTGTATATGCTGGTGAGCGTAGCGCTGCTGCACGTGCTGCTGCGGGGTCGCCACGCACGCGCTATTGTGGTGGGCTACGGCCTGGCTTTCGGGTTGAGCCTGGCGCTGCTGCTGCTGGGGCAGCGAGCCGGCGGGGCCTGGGCAGCGGTGCAGGGCCACCGGCTACTGGATTTGATTAGTTCGCCGCTGGCGTTGCTCCTGCTCTATGGGCTGGTGCTGTTGCGCCGCGCTAAACGCTGATATGGTTTGAACGCCTGTTTATCCTTTCATATGCACGCGGGCCAAAACGTCGTTCAAGCCTCTGCAATAAACTGGCTTGCTGATTGACCGGCTTTTCCCGAAAGCAACTGGCAGTAGTTGCAAGGCCGGGATTGACCGATAAATCCACGTGGTAGCGGTCCGTTGTCCCGATATCGGCTTCAACCCCGACGGCCCCGGCGCCCTGGATTACCGCTGGCCCCGCCGATTTGAACTTGACCTGAAAATCAACTTATATTAGGGTCGGCAGATGGTTGGTTAAGACAGAAAAAGAACGTCATGCTGCGCTTCGGCAGGCTAACTGCCCGCGCAGCCTGGCTCCCTGGCCGCCTCTACGTCACCTGCCCGGTTTAGCTTTCGCCCACTCTTACGCCCTGGCCTATGCCTTCTGCTGCTACTTCTTCCAGCCAGTCGATGGCCCCAGAACGCCGGAATCTGCCCCGACCCCATATGCGCCCCTTGCCGGGCATTGTCATTACCCTGGCTACGTATGAGGGAGGCGACCCCACGGGCACTCCACTCCTGTTCATCCACGGCAATTCGCTGGCGGCAAGCATTTTTGAGCGGCAGTGGGCGGACCCCGAGTTACAGTCCTTCCGGCTTGTGGCCCTGGACCTGCCGGGCCATGGTCAGTCGCCCGACGCGCCGGAGTGGTACGCGCCGGCGCAGCTGCGGCGCGTACTGGTGGCCGCCGTCCGGGCGCTGGGCTGCGAACAGGCCCTGGTGGTAGCGCATTCGTACGGAGGGCATCTGGCGCTGGATGTGCTGCCCGACCTGCCCGAGCTGCTGGGGTTGCTGCTGGTGGGTACCCCCCCGGTGAGCACGGCCCCGGATTTGGCCGCGGCTTTCTGCCTTACTGAAACGGGCGGGCTGTTCTACGCCCCCACGCTCACGGACCAGCAAACCACGGCGCTGGCGCGCACCTGCCTGCGGGCTGGCGGCGACGAAGACGAGGTGCACCTGCTCGAAGCCGCGTTGCGGCGCGCCGACGGGCGGATGCGAACCGCACTGGCCGCCAGCATTGGGGCTGGCGAGCTCCTGGATGAAGTGGGCATTGTTGCAGATACGGCCCGGCCGTTGGCGTTTATGCTGGGGCAGGATGATACGCTGCTCAACCCCGCTTATTTCGCGGGCCTGACCGCCCCATCGCGCTGGGGGGAGCCGGTGCTGCTGGTACCGGGGGCCGGGCATTTACCGTTTTTAGAGAACCCGCCGGCCTTCCAGGCACTGCTGCTAGCCTTCGTGGCCCATGCCAGCCAGCCAGCCAGCCAGCCAGCCAGCCAGCCTCATAGTAAGGCAATAGCTTAAGGGTCGAGGTGGCGGAGCAGATGGCTCAGGTCGCGGGTGCCCAGCTTGCGGCCGATGTTCCGCCGATGCGTCCCAACGGTATGGCAGCTCAGGAACAGCTGCCCGGCAATCTGCTGGGAAGTGTAGCCGCGCAACACCAGGCTGAGTACCTGCTGCTCCCGCGGGCTGAGGCTGTCTGCTTCGGCGGGCATGGCGGCCGCGGCGCTCCGAACCCAGGCGGCAAAGTCGGGGTGGGAGAAATGAAACCGCAGGTCGTTGGTGAGCTTGTGGTGGGTGATGTCGGTGTAAATGCTGCCCACCAGCACCAGCCGGCCGGCTTCATCCAACTGGATAGCGAAGTTCTGGCGCAGCACCCGCACCCAATGGCCCGCCACATGACGCAGGCGATAGTCAACGGAAAAGACATGGCCGTCCACCTCGTGCCGGCACTGGTCGGCAAAACGGGCCGACAACGCCGTGGCCTCAGCTACGAGCGGGGCATCATCGGGGTGCATTCGGGAGTAAAGCCACTCGAAGCTGAACTCGGCCGGCGGGCAGCCCAGCAGGTTTTGCACTCCCGGACTGCAGAAATGCACCTGCAGCTCGGGCAGCTGGGCTACGAGCATAAATTGGGTGTAGAGCAGATGCCGGCCCATTGCGGCGGCAATCTGCTGAAGCTCGAGCGCCGAGTAGATAGTCCGTTCCGGCGGGTGCAGCTGCTGCCACGTGGTTTGGATTAAGGCCAAGGTAGGAGGAGTTATCTGCATAGCATAGTTTGACTTTGTTCGATAGCCAGGCTAAGAGCAAACCAGAACGGGTTGCGATGAAATATAACTTTATTTTTATACCGCTGCACAAAAGCGGCCACTACCTCCCGTCAATGGCACGGCCGGGTGTGCTCGGGCGCGACGACTATCGTCAGGCCTGGCCCACCACCATCACGTTCTGCAGGCGGGTGATGTAGGCGGGGATGCGGTGTTTGGCGCGGCCCAGCCAGGGGGCGGCGGACCGTGGCCGAAGCAGGCAAGGTAGCGGCTGGAAGAGGGGAGCGATACGCAGCTGGCGGAGGTTTACCCGCTGCGGTGAGCCTAATAACAGGGCAGTGCAGAAAACCCGCATGACGGAAGGAAAAGCGGGGCAGCTTCGGTAGATTTGCTTTTCCCGGTGCGACGCGCCGGGGCTGTTGCGCTACTACTACCCTGCTATCCTACCCCGCCCATGCTGACGCCCGAACAGAAGGCCCGTGAACTGATTGATGCGCAATTGATGGCGGCGGGCTGGGTGCTGCAGGACCGGGACCAGCTCAACCGCACGGCCGCGCTGGGGGTGGCGGTGCGGGAGTTTCCGACGGCCTCGGGGCCGGCCGACTACGCGCTGCTGGTGGAGGGGCGGCTGGTGGGCGTGGTGGAAGCCAAGAAGGAGGGCACCTCGCTGACGGCCGTGGCCGAGCAGACCGCCCGCTACCTGACCAGCGCCACCAAGCACGTGCCGCGCACGGCCGAGGAGCTGCCCTTCGGCTACGAGGCCAACGGCCACGAAATCCGGTTTCTGGACCGGCGCGACCCGGAGCCCCGCTCCCGGCCGGAGTTCTGGTTTCATCGGCCGGAGACGCTGCGCGACTGGGCGCGGCAGCCGGCCACGCTGCGGGCGCGGCTGCAGGAGCTGCCCGCCGTGGAGCCCGCGGGCCTGCGCGCCTGCCAGGTGGAGGCCATCCGTAACCTGGACGTGAGTTTGAAGCACGACCGGCCGCGGGCGTTGATTCAGATGGCGACGGGCTCGGGCAAGACCTTTACGGCCGTGACGGCAGCCTACCGGTTGATAAAGTTTGCCGGGGCCAAGCGCATTCTGTTTCTGGTGGACCGGGGCAACCTGGGCCGGCAGACGCTGCAGGAGTTTCAGGCCTACACCACTCCCGACGACGGGCGCAAGTTCACGGAGCTGTATAACGTGCAGCACCTGACCAGCAACCACCTCGACGACGTGAACAAGGTGACCATTACCACCATTCAGCGGCTGTACTCGATGCTGCGGGGGGAGGCCGAGTTTGAGGAGGGCAACGAGGAACGCTCGGGCTTCGAGCTGCCGGCCGACGCGGTGAGCAAGCGGCCCAAAGAAGTGGCCTACAACGCGGCGCTACCGCCGGAGACCTACGACTTCATCATTATTGACGAGTGCCACCGCTCTATTTACAACGTGTGGCAGCAGGTGCTGGAGTACTTCGATGCCCATTTGATTGGGCTGACGGCCACGCCCTCGAAGCAGACGTTCGGCTTTTTCAACCAGAACCTGGTGATGGAGTACAGCCACGAGCGGGCCGTGGTGGACGGGGTGAACGTGGGTTTTGACGTGTACCGGATTGAGACGGAAATAACGGCCGCCGGGGCGCGGGTGGAGAAGGGCAGCTCGGTGAAGCTGATGGAGCGCCAGACCCGCCGCCGCCGCTGGGAAACGCTCGACGACGACCTAGTGTACACGGGCAACCAGCTGGACCGCTCGGTGACGACGCCCGACCAGATCCGGACGGTGCTGACCAAGTTCCGCGACGAGCTGCCCCAACTGTTTCCCGGGCGCGTGCACGTGCCCAAGACGCTGATTTTCGCCAAGACCGACCACCACGCCGACGAGATTGTGGATTTGGTGCGGGAGGTGTTCGGCAAGAGCAATGACTTCTGCAAGAAGATAACCTACGGCACGACCGAGGGCAAGCCCGACGAGCTGATTAAGCGCTTCCGCAACGAGTTTAACCCCCGGGTGGCCGTGACGGTGGACATGATTTCGACGGGCACCGACATTCGGCCCCTGGAGTGTTTGATATTCCTCAGGGACGTGCGCAGCCGGGTGTACTACGACCAGATGAAGGGCCGGGGCACGCGCACGATCAGCCTGGACGATTTGCGGCTGGTGGCCGACCAGGACGTGGAGGCCAAAACCCGCTTCGTGATAGTGGACGCGGTGGGCGTGACGGAAAGCGAGAAAACCGAAACCACCCGCACGGAGCGCACCGGCGGCATCAGCTTCGAGAAGCTGCTGGAAGCGGTGGCGCTGGGCAGCGAGGAGCCCGCGCACCTGCGCGGGCTGGCCACCCGCCTGGCCCGGCTGGACCGGCAGCTGACCGACGAGGACCGCGCCACCGTGGCCGCCCACGGTGGCAGCGGCGGCCCCAGCGTGCAGCAGCTGGCCGGCCGCTTGTTTGATGCCGTGGACCCCGTGCGCCAGGAAACCGCCGCCCTGGCCCTGGCCGAGCAGGCGGGCGCAGCCGAGCCCACCGAGGCGCACTGGCAGCAGGCCCAGCAGCAGCTCACGGCCACGGCCACGGCGGCCCTCAACGACCCGGCCCTGCGCACGCTGCTCACCAAGCTGCACGCCCAGAAGGATATGGTGATTGATCTGGTGAGCAAGGACCGGGTGATTAACGGCGGCTTCACGACCCAGCACTCGGCGGAGGAAGCGGCGCGGCGGCTGGCCCAGAAGCAGGTGGATAGCTTTACGGCCTTTATTGCCGCGCACCGCGACGAGATAACGGCGCTGCAGGTGCTGCACAACCAGCCCTACCAGCGGCGGGCCCTAACGTACCGCGAGATAAAGCAGCTGGCCGAGGCCCTGAAGCTGGAGAGCCCTCCCCTGCTGCCCGAGCACCTGTGGGCGGCCTACGAGCAGCTGGAGCAGAGCCGGGTGCGCGGGGCGGGCCCCAAAACCCTGCTCACCAACCTCATTAGCCTGGTGCGCTTTGCCACCCAGCAAACGGAAGTGCTGGAGGCCTACCCGCTCACGGTGGAGCAGCGCTACCAGCACTGGCTGGGCCGGCAGCAGCTAGCAGGGCGGCTGTTTACGCACGAGCAGCTGGGCTGGCTGCACATGATGAAGGACCGCATTGCCACCTCCCTGAGCGTGAGTGCCGACTCGTTCACGCTGCCGCCCTTCATCGACCAGGGCGGCTACGGCCGGGCCCGGGCGCTGTTCGGCGACGCGCTGCCGGCGGTTATCGAGGAATTAAACGACGAACTGGCCGCGTAAGCAGCTGTTGAACCAGAAGAATGCAGGAAGAACAGGAATTGCCGAAGGGCTGGGAAGTAGCTAAGCTTGATATAATCATGACACCTGTTCGCGGAATTGCATTTCCGAAAGAGGTAAAAGCTCATGCACCTGCTGAAGGCTATTTGGCTTGTTTAAGAACAACTAATGTTCAGAAGAAAGTAGAATGGGATGACTTATGGTTTGTTCCTAAAAAATTTGCTAAGCGAGAAGACCAACTTATAAAGCATTTAGATATTTTAATTTCTACTGCCAATAGCTATGAGCTAGTTGGCAAAGTAGCTCAAGTACACGAAATACCTTATCCTTCTACCCTTGGAGCCTTTATTTCACTTCTTCGGGTAAAGTCACCATTCGATGCCAAGTTCTACTACCACTATTTGTCATCATCAACTGTTCAAGAATCAATTCGAGCTTTTGCATCCACTACTACCAACCTATCTAACGTTTCAACCGGCAAGCTTGCAACTCTAGACGTAATTGTCCCGCCCCTACCCGAGCAACGGCGCATTGTGGCGAAGCTGGAGGAGCTGTTTAGCCGGCTCGATGCGGGCGTAGCGGCGGTGCGCCAGAGCCAGCAGCTGCTCAAGCGCTACCGGCAGTCGGTGCTGCACGCGGCCGTGACGGGGGCGCTGACCAGCGCCTGGCGCACGGCCCACCCCGCACCCGCCGAAACCGGGGCGGCGCTGCTGGCCCGCATCCGGGCCGAGCGGCGGGCGCAGTGGGAGGCGGCCCAGCAGGCCAAGAACGGCGGCCAGCTCCCGCTGAACGGGGCCTGGAAGAACAAGTATCAGGAGCCCGCCGCGGTGGACACCACTGAGCTTCCGGAGCTGCCGGAGGGGTGGGTGTGGGCTTCCATGCGTGAGCTAGGTGAGGTCCGTCTAGGCCGTCAACGCGCTCCACAACACCACGACGGACCCTATATGCGCCCTTACTTGCGAGTTGCAAATGTGTACGAGGACAGATTCGACTTGCGAGATGTGAAGGAAATGAACTTCACCCCCGAAGAATATGAAATCTATTCTTTGCGGGAAAACGACATCCTGCTCAATGAAGGCCAAAGCCTGGAATTAGTTGGGCGACCTGCATTGTACCGAAACGAAGTGCCTGGAGCCTGTTTCACGAATACATTGGTGCGATACAGAGTATGCCAGCAATTATTACCTAAGTACGCCCTCTCCGTTTTTCGCTCTTATTTGCATACCGGCACTTTTCAGAAGATTGCCAGTTGGACAACAAGCATTGCGCACCTTGGCGCTGATCGATTCGCCAACCTACATTTCCCTCTCGCCCCCCTAGCCGAGCAAGCCGAAATCGTAGCGGAAGCGGAGCGGCGCCTCTCCACGATTGACGCGCTGGAACTCACGCTGGCGGCGGAGCTGAAGCGGGCGGAGCGGCTGCGGCAGAGCCTCCTGCACCGGGCCTTTACCGGGCGGCTGGTGCCCCAGGATGCGACGGATGAGCCGGCCGGGGAGCTGCTAGGGCGCCTCACCCCCCAACCCCCTCTCCAGAAGAGAGGGGGAGCCAAGGCCGCTGCGGCTGCGGGGGCTGCGGAGGCTCCGGCGGCCGGGGAGGGCAAGCGGCGCGGGCGGCCTCGCAAGGTGGCGGCGGCGGCGGATGGGGCGGCGCCTGAAGTAGCGGAAGCACCGCTGCCGGTGGGCACTCAAACTACCTTGGGCTTCTAAACCGACTGCCCCATGAGCGAAACGCACGTATTCGAGAAGAAGAGCTACCGCAAGGCATTCGGCCCGAGCCCCGACCTTAATGACCTGGCCAAAACCTGCGTGTGCCTGGCCAACGCCCAGGGCGGCAGCCTGCTGGTGGGCATCGAGGACCAGGACGAGGAGCCGCCGGCCGGGCAGCAGATACCGCAGCGCGAGGTGAACGAGCTGGTGAAAAAGCTCAGCAGCCGGGCCGTGAACGTGAGCCTGACGGCTCCCGAGCTGCTGACGGCTGCCAACGGCGGGCAGTACCTGCGCCTGACGGTGCAGCCCTCCCTGCACGTAGTGGCCACCACCTCCGACGGCAAAACCTACGCCCGCCTCAGCGACCAGTGCCAGCCCGTGACGGGGGAAGACCTGCACCGGCTGGTGTACGAGAAAACGGGGCTGCAATGGGAAATCAGGGTGGTACCCGACGTGACGCTGGCCGATTTGCCGGCGGAGGAAATCCACTTCTTCGCGGAACGGGTGCGGGCGGCCGGAACGGTCAGCGCCTTTGTACTGGGCAAGTCGGACCAGGAGCTGCTGGAATACTTCAACCTGCTAACGGCCACCGGGCAGGCTACGCACCTGGGGGTGTTGTGGCTGGGCACGCCCGCGCAGCGCGCCCGGCTCAGCTACGGCCTGCAGGTGCAGTATGTGGTGTATGACGAGCTGGAGCGGAAGGTGCGCAAGGAAATCTGGCTGGACCACCACCTGAACCCGGCACGCCTGCTCGACGACCTGCTGGCGCGGGCCGTGGAGCTGCGCTACGCCCACGAAATTCCGATGGGCAGCACCCGCCGCCAGGTGCGCAACTACCCCGAGGCCGTGCTGCGCGAGCTGCTGGTGAATGCCTTTGCCCACCGCCTCTACACCACCGCCGCCGACGTGTTTGTGGGCGCGTACACCGACCGGCTGGAGATTACCAGCCCGGGCGGCCTGCCGCTGGGCGTGACGCCCACCACCATTCTGCACGCGCAGAAGCGGCGCAACCCCCACCTGATGGCCACGTTTCAGGCCACGGGCATGATGGAAGGCGAAGGCTCGGGCTACGACCTGATTTATGAGCAGCTAAGCCGGGAAGCCAAGCCGCTGCCGGAAGTTGATGACAGCGGCCAGTCCCTGCGCGTAACGGTGCAGTCGCAACTGCCGGATGCGGCCACCCTGCGTCTGCTCGATTACCTGGCCGGACAATACACGTTCAGCCAGAAGGAAATGATTGCGCTGGGCCAGTTGGCGCAACACCGGCGCCTGAGCGCCCTGGCCCTGGCCGCCCGGTTGCAGCTGCCCCAGACGGAGCGGCTGCGGCCCTGGCTGGCCCGGCTGGTAGAGCAGAAGCTGGTGCTGACGCAGGGCGCTACCAAGGGCACCTACTACGCCCTAAGCCCCACACTGTACCAGGCGGCCCGGCTGGATGAGCGCCCCACGCTCCGCCCCCTGGACCCGGTACTGCTACGCGCCCGGATTCTGGAAGACGTGCGCAGCCACCCGCAGTCGGCCCTGGTCGATATTGTGGGGCGGGTTGGCTCAGACACGGCGACCAGTACCGTACAGCGGGCCGTGTACGCGCTGGTAAAAAGTGGGGAACTGTTGGCCAGCGGGGGCCGCCAGCAGCGGCGCTATTCTATTAGCCAAATAAACGAATGAATTCATTCGCATGACGAATGAATAGCTGGCCGACTTCCTGCTTTTTTCGGCCTTTCCGGGTAATTTTGGCGGTTTTTATTCATTACGAATGATTACGAATGATTACGAATGATTACGAATGATTACGAATGATTACGAATGATTACGAATGATTACGAATGAAGACCGATGTAAAGAAGCGGCAGAGATGCTTTGACAAGCTCAGTATGACACGTCTTTTTTCAGCATGACGGACTTTTAGTTTCTTCCTCTTCCATCCCCCATCAACCAACATGGCTCACCCTACTTTGAATACTACTGCCCAGGCCCTCGTGCAGCGCGTCTGGAACTATGCTACCGTGCTGCGCGACGACGGCGTGGGCTACGGCGACTACGTGGAGCAGATTACCTACCTGCTGTTTCTGAAGATGGCCGACGAGCAGCTGGGCAACCCCAACGCGCCCACCGTGCCGGAAGCCCTGAGCTGGGCCAGCCTGCGGGAGCTGGAAGGCGACGCGCTGGAAACCCAGTACCGCCATATCCTCACCGACCTGGCCAAGGAGCCGGGGATGCTGGGCGTCATCTTCAAGAAAGCCCAGAACAAGATTCAGAACCCGGCCCGGCTCAAGCACCTGCTGGTGCTGATTGACCGCGAAAACTGGTCGGGCATGGGCTTCGACGTGAAGGGCGAGATTTACGAGGGCCTGCTGCAGCGCAACGCCGAAGACGTGAAGGGCGGCGCCGGCCAGTACTTCACCCCGCGCCCCCTGATTCAGGCCATTGTGGACGCCGTGGCGCCGCGGCCCGGCCAGACCATCTGCGACCCGGCCTGCGGCACGGCCGGCTTCCTGCTGGTGGCCCGCGACTACCTGGTGGAGCGCTATAGCGCCCAGCTGGACGAGGACGAGCTGCGCTTCCTGCGCGACGGCACCTTCCACGGCTTCGACATTGTGGACTCGGTGGTGCGGCTGGCGGCCATGAACCTGTACCTGCACGGCATTGGCGGGCTGGAAAGCCCCGTGCGCAACCAGGATTCGCTTATCGGCGACCCGGGCACGCGCTACGACCTGATTCTGGCCAACCCACCCTTCGGCAAGAAAAGCAGCATCACGGTGCTCAACGAGGAAGGCCAGGCCGGCAAGGATACGCTCAGCTACGAGCGGCCCGATTTCGTGGCCACCACCAGCAACAAGCAGCTCAACTTTTTGCAGCACATCTACACCATTCTGAAGGTGAATGGCACGGCGGCCGTGGTGCTGCCCGACAACGTGCTGTTTGAGGGCGGGGCGGGCGAAACCATCCGCCGCAAGCTGCTCCAGGACTGCGACGTGCACACGCTGCTGCGCCTGCCCACGGGCATTTTCTACGCCCAGGGCGTGAAAGCCAACGTGCTGTTCTTCGACAAGAAAACCAGCGGCGAAACGGCCCGCACCAGCAAGCTGTGGGTGTACGATTTGCGCACCAACCAGCACTTCACGCTGAAGACCCGCCCTCTGAGCGACGCGCACCTGCAGGACTTCGTGCAGTGCTACGGCCGGCCCGGCGAGCGGGCCCAGCGCCAGGAAACCGAGCAGTTCCGCCCCTTCGGGCTGGACGAGCTGCTGGCCCGCGACAAGGTGAACCTGGATATCTTCTGGCTCAAGGACGACACGCTGGAGGACAGCGCCTCGCTGCCCGCCCCCGATGTGCTGGCCCAGGAAATAGCCGAGAACCTGCGGGCCGCGCTGGCCGAGTTCGGCAGCATTGCCGAGGAACTGGAGGAGGTGGAGTAGCCGAAGGGCTGCTACTGCCAGCGCCAGCGGGTGAGTCTTACTTAACTGCTGTTACGCAGGTGCCGCGCGGTGTAGGGGCGGGGCTTGTCCCCGCCCGCCGTTCGCACCGTTTCAACGACCACCGTTCAATGGTCATCGCGCAACGATACTCGTTCAACGGCGGGCGGGGGCAAGCCCCGCCCCTACACCGCGCGGCATTAGCCTAAATACAAGGCTGCGTAACAGCAGTTACTTAACAGGCTCGGGCGATGCCGTTGGTGCGGAAGTAGGTTCAGGCGTCGGCGTCGGTACGGACGTGGGTGTGGGCTCGGACGTGGGTGTGGGCACGAGCGCGGGCTCGGACGTTGGCACAGGCGTCGGCTCGGAGGTCTGTACGGGCTCAGGTGTTGGCGGGGGCTCGGACGTCGGCGTGGGTTCGGGCGTGGGTTCGGGCGTCGATATAGGCTCGGACGTGGGCGTGGGCGTGGGTGTGGGTTCGGGGGAAAGTGCGGGCTCGGATGTTGGTACGGTAGTAGGCGCCGACGCTTTCTTTCCCTTCGCGGCTTTGTTTTTGCGCTTAGAGTGGGCCCAGGCCAGGAGCGAGAATTCGGCGTACACATTGGCCCCATACGGCTCACTGGACTCGAACAGGCCGGCTATATTATTGGAGCCGACCGTCAGCGGGCCAAAGCGTACCATGGCTCCGTAGGCCAGCGTCTGGTAGTTATTGCTCAACGATATGGGCGTAGCCAGCTCCAGCCAGCGGGTTTCCATCCGGGGAGTGAGTGCCGCGTACGAAAAATGCCGCATGCCCGGTGCGAAGCGGGTGCGCAGCCCGTGGCTTACGGCTACGTTTGCGTAAAACACGCCCTTCAGCTTATAGTCAACATCTATGTTCAGGGCCGTGGGCAGGCCCGCTCTGAATTGGTTTTCACGGTCGAACTTCTGCGTGCGCAGAATATGATTGATTTTGGTGTCCACATTGTCGGCCGTAAGGCCGCTAAGGTCAGCCTCGCTTACCCCCACGTTGCGCAGGTTTATATTCTGGAAGGCCACGGCCTGCTCGCGGTAGCGGATGGAGCCGATATCGGTTACGGCCACCGAAATCCGGTACTTATACTTGTTCCGCCCCTGGTCGGGGCCGGTGCCACGCTGCAGACCCAGGCCGCCCGACTGCCCGGCGTCGGGGCGGTATTCGTAAACCACCCCCAGGTCGGCCCCCCAGCCGGAACCGGGCGAGCCGCCCGACGTGAGCCATTTGGCGGCCGTTTGCACATCGATATCGTTGAAAGCGTTGGGGTTGGAGTAGGCAAACGAGCCCGTGTAGGAGTTGAGCCGGATGATGGTATCCCCGACCTGCGCGGCTTCCGGCACCACTTCAATATCGGCGTTTTTAGCCTGCAGATGAGCAGAACCGATGCCCCTCAGCAGTTTAACCGTTATGCCGCCTTTAAGAAAGTGCTGCTCCTTTTCAAGTAGCACCCGGCCATAGGTGGCATCCAACTCGGCAAAGCCATTCAGATTGAGGTTGAAGGAATTATCCTTAAGCCGGTTGGGCAGCTCGAATTCATCTACTGCCGCCTGCAGAAAATCACCGGCAATGTTGTTGCCCTGCAGGGCCGTTCTCACCCGGGTGCTCAAGGCGAAACCGTTTTTTGGCCCCAGGCTAAGTAGCAGGCCCGGCCCGCGCACGGCAATACCCATGCTAGAGAGCTTTGGCCGGCTGTTGTCCGAATTGGCTTGCAGGTAGGCACTGGAGAAGTCGACGGAGTTGGGCGAAAGCAGGCTGCCGGGTCCGGAGTAGCGGTAAGCGGTGTTTGTGCCATGAGCATCGACGGCTAGGAGCTGCACCTGAAACCGGTAGCGGTTATCGGCCACAGTAGCCGGATTCCAGGCCGTGCCGGTCAGGCCGGAAAAATTGCCGTGGCCAGGGTTAAATAACTGCTGGGCCATTGTTTGGCCAGCCGTAGCAGCCAATAGCAAACTGCAGAGGTAGCGTGATTTCATGCGGCAGGGGTTGAGAGATGGCACAAGTGCTCGTGTTCCGGCAGTATCTGGCTGCCAGCAAAAGCGCGTTAGCGGCCGCGGCCGGCTGGGCTGGGCGCCGCGTAGTTCCGCCGCCGCTTAGCGCCGGGTGAAGGATAGGGTATACAGCTTACCAGCACTGGTATAGCTGAGGGAGAGCCGGCTTTCGGTCAGCTCCGTTATCTGCCGCTCTCCCCGCAGGCCACTGCCGATATCGAGGTTCAGCAGTCGGTCTTCTTCTGCCAGAAACCAGGTGCCCTCCAAAGTCTGGGGCGTGGCCGGATTGCAGCGCGAGGGCCCTTCGTCATAGAGCAGCCGGTCGGCTTCCTCAAAACGCAGAAAATCATCCTGGTCACAGGGGCTCAGGTCGGCATATACATCCTTCACGGTACCATTGCTGGTTATCGTGCCGCCGCTGCGCATCCAGTCCTTGCCAATCAGCAAGCTGCGGTCGTCTGGTGGGGCGTCCTCTTTGGTGCAGGCTCCCAGCAGGGCAATAGCCGCCAGACCAAGTCGTAGAGTTGGTTTCATGTTAGTAGAGAAAAGAGGATGTGAAATCAAATACTCCGGGCATGACAATCGCCCTGGCGTAGCCGCGCCAGCCTAGCCGCAGCATGGCTCCTGAGTTGTTTGAAGCTATTCTAGTGGTTGTCTGGCACGCGTTCTTTCAGAGGGGAAAGCGCGGTTTCATAGCAGAGGCATGCGGGTAAGCATTGCCCGGCATTACCGGCCAAAGGCAAGCATGTGCTGCATTGCAGCCAGGTGCCGGAGCTTCGGGTGTCGGAGGAGCCCGCGAAGCCTGAACATCTCTGCTCGGCACCAGCGGCCTACACGAGAGGCAGTATCCTGCTGATTTCCCGGCCGGCTTTATTTGTTGGGAACACAGGTAAGTTGAGTAGGCTGCTACCCGGCCGCCTTTACCCGTGTTGCCACACAATTTCCTGACGCACGGCTAGAAACGGCGGATGGCCCGCACTTTAATCGCAAGTGACTGCTCCTTATCCGCAATGTCCCCTGGATACGCGCCGTCAGTAGTGTAAAAAAGCCAAAGGGCACGCGCTCCTCCACTTTCACTCTGCTCCACTGCGTTGGTGGAGGTCCAGTAATATGGACCAGTCAAGCCATAAGAATCAGCGTTATTATCATTTTTTAGCACCAAGTCAATTAATGCCGCTTGATTGCAGAGCATCCTTAGCTCCGCTAATGAAGGCAGGTACCAGTCATTATATAGTGGCTGGTTTCCATTCAGGACTGTATACGAATCGCATAGCCCCGCGGCGTTACCAAGGCCCCTGGCGCCGACAATTGCGGCCGTATTAGCCTGCCCATCGGTGATGCTTTCAGCAGTACCGGGACCTAAATCAGGTGTTGCCCAAACAGCGGAGCCCACATCCTGTAGCGAAGCTATCAGGCCGTGCTGCACACCTTTTTGGTCGCGCCACAGCGAAAAGATGATACCTCCACCATACAAATCGCCAATTTGGTGCCCCCCGGCCGATTCGGCGTAAGTCGCGATTCGGGTGGAGTCAGAACGCCGGGCGTAATTGGCATAAGGTACCGACAGCAGACGGCTGGTGGCCGTGATAATCGTATTGACGTTGTCGTTAGCATCCGGGTCAATCTCCGTTTTCAGGAAGAAACGCCCCACCGGCCACTCAATCTTGGCGAACACACCACTTACTACCGTGCCCCCGCCAATGGCCAGCGTAATCAGGCCGTTATCGTTGGTAGTGGGCTTGTGTGTCTCCACGTACACGGGCGTGCCCGTCTCGGAGCCTTGCAGGATGCTGACCTTGATGGCCACGTCCTTCCTGGCAACTACGCTGTTCAGCTTATCGCGAATAACGGCCTGGTAGCTGAACTGCGACGGCGCCTGCGCCCAGGAGGACTGCAGCGCCAGTAGCAGCAGGGCTAAAAGAGTGAAAAAGTGCTTCATAGCGCTCAGTGTTTGATGAGTTTGAACGTCTTGCTTTGCTGGTCTTGTCCCCGCACGCTGAGCAGGTAGGTGCCGGCCGACAAGCCCTGCAGGGAAATGTTGGTCTGGGCCGCTTCCACCCGCTTGCTTTGCAGCGGCCGGCCACTCACATCCTGCAGATACCAGCTCAGCCCCGCATACTTGCCTTCCAGAAGCAGTGTTAGGCCGTCAGTCGTCGGGTTGGGATACACCAGAGCCGCAACCTTGAGTTGGGCGCTGTGGGTGGCCGTGACAACATAAATTTCCAGCGGCTGCTGATTGCCGGGACTGCTGGTACCGCCCGGACCCCGGCCCTCTGCGGTAGTGAGCTGCCCCACCGAGTAGCTGACCGACCCTGCCGGACTGCTGGCTGAGCCCCCCGCACTAACAGCCCCCGCCTGGGCGCAGGCTGGCGTCGCGCCTGCACTTACAGCCACTAGCCCACCGATGAGTAACAAGTAGTGTAAAGTCATGAGCAGCAGTCTTTGAAATGGAAGTATGCGTAGGCCACGGTGGCTACTACTGTTCTTGGCTCTCCCTGCGGGCATTGCCGAGGCTGATTCAGCCATGAATTGAAATGCCGAGAATGCAGAGTCATTACCAGTATATAAATCCTATTATTTATTGTAAAGGTTATTCTTTGCCAACTGCTTCACAATACCCATAAATGGGTATTTATAGCCAACGGCCATTCCTTACTCTTGCCTTACCACAGTACTCCGGCAGCTTCTGAGTAAAGAAGCAGACACTCATGGATTAGTGAGGGAGCGGCATTTTGGCCGATAAGAGTGACTTTAAAGCGGCTTCGGTGAGCTGGTTGGAATAGGACGGCTAGCATGCGCCGGCTAGCAAAACCGGAGCTATGCTCCTGCAGAGCATAGGGGCAGGCCCACGCTTGCTGGTTAGTAGCAGAGTCCAGCTGATATCTCGCCCCTATGGTATTCCCGCTTCTGATTTGACCATCTTCTCAGAAACCCAAGAGCTTTGTACTATGGATGTAATGCTCAGGCGGCGGGGTTGGAGCGGTAGCGGTCGGCCAGGCGGCGGTCTTCGGCGCGGTGGCGGCGGTCGATTTCCATTTGGGCCTCGGGGCTGGGCTGCCAATCGGGGCGGGTATTGCGCAGGGTGAGCAGCTGCAGCTGGTGGCGCTGCTGCTCGGCTTCGGCGGCGAGGAGCAGGCCATGCTTCTGGCGCTGGTTGATGAGCGTGAGGCGCTGGCGCAGGTGCTCGGCATTGGGGTGGTCGAGGGGGATGCGGCGGCCGATGGCGGCCACCAGCTGGGGGGCGGTTTGCTGGAGCTGGGTGAGCGTGGCGGTGGCCTCGCCGGCGGCCTGGGCTTTGCGGTCGAGGTGCTGGGTTTCGAGGTAGGTGGCTTTGCGCTGGAAGTATTCGGCTAGCAGGGCGTAGATGCGGGAGACGTCGAGGGAGGTGAAGAACTTGCTGCCGCGGGTGCGGGCCTCTTTCAGGGCCAGGATGATGTCTTTGACGCTCTCGTGGGTGTAGGTGTGGGCCAGCGTGTCGGCCAGTTCGAGGATGTCGGCCGCGTCGGGCTTGTCAGGTACGCGCAGCGAGTCGAGGAAGGCGCGCAGGATGATGATGAGCAGCTTGACGAGCACGGTTTCGCCGAGCTGGCGGCGGAGCTGGAACAGCTTGGGCGCGGCGGCGGCCTGAGCCATCGTTAGGCCCACGGATAGCTCGGCCAGCAGGGCGCGGGCTTCGGGGTTGGGCGTGGCGGCCAGCTCACGCATCGTACTTGGAGCGGTAGCCAGTGCGAGCAAAGAGTGCTCCGGGGCTAGCGTCGTTGGCGTGAGGGCCGGGGGCGAGTTTGAGGCGGTTATCGTGCGCATCGTTGAGCATGAATTGGGTGGCGGTGGCTTTCCAGTCGCGGCGGCGGGGTGGCTCACCGTTCTTGCGCCAGTTGGTGACCTGGGCGTGGTAGAAGCGCAGGTCGGCCAGTTCGTAATCGGTGCCGGCGAAGGCAGCGGCAAAGTTCTCGTAGGCGGCCAGCGCGGATTCGGCGAAGGGGACTTCGGGGCGGTGGGGCCGGCCGCGTTTGGGGGGCGGGTTGGCGTCGGCAGTCTGGGCTTGGGCGGCGTGCCGGATGGGGCTCGCTCCTACTTTCCCTACCCCTTTTTTCTTTGGCGCGCCCCGCTCTATTCGCGGCGTCTTTTTTGGGGCCGGGGCTGCGCCGTTTGGTGGGTCGGGCTCGTCGAGCAATTCCGCACTTGAAAGCCCTTCGCCTTCGAGGACTTCTAATTTTTTTTTGGAGCTGCCCCCACCCCCGTTTACTACTACACTGTTTAAACCTTTTGTTTTACCATATAAGGTGTCTTCGGGCACTTCTGCCCCCGATGAAGCCCGCATGGGGGGCACTTGTGCCCGAAGTGCTGGGGGCAGAACTGCCCCCGATGCGCCTTTTTCATGTAGGGCACTTGTGCCCCCGATGGGCGGGTTCATGGGGGGCACTTCTGCCTCCGATGGTTGGGCGGCATCGGGGGCACTTGTGCCCGTGGTGCCGGGGTTTGACGGGGGCACTTCCGGGCCCGGTACGACTGGTTCATCGGGGGCAGAAGTGCCCCCGGTGGCGGGCGGCTGAGACAGGTCGGTGAGGAAGCAGCGGCTGCGGCCGTAGCGCGACTGGCTGGGTTGGTAGGCCAGCAGCTGCCAGGTGTCGAGGTCGTAAAGGGCGGCGCGGTAGGTGCGCTCGTTGCCGATGCGGGCGGCGCGCATGGTGGCGGGGTGGTCCAGGTCGAGGCCGGCGGGGAAGCGGGCGGCGTTCCACTCGAAGAACAGGGCCCAATACAGACTGACATGGTGGGGCCGGGCCTGAGCCTGGCGGCTCAGGTGCTCGTGGGCGGCGCGGGTGTGGGCCACGTAGTTCATGCATGCGCCGGCATAGGAATCAGGGGAACGAAGGGCTCGTCGAGGGCCGTGAAGCCGGCGGCGGGCTCGAACAGGTCGAGTTGGCTGCCGGCAGTGCACTTGCCGCGCAGGGCCTCCTCCACTTCGGCCACAGCGGCCTGGACGGCCGTTTCGAGCAGGCCGGCGTAGGCGTAGGGCTCGAGCTCCTGGTCGAAGGCCACGTAGGGGCTGGTCAGGTTGAGCAGCTTGCCGCCGGCGAGCTGGCGCTGGCCGAGGAGCGTAACCCCGCTCCCACCGCCTCCGAGGGTGAAGCCGGTGACGGTGAAGGGCGTGAGGTGGTCGGGCAGTGGGCCGGGGTCGTCGTCGGGCCAGAAGTCGGGCGTTTCGCGCAGCTGCTCGCAGAGCAGGCACAGGCGGGGCACGAGCTGGGCCAGGTGGGCGAGCAGGTCGGGGTGCACGATCTCCTGGCAGGTCAGGGCGAAGATGCGGGGCGGGGCCTGGTCGGTACGCTGTTCGGTGAATTCGCACTGCAACTGCTGGTGTTTGATGCGGGCTTTGAGCACGCGCAGGATGGAGCGTGGGGCGGGCCCGTCGGCAGCCGGGCCGACCAGGGCGTGGTGGGGAGTGGGCATGGGATAAGGGAATTGAGGGCCGGTAGGGTTCTAAATGGAATAGTTGAAAGGGGACGGACGGTGGTAGCGGAGCGGAAAGGCGTCGAGTACGGAGCGGCGGTAGCCCCAATCCTTCTCGTTGAGGCGCACGCCCTGAATGCGGCCCACGCGCCGGGCGCGCCGGAGCGATTCGGCGCACAAACCAATGTAGGCGGCGGCCTGCTCAGTGGGTAGGATTTGGTCGGGCGCGGCCGGGGCCGGCTGCAGGAGTTGGGCGACCTGTTGGGCCAGCTGCGCTACTTCGGCGCGCAGCGCCAGCCATTCGGATTCGGAGATGAGCAGAAACGATTGCATAGAGATGGGGATGAAAGGTGAAACCATCACCGGCTAACGTTCAGGGAGCGGGCAAGCACATGCGGCTCAGGCTGCCTCGCGGCTGGCTAAGGGGGCCGGGTGGCGGGCAGGGCCGGCCGCTACCGTCAGGCGGTGGTAGCGGCGCGGGTAGGCATCGAGGGCGGAGCGCCAGAAACCCCAGTCCTTGTCGTTGAGGCGCACGCCGGCAATGCGGCCAGCCCGGCGGGCGCGGAGCAGCGCCTCCTCGCACAGGCCCAGGTAGGCGGCGGCCTGCCGGGTGGGCAGCACCTCGTCGGGCGGCCCTGGAGCGGGCTGGCGGGCAGTTTCGGCGGCTTCCAGGCGTTCAAGCCGCTCGAGGTAGCTCTGCCATTCGGTGGCGGATAGAATCACGGCGGGCTGCATACTCAGGAGTCGGCTATGATGCGGGTGGCGCGTTTTTCCAGCTGGCGGCGGCGGGCCAGTTCGGCCTCGGCCACTTCCATAAAGGCCTCGACCACCTCCCGCCGGTTGCTGCGCCCGTCAATGGTCTGGTAGATGCTGGCCCGGCTGGCCTTTACGCCCCTGGACTTAAGCAGCTTGAGCGTGTCGTTGACGCTCTGGTTGCGCTTGCCGAGGCGCTCATAAATTTCCCGGAGTTGTCCGGTTTTTTTAGCTTCCTGTTCCATAGTGTTTGTAATTTGTTATATTTGTGTGGATGAATGCGCATCTAATATGCATAAATATATCAACACCAAGGCGTAACACCTCCATTTTTTTACCAAGATCATGGAACAGGAGAATGTTGCCAGCAAACGCATCGGCACCTGGCTTAGCCATAAAGGCCTGAATGCCAACAGCGCATCGCAGCAGTTGGGCTACGCCAACAGCAGCAAAATGTACAAGCTGCTCCAGGGCGGCTCGCCCGGTTTTGACACTATGGTGGAATTCTCACAGGCCTGGCCGGAGCTTTCGCTGGATTGGCTGGTGCTGGGAGTTGGCCCCATGGTGCGGGCCGGCCAGGGCACCGACAGCCCCCTGGCGCTCGAGCAGTTGGTGCGCAGCAAGGACGTGACGTTGGTTACGGTGGACGACCAGGGCCGCCAGAACATGGTACTGGTACCCATTCCGGCGCAGGCCGGCTACACCGTGGCCTACAATGAGGCAGTGTACCTGAAGAACCTGAAGAATTACCGGGTGCCGGGCTTCGACCGGGGTGAGTACCGGGCCTTTGAAGTGGCCGGCGACAGCATGGAGCCCACCATCAACCACCGCGACATCGTGGTGACCTCCCGGGTTGACGAGCCGCGGTTGCTGGAGGTGGGAGAAATCTACGTGTTTGTCACGCCCGAATCGGTGATGCTTAAGCGCATCAAGGATCGGGTGCGGGCCGATGACGAGGAGATTATCCTGTACTCGGACAATCCTCACCGCAAGCCCTACGGCATGGAAACCCGCGACATTATGGAAATGTGGCGGGTGCGCGGCTACGTGTCGAGCTATATGCCCAGCGCGCCCGACATTACAACCGAGCGGCTGTGGGAGGTAATCGAGCAGCTGGGCTTTGACCGGGCCGACATTCGGCGGCAGTTAATGGAAAACGCCCCCTCTGACGCCCCCCTTTAAAACGGGATGGCGCCTGATTTAACGCTAACTTTTTGACTAACAAATAATTACCGTGTGCTTTGGGTGGTCGGTTTAGTTCCGACAGGAGGCTCACATATTGCTTGCCCTAGCACCCGGAAAACACCCCCTCACGCCGTGAGAAGTGTTTTTCGGGTTTTTTGCGTCTGGGGGAAATGGCACTCCTGGGCATTAAATCCGGGGTTTCTTACGCGAAGCGCGCCTCTTGAGGTGGTCTAGGCAAGGCGAACAGAAGAAGGACGTATATTGCTTCTGTCTGCCTTACCTAGACCACCTCAGTACAGCACCGGCTGGGTTTTAGCTGCCGGCTGGGACTGCCGTGCCATTCTTGCAGCGGCAAACTTTTCCGTACTCTCTCAAGCTATGATTCGTGTATTTTTAGTTGACGACCATACAGTGCTGCGCCATGGCATGCGGATTTTGCTGGCCAACCGGCCCGGCCTGTGCGTGGTCGGCGAAGCCGGCAGCGGCCCGGACCTGTTCGAGCAACTGCCCACCACGCCCACCGACGTGGTGTTGCTGGATATTCACCTGCCCGGCATGGGCGCCACCGCCATCACCCGCCAGCTGCGCGAGCAGTACCCTGGCGTGCAGGTGCTGGTATTGAGTATGGAAGCGGGTGTTGAGCGCATTGCTGAGCTGCTCGACGCTGGTGCGCGGGGCTACGTGCTTAAAACGGCGGGCCTGGATGAAGTGGTTTATGGCATTCGCACGGCGGCCGACGGCCGCCCTTTTCTAAGTTGTGACATCGGCTTTGCGGCCCTGGCCCGGCTGCGCGATGGAGTAAGCCCGCCAGAAGCCTTCGCCCCGGAAGTGGCTGGCAAACTCTCCCGGCGCGAAACGGAGGTGCTGTAGCTCATTGCCGAAGGGCTGACCAGCCAGGAAGTTGCCGATAAGCTGTTCACCAGCAAACGCACCGTTGAAACGCACCGCCAGAACATCATCAGCAAAACACAAATGAAAAACACCGCCGCCCTGATTCGCTTTGCGGTAAGCGAAGGGCTGGTAGGGTAACGGCCGGCTTAGGCCAGATGCGAACTATCCTGCATCAGCGCCAGCAGCAGCTTGCGCGCCTTGCTTAGGAACGCTTTCACGGTGCCCAGGGGCAAATCCAGCGCGGTGGCTATTTCCTCGTAGCTGCGTTCTTCGAAGTAGCGCAGCTGCACCAGGGGCACGTATTTCAACGGCAGGCGGCCTACCATCTGGCGTACCCACTGCTGCCGCTGCTGCTGGATGTAGCCTTCCAGGGGGTCGGGCTCCGGGTCCTGCACTTCCGGCTCCGGCGAGTTATCCTCCCGCCCGGGCAACTCGCCGGAGCCTGCCGCCGGCTGCCGCAGCGCCAGGGGCGATACGCGCTGGCGGCGCAGAAAGTCGATGCTGGTGTTGGTAGCAATGCGAAACAGCCAGGTGCTAAAAGCAAACGCCGGCGTGTAGCTGGGCAGGTGCCGGAATGCCTTACCTAACGCTTCCATAGTCAGGTCCTCCGCGTCGTCCGCATGGGGCACCATCTTGAGGATAAGGTAAAATACGGGCTTGCGGTAGTACGTCCACAGGGCCTCGTACGCCCGGGCCTGACCTGCCAGCGCGGCCCGTACCAGCGCCTGGTCGCGATGGGCCCGCACCGACAGCTCCTTTTCGCTGGCTGATTCAACCTGTAGACAGGACATGGCGGTAAGTTTAGAGCCTGCACCACTGCCGGCTGGCACACTGCTTTTATGATGCCAGCCGGCAGTGGTAAAGCGTTGAAACGTTTGGGGGGTGGACTGGTGGAAGTAGTAGTTTTCAAACGGTCAGCCGCCAGCCTGGGGTGCTTGAAATAGCGCGTACTGTTCACTTTTACGTACTTAAACCCACTTTTACGTACTTAAAACGGTAGAAGCACGTAGAATCACGGAGGGTGTTGGCGCTGAATCCGGCGCTTTTGCGACGCCCACCTCCGGCCGGTGCCCCACAAGCACCCGCCGCAAGCGCCCGCCACGTTGCCCGCCGGCAGGCAGAATGGCTATAAACCGGCCGCCGCCGTAAGCGGAGCAGGGGCCGGTGGGCTGGTAGCCGGCAGGCCGACGCCCCTACCCCGCCAGGCTGCCCCCTTGGTTTACCTGCCGCCCGGCCCGGCGCCTCAGGCCATGGGCCCGGGCGGCAGCTCACCCACCCATCGGCAGCGCTGCAGAACGCGCGGCGGGCAAAGCTCACCGACGTTTTCGCCACCATAGTTCGCGTTTAGTATGACCGATTTAGCTACCGTATTCCGCGAGCAGGCCGAAGCCAGCCCCCACATGCACTTCGTGTACGACCCGGCCGCCGGGCGCGTCCTGTTCGTCAACCAGGCCTACGAAAGGGTACTGCACGGAACGTGCGCCGGCGTCAATGAGGAGTTGCCCGGCCTGCTCGACCGCCTGCACCCCGACGACCGCGAGTACCTGGCCCACTGCTGGCGGCTCTGGACGCGGGGCCGCTTGTCGGATGAAATAGAGGTGCGCCTGCTCGTGCCCAACGAGCCCGACCGCTGGTTTTGCCTCACGCCCTTTTACCGGCAGCAGGAAGCTGGCTCCCCGGCCCTGGTGGCGGGTTTATTGCGCGACATCAGCGTAAGCAAACAGTACCTGCTCAACGCCGACGCGTTCAATACCCGCAAGAACTCCATCCTCGAAATTCTGTCGCACGACCTGGCCGGAGCCTTTGGCCTGGTTCAGCAGATTACCACCTATCTGAGCGAGGAAGTACAGGCGCCGGTCGACAGCCAGGTGGCCAAGATGCTGCAGGTGCTGGAAAACACCAGCAGCAACAGCCTGAAGATGATTCGCGACCTGGTGGACATGGAGTTTCTGTCGTCGGCCAACACCGACCTCAAGCGGGTACGGGTAGAGATGGGCGCCGTACTGCGCGAAGCCCTGGAGCAGCTGCAGCGCGGGCAGGCCGTACTAGGCCACCAGTTTACGTACTCGCTGCCCGGCGAGCCCCTGTATGCCAACCTGGACGTCAACAAGTTTATGCAGGTGATAAACAACCTAGTCGGCAATGCCTTCAAATTTACGCCCGACGGGGGCCGCGTGGCGGTAGAAGTGGAGCCCGGCCCAAGCTACGTGCGGGTGCACATCCGCGACACGGGCATCGGTATTCCGGTTGCGCTGCAGCCCCATCTCTTCGAGCGCTTCACCAAGTCCCGCCGGCCCGGCCTGCGGGGCGAGCCCACCACCGGCCTGGGGCTGGCGCTGTGCAAAACCATCGTCGAGTGGCATCAGGGCACGCTATCGGCGGTCAGCGCCGAGGGGCAGGGCAGCACGTTCACCATCGAAATCCCGCGGGCCCCGTTGCCAGCCCCTTCCTGAGCCGGACCACCTTCCACGGCTGCGGTGCGGGCTACGTCCTCTTCACTCGTTATTTTCTTTGATTCGGGCGAGCCTTCCGGGCGCAGGCCAATGGTGGGCAGCACATACGCGCCCAACTGCAGGAAATCACTTGCCCAGTTTTCGAAAGTAGCTTCCGGCAGGTGCCCCGAATGCAGGTAGTGCCCTGGCATAAGCGGCGGCGCTTAGGCTACTCGGGCAGCGTAAACCGTTCGCCGCGGGCCAGCAGGTGCACGCGCAGGTCGCGAATCGAAAAAACTTCGCCGGGCTGGATATCGGCCAGGGTATTGCCCGTACAGTCGCGCCCGTCGAGCACCACCACCATGCCGTTGCCAATAACCTCCAGCTCGCGCCCGCGCGAAACGAGCACGGCCGTGTCTTCCTCCAGGCCCAGGCCCAGGCAGCCGGGGTTGGTGGCGATAATCTGGGCCATGCGCACGATGCGCCCCCGGGCAATGAAGTGCGTATCGATGGCCACATCGCGCAGCAGCTGCAGCCCGGTCGTGATGTGAATTTCATCCTTAACAAAGCCCGCGTCGTTGCGTCCCTGGTAAATCATGGGCGTCGACAGCGCCGCGGCCCCGGCACTGGTGCCGGCAATAACAAGGGGCTCGTCGTGGTAGCGCTCCGTCAGGCGCCGCAGCAGCTCGGTGCCCCCGAGGCGGGCCGTCAGGCGCAGCTGGTCGCCGCCCGTCAGCAACACCCCGTTGGCCCGGTTGATCAGCTCCTGGGCCTCGGCACTGTTGGCCTGCTCGCGGCTTTGAATGTGGAGGATTTCCACGTGTTTCACCCCGAGCTTGGTCAGCGGCCCAACATACTGCCGGCCCGCCTCTTCAGGCTCCTCGGCGGCCGTCGGAATTACAACCACCGTGTGCTGGTCGGGCAGCTCCTGTACAAAGCGCTCCAGAATAAAGTCGGCCGACGACTCGGTGCTGTCGCGCTGCTCGTGGCCGCCAATGGCCAGCAGTTGCCCCTTGGGGCGATGGGAACGGGTAGGCATAGCAGGTAAAGACAATGGGTTTGTGCCCTGGCAGGGCGCGGCCAGCAGGGCCGGAGTTGCCAGGAGCGGGTAGAAAATCCACGCGGAGGGGGATAAACATAGGCCACGTTGTAAGGCAACTACCGCACCCCGGCTGCGGGATGAGCCGGACGGCCATGAATACGCCAACTTCTCGGCCTAAGGTGCATTTAGAGGCTGTTGAGGGCATTTTTACGTAGTTATTCCACCCAATTGCTATAAGTACGTAGGCCTGCCTTCACTGCCGGGCACGGGCCGCTGCAGGCAAGCCGCCCGCACCCCTCCCCTGCTTAGCCTGTGTAAACTTCATTTTCAGCGGGTGTTTTTCAGACAGCAGGCGGCCATCGTACCAACAATATGGTCGTAGCTTCAGTTTGCTACCGCCGTAATTCGATGCTCCGCTCAACGCGCAGCCGGGCCAGGAAATAGTCGTCGTGCGATACGATCAGCAGCGTGCCGTGGTAGTCGTCGAGGGCGGCCGTCAGGATGTCCAGGCTCTGCATGTCGAGGTTGTTGGTCGGCTCATCCAGCACCATCAGGTCCGGGGCCTGGGTGCCGAGCATCAGGCAGCACAGCAAGAGCCGCATTTTCTCGCCCCCGCTCAGGCTCCGGCAGCGTTTGGGCCAGTCTTCTTTTGAGAACAGAAAGCGGGTGAGGCGGATCTTCACTTCGTGCTCCTGCAGCCCCGCCGTGTTGAACTGCTGGGCCTGCTCATACACCGTCAGCTGGTCGTGGAGCAGAGAATAATCCTGGTCGATGAAAACGGTCTGGCCGCTGGCGCGCCCCACTGTTCCGCTGGTCGGCGCCAGCTCGCCGAGCAGGAGCCGGATGAGCGTCGTTTTGCCGGTGCCGTTCAGCCCCCGCAGCGCAACTCGTTCCCCGTGCAGGATTTGAAAGCTGAGTTTCTCGCGCCATAGCGGCTCCGAACCGGGGTGCGCATAGCCCAGGCCCTGGGCCGCCAGCAGCAGCTTACCGGTAGGCAGGGCCGACTGGCCGAAGCCCACCTTCATCCTGTCGGCATCGGGCAGTTCCTGGCGCAGGGCGCTCAGCTCGTTGGCCAGCGCGTCCACCTTGTCGGCATGCACGCCCTGCAAACGCGAGGCGCTCTGCTCGGCGCTGTTGCGGCGCATGCCCAGCACAATAGCCGGCAGGCCCGACTTGTGCTGGTTTTTCTGACCCCGGGCATCGAGCTTTTGCTTTCGCTCGCGGGCCTCGCGGGCCGTGTCCCGGGCGCTACGCAGGGCCCGTTCGCGGCTTTTTACATCGTGGGCCAGCGCCTGGCTTTCCACCTGCTTCTGCTCGGCGTACAGCGCATAGTTGCCGCCGTAAAGCGTCAGGCCACGCCGGCTCAGCTCTCCAATGGCATCGAGTTGGTGGAGCAGCTTCCGGTCGTGGCTTACGAGCACGAGCGTGGCCGCGCTGGTTTCGATGAACCCTTCCAGTAGCCGCCGGCCGGCGGTATCGAGGTGGTTGCTGGGCTCATCGAGCAGCACGATGCCGGGCTGGTGCAGGGCAATGCCGGCCAGGAAAACCCGGGTTTTCTGCCCGCCGCTCAGGTTTTTCAGCTGTTGCGTCAGGCCCACCCCGGCCAGCCCCCAGTGGAGCAGCGCGTCGTGGCTCCGCTGCTCAATGGTCCAGTCGTCGTCGAGCAGCAGCAGGTTTTGCTCCGTCGCCCGCCCGTCGAGAATAGCGTCCAGAGCAGCTATTTTGTCGGCGACGTGCAGGGCCTGGGCCACGGTCTGCTCATCGAACTGGCCGAAATGCTGGGGCACATAGTACGGGGCGGAACTGGCCTGTACGCGGCCGCTGGAGGGCGGCAGCAGACCGGCCATGAGTTGGAGCAGGGTCGACTTGCCCACGCCGTTGGCCCCCACCAGGGCCAGCTTCTGGCCAGCGTCAAGGGCCAGATTCAGGCCATCAAACACGACGTCCTGATTGGGGTGTTGATACCCCAGATCTTGCAGTAATAGCATGATTTTCTCATCAAAGCAGATAGGTATAGCCCTTCCTCTCCAAGAGGAAGCGGCTGCTCGGCTTTCAAAAAAAAATCGGCTATTACATAAAGCGGTCTGGCCAGGAGGGTGAACGAACAAATTTAGGGATTCACCGCGAAACGTTCCGCCGCCGGGCCGCTTGGCAGCGCGTCGTAAGCAGCTGATGGCTCTGACCGCGCCCAGGACCCGGCGGAGCAGCAGTAGCGCTGTTTTCGTTAAACGCTTCATGCTGACGGCCGGACTGGCGCGATGGGCAGCGGCAGGAGTTGTTCAAGTCGCTGGCGGGAGTGCATATTTGGGCATGACTGATTCTTTGCCCCGAATTACCGCCTGGCTGGCTGCCCACGCCCCGCGCATCCTCACGGAGTCGCTGAATCCGGGCGCGTTGGAGGTTGAGCTGGCGGAGTTAGCGGCCGCTGTGGGCCGCCCGCTGCCGGCCGATTATCAGCAGCTGTACCGCTGGCACAACGGCCTGAACGAGGAGGCCGACAACTTCTGGGGCAGCCTCTGGTACGGGATGCGCCTGCTGCCGCTGGCCGAGGTGCTGGCTGCCTACCAGTATCAGGCCGGACAACCGCGGACCTCGCCCCTGCGGCGGGCCGCACCCGGCGTGGCGGCGGACGTCCTGCAAAACCCCCACTGGCTGCGCCTGAGCCACGATTGGTCGCACGGTTGGCTGCTGGTCGACCTCGCCCCCACCGCGGCCAGCACCTACGGTCAGGTCTTGTACCTGGATGAACTGGCCGAGCTGGCTTTCCCAGTGGCTGGCTCAGTGGCCGAGTTGCTCGCTACCTTCGCCAACGACCTGGAGGCGGGCCTTTATTCCCTGGATGAAGGGGCCCTGGAGTTCGGCGATGAGTTTCTGCGGCCCGCCGACCACATCAACCTGGATAACTGGGCCCAGACCAAGCGGTGGCGCAATGCACTCACGGAGTCAGCTTAACTATCATTTTATGAATCATCCGTTTTGGGGGAAAGTGGAGGAAAGCTGGGCCGGACAGGCCAGCGAATACGCGGTGACGTTACCCGGTTTTGAGGAGCCGATCGAAGTCTTTTTGGGCGAGGAGCTGGACGAAGAGGACGAGGAATACGCCCCGACGCCGGCCCAACTCGACGCGTATGCCGCGACTTTCCAGGCCTTCATGGCGCAGGCCCCCAAGCACATGGCCGCTTTGCAGGCGCAGGCGTTTGCGCGCTACCAGCAGCTGTATGCCCACTGGTACGAAGACCCGGCCAAGTCGGGCGAGCCGGCTCTGGGGCTGACCACGGCCGCCGCCCACGCCGCCTACCTGCGTGAAATCAGGTACATCCGAGTCACCGACGAACAGACCCTACGGCTGGTTATGGGGTACAAGCTCGACCCGGAACACGGGTTGGAAGCTAAATTCGTAGCTAATACGTTGGTTGATACGGGTGGTATTGCCGATACGTAGGCCGTTGCATTCCACCGTCACAGCCCCAGCTTTTGTAGCTTATTTTTTAGAAATCAGAAAATAGGCTACAAAACTCCGTCCTGGTGGATTCTCCTTCCAAACAGCTGCCTGTTGAGCGCTGGCCCCTACCAGCACAGCCAGCCTCGTAGCTCGTGGTCCAGTAGCGCGCCCTATCTATCCGACCCGGTGCACCCATATGCGGCCGGTGGTGGTGCCGCCCGCGGCCCCGCGCTATCTTGCTCCTTTATATTCTCTCCCCTTCATGATGCCAGACCCAATTACGGCCATTGAGCAAGCGTATGACTTCGAGTTGCCGGCCCTCTACAAGCAGTTGTACCACGACGGTATGCTGGACTGGTTTCTTGACGGGGGCTTTCCCAACCCGAACTGGCACGCAGGCATTTTCCCGCGGCTCCGCCAGAAACCGCCCGTGTTGCTGTTTGCCCAGGATTTCGAGCTGTACGCTCCCGAAACGGTACCGGCCCTGCGGTCGGATGAAGAGGACTGGGGCTCCGCTTACCAATTCGTGCCCCTGGGCCACACCGGCGGTGGCGATTTGTACGCCTTCTGCCCTACCCTGGTGGCCAACGGCGAAACGCCCATCACCCTATCGCGGCACGACAGCAACGAAACCACCGTGCTGGCGCCTTCGCTGGAAGCTTTCATCTTCCGGGAAATGCTGCACCGGGCCACCTCATTCGACGAGTACGACCTAACGGGCTACGCCGGTTTCGAAGAATTGCGGGGCGATTTGCAGCGGGCCGTGCAGTCCATCAGCCCCTACCTGAAACCGGAGTGGCATACGCTGCTGGCCGAGGTATATGCCCGGCCGCTCCGCCTGGAAACCGTAGTGCTGCCCCGGCGGCAATACACCATTGAAAGCCTGCTGCCGGACGCGGAATTCGAGGAAATCCTACGCCGCGAAATGCCCTTCGAGCACCTGGACGCCACCTTCGAACATTTTCCGGAATGACCATCACGCCTTTTCCGGCAGAGCACCCAACTGCGCTTGGGGCGCAGTGGCGGGGCTTTTTCTACCCGCTGTGCCTGGTGAGCGACCTGCCAGGCCTGCCGGCGGATGTAGTGCTGCCCGTGCTGTCGGGCAATGGCCTGTGGCGCGACGATGCTTTTGCCACAGCCGAGGCTTCTGCCCACTTTACCGCCTTTCAGCTGCGGGATGGGCAACTAACCTTTGCCGGCGACCCCCGGCTGTTTCAGGGCCACCAGGTGGTGCCGATGCTGTGGGAGCAGCTGGTGGCTGACTGGCACCAGCACCACGCGCACTACCTGGCGGCCACTACCCCTGAGCAGCTGCTGGCCCCCGGCTCGCTTCCTTCGCTAAAAACTCCCGAAGGTTTCGACACCGAGTATTTTCTGCAAACCTTCCGCAGCTTTTGGTACGTGCGGGAGCAATACCGCCGCACCGGCCAGTTTCGCAGCATTAATAGCTGGCTGAAAGGTTGGCGTGAAGAGCCCGCCGTGTTCTTTCTGCCTGCTACCCACGCCGATTTTCGGAGTGCTGATGCGGAAGTGCGGGCAAATCAGGCGTATCTGTTGCCCACCCTCAACTTGAGCGCGTTGCTCCCCGTGGGGCTGGCCCCGGCCGCGCCCTACTTTCCCGATGGCAACGCTACCCTGGTGTATTTTGACGAAGCCCGCCAGCGGCTGGTCTGTGTCGCCCATTATTGTTAGCGGCTGACAGGCAACATGGAGTAAAAGTTATGCCGGTTTAGTAGCTTAAAATACATGCCCCCAGCCGCACCCTCAGATGCTAAAGTTACTCCGTAGCCTTACCGGATGGCGGCGGGCAACATTGTGCGGAAGCTCCTCCACAGACCGGGTCGGAGCAGAAATCCGCAATGGAACCAAGCATTTCGCACCGGGCGAATTTTCCAGCACTTCGCCCAGGTGTCCGACCCCAGGGGCCACCGCGGCGGCTCCGGCCTGAGCAGCACGTTCTGCTTCACGCTGCCAGCCAGCAATTAAACTGGTCGTGAAGTCAGAAGCGAAACAACTTATTGGGTTTCACTTCTCACTTCACAACCAGTTTAAATTATTACAGGCCGGCCAGCTGGCTCAGAAGCACGAGGACGCCCAGGGCCAGGTAGATGCCGAAGCGCTGGAGTTGCTGTTTGGGTTGATGATGTGCACACATACCCGCTCAACAGCGGCGCCCGGCCTCCTGGTTCGCCTGAAGGCCGCAGGCGGGCGTTAAAACTTCATGCGCTGAATCCGCACTGCGTTCAGAATAGCCAGCAGGGCCACGCCGACGTCGGCGAAAACGGCCTCCCACATGGTGGCCAGGCCGCCCGCGCCCAGCGCCAGCACCACGCCCTTCACCAGGAAAGCCAGCCAGACATTCTGCCAGACGACGGTGTGGGTGGCGCGGGCGATGCGGCGGGCGGTGGCAATTTTGCTGGGGTGGTCGGTCTGGATGACGACGTCGGCCGTTTCGATGGTAGCGTCGGAGCCCAGGCCGCCCATGGCAATGCCCACGTCGGCCAGGGCCACCACGGGGGCGTCGTTCACGCCGTCGCCCACGAAGGCCAGCTTGCGGCCCGCGTCGAGGTACTGCTGCACGTAGCGGGCCTTGTCTTCGGGCAGCAGGCCGCCATGAGCCTCCGTGATGCCCAGCTCGGCGGCCACGCGCTGCACGATGCTGTCCTTGTCGCCCGAAAGCATGACGAGCTGGCTGATGCCGTCGGCGCGCAGCTCCTGCACGGCGCGGGCGGCGTCGGGCTTGGGGGCGTCGGCCACGGTGAGGTAGCCGGCGTACTGCCCGTCGAGGGCCACGACCACGATGCTGTCGACCACGGCATCCACTTCGGCCGGATAATCGACGTTGAACTTGCGCAGCAGCTTGGTGTTGCCGGCCAGCACGGTGCGGCCGGCCACCTGCCCGCGCAGGCCGTGGCCGGCAATTTCCTCCACGTCTTCCACCGCCGCCGTATCGGCTTCGGCCGGCTGGGCGTGCTGCACTACGGCCTTGGCAATGGGGTGGGTTGATTTGGTTTCGAGGGCGCCCACCAGCCGCAGCAGCTCGGCCGCCTCGGTGCCGGGGGCCGTTACCACTTCGCGCACGGCAAACACGCCTTCGGTGAGCGTACCGGTTTTGTCCATCACCACGGTGTCAATCTCGCGCAGCACATCCAGGAAGTTGGAGCCCTTGAACAGGATGCCGTTTTTGGACGCCGCCCCGATGCCACCGAAGTAGCCCAGCGGAATGCTGATAACCAGCGCGCAGGGGCAGGAAATCACCAGGAATACCAGCGCCCGGTACAGCCAGTCGCGGAATACGTAGTCATCGACCACAAAAAACGGCACCAGCACCAGCAGGGCGGCCAGCGCCACCACAATGGGCGTGTAGATGCGGGCGAAACGGGTGATGAACTGCTGGGTTTTGGCCTTGCGCCCCACCGCGTCCTGCACCATGGCCAGGATGCGGCTGAGCTTGGTGTCGGCAAAAGCGGCCGTTACGCGCACGCGGGCCAGCGTGTCAAGGTTGATCATGCCGGCCAGCACGGTTTCGCCGGGCTGCTTGGTCTGGGGGGCCGATTCGCCGGTGAGGGCGGCGGTGTTGAAGGAGGCGGCGCGGCCTTCGAGCAGGCCGTCGAGGGCCACTTTCTCGCCGGGGCGCACTTCCATCAGGTCCTCCAGCCGTACTTCTTTGGGGTCGACTACGAGGCTCTGGCCGTTGCGCAGCACGGTTACTTCGGTGGCCTGGATTTCCAGCAGCGCCCGGATGCTGCGCTTGGCCCGGTTCACGGCCGCATCCTGAAACAGCTCGCCCACGGTGTAAAACAGCATCACGGCCACGCCCTCGGGGTACTCGCCGATGGCAAAGGCGCCGAGCGTGGCGATGCTCATCAGCAGAAACTCGTTGAACACGTTGCCCGACGGGATGCTGAGCACGGCTGCCCGCAGCACCTTCCAGCCCACCAGCAGAAACGCCACCCCGTACCAGATGGGCCGCACCAACCCCGTGAAAAACGGCACATCGAAGTAATCCAGCGCAATGCCGCCCAGCAGCAGCGCCAGGCTCACGGCCGGCCACAGGTAGGGCCGCTCGCCGGCCGGGCCGTCGTCGTGCGAGTGGCCGTCGTGCGAGTGGCCGGCCTTGTCGGCGCCGGTTGGCGTAGGCTTGGTGGGCGCGTGGTCGGCCGGGTCGGTGGGCGCGTGGTCCTGGCCGCGGGGGGCGCTGGCGGCATCGGGCGTGAGCTGCTCCCGGTTGAGGGCGCCCACGTTGGCCAGATCGACCTGCTTGGCGGTGTTGAGCTCTTCGTCGGTGTTCCTGGAACGCGGATCAGACATATAAATCAGGGAGTTGAAAACGAAAGCGGGCCCGGCCACCAGTGGCCGGGCCCGCTGTTTCCCGAAACGGTGAACGACGGGTGAGGTTGCCGGGAGCCGGCCCCCACGCCACCGTGCCGGCTAGGCGGGGCGGGCCTCGAATCCAGCCTCCTCAATCAGCGCCACCACCTGCTCGGCCGAAAGGTCGCCGCTGATGGTCAGCACTTTGCTAGGGTTGTCGGTATCGACCTGCCAGCTGCTGATGGCTTTTTCGCCGTTGAGCGTGGGCGTGACGGCGCGCACGCAGTTGGCGCAGTTGATGTTGGTGTTGAAACGGAGCGTATGCATAGTAGAATCGGTTGAAAGGAAAGATTACCCGCCAACGGGCGGCTGTTGTATTACAAGAGTACGGCCGAAAACGGTGGATGACGGTACAGAATTCCCCCGCAAACCAGCAAAACCCGGGGCCGGCCCCGGGCAGTCCGGGCAGTTTCAGGCCCGCGGCCGCCGAATGTTGTAGGCCCGGAAAGCGAATGGTATACATCTTTCGGGCCGGTTTCGGGGTTTGTATGTAAGGGAGCCGCCGCGCTTCCCTCCTCTTCTAACTATAATTTGCCTTGAATAACGCTGCCACTACTCCCGCCCCCGGCGCCCCGCCCGAAGCTTCGGCCAACGGCGCCTCGCGCACCGAAACCCTGCACATCGAGGGCATGACCTGCGCCTCTTGCTCCAACTTCGTGGAGCGGGCCCTGAGCCGCACGCCCGGCGTGGTGCAGGCCACCGTGAACCTGGCCGCCGAGAAGGCCACCATCGAATACGCGCCCGACCAGATAAACCACGCCGGGCTGAAGGCGGCCGTCGAGCAGGCCGGCTACAGCGTGTTCGAGCCTCAGGCCCCGGCCGCCCCCAACGCGCTGGCCGCCGACGAGGAACTAGCTGAACGCAAGGCCCGCGCCTACCACGACCTCAAGCGCCGCTTTCAGGTGGCCGTAGTGCTGGCCATCATCATCATGCCGCTGAGCATGCTGATGCTCTGGCCCGCGCTGATGGCCCGCGTGTCGATGCCGGTGCTCAACTACGGGCTGCTGCTGCTCACGCTTCCTGTCCTGCTGTACAGCGGCCGCGAGTTCTACGTGTCGGCCTGGAATGGGCTGCGGCACCGCACGGCGAGCATGGATACGCTGATTGCCGTGGGCACCGGCGCAGCCTTCCTCTACAGCCTGGCCGCCACGGTGGTGCCGGAGTTTTTCCATCAGCGCGGCCTCGAACCCGAGGTGTATTACGACACCACCGCCACCATCATTGCCCTGATTCTGCTGGGCAAGGTGCTCGAAAGCCGGGCCAAGGCCAAAACCTCGGCCGCCATCAAGGCCCTTATTGGCCTGCAGGCCAAAACGGCCCGCGTGCTGCGGGGCGGTCAGGAAGTGGACGTGCCGCTGGAGCAGGTGCAGCCCGGCGACGAGGTGCTGGTGCGCCCCGGCGAGAAGGTGGCCACCGACGGCGTCATCCTGGAAGGCCGCTCGGCCCTCGACGAATCCATGCTCACCGGCGAGAGTCTGCCGGTGGAAAAATCGGTAGGCGACGCGGTGTTCGGGGCTACCATCAACAAAACCGGGGCCTTCCGTTTCCGGGTGAGCCAGGTGGGCACGGGCACGGTGCTGGCCCAGATTGTGAAGCTGGTGGAGGACGCCCAGGGCAGCCGCGCGCCCATTCAGCGGCTGGCCGACAAGGTGAGTGCCTTTTTTGTGCCGGTGGTGATTATGCTGGCCCTGGCCACGTTCGTGGTGTGGTTTGATGTGAGCCCGGCGGGGCAGCGGCTGCCGCTGGCGCTGGTCAATTTTGTGGCCGTGCTCATCATTGCCTGCCCCTGCGCGCTGGGACTGGCCACGCCCACGGCCATCATGGTGGGCACCGGCCTCGGCGCCCGCCACGGCGTGCTCATCCGCAACGCCGAAGCCCTCGAAAAGGCCTACCAGGTAGATACCGTGCTGCTCGACAAAACCGGCACCATCACCCGGGGCGAGCCGGAAGTCACCGAATTCATCACCACCCCCGGCACCGAAGCAGACCTGCTGCCGCTGCTGGCCGCCGTGGAGCGCCGCAGTGAGCACCCGCTGGCCGCCGCCGTGGTGCGCTACGCCGAGCAGCAAGGGCAGCAGCAGGCCGCACCAACTGCCGCCGTCGAGGCCACCGACTTTGTGGCTCACGAGGGCCGCGGGGCCGGGGCCACCGTGCAGGGCCAAGCCGTGTTCATCGGCAACCGCCGCCTGCTCACCGAAAACGGCATCGAGCTGGGTTCTGAGCTGGAGCAGGCTGCCGCCGGGCTACTAACCCAGGCCCGCACCGTGCTCTATGCCGCCGTCGCCGGCCGGGCTGTGGCCTTGGTGGGCGTGGCCGACACTGTGCGCGACACTTCGGCCGCCGCCATCCGCCAGCTGCAAAGCCGGGGCCTGGAGGTGGTAATGATGACCGGCGACAACCGCCAGACGGCCGAAAAAGTGGCCCAACAGGTCGGCATTACCCGCTTCTATGCCGAAGTGCTGCCCGCCGACAAGGCTGGTAAAGTGCAGGAGCTGCAGGCCGAGGGTCGCACCGTGGCCATGGTGGGCGACGGCATCAACGACGCGCCCGCCCTGGCCCGCGCCGACCTGGGTCTGGCCATGGGCGGCGGCACCGACGTGGCCATGGAAGCGGCCGGCATCACGCTCATGCGCTCCGATTTGCAGGGCGTCGTCACGGCCATTAGCCTCTCCAGCCAGACCATGCGCACCATCCGCCAGAACCTGTTTTTCGCCTTCATCTACAACGCTTTGGGCATCCCGATTGCGGCCGGCCTCCTCTACCCCTTCACCGGCTGGCTGCTCTCGCCCATGCTGGCCGCCGGCGCCATGGCCCTGAGCTCAGTTTCGGTGCTCACCAGCTCGCTGCGGCTGCGCGGCTTTACAGTTAAAATTTAACAGAAATGGATACTTCCCAAATCATCGTTACCCTGCTGGGCACCGGCCTGATTGGCTTCGTGGGCTGGTTTTTCTTCGCCGCGCCCCACCGGGTGGCCACGGCCGTAGCCGGCAGCGGCGGCGTGCAGCAGGTGGATATCCGGGTGAAGGGCGGCTACTCGCCCGATGTTATCGAGGTGCGGCAGGGCCAGCCGGTGCACCTCAACTTCTACCGCGACGAAACGGCCAGCTGCTCGGAAGAGCTGCTGCTGCCCGATTTCGGCATCCGCCGCGAGCTGCCGGCTTTCCAGACGACCACCGTTGAGCTGCAGCCTGACAAGGCGGGCACTTACCCCTTCACCTGCGGTATGGGCATGTTGCGCGGCAGCCTGGTAGTGAAATAGGCCGGGACTGATTACCTTAAATCTGACAACTGATGAGCCGCAAAACCCTGCTGAACCGGCTGCCGCTGGCGGTGTTTGGACTACTACTATTTACCCCGTTGCGGCCCGTGGCATTGGGCACCGGCCTGGGGCGGGCCGCGGCGCCAACCGCCCCAGCGGCCACGCCCGTAGTGGCCGTGCGCGCGGCGGCAGGCGGCCTGCACTTGGTAACGGCCGACGGCAAGCCGCTCGACCTAAACCGGTTTCGGGGCAAGGCCGTGTTCGTGAACCTGTGGGCCACCTGGTGCCCACCCTGCCGGGCCGAAATGCCCGGTATCCAGGCCCTCTACGAGCGCACCGATACCAGCAAGGTGGCCTTCGTGCTGATTTCGCTGGACCGGAGCCCAGAAAAGGCGCAGAAATTCGTGCTGCGCCAGGGGTTCAGCTTTCCGATCTACTTCCCGGCCGCCCCCCTGCCCCCGCCCTTCGACTCGCAGACTATCCCGAGCACCATCATCCTGAGCCCCGACGGGCGGGTGGCGGCCCGCTACGAGGGCCTGGTCGACTACGACACGCCCGAGTTCCAGCAGGCCCTGGAGCAGCTGGCAACCCGGCAGTAGGCCCGTCAGTAGGCCCGGCCGGGACAACCGGTGCGGTCTGGGGCGGCATGCCGACAGGAGTAGGTTTACCCCATGCTGCTGCTATTGAATGCCTTACCGGCAGTGCAATTTTCGGCAGGATAGGTAGGCTGGCAGCGTATTAGGATAATACCGGTAGCAAAGTTACCTTTCCCCATGCGCCTCCCTCTCCTGTGCCTTAGTTTGCTGGCCGGCTTGCTGCTACTGCCCGCGGCCGGGCGGGCCCAGAGCCCCCAGACGCAGCCGCTGCGCCTGGCCCTGTCCCGCGCCCCCACCGACACAGCCCGGGTGCTGCTGCTGGCCGATCTGGCCGCCACCTACCGTTACTCGCACTTCGATTCGGTGAGCTACTACGCCCACCGGGGCCTGCGCCTGGCCCGCAGCATCGGCTACGTGCGCGGCGAGGGCCGCTGCCTGTCGCGGCTGGCCATTCTGCCCGGCGAGCGGGGCAACCTGCCGCAGGCGCTGCGCCTGAACCTGGCCGCGTTGCGCCTCAACGAGGAAAGCGGCGACTTGGAAGCCACCGCCCGCACGCTCAACCAAACCGGCCTGCTCTACTATGCCCTCGATGATTACCGTCCCTCGCTGCGCTACTCGTTCCGGGCGCTGCGCCACTACCAGCGGGCGGGCACCACCGACACCTCGCAGCTCATCAGCGTGATTGCCAACCTGGGCGCCAGCTACGAGGGCCTGCGCCGCTACGATTCGGCCGCGTTCTACCTAAACCGGGCCTGGCAGCTGACCCGGCGCCACCGCCCGGGGGCCTGGAGCTGCTGGGGCAACCCCGCGCCCTACGTGCTGCGCGAGCTGGGTTTGCTGCGGCTGGCCCAGAACCAGCCCCAGGCCGCGCGCAGCTTTTATCGGCGCAGCGCCCAGGCCGCCGAGCCCGAAAACGACCAGCGCAGCGCCAGCCGCGCCTACCAGTACCTGGCCGAGCTGTATGCCCAGCAGGGGCGCTCCGATTCCAGCATCTTCTACGCCCACCGGGCCCTGCGCCTGGCCGCCAACCTGCCCTACGTGGTGGGGGTGGTGCGCAACAGCGGCCTGTTGGTGCAGGCCTACGAGGCCCATCAGCAACCCGACAGCGCCCTGCACTACATCCACATCCTGCTGGCCGCCCAGGACAGCCTGACCAATCCGCGGCGCATCAAGCAGCTCGATGCCATTGCCTTTAACGAGCACACCCGCCTGCTGGAGCTGGAGGCCGAGCGGGACGAGCTGCTGGACCGCGTGCGCACCGGCGTGCTGCTGGCCAGCGCCGGGTTGTTGCTGCTGGCGCTGCTGCTGCTGTGGCGGCGCCACCGCCAGCAGCAGCAGGCCACCCGCCGCCTGCAGGTGCTGCACCACCAGCTCGGCGAGCAGGCCCGCGAGCTGACCACCCAGCGCGACAACCTGGTGCAGACGCTCAAGGAACTCAAAATAACGCAGGGCCAGCTGGTGCTGCGCGAAAAGATGGCCTCGCTGGGCGAGCTGATGGCCGGCGTGGCTCACGAAATCCAGCGGCCCGTGAGCCTGCTGCGGCGCTACGCGGCCGCCAGCCTGGAACTCTGCGGGGAAATGCGCCAGCAAGTAGCCCTGTTGCGGCTACCCCTCCATCAACAGACGCTGGCCGACAAGCTCCTGGATTCGCTCGACCAGCACCAGAACCGCATTCTGGACTATGGCCAGCGGGCCGATTCGGTGGTGAGCGGCATGCTGGAGTATTCGCAGGGCGGTGGCGGGGCGCGCCAGCTCACCGACCTCAACGCCCTGGCCGAAGAGTACCTGCGGCTGGTGTACCACGACCTGCGGGCCAAAAACCGCTACTTCAGCGCCGCGCTGTTGCTGCACCCCGACCCGACGCTGGAACGCCAGATGGTGGTGCGCCAGGACCTGGGCCGGGCCCTGGTGGGCGTGTTCAGCGCCGCGCTGCAGGCCGTGGCCCAGCGCCAGCGCCAACCCGATGAGGAGTACGTGCCCCAGGTGGAGCTGACCACCCGCCGCACGGCGGCCAGCGTCGAAATCCGGGTGCGCGACAACGGCGAGGGGCTGCCCCCGGAAACGCTGCTCACGGTGTTCCAGCGCTTCCCGGCCGGGGCCGAAACCGGCCTGAGCCTGGCCCTGAGCCACGACCTGATTACGCGCGGCCACGGCGGCACGCTCAGCGTCAGCAGCCAGCCCGGCCGCGGCACCGAATACTGCATCGTGCTACCCGTGAAGTGAGCTGTTAGCTGCAAGCTATAAGCCACAAGCTGCAAGCTGATGTTGAAAGTCAGCTTGGAGCTTGGAGCTTGCGGCTTGTAGCTTGTAGCTTGTAGCTTGTAGCTCACTACGGTATTTCCGGGGGGAGGGGGTCGTTGTGGCCGTTGAGTAGGAACTCGCGCAGGCGGTTGACGTGGCGCTTGAGCTCAACAATGCGTTCGAGCTTCGATTCGCTGTCGAGGGCGGCCACGCCCGACTGGCCGGCCAGGTTGCGCAGCAGGTTTTTGCGCTCCTCCATCATGCGCAGCGCCACCCACAGCGTTTCTTCCAGCTCGCGGCGCGAGTCGTCGAGCAGGGCGCCCAGCGTGAAGGCGTGGCCCGTGTGGCAGCGGAAGCGCGTTACCTGGCCCTCGTTGAGCTGCCACAGGCTCCCGCCGCAGCCCGGGCAGGTAAGCGGGGCGGGCGTGCCGAGGCGGGCCACCTGCTCGGTAGAGCCCACGATGCGCTCGGCAATGGCGGCCTCCAGCTTGATGTCTTCGGGAATGATGCCGGCCGGGCGGGGCGGCTCCTGCACGAGGCGCGTGAGCAGGGCGCCCATTTCGGCCAGCGGCACCACGTAATCGACGGCCACGTTGCTCAGGGCGCTTTCGGGCATGCTCGGAAACTCGGCCTCCAGCGGGTCCTGCACCACGGCCCGGCCGCCCGCCCGCTTTATTTGCTCGAGCCCGGCCGTGCCGTCGTGCAGCAAGCCGGTAAGCACCACGCCCACCACCGCCGCGCCGTGGTGGGCGGCGGCCGAGCGGAACAGCGCATCGACGGCGGGGCGGAAGTTGTTTTCGCGCGGGCCCTTGGTTACCAGCAGGTGCCCGTCGCGCACCAGCAGATGGCGGTCGGGCGGGGCCAGGTAAAGGTGGCCGGCTTCGAGGGGCTGCCCGTTGGTGGCCAGCGCGCAGGCCAGCGGCGAGGCGGTGGCCAGCCGCCGGGCCAGGTGCTCGCCCGACGAGGTGGGCGCCAGGTGCTGCACCACCAGCACGGCCGCCGGCAGCCCGGCCGGCAGCTGGCTCACCAGCTGCACCAGGGCCGGCATGCCGCCCGCCGAAGTACCGATAACAATAAGAGAAGCGGGGGTTTGCGAAACCATGCGAAGTAGTCAGACACGAAAGAAAAGCCGGCGCAGGTCATCTGCACCCGGTTTGGCATACGTAGCGGGCCGGGCGGCTTGTTACAGTGCAGCGGCCCGAAATTGCGGCCCGCCCCGCCGGCTGCCGGCCCGGCCCTACCAACTTCCTGCGTAAATTTGATGCCGGCCGGCCCGGCCTGCTTTCTCCTGCCCATGTCCAGCCCCGCCTCCCCCGACCCCGCTTACCAACCAGACCTGCAGGACCAGGAGCCCGCCGCCCCGATTGCCGTGCAGCCCGCGCCCGTAGAGAAGCGCGTGAGTGCCAGCCAGCTGCGCATGGCCCAGCGCCAGGAAAACGCGGCCGACAAATTCCCGATTGTGGGGCTGGGCGGCTCGGCCGGGGCGCTGCAGGCCTTCGAGGCCTTCTTCCGGCCGCTGCCGGCCAACCCCGGCATGGCCTTCGTGGTGGTGATGCACCTGCTGCCCGACCAGCCCACCGAGCTGCCGGCCGTGCTGCGGCGCTTTACCAGCATGCCCGTGCTCGAAGCCGCCGACGGCCTGAAGGTGCAGCCCAACCACGTGTACGTGCTGCCGCCCGACCGCGACATGAGCATGCTGCACGGTAGGCTGCTGCTGTTTCAGCCCACCCAGCCCCGCGGCAAGCGCCTGCCCATCGACTTCTTTCTGCAGAGCCTGGCCAAGGACGCCCGTGAGCGGGCCATCTGCATCATCTGCTCGGGCCTGGGCTCCGATGGTACGGTGGGCCTGAAAATGGTGATGGAAAATTTTGGGATGGTGATGGTGCAGAGCCCCGAAACGGCCGAGTACGACGCCATGCCCCGCTCGGCCATTGCCACCGAGTTTGTCGACTACGTGCTGCCCGCCGAGCTTTTGCCGGCCAAGCTGCTCGAATACCTGCGCACGCCCGTCTTCGACCGGCCCCAACGCGAAGCGGCCGAGTCGGCCACGCAGCCGGCCCACGCGCTGCAGAAAATCTTTATCCTGATTCGGGCCCAGACCGGCCACGATTTCAGCTTCTACAAGCGCAACACGGTGTTCCGGCGCATCGAGCGGCGCATGAACGCCCACCAGATCCGCGAGTTCACCCAGTACGTGCGCTACCTGCAGGAAAACCCCACCGAGGTGGAGGCCCTGTTTCGGGAGCTGCTGATTGGCGTAACCAAGTTTTTCCGCGACCCCGAGGCCTTTGCCTCGCTCAAGCGGCAGCTGCCGCCGCTGCTGCGCCTCAAGCCCGCCGACAGCGTGGTGCGGGTGTGGGCGCCCGGCTGCTCGAGTGGCGAGGAGGCCTACTCGCTGGCCATGCTGCTGCTCGAATGCCTCGACGGCATCGACCCCGCACGCTACCTCAAAATCCAGCTGTTCGCCACCGACATCAACCCGGCGGCCATCGACTTTGCCCGCGCCGGCCTCTACCCGCCCAACATCACGGCCGACGTGAGCCCGGAGTGGCTGCGGCGCTTTTTTACGCGCCAGCCCGATGGCAGCTACCAGATAACCAAGGAAGTGCGCGACGTGGTGATTTTCGCCGTCCACAACATCACCAAGGACGCGCCCTTCACCAAGCTCGATTTGCTGTGCTGCCGCAACCTGCTGATTTATTTGTCGGCCGAATTGCAGAAAAACCTGCTGCCCGTTTTCCACTACGCCCTCAACCCCAGCGCGCTGCTGTTTCTGGGGCCCAGCGAAAACCTGACCGGCTACCAGGAGCTGTTTATTCCGCTTGATATGAAGTGGAAGATTTCGCGCCGCAACGATTCCTCGCCCTCCATTACCCGGGTGGTCAACTTCCCGTTTGCCCTCTCCCAGCACCCCACGGCGGCCCCCGGTACTGCTATTGCCATGTCCTCTGCTTCGCCCCGCAAAAGCGGGCCCTTTGCCGCGCTGGTCCAGAAAACCCTGCTGCGGACCTACACGCCCCCGTCCGTGGTTGTCAATGCCAAAGGGGAGATTCTGTACGTGAACGGCCGCACCGGGCGCTACCTGGAGCCGGCGCCCGGCCTGAGCGGGCTCAACCTGTTCGAAATGGCCCGCGAGGAGCTCAACTACGAGCTGAGCGCCGCCGTGCACAAGGCCAGCAGCACGCGCCAGACCGTGGTAGCCGAGCGCGTGCAGGTGAAAACCGACAACGGCTACCAGCTGCTGCGCCTCACAGTGCACTACCTCGAACAGCCCGAGCAGCTGGCCGGGCTGCTGCTGGTAGCTTTCGAAGACCAGCCCACGCCCCGCAAGGTGCGCACGGCTAAGGCCCGCCCCGCCGACACCGACCGCAACGCCGTGGTGGAGGCCCTCGAAAAAGAGCTGCAGTTCACCAAACACCGCCTCCAAACCACCATCGAGGAGATGGAAAGCAGCCTCGAAGAGCTCAAAAGCACCAACGAGGAGCTGCAAAGCGCCAACGAGGAGCTGCAGAGCACCAACGAGGAGGCCATGACCAACAAGGAGGAAATGCAGAGCCTGAACGAGGAGCTGATGACGCTCAACATGCAGTACCTGAGCAAAACCGAGGAGGTGAGCCAGGCCGCCAACGACATGAAAAACCTGCTCGACGCCACGGAAATTGCCACCGTGTTCCTCGACAACGACATGGTTATCAAGCGCTTCACGCCCACCATGCGCCGCATTATGCAGCTGCAGCCCGCCGATGTGGGCCGGCCCATCACGCACTTTGCCAGCACGCTGCGCTACGAGGGCCTGGAGCGGGACGTGCGCCAGGTGCTCGACCGCCTGACCAGCGTGGAGGCCACCATCGAAACCACCGCCGACGAGTGGTTTTCGATGCGCATCCTGCCCTACCGCACCCTCGACAACTACATCAGCGGGGCCGTCATCACCTTCACCGAGGTGTCGGGCCTGAAGCACCTGGAAAGCCGGCTGCGCGAAAGCACCCGCCTGGCCGAGAGCATCATCGAAACCATGCAGGAGCCGCTGCTCGTGCTCGATGCCGACCTGTGCATCCAGAGCGTGAGCCAGCCGCTGGCCCGGCAGTTTCAGCTCGATGCCAACCGGCTGCGCGGCCAGCCCCTGGCCGCCCTCGGCACCCCCGACTGGGACCACGCCCCCCTGTACGCGCAACTGCACGCGCTCATCAAGGGCTCGGGCCTGGCCTTCGACGACCTGCGTCTGCCCGGCCCGCAGCACAACCAGCCGGTGCGGATTTTCGCCCGCCACCTGCTCAGCGCCGGCCACGACACCGGCCACATCCTGCTGGGCATGCAGCCGCTGTGAGGTGAGGAGGTGAGGAGGTGATGAGGTGAGGGGGTGATGAGGTGAGGGGGTGATGAGGTGAGGGGGTGATGAGGTGAGGGGGTGATGAGGTGAGGGGGTAGTGAATATCTGTCATCCTGAGCTTGCGAAGGACCTATACAGAAGCTGACATCTGATAATAGCTTCTGTATAGGTCCTTCGCTCCGCTCAGGATGACAGTAGAAACATGGCAGCTGAAGCGATGCGGCGCTATCTTTACCGTATCGACCAAGCCCCGCCCCGTATGCCCGCCGACCTGCCGCCCTCCGATTCCAGCACCGACCACGAGGGCTTGCGGCCCGAATCGGCGGCGGCGGGCGAGGCCCTGCGCGAGCTGCGGGCCCGGGCCGAGCGGCGGCGGCTGGTGACGCAGAGCCCCCCGCCCGAAAGCCCGGCCGAGATGCAGCGGCTGGTGCAGGAGCTGCAGGTGCACCAGATTGAGCTGGAAATGCAGTACGAGGAGCTGCTGCTGGCCCAGGCCGAAGCCGAAGCCAGCCGCGCCCAGTACCTCGACCTCTACGAGTTTGCCCCCGTGAGCTACTGCACCCTCGATGCGGCCGGCACGCTGCTGCAGCTGAACCTGCGCACGGCCCAGCTGCTGGGCCTCGTGCGCCAGCAGCTGCAGGGCCGCCGGCTGGCCCTGTTCGTCGAGCCCGCGCAGCGGTCCGGGTTCCTCGATTTTCTGACCCGCGTGCTGGCCGCCGACCCCACCGACCCGGCCCGCCACGTAAGCACGCTGGCGTTGGTGCGCCCCGACGGCCAGCCGCTGGAGCTGCGCCTCGAAGCCACCCGCGCTCAGGGTGCTACCGGCCAGCCGCTGGCGCGCCTGGCTTTGATTGATGTAACCGAGCAGCAGCGCGCTACCCGGGCGCTGGCCGAAAGCGCGCAGCGCCTGCGCCAGGCCCTCGACGCGGCCACCATGGGCGTAGTGAGCTGGGATTTTGCCACCGACCAGTGGCAGGCCGATGCCCGCGCCCAGGCCATCTGGGGGCTGCCCTACACCACTGCGCCGCGCCCCGCCGATACCCTCGCGGCCTACCTGCACCCCGCCGACCGCCCCCGCTTCCGGCAGCTGGCCGAGCGGCCCGCCCCCCCCACCACCGAGTTCGACCTGGAGTTACGCCTGACGCAGGCCGGCGCCCCCGACCGCCACGTCAGCCTGACGGGCCACACGCTGGCGCCCGGGCCGGGCCACCCGCAGGGCTGCCTGCTGGGGCTGGTGCGCGACCGGACCCAGCGCCGCCGCACCGAGCAGGAGCTCAGCTACAAAACGCAGCTGCTGGAGCACATCCTGGCTCATCTGCCGGTGCTGCTGGGCCGCCTCGACCCCTCGGGCCACTACCTGGAGCTGGTGGGCGCGGGCCTGCGCCGCCTGCACTTAGCCGACAACGAGCTGGTGGGCCAGTCGATTTTTGAGTGCTTCCCCAGCCTGGCCGAACCCAGCCACCGGCTGCTGGCCGGCGAGCCGGTTGATTTCGTGGGCTCGGCCAGTATTGAAGGCGAGCCGGTGTACTACCAGAGCTACGGCTTTTTTGACACCGCGCGCAACGAGGCCGTGATGTTTGCCCTCGATGTGACGGAGCGCGAGCAGCAGCGCGCCAAGCTGGAGCAGCAGCAGCAGTTCACCCAAAGCCTGCTCGACCACAGCATCGACGCCCTGATTGCCCTGGATGCCGGGCAGCGCATTACGGCCTGGAACCGGCAGTCGGAGCTTTACACGGGCATCAGCGCCGCCGCGGCCCTGGGCCGGCCGTTGGACCAGGTGCTGCCCGTAGTAGCCGACGACCCCGCTTTCCGGCCGCTGCTGGCGCGGGCGCTGGCCGGCGAAAGTAGCCAGCTGCTGAACTGGGGCGGGCGCTACTTCGTCGGTCAGCTCGACCTGAACCTACGGCCCTTCAGCTCGCCCGGCCAGCCCAGCGGCGTGCTGCTGATGGCCCGCGACGTAACGCAGCGCGAGCAGCTGCTGGCCGAAACCACCCGCCTGCAGCTGCGCCAGCAGCAGCTGGTGCTCTCGGCCATTCTCACCACCCAGGAGGAGGAGCGTCGCCGCATTGCCGAGGCCCTGCACAACGGCGTGGGCCAGCTGCTCTACGCCACGCGCCTGCACCTCACCCAGCTCCCCGACTCGGAGCCGCTGCGGGCCGGCCAGCAGCTGCTGCAGGAAGCCATCCGGGCCACCCGCAGCATCTCGTTCGAGCTTACGCCGCGCATTCTGGAAGATTTCGGCCTGCCCACCGCCCTGCGCGAGCTGGCCGACCGCGTGCCGGTAAGTTTGCTGCGCCTCGACCTGCGGCTCGAAGGCCTCGAAGAGCCCACCCGCCCCCTGCCCGCGCCGGTGCAGATGGCCGCCTACCGCATTGTGCAGGAGTTGCTCAGCAACGTGATGAAACACGCCCAGGCCCGCCGGGTGGCGCTGCTGGTTGCCGGCCAGCCCGCCCGGCTGCGCATCCGCATCACCGACGACGGCGTGGGATTCGAGCCGGCGCCGGTGCCGGCCAGTGGCGGCATCGGGCTGGCCGGCATCCGCAACCGCGTCGAGCTGCTGGGCGGCACGCTGCTCATCACCTCCGCCCCCACTAAGGGCACCACCATCGAAATCGAACTACCGCTACAAGGTGAGTAGTGAAATGGTGAGTTGGTGAAATGGTGAAATGGTGAGTACATAACGATACGCCGGAGCCCCAGCGGGGCGGCATATCGGTAGCGCTTTTGCAACACAAACGCGCAAGCCCCAGCGGGGCGACACAGACCGTCCAGGCATTTGTGTCGCCCCGCTGGGGCTTGCGTGTTTATGTTTTGGTCAAGCCTACCAATATGCCGCCCCGCTGGGGCTCCGGCGTACCGTTATGTACTCACCACCTCACCATTTTACTACTCACCTCGCGCCAGCAGCACCACGCCGCCCACGATGGCCATCAAACCCAGCGCCTGGGGCCACGAGAGGGTTTCGCGGGCCACCAGCACGCCCAGCAGGGCCGTGAGCAGCACCGAGCCGCCCACGATAATGGGCGTACCCACCGAGGCCGGCACGCCCCGCTCGAACACCACGAACGTCAGGATTTCGGCCAGGCCCACGCCCAGGCCGGCCAGCGCGGCCAGGCCCAGGCCCCGGCCCGTGAGGCCCAGCGGCGCGCCCTTCAGGTGCAGGCTCAGCAGCCACACGCCGCCCAGCGCGGCGGCTACCAGCTGCAGCACCACGGCCCCGGCGGCGGCGGCAATGTGGCCCGCGGCCAGCTTGATAAAGAAGTTGTAGCTGGCCAGGCATAACGCCGCCAGCAGCGCCAGCCCCAGCCAGCCGCCCGCCCCCGCCACGCTACGCGACGGTGGGCTTGTCGAGGCGCTTGAGCAGCTGCCGCTGCAGGCCCTCCCAGTTCTCAAACTCGTCCGAATCTTCCCACAGCTCGCGCAGCTCCGAGTCGGCGCTCAGAATGGTGCGCACGGCCTGCTGGGCCGGCTGGCGCAGCGGCTCCACGTGGCTCAGGTCGAGGCGCGGAATGATGCTCAGCAAATCGTTGGGGAAGTTGCGGGCCGGCCGGCCCAGGATGGCGGCCACGATTTCGGCCGCCGCCAGCGCCTCGCTGGCCAGGTCGGCGTCGAGGTAGTCGCCCGCCGACTCCTGCACGGCGGCCAGGGCCTGTTCGAGTACGCCGGCTGAGGGTTCGGCCTTGAAATCTTCGGCAAAGTCGGCGGCCGTGTCGTTGTCGAAGTTGTAGTAGCCCCAGGCTCCCATGATGCGGTGGTATTGGTGGTTGGGTGATGAACTGCGGCGCAAAAAAGGAAATTATCGGCACATGCGGCCCTGTTCAGCTGCGCGGCTAAGCCAGCCCGGCCAGACGCCGGCCGGGCCCGGGCCGCTACTTCAGCTTTTCTTTCAGCAGCTCGATTTCAATGGCCGGCGCAATCTTCTCATACAGAATATTGTAGGCGGCCGTGATGATGGGCATGGACACCTGCAGCTTGCGGTTGATTTCGTGGATGCTTTTCACGGCGTAGTAGCCCTCGGCAATCATGTTCATCTCCAGCTGGGCCGATTTCACCGAGTAGCCCCGGCCCACCATGCTGCCGAAGGTGCGGTTGCGCGAGAACTGCGAGTAGGCCGTCACCAGCAAATCGCCCAGGTAAGCCGAGCCCGACAGGTCGCGGGGCTGGGGGTTGAGGGCGTGGGCGAAGCGGCGCATTTCCTGCACGGCGTTGCTCACCAGCACGGCCTGGAAATTGTCGCCGTAGCCCAGGCCGTGGGCAATGCCGCCGGTCAGGGCAATGATGTTTTTCATCACGGCGCAGTACTCGATGCCGTCGAGGTCGGAGGCGGGGTTGGCCTTCACGTAACGGTTGCGCAGCAGGCGGCAGAAGTCTTCGGCCAGTTCGGCATCGGGCGAGCCGATGGTCAGGTAGCTCTGCTTTTCGAGGGCCACCTCCTCGGCGTGGCAGGGGCCGGCCACTACGCCCAGGCGGGTGTGGGGCAGCCGGAACCGCTTGGCCACGTAATCGGTGATGAGCACGTTTTTTTCCGGAATCATGCCCTTGATGGCCGAAATCACCCGCTTGCCTTTCAGCGCGTCGCGGTCGAGCTTATCGAGGGCGCTCTGCACGAAGGCGGCGGGCACGGCCAGCACCAGCCAGTCGGCAGCTTCCACGGCTTCCTTCAGGTCGGTGGTGGGGCGCACGCGGTCCAGGTCGTGGGCCACCGACGAGAGGTAGCGTGGGTTGTGGCGGGTGCGCAGCAGGTGCTGCACGTCGTCTTTGCCGCGCATCCACCAGTGCACGCGGCTGCCGTTTTCCGACAGGATTTTGGTCAGCGCGGTGGCCCAGGAGCCGCCGCCGAGCATGGCTATTTTTTCCAAGATTGAGGGAGTCGGTGAATGAGTGAATGATCGACGAAGCGGTAAGTTGGCAACTAAAAAATTGTCATCCTGAGCGCCGCGAAGGACCTTACCACGCAAATCGTTTTAAAAACGACTTTTCCAACGTGATAAGGTCCTTCGCTGCGCTCAGGATGACAGCACTTTTACTTTAACTCACGCCCCTACTCGGCCGCCGGGTCCTCCTTCAGGGCTTCCTTGTTGAGGCTTTTGGCGTCCTTCACCACCACCAGCGCCCCGTCTTTCAGGGTTTTCGACACGGCCCGGAACGGCCCGCTCACCACCTGGTCGCCGGCCTGAATGCCGCTCAGGATTTCAATGCTCTGGAAGTCGCTGATGCCGGTTTTTACGGGCGTCATCAGGGCCTTGCCGTCCCGGATCAGGAACACCACTTCCTGGGGCGCGGCCTGCAGGCCGGCCGTGGGAGCATCGGCTTTGGCGGTGGCTTTGGCGCCTCCCTCGGCGGCAGCGCCGGCCGCGGCGGTTTTGGTGCTGTCGGTGCGGGTAGTCACGGCGGCCAGTGGCACGCTCAGCACGCCCGCTTTGCGGTTGGTGATGATGTCGACCGAGGCCGTCATGCCGGGGCGGAAGGGCACCACCCGGCGGCCGGGCTTGGCATCGAGCAGGTTCTGGTAGGAAGCGGGCAGCAGCCGGATTTTCACCTCAAACTCGGTTACGGCCTCGGCCGTCAGCGCGTCTTTGGCCGTGTTGGCAATGCTGGTTACCACGCCTTTAAAGCGCTGGTCCTGGCTGGCGTAGGAGTCTACTTCCACATCGGCCGAGTCGCCGAGCGTTACGTTGATGATGTCGTTTTCATTCACGCTCACCCGCACTTCCATTTCGCGCAGGTTGGCAATGCGCATGATTTCGGTGCCGGCCATCTGGCTGGTGCCCACTACCCGCTCGCCCTTCTTCACGTTCAGCTTGCTGACGGTGCCGCTTACGGGCGCGTAGATGGTGGTTTTGTCGAGGTTGCGGCGGGCTTCCTCCAGGCCGGCCTGGGCCGAGCGCACGCTGCTCTGGGCCCCGCGGATGCTCTGGCGGGCCGAGTTGATTTCCTCCTGCGAAGCGTCGTAGGCGGCCTTGCTGGCCTCGTAGTCGGCCTGCGAAATCACCTTCTGCTTGTAGAGCGAGGCGTTGCGGCGGTAGGTCAGCTCGGTCTGGCGGGCGTTGGCGATGAGCTGCTGCAGGCGGGCGCGGGTCTGGGCCACGTTGGCCTGCTGGGTGCCCACCACGGCGCTCTGCTGGCTCACCACGGCCTGGTAGTTATCGGGCCGGATGCGCAGCAGCAGCTGGCCCTTCTTCACCGAGTCGCCCTCCTCCACGTACAGCTCGGTGATTTCGCCCGACACGTCGGGCGAGATTTTCACCTCCGTTTCGGGCTGCACTTTGCCCGAGGCGCTTACTTTCTCCACGATGGTGGTAGGCGCGGCCTTGGCGGCCAGTACCTCGGTGCCGGCCGGGCCACCAATCCAGCCCTGCTTCTTGGCGATGACAAAGCCAACGAGCAGCACCGCCAGCAGGGCCAGCAGAATATAAAGCGTACGATTCTTTTTCATTTTCAGGGCTTAGGTATTAGGTACTTAGGGACTTGGGAGCGGAGGGCTCAGGGATTGAGAGCAAGTATTGTCATCCTGAGCATGTTGCGCTTGGAGCAAGGACGAAGGACCTATATAGAAGGTATTATCAGATGTTAGCTTCTGTATAGGTCCTTCGCAAGCTCAGGATGATAGTACTTGCTCTCAATCCCTAAAGACTACAACGAAATCGGTTTTCCCTGGTAGAAATCGAGGACTTTGCGGCGGAACACGAAGCTGTACTTGGCCTGAATCATGCTCGACTCGGCGGCCGTGAGGTTGTTTTTGGCGATGTTGAATTCGGTGCCGTTGAGCAGGCCGTTGTTGAAGCGGATTTCGGCATTGCGGTAGGCCAGCGTGAGAGCCTCCACCTGCCGGCTGGAGGCCAGGTACTGGCGCTGGGCGCCCAGCGCATCGGCGTAGGCCTGCTCGATGGTCTGGCGCAGCACCAGCCGGGCCTGCTCGGCGCGCACCTCGGCCACCTCCCGGTTTATTTTGGCGCGCTGCACATTGGTGCGGGCCTGCAGGCCGTTGAGAATCGGAATCTGCAGGTTGAACTGCAGGCTCTTACCCAGGTTCTGGTCGAGCTGGGAGCCAAACGACACGTTCTCGGAGCCGCTGCGGCGCACAATGGGCTGGTAGGGCGTGTACACGGCAAACGGGGCCGGCGTAGCGCCCGGCAGACCCGTTACGGGGTCAATCGGAAACACCGGCAGCACGGCCCGCGCCGAGTCGAGGGTGGTAACGGGCCGGGTGTAGAGCGAGGAGTAGCCGGTGAAGATGCTGGCCCCGAACGTGAGGCGCGGGTAGTAGGCCCCGCGGGCCAGGTCGAGGCTGCGGATGCTGCTTTGCACGCGCAGGTCGGCGGCCTTTATTTCGGGCTGGCGGGCCTGGGCGGTGCCGAACACCTCGGCCGGCGCCACATCGGCCAGGGCGCCCTCGGTGGGGTCGGCCAGCTCGGGCGTTTCGATGGTGAGGGCCTGGCTGGCGGCCTCATCGAGGTTGAGCAGCTGCGCCAGCTGGATGCGGGCAATATCGAACTGGTTCTGGGCCGTGATGGTGTTGAACTGGTCGGTGGCGAGCTGGGCCTGGCTGTCGAGCACGTTGCTTTCGGCCACCGCGCCGGCCTTCAGCAGCTTCTGGCTGCGCTCGACCTGCAGCTGGGTGCTGGCGGCGCGCACCTCGTTGGTGCGCACCAGCTCCTGGGCCAGCAGCATCTGCAGGTAGGCCGAGGCCACGTTCAGCGACAAATCATTGCGGGCCTGCTCCACGTCGCTGAGGGCGGCCTCGTAGTCGAGGATGTTGCGGCGCACCGCATTGCGCAGTTGAAAGCCCGAAAACAGCGTCACCTGCGAGCTGGCCGAGAAGTTGTTGGTGCGCGTGGTCTGGCTCTGGAACACGTTGGTCAGCGGGTTGATGCTGGTGCCGTAGTTCCAGTTCTGGTTGGCGTTCAGGTTGGCCGAGGGCAGCAGCGCGGCGCGGCTCTGCAGCAGCGTGGCATCTACGCTGCGGGCCTGCAGCTGGCTCTGGCGCACGTTCAGGTTGTGGGTCAGGGCATAGTCGACGGCCGCCTGCAGGCTCCAGGGGCCGGTGGGCGCGGCGCTGGCGGCCAGCGAACCGGCGGGCGGCTGCGCCGGCATAGTCTGGGCCCGGGCCGTGAGCGGGGCAACGGCCACGGCCGCCGCGCTCAGGAGCAGCCAGTAGGAACGCTTCATAAACAAACAGGATAAAGGGAGGAAAGCGAAAACCGACGCGGCCAGCCGGCGCGGCCCCGGGGCCGCGGCCGGAGCCGTTGGGCCAAAGGTATTGATTGCCCGCTATATCGCCCAAGCCAATCAACCAACAGCCCATTCTTCGCCCTGAGCTTTAAGCTACAGGCTGCAAGCTGCAAGCCACAAGCTTTGGAACGGGCTTGAAGCTTGCAGCTTGTAGCCTGTAGCTTAACCAAAGCTAATCCAGCGCCGGAATATCAATCACGCGGTGCACCCAGCGGAGCTGGCGCAGGTAGTCGAGGGTGCTGGGGCGCAGGTCGGAGTCCATTTCGATGAACTGGCGGGCCGTTTCGTGCTTGCCGCGGCGCGAGACGGACATGGTGGCAATGTTGCAGTCGTCGCGCGAGATAACCGAGGCAATGAAGGCAATGGAGCCTACTTCGTCGTCGGCATCGATGATGAGCGTATGCAACGAGCCCGAGAAATCGGCCGGGAAGCCGTCCACTTCCACAATGCGGATAACGCCGCCGCCGCGGCTCTGGCCCACCACCTCCACGGCCCCGCCGGTGCGCTCGTCGCGCAGCTGCAGCCGGATGGTGTTGGGGTGCATGGTCGAGGCGTTGCCCACGCCCTGGAACGTGTAGCTCAGGCCGGCCTCCTGGGCGTGGTCGAAGGCCTCGCGGATGCGCACGTCGTCGGTGTTCATGCCCAGCAGCCCGGCCACGATGGCGCGGTCGGAGCCGTGGCCTTCGTAGGTGCGGGCAAACGAGTTGTAAAACGTGATGACGGCGTGGGTGGGCGTGCTGCCCAGAATACGGATGGCCGCCCGTGCAATGCGCACCACGCCCGCCGTATGCGAGGAGCTGGGCCCAATCATCACCGGCCCAATCATATCAAAAATGCTCGATTTCTCTGCCATGCGGTAAAGGTAGGATTTATGGGGATTCGGGTGATGGGATGTGAGAAAGTGAGAACGTCATTCAGAGCGCAGCGAAGAATCTCGCGTGCTGATGTTGCCATGACGATCAACGAAGCCGAGCGAGATTCTTCGCTGCGCTCTGAATGACGTTCTTCTGCCCACCGCGCAACTCTACCCCATCACCTCCTCACCCCATCACCCAAACCCTCATAAATCCTACCTTTACGCCTGCCTATGGAAAATCCCGCCCCCACCCCTGCCACTCCTACCCCTGCCGACTTCTCGCCCGCCGTGCTCGAACAGCTGCAGCGCCTCAAGCAGCGCTTCGACGCCGACGACCAGGACCTGGCTTCTTACCTCGAAGGCTACTACCACACCCGCTACCTCGGCTACTGGGACTATATTCAGCTTGAAACCCTGCTGAGTTTGCAGCGCCCGCGCACCGAAATTCCCGACGAGCGGATTTTCATCATCTACCACCAGATTACGGAGCTGTATTTCAAGCTCTGCCTCTGCGAGTACGAGCAGCTCGGCGACCTGCAGCAGCCCACCGTGGAGGAAGTGGTGCTGCGCGTGGGCCGCGTGAACCGCTACTTCGAGAACCTGATCGACTCGTTCGACGTGATGGTGGACGGCATGGAGAAGCGGCAGTTTCTGGAGTTCCGGCTGGCGCTGATGCCGGCCTCGGGCTTCCAGAGCGCGCAGTACCGCATGATTGAGCTGGCCAGCACCAGCCTCGGCAACCTGGTGCCCGAGGAGCGTCGCCGCCTGCTGGGCGACGCCGCCGACCACGAAGAAATGATTGGCTGCATCTACTGGAAATCGGGCGCCACGGTAGTCGAAACCGGCGCCAAGGCCCTTACGCTCACTGAATTCGAGAAGAAGTATACCGGCCAGCTCAACGACTTCGCCCGCGAGTACACCCAGCGCAACCTTTGGGCCGTGGTGCAGCGCCTGCCCGAGGGCCCCGAAGGCCGGCAGCACCCGCGCCTGCTCCGCCAGCTGCGCCAGCTCGATGTGAACGTGAACGTGAACTGGCCCCTGGTACACTACAAATCGGCCGTGCGCTACCTGGAGCGCCGCCCCGACTCGATTGCCGCGACCGGCGGCACCAACTGGCAGCAGTACCTGCCTCCCAAGTTCCAGCGCCGCATCTTCTACCCCCAGCTCTGGACCGAAACCGAGCTGGCCGACTGGGGCAAAGCCTGGGTGGAAAGCGTGCTGGGCGACGGTGAGATAGTGAGATAGTGAACTGGTGGGTTGATGTTCCCTGTCATCCTGAGCGCAGCGAAGGACCTATACAGAAGCTATATCTATTGATTGGCTTCTGTATAGGTCCTTCGCTGCGCTCAGGATGACAGGGAACATCAACTCACCATTTTCCCGCTACTCCACCTTAAACGTAGCGCGGGTGTTCTCCCAGGCAATACCCACTTCACCCGATTTGTCGGCCGTAATAGTGAACTGTTCCACGCGCTTAGGTAGCGTCGAAACGGGGGCCGCTACGCGCAGCGTGTCGCGGGCGGGGTTGTACTCGTATGCGCCCCACTGGTTGGGCTGGTTGTTGAAGATGATGGTCCACTCCTTTTCCTGCGGGATGGTGAACAGCGCGTACTTGCCGGCCGGCAGCGGCTGGCCCTGCACCCGCACGGGCCGGTCGACGGTGAAGGTGGTGGCCTCGTTGGCGCCCGTGCGCCACACCTGCCCGTAGGGCACCAGGCCGCCCATTACTTTGCGCTCGTGGGCCGAGGGGCGGCTGTAGCGGATAGTGAAGGTGGCGCCCCCGGGCACCGTAGCCGATGCGGTGGCCGCCGGGCTGGGCCGCGGGCCCTTGTCGTCGGCGGTGGCCGGCGGGGCCTGCTCGGAGCAGGAAGAAAACGAAAAAGCCAGCCCCAGGAGTGCGGGCAGCAGCAGCGGGGCCAGAGAAATGCGCCCAAAAGGCGTACGAGTGGCGGGCATAGGAGGCAGTGGGATGAGGCGCGAGGCCGGCAGCAGCGGCCGGCGACTCGCGTTGCAGCAATAAGTATACCCCAAGTTTTGTCATTGGTTGCCTGCTCGCCGGCTTCCCCGGCCCCAGCCCGCCGATTTCCGCTTACCTTCGCCCCGTTCTCTGTCTGTTTTTCAGGTCAGATGAGCGGTTGGTGGCCCCGGCTTTCGGGCGGGGCCTTAAAAGGGAACCGGGTGCAACTCCCGGACAGACGCGCTACTGTGAGGGCCGGCCGCTTCGGCGCCGCCAACGCCTCCCCACGCAGCCCATTGCCCGTTTTCGGCGGGTGAGAAGGGCGGGGAGGCGGGCCCGAGTCAGGAGACCTGCCCGCCGCTTACATGACGAGGCCGCTCCGCGACTGGGCGCCTTGTTGACTACTGCGGCGGGCCGATGGCTCCGTTGCTGGCGGCTATAGGGCCGCCGGCCCGGGCATGGGCGCGCAGTATTCGGCAGGGAAACCCGGTGGCCGGGGCGCGCCGAAAAACGGGCCGGAAGGGCTTTTTCTTCCATCCTTTCTTTTCCTTCCTGCTTATGCTCCCGCTCGCCGAAAAAATCAGCCGCGCCGAAACCCGCATCTTCAAGGCGGTTTTCCCCAACACCACCAACCACTACGATACCCTGTTCGGCGGCACCACGCTGCACCTCATGGACGAGGTAGCCTTCATCACGGCCACCCGCTTCTCGCGCCTGAAAATGGTGACGGTGTCCTCCGACAAAGTCGATTTCACCCATCCCATTCCCGGCGGCACGCTGGTCGAGCTGATTGGCCGCGTCGAGCACGTGGGCCGCACCAGCCTCAAGGTGCGCGTCGAGCTGTTCGTGGAGCAGATGTACTCCGAAGACCGCCACCGGGCCGTGTCGGGCCTGTTCACGTTTGTGGCCATTGATGAGGACAAGCGCCCGGTGGCCATTCTGCCCGCCGAACTGCAGCCGGCGCCGGTAGCGTAGGCCGGCCGCGGGCGCGTATCTTTGCGGGCGTAAAAGGATAACTCCCTTTCCCCTGCCTTATGCCCTCTCCCCTTACTTCCGGCGCTCAGGAAATTGAGCTGCTGCTGCCCCCCGAACAGGCCTACGACGAGCTGGCCCGCTACGAAGCCCTGCTCGCCGCCGCCGGCCTCAAGCCCGGCCAGGCCGATTTCGTGCACCTGCGCAAGCGCTCGGTCGATGCCCGGGGCCGCCAGCCGCTGGTGCGCCTGCGCGCCGACATCTACCGCCAGCCCCCGCCGGCCGACTTGTTCGGGCCCTGGTTCACGTTCCCGGACGTCAGCCAGGCCCTGCGCACGGTGCTGATTGTGGGGGCGGGGCCGGCGGGGCTGTTTGCGGCGCTGCGGGCCATTGAGCTGGGCATCCGGCCCGTGGTGCTGGAGCGCGGCAAGGACGTGCGCACCCGCCGCCGCGATTTGGCCGCCATCAACAAAGAGCACCGCGTCGACCCCGACTCCAACTACTGCTTCGGCGAAGGCGGGGCCGGCACGTACTCCGATGGCAAACTCTACACCCGCGCCACCAAGCGCGGCGACGTGCAGCGCATTCTGCGGCTGCTGGTGCAGCACGGCGCCACGCCCGATATTCTGGTGGATGCCCACCCCCACATCGGCACCAACAAGCTGCCAGCCGTAGTGGCCGCCCTGCGCGACTCGGTGCGGCAGGCCGGCGGGCAGGTGCTGTTTGAAACGCGGGTCGATGACCTGCTCATCAGCGAAAACTGCCTGCGCGGGGTGGTAACGGCCACCGGCCAGGAACTGACGGCCGACGCCGTAATTCTGGCCACCGGCCACTCGGCCCGCGACATTTACGAGCTGCTGCACCGCCGGGGCGTGCTCATCGAGGCCAAGCCCTTCGCGCTGGGCGTGCGCGTCGAGCATCCCCAGCAGCTCATCGACCAGGCCCAGTACCGCCGCCCCGACCGGGGCCCGCTGCCGGCCGCCTCGTATGCGCTGGTGCACCAGACCCAGGTGGATAACGAGCAGCGGGGCGTGTTTTCGTTCTGCATGTGCCCCGGCGGCTTCATCGTGCCCGCCGCCACGGCCCCCGGCGAGGTGGTAGTCAACGGCATGAGCCCCAGCCGCCGCGACTCGCGCTTCGCCAACTCCGGCATCGTGGCCGCCGTCGAGCTTTCGGATATGGACCTGCGCCAGCACGGCCCGCTGGCCGGCCTGCATTTGCAGCAGCAAATCGAGCAGCGCGCCTGCCAGCTGGCCGGCAACTCCCAGAAGGCTCCGGCGCAACTGCTGGGCGACTTTCTGAAGCAGAAAACCTCCGCCCAGCTGCTGGAAACCAGCTATCAGCCCGGCCTCGTGTCGGTGCCCATGGACGAGGTGCTGGGCGCGGCGCTGGCCGAGCGCCTGCGCCAGGGCTTTGCCAATTTCGGCCGCAAAATTCCCGGTTACGCCACCAACGTGGCCCAAATTGTGGGCGTGGAAAGCCGCACCTCCTCGCCCGTGCGCATCCCCCGCGACCGAGACACGCTGGAGCACCCCACCCTGCGCGGCCTGTTTCCGTGCGGCGAAGGTGCGGGCTACGCCGGCGGCATCGTGTCGGCCGCCATGGATGGCGAACGGTGCGCCGAGGCGGTATTGGCGGTTTTCTAGGAACTTGGATGGCGTTTGCCGCGGACAGACAAGCTTACTATATCCACTATATAGGATTTAAAGGCATGTGGGAGGCACTAATTTGCCTATCATTGTCTGGTTTATATCCCTTAACGTAATGCTAGTTCTCAGACGCATCTTGGAATTAGTGCTAGTTATAGTTCTAATAACCAGCGCAATTTATGTAGTACTTTTCTGTGGTAAATAGTTACCCTATCCTTCCCTGATGAAACAGCCTTTTGCCCTGATGCTCGCAGTTTTGCCCTTCACTGTGGCTGCGCAAACGTCTACCGATACTACCTACCGTCACCAACTGGGCCTGACGGCCAGCCCGCAGTTGCACAAGTTCTTCCAAGCCAACCGTAGCTTACCATTAGGGCTTTTGTATAAGCGACGGATAAAAGTCAATCAGATGGCGCGAGTCCGGCTCGTGGGCCAATACAGTTGGCGTGATACTATGGATGTTACTGGGATTTTACCCGGCAGCAGTATTGAATTCTGGGAGCTGAGTGGCTATGTAGGTTACGAATGGCAGCGGCCCATCGGTCGCCGTACGACGCTTACATATGGCGCGGAGGTGGGCACTGGCGTTAGTCGTCGCGATTTCCATGACAAGCGGATAGGGCAAGATATTGGTGGCGCTTTTCAGTACGATGTGCACTTTGCCAGTAAGCAATGGCAATTGGAGGCCCGCCCTTTTTTGGGTATAAATGTCGCTATAGCAGCGCGCCTCCATGTATTTGCTGAATCGGCGTTGAGTGCTAGCTATAATCGGCGGCGCGATAGCGGGAGTGGAACTGCCATTCGCACCTATCCCAATAGCCCTCCTACTTTCGGATTCGTACCTAGCTATGCCACTGCTGACGCATGGCGATTGCGGTGGCGACCAGTTCAATTGATTGGCCTGACCTTAGCGTTATAATCCTTTAGCTTCTTCTGAGTAAATAATTGGTTGCTATAGTGATGAATTGGCCTCATAACACTTTCCAAACGGTCGTTTATAAAACGTTATAATGGCCGCCAGCCCAGGCCTGCCAGGCTTCGCGCGAGCAACTGGACACGCTTTTTAGGGGCCTCAGCAAGCGGTGAGCGTTTCGGCTCCGTACTACTTTGCAGCCGGGCCTGCGTATAGCACTGCTCGTTTGCGGGGTTCGGCCGTCGCGTCACGCGGCCCGCCTGCCCCGTTTCAAATCACCCGATAGCATCCGTTCTTATGAAAAAGACCCTCGTTTTAGGTGCCACCGACAACCCCGCCCGCTATGCCTACCGGGCCGTGCACCAACTCAAGCAGCACGGCCACGAAGTGGTGCCGGTGGGCATCCGCAAAGGCCAGGTGGCCGGCCTCGACATCCGCAACGACCGGCCCGCCGCCGAAGGCGTGGACACCGTCACGCTCTACGTCGGCCCCCAGAACCAGCCCGGCTGGTACGACTACATTCTGGACCTGAACCCCAAACGCATCATCTTCAACCCCGGCACCGAAAACCCCGAGCTGGAAAAGCTGGCCCAACAGCGCGGCATCCAAACCGAAGAAGCCTGCACGCTGGTGATGCTAAGCATCGGGCAGTATTAAGGTTAGATGTTAAGCGATGATGCTGCAGCACAGCCCCGGCGGGGCGGCATATCGGTAGTAAAATAAGATATGGACGATAAAGCCCCAGCGGGGCGACACAAACGGCTGAACGGCTTGTGTCGCCCCGCTGGGGCTTTGCTGTAGGCTAACGTAGTTTCTACCGATATGTCGCCCCTCCGGGGCTATTGCACAGAACGGATTTAATAAACCGCTGAAATTTTTCCTTCTCCCCAGGCAACCCTTACCGCTTACCTTGCATCTGACGCCCCAAACGAACTGCTTCTGACCTGAACTTTACGCTGCTCCCGTGACGGAAACTGAGTTAATTGTCGCCTGCCGCCAGGGCAGTAGCCGGGCCCAGAAACAGCTCTATGAGCAGTTTTCGGGTTTGATGCTGTCGGTGTGCCTGCGCTATTTGCGCAGGCGCGAGGATGCCGAGGAGGCCCTGATTGTGGGCTTTACCAAGGTATTCCGCGCCCTCGACCAGTACCGGCACGAAGGCTCGTTCGAGGGCTGGATCCGGCGCATTGTGGTCAACGAGGCCCTCGGGATGCTGCGCCGCAAGGAGCCGTTGCATATGGCCATTGATGATTTGACTTACGACGTGCCGGCCGTGGCCGCCACGGCCGAAAGCCAGCTCTCGGCCGACGATATGCTGGCCTTGCTGGCGGGTTTGCCGGCCGGTTACCGCACCGTTTTCAACCTGTACGCCCTTGAGGGCTACTCGCACCCCGAAATCGGGGAGCTGCTGGGCATTTCGGAGGGCACCAGCAAATCGCAGCTCAGCAAGGCCCGCGGCATGCTGCAGCGCCGCCTGGCGGTGGCCGATGCCCAGGCCCGCCCTGCCCTCCCCAACACTTCACCGAAAGAACTGTATGCAACCGGAAGATATTGATAAGCTGTTTCGCGAGCGGCTGGCGGGCCACGCCCCCACCCCGCCCGCCTTCGTGTGGGCCGAAATCGAGGCCGAAATTCAGCCCGCCAGGCGCCGCCGCCCTGTGATGTGGCTGGCGGCGGCTTCGGTGGCGCTGCTCGTGCTGCTGGGCGCGGCCGGCTGGCTGCTGCTGGGTGGCGGCGCGGCGGGCCCCGCGGCCCGGCCTGAGCTGGCCGCCTCTGCGCCCAACCACGGGCCGGCCGCTGGCGCAACGGCGCCGCAGGCCGCTGGTCCGGGAAATAATTCGGCTGAGAAACAGCCGCTTCTGGCCGCCGCGCAAATAAATGAGGCGGCCCGGGCAACGGCGGAGGCCGCCGCCCCATCTAGCCCCTCAGAAGCAACCGCCACCGCTGAAGCCTCCGGGCCGGCCGCCTTAGTGGCCACTACGGTTCGCGCATCGGCCGCCCGGTCCGGGGGTGTACAACCCGGCCCGGCCGCCGACCGCCGGCCCTCGACCCACACGGCGACGGTTGCTTCGAACCCGCCGGCAAACGAGCCGGCCCCGGTAACGGCCCTGGCCGCCACCACGCCCGAGCTGCCTCAGCCTACGCTGGCCCCGGCCCCGAAGCGGCCCGCCGCGCTGCCCACCCAAACGGTCGCCCTCACCGGCCCGATTGAAGTGGAAGTCCGGCCCGCTTACGAGGCGCCGGCGCCGGAGCAGCCGGCCCGCCGCCGCGGCGTGCTGGCCGTGCTTCGGCAGGTGCGCAACGTGGTGCAGGGCGAGCCGGTGAGCCTGACGGCTGCCGGGCTGCCCGAAACGGTAACCGTGCAGGCCCGCCTGGCCGGCCGCACGCTCACCAAAACCATTCAATTGTAGGGCTTAGGGGCTTAGGTTTTAGGGCTTAGACAGGTTCTGTCCTCCTGAGCTTGCGAAGGACCTTATCCCACCTGAACGAGTCGCCTTAACGTGCTAAGGCCCTTCGTCCTTGCCCTAAGCGCAACGTGCTCAGGAGGACAGAACCTGTCTAAGCCCTAAAACCTAAGTCCCTAAGTCCCTAAGTCCTAAAACCTAAATTCCATGAAACGCCTCCTCCTGCTTCCGCTGCTGACGATGGTGCTGGCCCTGGTTTCGACCACCGGCTCGGCCCGCGCGCTGAACGCGCCCCTGAACGACGACACCATTGTGGTGCGCCTGCCCAACCAGGCCACGATGACGCTTTATGTAAAGGACCGGGCCCAGCTGCGCGAGCTGCGCAACTACAAGCTCGACTCGCTTATGCTGCTGCTTGACACCTATATTGCCCAGGCCGAAAAGGCCAGCAAAAACTCCACTTCGGAGCAGGTGACGATGGAGTTCTACCCCGCCAAGGACCAGCCCGGCAAGCGGGTGCCCGAGCAAATCCGCATCACGATGCACAACGACCAGAGCCCTGCCCAGACCACTAAAAAGGGCGACCGGGTGGACGTAAGCGTGGGCCGGGTGTTTGGCGTGACGGTGGAGGAAAGCAACGCCGACGGCAACGACCGGGTGTCGGTGCGGGTGGGCTCGTCGGCCAAGTCCGACTCGATCCGGACGGCTGAGCGCAAGGCCAGGCAGGAGGAGCGCGACAACCGGGCCGTGCACAGCAACTTCACCATCGATTTGGGCTTGAACGCGCTGACCAACAAGCAGCCCGACCTGGGCGGCAACCCGCTGGACCTGCGTCCCTGGGGCTCGCGCTACATCAGCTTCAACTGGATTTACGACATCCGGGTGGGCGCCAAAGGCTCGCCGCTGTACCTGCACACCGGCCCCGAGCTGGCCTTCAACAACTATATGCTCGACAACAACCGCCGCTTCGTGAACCAGAACGGTGTAACGACGCTGGAGCTGCCCACCGAAAACGGCCGCAACTACGAGAAGAGCAAGCTGTCGGTATCGACCATTAACCTGCCGCTGCTGGTGGCGCTCAGCTTCCGCGACGCCAAGGGCAAGGACAGCTTCCGCATCGGGGCCGGCGGGTTTGTGGGCTACCGGCTGGGCTCGCACACCAAGCTTAAGTACGAAGAAGACGGCAACACCAAAAAAGACAAGGACCGCGGCAGTTACAACCTCAACGATTTCCAGTACGGCCTGCAGGGCACCATCGGCATCCGCGGTATCGACCTGTTTGCCAAGTACAGCCTCAACGAGCTGTTCAAGGAAAACCGCGGCCCCCAGGCCCAGACCATCAGCTTCGGCCTCACCCTACTGAATTGAGTTAGAAAGTTGAGAAGTTGAAAAAGGGGTTGTCATCCTGAGCGCAGCGAAGGACCTATACGGAAGCTATTACTTGATGTTAGCTTCTGTATAGGTCCTTCGCTGCGCTCAGGATGACAACCCCTTTTCAACTTCTCAACTTCCTAACTTACCTCGTTCCGGTAGAAGTTATCGAGCAGAATGGCCGCCGATACGGCCACGTTGAGACTTTCGGCCTGGCCGCGGCCGGGAATGTGCAGGCGCTGCGTGAGGCAGGCTTCGACGGGCGGCGTGAGGCCGTGGCTTTCGGAGCCCATGATGAGCACGCCGCTGGGCTGCAGCGTGAGGCGGTGCACGTTGTCGCCGTGCAGGTCGGCGCCGTACACGGGCAATTCGGCGGGTAGCGTGGCCAGCCAGGCGGGCAAGTCGCGCTGCCAGACGGGCACGCGGGTGAACGAGCCCATGGTGGCCACCACCGTTTTGGGCGCCCAAGGGTCGGCGCAGGTTTCTGAGCACACCACCCCGGCCAGCCCGTACCAGTCGGCCAGCCGGATGAGCGTGCCCACGTTGCCGGGGTCGCGCACGTCGTCGAGGGCCAGCAGCAGCTGGCTGGCGGCCGGGTGCAGGGGCAGCTGGGCGGGCAGGCGGGCCACGGCCAGGGCCGTGTTGTTGGTGCTCAGCGAGCTGAGGCGGGTCAGCTCGTCGGCCGACACCAGGTCGAGCGGGACGCTGGCGGGCAGCTCGGCGGCAATTTTCTCCGCAAATTCGGGCGTCGCTATCAGCCGTTCGGTGAGAATGCCGGAACTTAGCAGCTCGCGCACGCTTTTGCCGCCTTCCACCAGGAAGGCGCCGTGGCGGGTGCGGTACTTCTTCAGGTGCAGCGCGTGCACGTATTTCGCTACTGCTTTTGAAACCATTGGCACCTTCTGAAACCCCTGTGGGGCGCAATTTTACGCTGAATAAACTGCCCCGGCTGCGGCGGCTGGCCCTGGCGGGCCTGCTGCTGGCCGGCGGCGGACTGGCGGGCTGTTCGCCGCTGCGGCTGCTGAAGCCCGGCCAGCGGCTGCTCGACGATGTGGACATCCAGGGCACCGAAAAGGCCGACCCCGAACGGCTGGCGGCGCTGGTGCAGCAGCAGCCCAACAGCACCTTCCCGCTGCCAAAGGTAACCATCTACCAGTTTGGCCGCTCGTTTTATCACCCCGAGCGCATTGCCCAAAAACTGGCCGACACCCAGGCCGACTACGCCCGGAAGATTGCCGAGGCCGGCACCGACTCGGCCCAGGTGGGCCGGCTGCTGCGCAAGCGCGAGCAGAAGGAGCGCCGCTATCAGCTGGCCCTCGACAAGGGCAACGCCATCATGCGCCTGGGCGAGCCGCCGGTGGTCTACGACTCGTCGCTGACGGCCGCCTCGGTGCAGCAGCTGGGCGTTTACCTGAAGTCGAAGGGCTTTTTCCGCAGCGCCGTTACGGTTTCCGACACCGTGCCCACCCGCCGCTTCACGCCGCTGCGGCTGCTGGCCCTGCAGTCGCCCTACACCACCGACTCGCAGCGCGTTACCGTCACCTACACCATTCAGGAGGGCCCGGCCTTCCACTATTCGCGCCTCGACGATGAGGTGGCCGACTCGGCCGTGGCCCAGCGGGTGCGGGCGGCCCGGCCCCAGAGCCTGCTGCGCGAAGGCGACCAGTACGACGAGGAGGTAATCGGGGCCGAGCGCGTGCGGCTGGAAACGCTGCTCAAAAACCAGGGCTACTACGATTTCCGCCAGCAGTACGTCACCTTCGAAGCCGACACCAGCTTCCGGCCCACCACGGTGCGCCTGCGTACGCTGGTGGCCGACCCGGCCCGCGGCGAGCACAAGCGCTACACGCTGCGCCACGTAGATGTGGTCAGCGACGCGGGCATCGTGCGCTTCGGCCGCAGCCGCGACACGCTCGTGCGCGACTCGGTGAACTACCTGGCCTACCGCCACCGCATCAGCCCCCGGGCCCTCGACCGCAAAATGGCGCTGCGGCCCGGCCAGCCCTACAGCCTGCTGCGCACCCAGCGCACCCAGCGCCAGTTCGGCAGCCTGGATATGTTCCGCTTCACCACCATCACCTACCGACGGGTGCGCGGCGCCGAAGCCCCGGCCGACTCGACCCAGGGCCTGCTCGACGCCACCGTCAGCGCCGCGCCGGCCAAGCGGTTTCAGGAAACCACCGAATTCGGCGGCACCTACGTGGCCCAGGAAGTGGGGCCCTTCGGCAACGTGCGCCTGAAAATCCGCAACGTGTTTGGCGGGGCCGAAATTCTGGAGTTCGGGGTGCGGGCCGGTTTCGAGGGTCAGTACATCATCACGGGCGACGCCAGCGACAAAACCAACCCCTCGCTGCCCCACGAGCTGACCACCCAGCTCGGGGCCAACGTAAACCTGGTGCTGCCGCGGTTTCTGGTGCCCTGGCGGATGGGCCCGCATCTGAGCGAGTACAACCCGCGCACCCGCATCAACGCCTCCTACACCTACGTGGACCGGCCCGACTACACCCGCACCAATGCCGAGGGCACGTTCGACTACATCTGGCAACGCTCGCCGTTCCACCAGTACGTGCTCACGCCCATCGACCTGAGCATTATCCGCACGACCCAGATCAGCCCCCGTTTCCAGGATTTCCTGCAGAACCTGCTGGTGCTGCAGGGTTCGCCGCTGTTCCGCAGCTTCGACAACCTGCTCATTCCCAGCATCAACGCCACCTCACTCTACAACTCCAACGACTTCACCCAGACCCGCGACGCCCGCTACCTGCGCCTGTTTGCCGAAGTGGGCGGCCTCACCCGCGGCCTCTACCAGAAGCAGCCGCTGCTCACCGACACCCGCAACCTGCGCCAGAGCGACCTGAAAATCTATGATTTCGCCAAGATTACGGCCGATTACCGCCGCTACTACAAGCTCACCTCCGACTCGTACCTGGTGTACCGGCTGGCGGGCGGCGCCGTGGCTGCCCTAAGCCCGACCGAGTTGACCACCATTGCCCGCGACGGCAGCCAGCGCACCACGTCCTCCTACCTGATTCCGTACGACAAGTACCTGTTTTCGGGCGGCAGCTCCAGCGTGCGGGCCTGGAAACCGCGCCGCCTGGGCCCGGGCTCGTTTACCCAGTACAAGTTCAACCCCGACAACCCCACCCAGCTGCTGCGCAACAAGGATGGAAACCTGGTCCGCGACTACAACCTGGAGCAGCCCGGCGAGTTGCTGCTCGAAGGCAACATCGAGTACCGCTTTCCGCTCTACAACTTCATCAAAGGGGCTATATTCACTGATTTCGGCAACGTCTGGACCCTGCGCTCCGACCCGCGGCCGGGGGCCGAGTTCCGCTTCAACAAGTTCTACCAGCAGTTCGCCGTGGGCTCGGGCTTCGGCTTCCGCTTCGATTTCAGCTTCCTGATTATGCGCCTCGACGTGGCCACCAAGGTCTATGACCCCACCGCGCCGGGCAGCAAGTGGGCCATCCGCAACTTCAGCTTCCGCGAAGACCAGACGGCCTTCAACCTGGGCATCGGGTACCCGTTTTAAGATTTTCTTTCCGACCGCGCCCCTGCCGCGCCAAGCGTACCCCAGAGGGACTGCTTGGCCCGGCAGGGGCTTTTTTTATGCATTCAGAAAATTATTTATTTTTATAGTACCACTTTTTAGCATCATTAATTCATTGTCACTTCGTCGCCAACCAAGTGTTTCATCCGGCACTAAGTAGCTTTTATCGTTCGAATTACTATTTTTGGCAGCCGATTTCCCTTGAACGGCTGATTTAGGTCTTACGGGTTTAGTTACATTCCCGGCTTAGCTACCCTGCGCTAATTGCTCCGGCTCCGGCCGTTTGTTCCAGGGCTGCCCACGAAGGCAGTGCCCCGGAATACGCTTCTCCTCCTCCCTTCCATTTCATGCTGATGAAAATACCATTACTCCATTTGGCGGCAGGTCTGCTGCTGTGCTTACCGGTTAGCCTGGCCCGGGCCGAGGGCTCGAAGCAGCTTACGCCCAACTCCAATCCCACTGTGGCCCTTACGGACCCGGCCAACACCCGTGCCGGCTTTCTGACCCACGATGCCATCGGGGGCGAAAACGTGTCGCTGGGCTTTCTTAAGCCCCGTTCCTGGGGAACCACGGCCCTCCCCTTCAAGGAAGATTACCGGATGTACGTGCGGCTGAAGCCGGGCGAGACGCTCTACTATGGTGTGCATCGCAGCAACTTCTCCAACGTCAACTACGCCGACTTAGTCCTGACGGTTCGTTACGGCGCGGGCGATGGCACGATTGTGCAGCAAACGACGCTTGCCCGCGACCAGAGCAGCTCCAATCAGGCGGCGCTCAACACCGAGCAGGATGGCGTGATTGCCGGGGCATCCGAAGCCCAGGCGGGGCCGCGCCCGCTGGCCGGCGCTACCGGCTACCGCCCCCTCACCTACCTGAACAACACCGGTAGCACCCAGGACTTTTTTGTGGAATTCACCCAGGTGGGCGAGTATACCAGCACCGGCACGCAGGGGGCGTTCAACGACTTGAAGACGAAGGCTACCTTTAGTGGGCAGACCCGCTCGGAATACGACTTCTGGGACTTTACCGTGAAGGGCACCGATGGGCTGGAGAAGCCCGGCCGCCTGTACAGCCGGTTCTGGGCTTTCACCGCCGGCACTTCAGCCGGGGGCAACGATTATCTGAACCGGCTATCGGCCACGTTCAAGATGTTTCCGCTGGTGGAAAGCCAGAAGAACCCGGGGCAGTACTACGTGAAGGAAGTAGAGCTGGCCGGCATGCGGCCACTGGTGTTCTTCTACGTAACCAATGACTTCGGTTCGAGCCCTATTGGCGGGGCCGAGGATTTTCCTACCCGCCGCAAGAGCCAAAAGAGCAACACCGCCTACGCTAAATATCCCAACTTCGTCAACAACCCCGACGAAAGCATCTGGCCCAGCGCCCCCGTTCCGACGGTGAGCGTAACGCCGCAGCCGTTCTGCAGCAACGGCAAAACGCAGGTGGCCTTCACCACGCTTTCGGCCGAAGCCGGTCAGTTTGATATCCTGATTGACTTGAACAATACGGCCGGCTACCAGGCTAACTCGACTGACGTGCTGCTGACGCAGAGCGTGAATGCCGGCACCAGCAACACCGTGGTGTGGAATGGCAAGGATGGCCAGGACGTTGATGTGGCGGCCGGCGTGGTTATCAAGTTTCAGTTTACCAGCAACGGCGCGGCCTTTAACTTTCCGGTGTATGATGCCGAGGGCAATCCCGACGGTTTCCGGGTGCGCAACGTGCGCCCGGCCAACGGCCTGACCTACGACCGCCTGTACTGGGACGACAGCAACCTGCCGGCGACCAAGTTTCCAGACACAGGTCCGCGGGTTGAGCTGGCGGGGCAAGTTTCGACGAATGGCGTCCATACCTGGGGCGCGACCAACGACGATGGAAACCAGTACACCGTCAATACCTGGACCTACGGCTTTGCGGCCTTCAACGGGGCCACCGAGTTCACCTACTCCAGCGCCTGCGACAACGACAACGACGGAGTGTCAGACGACGTGGATATTGACGACGACAACGACGGTATTCCGGACGTCCTGGAGGGCTTCACTGCTTTTGACAGAAACACTGCTACCATTAAAGAAACCATTGACCCGGGCTTTATTCCGGCCCCATCCTTAGCTCGTCCCAATCCGCCCGTCCGATATCTCGATGCGGAGTATGTGCATCCCGTCTTGGGCGCTTTCCAGGATGTTAACAACGATGGCATTAACGATATTTTCGATATTGACCTCGACGGCATTCCCAACCACTTCGACCTCGACTCGGATGGCGATGGCCTGCCTGACGCTTTTGAGGCCTATGACAACAAAAATCCGGTATGGTCGCGGGGAACTAGCATCTATGATGCAACTCAGGCCAGGTTTACGGGTGCTGTAGGTGATAATGGTATGCCTGACGCGGCTGAGTTTCGCGCTGCCGATAGCCTCGAAGTTGATGATAACCGGTATTCTTTGGCTGATTTTGATAAAGATTGGCGGAGAGTCAGTGGTAAGCAGAGCAATAATTACAACTTTCTCGACATCGATTCCGACAACGACGGCATTACTGATGAGATAGAGGCGCAGACAACTGCGGCTTATGCTGCCCGCAAAACGCAGGCTAACTTCAAAACTGATGTAAATAAGAACGGTATTCGCGATGCTTATGACCCCAGTGCAGGGGGGGTAGCTATTGGTACGCCAGTCAATTCTGATAATGTCGGCAAGATTGATATGTTTGACCGCGACTCCGACAATGATAATGCTGGTAAAGCCAGCCTGCCCATTAATGAGCAAACGGCCGACTGGACCGAGGGCTTCGACGACAACCAGAATGGTACGGCCGGCGAGGAACTGATAGCCAAGGCTCAGGCTTTCGCGCTGGCGAACCCGGGCAAGGCTACTTATTACGTTATCGGCAGCCCTAACCCGGTATTGAATTCGGTTTTCTTACAAGATGACACCGGTAACGGAATACCAAATTTCCTACAGCGCGGCCATTCTACTTACCACGACGACAACTTCAACGGCCTGGTCGACCTTTACGACCCGGCCTACGGCGGCACACCCTCGACGGCTCCGTTGGTGGGTGCAGAGGGCACCGAAGCCATCTTCCGCTCTAAGATTAAAGCCGTGCCGCTACCCGTTACGCTGGTCGAATTCCGGGCTCAGGCCGTGGGCCGCGACGCACTGGTGAGCTGGACGACGGTCCAGGAGGTGAACAGCGCCAGCTTCGTGGTAGAGCGCTCCGTTGATGGCCGCAGTTTCGTGCCGGTGGCCACGCTGGCTGCCCGCGGCACCAGCACTCAGCGCACCGATTACCGCACCACCGATAAAAACGTCGGCGCCCAATCAGGCTTCCGCTACTACCGCCTGCTCCAGCTCGACCTGGATGGCACGGTAGCCCGCTCGGAAGTGCAAACGGTACGCTTCGATGGCAGCAACAGTACGCCTACAGTGCGCCTCTTCCCCAACCCCACCAGCGCCGACGTTACGCTCGACTTAACGCAGCTGCCCGCCGGTACCTACCGCGTGGAAGTACTGGGCGCGGAAGGCCGCAAAGTAGCCGAGTGGCCCGCCAGCGGTGGCCAGGAGCAGGTGCTGCCCACCCAGAACCTGGCTAAGGGTGTGTACCTGCTCCGCATTAGCGGCCATAACACCACGCAGGTCATCAAGCTGGTGAAGAACTAGGCTTAGAGCTTAGAGCTTAGAGCTTAGAGCTTAGAGCTTAGAGCTTAGAAGTAAACGAGAAAGCCCGTCATCCTGCTGTAGGATGACGGGCTTTTTTAATCTTAGCGCTGTCTGTGGGATGAGTTTGACGTGCTGAGGCCCTTACGGTATCATAAAGACCTCAGCACATCAAACTCACCATTTCACCACCTCACTATCTCGCCTAATACCCCAGCAACTCGGCCAGGGCGGCGGCTACTTTGTCGGGGTTGGGCAGCATCTGGCGTTCCAGCTCCACGTTGAGGGCAATGGCGGGCAGGTTGGCGGCGCCGAGGGTGAACACGGGCGCATCAAGTTGGCGGAAGCAATGGCGCTGGATGCGGCCGGCCAGGCTCTCAGCGAAGGAGTTCAGGAGCGGTTCCTCGGTGAGCACCAGGGCCTTGCCGTGGCGCTGTACGGCCGCCTGCACCGCCTCCCAGTCGAGGGGGTTGAGGGTGCGCAGGTCCAGGATTTCAACCTGGCCGGGGAACTGCCGGCTGGCCGTGCGGGCCCAGTGCACGCCCATGCCGTAGGTGATAACCACGCAGGTTTCGCCGCTTTCGAGCTTGCGCGCATCGGCCGGCTGGAAAACGTTGGCCTTACCCAGCGGGATGACGTAGCCGGCGGCGGGCTCGGTCGTTTTGGCTTCCTCGGTGCCGGGCACCTTGCTCCAGTACAGGCCCTTGTGCTCCAGTAGCACCACCGGGTTGGGGTCGAGGAAAGCGGCGCGTAGCAGGCCTTTCATGTCGGCGGCGTTGCTGGGGTACACCACTTTTATGCCCCGGATAGTGAGCAGCGTGCTTTCGATGGAGCCCGAGTGGTAGGGCCCGCCCCCGCCGTAGGCCCCGATGGGCACCCGAATCAGGCTCTGCACCGGAAACTGGCCGTTGCTCAGGTAGCACGACTTGCTCAGCTCCTCGACCAGCTGGTTGAGGCCGGGCCAGATGTAATCGGCAAACTGGATTTCGACGATGGGCTTGGCCCCCACGGCGCTCATGCCGGCCGTGCTGCCCACAATGTAGGCCTCCTGAATGGGCGTGTTGAACACGCGGGCGTCGCCGTACTTTTTGGCCAGCAGGGCCGCCTCGCGGAACACGCCGCCCAGCTCGCCGCCCACGTCCTGGCCGTAGAACAGGGCCTCGGGAAACTCGCGCAGAATGTCGTCGACGGCGTGCAGGGCGGCATCCACCATCAGGGCCTTATCGGCGCCGGCGGGGGCCCGCTCGCCGGCTTCCTCGGTTACGGCCGGCGGGGCAAACTCGTGGTCGGCAAACGTGGCCGGGTCGGGGTTGGGGGCCGCCAGGGCGCGCGCGTAGTCGGCCTGCACGGTGGCGCGGGCCTCGTCGGCCAGCTGCTGCAGCTCATCTTCCGCGAAGCCCATTGCCAGCAACTGCTCGTGGAAGCGGGGCAGCGGGTCGTTTACAGTATGCTCGGCCAGGTTGTCGCCGCGGTACCACTCGCGGCGCACGCCGCTGGTGTGGTGGCCCAGCAGCGGGCAGCGGGCGTGCACCAGCACCGGCCCGCGCCGGGCGCGCACGTAGTCGGCAGCCTCCTGCATGGTGGCGTAGCTGGCCAGGAAATCGGCCCCGTCGGTCTGCAAACGGTGCAGGCCCTTGAAGCCGGCGGCAAACTCGTAGGCGTTCATCGTGCGCATTTCGCGGCCGGTGGCCGAAATGCCCCACTCGTTGTCCTGCACCAGAAAGATGATGGGCAGCTGGTGCAGCACAGCCATTTGCAGGGCCTCGCTCACCTCGCCCTCCGTCATGGCGCCGTCACCAATCGAGCAGATTACCAGCGAATTATCATCATACTCCCCAGTCGGAACCGAGGCGTACAGGCCGGGCACCGGCTGGCCGCTTTCGTAGAAGTCGCGCGGGTCGGCCTGCAGCAGGCCCACGCCCTGGCTTTCCAGGTACTTGATGCCCTGGGCCACGCCAGTAGCCGGAATGGCCTGCATGCCGGTGGCCGAGCTTTGGTGCGGGATGGTGGGGAAACCGGCCCGGCGCAGCGAAGGATGCGAGTAGTAGGTGCGGCCGCCCGAAAACGGGTCGTCGCGCTTGGCCATGAGCTGGAGCATGAGCTCGTAGGGCTGCATGCCGATGCCCAGCAGCATGGCGTCGTCGCGGTAGTAAGGCGCGGCGTAATCGTGGGGGCCCAGGCAGGTGGCGGCGGCCAGCTGGATGGCCTCGTGGCCGCGGGCCGTGGCGTGCACGTACTTGGCCGTCACGGCCTTGTTTTCTTCGTAGAGGCGGGCCAGCTCGTCGCCGGTGCGCATGAGGCGGTAGGCGCGGCGCAGCAGTTCGGGCGAGGCCTGGGTGGCAGCTGGGGCAGTCAAATCGATTTCCGGGGTGGGGGCGGTTTCGAAGTTCATGAGCGGAGGGTGGGTGCTGGGGCGAAGTTACGAAAGGCGGAATGGTGAACTGGTGAGGTGGTGAGGTGGTGAAATGGTGAAATGGTGAAATGGTGAGTTTGACGTTCCGGCGGCCCAACTTGCACCAGCGGCGGTTCACCAGCCGCACCGGCCGCTCAACCAGGACCAGCCGCGCCAGCCGAACGTCAACTCACCACCTCACCACCTCACCATCTCACCGCATGCTGCACCTCTACCCCGCCACCGCCGCCGACCTGCCGTCCCTCAACCGCCTCGTCAACCGCGCCTACCGGGGCGAGGCCTCCCAGCAGGGCTGGACCACTGAGGCCGCCCTGCTCGCCGGCCAGCGCACCGACGAAGCCGATTTGCGCGAACAGCTCGACAAGCCCGGCGCGCAGTTTCTGCTGGCCCGCCGCGCCGCCGACGGCGAGTTAGTCGGCAGTGTATTTCTGCAGCAACAGGGCCCCGAGTTGTATTTGGGCATGCTTTCCGTGGAGCCCACGCAGCAGGCCGGCGGCATCGGCCGGCAGCTGGTGCAGGCCGCCGAAAGCCACGCCCGCGCCCTGGGCTGCCGCGCCGTGCGCATGACCGTTATTTCGGTGCGCGCCGAGCTGCTGGCCTGGTACGAGCGCCTGGGCTACCAGCGCACCCCCGAAACCGTGGCCTTCCCCACCGATACCCGTTTCGGTGTGCCGCTGCAAGCCGAGCCGCTGGTGTTGCAGGTGTTGCGGAAGGAGTTGAATAGGGAATGAGCGGATGAATGAACGTAGTGAAAGAACGGTGTCATGCTTCGGCTTTGCTCAGCATGACACTGTTCTTTCTACTCACTAGGAGCTGTTCTCAATTAAGGTAGAGCGTGATAACTCGTAGACAGATAAAGGAGTCAAACGTGCGGTCCAGCTTATCGTAGCGGGTGGCTAAGCGTCTAAATTGCTTCATTTTGCTGAACGTCTGCTCAATGTGGTGTCGCTGCCGATAGGCCACTGGGTCGAAATGAGGCATGTTCTTGCGCCGTGGATTCGGCTTAATGACCGCCTTGGCTCCTGCCTGCGCTATCAGGGCCCGCAACGCATCACTGTCGTAGGCCGC
>NZ_KB907803.1 GCF_000382225.1 Hymenobacter aerophilus DSM 13606
AAAGACCTGGTGGCCCAACAGGGCGCCCTGCAAAGCATGAGCCGGCGCGGCAACTGCTACGACAACGCCCACGCCGAATCATTTTGGAGCCGCTTCAAAGCCGAACTGCTCGACGGCGGCTCCTTCCCTGGCCTAGCCGAAGCCCGGCTCGAAATCAGCCACCACATTGCCTATTACAACGCGGAACGCCGGCATTCCGCCCTCAATTACCAGTCGCCAAACCACTTCGAAACACAACTCCAAACAACGTCCCAACTCTGTCCAGCTTAGCTAGACCACCTCAATGAGAGTCGTAGTAAATCCTATATGGATTCGGAAGCTAATTAACGATAAGGCCCCACTATAGTAGTAAGATAGATTTCTCTGCATCTCACTACTATAGCGGGGCTTTCAATTCGCCGCACCCTCTTAATCAAACCGCCTCCCGGCCGCTCCGTTCTACCAGCGCCTGCACCTCGGCGTTGAAGCCGGCCTGCCCAACCAGCTCTTCCAGCGGCAGGTGGAAGCGGTACTTCCAGAAGTGGGTGGGGTTGCTGGGCACGTTGATTTGCTCGGCCTGCGGGTCCTGGCGGCGTAGGTCGGCGCTGAGCGCCACGATGTCCTGGAGCGGGAAGATGGCCCACATGGCGGGCGAGTGCAGGTGCTGCTCCAGTATTTCCCGCACTACCCAAGGCTCGCAGTAGAAGGGGGCCGCCTCGTGGTGGTGGCCCAGGATGGTTTCGAAGAAGCGCTGGGTGCGGGTTGGGTCTTCTTCCCACCAGCCGCGCAGCGTGCTCATGTCGTGCGAGCCGGGGCTGACCACGCTCAGGTAGGGCGCGCGGTCGGGGTGGCCGAACTCGGTGCTGGGGTCGGCGGGCATGCGCTGGATGTGTAGGCCCAGAATGCCCAGATCCTTCATCACCCCGGGTACTGAGGCGGGCACCATGCCGAGGTCTTCGCCACAGATGAGCATGTTGGTGGCCCAGCGCACGGGCGGCAACTTGGTGAGGCCCTGCTCGCGCCAGAAACCCTCGTGGCGCTGGTAGAAAAAGTCGTTGTAGAGGGCCTCCAGGCGGGGGCGGGTGGCCTCGTTGAGCTCCCGGAACGAGCGACTCAGCGTGAGGGTGATGCGCGGATGATAGTGGTCGGGCTGCTGGTCGTCGGGCACCAGCAGCACCTCGTTGGCCAGCCCGAACAGACCGGCGCGCAGCCAGTGGTAGTAGTCGGTCTGGGCTGGGTCGGCTTCGGTTTTCGCGTTGATAACGGCCTCCATCTGGCGCTGGGTGCGCACAAACTCCCGGAGGCGGATGGTGCCGAGCGCATCGGCTTCCATGAACTCATCGAACACCACCTGCGCCTGGCCACCGAATACCTCCTGCACCACGTGCCAGCGGATGTAGGGCTCACACAGCCGGCCGTAGTCGAACCACCCGATACGCTGCTCGATTTCTTGCTGCGAGAAGGGCAGCGCGGGCGAGAAGTGGCCCAGCAGGCCCTCCACCGAGTGCGCTGGAATTTCCCAGATGCGGAAGAAACCCAGAATGTGGTCGATGCGGAGCGCGTCGAAGTAGCGGGCCAGGTGGCCCATGCGCTGCTGCCACCACTGGTAGCCGTCGAGGGCCATCTGCTCCCAGTTGTAGGTCGGGAAGCGCCAGTTCTGACCGGTTGTGGAGAAGTCGTCGGGCGGGGCGCCGGCCTGCTGATGCAGGTGGTAAAGCTCGGGCTGGGTCCAGGCATCCACCGAGTGCCGGTAGATGCCGATGGGCAGGTCGCCCTTCACCACCACGCCCCGCTCGCGGGCGTAGGCCACGGCCTCGCGCAGCTGCTTATCCAGATGAAACTGCAGGAAGAAGAACAGCCCGAATTCGTCGAAATCAGGGTTGGTTTCGCTGGTAAGACGTTCTACCTCGGCCGGGGTGCGGTATTCGGCGGGCCACTGGTGGAAATCGGCCGTGCCGAACTGGTCGCGCAGACCGCAGAAGGCTGCGTAGGGCAGCAGCCAGGCCGCCTGCTCGTCGCGGAAGGCGTGGAAGTCCGCATCGGCCAGAAATGCCGCTTTCTCCTGCTGATAGAGCTGGCGCAGGAAGTGCCACTTGGCGGCCATCACGGGCTCGTAGTCCACGAAATCCTTCGCATTCAGCTCGTCGCGCAACTGCGCCAGTTGCTGGCGGGCAGCTGGGTCGCGCAGCTCGGCCACCGCCTCCAGGTTGAGGTACTGCGGGTGCAGAGCAAACACCGAAATGGCGGCGTAGGGGTAGCTGTCGACCCAGGTGTGGGTGGCCACCGTGTCGTTGATGGGCAGCACCTGCACCAGCTGCAGGCCGGCGGCTACGGCCCAATCTACCAGCAGCTTCAGGTCGGGGAATTCGCCCACGCCCAGGCCCCGGCGGCTGCGGAGCGAAAATACGGGCAGCGCTACGCCGGCCCCGCGCCAGGGCGCCGCCGCATAGTTGTACTGGTTATCAGCCTGCACGTGCAAGGTCTGCGGGTCGATTTCGGCCGGCAGCAGCCGATCGGCCCCGGCCTCCAGCTCCGTCAGCTGCCCGGTAGCCGGGTCCCGGATGCCATATTTATAGCGGGTTTCGGTGGCGAGCGTGGCCAGCGTTACCTCGGCCGTCCAGGTAGGGTAGTCGGCATCCGACAGCACCACGGCCCGGGCAGCGTCCCAGGCGCCCAGCGCGGCATCGGAGCCCAGCACGCACAGCTGCTGGCCGGGCGCCACGCGTGGGGCCGTTAGTTGAAAGCGTACGGCCGGACCAGCGGTGACGGGCACTGCCGGGGCCGCCGGGGCGGGGCGGCGGAACAGGGCCTCGGTGAAGGCGGCCGTGAACAGCTCGTTTTCGGGTTGCGCGGGGGCGCGCCACCAGTCGGCCAGCACCAGCCGGCCGAAGGAGGGCGCGGCAGTAGGCAGCGGACGGTCGGGGCCCCATTCCCAGTGGCGGCCGCCGTCGCGCTCATCGAGCAGCAGGTATTTATAGGCGCCATCTACCGAACCGGCGGGCAGTTCCAGCTCGCGGCTCCAGAGGCCGGAAACCTCGTCGTAGTGCAGGGGCAGGGCGGCTTCGGGCGCCCACTGGCCCAGGGCGGGCAGCGAGCCGCAAACCACCAGCCGCTGGCCCCATTCGGTGCGGTAGGGAAGCGTAAAACGAACAATCATCGGAAGCTAAATCAGGGATAAACCGGTCCGAAAGATACGGGTTAATAGCCTGTAACAGGCGCTCTTCGGAGCAAAAAACCACCGGTTCAGCCCCCAAACTACCGGTTCAACCCTCTAATTAATGCCGCATTAGCGGCTGGGCGGTGCCGGGTTGACAAATGCTGCTGGACCCGCAGCGGCCTACTTCTGGTCGCGGCGCGGCAGCCGGGGCTGTACCCGTTGCCCCCCGCTGCTGTCGTAGCCGGCGGCGGGGTTGCGGAAGAAAGCAAACCAGCAGATGATAAGCACGGCCCAGCCGACGGCCAGCACGACCAGCGTAGCGCCGCTGCGCAGTAGCGTGTCGTGGCTGACCAGGCTGATGCCCCAGATGCGCAGCACCAGCAGCCCGGCCAGCGCCAGGCCCACCAGGATAATAGCGAATCCAACTAGCTTTTTCATGGTCGAATGGGTTTAAAACCGGAGGGATTGGTACGGCCGAATTACGGCGCGCAACTCATAATTTATCGAGCCAAGTCCGCCGCTTGATGGCGTACTCTTCGGGGGTGAGAATGCCTTCGTCGAGCAGCAGTTTGAGCTTTTGCAGCTGCTGAACGGGGTCGGCATCGGGCGGGGCGCTGGTAGTGCTTTCGGTTTGGGAGGCGAAGACCTTGCCCAGCTCGGCGCCGGCAATCAGGCCGGGGCGGTTGGGCGTGGCCGGGGTGCCGAGCTTCCGCTCGGTATAGTTGATGTTGATGTCGTCGTTGTCGAGGAAGTATTCGGTGCCGCAATTGTCGCAGCGGAAATGCTCGGGGCGAACCTGCGTTTTCTGGGTGCTGCCGCACTGCGGACACTTGAGAGCTTTAATCGATTTGGCCATGCAGAAGGCAGTTCTTGGGGCAGCGGCGGGCCCGCGGCGGAAGAAGTACGGCTCCCAAAAATTACGCCCCCGCTATACTTTGGTTATGTTGCCGGCGTAACCGGTGGGGGCGGCCGGTAATAGACGCCCCCCGAACATAGTACGTTTTCAATCGGCTGAGCCAGGGGCCGGTCTTTTAGCAATACGGAGATAAACCCTATGACCTTACAAAGCGCGCTTGCTGAAATCGGCCAGCTCTGGCCTGGCAAACATCCCTTCGGGTTCGGCCACGGCGGCGCGGCGGCCCGGCTCGGTGCCGAATTCAACCAGCCCCTGCCGCCCGACCTGGTGGATTACCTCAACCGCGTAGCCCCGGCCGAAGACGTTTACTTTGACACGGTGGGCAATCCATTGGAGCTCTACGGGTTGCCCCGCTTAGGTGCACATCAGGACGGCTACAGCTGGAATTCTGTAGCTCAGCAGCCCATTCCCGACTGGAACCCCGACTTTTTCCTGCTCGGCGACGAGGGAGCCGACCCGGTGCTGCTGGACCTGGGGCACTCTGAAGCGGGCATCCAGCGGCTCCGGCACGGGGCCGGCGACTGGCAAACCGGCGACACCATGGCCGATACGCTGGGGCAGTTTCTGCTATGCGCCGCCGCCCGGCACCACGCGCTGAATGCCTTCGAAGCAGACCCTTTCGTAGACGACGACAAGGGCTTCAGCCTGGCCCCGCGGGCTGCCGAGTGGTTGTTCCCGCGCCTGCGCCGCTGGGCCGGACCGCACTATGCCGCCTGGGTCGAGGATTTCGACAACGCCTGAGTTTGTTGCGCAGAAAACCCCATCTTTCCCCTCTCAACCACGAATCACTATGCCCACGCTCACTATCCTCGACGAAACGGCCAGCGGCAGCATCATCAGCCGTCTGGAGCTGGAAATCAGCCAGGAAACCCTGACCGTCCGCGAAATGATTACCCGCCGCGTGCTGGGCGAAGTAGCGGCCTACAATGAGCGGCAGAACGGCGTGTTCCAGGGCCTGGTGCAGCCTACCGAATCGGAGCGGGCGCTCAACGGCTACAAGCTGCGGCCCACTAAACGCATCGACGGCGAACAGCAGGTGTACCGCGCCCTGGAGGCGTTTCAGCAAAACGGGTTCTTCGTGCTGGTGAACGACCGGCAGGCCGAAAGCCTGGACGACGCCGTGTGGCTGGGCGACGGGGCCACCGTTAGCTTCGTGAAGCTCACGCCGCTGGTCGGCGGCTGAGCCGTGCATCTGCTGAACCGTTTTCTTGCCTTGTTCAACAAACCGGCGGCCGCCCCAGCCGCTAATGAAACTGCTATGTCTAAAACCGAAGAAATTTCCCACACTATTTTAGAGGACCCCAGCCCCGAAGCTCAGGAGATGAAAGGTGTACTATCTGAACTACTGCGGCAAGCACTTGATGGCGGGTATAATTCGAAGCTCACAAGCCTATCTGCTTACCAGTCCGTGAGGGTCTGCGATGCTGCCTACCAAGGCCGGGTGATATTGGCGCTGGGAGCCGCATATGCACGTTCCCGTACTAATGAACACGATTACCGGCTCCACTATACGCTAGGCGAAATTCTGGCAGCACTGTTGCGAACTAAACTTAATCTTAATGAAGAAAATTTATTAAGACTTCTAAAAATTAGTGATTTAACAGGTGATGTATATCCTAGCGTAAGAGTGCTGATGACTTATAATTCCTTTCCGCTTGGTGCCGTCATAAATCATGTGGTTAAGCTGGCAAAGCAGCAGCGACTAAGTCAGCCTATGCAAGCACTTCTGGGTCAACTGAGCGACAACACTGCCGGCCAAACCGGGAATTTGCTTGAAATTCACCGCAAAATTCGGGGGGCGTTAGGCCAAACTAATAATGTACATGGCTTGTCTGTGGTGTTTGCCGATGGCGATCCACTGGGCCAAGCCCTACAACAGTTCTTAGCCAATCTCACCCCAACCGACTCCACCACATTGGCTTGGCTGCAACTGCTGCAACTCTGGCAGAAAGCCACAACTGGCCAGCCTACCGCCAAGTTGCGCAAAGGGCTGGATGATGCCACTGCCGCCGTGGGGGCCGAAGCTGTGCGCGAGCAAGGCCGTATTTGGCTGGATTTGCTGCTGTCTATGCCCGTGGAGCAGGAAAGCCACACCAGCCATAACTACACCTACACCTACCTGCTGGAGGCCAACGCCATAGCGGCCAAGGGCCTCGTCTGGACTATGCAGCCGCTGGCCGACGCGGCCGTGCTGACCCAGCTCACGGCACTGGTGGCCAAGTGCTTCCGTAAGATTCCGGGTAAGGGCCCGTTGGCCGAGGGGCTGGGCAACGCTGGCCTGTTGGCCCTCTCGCAGAACGGCCTGCCCGGCGTGGCGGCCCTGGCACGGGTGCGGGGCAAAATCCGCCAGAGCAACACCCAGGCGCTTATTGCCCGATACATTGAGCAGGAGTCGGTGAAGCTGGGCGTGAGTCCGGCCGAGATTGAGGACATGGCCGCGCCCGATTTCGGGCTGGAAAACGGCCGCCTGACCGAGGCGCTGGGCGACTACACCGCCACGCTGGAGTTGGCGGGGGGCAAGGCCGAGCTGCGCTGGCAGAAGGGCGACAAGGCTCTAAAAAGTGCCCCCGCCGCTCTCAAAGCCACCCATGCCGACGAGCTGAAGGAGCTGAAAGCGGCCCAGACCAACGCCCAGCAAACCTATACCGCCCAGCGCGACCGGCTCGACCGCAGTTTCGTGGCGGGCCGGCGCATTGCCTGGCCCTGGTTCGCGCAGTACTACCTCCACCACGGCCTGATGAGCCTGCTGGCCCGCCCCCTCATCTGGCGGCTGCACCAACCCGACGGCACGTTTCAGGACGCTATTTTTCGGGCGGACGCCTGGCAGGACGCGCAGGGCCGGCCGGTGCCCGCGCCGGCGGCCGACACCGAAATGCAGCTCTGGCACCCGGTGCTGGCCCCGGCCGAAGAGGTGCTGGCCTGGCGGCAGCTGCTGGACGGCTGGCAGCTGCGGCAGCCGCTCAGGCAGGCCTACCGCGAGGTGTACCTGCTCACGCCGCCCGAGGAGCGCACCAACACCTACTCCAACCGCATGGCGGCCCACGTGCTCAAGCAGCACCAGTTCAACAGCCTGGCCAAGCTGCGGGGCTGGCGCTACAGCCTGCTGGGCGCCTACGACAAAGGGTACGAATCCGACATGGCCAGCCTGCCCCTGCCCGCCCACAACCTCACGGCCGAGTTCTGGGTGAGTGAGGTGGATGCCGATGGCGAGTGGAACGACACCGGCATCTACAACTACGTGAGCACCGACCAGGTCCGGTTTGTGCGCAACGACGAGCCGGTGCCGCTGCCCCAGGTGCCGCCATTGGTGCTCTCGGAAGCCATGCGCGACGTGGACCTGTTCGTGGGCGTGGCCTCGGTGGGCAACGACCCGCAGTGGCGCGACAACGGTGGCCTGGTTCAGTACCGCACCTACTGGGAGCAGTACAGCTTCGGCGAGCTGGGCGAAGTGGCCAAAAACCGCAAGCTGGCCCTGGAACGCCTGGTGCCCCGCCTCAAAATCGGCAAGGTGAGCGAAATAAAGGGCAACTTCCTGGTGATGAAGGGCACGCGGCACGTCTACAAAATCCACCTCGGCTCGGGCAACATCCTCATGGAGCCCAACGACCAGTACCTGTGCATCGTGCCCGACCGCTCGGCCAAAACCATGGGCGCCACCGATGTTTTCCTGCCCTTCGAGGGCGACGCCGTGCTGTCTATCATCCTCAGCAAAGCCCTGCTGCTGATGGAGGACGACAAGATAACCGACGAAACCATCCTGCGTCAGCTATAGAGCGGCAACGTTATAGCGGTTTCGCGAACGATGTGTCCCGACCGATTCTACCTGATGCCCCAGGGCTAAACTCCTGGGCTATGTAGTGGCTTATCAAGGCTACATCGTTCACGAAACTGCTATATCCCAACTGCATGCGCAACGTCTACGCCCAATTGTTCCTCGTACTGCTGCTGCCGTTGGCTCTGCTGCTCGGCGGCTGCCAGGGCAAGCAGCCGGCCGGCCGCATCACGGCCGGGAACTACCTGACGGTTATTCCCGACCCCAAAAGCCTGGGCGAAACCTACGTGAGCGACCCCGACTCGTTGCTGCAACCCGGCACGGTAGCCGCCCTCAACGCCCGGCTGTCCGGCCTCGACCAGCGCGGGCGCGCCCATATTGATGTGGTGCTGGTGCAGAGCATCGGCGAAGAAGTACCCAAGACGGCGGCCACGGCCCTGTTCAACCAGTGGAAAATCGGCGACAAGGAGAAGAACAACGGCCTGCTGCTGCTGCTGGTAATGGACCAGCACCGGGTGGAGTTTGAAACCGGCTACGGCCTCGAAGGCGACCTGCCCGACGTTACCTGCTTTCGCATTCAGCAGCAGTACATGGTGCCCGAGCTGAAAGCCGGGCGCACCGATGCCGCCGTGCAGGCCGGCGTAGACGCCCTCATTCGCGAGCTGACGGGCTCGGTGACCACTCCCGCCCTCGTCCCCGATATCCCGCTCGGTCCGGATGCAGAGTTGGCCGCGCCCCCGCCGCCAATGGAGCAGGCCCCTTTGGAAGTAGCGCCCGAAGCCTACCAGCCGCAACCCGAAGCAGCTTCCCACGGCTACGATGAGGACACTAACCAGCTGGCCGGGCCGGCCCCGTCGTTTCTGGGCCAATGGGGCGGCTGGCTGCTCACCCTGGGAGTTCCGGCAGTAATTCTGCTGCTGATACTGCGCACTTCGGACCCCCAAAAGAAGAAGGAGCGCCTCGGGCAGTTTGGCTTCTGGACCTTGGTAATAGCGCTGTTTTCGCTCACCTGGGTGTCGTGGCTGGTGCTGGCCTACGTGCTGCCGCTGCTGGCGGTGCACGGCTATCTGTTCTATCAGTACCAGCTTAGCCAGCAGCCCCGGTGGCAGAAGCTTAGCCGGCGGCGGCAGTATAAGCGGCTGCGGCGGACGCACCGCTATCTGGGCTTCACGGCCTACCTGTTCCCGGTGGTGCTGGCTTGGTACTGGCCCTGGCACCGCCGCCGGCTGGCCCACCTGCGCGACGACCCCTACACCTGCCCCGACTGCGCCCAGCTCATGCACAAGCTCGACGGCACCGCCGAAAAGCCCTACCTCACGGCCGGCGAGCAGACCGAAGAAATGGTGGAGTCGGTTGACTATGACGTGTGGGCCTGCCCCAATGGCCACTACCTGCAACTGGCCTACGCCAACCCCGACAGCGCCCTGAAGCAGTGCTCGGCCTGCCACTACCTCACGCTGGAGCTCGAGAGTTCCGAAACGGTGAGGGCTGCCACTACCTCCACCTCCGGCTGGGGCTGGAACAGGTTCCGGTGTAAATTCTGCCAGCACGAGGAAAAGGCCCGGTTCACCATCGCGCGCAAGTCCGAAAGCAGCTCTTCCTCCGGGAGAAGCTACTCGTCGTCGTCCTCGTCCAGCAGCAGTAGCTCCAGCAGCAGCGGCGGTTCGTCGGGTGGCGGCGGGGCGGGCAGCAGCTGGTAAGCAGGCAGTAGTTTTGCGCCGGCTAGCAGCCTGATTTTGAGGCTGCTGATTTTTGGCTGCCTATCTTGCCGGCCCGTCCCGGCTGCGGTTGGAGCCAAGCTGAGCCGCAAATCGGGCGGATGGCGCAAACCCGGCGGCTGGTTTTTCCGTTTGGCTGACTTAGCTGTGGCCAACCGCAAAAACGTCCCGCCCCGTACCGGGAGCTGAAACGCGGCCGGCCGTCATCCGCCACGTCTGTCAGGCTTCGCCTTCTCTATTCCGACCTCTACTTTTCGTCTTTTGCCGGTTTACCTGCGTCGCATTTTATACGCCCTGCTGGGGCTGGTTGGGCTGATTCTGCTGCTGGCAGTCGGCCTGTTTTTGTACGTCCAGACGCCTTCGGGGCAGGATTTTGTGGCCAACCAGGCCCAGAAGTATCTGCGCGACAAGCTGCAGACCGACGTGCGCATCGGCAAGTTCCGCTCCGATTTGCGCAACACCATCAGCTTCGACGACGTGTTTCTGGCCGACCAGCAGGGCGACACGCTCGTGTCGGTGGGCCACCTGGGCGTCAACATCGACATTTTTGCGCTGCTCAAGTCGAAAATCAAGGTCAGCAGCCTGGAGCTCAATAATGGCCGCATTGCCATCAGCCGCACCGAGCCCGACAGCATCAGCAACTACGACTTCATCCTGAACGCCTTCGCCACCGGCGACACGGCCACGGTGGCTACCACGGCCGCCGACACCACCGGCTCGGGCTTCACCTACGACATCGGCGACGCCAAACTGACCAACATCCTGCTCACCTATAAAGATGAAGTGGATGGCCTCGACCTGCGCACCAAAGTGGGCGCGCTGGCTTTGAGCATGGACGAGGTGGACGTGGACAACTCCATCTATAAGGTGAACGAGGTGGCGCTGAAGAACACGACCATCAACTTCGCGCAAACCAAAATCCCGCCCGACTCGCCCGCCGACACGGCCGCCCTCACGTTGCAGTTCGGCCTCAACAAGGCCCGCCTCGACAACGTGGCGCTTACCTACCGCAACCGCCCCTCGGCGCAATACATCAGCACCCGCATCGGCGAAGCCGAGGTAACGGCCGATAACATCGACCTGATTAACAGCCGCGTGGCCCTCAACAAGCTCACGCTGCGCAACACCACGTTTGCCTACGCCCAGAACGAGGAAGTGCCCACCGAGCAGCGCGTGGTGAACCCCGCCGAAGCCGTGCGCGACCTCGACGCCTCGGTGAAGAACGCTACCGGCCAGGAGTCGAGCTGGGTGGTGAGCCTCAAGGAATCCGACATCAATGGGGTGGAGGTGGCCTTCGACAACTTCAACCAGCCCCGCCAGCGCACCAAGGTGAGCGGCATGGACTACAACCACCTCAAGTTCACCAACCTCACGCTGAACACCGAGAACCTGCGCTACTCGGAAAACAGCACCACCGGCCGCATTACGCAGCTTTCGGGCCAGGAGCAGAGCGGCTTCGCCGTAACCCGCGCCCAGGCCGACGTGGTGTTCGACTCGACCCAGACCCGCCTCGACAACCTCGACCTCGTCACGCCCCACACCCGCATCCGGCGCACGCTGGCCATGCAGTACAAGAGCCTCGACGCCATTGCCGACGACCTAGCCAACCTGCAAATTGAGGCCGACCTGCGCGACACCCGCCTGGGCTTCCGCGACATTCTGTATCTGGCGCCCGACCTGATTGACACCCCGCCCTTCACCACCGGCCCCAATCAGTCGGTGCTGCTGAGCGGCAAAGTGGGTGGTAAAGTGAGCGACCTGCGCATCAGCGGCCTGGAAGTGGTGGGGTTGCGCAACACCCAGCTCGTAGCCAGCGGCCGCATTCAGGGCCTGCCCGAAACCGACCGTCGCCTGTACGCCGACCTCAACATCCAGAAGTTCGTCACCACCAACGCCGACATCCGGAGCCTGGTGCCGCGCGGCACGATTCCGGCCGGCTACTCGCTGCCGCCGCTGATGACGGTGAGCGGCACGTTCAAGGGCCGGCCCACGGCGCTGGTCTTCGACACCGACCTCAAGGCCAAAACCACCTACGGCAACCTGGCCGCCAAAGTGAACGTGGGCGCCGGCCCCGTGGGCCAGGAACCGGTAAAGGCCGTGTTCAGCACTCAGGGGCTGAATGTGGGCAAGCTCATTGGCGACCCCACCATTGGCACCGTTACGGCCAGCGGCACGCTGACGGGCCGCGGCGGCCTCGACCCCAACCAGCTGCGGGGCCAGCTCACTGCCAACGTGCAGCAGGCCACCTACAACGGCTACACCTACCACGGCATCGTGGCTAAGGTCGACATCGACCGCAACCGCTATGTGGTGGACGCCAGCAGCAAGGACGACCCCAACCTCAACCTCGATGTGCTGGCTACCATCGACCTGCGCAACGCCTCCAACCCGACCTACCGCGTCGACCGGCTGAATCTGCGCGGGGCCAACCTGACGGCCCTGGGCTTCTACACCGGTGGCAACCTGAGCGTGCAGGGCGACCTGCAGGCCAACTTGAGCGGCTCCGACCTGAACACCATCAACGGCACGTTCTCGGGCAGCCGCATTGCCATTGTGAGCGACGGCAAGCCCTTCGTGCTCGATTCAGTGAGCGGCCGCATTGTGCAGCGCACCGGCCGCACCGAAGTGGACTTTGCCAGCTCGGTGGCCGACCTGACGCTGCGCGGCAACACCCGCCTCGGCGACATTGCCACGGCCCTGGAGCAGCACATCGACCGCTACTTCAACCTGCCCGGCGTGCAGTACCGCCCCGCCAGCAGCTACCAGCAGTTCACGTTCGAGGCCGAGGTGAAGGAGCCCAAGGTGTTCAGCGCCTTCGTGCCCGACTTACAACAGCTCACGCCCTTCAAGCTCACCGGCGGCTTCGACAGCCGCGAAGCCGACCTGCGCCTGAACACCCGTATTGCCCGCATCAAGTACGCCGGCTACCAGCTCGACTCGCTCCGTTTCTCGGTTTCCTCCGACCCGCAGAAGCTCGACTACGGCCTGCGGCTCGACCAGATCAGCCAGGACACGACCCTGAACCTGCCTAACCCCAGCCTCGTGGGCAGCATTGCCGACAACAAGGTGGGCACTCACCTGCGCATTGCCCGGAACGACAGCAGTACCAACCTCGATTTGGGCGGCGTGCTGCAGGTGTATGAGCGGGGCGATGCCTACGGCTTCAGCTTCGACCCCAAGCTGGTGCTCAACAACCAGCAGTGGGCCGTGCAGCCGGGCAACGAGCTGCGCTACAACGTGAACAGCGGCGCCATCCGGGCCGAAAACGTGCGTTTGAGCCAGGGCGACCAGAGCATTGCGCTGCAAACGCTGGCCGGGGCCGGCTACCCGCTGCAGGCCCAGTTCAGCAACCTCAACCTGAACGAGCTGGCCACGGCCGGCGGCCTGCAGGATTCGCTGGTGGGCGGCACGCTCAATGGCCAGGCCGTGGTGAAATCGTTGGGGCAGCCCAACATGGCCTTTACGGCCGACGCCAGCCTGCGGGGGCTGACCTACACCAAAACCCTGCTCGGTGATTTGGCCCTGAAAGCCAACAACGCCACCGCCGACCGCTACACCGTGGACCTGCGCCTGACCGGCGGCCCCAACGACAACAACGTGCGCGTGAGCGGCGACTACCTGGCTAGCGGCGCGCTGGCTATGAAGGCCGATGTAACCCGTTTCGCGCTGGGCACCATTGAGCCGTTTTCGCTGGGCGAAATTCGCGAAACGACTGGCTACCTCAGCGGCCAGCTCGACATTGCCGGCACCACCGCCGCCCCCGAGGTGCGCGGCCAGCTGACCACCAACGACGCCGGCTTCACGCTCACCCAGCTCGGCGCCCCCTTCACGCTGCCCCGCCAGGATATCACCTTCGACGAAAAGGGCATCCGCCTCAACGATTTCGTGATTCTGGATTCGCTGCGCAACCGCGCCGTGGTGGATGGCTACGTGCTGACTCAGACGTTCGTGGACTACGGCTTCCGGCTCGATGCCACCACCGAGGATTTCATTGCCGTGCAGAGCACCCAGCGCGACAACCCGCTGTTCTGGGGCAAGCTGATTGTCGATTCGAAGTCGCGCATTACGGGTGATTTGAACCTGATGAAAATCCGCACCACGGCCAGCGTCGTGGATGGCTCGAACTTCTTCGTGGCCGTGCCCAACGACGAGGCCGACAAGGTGAGTACCGAGGGCATTGTGGAGTTCATCGACAAGAGCGCCCCCATCGACACCCTGTTGCAGCAGCAGCTGGCCCGGCAGGACTCGGCCAAAACGGCCGCCGGCTACGACATTGCCGCCACCATCACCGTCACCGACGAAACCCCGTTTACGGTGGTGATTGACGAGGCTTCGGGCGACAACCTGAAGGTGCGGGCCAACGGCACGCTCAGCACGGCCATCGACCCGGCGGGCAACATCACGCTCAGCGGCCGGCTGGCCGTGCAGAGCGGTAGCTACCACCTCTCGCTCTACGACGTGACGGAGCGCGACTTCCAGATTGCCGAGGGCAGCACCATCACCTGGTCGGGCGACCCGTACAGCGGCATTGCCGACGTGTCGGCCATTTACGTGGCCAAAGCCGCGCCGGCCGAGCTGCTCTCGGGCCAGGGCGTGAGCGACGAAACGCTGAAGTCGACCGCCCGCAACACGCTGCCCTTCAACGTGTACCTGAACGTGGACGGGGAGCTGCTCAAGCCCGCCATCAGCTTCGATATCAAGCTGCCCGAAGACAGCCGCACCGAGCTGCGCAACCAGATTGAAACCCGCCTGACCCAGCTGCGCCAGCCCAGCCAGACCGACGAGCTGAACAAGCAGGTGTTTTCGCTGCTGGTACTCAACCGCTTCCTGGCCGAAAACCCGTTTGCGAGCAGCGGCGGCAGCATTGTGGCCGAGCAGCTACGCGGTAGCGCCAGCCAGGTGCTCACCGAGCAGCTCAACAAGCTCACGGGCTCCTACCTCTCCAACCTGGGCGTGGAGCTGGGCGTGAACTCGCAGGCCGATTTCTCGTCGGGCTCGGAGAAAACCCGCACCGACCTGAACGTGGCCGTGCGCCGCCAGCTGTTCAACGACCGCGTAACGGTGCGCCTGGGTACCGATGTGCCGCTGGCCAACGGCAACCGTACGGCGGGTGGCGAGGGGCAGAAAACCAGCGACTTCGCCGGCGACGTGAGCATCGAGTACGACATTCTGGCCAACGGCCGCCTGCGCCTGCGCGCCTACCGCAACAACGCCTACGCCGACATCGACGGGCCCTACGTGCGCAACGGCGCCTCGCTGATTTACCAGCGCGACTACCAGAACTTCGCCGACCTGTTCAAGGGCATCGACAAAGACGTGAAGCAGCGCAACAAGGAAATCCGCAAGCGGCAGAAGCAGCAAGAAAAGGCCACCGCCGACTCGGTAAAAACCACCGCCACCCAGCCCCCCCGCCGCGACTCGGCGCGGGTAGCCGGGCGGCCAACCAGCAGCAAGTAGAGAATCAGAAGAACGTCATGCAGAGCGGAGCGAAGCATCTCGCGTGCTCACATCCGTTAACTATTACAATGTGAGCACGCGAGATGCTTCGCTCCGCTCTGCATGACGTTCCAAAACGAATCAGCCAGTGCCCCAACTTCAACCTCACCGCCCTTTGTTCTCCCGCTTCATCCGCTCCGGCCGTCGGTGGGCGGCCAGCGGGCTGCTGCTGGCCGGGCTGGCCGGGTGCAGCGGCCTCAAGTTCATCCCCGACGATGCCCGCCTCTACACCGGCAGCACCGTCAAGCTCAAGTCGAACACCGGCACCGAAATACCGAACGAGGCCGTGGTGCAGACCGAGCTGGAGGCCGTAATTGCGCCCCCGCCGAACTCCTCCATTCTGGGCATGCGGCCCAAGCTGTATTTCTGGCACCTGGGCGAGGGCAAAACCAAGGGCCTGGGCCACTGGCTGGCCGATAAGTACGGCGAGAAGCCGGTGCTGTTCAGCGAGGTGGATACGGCCCGCGTGGCCGGCCTCATGCTCAACCGCCTCAACAACGACGGCTTTTTCAAGCCCGAAGTGCGCGCCAACGTCAAGCTCGAAGACCGCACGGCCTCCGTCGATTATGAGGCCCGCGTAAACCAGGTGTACCGCATCAAGGAGGTGTTCTTCCCCGAGCGCGACACGCTGCTCGACCGCGACATTCGGGCCACCCAGGCGGCTTCGCTGCTGAAAGTGGGCGACCCTTATAATTTACAGACGTTCGTGAATGAGCGGGTGCGGATTGATAACGAGCTCAAGAACAAGGGCTACTACTATTTCGCGCCCGATTACCTGCTGTTTCAGGTAGACAGTACGCTGGATAATCAGGTGAATGTATACCTGAAAGTGAAGGGCAGCATTCCGGCCAATGCCGCCCAGCCCTACGTGCTCAACCGCGTGGTGCTCAACACCGATTACACCCTAGAAGACACCACGACCAACAAAACGCCCATCAACTACCGGGGCTACCGCTACTACCCCGACGAGTCGGTGTTCAAGGCCAAGGCCATTGCCAACGCCGTGTTCCTGTACCCCGACAGCCTCTACCGCCGCCGCCGCGCCGACCAGACGCTGAGCCGCCTGATGAGCCTGGGAACCTTCCGCTTCGTCGACCAGCAGTTCCGGCCCGCCCGCAACAAGCCCGATTCGTTGCAGTACGGCTTCCTGAACGCCATTGTGCGCATGACGCAGGTGCCCAAGAAGTCGATTCGGGCCGAGCTGCAGATGAACACGTCGAACCTGTTTACCGGGCCGGCCGTGGTGGTGCAGTACCGCAACCGCTCGGCGTTGCGCGGGGCCGAGCAGCTGCTCATCAACGCCCAGGCCTCGGTAGAAACGGGCAAGGGCGCGCTGTCGGGCGTTACCTCCACCCAGTACGGCCTCGATGCCCAGCTGCTGGTGCCGCGCCTGATTACGCCGCCCTTCGATATCCGGCTGCGCAACTCCGATTTCCAGCCCCGTACCTTCTTCGAGGCCGGCGTTAAGTACGTCGACCGTACCAAGTATTTCCAGCAGAACGTGTTCAACCTGGGCTACGGCTACACCTGGAAAACCAAGCTCACCAACGAGCAGCGCCTGCAACCCATCGACCTGCAGTACGTGCGCCTGAGCAACACCCAGCCCGTATTCGAGCAATTGCTCAACGATAAGCCCTTCCTGCGCCAGAGCTTCCGCCAGCAGTTCATTCTGGGCAGCAACTACACCTACACCTACAACCAGCAGGTGCTGGAGCAGCGCCGCAACCAGATTTACTTCAGCGGCGGCCTGGAGTTGTCGGGCAACCTGGCCTACCTGCTCAAGAACCTGGGCGGAGCCAGCAAGGAAACCACCGACACGGGCGAGCAGGCTTACAAGCTATTCGGGCGCGAGTTCTCGCAGTATTCCAAGGTGAACCTGGAGCTGCGCAACTACTACCGCACCTCTGTCAATCCGGCCAGCGGCAACAAACTGGCGGCCCGCCTGCTCATCGGCGCGGGCGTTCCCTACCTCAACTCCAGCGTGCTGCCCTACCTGAAACAGTACGGCATCGGCGGCCCCAACAGCGTGCGGGCCTTTGCCGCCCGCGGTATCGGCCCCGGCACCTACCGCACCCCCGCCAACAGCGGCAACGGCGGCTTCTACGACCAGGTAGGCGACATTCGCCTCGAAGGTAATATCGAGTACCGCCAGGATTTGTTTCCGTACGTGAAGGGCGCCGTGTTCGTGGATGCGGGCAACATCTGGCTGGTAAACGGCGACCCCGCCCGCCCCACCTACGACAGCAAAGGCCAACCCGACGGCAAAAACGGGCAGTTCCAGTTCAACTCCTTCTTCAAGGAACTGGCCGTAGGTGCCGGCGTAGGCCTGCGCATCGACGTGCAGTTCTTCGTTATCCGCCTCGATGCCGCCGTGCCCCTGCGCTACCCCTACGCCAACACGGACTTCGACGTCCGGAAAAACCCGGAAATTCCCGTGCCGCCGGGCTTCAACGACGAATACCGGAAAAGCCCCATGCTGCTCGACGGCCTGCGCCTGAACCTGGGTATCGGCTATCCGTTTTAAAAATAAGCTGTTAGCTGTTAGCTGAGAGCTTATAGCTGTTAGCTAGGCAGCACTGTAAGCCCCAGCGGGGCGACATATCGGTAGCCGGCAATGCGCCAACAATTCTAAAGCCCCAGCGGGGCGACACCTTCGTTGAACGATTGGTGTCGCCCCGCTGGGGCTTTAGAATTGTTGGCGCATTGCCGGCTACCGATATGTCGCCCCGCTGGGGCTGGCGGCTTGACGGCTACCGATATGTTGCCCCGCTGGGGCTTGCGCATTGCCGACTACCGACATGTCGCCCCGCTGGGGCTTGCCGCTACGGAACTACACTTCCGCCTCCAGCCGCATCTCTACCGGGGCGCCGGTGGTTTTGCGGGTGGGTACCACGGTTACGCGCACGTATTTCGAGGTGGGCGTATTGCTCTTCTTGGCCACGCTGCCGATGGGCACCAGCGGGTTGGCCTCGGGGAAGTAGGCCGACACGTTGCCGCGCGGAATGTCGTAGGGCACGGCCACGAACTTCTCCACCGTGCGGTCCTGGCCGTTGTAGTGGCTGGTTATGTCGATGAGGTCCTTGGCCTGCAGGCCGCGGTCGGCCATATCCACCGGGTTCATGAACAGCACGCGCCGCTCGCCATGGATGCCGCGGTAGCGGTCGTTGTAGTCGTAGATAGTGGTGTTGAACTGGTCGTGACTGCGGATGGTCATCAGGATCAGCTCGTCGGGGCCCACTTCGTAGCGCTCCAGCTCGGTGGTCGTGAAGTGGGCCATGCCGTCCTTGGTCGTGAAGTTCCGGTCGCGGGGGCCGTTGGGCAGGTAGAAGCCGCCCGGCCGCCGCAGCTTCTCGTTGAAGTTCTCGAAGCCCGGAATCACCCGCGCAATATGGTCGCGGATAACGTCGTAGTTCTCCGTCATGGCCACCCAGTCGGCAATGTTGGTTTTCTCGCCCAGCGTGGCAATGGCCACGCCGGCCAGGATGGCTACTTCGCTCAGCATCTGTCCGCGCAACGGCTCCAGCACGCCCTTGTTCTGGCTCACCACGCCCATCGAGTTTTCGCACGAGGTCATCTGGTGGCCGCTGGCCTGCATGTCGATGTCGGCGTGGGTGAAGCAGGGCAGCAGCAGGCTCGTTTTGCCGGTGGTGAGGTGGCCGCGGTTGAGCTTGGTGCCCACGTACACCGTCAGGTTCTGCTTGCGCATGGCCTCGGCAATAAACTCGGTGTCGGGGCCGGCGCCTAGCAGGTTGCCGCCGAGGCCGAAGTACACCTTCACGTCGCCGCGGTGCATGGCCTTGATGGCGTCCACGGTGTCGTAGCCGTGCTCGGTGGGCGAGGTGAAGTTGAACTCGGCGCCCAGCTTGTCGAGGAAGCTCTGCGGCATCTGCTCCCAGATACCCATCGTGCGGTCGCCCTGCACGTTGGAGTGGCCGCGCACCGGGCAGGTGCCCGCGCCGGCCTTGCCGATGGCGCCCTTCAGCAGCAGCAGGTTCACCAGCTCCTGAATCGTCTGCACGCCCTGGCGCTGCTGCGTCAGGCCCATTGCCCAGCAAATGATGATTTTCTTCTTGGTTGCCAGCAGGTTGGCCGCCTCCAGCAGGTCGGCCCGCGAAATGCCGCTCAGCTCCTCAATATCCTCCCAACTCGTGTTGCGGATGTTTTCGATGGCCGACTCGTAGCCCTCGGTGTACTTATTGATGAAGTCGAAGTCGAACACCTGGCCGGGGTTGAGCTCCTCGGCCGCCAGCAGGTGCTTCATCAGCCCGCGCAGCAGCGCCATGTCGCCATCCACCCGCACCTGCAGGTACACGTCGGTTATCACCGTGCCGTTGCCCAGCAGCGTGCCCAGAGCCTTCAGCGGGTTCATGAAATCCTGGGGGTTCTTGAAGTGGTTCAGGCCGGCCTCAATCAGCGGGTTTACGCTGATGATTTTGGCGCCGTTCTGCTTGGCCAGCTGCAGGGCGCTCAGCATCCGCGGGTGGTTGGTGCCCGGGTTCTGGCCCATAATCATAATCACCTCGGCCTCGTGGATGTCGTTGAGCGTAACCGAGCCCTTGCCCAGGCCCAGCGTGCTGCTCAGGGCCGCGCCGCTGCTTTCGTGGCACATATTCGAGCAGTCGGGCAGGTTGTTGGTGCCGAACTGCCGGGCAAACAGCTGGAACAGAAACGCCGGCTCGTTGGGCACCTTGCCCGAGGTGTAGAACACGGCCTCGTCGGGCGAATCCAGCGCGTTGAGCTCGTCGGCAATCAGCTGGAAGGCGTCGGCCCACTCGATGGGCTTGTAGTGGTTGTCGCCGGGGCGCAGCACCAGCGGGTGGGTAAGGCGGCCGGCGTTGTTCTGGTCGCGGTCGGTCATCTTAGAAAGCTGGGCCAGGCTGTGGCGGGCGAAGAACTCGGGCCCGCAGGCCTTGTCGTCGGCATCCGACGCGGTGGCCTTGGCCCCGTTCTCGCAGAATTCGGCAATCGAGCGGTGGTGGTCGGGGTCGGGCCAGGCGCAGCTGGAGCAGTCGAAACCGTCCTTTTGGTTCATGTTCAGCAGGCCCTTGGTGCCGCGGTCGACGCCGCCCTCGCCCCAGCTAAACGACATGCTTTTGAGTACGGCCGTGACGCCGGCGGCCACCGTCTGGCGGGGCTCCAGGCGCAGGCCGGTCAACTCCTCGGGTGGCTGGGCCAGAATGGGGTGCTTATACTTGGCGTTGGCGACGTCGGGGGCTTGCAGGGGCTCGGGCACTTTGTTGCGGTTGGTGGGGTCGTAGTGGTCGGGGGCGGGCGCCTGGCCCTGGTCGGGCCGCTCGCCGCTTTTGGGCGCGTTCTGGGCCTGTTGCTCGTTGGGCTGGCCGGCTTTGCCGGGGTCGGTGGCGGGGGAATTCTCCATAGAAAGGCGGGTGTCAGGCGTGAGGGCAGTAGGAAAGCTCGGACCGGAGCGGCGCAGTCAGTGCGCGCAGCCCAGGTCCTTCTCTACCAAGATAAGCAGGAATTGGTTTTCAGCCACTTCCAATCTTGTGCGCAGGCTGATTTCCTCCGCCGACCCGGCCCAGGCCGTGGCCTGTGCCGCCGGCACCAGCACCCGGATGCGACCCGGCTCCGGGCGCACCGTCAGCGCGGGCACGGCGTCGTCGCGCTCCAGCGAATACCGCAGCTGCCCCGCCGTGCCCGGCCCCAGCGGCACGGCCGTTTCCAGCCGCCCGGTGGCGGCAAATTCGGTTACTTCTTCGGGTTGCAGGCGCAGGCGCAGGGAGGTTTCGTCGAGGCGGAGTTTCATGACGTTCAATTTAAAAGTTGGTTCTGCTGATGGCCCTGCGCGGGCGCCTCACCCCCTAGCCCCCTCTCCGAAAAAGGAGAGGGGGGACTAGAAGCTAGTTTTTAGTTTAGTGGCGGTTGCTCTAATTCTAGAAAGCTAAAAATTAGTCCCCCCTCTCCTTTTTCGGAGAGGGGGCTAGGGGGTGAGGCGCCCGCGGAGGGGTCACCCAATCCGCTCGGGGTGCGAATAAATGTTGAACCGCTGCTGGCGCACGAAGCCGCAGAGCGTGAGGCCAAAGTCGTGGGCGGCGGAAACGGCCAGCGAGGAGGGCGCACCCACGGCGGCCATCACGGGGATGCCAGCCACGGCGGCCTTCTGCACCAGCTCGAATGAGGCCCGGCCGCTTACCAGTAGCACCGCGTCGGAGAGTGGCAGCTGGCCGGCGAGCAGCGCGGCCCCGATGGCCTTGTCGAGGGCGTTGTGGCGGCCCACGTCTTCGCGCAGCAGCAGCAGTTCGCCGGTGGGCGAGAACAGGGCCGCCGCGTGCAGGCCGCCGGTTTGCTCGAACAGCTCCTGGGCCTGGCGCTGGCGCTCGGGCAGCTGATGAATCACGGCTATGGGCACCTGCCAGCCGGCCAGCGGCAGGCGGGGGCAGCCGGCGGCGTGCACGGCGGCAATGCTGGTTTTGCCGCACACCCCGCAGCTGCTGCTGGTGTAGAAGTGGCGCTCCAGCCGCGGCAAATCGGGCTGCACGCTGGGGGCCAGCTCGGCCCGCACCACGTTCTCGCGCTCCTCGTCTTTGCTTACGTCGGGGCAGTAGAGGATGCCCTGGAGGTCCTGGGGGCCGGTGAGCAGGCCTTCGGTGAGCAGGAAACCGGCGGCCAGCTCGAAATCGTGGCCGGGCGTACGCATGGTGATGGCCAGCGTGCGGTGCTGGCGCTGCCCCAGCGGCCCAAACCCCACCCGGATTTCGAGCGGCTCCTCGGCGGCCAGCACATCGGTGGCCGGCTGCGCGGTGGCGCCGCGCACCTGCTGCACGGTGGCGTATTCGTAGCTGGTGGGCGGGAGCAGGGGTTGCATGGCGAAGGAGGGAAGAGAAGGCGCGCGTCGGGAAACCAACATACGGGGTTGCCTTATGTTGCGCCGCCTTATGTTGCGCCGCCCGGCAAACGAAAAGCGCTGCCCCTGATTCCGCCGGGGCGGGGTGGCGCGGTTGGCGCGGTTGGCCGCATAGCCCTTCCAGCACCCAACTGGCCAGCCACCCCGCGGCACCAAACCCGCGCCAGCCAGGGCAAAGGGCACCGGCCGGAGCGGTTGCCGAAATAACCGGCCGGTAAGCACCAAATACTACAAAGCGAATGGCCCCAAAGTGGTAGTTTTACCCGGCTGCCGCCAGCGGCTACGTCCGATAGTATCTTTTCTCTTTCCGTTTCCCGTTATGTCTAGCCCGCTTGCCGTTGTTGAGCAGTATTTCGCCCTAGTTGATGCGTTTGAAACCAAGGTGGCCGCCTATGCCGCCGTGCTGCACCCCGAGGTGGTGCAGACCGAGTACCCCAACGGCCTCTATAAAACCACCCAAACCCGCTCGCTCACCGGCATCCTGGACAACCTGCGCCTGGGCCGCGAGCTGCTGGCGCAACCCCACTTCGAGGTGCACCACACGCGGCTCTGCGACGATGGCAGCGTGCACGTAGAGGGCCAGTGGCAGGCTACGGCCATTAGTGATGCCGGCCCGCTGCTGCGTGGCCAGCGCGTGAGTGCCCACCTCTGCCTCATCTTCGAATTCAGGGACGGCCTGATTTTCCGGCAGCGCCGCTACCCCTGCTACGAAATCCTGTAGCCCCGCCGCAGCATCCGCCCACCGGGCCCGCCCGACGCCTCTGGTGCCGGGCGGGCCCGTTTCGTTCCACCCTCCCCACGTAGCTTCTTAACTGTCCGGGAGCCTTCCACCGATTGGAACCATCCTCCCGCGCCCCTGCCGGGCCCGCAACCGAATAGTTCGGTGCCCCCGCATCTTCCGGCAGCTGCTGCTGGAGCGTATTCAGTCTGAATAAGGCACCCCCCAAACGCCCACCAGCCGCTACCGGAGGCGGCAGCGGCTGGGGAAGCGTCGTGGAACGGCCCCTAATAGTTTTCAGACCATTGCACCGGTTGTAGAGACGCGACCCATCGCGTCTCGTCGTTGAACAGCCAGTGCCCTGTCAGCAACATCAGCAACGCCGAGACGCGATGGGTCGCGTCTCTACAACCGGCCTGCCAACCAGCGCTACGTTGCCGACCAGGAGCTAACGCTACTTCCTGGCCTGCTTAGGCTGTATCTCCCACCCTAGTAGCCTTCCTTCTGGAAGCCGAACTCGCGCAGGCGGGCCTCGGCCGTGTCGGGGTAGTTGGCTTTGAGCTGGTGGACGAGGGCGCGCAGGGCCCGGCGCACCTGCTTTTCGGTCTGGTCTTTGGCCCCCACCTGGGTGCTGCGCTGGCCGGCGGTATCGGTGCTCTGCTGCACCAGCTGGGCGTATTCGGTGGCCAGGGGCTGCCAGTAGGCGGTGCCGTACTTCTTCTGGTCGAAGCTGTGGGCCTGGAGGGCAGCCAGCAGCTTGGGCAGCGCCTTGGCCCGCTCGGGACGGGCACTGGGCAGTTGATAGGTTTTGTTTTCGCGCTCGATGCCGAACTAGGGGAAGTAGGCGCGGCCCTGGTCCTGCTCGTGCTCCTCGGCCAGGTAGGCCTTCACGTAGCGCAGGTTCTTATCGAGCTGCTGGTCCAGCTCCTGGAGCCGGCGGGCCTGGGGGCTGCGCTGGTCGCCGGCGGCCTCGGCCGCGTCGCGGTTCTGGGCAAAGCTGGCGGCCAGGGCCGTGAAGTCGGCTTTGGCGAGCCACAGCAGCGCGGGCAGCTCCGAGGCGGCCCAGGCGCGGGCGGCATTGGTGGCCAGCGCGGCCAGCGGCACGGCGCTGGTGGGCAGCTGGCCGATGCGTTTTTTGGTAACCGGAGCCGGGTTCGGCTCCGCTGAGGCGGGAGGTAACATAAAAACGGGAATAAGGGAGAATGATGGGCCTAATGTATTGATTTGTTGGCAACTCCCTGCACTCCCCCGGACCTTTATCCAATGGTTTAGCTGCTCCCTAACCTTCCGGGAGCCCTTCACCAATCGTTTAGGTCCTCCCGGAAGGCCCGGGAAGGCAAAACCAATCGTTGGAAAACTCCCGAAAAGCCCGGGAGCCTCCCCCCAATTGCAGGAAAGCTCCCCCACCTTTCGGAAGCCTTCCAACGATTGGTGGAAGCCTCCCGGAAAGTGGGGGAGCAGCTAACCGGATGGTTCTGACCGGGCCAGCCGGCTGGAGAACCGCTTCCTAAGCAGCGCCCGTCGCCAGCGTCGTATCGGGCGGCACTCTGGCTGTGGCTATCGGGTGCGTTAGGAAACTCAGCACCTGCCTCGCTGAGTAGGGAAACTCCCGCACCACCGGCTGCCCGTGGTAAACTGGGTAGTCGATGGTGATGCGCCGATGCGCTGTTAAAACAGGAGTTGGCATGTGGCTGGGATGCAGAAGTGCCGGTTTGTTCTACATACTTGAATGCTAATTAGCCGTTCATATTCGTCGAAGCAGCATAGTCTATGCTTAATATCTTATCGTACTTTTACCAATATGATATGTTCTATTCCCAGTTAGTTGAAGTGCCCATCACAATCACTGGCACGGAGGGGCAAGAATGTGTCAACGCCTGTAATACTAGAGCGCGTTGCCATCTAAGTATTTCAACTTTTTCGCCTGATTTTCGTTCAAAAAAACTCACATCATTAACTAAAATTTTAAAAAATATGGCCGGTAAATTTATCTTCCGTAGAAACCTTGATATAGGTAGCTTAGAGGCTGAGACAGATTCTTTCCTTATAGAAACATTTACAGATAAAGGTGATTTTGAAGTTTTAAGGGACACACAGAACGGTAGATGCATATTGATAGGTCGTACAGGATCTGGAAAATCGGCTCTATTACGGTATCTTGAGGATCAAGAAGATAATGTGACTAGAATAAACCCTGAAGCTATGTCTCTTAAGTATCTGAGCAACTCAGATATAATAAATTACTTGAAAGCGCTAGGAACAAATTTAGATTTATTCTATAAAGTCTTATGGAAACATGTGTTTATTATAGAATTTTTAAAAATGCATACTGAAAATGATTCTTATAAACAAAGGGGTTTTCTAACAATGCTTAGTGATAAGTATTCGCTCAATAAAAAGAAAAAAGAAGCTTTAGAGTATTTAAAAAAAATATAAGGATGATTTTTGGGAAAAAACTGAAATACGTGTAAAAACGGTAGAGGAACAAATAAAGACAAAGTTAAGCAGTGAAATAGGGATAACCCCTCCAATATTAGATAAGCTAATTTCAGGGAAATTTAGTGGAGAACTTGAGCATTTAAGTCTCGAAAAAGCAGATATTGCCAATAAAGCCCAGAAAGTCATAAGCGAGTTGCAGGCTGATGCTATTTATAGTGTAGTGGATATTCTGAAGGATGATATATTTAAAATAAAAAATAAAAAATATTATATAGTCATAGATGATTTAGACAAGGATTGGGTTGATGTTTCAATTGTGTATGATTTAATTAGAGCTCTGATTGTTACAATAAATGAATTGAAATCAATTCCAGGCACAAAAATCATTATAGCTCTGCGTGACAATCTTTATGAAAAGACTTTCCAATTTGGAGATGTGCGTGGCATGCAAAGGGAAAAATACAGACAATTAAATCTTATTCTTGATTGGAATCATATCTATTTAAAAGAACTCCTTAACAGAAGGTTAGCAAGGTTAATGAAAAACCAGTATAGTAATAATGTTCCTACAATAGAGGATGTTATGCCAAAGGCTACCGGCAATAAATTATCGGGATTTGATTATCTTATCAAAAGAACCTTGCTAAGGCCAAGAGATGTAATTGCCTTTTTTAATAAGTGTATTGATAAAAGTAATGGTCAATCTACTATAACTAGAGAAACCTTAAGTTTAGCTGAGCCTGAATATTCACGTGAGAGATTAGAGGCAATTGAAGATGAATGGCTAGAGAATTTTGGATCTATTTTACCAATGACATTTTTTTTAAAAGGAACGATAGGGTATTTTAGATTTAGGGATATTAGAGAAATCGACATTGAAAAAACACTTCTTGCTAATGTTTTAGATAAACAATCTGCTCTGCAGAAAATACAAGATGATTACATATCTGGAACTATAGAATTTGATCTAGCAGTTAAACAAATATTATGCATTCTTTATAGAGTGGGAATATTAGGCGCAAAATTATCTGCAAGCGAAACTACATTATATGCCCACAGTTCAACAATGAATTTGGAACCAGCGGATATATTGGATGAAACTAAATTTTATGTTCATTTAATGTTTCACGCAGCTTTAAAAATAAACCCTAAAGCCACTACAGTTGATTAATAAATAAAGGGGGCGCTGTCCTCATGCGACAGCGCCCCCTTTATTTATTAATCAACTGTAACTCGGTCCGGCAACTATATCACTCCCAGAGATACTTTCCCTACGACCCGCAAGCCTCGCAGCCTTCCGGGTCGTCTAGCGAGCAGCTCATATCCGACTGGTTCTGGGCCGATACGGTGAGCGGCTCCAGGGTTTCGGCGGCCTGCTTCTGCACCGTGAACTTGATGGCGTCGGCGGCGGCTTTGGTACGCAGGTAGTACATGCCCGTTTTCAGGCCCTTCTTCCAGCTGTGGAAGTGCATGCTGGTGAGCTTGCCGAAGTTCACGTTCAGTACGTGCAGGTTCAGGCTCTGGCTCTGGCAGATGTACGCGCCCCGGTCGGCCGACATGTCGATGATGCGGCGCTGGGAAATCTCCCACACCGTTTTATACAGGTCCTTGATGTGCTGGGGGATGCTCGGGATGTCCTGCACCGAGCCGTTGGCGGCAATGATGGCCGTCTTCATCTGCTCGTTCCAGAGGCCGAGCTTGATGAGGTCTTTGAGCAGGTGTTTGTTCACCACCATAAACTCGCCGCTGAGCACCCGGCGCACGTAAATGTTGCTCGTGTAGGGCTCAAACGACTCGTTGTTGCCCAGAATCTGGGCGGTGCTGGCCGTGGGCATGGGGGCCACCAGCAGCGAGTTGCGGGCGCCAAACTCCATCACCTCGGCGCGCAGCGCGTCCCAGTCCCAGCGGCCCGAGTCGGGCGTGACGCCCCAGAGGTCGAACTGGAACTGGCCCTTGCTCAGGGGCGAGCCGGGGAAGGTTTCGTAGTGGCCGTCGCGCTTGGCCAGGTCCTTGGAGGCCGTCATGGCCGCGAAGTACAGCGTCTCGAAGATGTCCTTGTTAAGGCCGGTGGCTTCGTCGCTCTCGAAGGGCATGCGCAGGGCAATGAACGTATCGGCCAGGCCCTGCACGCCCAGCCCGATGGGGCGGTGGCGGCGGTTGCTGCGCTCGGCCTCGGGCACCGGGTAGTAGTTGATGTCGATGACCTTGTTCAGGTTCAGCGTGGCGTGGTAGGTAACCTCGTAGAGCTTCTGGTGGTCGAAGAACAGGTTGCCGGCTTCGTCGGGGCGCACGTAGCGGGGGAGGGCCAGCGAGGCCAGGTTGCACACGGCCACCTCGTTTTCGTCGGTGTACTCCATAATCTCGGTGCAGAGGTTGGAGCTCTTGATGGTGCCGAGGTTCTGCTGGTTGCTCTTGCCGTTGGCGGCGTCCTTGAACAGCATGTAGGGCGTGCCGGTCTCGGTCTGGCTTTCCAAGATGGCAAACCACAGCTCCTGGGCCTTAATGGTTTTGCGGCCCTTGCCTTCGCGCTCGTACTTCTGGTAGAGCTTCTCGAACTCGGCGCCGTGGCTGGTGTCGAGGCCGGGGCACTCGTGGGGGCACATCAGCGTCCAGTCGCCGTTGGCTTCCACCCGCTTCATGAACAAATCGGGCGTCCAGAGGGCGTAAAACAGGTCGCGGGCGCGCATTTCCTCCTTGCCGTGGTTCTTTTTCAGGTCGAGGAAGTCGAAAATATCGGCGTGCCAGGGCTCCAGGTAGATGGCAAAGGCGCCCTTGCGCTTGCCCCCGCCCTGGTCGACGTAGCGGGCCGTGTCGTTGAACACCTTGAGCATGGGCACGAGGCCGTTGGAGGTGCCGTTGGTACCTTTGATGTAGGTGCCGGTAGCGCGCACATTGTGCACCGCCAGCCCAATGCCGCCGGCGCTCTGCGAAATCAGGGCGCAGTTTTTCAGCGTGTCGTAAATGCCGTCGATGGAGTCGTCCTTCATCGTGAGCAGGAAGCAGGAGCTGAGCTGGGGCTTGGGCGTGCCGGCGTTGAAGAGCGTGGGCGTGGCGTGGGTAAACCACCGCTCGCTCATCAGCTCGTAGGTTTCGATGGCGGCGGCAATATCCTGCTTATGAATGCCCACGGCCACGCGCATCAGCATGTGCTGGGGCCGCTCGACTACCTTGCCATCGAGGCGCAGCAGGTAGCTGCGCTCCAGGGTCTTGAAGCCGAAGTAGTCGTAGTTGTAGTCCCGGTCGTAGATGATGGCCGAGTCGAGCGTGGCGGCGTTCTGGTGCACGATTTCCCACACGTCCTGGGCAATCAGCGAGGCATTCTCGCCCGTTTTGGGGTCCTCGTAGGTGTGCAGCCGCTTCATGGTGCTGCTGAACGACTTGCTCGTGACCTTGTGCAGGTTGCTCACGGCAATGCGGGCGGCCAGGATGGCGTAGTCGGGGTGCTTGGTGGTGAGCGAGGCGGCGGTTTCGGCGGCCAGGTTGTCGAGCTCCACGGTCGTTACGCCGTCGTAGATGCCGTCAATCACCTTTTTGGCCACCTCAATCGGGGCCACAAAGTTCATGTTCAGGCCGTAGCAGAGCTTTTCGATGCGGGCCGTAACCTTGTCGAACTTCACGGATTCGCGGCGGCCGTCGCGCTTGAGTACCAACATAAGCGTACTGGTTGAAGGGGTGAGGGAGGTAGAAAGAGGCCCCGGCTGATGGCAGTTGGCAATCAGCCGAGGCATGGAGTCTGGTTCAATCAAGCCCGGCGAACGGTCCGGACGCAGGCATTGATACCGGAAGATATTTCTATCTGGCGGGCTGCCCAAACCTTCTGTTAAGAAGTTTTCCACATACCCCTAAAACGGTGCAGTTCAGCCGCTTTTTGCCGTTCGGCTTTTGCTATATAGCCTGGCAGCGCGCCGGAATTTTGGGTTGGCGGATTGGTGCCGATGTGTTACGGGCCCCCGAAGGCCGACCCGGCCGCAACCAAAAAGCCCGCATCCTCCGGCGCACAAGGCGCCAAAGAATGCGGGCTTCAGTTACTTGAAAACCGGTGCCGGCCGGGGCCGCTTAGTTAATAAGCACCCGGGCCACGCGGGGCGCGGACTGGCCGGCAGTGCGCACAGTGGCGATGTACAGGCCCTTGGGCAGCTGGCGCACATCGAGGCGGGGCTTGGCGCCGTGCAGCGTGGTTTGCAGCACCACGCGGCCGCTCAGGTCGCGCAGCTGCAGCTCAGCGGGGCCGTTGCCGGCTGTTTCCACCGTAATAAAGTCGTTGGTGGGGTTGGGGTACACCGCCAGCCGCCCGGCCACCACGGCCGGCGCCGTGGCCGTCACGATATCGAAGGGCGCCCCGAACGCACCATCCAGAAAGCGCAGGCGGTTGGTTAGCCAGGTGCTGGTGTAGTCGAGCTGGGTAGCCATGGTGGCCGGCGCGAAATCAGCCCAGGCCAGCTGCTCGCGCTCATACACGGCGTTGCGCTGCAGCAGGCTCTGGTTTGCCCGGAACTTGCCCAAGATGTGCTCTTCGGTCAGAATGGTCCGGCGCAGCTCGGCCCAGCGGGTTTGCAGCGTGGCCCGGAAGCCGTTGGCCGTGCGGTCCTGCCACAGCCGGTTGTAGAAGCCGTTGGAGAGCAGGTCGGTGGTGGTATTGTTGTTGAGGCCGTCCCAGCCCGTACCGAACACGCCGTCGAGGTCCCAGGGCACGTAGAAGTACGGCTCGCCCTGCTTGTACTTGGCAATGTAGAGGTTCTTGCCAGTGTTGTCGGTGGCCCGCGTCAGGTTCAGAAACAGGTAGTAGTCAACGGCGTTCTGCAGGTTGAACTTCTGCTGGTAAGTGGCCAGAAACTCCCGCTCGGAGCTGTTGCGCACAAAGCCCACGAAGCCGTGCAGGCTGGTCCAGTCAATCTGCTCATCGGGGTGCTTGTACTCGAAGCCGGCCCAGATTTCGGAGCTGTTATCGAAGTCGGGCAGGCCGCTGAACGTCACGGCCGGACCCCAGTCGTCGCCCTTGTACAGCTCGCCGGTGATGCCGTTGCTGTACTTTTTCAGCTTGAGTTGCTTGCGGTCAATCCGCTCGGTAAGCGCGTACACGCCCCGGTAGGTGCCGTTCACGAACACCTCCACGTATTCGAGGGCAATGCCGCTTTTGGCGTCCGGCTCCTGCGCCCGGTAGGTGGGCTGGTGGATTTCCTGCCACAGCTCGTGGCTGCTTTTGTTGCGCACCCGCAGCGGCTCGTTGTACAGGGCCTGCAGGTTGTACTTGTTGTCGGAGCGCATACCCAGCAGCCGCACATCGCGCGACTTGGCGCCGGTGCTGTCCTGCCAGAAGCTCAGCTCGTACGACTTCTTGGGGTAGGTTTGCGAGAAGCCGCCGCGGTACTCAATGCCCAAATCGGCCGTCAGCGTCTGGCCCTGGCCATCCACCAGCGTCAGGCGGCCGGCAATGCTGGGCGTGTCCTGGATGGAGTCGCGGGTGGTAATGCTCAGGATGGGCAAATCGGTGAAATACACCGCGTACCGGGTGCCGTCGTGCTCGGCCTCGTAGCCCGTGCGGGTCGTGAGGCTCGCCACCGGCTTGGTGAACTGGTAGGTCTGGTCGAGGTTGAGGTGGCTGTTCTGTTCGCCGGGCTCAATCTGGGCCGCCGCCGGCTGCCTGTTAAGCAGAATCAGCTGCTTCTGCGTGTCGATGTTGTAGAAGGCGGGGGCCAGCGTCAGCGTATCGGCCTGGCCCGGCGTGGCAGCCAGCAGCCCACCCAACGACAGAAATAGGACAAGAGTAAAGTTTTTGCGCATCCGAATAAGTTAAAATTGCGGCCGCAAAAGTAAGATTAAATAAAGACGGGTCAAATGATGCGCAATGAATTAGCCGGTGCGCTTCCGCCATACTGCATCTGTAATTTAATATAGATGGAGCTAATATAGGGGGATTTCAGACTCTTGCCGATAATTGCGACCATAGCTATGCAGCCATTAAGTCGATGTGGCTGATTTGCACATTTGTAAGTTTAGTTGTGGCTCGATGGTGAAGTTGGATAAATTTGGACCCCAGGAGGAATAAAAAGCCTACGTTTATTGTCCGGCTGAGCCCTCTGCCTGCCTTGTTGTTACTTCAACCACTTGCCCGTTGCGTACGCTAAGTTCTTTTTTCCGGGTTGCCGGCCGCCGCGGGTGGAGTTACAGTCTGCTGAGCAGCCTGCTGCTGGCTGCCAGCCCGCTGGCCGCCCAGCGCTTCGCCGCCATCGGCGACTACGGCTACGCCGGCGCGGCGGAGCGCGACGTTTCGGAGCTGGTGAAAAGCTGGAATCCGGAGTTCATCATCACCCTGGGCGACAACAACTACGACCTGGGCGACTCCACCACCATCGACCAGAACATCGGCCAGTACTACCACGCCTACATCCACAACTACAAGGGCCGCTACGGCCCCCGCACGTCCACCGACCGGTTTTTCCCCTCGCTGGGCAACCACGATTACTACACCCGCAACGGCCAGGCCTACCGCGACTACTTCACGCTGCCCGGCAACGGCCGCTACTACGAGTTCGTGCGCGGCGACGTGCACCTGTTCGCCCTCAACAGCGACCCGGCCGAGCCCGACGGCATCAAGGCCAACTCGGTGCAGGCGCAGTGGTTGAAGGAGCGGATGGCCGCTTCGCGGGCCCGCTGGAAAGTGGTGTATTTCCACCACGCCCCCTACACTTCGGGCCTGCATGGCCCCGACGCCGACCTGCAGTGGCCCTTCCGCGAGTGGGGCGCCTCGGTGGTGCTGACCGGCCACGACCATATCTACGAGCGGCTGCAGCTTGACGGGCTGACCTACTTCGTGAACGGGCTGGGCGGCCGCAACATCCACGGCACCCGCCCGGCCCGGCGCCCCGAAAGCCAAGTGCTCTACAACGCCGATTACGGCGCCATGCTACTCAACGCCACCCCCGACAGCCTCACGCTGCAGTTCATCACCCGCACCCGCCGCGTGATTGACACCCACGTGCTACACCGCGAGGGCGGGCCCGCGCCAGTGCTGTATCCCATCAGCCCCAACCCGGCCAGCCCCGAAAGCCAAGTTGAGTTTTACCTGCCCGCCGCCGCGCGGGCCCAACTGCGGGTACTCGACGGCCTGGGCCGCGAGGTAGCCCGCCTGCACGACGGCCCCGCCGCCACCGGCTGGCACCGCCGCCCCCTCGGGGCCGCCGGGCTGGCGCCGGGCCTCTACTTCGTGCAGCTGCGGGGCCCCGGCTTCACCCAAACCAGCCGCTTCGTGGTGCAGTAAGCAGGATATCCTCGTAGTGTAAAGCGCAAAATGCCCCGCTTCCAAATCCGGAGGCGGGGCTTTTTGTAGGGTGGTAAATACGGGGGTGTTTAGAAATCCTCGTCGAGCGAGAAGGCGTTTTCGGTTCGCTCGCTCATCACGCCGGCCTTCTGGTACTCGGCCACGCGCTTCTCGAAGAAGTTGGTTTTGCCCTGCAGCGAAATCATTTCCATGAAATCGAAGGGGTTGGTGGCCCCATAGATGCGGTTGTAGCCCAACGATTCGAGCAGGCGGTCGGCCACGAACTCGATGTACTGGCTCATGGTTTTGGCGTTCATGCCAATCAGGTTCACGGGCAGCGCGTCGGTCACGAACTCCTGTTCAATCTGCACCGCGTCGCGGATGATTTCCTGCACGCGGGCCTCGGGCAGCTTGTTTTGCAGGTGGTCTTTGTAGAGCAGACAGGCGAAGTCGCAATGCAAGCCTTCGTCTCTGGAAATCAGCTCGTTGCTGAAGGTGAGGCCGGGCATCAGGCCGCGCTTCTTCAGCCAGAAAATGGAGCAGAACGAGCCGGAGAAAAAGATGCCCTCCACGGCAGCAAAGGCAATCAGGCGCTCGGTGAAGTTCTCCGAGTTGATCCACTTGAGAGCCCACTCGCCCTTTTTCTTCACGCAGGGTACCGTTTCGAGGGCGTTGAAGAGGTAGTCTTTCTGCTTGGGGTCTTTGATGTAGGTGTCAATCAGCAGCGAGTAGGTTTCGGAGTGGATGTTTTCCATCATCACCTGGAAACCGTAGAAGCAGCGGGCCTCGGCCATCTGCACTTCCTGCATAAAGTTGATGGCCAGGTTCTCGTTCACGATGCCATCGGAGGCCGCGAAGAAGGCCAGTACGTGCGAGATGAAGTGCCGCTCGCCGTCGTTGAGGTTGTCCCAGTCCTTCTGGTCCTGGCTCAGGTCGATTTCCTCGGCCGTCCAGAAAGAGGCCTCGGCCTTCTTGTAAAACTGCCACACATCATCGTGCTGAATCGGGAAAAGAACGAAGCGGTTGGGGTTTTCGGTGAGGAGCGGTTCCATGCAGTCGGGGTGAAAGGCGAAAAATAGCGGCGCGGTAAAGGCCGCGCCTAGCTAACTCAGGCTTAGAAGCAATGTTTGCCGATTTCCTCGGCGGGGCTTAAAACCAAAGATAGCCCACCGCACCGGGAAAGGCAGCCCCGCACCGGAATTTTTTGCCCTACTTGGTTAGGCCTGTCCTCAGTGCCCAACGCTCTGCTACTAACAAGGGCCGTTGAGTCTAAAAAGAACCGAATCAGGGTTTTGGATAGGGTGAGGGTAAGAAAAGCGGAAAAGTTATCCACATTTGGCGTGTGGACAAGGTAGGTTATCCACAAAAAAGCTATTCGCGTACCCGCTGGCGCGTTCGTTGGATAAGGGTGTTTGGGGCCTGCCAGGATAGGCGGTCTGCTATTTAGTTAGTTAGAGTTTGGATATGTAAAAGGTTACGGGTACTTTTGCCTTCCAATTTTCAGAAACACCAAGACGCCGATGTACGCAATTGTCAACATAGCCGGGAAGCAGACCAAGGTCGAAGCCAATAAATTTGTATACGCCCACCGTTTGGCTGGCAACGTTGGCGACGAGGTGCAGCTGGGCAAGGCCCTGCTGACCGATGATAACGGAACCCTCACCATTGGCTCGCCGCTGCTGGACGTGACCGTAACCGGCACCATCCTCGCCCACGTGAAGGGTGATAAGGTGCTCGTGTTCAAGAAGAAGCGCCGCAAGGGCTACAAGAAGCTGAACGGTCACCGTCAGCAGTTCACCAAAGTAATGATCAACAGCATCGGCTAGTTTTGGGAGCTGCAAGCTGCAAGCTATAAGCTGCAAGCCTGCTGTTCGAAAACTATCGGGCTTAATTCTATCATAAAGCTTGCAGCTTGTAGCTTGCAGCTTGAAGCTCTAAAAAAATGGCACACAAGAAAGGCGTAGGTAGCTCCAACAACGGCCGCGAATCGGAATCCAAGCGCTTGGGCGTGAAGATCTTCGGCGGTCAGTCCATCATTTCCGGCAACATCATCGTGCGTCAGCGCGGCACCAAGCACCACCCCGGCCAGAACGTGGGCATGGGCAAGGACCACACCCTGTTCGCCATGATCGACGGCACGGTGCAGTTCCGCAAGGGCCGCAAAGACCGCTCGTTCGTATCGGTAGTAGCCGGCGACGTAGTAGCCTCGGAGGTGCACACCTCGGCTCCTGCTTCGGCTGAAGCCCACGACAACGCATAGTTTTGAATTCTTAGCTGGTGGCTCTTAGCCGCTAGCTTGGTTCAGAAAGCAAAGCCCTGCCGGCTCTTTTCCTTCCGGGGATGAGGAGCCGACAGGGCTTTTGGCGTTGCGAGTTGATAGTTGGATTAGGAGAGTCTGAAAGGGCAAAAGCTATCCGCTAAAAGCTATTGGCTAACAGCTTCTTCCAAACACAAACACTTCATCCTCGCCCAAGCGGAACTGCTCTTGCAGACCGCTCAGGCCCATTTTTGGTGCCGGCACGCCACCACCCAGCCGCCTGGGCGCCCGGATGATGCGGGCTTCGTCCCAGAGGCCATCTTTGAGCAGGGAGTTGAGCACCGTCGTTCCGCCCTCGACCAGCACCGACTGCACCTGCCGCTTATGCAACTGCTGCAGCATCTGCGGAAACAGGTCTTCGGCTTCCGATAACACCACAAATTCCAGGTTGGGGCGGCTGGCTTGCTCGCGGTAAGTGAACACCAGCGTGGGCTGGCTGCCGTCGAACAGGTGGTGGGTGGGCGGCAGGCTCAGGTTTTTGTCGATAACCAAGCGCAGTGGGTTCTGGCCGGGCCACTCGCGCAGGTTCAGGCGGGGGTTGTCGTGCAGGGCCGTGCGGGTGCCCACCAGAATGGCCTGCTCCTCGGCCCGCCACCGGTGCACCGCTACCCGGCTCTGCTCGCCGCTGATGGGCACCGACTGGTAATAGGGTCCGGCCAGGTAACCGTCGGCGGTTTCGGCCCACTTGAGTACCACGTAGGGCCGCTGCCGCTCCTGGACCGTGAAAAAGCGCCGGTTCAGCCAACGGCCCTCCGCCTCCAGCACCCCGGTTTCCACCTTAATACCGGCTTCCCGCAGCCTAGCTATACCCCGGCCGGCTACCAGCGGGTTGGGGTCGGCGTTGCAGATGACCACTTCAGCCACTCGCTTTTCGATGAGCAAATCGGCGCAGGGGGGCGTTTTGCCGTGGTGGGCGCAGGGCTCCAGCGTTACGTACACGCAGCTTTGCGGCAGCAGTTCGGGCTGTTGCACGCTGTTGATGGCATTTACCTCGGCGTGCGGGCCGCCGTACTGCCGGTGCCAACCTTCGCCAATAATGCGGCCTTCGTGGGTGATAACGCAGCCGACCAAAGGGTTGGGCCGGGCAAAACCGGCGCCGAGCCGGGCCAGGTCGAGAGCCCGGCGCATCATCAGCTGGTCGAAATTGGGATTGGGGGCAAGCATGGACAAGGATTAAGAACGGGATGGGCGGGACGTTCAACGGTGAGACGCGATGGGTCGCGTTTCTACCGCCGCCACACAAATTGAGCTTGGAGGATGAAGATACGCGCCGGCCCTAAATGAGGACAGCGGGCCGGGCCGTACTTTTGCCCTATGCCCACGCTCCGCCAGCTCTCTGCCGACCTTCGCTCCGCCCTGCAGCCCATCTACGAAGCGCCCGAAGCCGAGGCCATGGCTGCTCAGGTACTCGAATACCTGCTCGGACTCACGCCCCTGCAACGCCGCATGCGGGCCGACGAGCCGTTAGCGCCCGCTGCTAGGCTGGATGCGCTGCCCGCTTTGCAGGCGCGGTTGCTGCGGCACGAGCCGCTGCAGTACGTGTTGGGTATGGCTCACTTTGCCGGCCTGGAGCTGGAGGTAACGCCCGCCACGCTCATCCCGCGCCCCGAAACCGAGGAACTGGTGGAGCTGATTGCCCGAGAGCAGCGGGGCCGGGTGGGCCTGCATGTGCTCGATGTGGGAACCGGCTCGGGCTGCATTCCGCTGGCGCTGGCCGCCCGGCTGCCGGGCGCCCGGCTAACGGCCGTCGATGTATCGGCCGAAGCCTTGTCGGTGGCCCGCCGCAATGCGGTGCGCTGCGGCGTGGCGGTCGATTTTCAGCAGGTAGATATTCTGCAGGCAGTGCCCCAACTGGCCGCGCCGCTCGATGTGCTGGTGAGCAACCCGCCCTACGTGCTGGAAAATGAACGCGCCCTGATGCGGCCCAACGTGCTGAAGTTTGAGCCCGCCACCGCCCTGTTCGTGCCCGACCACGACCCGCTGCTGTTCTACCGCCGCATTGCCGAACTCGGCCGGGAGTTGCTGACGACCGGCGGGGCGCTCTACTTCGAAATCAACGAGCAATATGCTGCCGAAACCCAGGAACTGCTACGCGGCCTGGGCTATGCATCTATTGCGAGCCACCTGGATATCTTCGACCGCCCGCGTATGGTGCGGGCTACCTGGCAAGGTGGGGTTTGCTGAAGGTAAAAAGTTGGGCAAATGGGGAAATGAAGGTCTTTGAGGTGCTACCTGCCGGATTCCTTGAGGTAACTTCCCAACAACTCAACGCGCTACCCTAAAACTTCCCCGCTCAAAGCCGTACCTTTGCCGGCTCAATTATTGCCGGCCCGCCTGCCGCTATGCCCCACCCGCTACCTGCCTACTACGCTCACCCAACGGCCGTCCTCGACGAGGGGTGCCAAATTGGGGCGGGGTGCCGTATCTGGCACTTTTGCCACGTGAGTGCCGGCGCCGTGCTGGGGGAGGGGTGTAACCTGGGCCAGAATGTTTTCGTAGCCGACGGCGTGCAGCTGGGTCGCAACGTGAAAGTGCAGAACAACGTGAGCCTCTACGCCGGCGTAGAGTGCGCCGACGACGTGTTTATAGGCCCTTCGGTTGTATTTACCAACGTGCGCAACCCCCGCGCCGCTGTGCCCCGCCGGGGCGAAGCGCATTACCTGCCCACCCGCCTCGGGCGCGGCGCCACCATCGGGGCCAACAGCACCCTGGTGTGCGGCGTAACGCTGGGCGAGTACGCCTTTGTGGGCGCCGGCTCGGTGGTAACGCGCGACGTGCTGCCCTACGCGCTGGTGTACGGCAACCCCGCCCGGCCCCGGGGCTGGATGAGCGCCCACGGCCATCTGCTGGCCTTCGACGACGCCGGCCGCGCCACCTGCCCCGAGAGCCGGCAGCAGTATCAGCTAACCGACGGCCGCGTTTCGGCGCTGGGCTCCTAGAAAAGCTGCCAGCGTATTATCTCCTTTAAGTCCTCAAGACCCCAAGCCCCAACTCCGTGTACGACCAATTAGTTAGTAAAAAGGCCAAGCTGGCCGTTATCGGCCTCGGCTATGTGGGCCTGCCCATTGCCCTGGAGTTTGCCCGCCGGATTCAGGTTATCGGCTTCGATATCAATGCCAAGCGGGTGGAGATGATGCGCAACCACGTGGACCCGAGCGGCGAGCTGGAAGCCAAGGACTTTGAAGGCTGCGACATTGAGTTCACCGATTCGCTCGATGTGCTGCGCGAGGCTACGTTCTTCATTGTAGCCGTGCCCACGCCCATCGACGAGCACGCCCAGCCCGACCTGAAGCCCCTGCTCGGCGCTTCGGCTTCGGTGGGTAAGGTGCTGAAAAAGGGCGACTACGTGGTGTTTGAAAGCACCGTGTACCCTGGCTGCACCGAGGACGACTGCATTCCGGTAATGGAGCAGCACTCGGGCCTGAGCTTCGCCAACGGCGACTTCAAAGTGGGCTACTCGCCCGAGCGCATCAATCCCGGCGACAAGGAGCACACGCTCAGCAGCATCGTGAAGGTGGTGGCCGGCTGCGATGCCGGGTCGCTGGAGGACATTGCCAAAACCTACGAGCTGGTGGTGCAGGCCGGTGTACACCGGGCCAGCTCCATCAAAGTAGCCGAGGCGGCCAAAATCATCGAAAACACCCAGCGCGACGTGAACATTGCGCTGATGAACGAGCTGTCGATGATTTTCGACCGCATGAACATCAACACCTACGAGGTGCTGGAAGCGGCCGGCACGAAGTGGAACTTCCTCAAATTTTCGCCCGGTCTGGTAGGCGGCCACTGCATCGGCGTCGACCCTTACTACCTCACCTACAAGGCCAAGGAGCTGGGCTATGATGCTAAGGTGATCCTGAGCGGGCGCACCACCAACGACAATATGGGGGCCTACATCGCCCGCAAAACGGTGCAGATGATGATCAAGAAGGGCAAGGACGTGGCCAAGAGCCGGGTGCTGGTGATGGGCGCCACCTTCAAGGAAAACGTGGAGGACATCCGCAACTCCAAGGTCGCCGACGTGATTCAGGAGCTGAAGAACTTCTCGGTCAACGTGGACATCGTGGACCCGCACGCCGATTCCGACGAGCTGTTTCACGAGTACGGCTTCCGCCTGACGCCCGCCGCCGACGTGCGCTCCGACTACGACGCCGTAGTAGTAGCCGTCGGCCACCAACCCTACACCGAGTGCGACGAGGCCTACTTCCAGTCGATAACCTCCGACGACGCCGTACTGGTCGACATCAAAGGGCTGTTCCGCGGCAAAGTGCGCGAAATGCAGTACTGGAGCCTCTAGCGGTGAAATGGTGAGATGGTGAGTTGACGTTTTATTTGCGCAACAAGTGCCGGTAGCGCCAGCCGAACATCAACTCACTATCTCACCATTTCACCATTTCACCATCTCACTACTAAATAGATGAATCGAACGAAAATACTGGTAACGGGTGGGGCGGGCTACATTGGCTCGCACGCGGTGGTGGAGTTATATCAGGCCGGTTTTCAGCCGGTTATCATTGATAACTTTGCCAATTCGCAGGAGTCAGCACTGCACGGGGTGGAAAGCATCCTGGGCGTGAAGGTGCCGCTGCACCGCATCGACTGCAACGACGCCGAGGCCTTGCGGGCCGTGTTTGCCGAGGAAGGCAACGTGCGCGGCGTGATTCACTTCGCAGCCTACAAGGCAGTGGGGGAATCGATGGAAAAGCCGTTGGAGTACTACCAGAACAACGTAGGTTCGCTCCTAACGCTGCTGACGGTGATGCGCGAGTTTGGGGTGGAGGCGCTGGTGTTCTCCTCGTCGTGCACCGTGTACGGCGTGCCTGACGCGCTGCCCGTAACCGAGCAGACGCCTACCAAAAAAGCCAACTCGCCCTACGGGGCCACCAAGCAGATGTGCGAGGACATTCTGCGCGATGTGGCCGCCGCCCCCGGCAACACGCTGCGTACCATTTTGCTGCGCTACTTCAACCCGATTGGCGCCCACGCCTCAGCTAAAATCGGGGAACTGCCGCTGGGCGTACCCCAGAACCTGATTCCGTACGTGGTGCAGACGGCCGCCGGCATCCGCGAGCAGCTTACCATCCACGGCGACACCTACGACACGCCCGACGGCACCAACATCCGCGACTACGTGCACGTGGTGGACCTGGCCAAGGCCCACGTGGTGGCCGTGCAGCGCCTGCTGGCCGGCACCGGCGAGCTGGTAGAAACCTTCAACGTGGGCACCGGCCGCGGCAATTCGGTGCTGGAAGTGGTGCAGGCCTTTGAAGGCGCCACTGGCGTCAAACTCAACTATAAGATAGGCCCGCCCCGCCCCGGCGACGTGCCCGCCATCTACGCCGACGTTACGAAATCGGTGGAAGTCCTGGGCTTCCAGACCTCGGCTTCGCTGGAAGAGGCGCTGGCCAGTTCCTGGAAATGGCAGTTGTCTTTAGCTGGCTCCTCAGCTGATAGCCAATAGCTGTTAGCTTTTCGAGCCAGATTAATCCTTCAATAGAAAGCTAACAGCTAACAACTGTCAGCTAAAAGCTCAAGAAAATGAAAATCATCATCACCGGCGGGGCCGGCTTTATTGGGTCGCACGTGGTGCGCCTGTTCGTATCCAAGTATCCGGAGTATCAGATTCTGAACCTGGATGCGCTGACGTACGCGGGCAACCTCGAAAACCTGCGCGACATCGAAACCGCGCCCAACTACCGCCTGGTGAAGGGCGACATCACCGACCAGGCGTTCGTGGACGAGCTGTTTGCCACCGAGGAGCCCGACGCCGTGATTCACCTGGCCGCCGAAAGCCACGTCGACCGGAGCATTACCGACCCGCTGGCCTTCGTGAAAACCAACGTGCTGGGCACGGTGCACCTGCTGAACGCCGCCAAAAACTTGTGGAAGCCGCTGGGCTACGAGGGCAAGGTGTTTTACCACGTAAGCACCGACGAGGTGTACGGCTCGCTGGATTTCGGCCCCGAAATGTTCACCGAGGACACCAGCTACGACCCCCGCTCGCCCTACTCGGCCAGCAAGGCGGCCTCCGACCACTTCGTGCGGGCCTGGCACCACACCTACCACATGCCCATCAAGCTGAGTAACTGCTCCAACAACTACGGCCCCAACCACTTCCCCGAGAAGCTTATTCCGCTGGCCATCCACCGCATCCAGAATGGCGAGGCCATTCCGGTGTACGGCAAGGGCGAAAACGTGCGCGACTGGCTGTTCGTGAAAGACCACGCCACCGCCATCGACGCCGTGTTCCACAAGGGTACCGTGGGCGAAACCTACAACATCGGCGGCGTGAACGAGTGGGCCAACCTGGAGCTCATCCATCTGCTCTGCGACACGCTGGACGAGAAAACCGGCAAGGAGAAAGGCACCTCGCGCCAGCTCATCAAGTTCGTAACCGACCGCGCCGGCCACGACCTGCGCTACGCCATCGACTCCAGCAAAATCATGAACGAGCTGGGCTGGAAACCGTCGGTGACCTTCGAGCAGGGCCTGAGCCAGACCGTAGACTGGTACCTCGAAAACCAGCAGTGGCTCGACAACGTGACCAGCGGCTCCTACCAGGATTACTACCAGAAACAATACGCTGCGCGTTAATTAATAATTAACAATTAGGAATTAATAATTGCGCTATTTGACGCCAGTGCATAATTCTTAATTGATAATTATTAATTACTAATTAAATAAAATGTACGAAACTCCTTTCCACGACCGGCCGCTCGATAACCTGGCTTTCCTCGTAACCGGCGGGGCCGGCTTCATCGGCTCGAACCTGGTGGAATACCTGCTCAAGTACGGCGCCAAAGAGGTGCGCGTGCTCGACAATTTCTCCAACGGCTTCCGCAAGAACGTGGCGCTGTTTGAAGGCAACCCGGCCCTGCGCGTGATTGAAGGCGACATCCGTGACCGGCAGACCTGCATTGATGCTTGTAAGGGCATTGACGTGGTACTGCACCAGGCGGCGCTGGGCTCCGTGCCTCGCTCCATCAACGACCCCATTACCAGCAACGATGTGAACGTGGGCGGCTTCGTGAACATGCTGGTGGGTGCCAAGGAAGCCGGCGTGAAGCGGTTCGTGTACGCGGCTTCCTCATCGACCTACGGCGACCATCAGGCCCTGCCCAAAGTGGAGGACCGCATCGGCAAGCCCCTCTCGCCCTACGCCGTGACCAAGTACGCCAACGAGCTGTACGCCGACGTGTTTGGCAAAACCTACGGCATGGAAATCATCGGCCTGCGCTACTTCAACATCTTCGGCCCGCGCCAGGACCCCAACGGCGCGTACGCGGCCGTTATTCCGCTCTTTATTGATGCCGTACTGGAAGGCCGCCCACCGCGCATGAACGGCGACGGCGGCCAGACCCGCGACTTCACGTTCGTGGAGAACTGCGTGCAGGCCAACATCAAGGCCGCGCTGGTCGATAGCAAAGAGGCCGTAAACCAAGTCTACAACGTCGCCGTGGCCGACCGCACCTCCCTCAACGACCTGTTCAACATCCTCAAGGCCGAAGCCAACTCCGACATCGTACCCGAATACGGCCCCGACCGCGCCGGCGACATCCGCGACTCGCTGGCTGACATTTCAAAGGCTAAAAACCTGCTCGGCTACGAACCCAAAGTACGGATTCAGGAAGGCCTGCAGAAGACGCTGGACTGGTTCAAGACCCACCAGGAGTTTATTGCGGAACGGAATTAGCACATAAACAACTGTCATCCTGAGCGGAGCGAAGGGCCTATACAGAAGGTAGTATCAAGTAATAGCTTCTGTATAGATCCTTCGCTCCGCTCAGGATGACAATCTATCATTCAAGTTCGCAAGTCCCTACAACATGAAAGGTATTATCCTCGCCGGCGGCTCCGGCACCCGCTTGCATCCGCTCACGCTGGCCGTGTCCAAGCAGATGATGCCCGTGTACGACAAGCCGATGGTGTACTACCCGCTGTCGATTCTGATGATGGCGGGCATCCGCGAAATCCTCATCATCACCACGCCCCACGACCAGGAGCAGTTCAAGCGCCTGCTCGGCGACGGCTCGCGGCTGGGCTGCCGCTTCGAGTACGTGGTGCAGGAAGTGCCCAACGGCCTCGCCCAGGCCTTCGTGCTCGGATCCGATTTTATCGGGACCGACAAGGTGGCGCTGGTGCTCGGCGACAACATCTTCCACGGCGAAGGCATGGAGGAGCTGCTCAAGAGCAACAACGACCCCCAGGGCGGCGTGGTGTACGCCTACCACGTGCACGACCCCGAGCGCTACGGCGTGGTCGAGTTCGACGCCGACAACAAAGCCCTCAGCATCGAGGAGAAGCCTGCCCAGCCCAAGAGCAACTACGCCGTGCCGGGCCTGTACTTCTACGACAACGACGTGGTGCAGATTGCCCGCGACCTGAAGCCCAGCCCGCGCGGCGAGTACGAAATCACCGACGTCAACCAGGAGTACCTGCGCCGGGGCAAGCTGAAAGTGGGCATCCTGGGCCGCGGCACCGCCTGGCTCGATACGGGCACTTTCGAGAGCCTGATGCAGGCCGGCGAGTTCGTGCGGGTACTGGAGCAGCGGCAGGGCCTGAAGGTGGGCTCGATTGAAGAGGTGGCCTACCGCCAGGGCTTCATCGACGCCGACCAGCTGCGCGCCATTGCCGAGCCGCTGCGCAAGAGCGGCTACGGTGACTACCTCATGCGCCTGCCCGAGCAGCTGCTGATGTAGCTTTCAGCAGGGAGTTGAATAAAGTGAGAGGCGAGGCTTTCGTGCTACTGGCGTAAACGGTCTGGTAACACGGAAGTCCCGCCTCTTACTCTTGCTGCTCACTTACCATGCAGGGCACGATTTTCGTAGATTCAACGCAACTAACCTTCCGATTCCATGAAAAAGCTCCTGTTTCTTGCGCCGTTGCTTGTGGCTCTTGCCCTGCTCGGCAGCTGCAAAAAAGTCCTGGGTTTTCTCGAATTCAATGTGGAAGATTCGCAGACGGTGGTGGTACCGAAAAGCTCGCCGCTGGGCCCCCTGACGCCGCTGGTACCCGTGCCGGTGTCGTCGAGCAGCCAGTCGACCTTTGCCAGCAACGGCACCAGCGCCGATTACGTGCAGGACGTAATGCTCGATAAGCTCACGCTCACCATCAGCAATCCGGCGGGCCAGAACTTCAACTTCCTCAAGCGCATCGAAATTTACATCAGCACCGATGCCAACAGCGCCGACCAGTTTCTGCTGGCCTCGCTCGACCAAGTGCCGGCCAACGTGAGCACCATCTCGCTCAAGCCCGCCGACCAGAAGCTCGACCTGTTTCTGCGGGGCGACTCCTACACGCTCACCACCAAAGTGCAGCTCAACACCCTGCTGGCCCAGGACGTGACCATCCGCGCCGACGAGCGGTTCAAAGTAAAAGCCCGCAAGCCGTAAGGTGATTTGGTGGGATGGTGATTTGGTGAGTTCTAAGTCCTTGTCATCCTGAGCGCAGCGAAGGACCTATATAGAGGCTATATCCATTGATTGGCTCCCGTATAGGTCCTTCGCTACGCTCAGGATGACAAGGGGCCCTGGAACATCAAACTCACCATCTCACCAAATCACCGATTCCGGCCGTACTGCTCGTGGCTGCTTACCCAATCGGAGCTGCTGATGGCTGAGCCCAGGCTGAGCTCACCGGCCAGCACCACGCCGGCCACGATTTCGGCGAACTTGTTGACCGTGCCGCGGCCCGTGCAGCCCAGCATCCGCAGGTACTCGTTTTGGGTGGCCAGGCCGGTGCCGCCGCCGTGGGTGGCCACAATCAGGCTCGGGATGGTGATGCTGATGTAGAGGTCTTTTTCGGGCGTGATTTCGGAGTAGAACACGCCCGCTGACGATTCTGAAACGTTAGCCACATCCTGGCCAGTGGCGATGAACATGGCCGTGATGCCGTTGGCCGAGTGCGCCCCGTTGTTGTTGGCCCCCGACATGAACGCGCCCACGTTGCTCACCTGCCCGTGGTAGGCCAGCTGCTCGGGCGTTACGCGCATGCGCTGTTGCAGCAGGTTGCGCGGAATGATGGCCTCGGCCACCACGCGCTTGCCCCGGGTACGCATCACGTTGATTTGGGAGGCCTTTTTGTCGGTGGCGAAGTTGGATTCGAGGTAGAAGTGGCGCACCGGCGCGCCCTGGTAGTTCTCCAGAATCCAGGAGCAGGCGGCGAAAGTGGCGCGACCCACCATGTTCTGGCCCGCCGCGTCGCCGGTGCTGTAGTTGAAGCGCAGGTAGGCGAACTTATTGCTCAGGTAGGTGTCGATGTATTGCAGCTTGGCCACGCTGGAGGTGCTTTCGGCCTCGGGCCGGATGCGGCCGATTTCCTCCTCCACCCAGCGCCCAAAGTCGCGGGCCCCGCGGGCATCATCGAACACGAACACCGGCGCCCGCTGCATGGCGTCGCCGATAACGGTGCATTTCACGCCACCACTGAGGTTAAGCAGCTGAATGCCGCGGTTGTAGCTGGCCACCAACGTGCCCTCGGTAGTCGCCAGCGGAATAAGAAAGTCACCCTGGGCGTGCTCGCCGTTTACGTGCAGCGGCCCGGCCAGGCCTACCGGAATCTGGGCAATGCCCGTGAAGTTTTCGCAGTTGCCCTGCAGCGCGTGGGCATCGAAGGAGTACTGCTTGAGGTGCTCGAACTGCTGGCCCGTGAACTCCTCGGCAAAGTCCTGGCGCTTCTTGATGGCCTCGTCGGAGTAATCGTCGTGGCTGGAGCGCGGGATGCGGGCGCGGTTGTCGGGCACGAGCGTGATGCTGTCCTCCACTTCCACGTTCAGGTCGCCAAACGGGTCGGCCGCGAACTGCACCTGGATGGTGTGCAGGCCCTCGGCCAGCTGGCTGGTGGCCAAATAAAACGTGGCCGACTGGCCCACCGGCAGCGTAAAACCCGCACTGTCGGCGTTGAACACCACGGCCGGCCGCACGTCGCCCTCGCCCAAATCAATGGCAATTTCGCTGACTCCTAGCCGCACATCGTCAATCTGCACAAAGTCGATGCGGGTGATGCGCACCGTGTCGAGGCGGTTTTTGATGCTGAAGGCCACGCCCTCGGGCGTGTTGCGCAGGCTGCCGCGGGTGTAAAGCAGCTTGAGCAGCATGGGGCTGGGCGTGAAAACCATAGGGGCGGGCGTTAGGGAGTTGGGATTTGCAAAGGGTAAAGTAGGAATGTTTTCGGATAGAAGCTGGGCGGTGGGGGGGTAGTAGCAATCCTCTCGTAAATCAGCGCCTCAATGGACTCGTTTTTTCGGTCGGTCTTCGCCATCATAAATAAAGGCTACTGGAATCGTCTGCTTTACCGCCATTGGCCGGCCTCGCGGGTCCAGGGCCGGCGTAAATCGCCCCAGCAGCCCGACGGCTCGCACGGCCGCCGAGTCGGCGTCGGGCTGCAGGCCCTGCTCTACGGTGGGGTTGCGTACTTGGCCCGTAGCATCAATCGTGAACCGCACGAACACGCGGCCATCTTTTTGTAGTTGGGGCGGAAAGCGTAGATTCTTGTTAATGTCTCGTAGCATCCCGCCAAAACCACCATTTAGATACACCGGATACTGACAGCTCCAGCAGTGCCACAGCGGGTCGTAGCCCAGGGGAGGGCCAAATGGCCGTGGCAGCTTCGAACTGTCCGGCGTTACCTGGGCGGCGGCCGTTAAGCCACTCAGCAGTAGTAGGCACAGTAGTAACAGCCAGTTACGCATCTTACTCGGCGCTGAAGGTGATGGGAATGATATAACTAACCGCATCGGCCTTGCCTCTACGGCCGGTTAGCACAAAATGCCCGCTTAACAATCCGGCCAGTCGGAGCGCCTCCGCGTCGGCCAGCGGATGCAGGCTTTTCAGCACAGTGGAACTACTGATTTTTCCATCCTCCTCGACCATTACCCGAACATAAACCTTTCCTGTAATGGAAAGAGGCAGTCCTTCGGGCCATTGCGCATACCGGCTCAGAAATGCTATTAAACTGTCGTTGCCGCCTTTAAAAGCCGGTGTTCCCGCGCCGGGCCCGAAACAGTCGATAGGAATAAGTTTTGGAGGTGGTTTAATTTTCTGCGCACTAACACTCTGCGAATCGGCAGTTTCAATTGCCATTCGGGGTAGCTGAATGGATGGGTCAGCAGTTGGTGGATCTTCTCCACGGCCACAACCCAGCAGCAACAGGCACAGCAGAAACCGGGCAGTCATAGCTATTCGGTGGTGAAGGTGATGGAAACGCACAAGAGCTGCAGACCTGGCCGGCGAGTTGCCGGCCGAGCCTGCAGCTACCGTTCAGCAACTCGCAGGCCGCAGCAAGCCGATGTTAATACAACGCCGCGCTACTGCCCAACCGGCTGTCCGCGCCCGCTACTTATCCGCCGTCGGCTCGGTGTCTTCCCAGAACTCGCGGCCCTCGGTGTCGATGTAGCCGACTGCGCCCGAGGGCGTTTGCACCCGGGCGACGCCGCCGAAGAAGGGTGCCGCCCGCAGGTAGCGCGGCTCGATGAGGCGGCGACCTTCGGGACCGAGGTAGCCCCAGCGGCCGTTGTGGCGCACGGCCGGCAACAACGGGCTGCCGCCGCGGCGCACCGAATCATACTGCACGGGCTGCACCAGCTTGCCCCGGCTGTCGAGCACTCCCCATTTTTCGCCCTGGCGCACCAGCAGCAGGCCGTTGTAGTTGTCCTTGATTTCGTCGTAGATGGCTGGAATGCGGGCCGTGCCTACGGTGAAGCGGAAGCCCACCTTGCCGTCGGGGCCGCGCACCAGGTCGCCCTGCTCAAGCGGGTCTTCGTCGGCTGGGTCGGCTACTTCGGCGGGCGGAAGGCGGCGGCCGGCAGGGTCGATGGCGAAGGTTTCACCGTTGAGCTCAACCAGCGCCTGGTTGCTTTGGAAGTTGCCAGCCCGCGTGTACTGCACCGGCGTTACGGGGTTGCCGGCCCCATCAATGTAGCCGTACAGACTGCCCACCCGCACCCAGGCCAGCTCGTCGGCGAACGGGCCCGCCTCGTCGTAGCGGGCGGGTAGCACCAGCCGGCCCCGGCGGTCGGCGTAGCCCCACTGGCGGCCCTGCCGGAAGGGCACCAGCCGGGCTTCGGCCGCCTGCGCCCAGGCGGAAAGCGGCAACAGCAGCACCGATAGCAACAGTAAAAGCGGCACTCGTGTCATGCAAAGAAAAACAGATGGGCAGGCCGAAGCCCTGCCCGGCTAAGATAGGCACTTTGCCTAAACCAATGGCCGGCCAATTGGTTGATTCACGCGCTCTTCATGCGGCCGCGGCCAGCTTGCTGGTTCGTGGGGCTCCACAGTAGCCCAGCCGGGGTGCTAGGCCACGCCAATTTACCCGCCGCGTGGCGTACCTTTGCGGCCGCTTAACCGGGCGGATATCCATTCGCTTTACCCTATGCCTTTATCTGTTCCATACCCGCGTTTCACGCTGGCCGATGCGCTGACACCGGAGCAGCTGGCGTTTTTTCAAGAACACGGCTTCCTGCATTTCCGCGGCTTCGTGGGGCCCGATACCGTGGCCGAGCTGCTGCGTGCCTCCGAGCAGGTGCAGCAGCGCTGGCTGGCCGACGACGTGAAGAAGGTCAACGGCGTGCCCATCAAGTACGGCCGCGATGTGGATGGCGCGCCCATTGTGCAGCGCTTCGCCTTCGCCTCGCACCACAGCCCCGTGCTGCACGAGTTTCTGCAGGACCCGCGCTTTACGGCCCTGTTCCCTTTGCTGGAGGCCCCCGGCGGCCGGGTGGGCGAAAACGAGAAGGACGGCCTCGTTATCAACCACTACGTGAACGTAACGGGCTCGGAATTTTCGCAGATGGGCTGGCACACTGACTCGCTGCGCGACGTGTTCTACGGCAAGAAAATTGGGCCGATGCTGAACGTGGGCGTGCACCTCGACGGTACGCCGGCCACCAACGGCGGCCTGCGCGTGCTGGCCGGCACCCACCGCCAAAGCCTGCGCGACATCCTGTTCCGCAAGAAATACTACAAAGACGTAGGCCCTGACCCCGACGAAATCGTCATCGAAACCGAGCCCGGTGACCTGACCGTGCACGACGGCCGCATGTGGCACCGCGTGGCCCGCTCGCCGCTGGTGGGCGAAGTGTCGCGCCGCCGCGTGATGTACGTGCCCATTCTGGCCGGCAAATACGAGCCCAAGCACGACAACAGCCCCACGCCCTTCTACCTGCGCTTTCTGCACCTGGTGAAATAGTTAGCGGTGAAATAGTGAGATGGTGAAATGGTGAGTTGCTGTTCAACGGCTCTGATTGCGCCATTTGCACTCCTTACGCCGTTGCTGCCCCGCGCCGCCCGAACATCAAACTCACCATCTCACTATTTCACCATCTCACCTTGAAAACTGCCCTTATCACCGGTGGCTCGCGCGGCATTGGCCGGGCCCTGGCCCTGGAGCTGGCCCGCCGCGGCTACGACCTGCTGCTCACGGCCCGCTCCGAATCTGACCTGGAGCAGGTAGCCGCCGAAGCCCGCCAGCTCGGCCGCGAGGCCCGCGTGCTGGCCCTCGATCTGGCCGCGCCCAACGCCGACGAAGACCTGGCCGCCTGGGCGCTGGCCCAGCCCGGCGAGCTGACGGTGCTGGTCAACAATGTAGGCTACGGTATCTGGGGCCGCTTCGAGGAGCTGCCGCTGGGCAACCAGCTGAACATGCTGCACCTGAATATGCAGCTGCCGGTGGCCCTCACGCACCGGCTGCTGCCCGCGCTGCACCGCGCTCCGAAGGCCTACATTCTTAACGTGGCCAGCACCGCCGCCTACCAGGCCGTGCCCACGTTCAGCCTGTATGCGGCCAGCAAGACGTTTCTGCTCAGCTTCAGCCGCGGCCTGCGCTACGAGCTGCGCGACTCGGGCGTGTCGGTCTGCTGCCTCAGCCCCGGCTCCACCGACACCAGCTTCACCGACCGGGCCGGTATGAGCGCCGAGCTGCAATCCAAGGCCAACCGGGTTTCCATGCTGCCCGAGCCGGTGGCGCAGGCCGGCATCCGGGCCCTGCTGGCCGGCGAGGCCGAAGTCATTCCGGGTGCCCTCAATAGCCTGTCGGCCACGCTCACCCGCTTCGTGCCCAAAAGTCTCACCGAGCGCATCGCGGCGGGTATCTACGAGACGAAAGGGGAGAAGTGAGAAATGAGAGCTTAGAACCGAGAGCTTAGCGCTTTGAAAGCACGGTCATTCTGAGCGCAGCGAAGAATCTCGCGTGCCAAAGTAATCCCTGATGATAGGTATACTACTGCACGCGAGATTCTTCGCTGCGCTCTGAATGACGGTGCTTTCTAAGCGCTAAGCCACTTACTGCCCCACCAAGCGAGCCAGACGAACAGCGGGGCGGCCAGCACGTCGTAGGTGTAGTGGGCGTGCTGCACCAGCACCAGCGCGGCCACGGCTACGGTGCCGAGCAGCAGCAGCCCGCGCCGCCAGCCGGGCGGTACGGCCAGTGCTAGTAGTAGCAGCGTGGCGGTGTGGCCCGAGAAAAACAGGTCTTTGGTAATGGGGGCGAGGGCGGCGTAGAAGAGCGCGTCCACCAGCGGGTCGCGTAGTAGCACCAGGCCCGGCGGCGGCTCCAGCGGCAGCAGGGCCAGCGTGGCGCAACGCAGCAGATGCAGCAGCAGGTAGGCCCAAAGCGCCCGCAGCAGCCGCGCCGGCCGCGGCAGCAGCGTGGCCACACCCAGCGCGATGCCCGCATAAATCACCGCAAATGTGGCCCCCGAAACATCGTGGGCGGGCAGCCAGGCCAGCAGCGGGTCGGGCAGATGGTAGCCGGGGCGGGCCTGCACCCAGGCAAAAAAGCGCGGCAGCTGGCTGGCCAGCGCCAGCAATAGCGCCAGCACCAGCCCCAGCCGCGCCAGGAAGGCCGGCCGCCGCCAGGCGGCCGGCCAGGTAAGCGGCAGGGCCGTGGGGCGGGCCAGCGGCCTGGCGGCTGGATTGGGGGCCGGGTCGCCGGGAAAATCGTGGGAAAGCATAGCGGGCAAAAGTAGCGCAAAGCAGCCAGCGTGCCGTTGGTGCGTCTGGTAGTTGCGGGTGCCGCTTCGGGCGGTGTATATTGGCCGGAGCGGCCCGCTGTCCGGCTGCTACTGGCCCTTGCTTATTCTGCTGCCCATGAAGAACTGCTACCCCCTGGCCGCCGCGCTGGCCCTCACGCTTTGGGCCGCCGGCCCGGCCTGCGCTCAAAAACGCAAGCCGGCCGCCTCCGCCGACCTAACGGCCCGCGTGGCCCAACTGGCCGAGCAGCAAAAGGCCCAGGTAATTGCCTGGCGGCGCGACCTGCACGAGCACCCCGAGCTGGGTAACCAGGAAACCCGCACCGCCGCCCTCGTGGCCGACCACCTGCGGAAGCTGGGTTTGGAGGTACAAACCGGCGTGGCCCGTACCGGCGTAGTGGCCCTGCTACGCGGTGGCCGCCCCGGCCCGGTAGTAGCCCTGCGCGCCGATATGGACGCGCTGCCCGTCACCGAAACCACCGGCCTGCCCTTCGCCTCCAAAGTGCGCACCGACTACAACGGCCAGCCGGTGGGCGTAATGCACGCCTGTGGCCACGACACCCACGTGGCCATGCTGCTGGGCGCGGCCGAAGTGCTGGTGAAAATGAAAAAGGACCTGCCCGGCACCGTCAAGTTCATCTTCCAGCCCGCCGAGGAAGGCTCGCTGCCGGGCATGGAGGGCGGCGCCCGGCTCATGGTGAAGGAAGGCGTACTCGAAAACCCCAAAGTCGATGCCGTGTTTGGCCTCCACATTCAGGCCCAGACCGAGGTGGGCCGCCTGAGCTACCGGCCGGGCGGCGAAATGGCGTCGTCCGATGTGTTCAGCATCAAAGTGAAAGGCAAATCGGCCCACGGCGCCTACCCCTGGCTGGCCATCGACCCGGTGGTAACGGCCGCCCAGATTATTCTGGGGCTGCAAACCATCGTCAGCCGCCAGGCCGAGCTGACCGAGGACGCCGTGGTGCTGACCGTGGGCATGGTGCACGGCGGCGTGCGCCACAACATCATCCCCGAGCAGGTGGAGCTGACCGGCACCATCCGCTGCCTCAACAAGCAGATGCAGCAGAAAGTGTGGGCCGCCGTGCGGCGCACGGCCACCGGCATTGCCGAAAGCGCCGGCGCCACCGCCGAGGTCGACATCACGCCCTACGCCCCCGTTACCTACAACGACCCGGCCCTGACCGCCCGCATGGTGCCCAGCCTGGAGCGCGCCGCCGGCCCGGCCAACGTAATGGTGCAAAAAGCCGTAACCGGGGCCGAGGACTTCGCTTTCTACCAGGAAAAAGTACCCGGCCTGTTCGTGTTCGTGGGGGGCATGGCCAAGGGCACGAACCCCGCCACCACCGCCCCGCACCACACCGCCGGCTTCTTCATCGACGAAAGCGGCCTGACGCTGGGCGTGCGCACCCTGGCCACCCTGGCCCTCGATTACCTCAATGGAAAGTGATTTTTGAGCTGTTAGCTGACAGCTGGTAGCTGTTAGCTTTGGGGCCGGGAAACCGCTTGCGGGTCCAGCCACCATTGGGTAGCGCCAGTCTCCGAAACGAATCTGCGTAATCAGCGCAAAAATCTGCGAAAATCTGTGATGAATATTGCCCTTGTAACCTGCGAAAGCCTGGCCCAGTACGGTGCGCCTAATGTTGACGACGAAGACGCGCTGCTCACCCGCTACCTGCGCGAGCAGGGCCACGACGTGGAGCCGCGCATCTGGAGCAATCCGACCGTGGAATGGAACCGCTACGACGTGGTGCTGCTCAAGTCGCCCTGGGATTATTTCGACCGCGTGGAGGAGTTTCTGCACTGGCTCGACCAGCTGGAGCGCCAGCAGGTGCGCCTGCTCAACCCGGTAAGTGTGGTGCGCTGGAACACCAACAAGCGGTATCTGCTGGAAATGGAGCGGGCCGGCGTGCGCATTGTGCCCACCCGGCTGCTGCCCCGCGGCGAGGCCGTAGATGCCGCCGCCCTGCTCGACGAAATGGGCCAGGACCAGATTGTGGTGAAGCCGGCCGTGAGCGGCGGCGCCAAAAACACGTTCATCATCGGCCGCCACGAAACGGCCGTGCGCCAGCCCCAGCTCACCGAGCTGGTGGCCCAGGAGGACTTTCTGGCCCAGCCTTTCCTGTCGCGCATTCAGGAAGAAGGCGAATGGTCGCTGCTCTATTACGGGGGCGAATTCAGCCACGCGGTGCTCAAAACGCCTAAATCGGGCGACTTTCGGGTGCAGCACTACCTGGGCGGCGCCATTGCCCCGCGCGAGGCGCCGGCCCACCTGCGCCAGGCCGCCGACCGCATCGTGCAGCAGTTCGCGCCCGGCTGCCTCTACGCCCGCGTCGATGGCCTCGACCAGGACGGCGAGCTGCTGCTTATGGAGCTGGAGCTTATCGAGCCGTTTCTCTACCTCGCCTCCGACCCCCAGGCCCTGCCCCGCTACGAGCAGGCTTTACGTCGGCTATTGCTGTAGGTCAAAAGGAAAAAAGTCCGTCTGTCATCCTGAGCGCAGCGAAGGACCTATACAGAAGCTAACCTCGAAAGAGAATGGCTTCTGTATAGGTCCTTCGCTGCGCTCAGGATGACAGACGGACTTTTTTCCTTTGACTTCTTACGAAAACCCATTCACCGTGAAGCCGCCGTCCACGGCCAGGGTTTGGCCGGTGATGTAGGCGGCGGCGGGCAGGCACAGGAAGGCCACGGCGGCCGCCACTTCTTCGGGCTCACCCACGCGGCCCATCGGCGTGCGGGCCAGCACACTGGCGCGGAAGGTATCATCCTTGAGCACGGTTTCGGCCAGCGGTGTGCGGATGTACCAGGGCGCCACGCAGTTCACCCGGATGCCCGCGCCCGCCCACTCGACGGCCAGGTTGCGCGTCAGCTGCACCAGCGCGGCCTTGGTCATGCCATAAATAGCGCCGGTGCGCACGTGCACAAGGCCCGCCACCGACGAGATATTGACGATGCTGCCGCCGCCGGCCGCCACCAGCCGCGGCTGCAAGCCCCGGCTCAGCTCCCAGGCCGAATCGAGATTGGTCGCCAGCAGCTGCCGGTATTCGTCGTCGGTGTAATCGAGGCTGGGTTTGCGGATGTTGGTGCCCACGTTGTTGACAAGGATATGCACCTGAGGCCAACGCTCGGCTATTTCGGCCAGTAGAGCGGTGCGGCCGGCGGGCGTGCTCACGTCGGCGGGCAGGGCGTGGGCGGGCAGCCCCTGCTGCTGCCACTCGGCTACCTGCTGCTCCAGGTCGGCGGCGGTGCGGGCCACGGCAATTACGGTGGCGCCCAGCGCCAGCAGCTCGGCTGCCACGGCCGCCCCGATGCCCTTGGAAGCGCCCGTTACCACGGCCGTCTGGCCCGCGAGGCGCCAGCGGGAAAGATGAAGATCAGATGAAGTTTTCATGTAGGTATCTTGAAATGTTTAAAATTCGGGCCGGCGCGCAGGTAGGCTTAGAAGGTTTCGGTTGTTGAAAGTAGTGAGTAATAATTTTAAATAGCTGAAATTCAGGATATTATAGAAGGTAGTGGTTTTGCTGAAGGTCAATAATATTGTCATTAAAAAAGGTGTTATAAGATAAATAATTTAATAAAAAGACGTTTATATTGATAAAAGTATAATTTGGACTCCGGATTGAGCTTCTGATTTTATCGAATCTCTTCCTTTTGTTCAAAATCTCACTTTCACAACCAACCCCAACGTATGCACAACAAATACTCGGTAGCAGCATTATTGTTGCTGGGTGGCCTGAGCTCTTCGGCCGCCTTCGCCCAGGATTACTCGCGGGTTCAAAGCAAGAACCTGCGCGACAACGGCACCCCCTACCTGGTGCAGTTCAAAGCGGCGGGCAACGCCTACAAGCTCAACGATGCCCCGGCCGTGCTACGCCAGCAGCTGGCCCTCGGCAGCGCCGACGAGCTGCTGTCGGTTGGCACCAAGGCCGATGAGCTGGGCTTTGTGCACGAGAAGTACCAGCAGTACTACAAGGGCATCAAGGTAGAGCACGCCATTTACGCGGTGCACGCCCGGCAGGGCAACGTGGAAAGCATCAGCGGGCAGATTGAGAAGGTGGAGAACCTGAACGTAACGCCCTCGCTCGATGCGGCCACCGGGTTGCAGCGGGCTATGGCCTTTGTGGGCGCCAGGGAATATATGTGGCAGGATGCCCGTGAGGAAGCCGGCCTGAAGCAGCAGGAAGCCAACCCCGATGCCACCTACAAGCCCCGCGGCGAGCTGGTGGTAATCCACGATGAAACCAGCGGCCAGCCGGCGTTGGCCTGGAAGTTCAACGTGTACGCCAAAGCGCCCGTCAGCCGGGCCTACATCTACGTCGATGCCCACTCGGGCCGCGTGATTTCGCAGGATGCCATCATCAAGCACGCCGCCGCTACCGGCACCTTTGCCACGGCCTACAGCGGCACCCGCACGCTGGCCACCGGCACCACCAGCGGCGGCTACTACCTGCGCGAAACCACCCGCGGCTCGGGCATCGAAACCTACAACTGCAAAAAGGGTAACAGCTACTCGGCCGCCACCGACTTCATCGACAACGACAACAACTGGACGGCCGCCGAGTACAACAACGCCAACTTCGACAACGTGGCCGGCGACGCCCACTTCGGCGCCCAGGCCACCTACGACTACTGGAAAACGGTACACAACCGCAACTCCTACAACAACGCCGGCGCCAAAATCAAGAGCTACGTGCATTTTGATGACCAGCCCGGCGGCGCCGGCTACGAAAACGCCTACTGGAACGGCTCGGTGATGACCTACGGCGACGGGGCCAGCACCTTCAAGCCCCTGACGGCCCTCGACGTGTGCGGCCACGAAATCGGGCACGCCGTGTGCGAAACCACCGCCAACCTCACCTACGCCAACGAGTCGGGCGCCATGAACGAGGGCTTCTCCGACATTTGGGGCGCCTGCGTGGAAGCCAAAGCGGTAACCGACTACGGCCTGACCGGCAAGAGCACCTGGGACATCGGCGAGCAGATTATGAAGAACGGCGGGGCCCTGCGCTCGATGAGCAACCCCAACCTCTACGGCCAGCCCGACACCTACAAAGGCAAGTACTGGCAGGCCACTACCGCCTCGCCCTCCAATGCCAACGACCAGGGCGGCGTGCACACCAACTCGGGCGTGCTCAACTACTGGTTCTACCTGCTCAGCCAGGGCGGTTCGGGCACCAACGACATCGGCAGCGCCTACTCGGTAACCGGCCAAGGCATCAGCAACGCGGCCAAAATTGCCTACCGCACCGAAAGCGTGTACCTGACGGCTTCCTCTACCTACGCGCAGGCCCGCACAGCTTCCATCTCGGCGGCTACCGATTTGTTCGGGGCCGGCTCGGCCCAGGTGACGGCCGTTACCAACGCCTGGTACGCCGTGGGCGTGGGCGCCGCCGCGGGTGGCGGGGGCACAACGCCGCCACCAACCGGCGTGACGTACTGCACCAGCAAAGGCAGCAACACGAGCTACGAGTGGATTGATTTGGTGAAGCTGGGCTCCATCAACCGCACTTCGGGTGCTAACGGTGGCTACTACGACGGCACGGCCCTGAGCACGACCCTGGCCGCCGGCTCGTCGCAGACCATCAACATCTCGGCTGGTTTTGCCTCGACGGCCTACACCGAAAACTGGCGCGTGTACATCGACTACAACCACGATGGCGACTTCACCGACGCCGGCGAAACAGTAGTGTCGGGCTCTTCGGCCAGCAGCGCCACGCTTTCGGCTACCTTCACGGTGCCTTCGTCGGCCCGGAGTGGTGCCACGCGCATGCGCATCACCATGAGCGACAACGCGGCCACCACCAGCTGCGGCAGCTTCAGCTACGGCGAAACCGAGGACTACACCGTCAACATCAGCGGCGGAACCGGCCTGACGGCGGGTGCCGGGGCTACCATAGCGGCCCAAAGTGCCTCGCTCGGCAGCAACAGCTTCGAGAAGGCCCTGACGCTGTATCCTAACCCGGCGGCCAACGTGCTCAACATCGTGCTGGCTGGTAAAGCGCCAGCCGTATCGGCCGTCGTGACCGACCTGCGCGGGGCGCGCGTGGCCAATGTGCGCTTCGAGAACGGCCAACTGGACGTGGCCAACCTGGCCGGCGGCGTCTACCTGCTCACCGTTTCCGATGGACAGAAAACCTTCCACGAGCGGTTCGTGAAGCAATAGGCTTGATTTTAAGCTGTTAGCTGAGAGCCATTAGCTGCTAGCTTCCGTTTTGGAGAAATCAACAACTCCAACTAAAAGAAGGCCCCGCGCTCAACTGAGTTCGGGGCCTTCTTCGTTTTTCAGCTAACAGCTCAACATTACCGCGCCCAGGGCGCGTACTCCAGCTTCAGCTCCAGCTGGCCGTAGTTGTCGTTGAGCGACGAAGCCGAGCGGCCCGTGTTGGAGTCGGGGCTGGGAACCGTGCTGATGTCGTCGAGCTGGTCGGTGGTGGTGAGCGAGTACGAACCTTCGAGCGAGGCGTTGAGCCGCGAGGTGAGCCGCACCGTCAGGCCGACGCCCACGGGCAGCGTCAGGGCCACGGCGGGGTAGTCGTAGCGCTCGGGCTCCAGGTAATTGGGCGTGGTGTTGCCGCTGGGCCGCTCGGTGCCGCGGTACGCTTTGGGGCTGTAGAGCGCCATGCCAACGCCCAGCTTCAGGTAGGGCTTGATGAGGGCCGACTGCCCGGCCGGCAGCGAGTAGGCGCCTGGGTCAGTGAGGGGTTCCCAGCGCACGAAGGCCGCCGCCAGGCCGTTTTTGCCCTGGAAAGCCAGGCCGCGGCCGGGCAGGTAGTCCTTGGCCCCAAGCTGCAGATACGACAGCTCGCCGCCCACCTGCCAGTGCGGGTGAAACTGGTAGAGCAGCCCCGCGCTCAGGCTGGGGCCCAGAAACTGGTCGCCCAGCCGGCTGGTCAGGTCGCCGTTGTAGTAGCCCACGCCGCCGCCTAGCGTGAAGCGCAACGGCCCCTTGTAATACAGGCGGCCCTGGTGGTCGTAGTGGCGCTGGCGGCGCTCGGGCCCAACCGACTGGGCCAGCGCCGAGTGCGTGGCGGCGGCCGTGAGCAGCAGCATCGCCGCGGGCAGAAAAGAGCGAAGGGTCACGAAGTAAGAAGCAAAATGAAGGGCCGGCCGCGCCGAAAGCCCGGCAGCCCGATGCGCCTCTAACGGAAACCGACCGCAAAGGATTGTCTAGGGTGCAGCTGCAAGCTTTGAGCGGCAAGCCGCAAGCCACAAGCTGCAAGCTGACGTTCAACATCAGCTTGCAGCTTGCCGCTCAAAGCTTGCAGCTCAGTATAGCTTACTTAAACTTGCCCTGCGGGTCGGGCAGGTGGGTGAGCAGGTCGGCAATCAGGCTGAAATCGACCGAGGAAATGCTGGTAATCTGGCCTTTGTGCACGGCGTCCCAGGCCTGGGCATACTGCTCCTGGTAGTAGTAGGCGCGGGCCAGCTGCTGCCAGGCGCCGGCGTTGGTGGCATCCTGGGTGGTGGCTTTCTGCAGCAGCTCGGTGCCGGTTTTCAGGTCCTTTTTCTTCTTGCCCTGCTCGTAGCGGATGAGGTAGCTCGTGCCCAGATCGGCCAGCAGCGACGAGTTGGTGGGGGCCAGCGCCAGACCTTTTTCCAGCAGCTCAATGGATTGCTCGGGCGTGGGATTGGCGCTGGCTACTACGCCCAGGCCGTGGTAGGCCTCGGCATTGTTGGGGTCGAGCACCCAGGCCAGGTTGAAGCGGTAAGCGGCCGTATCGCGCTGGCTTTCGGCCAGATACTCGTAGCCTTTGCGGCTGAAAAACTGGCTGGCCTCGGCCCGCGAAGGAAAGCTGCCCGCCAGGCCGTCCACCGTGGCCGCGCCCAGCGCCTGCTCGGCCTGCACCGCCGAAAGGCCCCCGAACAGCGGCTGACTGCGGCTGGTTAGCACGGCCTCGCGGGTGGCACCGGCGGCATTTTTGGCGGCCTTGCTGCCCCGCTGGGCCAGCGCCGGCTGCAGCCCGGCCCCCAGTAAAAGAGCCGTCAGCAGAAGCGAAGAAATCGAAAGTTTCATCAGAAAAAAGTAGCGGTAAACGGGTCCGGATGGCCATAACGGCCGGCGGCCCACTGCCAAAGATACGCCCGCCGCCTCAACCTTGCCCGCCGTTCTGCTGCCCGGCTCCGCCCCGCAGCTGAACGTGGCCGGGGCCGGCCGTATTGCATCTGGCTGCGACAAACCAGCCCGGTGGCGGCCTCGTATCTGTCCCGCTGCGTTGCCTGGCGCGGTGGCTTCTGTTTCCCTGTTTTTATCCTGCCGAATGCGTTTTGTTTTCCTGCGGCTGCTGCCCACTTTGCTGATTACCGGGCTGCTGCTGGCCGCCGCTACCGAGTTCAGCGTGGCCCGCCCCAGCCGCCGCACCGCCGATGTGCCCTACGTGCCGGCCACCGACTCTGCCTTTGCGGCCGGCCGGCAGCTGCTCGATGTGTACGCGCCCAAAGCCCGGGCCGCGCGGCCCTATCCGGTGGTGGTGTTCATGCATGGCGGCAACTGGAACAGCGGCAGCAAGAACCTGTATTCGTTTGTGGGCCGGCGGCTGGCCAAGCAGGGCGTGGTGGCCGTGGTGATAAGCTACCGCTTGGCGCCGGCCGTGCGCGTGCCCCAGATGGCCGACGACTGCGCCCGCGCCGTCGTCTGGACCCGCCGCCACATTGCCGAGTACGGCGGCGACCCGGCCCGGCTGTTTCTGATGGGCCACTCGGCCGGGGGCGGCCTGGCGGCCCTGCTGGCCACCGACGGCGCCCGCTTCCGGCGTTGGGGCGAACCCACCAACCCGGTGCGCGGCGTCATCCTCGACGATGCCGCCGGCCTCGATATGTACGATTACCTGCAAAAGCTGGCCTACCCCGGCGACAGAGAGTTTCTGGTGCCCTTCGGGCCCGACCCGGCCAGCTGGCGGCAGATGTCGGCCGTGTACCACCTCACACCCCAAACGCCGCCCTTCCTCATCTTCGTGGGCGGCAAAACCTACCCGTCCATCAGCAGCAGCAGCGCCGAGTTTCGCACCCGGCTGGTCAGCCTGGGGCATCAGCCTTACTACCAGGTGCTGCCCGGCAAAAAGCACATTCCGATGGTGTTGCAGCTCTATTGGCAGCACAACATCATCTACCAAAAGCTGCTGCCGTTTGTGAATCGGTGAACTGTTTTGTCATTGCGAGCGAAGCGAAGCAATCCGGGAGGGCTGTGATACTCTCCGTGAGGCGCCAAGCCCCTGACGCTGGTACGGCTTTCAGGGGCTATCTGCTTCTTAAAGCTTAGCGTTCTGCACCTACGGATTGCTTCGCTCCGCTCGCAATGACAGTCTGGCAGTTCGCTCACCCACCAAACAGCCCCAACTGCTGCGGCGGGTTTTCCAGGGCCAGCAGCCACTTTTTGCGCTCCAGGCCGCCGGCGTAACCCGTGAGCTGGCCGCTGGCACCGATGATGCGGTGGCAGGGCCAGATGATGGCCAGCGGGTTCTGGCCGTTGGCCGCGCCCACGGCCCGCACCGCGCCGGGGTTGCCCAGTTGCCGGGCCAGGTCGAGGTAGGAGGCGGTGCGGCCGTAGGCCACGGCCGGCAGTGCCGCCCACACCCGCCGCTGAAACGCGGTGCCGGTTTCCACGTCCGTCGTCAGCGAAAACGTGCGCAGCTCGCCGCCGAAATAGGCCCGCAGTTGCTCGCGGGCCGCCCGCAGGCAGGCCGGCACCGCACCGGCCGCAGTGGCTGCGCCGGGGCTGCCGGGCGGCAGGAAGTTCACCTCGCGCAGCCCCGCCTCTGTGCCCCGCAGCTCCAGCAGGCCCACGGCGGTAGTCAGCAGTGCACGGGCCGTGGGCGGGTTGATGGGCGAGGCAGCGGGCAACAAAGGCATAGTTGGCAGGAATTAGATAAAAGCGCGGTTTTGGGGCAATTAGGAGCTGGTTTCTTGCAGTATGCCGGGGCCGGCAAGGGCTGCGCGCCCGCAACTGCCTGAGAAAAACCTGTATATTAGTCTAAGCGAAGCAGGAAAATATAAATCTACGCGTAGATTTTTGACTGTTGCTCATTTGTGCTCCTTCCAGACCATATCACCTTCCAAAGCCACCTGTATCGTGCGACATTTATTTCTTTGCTCTGCGCTCGGTTTGGGCCTGCTCGGCCAGCTGCCGGCCGCTGCGGCGCTGCCCAGACCGACGGCCGTTTCGGGACCAACCGAAAAGCAGCCCGCCCAGGGATGGGGCACGGGCCTCACGGCCGCCTACTTCAGCAACGGTTCGCTGGCGGGCCAGCCGGTACTCAAGCGGCAGGATGCGGTGGTTGATTTCCGCTGGGGCATGGGCGCGCCCGCGCCCGGCCTGCCCGCCGATAACTTCTCGGTGCGTTGGGAAGGACTGATTGCGGCGTCCAGCACCGGCCGCTACCGCTTCGTGGCCGTTACTACCGACGAGGTGCGCCTGTGGGTGAACGGCCGCATGCTGCTCGATACCTGGGACGGCAAAAAGGCCGGTAGCAAGGACGAGGGCAGTATTTCGCTGGCGGCCGGCGAGAAAGCCACCATCAAATTCGAATACAACAACGCCTCCGGTACGGCCGGCATCGAGCTGCACTGGGTGGCGCCCGGCCAGGGCCAGCAGCTGATTCCGACCGGCAACCTCTACCCGCTGGGCTCGCCCACCACGCCCGACCCGGCCGGCGCGCCGCCGGTGGCTAAGGCTGCCGTAGCGCCCGCCCCGCGCCCCGAACCGGCGCCGGTAGTAGCCGCTGCCCCGAAACCGGCCCCCAAAGCCGCTAAGCCCGCTGCCCCGGCGCCGGCCCCCAAGGCCGCCCCGGCTCCCAAGCCCGCCCCGGCGGTAGCGGCGGCCCCAGCCAAAAAGCCGGCGGCCGACGACGAAGTGCCCACCGGCGACCTGTCGGGCACGTACGTAATTACGGTTCGTTCGACGGGCAAGCCGCTGGAAGTAACCCAGGGCCGCCCGGCCACCCTGTCGGAGCAGCTGGCCACGGCCGGCGCGGCGCCCGCCGCCGACCCGCAGTGGCGGCTCGAACCGGCCGGCAGCGGCTTCTACCGCCTGGTAGTGCCCGGCAGCAACAAGGTGCTGGAGGTGCTGGGCAGCTCCACTTCCAACGGCGCCGCCATCAGCCTCTGGACCTATTACAGCGGCTACAACCAGCAGTGGAAAGTGGAGCCCGCCGATGATGGCTACTTCAAGCTGATTTCGAAAAACGGCCGCAACAAGGCCCTCACCGACAAAGACTCCACCGACGGCGGCATTCAGCAGTGGCGCTACACGGGCAAGCTCACGCAGCAATGGAAACTGACGCCGGCCAAAGCCGCCGAGGAGCCCGTACTGGCCGGTGCCGGCAACGCCCGCAAAATCGGCGACAACGGCATGAGCGTGTACCCCAACCCTTCGAGTGGCGTGATGCAGATGGCCTACAACCTCAGCGAAGCCAAACCGCTGGGCTGGGTGCTCTACAACCAGAACGGCGTGGCCGTGCGCGTTTCCGACTACCGCAAGCAGCCCGCCGGCTCGCACCACCAGACGCTCAATTTCAGCGGTTTGCCATCTGGTGACTACTACCTGAGCCTGACCGTGGGCGCCAACAACACCCGTCAGGTCGTGTCCATCCGCCGCCCCAGCACCGATGCGCCCGAAGTAGGCGGCGACACCTCGGAGCGCCCCTAAGCCAGCTTCCGGCTGCCGCTGAGCCAGCAAGCAAAAGCCCCGTTCCGGTTGCCGGAGCGGGGCTTTTGCTTGCTGATTTTAGCCGGGGTGGCTTATTCGCCGGTGAAGGCCGGCAGTGCGGCCCAGAGGCGGGCAAACTCGGTGGCGTAGGCGGTAATCAGGGCCGGATCGGGGCTGATAAGCAGGTTTTCCTGGTTGAGCTCGGCCGCCGAGCGGGTCCAGTTGTAGGAGCCGGTGAGTACGTGGCGGTTGTCGGCCAGCGCGAACTTGTGGTGCATGTGGTTGCGGCTCTCATCAATGTGCACCGAAATGCCGCCCTGTTGCAGCATGCGCACGTCGGAGCCCCGGTCGAAGAGCTTTTCGTTGTCGGTGAGCAGGCGCACGCGCACGCCCCGGCGGTGGGCGGCCAGCAGCTCGTCGCTCAACCGGTTATCGGCCACCGTAAACACGCACACGTCCAGCGTCTGTCGGGCCTGCTGAATGAAGCCATGAATAGCGGCCACGCAGTCGTCGTGGGGGCTGAAGTACACCCGCGCCGGCCCCGAATCGGCCTGGCCGGGTGCGGGCATAGCTGCCGGGGCCGGGGCGGCCGCCGGGCTTTCAGGGGCCGGCAGCAGGGCGCTGGCCGTTTCCAGCCACTCCACCACGGCCTTGTCCTTGAAGGTGCTGAAGTGGTTGCGGGCCAGCCCGAACAGCTGGCGGCGCAACGACTCGATACTGCCGTGGCGCTGCTGAAACTGGGCCAGCTGCTCGCGCAGCGAAGCCGCCTCGGCCGCCGAAAGCTGAACATCGGCAAACGCCTGACGGAACTGACTGAGCAGCTCGGAAACGGGTGGGGTAGTGGGTTGGGCCATGCCGGAAGGTACGGTAAACTGCCGGGCTCGTTGGCGCCGGCTCAGGCAAGCAGGCTTTCGAGGGGTGCCAGCTGGCGGGCCACCAGGGCCTGGGCCTCGGCCAGCGCTACGGCCGAGGGCTCGTGCAGGTGGCGCGTGAGGCCGGGTTCGGGCGCGGCGGGGTCGGCATCCCAGAGGCCGGCGTGGTGCCAGGGCGAGAGGTGGTCCCAGTCGGGCCGGTCGATGATGGGGTAGAGGCAGACGCCGAGCAGCGGTACGCCGGCGCGCAGGGTTTTCACGGCTTCGCGGGCCACCATGCGCAACCAGGCGGGGCGGTCTTCGCCCGGGTGGCTGGTTTCGGTGAGCACCACGGGGCGGCGGTAGCGGCGGTAGGCCTCGGTCAGCAGCGCGCTCAGGGGCCGGAAACGCGGGTCGCGGGTTTCGTTGGCCCAGGGCAGCGTGTGGTAGGGCGCCAGCTGCCACTGGTTGTCGTAGTAAAAGTTGAAACCCAGCAGATCGAGGTACTCGGGCCGCCCGCCCAGCTCGGGGCAGAGCCGGCCGGCCAGCATATCCACGCTCTGGTACTGGTTGCGGTGGGCGTCGCGGGCCCGGCGCACCTCGGCCGGACCGGCACCCGGCCGCGGCACAATGTTTAGCAGCGGCTCGGTGGTGAGGATGCGCACCGTGGGGTCGGCCTCGCGCAGGGCGGCCACGCCTTCAATGTAGGCCCGCATCAACCCCAGCTTCACTTCCCAGCCCTGCCCCACGCAGTAGGGCGCGGTGCCGCGCACGTCGCCGCCCAGCCAGCTCATAAAGCTCACCTCATTAATAGGCGTGATGATGAGCACGTCGTCGGGCCGTTGCTGGCGGTAGAAATCCACGAACGCCCGGCACAGCGCGGCAAAGCGGCGGGCAAACATGGGGTGCAGCGGCGTCAGGTCGTCGGGGTAGCCGAAGTGGCACAGGTCCCAGATTTGCTGGATGCCGTGGGCGCGGCCCGCATCGAGCAGCACCTGCACGGTGCTCCAGTCGTACTGGTAGGGCCGGTGCTCCACCTGGCTCCAGCGGATGCCCTCGCGCACGGTGCTTAGCTGGTGCTGTTGGATGAGCTCGTAGTCGGCGTCGAGCAGCTGCAGATGGCCGGTCAGGTTCAGGAAATCAACCCGGTTGCCGAAGGCATTGAGCTGGTCGGTGCATTCGAAACCGGCCATCCAGAACGAGGCAAACGGCGAATCGGCGGTAGCAGGAAGGGGCATTAAGGCGGGGTTGGTGAACGAAAAGCGGGCGCCGCCGGCCGGGCTGGCGGGGCGTCATCCTCTGCTATACCCGCAACGGCCGCCGCAGGTTCGGCCCCGGCCAAACGGCGCCGGGCTTAGAAGGGCGGCTTGAAGGCGGCCGGCCCAACCGTGGGGCTTTGCTTTTTGGTGATGGATTTGGCCTCGATGAAAATGCGCTGGAACTCCGGATACTTAACCCGGATGGCGTCCTGGAGCTGGCCAATCACCATCTCAATATCAGTGGCCGAAAGCTGGTCTTCAAAGTCCACATCGAGGGCCAGCACCACATCGGTAGGGCCCAGGTACATGGTGAGGGGCGGGCGCAGGTTGTGCACGCCCGGCTGTCGGCGCCCGATGGCCTGCAGGTCGGCCAGCACGGCGTCGCTCACGCCCTCGCCCACCAGCAGCGCCCGCGTGCGGCTCACCAGAAACACGGCTACCAGCATCAGCAGCAGGCCAATGGCGATGGAGGCGGCCCCGTCGAGGTAGGGGTTGTTGAGCACGTGGCCGAAAAACACGCCCGCCAGCGCCAGCACCAGGCCCGCCAGCGCGGCCAGGTTTTCGAGCACCGAGGCGTACACGGCCGGGTCGCGGCTGGTGCTCAGAATGCGCCAGAAGCTGGCCTTTTCGTCGGATTTGGCCGCGTACAGGGCCCGGATGGCCAGCCAGCTGGCCCAGCTTTCGAAGCCCGCCGCCACGCCCAGCACCACGTAGTTCCAGAGCGGGTCGGTGAGCGGCTCGGGGTGCTCGATGTGTTTGATGCCCTCGTAGAACGACATGCCCCCGCCGATGGCGAAAATCAGCACGGCCACAATCAACCCCCAGAAATACAGCTCTTTGGAGCGCCCGAACGGATGGCGCGCATTGGCCGGCAGCTGGCTCTGCTTCATGCCGTAGAGCAGCAGAATGGAGTTGCCGCTATCCACGAGCGAGTGAATGCCTTCGGAAAGCATGGCCGACGAGCCGGTGAAAAAGGCCGCCACAAACTTGCTGACGGCAATGCCCACATTGGCTGCCAGGCCGCCGTACAAAGCTGATTTGGAAGAGCCTGCGGACATAGGTGATTTGGTGAGGTGGTGATTTGGTGAGTTTGCCGTTCACCTGTCATCCTGAGCGGAGCGAAGGACCTATACAGAAGCTAATCAATGGATATACTTTCTGTATAGGTCCTTCGCTCCGCTCAGGATGACAGGCGGGCGAGCGGTGCGCGGCAGTGCGGCGCCCGCCTGCCGGTTGGTACGGGGTGGGTTGGGCGGAAGTTAGCCGGGAGGCCAAACAATCCGTGCAAATCCGGCTTTACCTCGCCTATCTTGCCGCTATGCCCGCACCCGCTACTCCTGTCCCCGCTTCCACCCCGCTTAGCCGCCGCCTCGGGCTGGTGCAGGCCACGGCCCTCAACATGATTGACATGGTGGGCATCGGGCCCTTCGTGACGCTGCCGCTGGTGATGGGTTTTATGGGCCCCAACTTCCTGCTGGCCTGGGTGGTGGGCGCGGCCCTGAGCCTGGCCGACGGCTTTATCTGGAGCGAGCTGGGGGCGGCCCACCCCGAGGCCGGCGGCTCGTACCGCTTCCTCAAGCTGGCTTACGGCGAGCAGAAATGGGGCCGGCTGATGTCGTTTCTGTACGTGTGGCAGACACTGGTGCAGGCCCCGCTGGTGGTGGCTTCGGGCGCTATCGGCTTCGCGCAGTATTTCGCCTACCTCGTGCCGCTGCCCGCGTGGTGGCAGCCCAAACTGGTGGCCGGCGCGGTGGTGCTGCTGCTCATCGGGCTGCTCTACCGCCGCATTGAGGACGTGGGCCGGCTGGGCGTGGCGCTGTGGCTGGGCGTGCTGGCGCTGCTGGGCTGGCTGATTTTCGGCGGCCTCACCAACGCCTCCATTCCCGTCGGCTGGCTGCCCGAGGGCGGCATCGGGGCGCTGCCGGGCGTGCTGCTGTCGGTGGCGATGGGGCAGGCCACGGTCAAAACCATCTACTCCTACCTGGGCTACTACAACGTGTGCCATCTGGGCGGCGAGGTGAAGGAGCCCCAAAAGCTGATTCCGCGCAGCATCTTCCTCAGCATCCTGGGCATTATGGCTTTGTATCTGCTCATGAACTGGAGCGTGGCCTCGGTGATTCCGTGGCAGGAGGCGCGGCACTCCGAGTTTATCGTGAGCTTGTTCGTCGAGAAGCTCTACGGGGCCACGGCCGCCAAAATGGCCACGGCGCTGGTGCTGTGGGTGGCGTTTGCCTCGCTGTTTGCGGTGCTGCTGGGCTACTCGCGCATTCCCTACGCCGCCGCTGCCGACGGCGAGTTTCTGCCCATCTTCGCCCGTACGCACCCCACCAAGCACTTCCCGCACGTGTCGTTGCTGCTGCTGGGGGGCGTGGGCTTCGTGTTCAGTTTGCTATTCCGGCTCGGCGAGGTCATCAGCGCCATCCTGGCCATGCGGATTCTGGTGCAGTTCGTGGGGCAGGCGGTGGGACTGGTGCTGCTGCGGCGCCGCAACGGTACGGCTAATCTGCCCTTCAAAATGCCGCTTTACCCGCTGCCGGTGGTGGTGGCCGTGGTGGTGTGGCTGTGGGTGCTGGTGAGTACGGGCTGGCTTTTCGTGGTGTCGGGCCTGGCCGTTACGGCCGCCGGCGTGGGCGCTTTTTGCTCTGGAGCCGCAAGCTCCGGCGCTGGCCGTTTGCCGAGGTGCCGGCGCGAGCTGCCGACTGACTTTGCTTCCAGTCAGGTTGCGTGCCACCGCTCAACCCAGCCACTTCTCGTAGCAGAAAAACCGCAGGCCCGGCCGGAACGCCAGCCCGATTTCGCCCGCGAACCGGTAGCTCAGCTTCGGGAACAGGCTTTGGGTGGCGGCGTTTTCGGAATTGGTGTCCACCCGCAGCACCCGCAGGCCCTGCTGCCGGGCCAGGGTTTCGGCCTGGGCCAGCAGGGCGGCCGCCACGCCGCGGCCCTGGGCGGTTGGGGCCACGGCCAGCCGGTGCGTTACCAGGGCCGGCTCGGCGAAGTCCCAGTCGGCCTGGACATACTCGGCGTCCTGATGGTTGTGGGTGAGGGCCGCGAAGCCCGCCAGCTGCCCGTCCAGCTCGGCCACCCACAAATGGCCCGCTTCCAGGTCGGCCCGAAACACCGCCTCGTTGGGGTAGTCGGCCGACCATTGCAGGTTGCCGGCGGCGCGCATCAGCGGTACCACCTGGGCCAGCAAGGTCAGAATAGCCGGCAGGTCGGCGGGATTGGCGAGGCGGAGCGTCATACGTAATGGTCGTTTTGGCGTGGCGCCTCACCCCCTAGCCCCCTCTCCGAAAAAGGAGAGGGGGACTAGAAGCTAGTTTTTAGTTTAGTTGTGGCTGCTCTAATTCTAGAAAGCTAAAAACTAGTTCCCCCTCTCCTTTTTTCGGAGAGGGGGCTAGGGGGTGAGGCGCCACGCCAAAACGATTTCCTTTCCCCTTACCCGCGGCGCAGCACTTCGGCGGCTTCCTTGGCGAAGTAGGTCAGGATGGCGTCGGCGCCGGCGCGCCGGATGCTGAGCAGCACTTCGAGCATGGTCTTCTCGCCGTCGAGCCAGCCCTGCTGGGCGGCGGCTTTCACCATGGCGTACTCGCCCGATACGTTGTAGGCCGTCACGGGCAGGTTGGTGTGCTGCTTGACGTCCATAATCACGTCGAGGTAGCTCAGGGCGGGCTTCACCATCACCATGTCGGCGCCTTCGGTTTCGTCGAGGGCCAGCTCGCGCAGGGCCTCACGGCGGTTAGCGGGGTTCATTTGGTAGCTTTTCTTGTCGCCTTTTTTGGGGGCCGAATCGAGGGCGTCGCGGAAGGGGCCGTAGAAGGCCGAGGCGTACTTGGCCGTGTAGCTCATGATGCTCACGTGCTGGAAGGCGTTCTGGTCGAGCACCTCCCGAATCCAGGCCACGCGGCCGTCCATCATGTCGCTCGGGCCGATGATGTCGGCGCCGGCGCGGGCCTGGGCCAGGGCCATCTGGCCGAGCACTTCCAAGGAGGCATCGTTGAGAATCTCGCCCGATTCGGCGTCTACCACGCCGTCGTGGCCATCGGAGGAGTAGGGGTCCATGGCCACGTCGGTCATCAGCACCACGTCGGGGAACTGCCGCCGGATGTCGGCCACCGTCTTCAGGTACAGCCCCTCAGGGTTGGCCGACTCGCGGGCCAGCCGGTCCTTCAGGTTGTCGTTGATGCTCGGAAACGGCGCGAACGAGTGGATGCCCAGCTCCACGCAGCGCCCGACTTCGTCGATAATGCGGTCGGCGGAATAGCGGAAAATGCCGGGCATCGACTTCACCTCGGCCTGCTGGTTCTGGCCTTCGATGAGAAAGAGCGGGAAGATAAGGTTGTGGGCCGTGAGGCGGGTTTCCTGCACCATATCGCGGATTACCTGCGACTTGCGGTTGCGGCGCGGACGGTTAGTGGGCACTTGGGGCATGGGTAGTTTCAATTGATAAGACCAGATAGAACAACGGCCGCAAAGGTAAGGTTGCGGGCGGCAGGGAGAAGCCATTTACTTGCCTCGCCAGCTGCCGGCCCATGCGCGTACCAAAAGAAAATAGCCCGGAACGAAGAGCAACAAGCCCACGGTCAGACCAGTTGAGCCCCGATAGCCAAGCCGATTACAAGTCCGGCTACTACCAGAATATCTCCTGCAATGAGATAAGCGGTGCCGGATATGCCTTTCTCTTGAGGTGTCGATAGCACAGCTTTCGATGGCGAAGGTGGCGTATTGGGTGCTGCGGCCGCTTGGCGGTTCTTCTGCCACGCCAGTTCGTGGAAAGGCCAATGTGCCGGCTTATTCTGGCTGGGTGGAGTGGTGCTGACGGGTGGCGGGGCCGCTGGGGAAGGTGTTGGCAGCAGCAGATAGGGTTTAGTAGCCGAAGCTGTTCCAGAATCGGTGGCCAGGGACGCGAGGCGACGGGGCGGGGCCGCCACGACTGGTTCTGGCGGTAGTGGCACGGGTACCCGTGCTCCGCGACACCCGCCAACAAGTAGTCCGGCTAGCAGCCACCACTCTGGAACCCGCTTCATCCCCTCACATATTGAAGAACTCCTGAAACACCTCCAGCCAGGCTTGCCGGCCGCCAATGCCCATCACCACAAAATAGTAGCCCAGCAGCACCCCGGCCGCCCCCACACCCAGCCCCAGCCAGCCGCCGAGCAGAATGCCACCTACCACGGCCGCCACTACCAGGGCCCCGCCCAGCAGCAGGTGCAGCGTATCGGCGCGGTCGGTGCGGGCGGCCGTTGCGGGGCGGGGCGCCCGCATCGTCAGTGGCTGCCGTAGCCCGGCAACGGCCCGCATCAGCCGCCGCGAGCTGGGCCGGGCTTCGGCCAGCGCTACGGGAGAAGTGGGGGCCGCGGGCGTTTGGGCGACGGATGAGCTGGAAACCAGCAGTGGAACGGGAGCCAAGGTGGCTGCTGATGGCGCCGAATCCGCTGGTGAAACGGCCGGAATAACTACCACCGACGAAGCGGCCCGCGGCGCCGGCCGAAACGAAAAGGCGGCCTGTTCGCTGCGGCAGCCCAGTACCAGCAACAGTCCGGCTGCCCACGAGCCGCCGCGAAGGAGTTTTTGCATGGCCGCAAGATAAAAACAAACCGCGGCGGCCCCCGTTTCCGGAAGCCGCCGCGGCGGTTACTACCTGCCGGGGCCGTAATGCGAACTTTGTAGTTCGCGTGGCTGAATGGCGGAATAGTTGTCGTCCAGCCACGCGAACTACAAAGCTCGCGCTACGACTCGAAAAGCTTTATGCGTAAAAGTAGGAACGAGGCCGGCTTAGAAAGCCAGAATCACTTCCTCGATGATGTCGCAGGCTTCGTGCAGCTGCTCCTCGTTGATAACCAGCGGCGGGGCGAAGCGGATGATGTCGCCGTGGGTGGGCTTGGCCAGCACGCCGCGCTCCATCAAACTCACGCACACGTCCCAAGCCGTGCGACCGTCGGCGGCGGGCGTAATCACCACGGCGTTCAGCAGGCCCTTTCCGCGCACCAGCTGCACCACTTCGGGGCGCTTGGCCTGCACCTGGCGCATCCGCTCGCGGAATACCTCGCCCAGGGCGCGGGCGTTTTCGGTCAGCTTTTCGTCGAGCAGCACATCGAGGGCGGCGCGCAGTACCACGCTGGCCAGCGGGTTGCCGCCGAACGTGGAGCCGTGCTGGCCGGGCTGGATGGTGAGCATAATTTCGTTGCGGGCCAGCACCGCCGACACCGGCAGCACGCCCCCGCTCAAAGCTTTGCCCAAAATCAGAATATCGGGCTGCACGTCGTCGTAGTACACGGCCAGCAGCTCGCCGGTGCGGCCCAGGCCGGTCTGGATTTCGTCGGCAATGAACAGCACGTTGTGCTCACGGCACAGCGCGGCGGCCTTGCTCAGGTAGCCTTCCGAAGGCACCATCACGCCCGCCTCGCCCTGAATGGGCTCGACCATAAAGGCGCACACGTGCGGGTCCTGCAACGCCTCGGCCAGCGAATCGAGGTCGTCGTAGGGCACTACCTCATAGCCGGGCACGTAGGGGCCGAAGCCGGTGGTCGAGTCGGGGTCGGTGCTGAAGGAGATGATGCCGGTGGTGCGGCCGTGGAAGTTGTGCTCGGCCACCAGAATGCGGGCCTGGTTGGGGGCAATGCCCTTCTCCTGGTAGCCCCACTTGCGGGCCAGCTTGAGGGCCGTTTCCACGGCCTCGGCGCCCGAGTTCATCAGCAGAGCCTTATCATACTTGAACAGCTCGCAGAGCTGCTTTTCGGCCGGGCCGAGCTGGTCGTTGAAGAAGGCGCGGCTCGTGAGCGTGAGGCGCTGGGCCTGCTCGGTGAGAGCCCCAATGATGCGCGGGTGGCAGTGGCCCTGGTTCACGGCCGAGTAAGCCGACAGGAAGTCGAAGTAGTGCTTGCCCTCCACGTCCCACAGATGTACGCCTTCGCCCCGGCTCAGCACCACGGGCAGCGGGTGGTAGTTGTGGGCCCCGTACTGGTCTTCCAGCGCCATAATTTCCTGGCTGCGGGACTGGTCGGTGGCAGAGTGCGTGGGGGCGGGAGCGTGGGAGGTGGTGGACATAAGCGGGGCGGGGGTTAAAGGGTGATATGCCCAAAGTTACGCAAAACCCGCCGGGCCCGCCCCGCCGGCGAGAGTCCGGAAGCCGGCCCAGGCCCTATCTTTACGCTATGCAAGTTCTTCATCATCCGGATGCCCCCGCCGCGGTGGGCCCCTACGCCCAGGCCATCGAGGCCAACGGGTTCGTGTTCTGCTCGGGCCAGACGCCCATCGTGCCCACTTCGGGCAAAGTGGAGGCGCTGACCATCGAAGACCAGACCCGGCAGGTGCTGGCCAACCTGGCCACCGTGCTGTCGGCCCGCGGCCTGGGCCTGGCCGACATCGTGAAAACGACCGTTTTCCTGAAGAACTTCGCCGATTTTCCGCGCATGAACGCCGTGTACGCCGAGTGTTTCGGCGCGCACCGCCCGGCCCGCAGCACCGTCGAGGTGTCGCGGCTGCCGCTCGATGCGCTGGTGGAGATTGAGTGCGTGGCCCTGCTGCCACCGGCCGGCCGATGAGCAGCGCCCGCCTGGCCGCGTTCCTGACCAAACCCCTGCTGCCCGGCGACTTTTACCTCACGCCCGAGGGCTACATGGTGTTCACCGAGCAGTACCACCGCCGCCGGGGCTTTTGCTGCGGCAACGGCTGCCGGCACTGCCCGTGGCAGGGGGCAAAAGGCGAAAAGCCGGGCGCTAACGAGAAATCCGACGGCTAATTGGCTATTTTTCAGGGCGCGGGTTTTGTTCCTGCCGGAATATTCCGATCTTTGCGGCCCTGTTTTTCCGAATTGAAACCACTAAGTTCCTGATATCATGGCCCGAGTTTGTGATCTGACCGGCAAGCGTACCCGCGTAGGCAACAACGTTTCGCACGCCAACAACAAAACCAAGCGCAAGTTCTACCCGAACCTGCAGAAGAAGCGTTTCTACATCCCCGAGCAGGACGCCTGGGTTACGTTGAAAGTAGCTACCAGCACCATCCGCACCATCAACAAGAACGGCATCATGGCCGTCCTCAAGAAGGCTAAGGAGCAGGGCTTCATCACTTACTAGCCTGCCCGTTTCTCTGTAGAGAGAAAGAAGCCGACTGGTTAGCACAAAGCTTCCGCGGCAGAACCCGATTGTACGTCAATCCGGTTCTGCCGCGGAAGCTTTGTGTGGTTGCGGGTAGGCGGCTGGGGCCAGCTGCTGGCCCGGGTGGGGGCGGCTTTGGGCTGAACAGGCCCGGCCTGGTAGAATGGTCAGGCTTGCCTGACCGGGCCGAATCCGTAACTTCCGGCCCCGCTGCCGCACTCCGCGCCGGTGGCTTGTCTGCACGGCCATATGCCCGCTATCTGCTTTTCTTCGCGTTTGAAGCCGCTGTGCCTGGCGGCCGGTTTGCTGCTGGCCACGGGCCCGGCTTTCGCCCAGCCAACCCCGGCGGCCAGTTCCGCGCCAGCCGCCGAGAGCCTCAGCCCGGCTTTCCATAAGCAGCGGCGCGAGCTGCTGCGGCAGGCGCTGCCGCCGGGGGCCGTGGCTGTGCTGTTTGCCGCGCCCGTGCGCAACCGCGCCAACGATGTAAACTACATCTACCACCAGAACCCCGATTTCTACTACCTCACCGGCTACCAAGAGCCCGATGCGGTGCTGGTGCTGTTCAAGGAACCGCAAACGGTGAGCGGCCAGCCGGGCATTACCGAGGCCCTGTTTGTGCAGCCCCGCGACCCCCGCCGCGAGCAGTGGACCGGCCGCCGGCTGGGTGCCGAGGGCGCTAAAAAGCAGCTGCAACTCCAGTTCGCGGCCGACAACACGGAGTTTGCCAAGGCCGGTATCAAGTGGGCCGGGTTCAGCAGCGTGCAGTTTCTGGACCTGCCCGCCGATGTGCGCGACAGCCCCGCCGACCCGGCCGACCTCTTCGACCTGCTGGCCACGTTTCGCCGCCAGGCCGCCGTGCCAACCGATTTCAACCCCGAGCAGGAGGCTCTCTACCAAACCATGCAGCAACGGGGCATCGCCAATGCCGACCGCCTGCGGCCGATGCTCGAAAACCTGAGCCGGCAGCAGCCGGCCGTGGCCCAGGACGACTACGTGCAGCGCTACCTGAAAGCCACCACCGAAACCGAGCGGCGGCAGGCGCTGGCCGCCCGGCCCGTTTTGCGCTTCACGGCCCAGGCCCTCAATAGCGCCCTAAATGAACTGCGGGCCGTGAAAACGGCCGAGGAAATGGCCCTGCTCCGGCGCGCCGTACGCATCAGCGCCGCCGGCCAGCGCGAGGTGATGAAGGCCGCCCACGCTGGCTTGGGCGAGCGGGAGCTACAGGGCATCCACGAATTTGTGTACCGCAAGTACGACGCCGAGTTTGAGGGTTACCCTAGCATTGTGGGCGCCGGGGCCAACGGCTGCATTCTGCACTACGAAACCAACAATAAGCCCCTCGTGGGCAACGATTTGGTGCTCATGGACTGCGGCGCCGAGTACCGCGGCTACTCGGCCGATGTGACGCGCACCATCCCGCCCAGCGGCAAGTTCAGCCCCGCCCAGCGCCAGATTTACGAGCTGGTGCTGGCGGCCCAGGAGGCCGGTTTTGCTGCCAGCCAGCCCGGCGCCGCCTTCCAGGCCCCCGACCAGGCGGCCCGCCAGGTGGTAACCGCCGGGTTGCTGAAGCTCGGCATCATCAAGCAACCCGAGGAAGCGCGGCGCTACTTCCCGCACGGCACCAGCCACTACCTGGGCCTCGATGTGCACGACCGGGGCAGCTACGGCCCGCTGGCGGCCGGCAACGTAATAACAGTCGAGCCCGGCATCTACATCCCCGAAGGCAGCCCCTGCGACCCGAAGTGGTGGAACATCGGCGTGCGCATCGAAGACGACCTGCTCATCACGCCCACCGGCTACGAAAACCTCTCGCGTGAAGCCCCCCGCACCGTGGCCGATATCGAGGCCCTGATGGCCCAGCCCAGCGCCCTCGACGGGTTTACGCTGCCACAACTATAAGCTGCCGGAGCAACCTGAACCGGCAGCGGCCCGCGCCTCACCCGCTACTCGCCGCGCAGGCGGGCGGCGTAGTCGTCGGGCAGCAGGCGCAGCTTGCGGGTGTTGTAGTCGAAGCAGAGCATGCCAGTTTTGGCCCGCGCAATTTCGCGGCCGCTGGTGGTGGCCACGGCGTACACGAGGTCGAAGCCGTACTTGTTGAGGTCGTCGGCGGCCATCTGGATGCGCAGCACGTCGCCGTGGAAACCTTCGCCCTTGTACTCGATGGCTACGTCGGCCATGATGTGGCCCAGGCCGGTGGCGGGGTCGAACTCGGGCTGGCCGAGGTGGGCCAGAAATTGCACCCGGGCTTCATGGAGCAGGCTCAGCAGGGCGTCGTTGCCCAGGTGGGCGCCGTAGTTGAGGTCGGTGATGCGAATGGGCAGCTCGACGGTGAACAGGAATTTATCGGGCAGATTGACTTTGACGCGGGGCATGGGTTTTGGTGCTTGGTGCCTTGTGGGTAGAACTTCACTGCTGACAAAGAACGTCATTCAGAGCGCAGCGAAGAATCTCGCGGACTGACACTGCAACAGTAATCTGACATTAGCACGCGAGATTCTTCGCTGCGCTCTGAATGACGTTCTTTACATCCAACTAAGCACGAAGCACTACCCACTAAGCACTAAAAACCATGCACCCCAACGTGCAACTCCGCCCCACCGCCGACGGCTCGGGCACGCTCTATGTTCCGGCCCTCGATGAGCATTACCACAGCACCCACGGGGCCGTGCAGGAAGCCCGCCACGTGTACCTGGGGGCCGGTCTGGAGCCGGCCCTGGGCGCCGCTACCGGCCCGGTGCGGGTGCTGGAAGTGGGCTTCGGCACCGGCCTGAACGCGCTGCTGACGCTGGAGCGCAGCCGCACGGCCCCGGCACCCATCCGCTACGACACCGTGGAGAAGCACCCGCTGCCCTGGGAGCTGGTGCGCGGGCTGGCCACGGCCCCCGAGTTGCAGCAGCCACCGCTGCCCGCGTTTCGGCAGCAACTGCACGAGTCGGTTTGGGAGCAGCCGGTGGCCCTCACGGCGGCCTTCACGCTGCGCAAGCTGGCCGGCGAGCTGCAGAACCTGGCGCTGGAACCGGAAGCATATCAGGTTATCTACTTCGATGCCTTCGCCCCCGACAAGCAGCCTAATATGTGGACTGAGGATGTATTCGGGCAGCTGTACGCGGCCGCCGCGCCGGGCGGCTGCCTGGTGAGCTACTGCGCCAAGGGCAGCTTCAAGCGCAGCCTGCGGGCCACGGGCTGGCAGGTGGAGGGCATCCCCGGCCCGCCCGGCAAGCGCGAGATGACGCGAGCGTGGCGGTAAAAGCCTACAGTAGGTCGGAGCAAGCCCCCCCCGACCTGTTCAAAAAGCACCTCGCAAGTAGTGTGAACGGCCTAAATAGTAGCGTGAATGACTAAAGAGAAGGCATGAACAGTTTTCCGGAAGGCGTGAACAGTTTTCCGGAAGGCGTGAACAGTTTGCCGGATGATGTGAATGAGCTTCCGGAAGGCGTGAATGAGCTTCCGGAAGGCGTGAAAGACGTTGCGGAAAGTGGGAACGGTCTTCCGGAAGATGTGAAGGACGTTGCGGAGGATGTGAACGAGCTTCCGGAAGGCGTGAGTGGGCTTCCGGATGGCAAAGAGGACTAATCTGAAACGAGAAAGCGGCCTGGGAGGGCCCTTGACGGGGTTTTCACGGCATCCTGCGTAAGTTGCCGCCCTTATGAGTCGAAATCTACTGGAAACGGATGGGCCGGAGTGGGTGCGGCGGGGCGTGATAAGCGAGGCGCAGCGCGAGCAGCTGCTGGCCCTGTACCCCGCCGAGGCCAACGCCATCGGGCTGCTGCCGCTGCTGGGCTCCCTGCTGGTGCTGCTGAGCGCGCTGAGCGTGGTGGCGGCCAACTGGCAGAGCCTGCCCGAGCTGCTGCGGCTGGGGCTGCTGCTGGCCACGCTGGTGGCCGCCTACGCGGGCGGCGAGTACTTCCGGCGGCGCGGCAATACCAGTCTGGGCATGGGCCTGGTGGCGCTGGGGCTCGTAGTGTTCGGGGCCAGTATCGTGCTCACCAGCCAGCTCTACCAGCTCATTGGCTACGACCTGACCGGGCTGCTGGCCTGGGCTGTGGCCGGCATGGGCCTCACTTGGCTCTACCGCAGCCGGCTGCTGTTTCTGCTCACCGTCGTCATCAGCGGCATCGTGCAGGGCTACAACACCGGCCAGCTCGGCGCCTTTAGCTACCTCACGGCCGCCGGCACGGCCCTGGGGCTGGGCCTGTACTGGTGGCGCCGGCCCGACGCGCTGCTCGGCGGCGTGCTGGCCGGCGGCCTGCTCTGGCAGGCGGCGCTGCTGATAAACCACCTGCACGTCAAAATCACCTGGTTCTTCATTCCGGCCATGCTCGTGTACGCCCTCGGCGACTGGCAGGCCGACCGCCCCGCTGGCCGCGCCCTGCAGGGTCCGCCGCTGGCCGCCGCCTTCCTGTTTACGCTGGGGCTGGCCCTGTTTGGCGAATCGGACTTCTACGCCGGGCAGCTGCGGGCGCCGCTGGTGCCCTACCTGGCCGCGTTGGGGGCCGTGCTGGCTCTCTCGTTGGTAGGCAAGCAGCGCCGCGGCCGCCTCAGTGGGGCTACCGACTGGTTGCTGTTGCTGCCGGGCTTCTATTTCACGGGCGGATTGCCGCTGGCCATTGCCACGCTGGTGGTGCTGTACGCCTACTCGGGCAGCGTGCTGTTGCGCGCCCACCAAGAGCAAAACCCCGACCGTGTGACGCTGGGCACCGTGCTGTTCGTGCTGACTACCGCCGTGGCCTACTTCAAGCTGACGTGGGGCTTCTTCGATAAGTCGTTGTTTTTCCTGCTGGGCGGACTGCTGCTGCTGGGCCTGGGCTGGTGGCTGCAACGGCGCGCCGCCCGCACCCTGGCCGCCGCTAATGCCACCGCCGCTTCTGCCGCCCCCAAGCCATGACCGAGCCGCTGCTTTCTCCCCTTGGTCCGACGCCGGCCGCCGCGCCGGCCCTGCCGACCCACCACCGCCGCTGGCTGCTGTGGCTGGTGGCGGCGCAGGTGCTGTTCGTGCTGGGCGTGGCCGCAGCCGGCTACGCCACCGCCGCGCTGGGCCGCAACATCACGCTGCAAACCGAGCCCGTCGACCCGCGCGATTTCCTCTACGGCGACCATCTTCGCCTGCGCTACCAGATCAGTGAGCTGCCCGGCAGCCTGTGGCGCGGTGCCAAACAGCCCCGCCGCAAAGACGCCGCCTACGTGCTGCTCGAACCCCAGCCCACCGGCGCCGACAACTACGTGGCCGTGGGCATCTATCCCGAAGCGCCCGCCACCACTGGCCCGCAAGTAGTATTGCGCGGCTCGGTGCAGGACGTGTGGCGGCGCGGCCTGCGCCTGCGCTACGGCCTGGAGCGCTACTACGTGCCCGAAACCATGACCCGCCAGCTGCGCCACCGCCGTCGCCTGCGCGTGCAAGTCAGCATTGCCCCCTGGGGCCAGGCCCGCATCACGCAGGTTGATACGCTGGGCGTGGTACGGTGAAGTGCTGAACGCCTGTCATCCTGAGCGCAGCGAAGGACCTTATCACGTGAAAACGGGTTGTTGTTACGGCCGTTTAAGCGTGATAAGGTCCTTCGCAAGCTTAGGATGACAGGCGGGTGCTGTTACCGCGCCGCCAACAGTTCCTTATCGGCTTTGGTCAAATCAACCAACGCGTATTTGCGCTGGCCGGTGATGTTCATTTCGTCCAGCACATCGACCAGGCTTTGGTAGCTGGCCTGGTTGCTGGGCTTGATGAGCACCACGCCGCCGGGCTGCTGCTGAAACCGGAGCAGCACCTGGCGTAGGCCGTCGGCGGCCAGGGTGGTGCGGTGCAGCTGGTCGGTGGCCGGGCTGGGGGTGAGGCCGAAGAAGTAGCGCACCTCGCTGTCCTTGTCCAGCAGCAGCGTCAGGGCTTTTTTCGGGTCGATGGGGGTTTCAGGCCCCGGCGTGGGCATGGCCAGCTCCATCACGCTGGGCTTGTTGAAGGTGGTGGTGAGCATGAAGAACGTCAGCAGCAGAAAAGCCAGGTCTACCATCGGCGTCATGTCGGGGTGGAAGGCGCGTTTGGTGGCGCGGGGCTTGCCGGATTTGGGGGCGGCGGTAGGTTGGATGCTGGCCATGCTGTTGGAAGTTTAGTGGAACATAGCCCTTCAACGATGCAGCGAGGCGCCGTATTGCGCGGGGCCAGTTTCCCGCAGAGGTTCGCAGAGCCATTCTACTGCTCAAACCGCCACATCCGCCCGGGCGTGAGGCAGGCGTGCAGGCGCACGTCGCCGGCCCAGGCATCGGCAATGCGGGGCACCGGCGGCTCCAGGCTCACGCCAATGCGCAGCGCATCGGGGCGGCACTGGGCCAAAAAGTGGTCGTAGAAACCCTTACCGTAGCCCACGCGGTGGCCAGTTTTATCAAAAGCCAGCAGCGGCACCAGCACCGCGTCCAACATTTCGGGGGCTACTTCGGGCGCATCTGCGGCGGGCTCCGGGATTCCCCAACGGTTGGGCGTCAGTGGGGTTTCGGGAGTTAGAGCATAGTGGCGCAGGGTGCGGCCGTCGGGCTGCACTACCGGCACGGCCAGCCGCAAAGCGGGGTACTCGGCCCACAACCGACGGATGAGCGGCCAGGTATCGGGCTCGTGCTGGCGGGCAATCGGCAGAAACAGGTGCAGCCCGCGCCACTGCGCCACCGGAAACCCGGCCAGCAGCTGCGGCCACAGTGCAGTGCTGCGGTGGGCTACTTCCGTTTCGGGTAAGGCTAGGCGGCGGGCCAGGGCGGTGCGGCGGAGGTCTTGCTTTAGCACTGATTGCGGCTGATTGGCTTGTGACGCTGTATTTCTTCGATATTGCCTCGCAGCGAAGGTCAGTCCAAAGCAGTTACGTTGAAGCCTACTTTAAACTGCATGCCCGCCAGCCGGGCCCCGAGCGACATCTTCTCCCAGGTCCCCTGGCTGGTTTTGCGGATGTACGGAGGCTTGCCGAAATAGCCCAGCGCCGCGGAAAAATAGACATTCTTGCGTAGGTCGTGCATTTGCTGCGACGTCTGCGCCATGCCGCCGGCCACCCATTCCAGCGTCAGCAGAAAGTCTTCGTCCAGCACCAGATTGTCCGCCGTCAGGTCCACTACCAGCGGGCCGGTGTTGTTGGGGCGGCTGGAGCTGTGCACGAGAATGTCGCGGCGGTTGAGCTTTTCGTTGGATGGCTGGCCGTCGGGCAACAGCCGGTACAGGTTTACGCGAAACGTGAGGTCGACGCTATCCTGATACAGCAGGTTGAAGCGGGCCTGCTGCACTTTGGTGGGTTGATGCCGCCGGTTGATAACGACGCCTACCTCGGTCCCGTGGCCCTCCGCCGCCATACTGGCAACTATCACCTCCGAGGTGCTGTTGTTGCCCAGCGTCAGGCGGCGCTTGAAAAGGCCCGGCGCCTGCACCCGCACATCGGCCAGTGCCACGGCCGCTGGCGCCAATTGCGCTTGGGGCTTCACCAGCAACTCCCGAAGCACTACCTGCCGCGGCTCAAAGCCAATACTCGACAGGCGCACCGTGTCGGTGAGGTTGGCGGCGGTGTAGGAGAGCTGGTAGCGGCCCTGCTCGTCGGCCACCGTGCCCACGTCCTTGCCCGGAATCCCGATGTTGGCGTAGGGCACCGGCTGGCCCGAACCAGTTTCCGTAACGGTGCCCGTCAGGGTTTGAGCGTGCGCCGCCGATCCGAGGGCCAGCAGCAAAAAGAATGCAACAAGTTTGAAGTCAGTGGGTAAGTACATCAGCAGGGAGTAGGAAACGAGGTTCTTCTCCCGGATACCAAAACCAGCTTGGCGGTTGCTTTAAGCCGCTTTCAAACCTGCCAACTGCGCGGTAAGCGCATCTAACTGTTCTTTCCAGTAAGCAGCTGCTTCGAGATTGTTGACGAATTTTTGATTCTGTTGCTCCTTAGGCAAACCCCGGTAGTGGTGCCAGTTGGCTCGCCTATCCGCATCGGCTTCCCGCTTAGTTTGAGGTTCAGCGCGGGCTAACCAGAAGCGTTGTTGCTCAACGTAGTCCGCCTGCCGCTCCTCCAGATAAGCTACCAACGATGGCTTATCAGCGGGCACATAACCGGGGCCACTACAACCGCAGGAGTGGTAAGTAATACCCACCGAATACAAATCGCGCAGGTGCTGCCAAGCCTTTACCTCCGCTTTGGGAGGGGATTTGAAGTCTTTGCCCATATCGGCCATCAAACCCCGGCACTCCGGACAGGTAGCAGGGACAGAGTCAGCTGTAAGCTTGTCGCGGTCTATATCACGCAACAGCCGCCGCTTGAACGTTTTGCGGCAAGCGAAACAGGCGTAGTGACTTTTATAGGCTATTTGACCGTAGCGACACATCAGCAGATGGGATTTACGCCTCTTCCAGCAGCGTGAACTCCAGCGCCAACGGGTTGAAGGCGTCGAGCAGCTGCTGGATGAAGTCGGGGTTGTTGATGAGGATGTTGAGCACGTTGTCGGAGCGCTCCTGGAGGCCGCCGCCGGGCAGCAGCTTGCCCAGCAGGCCATCGAGCTGCTGGTAAGCCGTTTCGTGCTTGGCTTCGGCAGCTTTGCTGAGACGCTTTTCGAGGTTGCTCAAAATGCCGCTGGCTTTCTGCTGCTCGGCGGCCACGGCTTTTACCAGCGAAGGGTCGAGGCGCTGGGCGAGCTCGGCCACCTGCTCGAAGGCTGCTGCCAGCTGTTGCTGCTGCGCGTGCAAATCCACTTCTTCCTGGCCCAGATGCGCGGCCAGTTGCTTTTTTAGCTCCGGCAGCTTCTCAAAAATGGCGGTATTATTCAACCCCAGTTTACGCAGCTTGCCGGCGTTGGCTTTGCTGATGAACTGAGCGGAGTTGCGCAGTAGCACGATGGGGAACGGCACGCCGTTTTCCTCGAACACGCCCTTCAACTGGAACCAGTAAGCCACTTCGGCCCCGCCGCCGATGTAGCACAGATTAGGCAGCAGCAGCTCCTGGTACAGTGGCCGCAGTACCACGTTGGGGCTGAACTGCTCGGGGTGCGCGGCGGCCAGGGCCAGCAGCTCCGGGCGGCCCAGCTCCTTGGCCGCGCCATCCACAGTCAGTGTTACCGAGTCGGTGGCCGCGTCGTATTCCAGCCGCTCGCGCTGGCCTTCTTCGGTGATGAAGAACAGGTTGAAGGGCCGGGCGTACACCTGGGGCTTGTAGCCGGTGGCTTCCAGGTGGGTGTCGGCGGCCTGCACGGCCTGGTACGAGGCCTGGTCGCGCAGCTCGCGCGCCAGCACCGGGGCCAGCGCCTGCTTCAGCGCCGGTACATCGGCATCAAGGCTCACCAGCCCGTATTCGCCAAACAGGCCCAGCGCCAGCCGGTGGGTGGCCTCGGCCAGCGTTTTCGACTCGGCATAAGCCTCGCGGAACAGCGCCGGCACATCGGCGGGCAACTGGTCGAGCACCTGCTCCGGCAAACCCTCCAGCGCCATGCGGCCCACAGGCTGGCCGGTGGCGGCCGCGTTCCACTCGTACTTCTTGCCAAACAGGCTGAAATGGTTGATTTCGGCGAAGTCGTGGTCCTCGGTAGCCAGCCAGTACACCGGCACGAAATCGTACTGCGGATACGCCTCCTTGAGCTGCCGGGCCAGCTTGATGGCCGACACAATCTTGTAGATAAAGTACAGCGGCCCGGTAAATAGGTTGAGCTGGTGGCCGGTGGTCACGGTAAACGTGGTGTCCTGGGCCAGCAGCTTCAGGTTGGCCTGCACGGCAGCCGGGGCTTCGGGCAGGTGGGCGTACTGCTGCTGCAGCGCCGCTACCAGCCGCTGCCGGGCTTCCGGCGAATAGGCGGCCTGCTTTTCTTTTATCTGCTCGGCAAACGCATCGAGCGTCGGAAAACGGTGATAGAAAGGCTGCAGGGCTTCTTTCTGCGCCAGATAATCAACGAGTAAAGAAGAAAATGCGCCGGTTTCGGCGTAGGGGAGCGTAGTGACGGTCATGGGCGGATGGGGTAATCCGGCTACAACCGGCCAGACGCCACAAAGTAACGGGGAGTTTACCAGTTGTTGGTTGCCAGTTGTCAGTTGCCAGTAAAAGAACGTCATGCTGAGCTTGCCGAAGCATCTCTACCGCAGTGCTAACCTCTTTTGATTAGCGCTGCGGTAGAGATGCTTCGGCAAGCTCAGCATGACGTTCTTTTTATGAAAATGGCTCAATGCTATACCAGCCGGCCGTACAAATCGAAGTCGGAAGCTTCCGTGATTTCCACCTGGGCGAAGTCGCCGAGGCGCACGAACGTGTCGTTGGTGGCGGGCACCAGCACTTCGTTGTCCACTTCGGGCGAGTCGTACTGGGTGCGGCCCACGAAGTAGCCGCTTTCCTTGCGGTCGAAGAGCACCTTGTAGGTCTGGCCGATTTTCTGCTCGTTGAGCTCCATCGAAATGCCCTGCTGCAGCTCCATAATCTGGTCGGCGCGGTCCTGCTTTACTTCGGCCGGTACGTCGTCTTCGAGCGTGTAGGAGTGCGTGTTGTCCTCGTGCGAGTAGGTGAAGATGCCCAGCCGGTCGAAGCGCGTGTCTTCCACGAAACGGTAGAGGTCCTCGAAATCCTGCTGGGTTTCGCCGGGGTGGCCGGCAATGAGGGTCGTGCGCAGGGCAATGTCGGGCACGCGCTGGCGGATGGTGTCGACCAGCTCGCGGGTGCGGCGCTGGCTGATGCCGCGGCGCATGGTTTTGAGCATGTTATCCGAAATATGCTGCAGCGGCATATCGAGGTATTTGCACACGTTTTCGCGCTCGTTCATCACGTCGAGCACGTCGAGCGGGAACTGCGAGGGGTAGGCGTACTGCATCCGAATCCAGTCGATGCCCTCCACGTCGGAGAGGTGGCGCACGAGGTCGGCCAGCTTGCGGGTGCCGTAGTGCTCCAAGCCGTAGTAGGTCAGGTCCTGGGCAATGAGAATCAGCTCCTTGGTGCCCATAGAGGCCAGACGCTTGGCCTCGCGTACCAGGTCCTCGATGGGCCGGTCGGTGTGCTTGCCGCGCATGAGCGGGATGGCGCAGAACGAGCAAGGGCGGTTGCAGCCCTCGGCAATCTTGAAGTAGGCGTAGTGGGCGGGCGTAGTCAGCAGCCGCTCGCCCACCAGCTCGTGCTGGTAGTTGGCCTCCAGCTTCTTCATCAGCTGGGGCAGCTCCAGGGTCCCGAAATAGGCATCTACCTGCGGAATCTCGCGCTCCAGATCGTCCTTGTAGCGCTGCGAGAGGCAGCCCGTCACGTAGAGCTTTTCCAGCCGGCCAGCCTCCTTCTCGTCGGCGTAGCGCAGAATCGTATCGATGCTTTCCTGCTTGGCGTTATCAATAAAGCCGCAGGTGTTGATGATGACGATGTTGGCATCGCTCTGCTCGGCTTCGTGCGTTACCTCGAACTGGTTGGCCCGGAGCTGGCCCATGAGCACCTCCGAATCGACCACGTTTTTGGAGCAGCCGAGGGTGATGACGTTGACTTTATTGGCCTGCTGGCTTCTTACTTTCATGCTGAGATGGGTAGGCGGGCGGCCGGGCAATTATTTCTGAATGAGAAACTTGCCCGCTACGGCCCGCAGCGAAATTTCGGACCGCAAAGGTACGCACCCGGCAACGCCTTTTCCTACCCGGAAGGTTTCTTTGTGGAAGAGTTGCTGAACGGGCAGCCGTAAAACCACCTGTAATCCTGAGCTTGCGAAGGAACCTATACAGAAGCTAACATCTGAGATTAGTATTGCTGTATAGGTCCTTCGTCCTTGCTCTAAGCGCAACATGCTCAGGATGACAGGCGGGCTGTTCAGTTCTTACTTCTTGAACAGCGAATTGACGAACGTGGTCCGGTCAAATAGCTGTAAGTCGGTCATCTTCTCGCCCACGCCGATGTAGCGTACCGGCACCTGGAGCTGGGCCGAAATGCCGATAACTACGCCGCCCTTAGCCGTGCCGTCGAGCTTGGTGATGGCCAGCGCCGACACGTCGGTGGCCTTGGTGAACTCCTGGGCCTGCAAATAGGCATTCTGACCAGTGCTGCCGTCGAGCACCAGCAGCACCTCGTGGGGCGCATCGGGAATCACCTTCTGCATCACGCGCTTGATTTTGCTCAGCTCGTTCATCAGGTTCACCTTGTTATGCAGGCGGCCCGCCGTGTCGATAATCACCACGTCGGCGCCCATTTCCACGCCTTTCTGCACCGCATCGAAGGCTACGGCAGCCGGGTCGGTGTTCATGCCGTGCGAAATAACCGGCACGCCCACCCGCTCACCCCAGATGATGAGCTGATCCACAGCGGCAGCCCGGAACGTGTCGGCGGCGCCCAGCACCACCTTTTTGCCTGCCGAGTGGAAGCGGTGGGCCAGCTTGCCGATGGTGGTGGTTTTGCCCACCCCGTTCACGCCCACCACCATAATCACGAAGGGCGAACCCGTGTTGTCGGGCCTATCCAGGATAGCGCGCGAGCCGGTGGCACTGCTGTTAGCATCGAGCAGACTCACGATTTCCTCGCGCAGGATGCGGTCCAGGTCGCCGGTGCTAACGTACTTGTCGCGGGCCACGCGCTTCTCGATGCGCTCAATCACCTTTACGGTCGTGTCGATACCCACATCGGCGTGCACCAGCATGGTTTCCAGGTCGTCGAGCACGACCTCGTCCACGGTGCTGCGGCCGGCCACAGCCTTGCTGAGCTGGTCGAAGAAGCTGGTTTTGGTTTTCTGCAACCCCTCATCGAGGGCCTGCTGCTGCTCCTTGTTTTCCTTGTCCTTCTTGAAAAAGTCGAAGAGGCCCATGGGGGTCGGGGTATGGATTGGTGGGGTCGGGGAACTGAGGCAACAAAGAACGTCATTCTGCGCAGAGCGCGGAATCCTGCGCGCCAAAGCAGCCCCCACGTTAGAGGGCACGTTGGTACGCGAGATTCTGCGCTCTGCTCAGAATGACGTGCTGGATTCTTGAAAAATCTGCATGCAAAAAAGTCCCACGCTGGCGGGACTTCTTCACTTCGTATCAGGTAGCCCAAAGGGCAACCGGCTACTTAACGCCGGTCGTGATGTAATCCTGTACTTTATCAACGGGCACCATTTCCTCGCGGAAGGTGTAGGCACCGGTTTTCTCCGACTTGACAGCGCGAATTACCTTCGCCCAGTCTTTGCCGGTAGCGGTCTTCAGGGTTGCTACTACTTTCTTTGCCATGACGCAGCTTACTTAATTTCCTTGTGAACAGTCATTTTGCGCAGCACATTGTTGAATTTCTTCAACTCGATGCGCTCGGGCGTGTTCTTGCGGTTCTTGGTGGTGATGTAGCGCGAGGTGCCCGGCTGCCCCGAGTTCTTATGCTCAGTGCATTCAAGGATTACCTGCACCCGGTTGCCTTTCTTAGCCATCTCGACGGGGTTTTTGGATTAAGGACTGCAAAGGTACAAGGGAAATCGGCATTGACAAATACTTTGTTGATAATTGGGTGATTAGAAAGCCGCTGTGCCCGCGCCACTACCCGCCTATGGTCTGGAGCCGAAGAACAGTAACTTCAAAAGCTGCCCGGAGTGCGCTGCCTCGCCATCTCTAGTGCGGCGTAACCGGCGTCGGCGGCACTATCCGGAACCCCTCTGCCAGCGACTCGCCGCGCAACTCCAGCCCCGGCACGATAGCGTGCGTGCAGGGCAGCGGAGTCTCGCCGCAGGCCCCTAGTTTCTCATTGGCAACGTGCACCACATGCCCCTTGGGTAAGCGTACGGGATGGGTGGGCGGCAGCGGTGGCAGATTGGGCCAAAAGAGAGCCGCTACGGCCTCGGGGCGGGGGTGGCGCAGGGCATAGATGGGGTCGCGCAACAGGTTTAATAGGCCGGCCCCAGCCCCAGCCAGCAACAGCACGCCAAGCCAGCGGGGGAGTGGTGGCAGTGTCAGCCAGGGCCAAAAAGCCAGCACCACCAGAAAGCCGGCGCCAAACCGGTAGTCGGGGGCCAGGGTGAACCAGAATACGCCCCCCACGGCGGCTACCAGCCAGGCGCTAAGCCACCCCAGCTGATCGAGGCGGACTGTCGTCCGCCGTGCCCGCCACCAAACAATCAGCGGGGCTATAGCAATTAGTTTTACCGCCAGTAAGAGGGGCGAGCCGGGAGCTTCGTAGTGCCACCAGCGCGGAACCCACTGCTGGAAGCGCGTCTCTACCGGGTCGTGCCAATTCGCGTGGGGCAGGCTGCGCGCTACATTGGTTACGATTCTCTGCTCATCCAGCACTAGCTCAGGCGGCATCCGCCAATCAACCGGCAAGCCCGGCAAGCCTGGTAGCGGGTAGATGGGGTAGCCCGACAGCACCAGATTACGGATCAGCCAAGGCAGAAAAACCACCGTGGCTAACCCCAGCAGAGGCAGTGCCGCCGGCCAAATCTTGTGATTTAGGCCGGCCGCCGCACCCCCGGCAGCGGCCGGGCGCTGCGCCACCCACAGGGCGTGCAACGGCAGCAGCAATACTGGTAGAGCTGATAGCTTAATAGTAACGGCCACCCCGCTCAGCAGCGCTAATAATATCAGTCGGGGCCGGCCGGCACTGCCTTGCACATTATAGGGGCCGAAAAATCCACTGTACAGCAAAAAGATGAAGTTCAGGAAGATAATCACGGCGCAATCGGGCGCCGGGCTGGCCAGCCAACCCCGGAATACGTAAAAATGCACGCAAAACAGCAGCAACCCCGCCCAGGCCCAAGCGGCTCCGAAACCGCGCATTCCGCGCACCACGCCACGGACCGCCGCTACGGCCAGCAGCACGCCCAGGTAGGGCGGCAGCGGGTAGTAGGTGCCAGTAGGCGTTGGGATGCTGAAGACGGCTGTAGCCAGAAACAGGTGCGAATTGAAAGCCAGCCGCCCATGAAGGTTACCCAGGCCCGGGATTACGCTGTAGTCCTGTAGCCAGTGCAGCGTCTGCAGGTAGTAAAGCTGCGCGTCGGGGTTGCCACTACCGAGCTGCTGATACAGCAACAACGCCAGTAGTAGTAAAGCCAGCAGAGCCGCGCCCGTCCACCACGCGGCCGGGCGCGGGGCAGTTCGCCAGCGGTGCCACTCCATTGCCACGGCCTGGCGCTGGCCCAGCAGCAAGGCCACCACCAATACGGCCAAACCGCCGCGCACGACCCAACTGCCCAGCGGCAGCACCAGCGACACGGGCGCCAAGCCCGCCGTGAGCAGGGCCACGCCGGCCAGACTTAGCACTTCAACGGGCAGCGGTGCGGGCCGACGGGCTGTTACGGCCCGCCAGGCCGACCAGCCCAGCGTAGTGGTAACGAGGGCCAGCAGTAGCCAGCTTCCCAGAATAAGCAGCATAACAGAGGAATTTCAACCGCCAAAGTAAAGGCTTTGCCGGTGGGGCCGTTTTTTCGAGTGCAATAGCGGCGTAAAACTGCGGCGCTCACGGAACCCAACTGCCTCGGGGGTTGTATCTTTGCGCTATGATGATGCTAGACCTGCCCGTACTTTCCAAGCGCGATATCCGCAAACTCAGCCCCGACGAGCTGAAGGCCTTTATGGTGGAGCACGGCGAGAAGCCATTCCGGGCCAAGCAGGTAAGCGAGTGGCTGTGGAAGAACACGGCCGGCTCGTTCGAGGAGATGAACAACATCAGCCTCGCCACCCGCGAGCTGCTGGCGCGCCACTTCGTTATCAACGGCGTGCAGGTGCAGAACCAGCAAATCAGCAACGACGGTACCATCAAATCGGCCTTCCGGCTGCACGACGGCAACATTGTGGAAGGCGTGCTCATCCCGCACGATACGCGCATGACGGCCTGCATCTCGTCGCAGGTGGGTTGCTCGCTGACGTGCAAGTTCTGCGCCACCGGCTACATGGAGCGCAAGCGCAACCTCGATGCGGCCGAGATTTACGACCAGGTGGTGCGCATCCGTGAGCAGAGCGAGGCCCAGTACGGCACGCCGCTCACCAACATCGTGTACATGGGCATGGGCGAGCCGCTGCTCAACTACGCCAACGTGGTCAAAAGCATCGAGCGCATCACGGCACCCGACGGCCTGAACATGGCCCCGCGCCGCATCACCATCAGCACGGCGGGCATTGCCAAAATGATTAAAAAGCTGGCCGATGATGGCGTGAAGGCCAATCTGGCCCTGAGCCTGCACGCGCCCAACGACACGAAGCGCAACGAAATCATGCCCATCAACGAGGCCAACTCGCTGGCGGCGCTGGAAGAGGCCCTCAAGTACTACCACCAGGCCACGGGCCGCAAGGTGACGTACGAGTACATCGTGTTCGAGAGCTTCAACGACACGCCCCAGGACGCCGAGGAGCTATTCCAGATCAGCAAGTGGCTGCCCTGCAAGGTGAACCTGATCGAGTACAACCCCATCGAAAACGCCGACTACCGCAACACCGGCGAGGCCAAGCTGCTGGCCTTCCACAAGTACCTAGCCGATCGGGGCGTGCAAACCAACCTGCGCCGCAGCCGTGGTAAGGACATCGACGCCGCCTGCGGACAGCTGGCCGTGAAGCAGCCATCGGCGGCCTAAAACCAACCAGTTCAGATAAAAGCCAAGTGGCCGCTACGTACCTGCGCAGCGGCCACTTGGCTTTTTAGAGTATTCAACCAGCCTGCCTATTTGCCGGCTTTGTCGAGGTCGGCAAACAGCAGCACTACTTCGGGGCACTGCGGCGCCATCAGGGTGGAGATTTTGATGCCCAACTGCTCCATGCTGGCACTGTTGAGGAAAATATCGGAACCGTAAAGCTGGTTGAGCTGCTTGGCGTAAGGCGTGAGAACTTTCTCGAACGTCTGGGTGAGCGTGGGCATGCGCTGGGCCAGTGGCAGCTTGTTAAGCTCGGCTACCCGGGGCTGCAGGTCGCGACACATGGCCGCCGCAATGGGCCGCAGCACCTTGGTTTCCTCGGGCCGCAGGGCTTGCTGCTGACTCAGCTGTTCACTGCCCAGGCGCATCAGCAGCCGCTGGCCTACCTGGCACTCGCGCATCAGCACCACGCCTACCTGCCGGCCCAGTTGCTGGCCTTTCTCCCTGGCGCCCTCGTTGCCCATGCTAACCAGCAGCGCGGCCAGTTGGTCGTTGCTGCTGGCAGATTGCAGGAAAATGCGGGCGAACAGCTGCTCGGCTTCCGTTTTCGACAGCTTATCAAGCGGCTGTTTCTGATTCTCCACCTCCAGCCGGCGGCACATATCGGCGCTGATTTGCTGAACGAGTTGCTGCTCGGCCTCGTCGGCGGCCGGGGTAGTGGCAGTTTGGGCGCGGCCCTGGAAGGCGGCAGCTACGAAAATAAACAGGAGGATAACCTGGCGGATAGTGTTTTTCATAGCGCCGAAAGTACGCGAAAATTCCGCGCCCATTACCCCCGCCACTTGCCCTCGGCGGGGGGGCGGCCGGTGGCTTTTTCGGCGTCGCTTTCGCCGGGCGGAATTACGCGGGTTTCGATGCGCACGGCGTGGGCCTTGGGCTGCACTTTCTGGCCAAACGCGTCGGCAAATTCCTGGGTGAACTCGGCCCCGAAAAATACGATGAGCGAGGAGTAGTTGATCCAGAGCAGCAGCACGATGGCCGAGCCGGCCGCCCCGAACGCCGAGCCGGGGTTGGATTTGGCGATGTAGAAGGCAATCAGGAACTTGCCCAGCACGAACAGCAGCGCCGTGATAAAGGCACCGATGCCCACATCCTGCCAGCGAATGATGGCGTCGGGCAGGAAGCGGAAGATGAGGGCGAACAGCAGCGTCGTCACGCCGATGGACAGCAGCAAATCAACCATCTTGATGGCAAACACACCGATGGCCGGAAACCACTCCTGCAACTGGGCCGTGAACACGCTAAGCACGGCGCTGATAACGAACGACACGAGCAGCAGAAGGGCCACGCTCAGAATCAGGCCGAACGAAAGCAGGCGCTGCTTGAGAAACTGCCCGATGCCCATGCCCTGGGTTTCAACGCGCAGGTTCCAGATGTCGTTGATGCTGTTCTGAAGGGTCACGAAAAACGTGGTGGCGGCAAAAACCAGCGTCCCAAGGCCGATGATGGTCGAAACGGTGCCCTGCTGCTTGATGGTAAACTCGGCTATGCTGTTTTGCAGAAATTCGGCCGAGCCGGGGCCAATCAGCCCGCGCAGCTGCCCGTAAATCTGGCCCGTTACGGCGTCGTTGCCATACACGGCGCTGGCCACCGTGATGACGATGAGCAGCAGCGGCGGCAGCGAGAAAATGGTGTAATACGACAGGGCCGCCGCGTGGCGAAACGAGTTGTTGTCGATGAACGCGTTGGCCGACGACTTGAAAATTTTAACGATGTCGGAAAAGCGGTAATGATGAGCCATGAGCGCGAAAAACAGAGAAGGGCGTGCTGCTAGTACGGTAGCTGTTGGCCGGGCGTTCAACCAGAGCGGCCAAAACGTTGTTGCTTTGCCCCGCCGGCCCGCGCTTTTGGCGTTTGCCTAAGGCCGGCCCGTTCCCTGAACTCCCATGCTAACCCCTCAACCCCATGCGTAACTCTGCTTTGCTTTTGCTGCTGGCCCTGGGCGCGGCCGCCGCGGGCTGCCAGCCCCAGTCGGCCAGCGCGCCGGCCGCCAACGCCGGCTCGCCGCTGCCGGCCGTGGCCGCCAACGGCGCCTATCCGGCCGCCGAGGGATTCGATGCTGCCGGCTCGGATGCCCGCGCTTTGGCTTTGGCCGATGAGGTAATGGAAAAAATGGGCGGCTACCCGGCCTGGCAGCAAACCCGCCTGCTGGGCTGGGACTTCCTCGACGGCTCGTACCAGCTCTGGGACAAGCAAACGGGCGACTTCCGCTGGCAGAAAGATGATCTGGTGGGCATCTATAACCTCGGCACCAGGCAAGGGAAAGTGTACCGCGCCGGCCAGGATATTTCGGCCACGCCCGACGGGCAGAAGCTGCTCAGCCGTATGTACCCGATTTGGGTGAACAACTCGTGGTGGCTGCTGATGCCCTTCAAGCTCAAGGATTCGGGCGTTACGCTCACTTACAAGGGCCCCGGCCAGCTGATGAGCGGCCAGCCCGCCGAGGTGCTCAACATGACCTTCAAGAACGTGGGCGTCACGCCCGACAACAAGTACGAAGTGCTCATCAACCCCCAAACCAAACTGGTGGAGGAGTGGGCCTACTTCCCCAAAGCCACCGACGCGCAGCCCGCCTTCCGCCGCCACTGGACGGGCTACCAGCAGTACGGCCCCATCCGGCTGGCCACCGACCGCTCCGACGGCAAAGACGGCCGCGCCCTGGGCCACATTTCCGCCTCCACCACCGTGCCCGCCGGCCTCATGCAGAACCCGCAGCCGGTAGAGAAGCTGTAATTAAGGGGGAGGCAGGGCTTGCATAACCCGCCTGTCATCCTGAGCTTGCGAAGGACCTATACAGAAGCTATTATCTGATGTTAGCTTCTATATAGGTCCTTCGTCCTTGCTCTAAGCGCAACATGCTCAGGATGACACGATTCCGGACTTGTTCTCTTTGACTTCCCAACGTTCTAGCCTTGTCGAAATTCCCAGCGCAATGTGGCAATCGGGGCGGTGTGGAGGGCCGCCGACAGCTCAGCGTCATCTTTGAAGCTGAGTTGCTCAAGTAAAGTGGCTTCCACACTCACCTCGAACTGCGGCTCGCGGAAGGGCCAGGGGCTGACGTGCAGCGGGCTATCAGGCGCGGGTTGGCAGATGGTGTGGGTGTGGCCGTCGGGGCCCTGGTAGATTTCGAGGGCCCGGCCCATTTCCGGTACTTCGTGGCGGCACAGAATCAGGCTGAGCCGGTCGCACCAGTGCAGCAGGGCGTAGGCGTGGTTGGCGTCGGCCTTTTTCAGCTTCAGCTCGCGGCGCCAGCGCTGCTGGCTGGCTTGCTGCTCGTCGAGGAAAGCGTCGATTTCTTTGGTCTGGCCCCGCAGCTCCTCATACAACGTGCTCAGGTGCATGCTCGTGAGCAGGCTGCGCCAGCGGCCCTGGAAGCGGGCGGCCCGCAGCACGCCGGTGGCCTGCTCCAGCGAAAACGGCTGCATCGTGAAGTTGGCCGGGGCGCCGGCGGGCGTCAGGCCGTAGTGGCCGGTCCAGGCGGGCTGCTCGTCGTCGTGCTGGGCAGCGGCGGCCAGCAGGCCCACCCACTGGTCGGAAGGCAGCAAATCGGCGGGCCACTGGTGCAGCAGCTGGGCCGCCAGCAGCGCGTGGGCCTGCTGGTAGATAATCTGCCAGCCCTCGGGCACGTAGTTGACAATCATGGGTTCAGCAGGGTAGGGGAGTGGCCGGTTACGTCTGCCTTCAGAACGCACCTTGTTGCAGTAGGTTAGGCCGGACCGAGCAAAAAAGCGCCCCACCAGATAGGCGGGGCGCTTTCAGATTGAGGAGTAGAGCTGCGTTGGGCTACACGCCCGCCGGCTGCATCTGCTTGAGGTGCAGCAGCATGTCGTCGGTCATCTTGTCGAGGTCGAAATCGGGCTGCCAGTTCCAGTCGCGGCGGGCCTGGGTGTCGTCGATGCTGGCGGGCCAGGAGTCGGCAATTTGCTGGCGCTGGTCGGGGCGGTAGGTTACCTGGAAATCGGGGTAGTGGCGGCGGATGCTGGCCACGATTTCGGCGGGGCTGAAGCTCATGGCCCCCAGGTTGTAGGAGCTGCGCACCGTCAGCTGGTCAGCGGGGGCGTGCATGAGGTCGAGCGTGGCTTTCAGCGCGTCGGGCATGTACATCATCGGCAGGTAAGTGTCCTCTTTCAGGAAGCACTCGAAGGCCTCGCCGGCCACGGCCTTGTGGTAAATATCCACGGCGTAATCGGTGGTGCCGCCGCCGGGCAGGCTTTTGTAGCCAATCAGGCCGGGGTAGCGCAGGCTCCGAATGTCGAGGCCGTGCTTGCGGAAGTACCACTCGCCCCACTGTTCGCCGGCCATTTTGCTGATGCCGTACACCGTGTTGGGGTTCATGACGGTGAGCTGGGGCGTGTTGTGGCGGGGCGTATCGGGCCCGAACACGGCAATCGAGCTGGGCCAGTACACCTGGCGCACGCCCAGCTCCACGGAGGCGTCGAGCACGTTGAACAGGCCGTCCATGTTCAGGCGCCAGCCAAACTTAGGCTGTTGCTCGGCCGTGGCCGACAGCAGCGCCGCCAGATGGTACACCTGGGCGGGCTTGTAGCGGCGCATCACCTCCGTCAGGCGCGGCTGGTCGAGCACGTCGAGCAGCTCGAAGGGGCCGGCCTGGGTCAGCTCGGCATCCTGGGGCTGGCGCACGTCGGCGGCCACTACGTTCGAGGCGCCGTAGAGGCGGCGCAGCTCGTGGGTGAGCTCTAGGCCCAGCTGACCGCCGGCGCCGATAACGAGAATGGTGTCGCCGCTGGGGGTGGCAGATGTGGTCATAAAAAAGCGGGTGGGAAAGCGGAAAAATCGGGGGTGGGAAGTGCGGCAAAGATAAGGGCTTTAGCGGCCGTTGCGGCTCCGGCGGAGGCCAGTTGGCCCGAGGAGCTTGGAACTATCAACTGAAAAAAGGAATTTTACCATCCATGCCTTCCCCCAACTCCCTGTTCCGGCTCGTTTACCAAAGCCAGGCCATCAGTCCTTTTCCGGCGGCCGAGCTGGAAACGCTGCTGCGCAAAGCCCGCACGCACAACCAGGCCCACCACCTTACCGGGCTGCTGCTCTACGGCGAAGAACAGTTTCTGCAGGTGCTCGAAGGCGCCAACCCCGCCCTGGAAGAGCTCTACGGCCGCATTCAGCGCGACCCGCGCCACACGCAGGTGCGCACGCTCAGCTACCTGCCCATCAGCACGCGCGCCTTCCCCGACTGGCGCATGGGCTACGCCGTAGTGGGCCCGGCCGAACTGAAGCAAACCACCGGGTTTCTGCCGCTGGCCCAATCGCCCGGCTTTGCGGCCCACCCGCCCGCGGAGCTGTGGGAGCTACTGCGCGGCTTCGCCCGGGGCGTGGCCGCCGACGGGTAGAACAGGTAGGGCACGCAGGGCCGTCGGCGCTGAATTGCGGCCGCCGCCTTATTTTGGCCGGATGATGCGACTGAATTTGTGGGTGCTGCTGCTGTTGCTGAGCGTCGGCAGCCTGGCTGCCCGGGCCCAGACGCTGCCGGACCGGTCGCCCGTGTACCGCAACCTGGTGATGGAGGGCGGCGGCATCCGGGGCATTGCCTACGGTGGGGCGCTGGCCGAGCTGGAACGCCGGGGCCAGCTGCGCGAATTGCGCCGGGTGGGCGGCACCTCGGCCGGGGCCATTCAGGCGGCGCTGCTGGCCGTGGGCTACGCGCCGGCCGACATTATCGGCATCGTGAATGAGCTGCCCATTCAGCGGCTCAACGACGGGCAGTACATCTTTTTCGGGGGTGGCACGCGACTACTGAAGCAGTACGGCTGGTACCGCGGCGACGCCTTTACCAACCTGCTGGCCGAGCTAGTGGGCCGCCAGACCCAGCGCCCCAACCTCACGCTGGGCGAGCTGCATGCGCTGGCGCAGGCCGAGCCCGCCCGCTACCGCGACCTGTACACCACCGGCACCAACCTCACCCGCCAGTGCCGCCAGGTGTTCAGCTACGAAACCCACCCGAACATGCGCGTGGCCGACGCCGTGCGCATCAGCATGAGCATCCCGCTCTACTTCCGGGCCGTGCTGCTCGATGCCGCCACCGGCCAGGTAGTAGCCCAGCCCGCCAAAGGCCAGGCCGTGGAAGTGCTGGTGGATGGCGGCCTGCTGGCCAATTACCCGCTCGATTTGTTCGACCACCCGCGCTACCTGAGTGATTCGTCGGTGGCCGTAGGTGGTAGCAACTCCGCCGCCTTCCACAACCCCGAAACGCTGGGCCTGCGCCTCGACCGGCCCGAGCAGGTGGCCGTTGATACGCAACCCGGCGGCCGCGCCCGGCTGGCACCCTACGCCATCCACGATATCGGCTCTTACGTTGGGGCGCTTTACACGGTGGCGCTGGAAAACCTCAACCCCACCCACGCCTCCGACTGGCCCCGCACTGTCAGCATCAGCACGGCGGGCTTCAACCCGAAAATCAAGCGCCTTTCGGCCCAGCAGAAGCAGCAGCTCATGGACAGCGGCGCGGCCGGCGTGCGAGAGTTTTTGGGGCGGGAAAGGTGAGTGGATTAAATGAACTGTCATTCTGAGCGAAGGCGCAGCCGTAGTCGAAGAATCTCGCGTGCAATGCTAACCCTATCGTCAGGAATTACCGTGGCACGCGAGATTCTTCGCGCTGCTCAGAATGACGTTCTTAAAGCTGCGCCCCGCACCTTCCGTACCTTTGTACGGTTCCCACTCAGTCATTCCACCAACTCACCGATATGTATACCACCCTTCAGCCCGACTTGCAGCAGCAGCTCCAGGAAATCAAAGACGCCGGTCTTTACAAGAACGAGCGCGTGATTACCTCGCCCCAGGGCGCCGAAATCGACACCCAGCAGGCCGACGATGTGCTCAACTTCTGCGCCAACAACTACCTGGGCCTCTCGTCGCACCCGGCCGTGATTGAGGCCGCCAAGCAAACCATAGACTCGCACGGCTACGGCATGTCGTCGGTGCGCTTTATTTGCGGCACCCAGGATATTCATAAGCAGTTGGAGCAGAAGCTGGCCGAGTTTCTGGGCACCGAGGACACGATTTTGTACGCGGCGGCTTTCGATGCCAACGGTGGTGTGTTCGAGCCCCTGTTCAACGAGCAGGACGCCATCATTTCCGACGCCCTCAACCACGCTTCCATCATCGATGGTGTGCGCCTGTGCAAGGCCCAGCGCTACCGCTACCAGCACAACGACATGGCCGACCTGGAAAAACAGCTCCAGGACGCCGTGACCAAGGGCAGCCGCCACCGCATCATCGTCACCGACGGCTCGTTCTCGATGGACGGCACCATCGCCCAACTCGACAAAATCTGCGACCTGGCTGATAAGTACGAGGCCCTGGTGATGGTAGACGAGTGCCACAGCACCGGCTTTCTGGGCAAAACCGGCCGCGGCACCCACGAGTACCGCAACGTGATGGGCCGCGTCGACATCATCACCGGCACGCTGGGCAAGGCGCTGGGCGGGGCTATGGGCGGCTTCACCACCGGCCGCAAGGAAATCATCGAGATGCTGCGCCAGCGCAGCCGGCCCTACCTGTTCAGCAACACGCTGGCCCCGGCCATTGTGGGCGCCAGCCTGCGCGTGCTGGAGCTGCTGACCGAAAGCACGCAGCTGCGCGACCAGCTGGAGGAGAACACCCAATATTTCCGCGAGCAGATGACCCAGGCCGGCTTCGACATCAAGCCCGGCGAGCACCCCATCGTGCCCGTGATGCTCTACGATGCCAAGCTAAGCCAGGAATTCGCGGCCAAAATGCTGGAAAAGGGCATCTACGTAGTGGGCTTCTACTTCCCGGTGGTGCCCAAGGGCCAGGCCCGCATCCGGGTGCAGCTGAGCGCCGCCCACACCCGCGCGCAACTCGACCAGGCCATTGCCGCCTTCATTGAGGTAGGCAAGGAATTGGAAGTCATTAAATAAGCCTCATCATAGCTGCGTGAAGCGGGCTCACTGGCAACCAGCCGGTGAGCCCGCTTTATTTAGGTGGGTCCGTCACTGTTGAGCCGGAGTAAGTGCTACATTTAGGCAACTGTCTGTTCTGCTTGTGCTCTTCTATGGAAACCTTGTTTGAAACGCCTCGCTTTGTCATCAGCTACGACCCCGACAACGGCTGGCTGCACCTGTTGTGGCAAGGTTACCATAGCGAAGCCGAATCGATGGAGTATTGCCTGAAGGTGCTGGAAAAGGTGCGCCTGACGGGAGCCACCCGCATCCTCAACGACGGTACCCTTGACCAGGACGGCTGGGGCGAGCTGGCGCGCTGGATTGCTCACGATTTTATGCGCCTGCAGGCTGAAGCCGGCATAGCCGCCGTGGCCTGGGTGCTGCCCAAAAACCTCAAAGCCCGCGCCGATGTGCACAAGGTGCTGGCCGAAGTGAAATGCCCGCTCGTCGATACGTTCGTGGATGTGGAGGCGGCCTACAACTGGCTGCAGAACGGCGCCGTTATAGCCAACCCCGACTGCTAGGCCCTGGCCGGTTACGCCGCCACGTCGGCGGCCGGGGCGGTGGAGGTAGCGGCCGGGCGGGCCTCGGCATCAAACAGGAACTCGTTGAGGCGGGCGCGCAGGTCGGCGCCCGAGAGGTTGCGGAACACTTCGCCGCCGCGCACCACCGAAATCTGGCCGGTTTCCTCGCTCACCACCAGCACCACGGCGTCGGTTACTTCGGTCAGGCCGATGGCGGCGCGGTGGCGCAGGCCCATGGAAGCCGGCACGTCGGGGTTTTCGCTGACGGGCAGAATGCAGCGGGCGGCCTTAATGCGGCCGTTGGCGATGATGACGGCGCCGTCGTGCAGAGGACTGGTTTTGTTGAAGATGCTCAGCAACAGGCGCTTACTTACGGCCGCATCGAGCGAGTCGCCCGAGTCGGCGAAAAACTTGAGGTCGGAGGCCATGCTGAAGGCAATCAGGGCGCCGGTTTCCTTGCCGGCCATGCTTTTAGCGGCCTCGATGAAGGGCGTCAGGTTCATGCGGTCGGCGTTGGCCTCGCGCCGCCACGGAAACACCCGCAGCCGGCTGCCGAAAGAGGTGGCCTTGCCCACATTAAGCAGAAACCGCCGGATTTCCTGCTGAAACAGGATGATGCCGGCCAGCACGCCCACGCTCATAAACTGCCCCAGAATGCTGGTCAGCAGCTCCATGCCGGCCGCTTTCACCACCAGATAAAACAGGTAGAGCGACATAAAGCCCAGAAAAACCTTGAGCGCGACGCTGCCCGTCAGCAGCTTGTATAGCTGGTAAAACAGCGTCGTGACCAGCAGCACGTCCACGACGTCGATCCAGCCAATGCGCAGGAAACCGATGGTGAAGGAGCCAATCACGGAGAAAGCGGGGGGGAAGAGGTGGGCGGAAAGGTATTGGTCACGAGTTGGATAGTTTGTACGGCTTCGGCTACATCATGAACGCGCAGCAGCCGCGCGCCGCCACGCAGCGCCAGCGCGTTGAGGGCAATAGTGCCGGCCAGCGCCGCCTCGGGCTGCAGCCCCAGCGGCTTGTACACCATGCTTTTGCGCGAGAGGCCGGCCAGCACGGGCAGGTTCAGCACGCCTAGCTCGGGCAGGCGCCGCAGCAACTCGTGGCTTTGGGCCGGCGTTTTGGCAAACCCGAAGCCGGGGTCGAGCACTACATCGGTTACGCCGTGGGTGCGCAATTCGCTGAGTTTATCGCGAAAATAATGGGTCAGCTCCAGCACCAGGTCCTGTTGGTAATCGGTGTGGCGGGTCATGGTCTGGGGCGTGCCGCGCAGGTGCATCAGGATGTAGGGCACGCCCAGCCGGCCCACGGCGGGCAGCATCCCGGCGTCGAGCGTGCCGCCGCTGATGTCGTTGAGGATATCGGTGCCGGCCGCCACGGCCTCCACGGCCACGTCGGCCCGAAACGTATCGACCGACAGAAAAGCCTCGGGAAATTCGCGCCGCACGGCCTCCAAAGCGGGTAGCAGGCGGCGCTTCTCTTCGGCTGCCGAAATATCCTCGGCGCCGGGGCGCGAGGAATAGCCGCCCAGATCGAGCACGGCGGCGCCGGCCGTCAGCATGGTTTCGGCCCGGCGCAGCAGGTCGGTTGCGGAGGCCACGCGGCTGCCTTCGTAGAACGAGTCGGGCGTGAGGTTGAGGATGCCCATCACCCGCGGAAGGCGCAAATCGAGCACCCGCCCACCGGGGCAGCGCAGGGTCTGGGCCGGTGAAAAGCACGTATCTTGCATGGGTATTGGGTTTTTAGGAATTTAGAAACCTGGCGAACCCGCCTGTCATCCTGAGCGCAGCGAAGGACCTATACAGAAGGTAACATCTGACAATAGATTCTGGATAGGTCCTTCGCTGCGCTCAGGATGACAGAGAAATCACCAAGTCACAAACCCGGACCCCCACAAAATAGCCGCAAAAACTTGGAGAATCAAACGCAGCAGCAATACGACCGGGTGATTGCGCAGTGCCGGACGCTGTTTCTGGCCAAGACTCACGACTACGGCACGGCTTGGCGCATCCTGCGCCTACCCAGCATCACCGACCAGCTCTACATCAAGGCCCAGCGCATCCGCAGCATTCAGGAAAAAGGCACCCAGCTGGTGGCCGACGGGGTGGAAGACGAGTTCGTGGCCATCGTCAACTACTGCCTGATTGCCCTGATGCAGCAGCGCCTGCCCGCCGACGCGCCCCTCGACCTGGAGGCCGCCGCCGTGGCCCGCGCCTACGACGAGCAGGTGGCCGAAAACCGCCAGCTGCTGTTCGCCAAAAACCACGATTACGGTGAGGCCTGGCGGCAGATGCGCATCGAAAGCATCACCGATATCATCCTCATGAAGCTGCACCGCACCAAGCAAATCGAGGATTTGGGCGGCCAAACCAAGGTATCGGAAGGCGTGGAGGCCAACTACCGCGACATGCTCAACTACGCCGTGTTCGTGCTGATAAAGATGGGAATGGGGGAGCTGTAGAGACGCATATTTGCGTCTCTACGTTGAACGGTACCACTGAACCGTACCGTGGCCACGTCATCATGCAACGGTACCGTTCAACGCCAAGACGCAAATATGCGTCTCTACATTGTTCTCCATCTAAGCCGCATCTTTGCGTAGAAGCCTCCCTGACCCTACCATGAAACAATTCACCCGAATCTGCTGGCTGCTGCTGGGCGCGGTCTTTATCTTCTCGGGCCTCATCAAGCTCAACGACCCGGTGGGCACGGCCCTCAAGCTGGAGGAGTACTTTGAGGTTTTCTCGCGCGACTTCGGCTCGTTTTTCAAAATTTTTCTGCCCCACACGCGCCTGCTGAGCATCTTCCTCAGCTCGCTGGAAGTGGTGCTGGGCGTGGCCGTGCTGCTGCGCTGGATGCTGCGCCAGACGCTGTGGGTGCTGCTGGCGCTGCTGGTATTCTTCGGCTTCCTCACCTTCTACTCGGCCGCTTTCAATAAAGTAACCGACTGCGGCTGCTTCGGCGACTTCATCAAGCTCACGCCCTGGCAGTCGTTTGCCAAGGATATGGTGCTGCTGGGTTTGTGGGCCGTGGTGTTCTTCAACGAGCGGTACCTGCGCCGGGTGTTTGCCCGCGGCACGATGGGCGTGATGTACATCACCATTGCCTCGGCCCTGGCCATTGGCATTGGGGTGCGGGCGCTGGGCCATTTGCCCTACTTTGATTTTCTGCCCTACAAAGTCGGCAATGACATTGGCCAGCTGATGAAGCCCCGCGAGCAGGCCCGCTACCAGTACGTGATGGAGCGCAACGGCGAAAGCAAAACCTTCGCCGACTACCCCACCGACTCGACCTGGAAATACAAGAGCATGGAAGTGCTCAACCCCGAAGCCAGCCGCCCCGTCATCACCGATTTCGCCGTCTTCGATTCGGAAGGAACCGACCACACCCAGGAGGTGCTCACCGGCAACAAGCTGCTGCTGATTGTGCAGAACGTGAACGAGGCCGACCGTGACCGGTTCAAGCAGATCAACGCCCTGCTGGAAGGCGCCGCCAAGTCGCGCCGCCAGATTCAGCCCCTGATTATCACCAGCAGCAGCCCCCAGCAGTTCGACGCCTTCCGCCACGACGTGAACCTGCCCGGCACCTACTACTTCGCCGACGCCACCGTGCTCAAGTCCATGATTCGCTCGAACCCCGGCCTGCTGCTGCTCCAGAACGGCGTGGTGCTCAACAAGTACCACTACCACGATATTCCGCTGGTCAGCAAGCTGGAAGAAGCCTTATAGCGCGTAGTGCTTAGTTGGTAGTGCTTGGTGCCTTGTTGACACTATTCAGCAAGGTAGAATGGCCTAAGCACTAAGCGCTATCAACTAAGCACCAACAAAATGATTCGCTTTATTATCAGTCGATTGGGGCAGGGCGTGCTGGTGCTGGCGGGCGTGGCCTGCACGGTGTTTTTCCTGTTTCAGGTGCTGCCCGGCGACCCGGTAGCCCTGCTGGCCGGCCAGCGCTCCGACGAGGCCACCCGCGCCGCCATTGCCGCCGACCTGGGCCTCGACCAGCCCCTGCCCGGCCAGCTGCTGGGTTACCTGAATGACGTGTCGCCGCTGGGCCTGCACCCGCGCGACTCGGCCGGCGTGGCCCGCTACGGCGGCCTTACGCTGCTGCCAGTAGGCTCCGGGCGGGCCCTGGTGCTGAAAGCGCCCTACCTGCGCCGCTCGTTCCAGAGCAACAAAGAGGTGCTGCCCATTCTGCTCGACCACTTCACGGGCACGCTCTGGCTGGCGCTGGCCGCCATGCTGCTGGCCACCGTGGTGGGCATTGCGCTGGGCATTGTGGCGGCGCTGCGGGCCCACACCTGGCTCGACCGCACGCTGGTTTCGACCTCCATTCTGGGTATTTCGGTGCCCTCGTTCGTGGCTGGTATTCTGGTGGCCATTACGTTCGGCTACTACTGGAGCAGTTACACCGGCCTCAACCTCACGGGCCAGCTCTACGAAACCGACCCCTTCACGGGCCGCCACCTGGTGCTCAAGAATCTGCTGCTGCCGGCCCTGGCGCTGGGCGTGCGGCCGCTGGCCATCATTGTGCAGCTCACCCGCTCCTCCATGCTCGATGTGCTCAGCCAGGACTATATCCGCACGGCTCGCGCTAAGGGCCTGTCGGAGTACCGGGTAGTGGTGGGCCACGCGCTCAAAAACGCGCTGAACCCGGTGGTAACGGCCGTGTCGGGCTGGCTGGCCTCGCTCATGGCGGGCGCCTTCTTCATCGAGTACATCTTCAACTGGAAGGGCCTGGGCACCGTCACGCTCCGGGCCGTCGAGAACCTCGATTTTCCGGTTGTGATGGGGGCCACTGTATTCATTGCCGCGCTGTTCGTGGTAGTCAATATCGTGGTTGATATTTTCTACGCCCTGCTCGACCCGCGGGTGAAGCTGGGGTAGAGGAGAATGTAGCGCGAAGCTCCAGCTTCGCGTATCGTTGAACGATTACGACGTGCGGCCATCAGCAACGATGCGCGAAGCTCCAGCTTCGCGCTACATTCTCTCACAGTCACCTATGCGTTTATACCTGATTGGCATGCCGGGCGCGGGTAAGAGTACGCTGGGCCGGGCCCTGGCCCAGAGCTACGGGGTGCCGTTCGTTGATCTGGACGCGGAAATTGTGGCGCGGGAGCAACGCAGCATTCCGGAGCTGTTTGCCCAGGAAGGGGAGGAGTACTTCCGGCAGCGCGAGGCCGATGCGCTGCAGGCCGTGGTGGCCCGCTACCCGGCGCTGGTGCTGGCCACCGGCGGCGGCACGCCCTGCTTCCACCACAACCTGGAGCTGCTGCTCGAAACCGGCCTCACGCTGTACTTGGCCGTGCCGGTGCCCGAACTGGTGCGCCGGCTGCTGCATTCGGCGGCCGCCCGTCCGCTGCTGGCCGCTGCCCCCGATGCTGCGGCCCTCGAAGCGCGCCTGCATGAAACCTTAGCCGCCCGCCAGCGGTTCTACGACCGCGCGCCGTTGCGCTGCACCGCGCCTACCTGCTCGCCCGAAACCGTCCGGCGGCTGATAGCCCGTTACTCCACCACTGCCTGAGTGCCCGAAAGCCCGGCTTTGCGTGGGGTTTTGTGTATTTTTGCGTTTCACTATTGCTTACTGGTATGAATACTGCCCCCGAAACCGCGGAAGTGAAGGCCCCGCTGGTAACGCCGGTCAAAACGCCCGACGCCATCAAGCCCAAGCATAAGGGCTCCGCCCGTCTGTTCCAGAACCCGGTACTGGAGCGCATGACGCACACGCACATTGCCGCGCCGCTCTCCATTTTCTTCGCCGTGGCGGCCGTCAGCCTGTACTACGGGCTGAGCCGCGGGCTGCTGACGGGCCTGTCGGCCTTCGGCCTGTTTCTGGCCGGCTGGCTGCTGTTCACGCTGGCCGAGTACCTGATGCACCGCTTTGTGTATCATATCGACACCAGCACGCCCGCCCGCGCCAAGTTCCAGTACACCATGCACGGCGTGCACCACGAGTACCCCAAGGACAAAACCCGCCTGGCCATGCCCCCCATCCTGACGGTGTTCGTGGCCTCGTTGCTGTTCTTCATCTTCCGCTTTACCTTCGGCAATGCCGGTTTCGGGTTGCTGGCCGGCTTCGTGTTCGGCTACGCGCTCTACCTGTTCGTGCACTACGCCCTGCACATGTATGCGCCCCCGAAAAACTTCCTCAAGTTCTGGTGGCATCACCACGCCATGCACCACTACAAGCAGGAGGAAATTGCCTTCGGCGTAAGCACCACCCTCTGGGACCACATCGTAGGCACCATGCCCGCCAAGAAGGGTAAGTAGGAGCTATAACAACATTTTAGAAAAGCAGAAGGGCCACTCCGCACGGAGTGGCCCTTCTGCTTTTTAATCTGAAGTAGACAAGCCTATCCGCGCATTTTGCGGACAATGAACCAGAGCAGCAGCACGAGCAGGAACACGCCAATCAGGCCCGTCCAGGCACCGGCTTTGAAGATGGTGCCGATAGCGTCGCAGCTGCTGAGCGAGAAGGTCAGGAAAACCAGCAGTGCGGCCGTGAGGGGGAAACGGTAGGTAGTCATAAGCGAGGGAGCGAGTAAACAGTTGCTTCCCGAGTATTCGGGGCTTGCCTGATTTACTGTGGTAGCCAGCAAAAGGTTGGTGGATTGGCCCTGTCGGCTTAAATACGGTGGAGCTACCGTTAGGTATCCTTGAAATCTTACGCCAGTTCCCGGACAGCCATGGGCTTTCTGCGTAAGGGGCAATGGCTCCGCCCTACGGTAGCGCCGTCGCCATTATCCTTTCTGTCTGTCCCATGAGCAAGTCGAAACCAACCAAGCCCCAAGCCACGCCAACGCCCCGTGAAGCGGTAACCAACGCCAAGCTGGAAGAACTAAACCAGAACCGCGAAGACGGTCACGGCCAGTTTCTCACCTCCAACCAGGGCCTGCGCGTCAACGACGACCAGAACTCGCTCAAAGTCGGCGAGCGAGGCCCCACGCTGCTCGAAGACTTTCTCTTCCGCGAGAAGATGACCCATTTCGACCACGAGCGGATTCCGGAGCGCGTGGTGCACGCCCGCGGCGTAGCGGCCCACGGCTACTTCGAGGCCTACGATGGCAACGCGGCGCTAACCCGGGCCGCTTTCCTGCAGCCCGGCGTGAAAACGCCGCTGTTCACCCGCTTTTCCACCGTAGCCGGCTCGCGTGGGTCCACCGACCTGCCCCGCGACGTCCGCGGCTTCGCCGTGAAATTCTACACCGAGGAAGGCGTGTTTGACCTGGTGGGCAACAACATGCCGGTGTTCTTTATTCAGGATGCCATCAAGTTTCCCGACTTCGTGCACGCCGTAAAGCCCGAGCCGCACAACGAAATCCCGCAGGCGGCTTCGGCCCACGACACGTTCTGGGACTTCATTTCCATCACGCCCGAAGCTATGCACATGATTATGTGGGTGATGTCGGATCGGGCCATACCCCGCAGCCTGCGCATGATGGAAGGCTTCGGCGTGCATACGTTCCGGCTGATTGATGCCGCGGGCAAGAGTCGGTTCGTGAAGTTCCACTGGAAGCCGCTGCTGGGCGTGCACAGCGTGGCCTGGGAAGAAGCGCAGCAGATTTCGGGCAAAGACCCTGATTTCCACCGCCGCGACCTATGGACCTGCATTGAGATGGGCGCCTACCCCGAGTGGGAACTGGGCGTGCAGGTGGTGGAAGAGGAAGACGAGTTCAAGTTTGACTTCGACCTGCTCGACCCCACCAAGCTGATTCCAGAGGACCTGGTACCCGTGCAGCCGCTGGGCAAAATGGTGCTCAACCGCAACGTGGACAACTACTTCGCCGAAACCGAGCAGGTAGCCTTCCACCTGGGCCACGTGGTGCCGGGCATCGATTTCAGCAACGACCCGCTGCTGCAGGGCCGCCTGTTCTCCTACACCGATACCCAGCTCAAGCGCCTGGGCGGACCCAACTTTCACGAAATTCCCATCAACCGCTCGCTGGCGCCCATCCATAACGGGCAGCGCGACGGCCACATGCGCCAGGCCATCAACAAGGGCCAGACCAGCTACAGCCCCAACCTGCTCAACGACAACTTCCCCAAGCAAGCCAAGCAGTCGGAAGGTGGCTTCGCCTCGCACCCCGAGCGGGTGGAGGGCCATAAGGTGCGGGCTCGCAGCAAGAGCTTTGGCGACCATTACAGCCAGGCCCGCCTGTTCTGGAACAGCCAGACGGAGGCCGAGCAAATGCACATCGTCAAGGCGCTACGCTTTGAACTGGGCCACGTGATGATGGAATCGGTGCGCAGCCGCATGCTGATTTTGTTGTCGCAGGTGTCGGAAGACTTGGCCGGCCGCGTGGCCGAAGGCCTGGGCATGGATGTGCCATCTGCCGAGGGTGTGCAAATCAACCTGAACGTGGGCGCCGACACCGACCCGGCTCCACTACAATCGGGTCCTGCCAAAGCCGATGTGGGCAGCGACTCGGCGCTGAGCATGGCTGCCACGGCCAAAATCAACGCCGATAAAAAAGGCATCAAAACCCGACACGTAGCCATTCTGGCCACTGATGGCGCCGACGTGGCTGCCATCGGCGACCTGATGAAGGCCTTAATGGACCAGGGTGCGCAAACCGCCGTTGTGGCCACCCACTTGGGCGCAATTAAAGGCGAAAATGGGGCGGAGATGCTCGTAAATGGTACGTTCCATTCTACCGCCTCGGTGCTTTTTGACGCCGTGTACGTGGCCGGTGGTGAGGCGAGCGTAACCAAGCTGAAGCAGGATGCCGATGCCGTGCGCTTCGTGAATGAGGCCTACCGCCATTGCAAGCCAATTGCAGCCTCTGCCGCTGGTATTGAGCTGCTCGAAGCCGCCGCTTACCCGGGAGCCACCGATATCATGGGCGCGGAAGGCGTAATAACCAGCAAGGATGCGCAAGTATCAAAGTTGGCTACTGATTTCATTGCGGCCATTGCCCAACACCGCTTCTGGAACCGGGAGTTGAAAGCTATGCCGGCCTAAATTAGAGTGAAACTAGAACAACAGAAGTCCCTGCACTGACTCCGGTTGGTGCAGGGGCTTTTGTTTAGCTGCTATCTGACTTACAGGTTTGCGTCTAAGCTGCCCCTGACGGCAACCAAACAGCTATAAACGCAAAAACACCCGCCGGTTATCGGCGGGTGTTTTTATATGTGGCGCTCCCTCCTGGGTGCTAAAATAATGCCAATAAGCGCGTTAGAGCGTGTTTTAAGCTGTTTCGCCCTGGTTTTCGCCCTGCTTAATTTGGGTGCTTTGGGTCCCCCTGCAGGGAGCGAAGCGTGTTCCACCGGGCCCGCGAATATTCCTGCCAACGTCACTGGCACAGCCCCAACTGCGCGAATTTAAGCTGTAGCAGTTCCCGGTAGCCGGCCTGCAGCTCCGGCGGCAGGAAGCTTTCGGCCAGCAACTGCTCCCAGGCCGGCCGGGCCCGGACGAATTTCGCAAACAGCCCGGCAATAACCTTGTCCTCCAGGCCGGCCCGCCGCGCTGCGGCCCGAAAATCATCCTGCTTCAGCTTCTTCTTTTTACCGTTCAGCGTCAGGGCCAGCTCTTCCGTGTCAGCCGGGTTTACCAGGGCCGTGGCCACCAGGTCGTAGGCCGGGGCCAGCCCGTAGCCCAAACCCGGCGTGTGCAGCAGGGAGAAGTTTTTCAGGTGCATATCGGCGTTGCCGGTCAGAAAGCTGAACAACACCAGCTCGTAGAAATTCACCACGTCCAGGCCGGGATTAGCCGAGTACGTGCGCAGGGCTTTAGCTACCTGCTCGTGCGAGCCGTCGTACTTGTTTTCCGTCAGCCGTCCGGTCAGCTGGCACATGTCTTCCATGTGCAGCTTCTGCCCTTTGCGCCGGTCAATGCGCCGCGTTACGTAGGCCAGCGCCCCGTCCTGCAGCCGCAGCAGGCCGTGTGGCACCGTGGCCAGGCGGGCCAGCGTAGCCAGGTGCATGGTCACATCTTCTACTTCCGGCAGGTGCGGGTAGCGCGGGGTAGGGGGTTTGAGAATGTACTCGCCGCCCAGCGCCCCCACAATGGTCAGGCGGGCAGGGCCATCGGTGGCGCTGCCCGGCACCAGCGACAGGGAAAGCTTGGGCTGCACACCCGTTACGGTGGTGTGCTGCCGCACAATCTGCTCGGCCAGGTCCAGCATCCGGGCCTCGGCATAAGGAAAGGCCGGGGGTACCGTTCGCCCGAACAGCTTCCGGCTGCAGGCCGGGTGGTAGTCCTCCTGGCCTTCCGCCAGCGGCTGGTAGCAATACAGGCAGCGGTTCATGCGTCGTCGTCAGAGGCGGGGAGGGGGTAAATGCTCACGGCCCCGATGCAGTCCTGGCAGCAGGCCAGCAGCAGCCCCATCCGGTCGCGGGTGTTCAGCTTCCAGTTGCGCTCCGCCACGTCCAGCAGCCAGCCCTCGGGAATCAGCCCGTCGAAAAACGGGAACAGTACCAGCGCCACGTAGGGCTGCTCCCGCAGCGGCAGCGTCAGGCTGATTGGCCCGGCCCCGTCCTGTAAGTAGGCCGGGGCGTAGGCGAAGGTATACCCCTGCTCATCCTGGGTCAGGTAGCCCGCTACCTGGTTGTACATCCGTACTTCGGCCTGGCGCATCAGGTTAGGGCTGTTCAGTTAGGCGGGTCATGGGCACCGGCCCGGCCTCGTGCCCGAACAGCTGCAATACGGCATTCACCTTGTCCAGGCGCAGGGTTTGCTTGCCCTGTTCCAGCTCGCGCACGAAGCGCAGGCCAACCCCCGCTTTGGCCGCCAGATCAGGCTGCGAAAGCCGGAGCAGACGGCGGCGCTGCTTCACGAAAGTGGCTAAGGTCTCAGGCATACGCTATACCCGTTCGGGTGTATTCAGTAACTGATAGAGGTGTTATATACCTTATCGGGTATAAATATAGCAAATATAGTGAATGCTATACCTCTTCGGGTATAAATTGTCTACAGTCAGCATCAGGTTACACGTCTGGTTCCGGCACCTCGCAATAGATAATCCGGCCGCTCCCGGCCTATTCCACCCGGCCCCGAATAATATCCACCACCTTCCACAACCCGCGAATATCCTCCCCCGCCACGGTCAGCATGCCGGCCCGGGGGTTGTCGGAATGCAGCACCAGCTGCTGTTTGGTCAGCAGGTCATTATCCTTGATGCGCTTTATCGTGAGCTGGTTGCCGAACGTGGCCACGTACACCCCGCTCACCGTGTACTTGATATCCGCCAGCGGAACCGGCGTCACGGCCACCAGCATGCCGGCGCGTAGCTGCGGCTCCATCGAGTCGCCGTTAATCTCGAATACCAGCGTACCCGGCTTGCGCAGCTCGGGGCTGGGGTTGTAAATCCGCATCGTTTCGTACTGCCCGTAGTCGCCCTCGGTGGCAACCAGCTCCACGAAGCCGGCCCGCACCGGTACCGTGACGAAGGGACAATCGATGTACTCCTCATCCGCAAACTTACCGAACACCACTACCTCACCGCCCTTGGTGTTGGTGCTCTCCATGGGCCCGCCGCCGAACCACAGCCAGTTGCGGCTAATCTCCAGGTCCGAGACGATAGCCTCCAGCACTTCCGTGCTGGGCTGGTGCCGCCCGCCCTCCAGCTGCGCGATGGTGGGCCGCGAAACGTTCAGCAGGTCCGCCATCTGCTGCTGGGTCAGGCCGCGGGCCTGCCGCACCACTTTCAGCCGCTCCGCCATGCTCAGTTCCGGCAACGGGGTCACGGAGCTAATTATTTTGCGTTCCACCGTAGTCATTTTATAACATTTGGTAACTTTTACCTACATTAGAGCGATTCATCTTTCTCAAAGGTAACATAACTAAACTAAAATGCAACCATTTGAAACCACCACTACGCCGGCCGACCTGCGAACGTTGCTGCCGCACGGCGCAATTGCCGGCATCGCCCGCTCCCTCAACATGTCCCACGCGGCCGTTTCCAAAGCCCTGCTGAAGGCCCGGCCCGCCCACCCCGCCGTGGCCGAGGCCGTGCGCCTCATCAAAGAGACCGGCAGCCAGCAGGTCCGGGAAGACCTCAATCAACTCAAAAAATAACCCCGCCACCATGCTCTTCTTCCCTGCCAACCAGCCCTATCCCCGCCGGCCGCTGCCGCCCGCGCCTTACCTGACCGAGGAGCCCCGCGAGGCCACCGCCGCTCTGGAAACCGCCGTGCGCGCCTGTCCTGAAACCCGATTCATCGGCGACCATGCCCGGCCCACGCCTGCCCACCGTAACGAGTTGGCCGAAGCCCTCGAAAGCGGCTACCTGACCCACCGCGAGGCCTTATGGCTGGAAATATGGCAGTACGAGTTCGACGCCAATACCATGGCCGCCGTGCTGCCGCCGGTCCAGCGCATGCTGCGCTACCGCCAGCTGTCCGGCGGTGCGCCCCGCCCCCAGTCGGGCAGTTGGTTCTGGCCCGAGACCCCGGCACCCACCCCGGCAGCTACCTCAGCTCCCGTCCCCGTTCCTGTCAAACGTCGGGGCCGGCCCCGTAAGCAGCGCCCCAGCCATGACTGAGCTAACCACTACCACCGCCGACGGCCTGCACATCACCGTGCGGATGCCCGACAATCACGAATGGGTGCGCGAGTCGCTGGAGAAGGCCTGCGCCGCCGAGGCCCGCCGCCAGCTCGAAGCCACGCCCGCCCCCGACCCGGCCTACTCGGTGCCCCGCACGGCCGAGCTGCTCGGCCTGCACCCCGAAACCCTGCGTGACTACATGCGCCTGCCCGCCTACCACCCGCGCCGCCTGCACTACGTCACCGGCGAATCCAGCCGCGGCGACCGGGTGCTGCTCTCCCAAATCAACGACTGGCAGCAGCGCAACCGCACCGACGCCGGGCCGGTAACTGCCCCCGCGCCCCGCGTCAGGGGCCGCCGGGCCGGCCGGCCATCCTGATTCGCTGCCCGGCAACGGTAGACTCACCCGCCGCCGGTAAAGGCGGCTCAATCCCCCATTCCCCCATGTCCCAGCTACTGCCAACTGTCGGGCCGGATAGTCCGGAGGCCGCTACGTCCATCATCACTATCCAGAAGGTCAAAGTCAAAGACCAGCACCTGACCTGCGAATTCACCGAGCAGCGCACCCCGGAGGCCCCACCCCGCACCTTCGCCCTTACCTGTGCCGAGCAGGTCCACGCCGACCTGACCCACGCCCTCAGCCGCCTGGTACCGCACCTGTGCCTGCTCACCGAGCAGCTGACCGAGACGCCCGACTTCTGGCCCGACGATTCCGAGGAGTTGCCCGCCCTGTTCGAAGCCTTCACCGTCACCGGCTTCTCCCTGGGCCGCGGGCAGGGCGGCGTCACGCTCATCGGCCAGCGCGAGCTTACCGGCGGCCGGGTGCTCAACCTGACCACGCCCTACCAGCCCTTCGACGACGAGCAAGCCACCTATTCCTACACCGGCCTGCTCGAAACTATCCTGGCCACGGCCCTCACGGAGGTGGAAGCCGCCCTACGCGGCAAATGCACCGACTACCGCCAACTGGCTTTAGCCTTTAGCTGACAGCTGTTAGCCGATAGCTTTTCCGCCTCTACCGCTCGCAAATAGAGCAGGTATTCCTCCTGAACATAGGCTAACAGCTAGTAGCTGTCAGCTAACAGCTCCCTACAAATGAAGCTCCCGGCCATCCAGTTCTACCCCGGCGACTGGCACAAGGACCAGGGCGTCCAAGCCCTCGACCTTGCCCAGCGTGGGGCCTGGTTCGAGTTGCTGTTGATGATGCACGACAGCGACGAGCGTGGCGTGCTGCTCGTCAACGGCCAGCCCATGCCCGATGCCGTCATTGCCCGCCGCCTCGGTTTGGATAACCAAACGGCCAACCAAATTCTAACCACCCTGCTCGACTACGGCGTGGCCAGTCGGCGCGAGTCCGACGGCGCGCTCTTCTGCCGCCGCATGGTCAAGGATGAGCGGCTGCGCCGGATACGCACGGAAGCGGGTAAAAAGGGCGGTAACCCCCATTTGCTTAACCAAGGTCCCAGGCAAAAGACAACCACCCGGGTTAAGCAAATTCCAACCCCTTCATTTTCATCTTCACTTACATCTTCAATAAAAGAGGGAGAGGCGGCTGACGCCGCCCTGCTCGCCCCCAGGGCTGAGAAGAAAGATGAAAAGCCAGCCAGCAAGCGCCCGAAAGGGGGCGCGCCGCCCACGCCCGCTGAGGTGCAGGACTACGCCGCCGGGCAGTTCCCCGGCAGCGCCGACGCCCAAACGGAGGCCGCCGCCTTCCACGACCACTACGCCAGCAACGGCTGGCGCGTCAGCGGCAAAACCCTGATGGTCGACTGGCGCGCCTCCTTCCGCAACTGGATGCGCCGCCGCCCCGAGTTCCAGGCTGCGGCCGCTGCCCGCACCGGCACCGGCCCACCCGCCCCAACCCGCGCCCGCACCGCCCCCAAATCCATCGACCCCGCCCGCTGGAGCTAGTTTTTTTAAGCTGTTAGCTGTCAGCCATTAGCTGTTAGCTCTTTTCTCTCATCCCCTGCCATGCCCACCAACGCTATCAGCTAACAGCTATAGAACGCCGCCCCAGGCCCTGGAGCTCGAAGCCGCCGTACTGGGCGCGGCCTTGCTCGAAGCCGATGCCCAGCGCACCCTGCTGGCGCTATTGCCCACTGAGGAGGTGTTCTACTCCGCGGCTCACCAGCAGGTATACCTGGCCATCCGCGACTTGGTGCAGCAGGGCGACCACGCCGACCTGCTCACCGTCGTGGCCCAACTGCGCTACCGCGGCACGCTGGCCCGCACCGGCGGCCCGCACATCATTGCCCAACTCACCCAGAAAATCAACTCGGCCGCCCACTTCGATACCCACTGCCGCATCCTGCAGCAGCAGCACGCCCGCCGCGTCATCATCCGCGCCGGCACCGAGTTGGCCAGCTACGGCTACGATGCCTCCCGCGACCCGCTGGAGCTGCTGGCCGCCGCCCAGACCCACCTCACCAGCCTCCACCGCACCCTCGAAACCAAGCCCGGCCAGACCGCCGCCGCCGCATTTGACGCCACTTTCGAGCGCCTCGCAAAATCCGTGGGCCAGCACGGCCTGACCGGTATTCCCACCGGCCTCACCCAGCTCGACGGCCTCACCGGTGGCTGGCAGCCCGCCGACCTCATCATCCTGGCCGCCCGGCCCGCCATGGGCAAAACCGCCGCCCTGCTCCACTTCGCCCGCACCGCCGCCCTCGACCATGGCCACCACACCGCCATCTTCAGCCTCGAAATGCCCACCCTGCAACTTATGCAGCGCATGATTGCCAGCGAGGTGCCCGGCTACTCCAACTCCGACCTGCGCCGCGGCAACCTCCCCGGCGGCCTGGAGCAGGTAGCCCACATCCGCGAGCAGGCCCACCGCCTGCGCACCCACGGCCACCTATTGCACCTCGACGACACACCCGGCCTGAGCATCCAGCAGCTGCGCGCCAAGTGCGCCCGCCTCCACGCCCGGCACCCATTGAGCTTAGTCTTGGTCGACTACATGCAGCTCATGCGCGGCGACACGAAGGGCAACCGCGAGCAGGAAGTAGGTAGCATCAGCCGCAGCCTGAAAGAACTGGCCAAGGAACTTAATGCCCCCGTCTTGGCCCTCAGCCAACTCAGCCGCGACGTGGAGAAAAGGGGTGGGGAGAAGCGCCCGCTACTCTCGGACCTGCGCGAGTCCGGCAGCCTGGAGCAGGACGCCGACTGCATCATCTTCCTCTGGCGCGGCGAGTACTACAAAATCGCCGAGTACGAGGACTGTACCGCTACTATCGACACAATTTTGTTCGACATCGCCAAGCACCGCAACGGCGCCACGGATGAGGTGGTGGCCGGCTGCTCGATGCGGCGGGGCGTGTTCATTAATTTAGCTTCTTACCAGGCAAGCCAGTAGGAAACTGCCCCATCCTCTGCCATTGAAAACCGTCTTTACGTCCCGAATCCTGATGCCCTCAGACCTCAACCAACTACCCGAGTGGCCTTTCGTTATCGGCCGCTGTGGCCGTCTGGGCTGTGTGCTGCCCCGCACCCGTCACCTATTACCCGTGCTGGGTGTTCGCCAGCTGATTGACCCTACACTACGTGAGTTTTTATCCCCGGAGCGCTGCGCCCGGTATGAGGAGCCATCCTTCTTTTATGATGAATCCCTGTTCCCACCGGACGAACCCGTGTTCTGAAGGGCAGACCAACTGAAATTACCCCACGTTCAGCATATCCACTTCCTTACCCGCCGGGTACAGCCCCGGAAACAGCGCCGGCGCAAACCCAATCGGGTACGCCGCCCGGTAGGGAGCCAGGTGGTCGTTTTTGTCAGTTGCCAGCAGGCCTGCCTGCAGCAGCTGTGTGGCCAGCGCCTTGGCGGTCCTCTCCGACAGGCCCGTCAGCCGTTCCACCTCCCGCCGCGGAATGCTGCCCTTCAGAAACACGGCCTCCAGCACGTAGTACGTTTCCGGTCGCCACTTGCGCCTGAGCACCAGCAGCTGCACCAGACCCCGCAGCCGGCTCAGCATGTCATCAATGCCCAGCACACCGGTCATGTAGTGTATCTGGTCCAGGGCCACTTTCAGGAAGAAGGTGCAGAACGCCACCAGCTGCCGCTCCGATAAGTTGCCGCGCCCGTCATGAGCATTCTCCCGCTGCGCATCAGCCGCCGCCAGCGCCCGTTTATACGCCGTCTCGCTGCGGGCCAGCCCCCGCGACATCGACCACAGCCCGCCCGCATCCAGTCCTTCGGCCCGAAAGGCGGCGTCGCTGAACAGGCGCATCACCCGCCCGTTGCCATCCAGAAACGGATGCAGCCAGGCCAGGCGGTGGTGGGCCGCGCCAATCTGCACCACGCGCGCCAGGTGGTTGGGCTCGTACGTAGGCTGGTAGCCGTCCTCCAGCCGGTGAATAAACGTGGGCAGCGCGTCCGCCGCCGGGGCTACGTGCCGGCCTACGCGCACTTCGGTAGCCCGTAGCTCCCCGGGCCGCACTTCCAGCCGCTGGCCCTCTACCGTAGTGGTCCAGCGGAATTCGTCGGGCAGGTGGGCATAGAACGCCCGGTGCAGGGCCCGCCAGAACCGCTCGGTATAGGGGTTGCCGTCGGCTTCCGCCAGCAGCTCCGGCAGCCGGGCGTGCACTGCAATGTGCGCCCGGGCTTCCAGCTGCAACGACCGGTTCCGGCTGTCGGCGGAGTACTCTTCCTGCAGGGCGCGGGCAATATCGAGCGGGTGCGTGTCGTGGCCCTCAATCAGGTTGGAGTAGTAGCTGTTGGCCGGCCGCAGAAAGTCGGCAATGGCTCTGGCCGTCAGCGGGTGCAAACGCCCTTCCAGCCGCGCCGCCGCCTTCACCACCTGCAACGCCAGCTCCGCCAGCGCGGGTGGCACCGGGCTGGGCTTCAGCGGCGCCATGGCGGCAGCATCACGATAGAGCAGTGCAGGTGCATTCATCCGGTAAAATTACCAGTAAATTACGACACCTGTTACGATATATATAATGCTGATGGATAGTAAATTGAAGGGAGAATGATGGTGTGCGTTACGACACCTGTTGCGACACCGGCCACCGGTTTCCGACAGAGAGCCTGCCTTCATTCGCGAACTTGTTACCGGGCACCTGAGAGAATCAGCTAACTTGCATTCCAGCTCACCAGGCACTCCTTTACTCCGTAGATGACGCGCCTGGATACCTGCGTTGAGTTCCGTTTAGCGGTTGAGTCCGCCCCGTAGGTGGGGCGTATGCTCAATCGCCAGTTCCTTAGTAGCACCTCATTCCCGTGGCCAAACAGAAGAAAGTAGTTGCCGAAGAGCCGCTCGAAAAGCAGCTCTGGAAAACCGCCGACAAGCTCCGCAAAAACATTGATGCCGCCGAGTACAAGCACATCGTGCTGGGCCTCATCTTCCTCAAATACATTTCCGACTCCTTCGAGGAGCACTACGCCAGGCTGCTGGCCGGCGAGGGCGAATACGCCGGGGCCGACCCCGAAGACAAGGACGAGTACAAGGCCGAAAACGTGTTTTTCGTGCCGGAGTACGCCCGTTGGCAGTTCTTGCAGAACCACGGCAAGAGCAGCCAGATACCGGTGAAGGACCCCGAGGGCAAGGACGTCATCGTGGGCATTGGCGGGGCCGTGGACAACGCCATGGACTGGCTGGAAAAGGACAACCCGCCGCTGAAGGGCGTGCTGCCCAAGGTATTTGCCCGCCAGAACCTGGACCCCACCAGCCTGGGCGAGCTGATTGACCTGGTGGGCAACATCGCGCTGGGCAGCGTGAAGGCCCGCAGCGCCGACGTGCTGGGCCGCGTGTTCGAGTACTTCCTGGGCGAGTTTGCGCTGGCCGAGGGCAAGAAGGGCGGGCAGTTCTACACCCCGCGCAGCGTGGTGGAGCTGCTGGTGGCCATGCTGGAGCCCTACCAGGGCCGCGTGTACGACCCCTGCTGCGGCTCGGGCGGCATGTTTGTGCACTCCGAAAAGTTCGTGACCGAGCACCAGGGGCGCGTCAACGACATTTCCATCTACGGGCAGGAAAGCAACCAGACCACCTGGCGGCTGGCCAAGATGAACCTGGCCATCCGGGGCATCGACAGCTCGCAGGTGAAGTGGAACAGCGAGGGCTCGTTTCTCAACGACGCGCACCGCGACCTGAAGGCCGACTACATCATCGCCAACCCGCCCTTTAACGTGAGCGACTGGGGCGGCGAGCTGCTGCGCACCGACGGCCGCTGGAAGTACGGCGTGCCGCCCACCGGCAACGCCAACTTCGGCTGGATGCAGCACTTCATCCACCACCTGGCGCCCACGGGGCAGGCGGGCGTGGTGCTGGCCAAGGGCGCGCTCACCTCCAAAAGCTCGGGCGAGGGCGACATTCGCCGGGCGCTGGTGGAGGCCGGGCTCATCGACTGCATCGTGAACCTGCCGGCCAAGCTGTTTCTGAACACCCAGATTCCGGCCGGCCTGTGGTTTATGAACCGCAACCGCCAGGGCGGGGGCAAATTCCGCGACCGGCGCGGCGAAATCCTGTTCATCGACGCCCGCAACCTGGGCTTCCTGGTGAACCGCCGCACCCGCGAGCTGAGCGACGACGACATCCGGCGCATTGCCGACACCTACCACGCCTGGCGCACCGAGGGCGGCAGCTACGAGGACGTGCCCGGCTTCTGCATGGCCGCCCCCCTGGCGCGGGTGCAGGAGCTGGACTACGTGCTGACCCCCGGCCGCTACGTGGGCCTGCCCGACGACGAGGACGAGTTTGACTTCACCGAGCGCTTCACCACGCTACGGGCGGAGCTGGAGGCGCAGCTACGCGAGGAAAGCGCGCTGAACGAGCGGATTGCGGAGAATATGGCCCGGATTAAGATATAGCCGAAAGGTAAACAAGGTTTGGCTTATTTACTTTTCAATTGCAAAAAGTAAATAAGCCAAACCTTGTTTACCTTTCAGTAAAAGAAGTGAACCCATGAAACTGGAAAGCTTTAAGGCGGGCCATTACGAGAAAGGCGTCGCGTACAAATACTTTGTGCCGACCCCTATTGATGCGGAGTGGACCTGGGAAACGGCCTCGCTGAATGCGCTGCTGGAGAAGGCCGCCGTGAAGCTGGGCGAACTAAATTCCTACGCGCGGCTGGTGCCGAGCATCGGGCTCTTCATTCAGCTGCACGTGACGAAGGAAGCCGTGGTATCGAGCCGGATTGAGGGCACCCAGACCAACCTGGGCGAAGCGCTGCTGCCGAAAGCCGAAATCCAGCCCGAGCGCCGCGACGACTGGCAGGAAGTCAATAACTACATCCGGGCCATGAACGAGGCCATTACCGAGCTCAAAACGCTGCCCATCTCGTCGCGCCTGCTGCGGGCCACGCACCTTACGCTGCTCAGCAACGGGCGCGGCGAACATAAACAGCCGGGTGAGTTCCGGCGCAGCCAGAACTGGATTGGCGGCCGCAGCCTCGCCGACGCGGCTTTCATTCCGCCCCACGATAAGCTGGTGCCCGAGCTGATGGGCGACCTCGAAAATTTCCTGCACAACGACGACATCAACGTGCCGGCCCTCATCCGCATTGGTATGGCGCACTACCAGTTCGAAACCATTCACCCGTTTCTGGATGGCAACGGCCGCATCGGGCGGCTGCTCATCACGCTCTACCTCGTGAGCGAAGGCATTCTGGATAAGCCGCTGCTCTACCTGTCGGCTTACTTCGAGCAAAACAAAAACCTGTACTACGACAACCTGATGGTGGTACGCCAAAAAAGCGACCTGGTGCAGTGGCTCAAATACTTCCTGGTGGGCATCGAGCAAACGGCCGCCCAGGCGGTAACGGCTCTCTCGAAAATGCTGGACTTAAAGCTGGAAATGGAACAACAAATCCACGACACGTTTGGGCGCCGGGCCCCCTCGGCGCTGCGGCTGCTGCCCGTGCTGTTCCAGACGCCCGCCCTGACGGTGGAAGCCGCCGCCACCGCTACCGGCCTCAGCTACCGCGTAACCAACGAGGTGATGGCCCAGCTGCAAACGGCCGGCTACCTGCAGGAAATCACCGGCCAAAGCCGCAACCGCATTTTCGTGTTCGAGCCCTACCTCAAGGCCTTCGACAACGTGTAAAAACAGCTACTTCAAGAAATGAGACATATGAGCGGGCAGACGGAATTAATGTGGGGAGAAGAAGTCATTGCTTTAGAAGCAGCTACAGATTGGACTGAATACAAACTGGGTGATTTAGCAGAAATAACTTCTTCAAAGCGAATATTCTACTCAGATTACGTTCCCAGTGGCGTTCCTTTTTTCAGGTCGAAAGAAATAATTGACCGCTACAATAGAAGAGCCGGCGGCTCTGAGCTATTTATTGGCGAGGAAAGATTTCTCGAAATAAAAAATAAGTTTGGCGTTCCTGAAACCGGTGATATTTTGCTGACTTCTGTAGGCACACTTGGCATTCCTTATCTCGTCGAGCAAAAGGACCGATTCTATTTCAAGGATGGGAATTTAACTTGGTTTAGAAAAATCAATACAAAAATTATTAATGCTGATTATTTACTAGCGTGGATAACATCAGATATAGGGAAACAAAAACTTGATGAAATAGCAATTGGCTCAACGCAAGCAGCTCTGACCATTGTTGGTTTGAAGGGTCTGACCATAGACTTGCCGACTATTGCAGAACAACATGCCATTGCAGGCGTCCTCAGAAGCTTAAATGACAAAATAAACCTGTTTCACCGGCAAAACGCCACCTTGGAAGCCTTAGCGGAAACGCTATTTCGGCAGTGGTTTGTGGAGGAATCAAAAGAAGAGTGGAATGAAGGTGTGTTGGGTGACCTATTCACATTGCAAAGAGGATTTGATTTACCAACTCAAAACCGAGTGCCGGGCGAGTTTCCAATTATTACATCCAGCGGATACAGTGCAGGGCACAATGAGTATAAAATAAAAGGTCCCGGAGTTACCACAGGTCGAAGCGGTGTAATCGGAAAAGTCTTCTTTGTTATGGAGGATTTCTGGCCACTGAATACATCATTATTTATTAAAGAGTATAAGCTTGGGACACCCCTGTTTTGCTACTTCACATTGAAGTTTGTGGATTTGGAAAGCTTCAATGCAGGCTCGGCAGTGCCAACGCTTAATCGTAACCATGTGCATGCCCATGTTGCGGCTATTCCTCCCAAAGAGTTGATAGAGGCATTTGAGGAAACGGCATATCCTCACTTTGTGAAGATATACCAAAACACCAAGCAAATTCAAACCCTCACCAACCTCCGCGACACGCTGCTCCCCAAGCTGATGAGCGGCGAAGTGCGGGTGGCCTACTAGCCGCCCGGGAAACCGCCCCGCGCCCTCCGCATTTCCGCTTTCCTCCTTTCTGCCGCATCAGTACCGCTATGGCCAAGCTCACGGAAAACGCAATCGAAGAATACGCCATTGAGCTGCTGCAGGGGCTGGGCTACGGCTACTGCCACGGGCCCGACCTCGCGCCGGACGGGGCCAGCCCCGAGCGGGCCAGCTTCGCCGACGTGCTGCTGCTGGAGCGGCTGCGCGGTGCCATCGCCCGGCTCAATCCCACCGTGCCGGCCGAGGCCCGCGAAGACGCCCTGCGGCAGGTGCAGCGCATTGCCTCGCCCGAGCTGCTGGCAGGCAACGAAACCTTCCACCGCCTGCTTACCGAGGGCGTGCCGGTGCAGTACCAGAAGGACGGCCAGACCCGCGGCGACCTGGTGTGGCTGGCCGATTTCCAGCAGCCCGCCCGCAACGAGTTCCTGGCCGTTAACCAGCTCACGATAGTGGAAAACGGCCACAACAAGCGCCCCGACCTGGTGCTGTTCGTGAACGGCCTGCCGCTGGTGGTGCTGGAGCTGAAAAACGCCACCGACGAGAATGCCACGCTGAAGTCGGCCTACAAGCAGCTCGATACCTATAAAGCCCTCATTCCGGGCCTGTTTACCTACAACGGCCTGCTGGTCATCTCCGACGGCCTGGAGGCCCGGGCCGGCTCGCTGTCGGCGGGCCTGAGCCGCTTCATGGCCTGGAAGTCGGCCGACGGGGTAGCCGAAGCCTCGCCGCTGGTGGGCCAGCTCGAAACCCTGATTCGGGGCATGCTGGGTCCGGCCACGCTGCTGGATTTGCTGCGGCACTTCGTGGTGTTTGAGAAGTCGAAAAAGGAAGACCCCAAAACGGGCGTCATTGCCATTTCGACGGTGAAGAAGCTGGCGGCCTACCACCAGTATTACGCGGTGAATGCGGCGGTGGCGTCCACGCTGCGGGCTGCCTCACCCCCCGGCCCCCCCTCCGGAAGAGAGAGGGAGCCAGCCGACTACAAACGGAAATCGTCAGGCTCCCCCTCTCTTCCGGAGAGGGAGCCAGCCGACTACAAACGGAAATCGTCAGGCTCCCCCTCTCTTCCGGAGAGGGGGCCAGCCGACTACAAACGGAAATCGTCAGGCTCCCCCTCTCTTCCGGAGAGGGGGCCGGGGGGTGAGGCGCACGCGGAGGGCACCGTCCGGGAAGACCCCGCCCACTACGGCCTGCCCACCGTGAAAGCCCAGCCCTTCGGCGACCAGAAGGCCGGCGTGGTGTGGCACACCCAGGGCAGCGGCAAAAGCCTGAGCATGGTGTTTTACACCGGCAAAATCGTGCTGGCCCTCGACAACCCCACGGTGCTGGTGATTACCGACCGCAACGACCTCGACGACCAGCTGTTCGACACCTTCGCCGGCTCCACGCAGCTGCTGCGGCAGGAGCCCCGGCAGGTGGAAGACCGGCAGGAGCTGAAAACCCTGCTGCGCGTGGGCTCGGGCGGGGTGGTGTTCACCACCATCCAGAAGTTTCAGCCCGAGGAAGGCAACGTGTACGAGGAACTGTCGGCGCGGCGCAACATCGTCGTCATTGCCGACGAGGCCCACCGCACGCAGTACGGCTTCAAGGCCAGGACCGTGGACGTGAAAAACGAGGCCGGCGACGTGGTGGGCAAGAAAGTGGTGTACGGCTTCGCCAAGTACCTGCGCGATGCCCTGCCCAACGCTACCTACCTGGGCTTCACGGGCACGCCGGTAGAGAAAACCGACGTGAACACCCCGGCCGTGTTCGGCAACTACATCGACATCTACGACATCGCCCAGGCCGTGGAAGACGGCGCCACGGTGCGCATCTACTACGAAAGCCGCCTGGCCAAAGTCAGCCTGAGCGAGGAAGGCAAAAAGCTGGTAGCCGACCTCGACAAAACCCTGGACCAGGAAGGCCTGAGCGACCCCCAAAAGGCCAAAGCCAAGTGGACCCAGCTGGAAGCCCTGATTGGCAGCGAGCAGCGCATCCGCAAAATCGCGGCCGACATCGTGGCCCACTTCGAGCAGCGCCAGGAAGTGTTTGAGGGCAAGGGCATGATAGTGGCCATGTCGCGGCGCATCGCGGCCGAACTGTACGCCGCCATCGTAGCCCTGCGGCCCGACTGGCACACCGACGACCTGACGACCGGCCGCCTGAAAGTGGTGATGACCTCAGCCTCGTCGGACGGCCCCGAAATTGCCAGGCACCACACCCACAAAGCGCAGCGCCGGGCCCTGGCCGAGCGCATGAAAGACGCCGCCGACCCGCTGCAGCTGGTAATCGTGCGCGACATGTGGCTCACCGGCTTCGACGCCCCGAGCATGCACACGCTCTACATCGACAAGCCCATGCAGGGCCACAACCTGATGCAGGCCATTGCCCGCGTCAACCGCGTGTACAAGGACAAGCCCGGCGGGCTGGTGGTCGATTACCTGGGCATTGCTTCCGACCTGAAAAAGGCCCTGGCCTTCTACTCCGACGCCGGCGGCAAAGGCGACCCGGCCGAAACCCAGCTGCAGGCCGTGGCCCTGATGGCCGAGAAGCTGGAAGTGGTGCAGGATATGTACCACGGCTTCGCCTACGATACCTACTACGACGCCGGCACCGCCCAGAAGCTCTCGATGATACTGGCCGCCGAGGACCACATTCTGGGCCTGCCCGACGGCAAGAAGCGCTACATCAACGAAGTAATGGCGCTGTCGCAGGCCTTTGCCATTGCCATTCCGCACGAGCTGGCTATGGCCGTGAAGGAAGAAATTGGTTTTTTCCAGGCCGTGAAAGCGCGCCTGGCTAAGTTCACCGGCGGCAGCGGCACAGGCCGCAGCGACGAGGACATCGAAACCACTATCCGGCAGGTGATTGACAAGGCGCTGGTATCGGAGCAGGTGATAGACGTGTTCGACGCGGCCGGCATCAAGAAGCCCGACATTTCGATTCTCTCCGAGGAATTCCTGCTGGAGCTGAAGGGCATGCAACACAAGAACGTGGCGCTGGAAGTGTTGCAAAAGCTGCTGCGCGACGAGATAAAGGCCCGGGCCAAGTTCAACCTAGTGAAAAGTAAGTCGCTGATGGAAATGCTGGAAAGCGCCATCAAGCGCTACCACGCCAAGATTATCACCGCTGCCGAGGTCATCGACTACCTCATCAAGCTGGGCAAAGAAGAAGTGGCCGGCATGGACAGCGAAGCCGCCGCGATGGGCCTTACCGACTACGAATATGCCTTCTACTCGGCCGTGGCCAACAACGCCAGCGCCCAGGAGCTGATGCAGAAAGACAAGCTGCGCGAACTGGCCGTAGTGCTCACTGAGCGGGTTCGCAGCAATGCCTCCATCGACTGGACCATCAAGGAAAGCGTGAAAGCCAAGCTGAAGGTGATAGTGAAGCGCACCCTGCGTCATTTTGGCTACCCACCCGATATGGAACTATTGGCGACGGAAACGGTGCTGAAGCAGGCGGAGCTGCTGGCGAATGAGCTGACCAAAAAGTAATCTTGTCCGGCTGCTATCCGCTGCTATCCGCTACCATGCGCTGCTATCCGCTACGCTGTGCCGCCAGATTCTCCACCCGCGGCCACCACGCCCGCACCTTCGGCAGCCGCAGCGGCTGCCCATTGAAGCGCTGCACCCCATAGTCGTGCCCGCCTAGCTCCCCGAACCCCTCGGCCATCCGTACGCGGTAATCGGCATCAATCCAGAACAGGTGCCGGTCAAAGGCCCGGTGCAGGTTGGGGCACAGCGCCAGCCCATTCCCGATGGTATCATCCCGGCTCACCGACCACGGTACGATGTGGCAGGCGTCCAGCAGGGGCGCAGTTCCGGTGGTGCTCACCAACTGCAGCCCAGATACGGCGCAGGTCGACTGGTAGGCCCGCAGCACCTCGCGCACGAACACGCCGCTCCGCTCGGCCAGTACCGTTTCGTCAGCCACATCCACCGCCCGGTTGTATACCGCCGCCGGCTCCTCCAGCATTTGCCGGCCCAACTCATCGAGCCGCTCCAGGCCCGCCCGCGGCCGGAAGTAGTGGCGCGTCAGCGGGAAGTAGCGCCCCAGCAGCGCCTGCCGGACTTCCTCGCGGGCCACCGGCTGCAACAGCAGCTCCCACAGCGCCGGGTCGAGCGAGGCGTGCGCAATGACGTCGCGCAGGTGTCCGAAGCTTCGCACCGACTTGGAAGAAGTCAGCACCAGTTCCTGACCCGGCCGGGCGTGCAGGTGCCAGAACTTCTCACTCCGCAAGTGGAAAAACGGTAGCTGGAATGGACTGGCCCCGTATTCCGGCCCCGGACTCAGCAACTGGCAGTAGGCCTTGAAGCCCGTAATCAACTCCGGCGTGATGGCAATGCAGTTGTCCCGAATCGTGCCCTCCTCCAAGCCTTCGAGCACCGCCAGCAGCAGGGCCGGCTTGTAGGGAGCCGCCAGCTTCGTTTCCGGGTGTACATACAGCCGTAGCTTCGTAAGCCGGGCCAGATAGCGGGACAGGGTAGTCAAGTCAGCAGAAGACAGATGAGGGTACAGTACCGGGCCAGTGGTGCGCCCCGGCAATACGCTGCAATACTACCACCGGATAGCAAGTATCCCGACTTAAGGCCGCCAATTCAGTGAAAAGCCCTGCCATTCATGATAAAGCACACTTCCTGCTTCCAGAAATATTAGCAGCTAACAAGATTGGCTTTAAATGCCTAACATTATTAGTATTATTGCCGTTGTAACAACCCGTTCATTCTCACTGATAGCGCTATGACAACCGTTGAAATCCTCCAGGTTATTCAGGAGCCCCTGTGGCTCACCCAGTGCGAAACCCCCGTTCCGGCCGGCTACCCCAGCCTGGCCGACAACTCCCCCAACACCAAAATCGACCTCAACCACTTGCTCATACCCCACCCCGACTGCACCTACCTGGTCCGGGTGCAGGGCACCAGCATGGACGGCGCCCCCTCGCACATTCCCGACGGCGCGCTGATGGCCGTCGACTGCTCCCTCACCCCCGAGCCGGGCGACATCGTAGTGGCGGCCATCGACGAGGAGTTCACCGTCAAGCGGCTCGAAAAGCGCGCCGGCGGCTACTGGCTCGTCCCCGACAACCCCGCCCACAACCCCATCGACACCAGCCTGCTCGGCGACCGGTTCCAGGTCTGGGGCGTCGTTACCCACGTCATCAGCCGGATGCAGCGCGGCCGGTTCCGCTAACTGGCCGCCACACCCGTAGCTAGGGCCAGGGCGGTACTTCGTTTCCAAAAGATGTTATTTTTAACAACTTTCAGAAATGAGTTGCTTCGCCGTCCAGGGCCTCGTATCCATCCACCAGCTGCATCAGAACTTACCGGGTTTCAACAAGCACCGGCAGCAGAAAGTAAGCAGTCGGTCCGGCCATCCGGGCTCAACGCTCAGAACCGCTCATTCAGATGCAGCTCCCCATCGATATAATACTTGGTGAGGTGGCCAGCCAGCGGCAGCGAATGGGCAAACTCTGCCCGCTCGTGCGCATCCTGTGCGGAGGTGGCCAACACGCACAATGACTCCTCCAGGTAGGGGAGGGGCCGCATTTCTGCCGGCAGGTGCGGCCCGTCTTCCCCGGTAACGCGCACCTGATACACCTGGTGACCCTCCGGCAGCTGGGATAGCAGGTGTTCGGCCGTGGCGCCGCACCGGCGGCACCGCACTTCCAGCCTGATGCCTGAGGCATCCTGCCTCGTTACCCGCCCCGCCCAGTGCGGAGTCTCAACCTGCTCCTTGGCGCAGCGTAGTGTCAGAACTATTTTCGGCCCCTGGGCAGTACCGGTAGAAAGGATGCGGGTACGGGCCATAGGTGCTTGGTAACGGGCAGGAGGGCAGCCGGCAACGGGGCATAGCGGCAGCCCCCGCTGCCGTGCCGGGCCAGCAAGTAAGTGCTTATTCGGAAATTAAGCGACCAGGACTTTAGCCCTACATCCTGGCTTGGCAGAACAAAAGCTATCAGCTAAAAGCTAACGGCTAAGCACAATGACTACACCTTAAAAGTGCGGCTACTCCCGGAGCTTCAGGCAGTTGCCATCCCAGTACACCTGCGCATCGGCCGCCTTCATCAGCTGGGCAAACCTGGCGGGCGGCGTTACCCGCAGGCAATCCGGGTAGATGCGAGCCCATTTAACCCGGTCCCCCCACTGGCCGGGCCCGCCGTAGCAGCACTAACCCGTAGAGCAGCAGCAGGGCCAGCGGCGCGCTGATTAAGTCCATCAGGCGGTGTCCCTGTACCGCGGCCCATTCCACGCCGCCGCGCTGCCCAAGCAGCAGCAGCGCCAGGCTTAAGCCAAAAGCCAGCGCATAGCCCAGCACAATAGCGCGGGTATGGCGGCCCCGCAGCAGTACGTGCAGCAATGCGATGCTCACCAGCATATACAGCAGGCGGTAGGTAAGGCCCACTATTACGCCGTGGGTACTCAGGCCCGAAGGCTGCACCAGCCGTTGCGCCGTCGGCCCCAGCCCGCCAACCACGGCCTGCCAGCCGCGGGTGAGGACGGTAAACACGGGCTCATCAAACTGCCCCAGCCCAAACAGCACCAGCCCCAATGCCAGGGCCACCATGAGCCGCCCCGGGCTAAGCTTGTTCGGGACCAAGGGGGCCGGTGGTGGGCTTTCCTGCCTCATCCTACCCATGGGCTACGGTGGCGGGCAGGGCGTGGGGGCGCACCCACTGGTGCCACAGCACCAGGATGGCCCCGTAGGCCACGAAGGTGAAGGTATAGTGGTGGTTGAACTCTACCGTGTGGTACCAGTAGGTGTGGTTGATGGCCAGCAGGGCAATGCGCAACACGTTAATAGCGTAGATGGCCGCCAGGCCCAGCGGAATAAACCACAGCCGCCGCCGCCCGCTGCCCGGATACGCCAGCACGAAGCCGGCAAACAGGGCGTAGAGCACCAACCCGTTGCAGGGGTTGCCCACGTACACGGCCGCCTGCCCGAACATGGTCACGGTAGTCGGCCCGGCCGGGTCAGTTCCGGCGGCTATGCCGACCACCCGCAACAGGCCGGCCGCCACAACGGCCAGATTGCGCGAGAGGGCGTCGTCAAGGCGGCCGGCGCGCTCTAGCCCGTGCTCGTAGCCCAGCACCCAGAGCAGGTAAAAGCCAGCAGCCAGTAGCAGAAACCGCACCTGGGGCCGGTCCGCCAGCCACTGCCGGGCCGAATGGATAATAGCAGAAGCAAGCATGCAGTTGTGCAGAAAAGGAGTAAACACGCCGGGCCGATGCGTTGGCATCGGCCCGGAGAGTAAAGATAAGGAAGGTGCTATTTCCGGGCCCGGTGCTGGCGCAGGCGCTTGAGGCCGTAGGCGGCCCCGGCGGCCAGCAGCAGTCCTGCCCCACCGTCAATGGGTACGGCCGTGGGCTGGTTAGGAACCGGCCCGCCTGGCCCCGGACCCTGGGCCAGCAGCGCGGAGCTCACCAGCAGCAGGGGCAAAACAAGAAAAAAGAAGCGCATAGTCGGAATGGATGTCAGATGAAAATGAGAGGAAGACCTGCCTCCGGCCCGGCCACCGCTGGGGCGCCCGGGCCGAAGAAGGAGCCGACTACTGTACTACTACGCGCTGCACCACGGTCTGACCCCCGGCCAGCGTCACGCGCAGGGCGTATACACCGGTAGGCAGGCCCTGGAGGCTAACCGTAGTTTCGGTAGTAGGTAGCGCCACCGTGCGCAGCTGCTGGCCGATGGCGTTGAGCAGCACGGCCGAGGCCGGCCCGCCCGCCGGGCGGCTGATAGTCAGCTGGCCCTGGGCCGGGTTAGGATAGGCCCGCACCTGGGCGGCCAAGGCAGCCGGGCCCGTGGCCGTAACGGTGCCGGGGCGCAGGTTGAGCACGAAGCGGCCGGCCACACGGCGGCTGTCAGCCGTGAAGGCATAACCAGCGGCCGGCAGCTGGCGCAGGTCGTGGCGCGTGCCGGTCTGGTTGTCTACCAGCTCCACCAGGGTGGAAGCCGGCAGGTTGGCCAGGCTGGCGGCCGCCAGGGCGAAGCGCCCGGCCTGGGGCACGTCCACGGTCAGCGGTACGACAACCACTTCACTGCCCAGCGCGGGCAGGCCATTCACAGCCAGTGCCTCGCCGGTCGTGGCTACCGAGGCCAGGTTCAGGCCCGTGGTGTTGGGCAGCTTCTCGGCATCGTAGTGGTCGTCGCGGCCGGGCGTGGCGCCGGCTTCAAAGTAGAGGAAGGCCGGCTCGCGTGTGCCCTTTGCATCCACCAAATCCAGCTGCACGGCGGGCCGGGTGTCGGCCGTCGGGCGGTTGAAGGTCGGGTTCTGGTAGCCCGTTACCCGCCAGCTGTTCTGGAAGCTGAAGCTGGGCACGTTCTGGCTCACGCGCAGGAAGAAGCCCTGCATGGCCGGAATGAGTCCGCCGGGCAGCGTGCCGAAACCGTTCTGGTAGAACTGGTAGGTACCGGCGTACTGGCTGCTAGACTTGTAGACGTACACGGCATCAATCACGCCAGCAGGCAGGCCGGTGCGGGCCTGGTTCCAGTCGAGTGGGGCGGGATAGGGGTTACCTAATAGGTGCCATCCTGAGTTAGGTTGAGCGCCGTACGAAAGCGCACCTACCGATATAACGCCGTTGTTAAGCATTCCAGTCAGGCCAACTGTTTCGTTGGCGCTGAGGTTTACAGTATAGCCGCGGCCGAGGGCAATCTGTTCACCCAATGAGGTAGGCGAAAAATAGCCGAATTCGAAGGCCTGTGTCGTGGTTGAAGTACCCACGATGCGAGCTTCATTATAGCCGTATACGGTAGGGAAAGGCGTCACGCTGCCCGGATCAGAAGCCGTGTTATAAGCAGGGTTAACTGCTGGCGTAAAACCGGCTGTCGTGAGGGAGCTAACCGTGGCATTACTAATAGGGGCTGCATAGTGCCTATAACCAAATCCACTATTCAGGCTGGGATTAATGTAACGTTCTACCGTAACAGGACTTTTAACTTCACCCCCAACGTTGACTACAATAGCCGTACCCTGTGCGTTTGAAGATAAAGTGAAGGGTTTGATATCAGTCGTTAAATCTCCAGCGAGAGTGAGGACACCTTTGACTTGCAGGTGTGAGGTTATTACAGATAGACCTGCGGAACCAACATACAGATTGGGTACAATATTAGGAGGCATAGTGGCGTCCGTCATAATTTGGTGGTCAGGTCCAACAAAGCGTAACTCGCCTGTACCGAGACTGCCATCCGGAGTAGTGATCTTGCCACTAAGATTAATCAACGCATGACCATCAACACTTCGGTGAAGACTCAACGCTCCTCCATCAGCAATAACGAGCAATCCACCGAGCGAAAGTAATCCCGCAGATTGGGCACCCGATATAACAGGTGAGGGAAGATTGCTCCCTACAAATACTCGATCCTTAGCTGTCGGAATCGCTCCACTTCGCCAGTTCCTGGGATCAGCCCAAGCGCTGCTTACAGCTCCTGTCCAGTAGATAGTAGCATCGTAGTCAATGGTAAATGGAGTAGCGGCGGCATTTCCAATTCCCGAAGTGTTGTTAGCAACACTTGGCGCAATACTGACGGTAATAACACCATCCTTAGCTGGCGAAATTACAAAGGCGTAAGTAGCACCAGTACCGGAGAGGTTAGAGGCAGTTCCACTGCTTAAAGTCACATCGTCAATTGTAAAGCCTGTGACGGGCTCACTAAAAGTAACCGATATAGGTATGGGAGTAGTAGAGGTAGGGGTACCTTGAGCAGAGCTACTGATGGTAACGGTTGGCACAGTTGCTACCGTGAATGCACTGGTACTAGTAGCCTTACCACTGGGGGTAGCCACGGAAATAGGACCAGTGGTTGCTCCAGTTGGTACTAAAACAGTTATTCTGGTGTCGGAAATAACGCTGAAGGTACTGGCTATTGTGCCATTAAAGGTAACCGCGTTTGCGCCCGTAAAGCCTTTGCCCTCCAATGTAACCAGCGTTCCTACTGGTCCGACGGCAGGCGTAAAAGAGGTAATATCTAGTACTGACGGCTGGTTCAAGCGTACACTAACTGTAGTGCCTTTACCATTGCCATAGTTAGCCACCAGAAAATCCACGTCTCCGTCACCATCGACGTCGGCTAGTATTAGGCCTTGCGGATTTGCTCCTACGGCCACTTCTGCCCCCCCGGAAAATGACCCAGTGCCGTCATTGAAACGCACGCTCACTGAGTTGCTATCATAGTTACTGGCAAGGAGGTCCATATCTCCGTCGCTATCTACATCTATTGCCCGTACGCAGCGGGGTGAGCTACCCATTGTAATGTCAGAGCCTCCTGAAAAAATGCCTTTTCCATTGTTGAAACGAACATTGACTTCACCAGTGTAGTAATTGGTAAGAGAGCTAATTGTGACCAAGTCTTGATCGCCGTCTCCGTCAATGTCAGCTGTTGTTACGTTATAGACTGCCGTTCCCAGGCTGACTTCAGAGCCATCCGAAAAAACTCCTTGACCGTTGTTCAAACGAATGCTGACCGAACGCCCATTCAGATTACCTGTAAGAACATCCAGGTCTCCGTCGCCATCAACGTCAGCTGTGGTTATGGTGTGCGCATAATTACCTGCCAGCACCTCACTGCCGCCAGTAAAGACACCATGACCATTATTCAGGCGTATGCTGACTGAACCGTAACTGTTGACTTGGTTTTGATTGGCGGTAAGAAAGTCCAAGTCTCCATCTCCGTCCACATCTGCAGTAGTAATACCGCGTGGATTATTTCCTACACTCACATCAGCTCCCCCGCTAAAAGCACCAGTACCGTCATTCAGTCGTACTACAACTGTGTTGGTGTTGGAGATAGTGGCCAGTACATCCATGTCACCATCTCCATCGACGTCCGCTGTTGTAATGCTCAACGAAGTGCCACTCAACGAAATAATAGAGCTAAAGGCAAACACTCCGTTACCATTATTGAGATATACTGCGATAGTGTTACCATATGGATTACCGTTATCAAAGTTCGATGTTAGAAAGTCCAGATCGCCATCTCCGTCGACGTCAGCCGTTGCAAGACTAACTGGTCCATTGGGAACGACAACTTCGGATCCGCCAGTAAAGTAACCTTTGCCCGTACCAGACAGGAACTGCCCGTGAGTTGGTAATGCAATTGTAATTGATAGCAAAAGCAACCGTAAAGTTTGCCCTAGCTTTCGTAGAAAGGCGCCAGAAGTAAAAGTTGACACAAATTTGAGATGTTAAGGGTGGAAGGTCTAGCGTGTGCTGACCTTGAAAGAAGGTAAATGATTGAAAAGGTAAGTTTTGAATCAGTGAGGTGAACGGTGGCTCAAGACCGAATACTATTGGTCAAAAGCATCCTTCCGCCTCCGGCCTGGCCGCCGCTGAGGCATCTGGGCCGGAGAAGGAGCCCGCTACTACATCGCTATTTACATCGCCTAGGGCCACGGATTGGGTGTTGCCCTCAGTGCTGAGTGAGCCGGGCTGCAGAGCAAACGTGGGGGCCAGCGTTTGAGCATGGCCCGTTAGCGGCAGTGCTACCAGCGCTAACAGCGGCGGTTGGCAACAGGCCAGCCAATTGATAGATAATAGTAAGGCTTTCTCATGCAAGCAATATTATGTGACAAAGAGGAGTTCAGGCGTTGGGCAAGCTGGTGGCCGGCCGTTGCCTACGGCACCCCCTGCCAGCAATGAGCAAGGGTAGCCGTGAGCAGCGCGAAAGAGGGGAGATGAATAGGGTTGGCCCGAAAAAATAAAAGCCCGGTGGGCAGCCGGGCAATAAGGGGCTCAAAAGTAAGCCATAACTATGTACGTTTCAAACTACTTGAGTACAAATACCTGTTTTGAAGTATCAGGCGCTACTTGTCTCGGCTCTAACGGCATGAAAGTGCATAGCCCGGCTGTTTTCGCAAAGTTCTCTTAGATAGGTAAATGAGTAACTCATTGGGTGAGTACGCCCCAACCGGTGCCCGGCATGTTCTACTATTTTTTGCTAAGCCAGTCATGTGGGGCCCTCACCTACGGAGCACTATGCTTCTAATTACCCGCAATAACAACGGCCACCCAATCGGGTGGCCGTTGCCATTTCGCATCGCCGGGCTCACGCGCCCGGCTCCGGCGGCTTGCGCTTCCTTTCGCGCCGCACCCCCTTGAAGGGCTTGCCATCTTCCTTCACATCCATAAAGCGCCCCGTCTCCGCATCGCGCTTCACGAACTGCTTGGCAACCGGATTGAAAGTCTGCGACCGTTTACGAACGGCCCCTTTGCGGGCGTTGTCGCCGGTAGGAGGGTTGGTTGCCATCTGCCTAAAAGTGTAAGTGAAACATCAAAGTGAAGCCGCGTCCCCGCGCTCCACCACCCGCTGTCGGTCAGCCGCCGCCGGCTCATCTGCCACCCGCCGCAGGTCCCCGTTCGGGTCCACCGCCGCCGACGACACCGCCGCGGCCACCGAGCCGGCCAGCACCAGGTAGCCGCCCAGCGTCACGAGCGCCGCCGGCAACGCCACCGGGGCCGTGGCAATGATGCCGCCGATGGCCGCCAAGGCGGCTCCAATCGTGCGCACCTTCCGAAAGAACCGGGGCGTCGGCAACGTCACCCGGTCAAGCACTGTCAGTTTCTGGTTCATGGTAGTAGTTGTTAGTGAATAGTTGTCAGTTGTTAGTATCCGTCGGGAAAGCAGCCACTGACAACTGCCAACTACCCCCCGACAACTCATTCCTTGTCCAGCCGGGCCAGAATCCGGTCCGCCCACTGGTTGCGCGAATCCTGCTCCTTGCTGGCCTCGGTCAGCACCTTGGTGCGCTCCTCCACCAGGGCCATGGTCTTGTCGATGTGGGCCAGCCGCTCGGTTAGCTTGAGCACCAGGTCGCTCATCTCCCGCCGCAGCTCGGCCCGCTGCTGCAGACCCTCGTTGCGCACCTGCTCGGCCTGCAGCTTCATTTCCTCGCGCAGCTTACCTTCCCGCGCCACCGCCGAAATGTGGTAGTCGTCCACCTTCACCGCCAGCGCCGCCGCCTGCTGTTCCTGCTTCTGGCACGCCACCTTCAGCTCCTCCACCGCCCGCCAGTTCTTCACGAAATACAGCAGCACCGCCACCGCCCCGCCCACCACCGACGTCACCACGCCCCAGTTGTCGAGCAGATTATCCACGTCCATCACCTCCTTTCCACCCCGTCAGTACCTCAAAGTGCGGCCGGTCTTTAAAGGAGGGCCAGTCGCCGCCCCACACCACCCGGGCGTCGGCGTACTTCATCAGCCGGGCAAACTTGCTCAGCAGCAGCCCCGACCACGACACCGACCCGTCAGCCAGCTGAAACGCCACGTCCAGCGCCGGGGTAGGAGGGCCCAGGTTGTGCTTCGACTCCCCGCCCCGCTTGTAGGTCACCACTGGCCCCGCCTTGCCGCGCCCCTGCCGGTACAGCTCGTTTTGCCGCTCCGGACTCCGGTAGCACTCCGTAATGATGGGCCGCCCCGCCAGCCGCAGCACCGGGTCGCCCAGCCACCGGGCCAGCGCCTGCGCGTAGGCCGCGGCCAGGCACGGCACCGCCTGCCCCAGCCGGACCGCCTGCCGACGCTCCTGCGCCGCGCTCAGCACCGGAACCATCCGCTGCCGCCCGGCCACTACCCCCGAAGCAGCCGGGACTAAAAGGTGGTCTGATGTTCCGATGTTGCTGGTACTGGTCATGGCAGTAGTGCTTTGTTACAATGTTTAGCCTCGATGCTAATTTACGTTACAATTTGCAACATATTCCAATGGCCCAACAATGCAGACTGATTGAATTATTTTGGGCAACCCCTTCGGGCCGGGCTATCCGCCACTCCGCTTCGCTCCGGCCCTGCGGGCAGCCCCCCTGCGGTCGGCTTGGCTACTATCCCTGTTGCGGCACCCGCTACCCCGATTCGGTTTCCACTGGGTGAAGCTCCCCCACTCCAGCCCTGACGCCCGCCCACCGCACCGCCGGCGCGCAGCCTGGCCTGCCACCCACAAACCCCACCCCCGCCAGGCAGCGCGCTGGCCCCACCCCGGCCAGCCGCTCCGGTCCCGGCCGCCGCTTTCATTCCCTGCTCTCCCGCCGCAACGCGGCGCTATGGCCATTCGTCGCTTCGTGCCTGCGCTCCTCATGCCCTCCGCTTGCTCTGCTCTGGTCATTCCGCTCATTGCCGCGTCGGCCCGCCCCTCTCCCCACCGCACCGACTCTTCAGTCCCTCCAGCACCCCCCGAAACACCCCAACGCCCACCCACCGCACCGCTACCGGGCCGCCCGGGCCCCCAAAAGGCCCCGCGCCACCCGTCCGCACCCCCTGTTAGCGGCCGCAGGCCACAGGCCCAAAAAGCCTGCCCCCTGCCAGCAAAGTCTGCGTTCAGGCCACGCAGGCCAAATAATAAGGCCCGCTTCGCGGATAGTCTCATTGGGGAGTACCCCAAACCCCCGCCACCATGCCCCGGCTGACGCCCGGTCATCAACCTCGGGCTCCGCCACCTCCCGCTGGTCGGCCGCTACCCCCTCATAAGGCCGGCTCCGCCGGGTGTCCATCGGGGGCTGGCCGCCCCCAAACCCCGGCTTAAAAGGCATTAAGGTCTTGTTCTGTCGGCCCCGCCCGGTTGTGCCCGTGTTGTTAATTGCACTTTATCAAGCCGCGTTCAGCCTGCTATATGCCCGTATTTTGCACAATCATTTGTTACTCTTTGTTAGATTTATAATCATTTAGTTAGTATATTAGGGTAGTAAGTCGGGAAAGGCCCGGCTGCCCGCCCTATCCGGAGGCCTACGGCGCGGGGCACCCACGGCTAACAACTACAGCCATGTTCACTGCTTTGCAACTCTCGCAGCTCGCCGCTGCCGCCTGGTCCGGCCCCGCCGCCGCGCACTTCGCCACCGTCAGCCACTATCAGGCCCCCGATGGCTACGCCCGCACCCAGTACTCCGTTTCCTACCACGTCGGCACCGTCTGCCACCTCGCGCAGGCCTCGTGCCCCTTCGAGGCCGTAGCTGCCGCCGTGCGCACCTTCGCCGCGGTCCAGCCCCACCCCAGTCTCACGGCCGCGCTGGTCGTCGTTCATGCCGCCCGGGCCCTCCGCAAAGCGGCCGCCGCCTTCTCCGGGGCCCCGCTGCCCCGGCCCGGCTTTGCCGCCCGCGCCCGCCGCCGCCGGCCCGTCGTTTCCGGCCTGCGCCGTGCGTAGCCTGCCTACTTCCGTAGCGCCCGCCCCGGTGGGGGCGGGCTGCTACTACCGGGCCGTGGCCCTGTATGCCGTGGCCCCCGGCTGGGCCGTAGTGCGCGAGCAGCGCGAGCCGGGCAGCAGCTGCTACCAGCAAACCGCCGTGGCCCGCTACCATACCGGCGAGGCCGCCCACCAGCAGGCGCAGTTCCTTAACAGGCTGGCGGCTCTGCAGGCCCGCGCCGAGGCCCTGTATGCCCGGCCACTATTCGCCGAGCCCTTTATGCAGCCGCTGCTGGCCGCCTGTGCCGCACTGGCCGCCGCCTCCACTCTCAATCAGTAGCCACCGGCCCGCGCCCCCTCGGCGGTGCGGGCCCTAACTCCCCAGTACTATGCCTGCCACCGCTACCACTTACCAGCCCCAGCTGCTCGACCCGCACAGCGCCGCGCCCCAGCCCACCAGCCCCGCCAACGGCCGCAGCTTCCGGCTGGCCGAGCTATACCAATTGCTCGACTGCCGGACCGTCGAAGTCGTGCGCTTCTCAGACGAGCTCATCCTCATCATCGACGAGGAAGGCAAGTTCCGCAACCCGGCTTACCTCAACCTGCTAGCTACCTACCTATGGTACAAGTACCAGCCCGCCGCCCGCGGCCAGGATTCCATCGTCGGCCGCGCCCTGCTCTGTCACGACAAGCAGTTCAAATAGCCCTCTTACGGCGAAGGGGCCGGCCGCTAACGGGCCCCGCTTTTTCTCACCCTCTTACCCCACTTCGTTATGGCAACCGCCACCAAATCCTCTAAAGCCCCCGCTGTTACGCCCACCGCCGTAGCTGCTACCACGCCGGCCCCGGGCCGCGCCTACCTGACGGCCACGCTCGACGAGGCCACCGGCGAGCTGACCGAAACCAGCCGCTTCCGCTATCTGCCCGGCCACCCCCGGCAGATTCGGTTCGACGCCAAGGCCGGCCAGTTCAACATCAACGGCCTCACCCAGCTGGGCCCCGCGCTCAGCTTCATTCCGCTGGCCTGGCGCATCTTCTCCGACGACATCCTCAATATGGGCCGCAAGCTGTGGGCCGAGCTTTTCTACGCCGACGATAAGGGCGCCGTATGCGCCGTGCTCTTCCACGGCTACAGCGTCGAGAACCTGTACCGCCTGATTGAGCCGCTGTTCTACGACGAGCTCACGCTGGCCGATGTAGTTGTCCATGTGCGGGCCGTGAAGAAGGAGACGACCAAGGAGGGCAAGAAGGCCACCTACTACCTGGCCGAGTTCAGCTATGAGCCCGCCGGGCTGGCCGAAATAACCGCCCGCCGTGACTTCGCCCAGGACTTCCCCCTCTGGCGGGCTGAAACCTACACTGGCGCGGCTGATATGCGCATTCAGCACGGCTACGCCGTACCCGGCGGGGATACGCCGGCGGCAGACAACAGTACCCCCGGCAGCCCCGAACCCGCCGCCCTCCCTCAAGCCGCCTAGTGCCCGGCCCCCGCGGCATCCGCCGTGGGGGCTATCAGGCAACCCACCCACTTTCTCACTTCCATCATGGATACCACCACCGAGCCACCCCGGCTGCTCATCGAGCAGCCACCCCATAACGAAGCCGAGGCTGCCTTGCTGGCCCAACTCACCGAAGCGCTGGCCACTGCCGGACCCCGGCCCGACCTGCGCGACCTGGCCCCTGATGTCCGCCGGCTCTTCCCCGGGCCCGCCTACCTGGTTGGCTGTGGCGGCGCCCACGTCTGGCTGCATCGGGTCAGTGATTCACAGCGTCTGGCCATTATCCGCTAACCCTATTTCATTTACCACCATGTTCCATAATCTGCAAGCTTACCCCAGCCTCACCCAGAAGCAGCACCGCGCCCTGCCAGCCGTCAGCAACACCGACCTGTCCGAATTGAAAGCGCAGGTTCTGGGCCAACTGCGCATGCCCAACCCCGCCGCCCTGGCCTACGGCACCGCCTTCCATGCCGCCACCCTGGAGCCGGCCACCTACCAGCGCACCCCAGAGAAGTGCCCCTGGGCCCAGCTAGAGCAGCTGGCCCGCCGCGTACGCCGCCAGCGCTACTGCCGCGACCTGCTTTACCGTGGTACTCCTGAGCTCACCCATACCGCCGTGCACGCCGAAACCGGCCTGCTGGTGAAAGTGCGCCCCGACCTGCTCGTGCGCAGTCCCGCCGGCCGCCGCCTCACCCTCATCGACTTCAAAACCACCAGCTGCCGCGACGAGGCCCAGTTCTTGGCCACCATCCAGCAGTACGACTACGACCGCCAGGCCGCCTTCTACCTCGACGCCCTGCAGGCCGACCGCTTCCTGATTATCGGCGTGCAGAAGAAGGAGCCGCATGCGGTCTGGGTATTCGACGCTACGGCTACAGCTGGCCTCATAGAGCAGGGCCGTAAGAAGTACGCGGCCCTACTCCGGCACCATACAACCAGTGGGTAGTTGAAAAGGAGGAAGGCATTGGCTCATCCTACCGCCATCTTACCCGCATCGTGCCACAGAAAACCCGGTAGCGGCGTGGCCAACTCCCAGGTAATGGCCATTGGCCGGTTGCCCTTGTGGCTCACGTACCGCACGGGACCCAGGAACACGTAGGGCATGGTTAGCCCCGCCGCGTCCTGATTCCGCTCGCGCACAAACAGCAAAATGGTTTTGCCTTGCGCCTGGTGCTGAATGTAGCTGCGGCCCTTGGGCGTGTCTTCCGCCGTGCTGTTCTGCGACTCCCAATGAAACAGCGTGTCGCTGATGGCATAGTCGTGGTAGAGCGTGGTGGGCGAGTAGTTGCGGCTGGACTTTTCGAGCGTCACAAACAGTAGTTCCGTGTTCAGCGCCGCTACATAACACACCCCTTCGCGCACCGACGGATTACGCTCGAACGTCCACACCCCGAAAGCGCACAGGATTTCGTCGCGGCTGTAGCGGCTATGCAACTGTAGAGCGCAGGAGTAGGGCAGGACCAGCGCCACAGGCGGAATGCTGATTTGCGCTTCGCACACGTCCACCACCTCCAGCACTTCCGCCGTGAGGGTCGGCAGGGCCCGCAGCGTGGCTAGGCTGTCTGGCAACGAATCCAGCCCCAACTTGGGCCCTGGCTTCTGGTAGAGCAGGTAATGCAACATGAGCCCCATTTCCGGGCCTAACGGGAGCCTCAGCAGTTGCGGTACTTCTTCCGCTGCCTCAAACACCCGCCGCACAAATGCCAGAAAAGCGGGCCCGTTGGTCTGCGCCAACCGCCACACGCTGCCCACCAGCTGCTTTTCCGTGGCCGCCAGCTCCGGCGGAGCCAGCACCCCGGCCCGCACTTTGAGCGCCGTCCAGCCCCGGTCGCCGCGCGAGCGGTAAATGTCCACCAACGCAAAATGCGTGTGCGCTAAAAAGGTGGCCAGCGTAAGCGGCAGCGCGCTTTCCAGGGCGAAGCCGCGAATTCGTCGCTCCAGCACCCGCACACTCTCGCCGGTAGCTGCCTTGATGTTGTCGAGAATGAACCGCATGGCTTCGCGCTCCATCTGGATGCTGCACCCCACCGGCAGCCGCGGAAAGCCGGCCTCCGCCTCGCTCAGCACCGAGCCGCCGGTGCGGCCCAGCAGCGCCCGGAACTTCTGCTCGTAGCTGTATTCCTGCCGGGCCTGGCCCACGAAGTCCAGCACCGTCAGGCACTCCTTGCTTTCGTGCAGGCGCAGCCCCCGGCCCAGTTGCTGCAGAAACACCGTCAGGCTTTCCGTGGGCCGCAAAAACAACAGCGTATCCACCTCCGGAATATCAACACCCTCGTTGAAAATGTCCACCACGAACAGGTAGTTGAGCTCCCCGCGCCGTAGCTGCGCCACCGCCGCCCGCCGCTGCTCGGCCGTGGTGTCGCCGCTGGCCAGGTAGCTGGCCTTCAGGCCCGCCGCCTGGAACTTGGCCGCCATCAGCCGCGCGTGCTCCCGCGTGACGCAGAAGCCCAGCGCCCGCGCCTGCTGGGGCGCCAGCAAATAGCGCTGCAGGGCCTCTAAAATGGCACTCACCCGCACGTCGTTGCTGGTGTACACGTTGGTCAGGTCCTCGGCGGCGTAGCGCCCGTTGGTCCACCGCACGTTGCGGTAGTCCACGGGGTCGGTAATGCAGAAGTACTGAAACGGTACCAGCAACCCCCGCGCAATGGCTTCGGGCAGCCGGATTTCCGCCGCAATGGTGTTGTCAAAATCCGGCAAGATGCTCTCCCCGTCGGCCCGCTCCGGCGTCGCCGTCAGCCCCAGCAGTATAGTCGGCTCAAACCACGCCAGAATGGGCCGGTACGAAGCCGCCGCCAAATGGTGCACCTCGTCAATCACCAGGTACTGGTAATAGTCGCGCGGGATGGTCTGCTGGAAGAAATCCAGCCGCGAAGCGAAGGTCTGCACCGATACAAACAGGTGCTCGAACTGCACGGGCTGCTCCGTGCCTACCCACAGCTCCCCGAAGTTGGCCTCCCCCAGAATATGCCGGAACGTGGCCCGGGCCTGCCGCAGAATCTCCTCCCGGTGCGCCACAAACAACAGCCGTGGCAGCCCGCCCAGCTGCCGGGCAAACCGGGCGTAGTCAAACGCCGACACCACCGTTTTGCCCGTGCCCGTCGCCGCCACCACCAGGTTGCGGAAGTGCCCCCGCAGGCTGCGCTCCACCGCCAGCCGGTCCAGAATTTCCTGTTGGTACGGAAACGGCCGAATGCGGAAGTTGGGCAATGAATCGGCCTGCGCCGCGCCGCTATTTTCCTGGCGCAGGGCTCGGGCCAGCTTCAGGCGCTGTTCGGGCAAACTACTGTATTCCTCAAATTCCGGCGAGTTCCAGTAGGTCTCAAACGTGCCCCGGAACTTGTTCAAAATGGCGGCATTGTCCTGGGCCGTCACTTTCACGTTCCACTCCAGCCCGCTGGTAAGCGCCGAACGGCTCATGTTGCTCGACCCGATGTAGGCTGTATCGAAGCCCGAGTTGCGGCTGAACAGGTAGGCTTTGGCGTGTAGCCGCTCGTGCGCGGTGTTGTAGCTGATGCGCAGTTCGGCCCCCGGCAGCGCGGCCAGCGCATCCACCGCCTTCTGGTCGGTGGCCCCCATGTAGGTGGTCGTGAGCAGCCGTAGCGGCTTGCCCTGCTCGGCAAACGCCTGGAGCGCGGGCAGCAGCAACCGCAGCCCGCTCCACTTCACAAAACTCACGATGAAGTCGATGCGGTCGGCCGAAGCAATTTCCTTCTTCAACTCCGCTTCCAACGACAGCTCCGAGTTGCCCCCGCTGAACAGGTCGCTTTGCGAAAACCGCAGCGCCGGCTCCATTCCATCGAGGTGCTTGCCCAAATCGTGCTGCGCGGCTAGCGGCAATTGCAGCCGTGGCAGCACGGCCCGTAGCAGTTGCCCTTCCGGCGCCAGGTCGCTGCCCGCCCCCAACACGTCCGACTTGTCCTGCAGATGGGCAATGATTTCATTGGCCAGCGTCAGCTGCTCCGCTACTTCATCGTTCTTGGCCAACTGCCCCAGCACGCTGCCCAGCAGCCGCGTCAGGTGCCGGGTGATGAACACCGCGGCATCGTCCGCCCCCAGTTTCTTCTCCGCAATGGCGTAAACCGCCGTTTCTAACGTAGCAAGCTGGCCGCGCAGCTGCTGCGTAACCAGGGTTTCGTAGTGGCCGGTTTTCAATACAGTATGGATAGAATAGCTGAGCGCGCAAATTCGCGCACTCAGCGCAATATGAATTGATTTTCAATAAGCCCTTATTGTACTCCTAAAAAGTCCCGAAAAGTCCTGCTAGGCCTTTGGCAGCTCCGGCGCGCCAAGCGCCGCATCCAGTTCTTCCGATGTGGGCAGGCTTCGGCGCAGCTCGGCGGGCAGGGCCCGCGTAAGCTGCCATTCGGCCACGCCAATTGGCTGACTCAGCCCGCGTAGTGCGTACTCAGCCACCACCCGGTTCTGGCTCTTGCACAATACCAGCCCGATGGTGGGCTGGTCGGTCGGGTGGCGCAGCAGCTCATCGGCCGCCGACAAGTAGAAATTCATCTTGCCGCTGTCCTCGGGCTTAAATTCGCCCATCTTCAGGTCGATGATAACAAAGCACCGCAGCTTGAGGTGATAGAATACCAGGTCTAAGTAGTAGTCCTGCCCGCCGACCTCCAAATGGTATTGGCTGCCTACTAGCGCGAAGCCCTTGCCCAACTCCAGCAGAAACGAGCGTACATGCGCGAGCAGGCCCCGCTCCAAGTCTCGCTCCTGCGCCTCGGGCCCCAGCGAGAGGAAGTCAAACGTGTACGGGTCCTTCAAAATCTGCTGTGCCAACTCTGATTGCTGCGCGGGCAGCGTGCGGCTGAAGTTGCTTACTGCCCGTCCCTGCCGGTGGTAGAGGCCGCTTTCCACCTGCACGGCCAGTACGTTGCGGCTCCAGCCGTTTTCAATAGTCTGCTGCACGTACCACGCCCTTTCGGCCGGGTCTTTCACCTTATCCAGCAACAGGCAGTTATGGAACCACGGAATTTGTGCAGCAGCCTGCTGCACAATTGCCAGCTCCGGCCAGGCTACGGCAAAAGCCCGCATATACTTGAGGTTGCGGGGTGAGAACCCCGACGCTTCCGGAAACTCCTGCCGCAGGTCCTGGGCCAGCTGCCCAATCACCTTGGCGCCCCAGCCCTGCTGCTGCTGCCGCTGCAGAATCTGCCGGCCAATATGCCAGTACAGTTGCACCAGCTCCGAGTTCACGGCCAGCGCCGCCCGCACCTGCGTTGCGCGGATATGGCCCTTCAGTTCCGCCAGGAACTGTGGATAGTCAGACGGTAGCGGGAGTATAGCCATGGGACGAATAAAGTAAGGGAGTACTGGCCGTATGATTGCGGCTTTGTTCCGAACTTACCGGCTCATAAAGCTACGAGCCATCCTTGCTTCCTGTCTATTCCGCGGTTTCCTTTAATGGTCTGATGCCCGGCGGGGGCACCCGGCCGTGGGCCGTACGGGTGCAGGAAGGGCCTGGCGGCAAGCTGAGCCCATTCGTGGTCAAGCTGTTCAAGGCCTCGCACCTCGACCAGCATCCGCACCTCGCCGCCGAAGTATTTGGCTCCGTGCTGGCCGATATGTTCGACCTGCCCCGCCCCGACCCGGCCCTGATAGAATTCTCTCCGGCTTTCCGGGATACGCTCAACGAGCCGCAACAACAGCAGCTGGCCGAAACAGCCCCTGGTTTGTTGTTCGGCTGCCGCCTGGTAGAGGGGCCGTACGCCTATTCCCGCTCCCTGCCGCTGAAAAAGCTGGAGGAGTACGACATGGAGACCATCTATGGCTTCGACAACCTCATCCTCAATACCGACCGCCGCCCCAATAAGCCCAACCTGCTCATGACCAATGACGAGGAGGCGGTTCTGATTGACCACGAGCTGTCCCTGTCCGGCATTGCGCGGGCTCTCAGTAATTTAAGTGCCGGGTATTGGGAACACTTGTACCAGCAGCATCTGTTCTATGCTCCCCTGAAGGCCCGCGGGCCGGCCGCCACCGCTGCTGCTTTCAATACCTTCACCGAGTACCTGCGCGGCCTCAACCCCGCTTTGCTACTGCCGTACCACCACCAGCTGGCCGACCTGAATTGCTCGTTGCCCGACTTCGACCTATTCCTGGACTACCTTCGTTACCAAAAGGCGAATGCCGGTCAGTTCCAGACGCTGCTACGCCAAACCCTTGTATGAACACGATTTACTTCAACCTGCTCAAATACGTGCACTCTCCCTTTCTCGGGGAGGAGGTGAACGTGGGCATCCTGCTCTGCTTCCCGGAGCAGGGCCGGCTGGAGTTTCGTTTTCCGGCCAAGTTCAAGCGGCTGCGCAACCTGTACCAGTCTTTTTCGGAGCGGCAGCTGCTCACCTACCTCGATAGCTTCGGTAAGCGCGTGGCCCGCGCCAACACGGAGTTAAGCCCCACCCGTAGCGCTGAGCAGTACACCGCCTTTATCACCCGCGAGCTGGTGCCCGCCGATGCCACGGTGCTGCGCTTCGGCCCGCTTACCAAGGCAGTTGTTTGTGCCGATGATGACCCTCAGCAGGTAGCCGACCAGTATTACGAGCTCTACTTTGCCGAAACCCAGCCCGCGCCCCGCGCCGGCCAGCACAAGCGCGACTCATTCCTGCTCAGTAACTTTCGCCGCCACCTGGAAGCGCACGATGCGGGGGTGTTCCAGCTGCTGCGCCGCAATGTAGAGGTGCAGGCCGCCGCTACCACGGTGCGGTTCGATTATGCCTGGAAGAATGGCACCGAAAACTTTATCAAGCCGGTAAGCTTCGATTTGGCCGACGCCGACGAGGTCAACCGCAAAGCTATTTACACGCACGGCTGGCTGCATCTGCTGACCCCGGTAGCCGAGGCAGGTAACTACCGCTTCGATTTGCTGCTGGCTTCACCTACCAACCGCAAGCTGCTGCCTGCCTTTGATAAGGCTGTAGAGATTCTCAGCGCTACCGTTGCCCCCAAGCAGCTCATCACGGAAGGTCGCCGCCTCGAAGAGTATTCCTATAATGCGGCCCGCTACCTACGCCAGCATTATCACGCCGACCCGACAGATCTGTACGCCGAAACACCCTTAGAATAGCCCCGCTCAACGGGGCTTTTTTGTGCCTGTGTAGCGGCGTGCGATAAGCGATAATTGTCCGATAACGCCATCAAGCCCTGCAACGGCAGATTACGAAAAAAACCGCCCTCCGAATTAGCAGAGGACGGTTTTCCGGTATTTAGTCAGAAGGTGTGATTACAGTACCGAACCGGCATCGGCTTCTATTGGTCTGTCGGCACTTCTTCCGTTTCCCGCGCCACCGCTGACGCTACATCCTTTCCTGGAGCCGCAGCCCTCGCTGTCGGCGCCGACGGTATAATCGGGGTACCCGCAGTTACCTCCCCAAACAATGGGTCAGCCGATAGCGGCTGCCCACCGTTGCCATCTGGAATCGGGTTGAATAGCTGCTCTTCCTCGCCCGGTGTACTCTGGCCCAGCAAGCCCGTCAGCTGGTCGGGTTGCAGCACATCCAGCAGGTCGTGTACCAGCAGCGTCTGGGTGCTCACGTCCACGTTATAGAGCTGGTTGAGCGCGTTCATCTGTGTGGCCGCGTCTTGGCTGAGCCGTAGCGCGTCGGCCAGCAGCTGGGAGTAGCGCCGGGCCTTCTGGTCCGACCGGGCCCGCTGGCGGATAGCGCGCTTCATGCGCCGCTTGAATTGGATTTGATAAGCAGTAAGTGCCATGAGGTAGAGGTTAGACAGGAGAGATGAGAAGTGAGAAAAGTGCCAGATAATTGAGCAGAAGAGGTGAGGAGCAGAAGTAGGCCGGTAACCGGCTCTCACTTCTCGCTTCTCACCTCTCACTTCTGTCATCAGGCCACGTACTCAATAGCCAGCGGGTTCGTGCTGTTGTTATTGAGGGCGTAGAACTTGCCGTTAATCTGCTGGTAGAAGTTGATGCCCACCACGCCCACCACCAGATTAGCCGCCGTCGGGGCCGCTGGGAAGCTGGCCACCACCGTCTGGTTTACCAGGGCTGCGCTGTTGATGGGCAGAATGCCCAGCGGGGCGGCCACCACGGCCCCGGTGAACGTCATCAGCTCCATGTCCAGGTCGGCCGCCGCAAACACTACCTCGAAGTGCGTAGCGCCCTGCGGAGCCGCAATGTCCGAGGCTGGATTCAGTGCCGGGATGCTCATGGTCACGTCCGCCCCGTTGCCGGTTAGCTCGTAGGGGAAGTACATGGTCTGCCCAATGCCGGCCCCGGCGTTGAAGTTGAAGCCGAGCAGGGGCGCCGAGTTGCCCGAGTCGAACACACGCTGGCCCCGGTCGTTCGTGTCGTCGAGGCCGATGACCTCGCGCATCACTTTCGTGAGGCGGGCCGCCACCTGACTGTCGCTGGCCGAAGCAATAGCCACCCGCAGCGAGTCGCGCAGCAGCTTGCTGTACTTGGCGGCCAGGCCAAACTCGGCCGCGTTTTCGCGGGTCCGTGCCCGGCTGGGCGAATTGGCGAAAGCCGCCTTATCGCTGGCCGGTTTCTGGGAGATGTTTCCGTTTTTGCTGAACACCAGGCCCCCTACGGTGCCCTGGATGCCAATAATGCCCGTCTGACGTGCCATAGTAGTAAGTTGTTAAGGGTTGGAAAATCCGTTGTGCTGTGGCTGCTTGCGCTTGCGCGACGTTGCTACCAGGTGCAGCCCACCCCGTAGCGCCGCTTGTTTTTGTAGTTGAATTTCCGCCACTGGCGCGGCGTGAGCACGCCCACCGCCCCGCACTTCCAGAGCCCGCGCCGGGCAGCCAAGGCGGAGGCCTGCTGGGCGGCCCGCCCAGGTATCCGGTTGGGGTCCCATGCCCAGGCCCAGCCCCGTACCACCAGCAGCGAGTCCAGCGCCAGGGCCGGCCCACTGGCTACCAGCAGTCGTATAGTTGCCAGCGTCCGTCCGTACAGGTCCACGCCGCGCCGCCCGAGTAGTACCAGTCGTTCAGGGGTGAGCAGCCGCGCCACCGAGTCGCCCGCCTGACGCCCGAAGGGCTGGTCTGGTTCTGGTGCGTCCACGCCCAGCAGCCGCACCCGGTACACCACGCTCCCAGCCAGCACGTCGTAGGTATCGGCATCCACGACCCGCACCACCCGCCCAACTTCCTCCCTGGGCAGGGTGAGGGTTGGCCTCACAGTAGTCACCACTTGAGCGGCCGCCTTATTCAATCCGAAACCAGCGGCAACCAGAAGCAACCACCAGCTGATATACAGTGCTTTAACTTTCATATCGCGAACCTACAACCGGCTTTTTACCGTTGTATATTCGCTTATCCAACTAGCCCCAATTCGCCCCAACATGCCCCAGGTTTGCCTCTACCCCAAAGACGTTGCCCAGCTCACCGGCACCGGCTACGACGCCGGCAAGCGCCTGTTGCAGCGCATCCGCACCCAGTTGCGCAAGCCCGCCCGCGCCTACGTTTCCGTCGCCGAGTTCTGCGCTTACACGAGCCTGCCGGAAGCCGAAGTAGCCGCTGCCCTCAACGCTACGCCAGCGCCACCCAACCGGGGCTAAAGGCAGGACGGAGGCAGTCTGCAGGCACCTTATAGCCACCGGTGCAGGAAGGCACCGTTGCTACTTGTAAGTAGCGTTTACAAGTAGACTTACAAGTAGGGGCCTCTCACAAAACGAGGAAACAGCCTGCCAGGACCAGACAACTCTTTTGCCGGGTCACGCATCTGGCAGTAGGTCATAGTGCTTGCGGCCGCGCTTCGTATTCTCTCGCATGCTCACTCCCTGGTGTAGCTGTCCGGGCTTGCCTGTGGCCTAACTGCCTCTTTCTCTCTTTTACCGCATCTTGCTTGCAGATGAAACTACTTACTATAGCTGCAGGCTTACTGCTGAGCATCACTGCCTCTGGACAGGATATCCGTTCCTATGTGACGGCGAATACGGTGCAAATTGCCACGCTTGATGCCGCCACCGACGACTACGCCGATTTAGCGGCCGTGGGCGAGGCCATTGGCGAGGCCCGGGTCGTCATGCTGGGAGAGCAGGACCACGGCGACGGCCCGGCATTCCAGGCGAAAACGCGCCTGATAAAGTACCTGCACGAGCGCAAGGGCTTCACCGTCCTGGCCTTTGAGAGTGACTTCTACGGCCTGACAATGGGATGGGACCAGTTGGCCAGGCAACCCGATTCTATCCGGCACTTTTTGCAGCGGAATATCTTTCCCATCTGGACGCGCAGCGCGGACTGTCGCTACCTGTTTGAGCAGTACATCCCGCAAAGCCTTCAAACTGCCAACCCGCTCCAGGTGAGTGGCTTCGATTCGCAGCTGTATCTTGACTACAGCTACTTGCACCTGCGCGCAGACCTGGACCACTACCTGACTGGCTCGGGTATCGTCGGCAGATTTGCCTCCCCGGCCGCCTACCAGCAGTTTCTGGCGGCAGTGCAGGGGCTGATGGTGAAGCAGCGTACGAATACGCCCGGCGCATTCTCCTCTGCTATGGGCAAAGCCCTGGAAAAGGGCCTGCAGCTGATTAGCCAGGCCCAGCTTGCTACCCACGATACTTCCGGCTGGCCGCGCATAATCGCCAGCGTGCAGGCGTCCGTTGCGAAGAGTTACCCGCTGCTGGCCCGGGATAAGGCAATGGCCGATAACCTGAAGTATCTGGTAGCTACGCGGTATAAGGATGCTAAAGTCATTGTCTGGGCCGCCAATGCCCATATCATGCGCTATCCGGACCAGCAACCAGGCAAAGGCAGGGCTTTCGACCTGGTAATCCGCAACAAGATGGGCACGTATTTTACGCAGGACCCGCAGTGGGCCCGGCAAACGTACGTGCTGGGCTTTGCTTCGTATCAGGGTACCGCCGGCCGGCTAACCATGGCCGCGCCGTATACCGTTCCGTTGCCGGAGAAGGATGGCCTGGAAACCTGGATACCCGCGGGCATTTCCTACGGCTTTCTTGATTTCACGCCCTACAACAAGCAATTCAACCATCCAACGGCCCCCTTCTCGCTGAAAAGCCCTGGTCATTTCCTGCCCCCGGCCCCTATTCCTCCGCTTGCGTGGAATTTAGCGTACGACGGCCTGTTTTTTATCCGTGAGATGCAGGCGACGAAAAAAGCCGACTAGACGTTGACCGCTTTGCCTGTGCCTGACTTGGCTGCTAGCAGAAACCTGCCACACAAACTGGCTTTGTACCAGCTTTTAGGTCCGATACCGTAACGTGCTATTTTTTGCTTTCCGGGAGCATCCTAAGCCAACGCCCATTACCCCACCGGCTCTTTATCGTACCACTCGCCCAGGATAGCCTGCCAGGCCTCCAGCACCGCCGGGGCCAGCAGCCGGGCTTTGTCCTTGGCATAGCGGTCCGTCACGTCTTCCTCCGCGTGCCCAAGCACCAGCTTAGCCAAAGCCTTATTGCCGTTGCCTGCCTGCTTGAGCAGCGTGCCGGCCGTGTGCCGCGCCGTATGCGTGCCGATGACCTGATGAACCGGCCGCCAGTTGTGCACCACCTTGCCGCCCGTAATCAGCCGGTCGTCCCACTCCCGGTTCAGGCCGGCCTGCTGGGCCACCTGCTTAATCCATTCGCCCCGCTGCTGCCAGGTGCGGGCCGGAAACTGCCAGCCCCACCGTTCCCCAATGCGCACGGCAATAGGAGGGAGGGGCACCGCCGCATCGTTGCCCGTCTTGCCCTGCGCGTGCAGCAGCGCCGGCACCGAAGTGCCATCGGCCAGGGGCAGAGTAATTCGCTCGCGCTTGTCGAACTTCTCCAGGTCCTCGTAGCGCCGCCCGCTGAAGAGTTGAAACAGCCATCGGTCCCGCTCCTCGGCCAAGTGCTCTTCCGTCGGCTTCCACGCAATCAGCTGCCGCACCTCTTCAATCTCCAGGTCCAGCTGCGGCGCGTTCTTGGCCGAGTACTGCAGCCAGGGCATATCCGCCTTCAGGCCCAGCTGCTCCAGGCACTTGCGCAGGCCGGTGAAATGCACCTTGATGGTGGCGTCCGATTTCTGCAAATCCAGCAGGTGCTGCTGATATTCCTTGGCTACTTTCTGCGTCACCTGGTCGGGGCGCAGGTCGGGCTGCCAGCTTTCCATCATCGTGGCCAGCTGGTCGTACTTGCGCAGCGAGTCCTTGCCCAGGTTGCGGTTCTGCTCCTTCCACTCCTCCAGCACCTGCCGGAACGTGGGGCTCTCACTCACCTTCGGCGCCGCCGACGCTACGGCCTTGGCCTGGGCTTTCGGGAACAGCTCGGCAAGCAGCGCCGCCTTCTCTACTTTCTGAAACGGAGCCGCGTCGAAGAGTCGGTTGAAGGCTGCCAGAATATCCCGCTCCCAGTCACTGAGCCGGCCGTTGAGGGCCACAGAGTCATCGTGGTTACGCTGCACCCGGCCCATCTTGGCGCTCCACAACTCTTCCGGCTGCCCGTTTTTGCCCAGGTGCTGCGGCAGCACCCGCTCCCCGGTGTTCTCCTGGATTTCCTGCCCGTGCCAGCGCGCCGTGAGCCGCAGCGGGCAGTAGCCCTGCTTATCGGCCTCGGCCAGTCGCGGATGCAGGCGGATGCTTATCTTCCTTTTGAACTGCTTTGACTGGTCCATCGGTCGGGATAATAGCAGGGTGTCGCCCTGGCTTTCGCCTCGGTTTCCGCCCTGGTTTTCTTCCTAAGGTAGTCTGAGATTATCGGATAGTCAAGCTAAATCCGCAACCAAATGTGCCCTGACGGCAACCAAACCGCTATAAACGCAAAAACACCCGCCGGTTATGGGCGGGTGTTTTTAGGCGTTGCGCTCCCTCCTGGGCTCGAACCAGGGACCCTCTGATTAACAGTCAGATGCTCTAACCGGCTGAGCTAAGGAAGCGGTTATGGCGGCGTTTTTTGCCGTTGCTGGTGCAATATTAAGGCAAAGTTCGGGAAGCACCAAACCCGGCTTTCAAAAAAATAACGGTTATTTTTCTAGTTCGTGATTGTCAGGGTATTGCCTGAGAGGGCGGTGCTGTAGCGGCGCAGCGGCAGCGTGGCCGGACCACCCTGGGGCTGGCCCGTGAAGCCGAATTGCGACTGACAGCAAGGGTCGAAGAGGCGCAACAGGGGCTCGATGCGCACCCGGCCGCAGGTGTCCTGGGGTTGGTAGGGGCAGGTGCGGTCGAAGGCCAAGTAGAAGCCGGCGTTCTGGCGCACCACAATCAGGCCCCGCAGGCCGCCCTTGTGGTACACGGCCCCGTTGTCGAAGCGCAGGGCGCTGTTCTGCTGATCGGTCAGGAACAGCACCTCGTTGACTACGGCCAGCGGAATCTGGGGCTGCGCATTGTTGCCCGAGTTGCAGGCGGCCAGGGCCAGCGTGGCAGCAGCCAGCAGCAGAGGAGCAATGAAGCGGGAGGGAAGCAATAAAGCCATGCAGCAAGCAGGAAAGTGAGTTCTGACTTCGCCAACGCGGCCGCAGCCCTGATAGTGTACGGGCGGCGTTTCAGTTCTTGGCCGCTCCGGCCGGTGGGTACTCGTAGAAGCCGCGGCCCGATTTGCGACCGTGGTGGCCGGCGTCTACTTTCTGCTGCTGCAGGCGGCTGGGGCGGAACTTAGCATCGAAGTGAAAGGCCTCGAACATGGCCGACGTAACCAGGTAGTTGCTGTCGACGCCAATCAGGTCCATGAGCCGGAAGGGGCCCATGCGGAAGCCGGCCGACTCCAGCAGCTCATCAATTACTTCCAGCGGCGCCACCTGCTCCTCGGCCAGCTTCAGCCCCTCCACGTAGTAGTGCCGCGCTACGCGGTTCACGATGAAGCCCGGCGCATCGGCGGCCCGCACCGGACGCTTCCCCAGGCGCTCGGCCAGCGCAAAAACCGCATCGGCCACGGCGGGCGCGGTGGCCACGCCACTGATAACTTCCACCAGCTTCATGATGGGGGCCGGGTTAAAGAAGTGCATGCCCACCACGCGCTCGGGATGCGGGATGCCAGCCGCCAGCCGCGTAATGGGCAGCGACGAGGTATTGGAGGCGAAAATGCTCGTTGCCGGATTCTGCTCGGCCAGCTGCCGGAACAGCTGCTGCTTCACATCGAGCCGCTCCACCACGGCTTCCACCACCAAATCGGCGCGCACTTCGGCCAGCTGGTCGGTGAGGGTGAGACGGGCCAGCGCGGCGTCGCGCTCCGCGGGGCTGATTTTCTGCTTTTCCACCAGCTTGCCCAGCCCCGCCGCAATGGCCTGCTGCGCCTTGGGCAGCATGTCGGCATTGATGTCGAACAGGATGGTGGGCAGCCCGTGCTGCACGCACACCTGCGCAATGCCCAGGCCCATCGTGCCCGCGCCCACAATGGCCACCGTTTCTATAGAAATGGGCTGATTGACGGCGGGCGGGGTGGGAGAGGGCATGGGATAGTAGACGAAAGGGGAAGCTAAAGGCAAAGAAAACGGCAAAAAAATCAGCGCAATCAGATCAATCAGCGCAAATCAGTGATTTAGAGCAGGGATTCAAACTGCCGCAGGAAGCGCGTATCGTTTTCGGTAAACAGGCGCAGGTCCTTGATCTGGTACTTGAGCATCGTGATGCGCTCGATGCCCATGCCCCAGGCGTAACCCGAGTAGCGCTCGGGGTCGATGCCCGACTGTTCCAGCACGGCCGGATCGACCATGCCGGCCCCGCCGATTTCCACCCAGCCCGTGCCCTTGCAGATGTTACAGCCCGCGCCCTTGCAAATCAGGCAGGTGATATCAATTTCGGCCGACGGTTCGGTGAAGGGGAAGAACGAGGGCCGGAAGCGTACCTGCACGTCGTCGCCGAACAGCTCCTGCACGAAGTAGTACACCGTCTGCTTGAGGTCGGCGAAGCTCACGTTTTCGTCGATGAAGAGCGCCTCCACCTGATGAAACATCATGTGGGCCCGGGCCGAAATAGCCTCGTTGCGGTACACCCGCCCCGGCATAATGCTGCGGATGGGCGGCTGCTGGGCCTGCATCACGCGCACCTGCACCGGGCTGGTGTGGGTGCGCAGCAGGTAGCTGGCCGGAGCCTTGGCCTCGGCCGAATCCGCGCCGCCGCTTTTCACGAAAAACGTGTCCTGCATGTCGCGGGCGGGGTGGTTTTCGGGGAAGTTGAGGGCCGTGAAGTTGTGCCAGTCGTCCTCGATTTCGGGTCCCTCGGCCACGTTGAAGCCGATGCGGGCCAGAATGCGCACAATTTCCTCGCGCACCAGACTTAGCGGGTGGCGCGTGCCCAGGGCCTGGGGCACGGGCGGCAGCGTGTAGTCGAAAGTGGGGTCGGCGGGGGCGTTGGCGGCGCCGGCTTCCAGCTGCTGCTGGCGCTCCTCGAAGCGCGCCTGGGCCAGCTGCTTGAGCTGGTTGAGCTCCTGGCCCACGGCCCGGCGGTCGGTGGGCTCTACGGTTTTCAGCTGGTCGAACAGGTCGGCCAGCTGGCCTTTGCGGCCGGTGTAGGCAATGCGGAACTGGTCGAGTTGTTCGGCCGTGGCAAGGTCGGCGGCTTCAATTTCCGCCCGCACCCGGGCAATGGTTTCCTGTAGCATGGCGCAAAGGTAACCTGATTGCCGATTGTGTGTCGGGGTTGGTTGAATTGATAAAAATTGCAAATTGATTATCAGGTAGATAAACGTAGAACGGGCCGGCATTGCTACGGCTGCCAGCCGAGTTGGTACGGTTGCTGCAAAACTGCCAACCAACCCGCCGGTACCTACCGGCCGTGCCGCCCCGCCACCCCGGCCGGTCGTCTTCACTCCTGATTTTCGTTGCGATGAAAAAGCTGTTTTTCGCGGCCGCTGCGGCCGTTGCCTTCCTCAGTGCGCCCCTGGCCCAGGCCCAATCAACTACCCCCGCACCCGCTGCCAGCACCAGCCTGAACGACGCCGACGGCTGGGGCGACTGGCCCGCGCCAACTTCCGCCGCGGCCCCCGTTACCGCTGCCGCCCCGGCCGTTGCTACTGCTGCCGACGATGCTATGATGCACTCCTCGGGCGTACTCGTAGCGCCGGGCATGAGCTCCTCGCCCTACCGCGGCACCAGCACCGACTATAACGGCCGCCCGGTGGCCCGCCGCAAATCGTTCCGGCCGCGCTCGGTGCGCACTCCTTCCTCCGACCCCATGATGGCCTCCTCGGGCGTGATGCTGGCTTCGGGTATGAACACGGGCCCCTACCGGGCCGCCAGTACCGACTACAATGGCCGGCCCCTGCGCCAGCCGCAACAGCCGTCCCAACTGGCCGTGCAAACACCCGCTGCCGAACCCACGGTAATGACGGCCGGCTGGTAGGCCAACCGGGCAATTGGGCGGCAACTGGCCGGAACAACCGGGACACAACGGGCCCGGCCGTCCGAATTCGTAGAAAAATGGAACGATGCAGCTGCTTGGGCCGTTAGGCAACTTCCGGGCAGCGTGCGCGTTAGCCGGGAATCTGAACGCCGGATTCGGGAGCCGCCAATATTTCGGGCCCCGAAATGTGAGAAGAGTATTTCGGACCCGCGCAAGGCGCTGTATCTTTGCGTTAACAATCTGTTTAGCATCTGTTTCATGACGAATCGTCAACTAGTTCCGCTGTTGCTGCTCGGCGGCATATTTCTGGCCGCACCGGCCGTAGCCCAGAAGAAGTCGTCGGACGGCTGGGGCGACGCCGGCGACGGCTGGGGCACTCCGGCTCCGAAAAAAGCCGCTCCGGCCAAGGCTGCGCCTGCCAAAACCGCTAAGGCGGCTCCGGCCATGGCTGCACCCGAGCCCGCTGCACCCGCCGCCGCCGCTGCTTCGGCGGGCAGTGAGTGGGGTGGAGCCGCCGGCGCTACCGGCGGCGCCGCTGCCGCTACCGGTCCGGTGTACGAGGAGCAGCCCATTGGCGCCAGCATTGCGCCGGGCTTCACGGCCGCACCTTCGCGCCGCGTAACTACCGACTACCGGGGCCGTGCGTTGGCGCCTTACGTTCGCCGCTCGGTGCGCTCGGCCGATATTGCGCCGCCCACGATGGCTGCCCCCGCGCCCATTCTGGTGCCTGAGCCCGAGCCGATTGCCGCCGCTCCCGAACCAATGCCCGTAGCCAAGCCTGCCGCCGCGAAAGCCGCCACCTCGGCAAGCACCAAGAGCGGTGGCGCTGCCGCCGCTACAACCACCAAAAAAGCCGCACCCGCCAAGAAAGCGCCCGCCAAGAAAGCCGATGACGGCTGGGGCAGCGGTGGTAGCGGTTGGTAGCCGCCCGCAAACTGCCTTCAAGGCCGGTTTCAGACCAGCCCAACCAGACAAAAGAAAAGCCCGCTCAGCAGTTGCTGAGCGGGCTTTTCTTTTGTCTTATGCAGAACCGGAAGGGCTAACCTGCCGCGCCGGCCACTTCCACCAGCACCGGCTCGGCAATGGGGGTGGCGCGGTAGTAAAGGGTGCTGCAGTTGTCGGGGCGCAGCACCTCGCGGGCAGCGGCCTGCACCTGCGCCGGCGTCACGGCCTGGATTTTCGCGCTTTCCTCGTTTACCAGATTGGCGTCGCCGAGCAGCTTGCTGAAGGCCAGGCTCATGGCCCGGTTCAGTAGCTCGATTTCGCCGAACACGATGCCTACTTCGGCCTGGTTTTTTACTTTTTGCAGCTCCTCAGCGGGCACTTCGGTTGTCAGCAATTCGGCTACCACGGCTTCCAGCGCCATATCTGCCTGCTCCAGCGTGATGTCGGCGTTGAGCTTGCCGCTGATGACGAGCAGGCCGGGTTCCATGGAGCCCATCACGGAAGCCGAAAGCGAGTTGAACAGCTCCTGCTCCTTCACCAGCTTCTGGTACAAGCGGCTCGACTTGCCCCGGCCCAGCACGTCGGACAGCAAATCGGCGGGGTAATAGCCCTCCTGGCCCCGGCCGGGCATGTGGTACACCTTATAGAGGGCCGACAGCGGCACTTCGGCCTTTATTTCGAGGAAGCGGGCTTCCTCCTGGCGGGGCTCGGCGGGCAGCTGCCGCTCGTAGCGGGTGCCGCCGGGAATGGGGCCGAACCACTTTTCGGCCAGCCGCCGGGCCTCGGCCACGGTTACGTCGCCGGCCACTACCAGAATGGCGTTGGCGGGGGCGTAGTGCTTGGCGAAGAAAGCCCGCACCTGCGCCATCGTGGCGTCTTCGATGTGGCTGATTTCCTTGCCGATGGTGGCCCACTGGTAGGGATGGTGCTGGTAGGCGAGGGGCCGCAGCTTCAGCCACACGTCGCCGTAGGGCTGGTTGAGGTAGTTCTGCTTGAACTCCTCGACCACCACCTTGCGCTGCACCTCCAGCCCGTTATCGGAAAAGGACAGGTTCAGCATCCTATCCGATTCGAGCCAGAAGCCGGTTTCGAGGTTGGCGGCGGGCAGCGTGAGGTAGTAATTGGTGATGTCGGGCGAGGTGAAGGCGTTGTTCTCGCCGCCCACCAATTGCAACGGCTCGTCGTAGCTGGGGATATTCACGGAGCCCGAAAACATGAGGTGCTCGAACAGGTGGGCAAAGCCGGTCTGGTCGGGCGTTTCGTCGCGCGAGCCCACGTTGTAGAGCACGTTGAGCACGGCCAGCGGCGTGGTGTGGTCTTCGTGTACGATGCAGCGCAGGCCGTTATCGAGGGTGAATTCTTCGAACTGAATCATAGGAGAGAGAAGCAAAGCGAAATGTAGCGCGAAGCTTCTGCTTCGCGTGCCGTTGAACAATTACAAGCAGCGCGGTACAACCATACGCGAAGCAGAAGCTTCGCGCTACTAACCTGCCGGCCGAAACAGAAGTTTCGGCCGGGGCCGGCGGCTACAGCGTGGCCCGCACGCCCACCACCACGGTGCGGGCGGTGGGGTAGGTGCTGGCATCGAGGCCGGCCTGCTGGTTGTCGGAGCCGGCGGAGCTGATATTAGGGTCGAAGCCCCGGTAGCCGCTCAGCACCAACAGGTCGTGGCCACCCAGCCACAGGCTCACGCTCCGGGCTTCCTGCTCCCACACTTTGTAGCTGAGGCTGAGGGCCGAAAGGCGCACGTGGTTACCCGCTTGTAGCACATAGTCTACCAAGCTAGAAGTGTCATAGAAGCCAGATGCCCCGGCGGCGGGCACGTCGGTGTTGGGGTTGGCGGGCGTCCAGCGGTTGCGCACCCGGGCCGATGCGTTGCTGCGCCCGCCGTTGGGGGCGTCCAGAATCAGTCCAACGGTGTTCAGCACCGAGTAGCCAAACATGCCATCGGCCTGCAGCTGCAACGCGAAACGGCCCAGCCTGAGCTGCTGGCCGAAGCTGAGTAGCTGCCGGGGCAAGCCGTTGCCGAGGGGCTGCTGGTCGAAATAATCGATTCGCCCGTCGCGGTTCGCATCCTCAAACCGGGGCTGGCCGGTGGCAGCCTCAGTGCCTAGGTAGCGCAGCCCGTAAAATGTGCTCACGGGCTGCCCGTTGCTTGCGCGCTGGTAGGCGCTTAAATAAACGGCCGGAAACTCCGACTCGTAGCGGTTGCGGTTGATAGCCGCCGCCAGCCGGCTGCTGCCCTGCATAGCCCCCACCTGCCAGTTGCTGCCCACCGAAAGCTCTAGGCCTTTGTTACGGATGCGGGCCAGCTCTTTGCTGCCGGACGAGAAATACTGCTGATGACGGGTGTTGCGGGCGTAGCCCTGGAGCGTAACGGTCAGCTTCTGGTCGAACAAACCGGCCTCCATCCCTACATCGGTTTGGGTGGTGAGGTCGGGCGTGAGCACGTTGATTTGCTGCGTTAAATTGGTGCTTGAAGGGACAATAAGCGCCGCGAAATTACGGCCAATCAGCCCGCGGCCCGACGTGCGGCCCCAGCCTGCCCAGACTTTCAGCGAGTAGTTGACAGGAGTCCAGAAATCCTCGCCCGATACCCGCCACACTGCCTGCACACCGGGCAGCCACTGCTGGCGGTCGGTTTCTGCGAAGCTGCTCGACGCATCGCGCCGGAGCGTGGCAAGCAGCTGGTAGCGTTGGGCGAAGGTATAGTCAGTGGTCAGCTGGTAGAAGCTAACTGCATTACTCGCCCGGTTGCTGATGGTGCCCGAAAACTGTGGCTGGATGAGCAGGTATGAACGGATTTCCTCGGTGGTGCGGCGCGCCTGATGCTGGTATTCCAGCCCGGCCGCTACTACATGCCGCTGGTCGCCGAAACTGCGAGCATAGCGCACCGATGGGGTGAGCACCCACTGGCTGTAGGTGGCGGTTAAGTCGTTACTCAGGCCCCCTGGGTAGCTGCCAGCGGCCTGCTGAAACGAGCTGCTGCGCACCGTGGCGCGTTCCAGGCCGCCGCGCAGGCCCAGGGTCAGGCCATTGCTGAGCTCATAGTGGAGGCCGGTTTGGACCAGCAGCCGGCGTTGAGCAGGCGTCTGGTAATTCTCCTGGGCCACCCGAATAGGCGCAAATCCCAGCGGCGAGCCCGGCGGGTCGGTGGGCGACTGGGTAGGCAGGGCGAGCAGGCCAATCTGCAGCGTAGCAGGCAAGGGCCGGCGCTCATTGGTCTGGCTGAGGCTGGCCGTAGCATCGAGGCGTATATGCTGGCCTACGCGCTGGTCGAGGGCTGCTCGCAGGGCGTAGCGTTGCAGGCGCGAGTTCAGCAGCACCCCATTTTGGCCCAGGTAATCAGCCCCGGCGTGGTAGCGGGTGCGGGCCGTGCCGCCCTGCAAACCCAGGTGGTGCTGCTGCACGGCGGCCGTGCGCAGCAGCTCGTCCTGCCAGTCAGTGCCCTGGCCGAAAGCGGCCACCTGGGCGGGTGAAAAGCGCGCGGGCTGGCCGTAGCGCTGGGTTACTTCGTTGGCGAGAGTGGCAAATTCCTGAGCATTCAGCAGGTCGTAGTGATAGCGGGTGCGTTGCACGCCGCCGTAGCCTTCGTAGTTCAGGCGCGGCTTGCCCGCCTGACCCCGACGGGTGATGATGTGGATAACACCATTGACTGCCTGCGAGCCGTACAGCGCAGTTTCGTAAGCCCCTTTGAACACTTCCACATGTTCTATATCCTGCGTAGGAATGCTGAGCAGCGGGTTGGAGTCCAGCTCCAGCGTGTGCTGAAACACGGGCACCCCATCCACCACGTACAGCGGCTGCGCGTTGCCCGAAAGGCTGGCCGCCCCCCGGATGCGCACCACTTCGCCGGTGCCGGGCGCCCCCGAGTAGGGCGTGGCCTGCACCCCGGCCACCTGCCGGAGCTGCTCCTGGAGGGGCAGGAGGGAGGTAAGCAAGTGAGACGATACAATAAACTCGTCCTTGATAAAGCCTCTGGTACTATCCGGCACCTGCACGGCCACACGGCGCGGGCTAAGCGTGTCGGGTTGCTGGGCCAGGGCGGGCAGGGCGAGGGGCAACAGGAAACTGAGAGGTAGCAGTCGAACCATAAAATAGGTGGGGCAGGGAAATAGGACTCTAAAGGTAGATGTGGAGCCCGCTAGGATTTCACAATCGGGCGCTAAATATTTCCCTTCCAACCCAAACCCGTACTTTTGGCTTCCCCCACCCATTACCAGCCGCTTCGCTATGCAATTCGACCGCAAGGACTACTCCAACGACACCCTGCTGCACCTGTACCGCCACCTGCTCAAGCCCCGGCTGATTGAGGAGAAAATGCTGATTCTGCTGCGTCAGGGCAAGGTCAGCAAGTGGTTTTCGGGTATCGGGCAGGAGGCCATTTCGGTGGGCAGCACGCTGGCGCTGGAACCCGACGAGTACATTCTGCCCCTGCACCGCAACCTGGGCGTGTTTACGGGCCGCGATGTGCCGCTGGGCCGGCTGTTTGCGCAGTGGCAGGGCAAGGCCACCGGCTTTACTAAGGGTCGCGACCGAAGCTTCCATTTCGGCACCAACGAGCACCACATTGTGGGCATGATTTCGCACCTCGGGCCCCAGCTGGCCGTGGCCGGCGGCATTGCCCTGGCCGACGTGCTGGACGAAAAGCCCCGCGTCACGGTCACGTACAGCGGCGACGGCGGCGCTTCGGAGGGCGACTTCCACGAGGCCCTGAACGTGGCCGCCGTGTGGCAGCTGCCGGTTATCTTCATCATCGAAAACAACGGCTACGGCCTCAGCACGCCTTCCAACGAGCAGTTCCGCTTCCGCTACTTCGTGGATAAGGGCCCCGCCTACGGCATGGAAGCCGTGCAGGTCGATGGTAACAACGTGCTCGAAGTGTACGACACGGTGAAGCGCCTCGCCGAAGACCTGCGCCAGAACCCGCGCCCCGTGCTGCTGGAGGCCCTCACCTTCCGGATGCGCGGCCACGAGGAGGCCAGCGGCACCAAGTACGTGCCCCAGGAACTGTTCACCGAATGGGCCCAGAAAGACCCCGTCGAGAACTACGAAAAGTGGCTGCTCGAACAAGGCATCCTCGACGAGCAGGCCCGCATGCGCTACCGCGAAACCATTAAGCGCGAAATCGAAGAGGGCCTGAAAGAAGCCGACGCCGCCCCCGCGCCCACCCCCGACGCCGCCCGCGAGCTGGCCGATATGTACGCTTCTGTAGAAGTGAGAAGTGAGAAGTTAGAAGTGAGACAATCGGATGATGAGAACGAGAATTCATCTGTCTCACCTCTCACTTCTGACCTCTCACTTCTCACCGAAAAACGCTACATCGACGCCATTTCTGATGGGCTGCGGCAGAGCATGGAGCGGTTTCCGGAGCTGGTGCTGATGGGGCAGGACATTGCCGAGTACGGCGGCGTGTTCAAAATTACTGAGGGTTTTGTGGCCGAGTTCGGCAAGGGCCGGGTGCGCAACACGCCGCTCTGCGAGTCGGCCATTGTGGGGGCCGGGCTGGGGCTGAGCATCCGGGGCAAGAAGGCCATGGTGGAAATGCAGTTCGCCGACTTCGTGACCTGCGGCTTCAACCAGATTATCAATAACTTAGCCAAGAGCCATTACCGTTGGGGCCAGAACGCCGACGTGGTGGTGCGCATGCCCACCGGCGCCGGCTCGGCCGCCGGACCCTTCCACAGCCAGAGCAACGAGGCCTGGTTTACCCATACGCCGGGCCTGAAAGTGGTGTTCCCGAGCAACCCCGTCGATGCTAAGGGCCTGCTCTGCGCCGCTTTGGCCGACCCCAACCCGGTGCTGTTCTTCGAGCATAAGCTGCTCTACCGCAGCATCTCGGCCCCGGTGCCCGATGCGTATTACACCACGCCCATCGGCAAGGCCGCGCTGGCCCGCGAAGGCCACGAAATGAGCATCGTCACGTACGGCGCGGGCGTGCACTGGGCCCTGGCGCTGGCCGAGGAGCTCAACCTCGACTGCGACGTGCTAGACCTGCGCACGCTGCTGCCCTGGGACGAGCAGGCCGTGCGCCGCACCGTGGAAAAAACCGGCCGCCTCATTCTACTGCACGAAGACACGATGATTGGCGGCCTGGGCGGCGAAATCGGGGCCTGGGTGGCCGAAAACTGCTTCCGCAGTCTCGATGCGCCCATTATGCGCGTGGCCTCACTCGATACGGCTGTGCCCTTTGCGCCCACGCTGGAGCAGGATTTCCTGCCCCGCCAGCGCCTGCGGGCGGCCGTCGAAAAAATGCGCAGCTATTGATGTTCAACCCCATGAAGGCTTCTTTCCTGCCGGGCCGCTGGCTAGCGGTGCTGGGGCTGGCAGCGGCCTCGCTGCTGGCCCCCGCCTGCCAGCGCCACCCCTACCGCATCCCCGACCCCACGGCGCCGCCCCAGCCCATCGTGCAGCGCAACCGCAAGCCCGCCAACGAGTCGGCCGACGGGCGGGCGCTGGACGTGGAGCGCGAGGCCGTGCGCACCAAAAAGAACGTGCTCGATAAAAAAACCGGGCTGGTGAAAAAGCCCAAGTACGAGCGGCGGCGGCTGAAGCGCAAAACCGGCGGCGCCCGCAAGTTTCTGGGCATCACGCTGCCCTTTCAGAAGTAGCCGAGGCCGGCCGCGCCGCTCGCGCCCGGCATTACGCCCGGAATGCGTAGCTTACCAATAATCGGCCCCGCGGCCGCTTCTTCTCTTTTGCTCTATCCCTATGCGTTATCTGTTGATTGGGGCCCTGCTGCTGGCCCTGGCTGCCCCCGAGGCCCGGGCCCAGCTCGAGTACAGCAGCCCGGCCGCCCAGCGCAAAGCCAGCCGCCAGGCCCTGCGCGATGCCCGCAAAGTAGAGGCGCGCTACAAGGAGTCGCACCTGACGGTGCGCAAAAAGGAGTTGCGCATGCAGGCCGCCGGCCGCCTGGCCGCGCTGCCGCCGCCCGCCGACCAGCCCGACTACAAGTTCGGCCGCGACGGCACGCCGCGCGTAAGCGAACCATCGAAGGTGCATTTTCGTCTTCGTCGTAAGAAGCCCAACGCGGCGCCGGTGCAGTAGCGCCGGTTTTCCCTCTGCTTTTACTTTCCTTCTATGACCCCCTGGCAACCCCTCACCCAAGCCGACCAGCTTCTCGAAATCGTCCGCGAATCGGCCGAGCAGCCGGTACTCGTTTTCAAGCACAGCACTACCTGCTCCATCAGCGCCATGGTCAAGAGCAAGATTGAGCGGCAGTGGGCCGATGCCGGCCTCGACGATACCAAGCTCTACTACCTCGATTTGCTCAGCTACCGCCCCATTTCGCAGGAGCTGGCCCAGAAATTCCGCGTGCAACACGAGTCGCCCCAGCTGCTGCTCATCCAGGACGGCGAGTGCACCTACCACGCCTCGCACAACGGCATCCGCCTGAGCGACGTGAAGGGAAAGGTGAAATAGTGAGATGGTGAGAAAAGAACTGTCATTCTGAGCGAAGCCGGAGGCGAAGTCGAAGAATCTCGCGTGCCACAGTAATTCCTGACGACAGAGTTACCATTGCCCGCGAGATTCTTCGCTCCGCTCAGAATGACCGTGCTTTTATCACCACCTCACTACTCATATAAAAACTGAACCTGCTGCTTTATTTCGGGGTTCAGGCTAAGCGCTACCGGGCAGGTTTTGGCGGCCCGCTCCAGCAGGTCGCGCTCCTTTTGGGGCAGGGCGGCCGGCAGGCGGAACGTCAGGTCAATCTGGCCGATGCGGCGCGGGTCGCTGAGCATGTGCTTGGTGGTATCCCAGGTGGTGCTGGTCAGGTCGAGGCTGTGGCGCTCGGCCACGATGCCCATAATGGTCATCATGCACGAGCCCAGGGCCGCGCAAACCAGGTCGGTGGGCGAAAACGCTTCGCCCCGGCCCTGGTTGTCGGTGGGGGCATCGGTCAGGATGGAATTGCCCGAGCCGGCGTGGGTGGCCTCGGTGCGCAGCTGGCCGGCGTAGCGGGCGGTGATAGTGCTCATAAGAAACAGGTAAACAGGCGAAGTATGCGGGCGAATTTACGTACTTTCGGAGGGGTTGGCGGTCAGCGCCCGCCGGCGCTGTCGTTTTCTACCCGACCATTTATGCATCTTCGAACTGTACGCACCGCGGCTTACCTGGGCGGCGGCCTGTTGCTGGCCTTGTTAACTGCTCCGCGGGCTCAGGCGCAGGACCGGCCGCAGGCTCGCCCTGCAACCCAGCCCCGCACGCCGGACCAATCCCGCGCTTCAAACGAGCCTCGCTCCCAGGTCCAGCGCAAACCGGCCCGGCCGGGCATCAGCAGCGACCAGCCGTCTTACCGCAAAGAGTTCACCTACGGCATCAACTTCAACACCCGGGGCGGGCTGATTGGTGGCGTTTCGGTGCGCTCTACCCGCTTGCTTACTCAGGACTGGGCGCGTTTCTGGAGCATTGAGGCGGTGGAAATCAAGCACCCCAAGGAAAGCAAGCAGGTAACTGAGTACGGCGGCACGTATGTGCGGGGCAAAACCAACTACCTTTTCGCCCTGCGCCCCTCGTTTGGCGTGCAGCGCGTGGTTTTCCGGAAAGCCCCCGAAGCGGGCGTGCAGGTGAATGCGCTGCTGAGCGGCGGCCCCTCCATTGGCCTGCTGATGCCCTACTACATCGGTTACAACTACGCCGACCGGCAGTCTGGGGTGCTGGATGTGCGCAACGAGCAGTACGACCCCGCCAAGCACGGCGAGTCGGGTATCTACGACCGGGCCCCGCTTTTTTCGGGCGCCGGCGACACCAAGCCCATTATCGGGGCCCACGTGCGCGGCGGGCTTGACTTTGAGTTTGGCCGCTACCGCGACGCCGTGGCCGGTGCCGAAGTGGGCGTGTTGCTCGAAGCGTATACCAAGACGCCCATCATCATCCGCAACTCGGTGCTGACGCCTGACAAGTCCATCAACGACCAGTTTCTGCCCTCGGTGTACCTGACGATTTATCTGGGCAACCGCAACTAACAGGGCCGTCGCAGGGGTTTCGGCAAGCATAAGGGCTGAAAGACAAAACAACCCGGTCTTTCAGCCCTTATGCTTTTACCATTTCCTGCTTCTCCACTCCCCCCAATCCTCGTACCTTTGTGCCATGGATGATTTGTTGCTGACTCTGCCCATTATTCAGCCCCAGGCGGCTGCCCCGGCCAAGCCCCGCAAGCCCGACTGGCTGCGCGTGAAACTGCCGGTCGGCCCGGCCTACGCCAACGTGCGCCGCCTCGTCGACGAGCACAAGCTGCACACCATCTGCGAGAGCGGCAACTGCCCCAACATGGGCGAGTGCTGGGGCGCGGGCACGGCTACGTTCATGATTCTGGGCAACATCTGCACCCGCTCGTGCTCGTTCTGCGCCGTGGCCACCGGCCGCCCTTCCGAGCTAGACCTCGACGAGCCCCGCCGCGTAGCCGAGGCCATTCAGCTCATGGGCGTCAAGCACGCGGTGCTCACCAGCGTCAACCGCGACGAGCTGAAGGACCGCGGGGCCAGCGTGTGGTACGAAACCGTGGTGCAGACCAAGCAGCTCAGCCCCAGCACCACCATCGAAACCCTGATTCCGGACGTGAAGGCCAACTGGGCCGCGCTCGATACCATGATTGCCGGCGGCCAGGAAGTGGTGTCGCACAACATGGAAACGGTGGGCAGCCTCTACCGCCTCGTTCGCCCCCAGGCCAAGTACGACCGCAGCCTGGAGCAGATCCGGCGCACCAAGGACGCTGGTAAGCGTACCAAGTCGGGCATTATGCTGGGCCTGGGCGAAACCAAGGATGAGATGTACCAGGCCATGGACGACCTCGTGGCCCACGGCCTCGACATCCTCACGCTAGGCCAGTACCTGCAGCCTACCAAGCGCCACATCGAGGTGGCCGAGTTCATCCACCCCGACCTGTTTGCCCACTACCGCGAGGAAGGGCTGCGCCGGGGCCTCAAGTACGTAGAAAGCGGCCCGCTGGTGCGCTCCAGCTACCACGCCGAGCGCCACGTGAACGTGCCCATCTAAGCCGGGCTGCTAATCCGCAAAAGCTAAAAAAAGCCCGCTCTTCGTTTTGAAGAGCGGGCTTTTTGTTATTTGAAAGCTGGGCCGCCAGCTTACTCGCGGTAGGCCTGCGAGCTGGTGGGGCGGCCATCCTGGGGCGGGTAGTTGCCCAGAATGCTGGTGACGATGCGCTGCACCTCGGCTTCCGAGATGGTTTGGTTGTCTACCTGCGCCTGGCCCTGGCCGCGCCAGGCCAGTTCCTTGCGGCTGGCATCCACGAAGTCGAGAATGAGCGTGCCGGCCTTGTACTCGGTTACGTAGCCGCGGTTGTAGAGGCTGCCGTAGCCGTAGCCATAGCCGTAGTAGGGGTAGCCGTAGGGGCCGTAGGGCGAGCCCACGGCGCGCTGCTTGTCCTCGACGCGGGCACTGTAGGCCACAAACACATCGGGGTTAGCCGAGGCCTCCACCATCGTCAGGCCCTTGGAGCCCAGCTGTTGCTCGACGGCCGTGCGAATGCGCTTATCCAGGAACGACTCGTAGCCCTGGGCCGGGCCGCCCTCGGTGTCGGAGCGCTGCTGCGGGTACCAGGCCCAGGTGCGGTAGGCGCGGAAATTGACGGAATGGTCGTAATCGGAGGTGACGCCCACGCGGGCAGTCGTAGTGCAGCTGGTAGCGCCCAGCAGCAAACTCAGGCCCAGCACCGAGTAGGCGAGCGGGCGGAGCAGAAAACGGGAAATGCGGTTCATAAACGAATAAAATTCAGTGAGTAGAATCCGGCCGGCGGGTTCGGGAAAGCCCGGCGGCCGGGTTGCTTAAACAACAGCTGCAGCCGGCCGCACGTTCCCGCGCGGCCGCCAGCACCAGCGGAGCCCGGCAATAGATTAAACGCCGGAATTTGCCCCACGATTATAATTGTGGTTATCTTTTGTCGAAATTGTCATTTCCTGACCGTACTCCTATGAAGAAAACTGTACTCTACTTTGGTGCCCTGGCCCTGTTTACCGCGTCCTGCAGCTCGGCGCGCGACGATTCCCGCTCGCGCCACCCCGATTCCAAGCCCGTAGAGCATACGTCGGTGGTCGAGTGCATCCTTTACGACGGCATGACCAAAACCTCCAAGCAGCTGACCACCCTCAATGCCGGTAGTCAGGTGCAGGTGATGGATACGGTAAGCGCCTATTTCGTGAAGGTGCGCGTAACGGCCGACGGCAAGACGGAAACCGGCTACATGTACCGCACCTGCTTCGGTAAATAACCCTTCGGCCGGCTCGTGGGCAACCGGCCGGTGCGGCCGGGTGGCCAACCGGGCATAGCGCCGGGGGCTGTACTTTCGTGCCATGGCTGCATCCTCTGCTTCTGCCCCCACTCTTGAAAGCCTGACTGCCGAGCTGGCCCAGGAACGCCGCCTGCGGCTGGACGCCGAAAACCAGGCGGCTGGCCTGCGCCGCCACCTGACTTCCACCCAGCGCACCGTCGGGCGGCTCACCGACAGCATCACGCGCCTGACCCAGAACCTGCGCGTGGCCGTGCTGGTGGCCCACCAGAATGGCACGGTGGCTTTGCTCAACCAGGAACTGTGCGACCTGTTCGGCATCAGCGAGGTGCTGCCGCTGGCCCAGATCGATGGCCCGGTAGAGCCGTTGCTGGCTCGGATGCTGGCCCGCACGGCCCGGCCCGGGCTGGTGGGCCAGCGCCTTAACGCGTTGCGCAAAGCCAACCAGCGGGTGCTGGGCCAGGATCTGGAGCTGGCCGACGGCACCATTCTCGAACTTGACTTCGTGCCCCTCAGCGGCCCCGACGAGCTGGTGGCGGCCGGCTACCTGCTCTCGTTTCGGGATGTGACGCAGGCGCGCCGGGCCGAGCAGTACCTGCATTCGCTCTCGCGCATTCCGGGCCAGGACCCCAACCTGATTCTGCGCCTGCACGCCGACGGCCGGCTGCTGTACAGCAACCCCGCCGCCGAGGCCCTGCGCCAGGAATACCTCAAGCCCGACCAGGAGCCCGAGTTGGCCGGGCAGCTGTACGAGGCCGCCGGCGAGGCCCTGCGCACCCAGGCGCTGGTGCAGCTGGAGGTGGGTTTTGGCCCGCGCTGCTTTCAGCTGGCCATCACGCCTTTCCCCGAAGACCAGTACGCCAACCTCTACCTCACCGACATCACGCCCCTCAAGGAGGCTGAAAAGCGGCTGGCCGAGCAGCAGGAGTTCTACGAAACCGTGCTCAACCAGCTGCCCGCCGATGTGGCTGTGTTCGACGCGCAGCACCGCTACCTGTTCGTCAACCCGGCAGCCATCCGCAACGACGCACTGCGCCACTGGATTATCGGCCACGACGATTTTGAGTACGCCGCCTACCGCGGGCGCTCCGACGAGCAGCCCCGGCACCGCCGCCAGCAGTTCGAGCAGGTGGTGCAGCAGCGCACCACGCTGGCCTGGGAAGAGCACCTGACGGGCCCCGACGGTCCGCGGCTGGCTTTGCGCCACATGGCCCCCGTGTTCACGCCCGCCGGCGAGCTGCGCATGGTAATCGGCTACGGCATTGATATTACCGACCGTTACAACGCCGAAAACCTGCTGCGCGAGCGGGAGGCCGAGCTGCGCGAAAATCAGGCATTTGTGCGGGCCGTGGTCGATACCACGCCCAGCATTATCTGGGCCACCGACGACCGCGCCCGGGTGGTGTTCAGCAACCGCGCCTTCGGTGAGCTGCTGGAGCTGAGCAACCACCGCGAGAACCCCGAGCCCGGCAGCGCGGCGGCCCAGGAGCTGCAGGCCTTCGTCGAATCCGACCAGTACGTGCTGCGCACGGGCCGGGAGCTGGTGCTCGAAAACACCTTCACCATCCAGGACGGCACTACCATCTGGCTGCAGACGGTGAAGCGCCCGCTGGTGCGGGCCGATGGCAGCCTCAACGTGCTGGGCGTAAGCACCGACATCACGGAGATGAGAAAGGCCCGCCAGACACTGGAGAAAAGCACCAAGCAGTACCGCGACCTGATGCAGTACTCGCAGGCCCTGATCTGTACCCACGACCTGACGGGCCGGGTTTTGTCGGTGAACCCGGCGGCGGCCCAGCTCGTGGGCGCCTCGCCCGAAATGCTGGTGGGCCGCTCGCTGCGCGAGGTGCTGTCGCCCGATTTCCACGACCAGCTCGACCAGTACCTGCGCCTGGCCCACGAGCAGCAGCAGCAGCTCACGGGCCTGCTCACGCTCAGCGGCCCCGATGGCCGGCCCCACCACCTTATTTACGACAACTACCGGGTGGAAGAGCCCGGCGAGGAGCCCTACGTAATTGCCTACGGCCAGGAAATCACCGAGCGCCTGCTGGCCGAAAAGGAGCTGATCCGGGCCAAGGAAGAGGCCGAAAACACGGCCCAGGCCAAGCAGAACTTCCTGGCCAACATGAGCCACGAAATCCGCACGCCCATCAACGGCATTCTGGGCATGGCCGGGCTGCTGGCCAAAACGCCGCTCAACGAAACCCAGCAGGAGCACCTGCGGATACTGCGCAGCTCGGGCCGCCACCTGCTCACCGTCATCAACGACGTGCTGGATGTGGCCAAGATGGAGGCCGGCCAACTGGAGCTGGAGCAGGTGCCGTTTGATGTCTGCCAGCTCGTGAAAGACGCCGTGCAGAGCCTGGCCTACCGGGCCGAGGAAAAAAGTATTGAGCTGCGCATCCAGTACCTGTACCTGGCGCACCCGCTGGTCGTCGGCGACCCGGGCCGGCTCAACCAGATTCTGCTCAACCTGCTCAGCAACGCCCTCAAATTCACGCACCAGGGCTACGTGGAGCTGGGCGGCCGCCTGCTACACGAAACGGCCGAGGCGCTGGCCCTGGAGTTCTGCGTGCGCGACACCGGCATCGGCATTGCGCCCGACAAGCAGGAAAGCATCTTCGAGAACTTCGCCCAGGCCTACGCCGATATTTCGCGGCGCTTCGGCGGCACGGGCCTGGGCCTCACCATCAGCCGGCGGCTGGTAGAGCAGCTGGGCGGCCGCATGTGGGTGGAAAGCGCCGACGGGCAGGGCAGCACGTTCTACTTCACCCTCACGCTACCCAAGGCTGCCGCCCTGCCGCCCGCACCCGCCCCGCGCCCCCTGCCCGACTACGGCCGGCTGCGGGGCCGCCGGGTGCTGCTCGTCGAAGACCACCCCGTCAACCAGCAGCTGGCCTTGCTGATGCTGGAGGGCTGGGCCGTGGAGGCCTACGTAGCCTCCGACGGCCCCGAGGCCCTGCAGCAGCTCGAAGCCCGCCTCTACGACGTGGTGCTGATGGACATTCAGATGCCCGGCATGAGCGGCCTCGACGTTACGCACGAGCTGCGCCGCCACCCCGACCCGCACCGCGCCAACACGCCCGTTATTGCCCTCACGGCCAACGTTATGCGTTCCGATGATGAGCTTTACCGCGCCGCCGGGCTCGATTACCTGTCGAAGCCGTTCGAGGAGGATGAATTGTTTCATAAGCTCGAAGCCAACCTGCGGCCCGTGCCGGTGGCCACGCTGGAGGCCCAGCCGCCCCTGCCGCCCGCCGAGCCCTCGCCGCAGGTAGCAGCGCCCGAGCCCGCTGCCCTGTTCGACCTGACGCGGCTGCGCGAAACGGCGCACGGCAGCAGCATTTTCATGCAGAAAATCATCGGCTCGTTCCGCACGCACACGCCGCTAGTGGTCAGCCAGCTTCGCGAAGCTGCCGCCGCCGCCGACTGGCCCGCCGTGGGCGCGCTGGCCCACAAGCTGCGCCCCTCGCTGCTGCTGCTGGGCATTACGAGCCCCGACGACGCCATTGCGCTGCTCGAACCTCTCTCGCGGCCCGCTACCGCGCCGCTGCCCGCCGCCGATACGCTGCTGGCGGCCACCCGGCTGCTGGCCGACACGCTCACCGCCGCCGTAGAGCAGCTCGGCACCGTACGGCTGGAATAAGGTGAGATGGTGAGGTGGTGATTTGGTGAGTTTGATGTTCGAGGGCCCTGATTGCGCCATTTGCGCCGGTAGGACTTTCGAACATCAAACTCACCATTTCACCACCTTACCATCTCACCAAATCACCTCTCAGATCCGGTTCAGCTTGCTGAAAAAGGCCTCCTGGTAGGACTTGCCGATGGGCACGTGCTGGCCGCCGGGCACCACGGCCGCCCCGTCTTCGATGGCCTCGATGCGCTTGAGGTTGATGATGTAGGAGCGGTGCACGCGCACGAAATGCTCGAACGGCAGGCGCGCATCCAACGACTTCATGGTGGTGTACACAATGTATTTCTGCTTCTCGGTTACGATAACCACGTAATCGGACAGCGCCTCGATGTAGAGCACCTCATCGAAGTTGATGCGCACCATTTTGCTGTTCACCTTCACGAACAGGTCGTTGTCGGGGGGCGCGGGGGCGGCAGTGGGGGCGGGGGCAGCGGCGGCCATTGGGGTTTCGTGCTGGAGCAGGGCCCGCTGCACGGCCCGGCTGAAGCGGGCGTAGTCGAAGGGCTTCACCAGGTAATCGGTCACGCGCAGGTCGAAGGCATCGACGGCAAAATCTTCGTGGGCCGTGGTGAGGATGACGATGGGCGGGTCGGGCAGGATGCGCAACAGGTCGAGGCCGTTGAGCTGGGGCATCTGCACGTCCAGAAACAGCACATCGACGCGGTTGCCGGCCCGGAAATACTCCAGGCCCTGCAGCGCGTCATCCAGCGAAGAGACGAGCGGCAGCGAGCCGGTAAGCGAAATGTAATGTTCCAGCGTCAGCCGGTTTATCTCCTCATCATCAATAATAGCACAGGTAAGCAGCTTGGACATGCGAGGGTGGGTAAAATGAAGCGGCCAGGGAGGTGCCGCACCTGCACCTCCAAAAGTGCGCCAGAAAGGCACTTGCCGGGAAATGCAGCGGACTGGCTAAGCTAACCTTTTTGCCCGTATCTGGCAACCCTAAGCCGCTGATAGTGTTCAGCTGCGGCGGGCCATTTCGGCCGCTACCAGCGCCTGCACTTCGGGCCGCTCGTAGTCGACTTCGGCCTGAATGTGGGGCATCAGACGCTGCATTACCTGCTCCTGGGCCTGGCCGTTGGCTAGGGCTTCGGCGTAGGGCAGCTGCGAAAAGGTTACCTGCGAGTACAGCGGCAGCCACTGCTGTGGGTACTGGGCGGCCAGCTTGCCTTCAATCTTTTTCTGGAGCAGGAAGCGCGGGTCGGCTACCCGGTCGCGCATTTCATAGAAGTTGTACACGGCCAGATCGGCCATGGCATCGGTGTTGGGCTTGCGCGTGGTTTCGAAGGCCCGCATGATGCGCGGCCAGTCGGCGCCGTGCTCCTCGAGCAGCTCGGCCAGCGCGGCGCAATCCTCGAAGCCTGAGTTCATGCCCTGGCCATAGAAGGGCACAATGGCGTGCGAAGCGTCGCCGAGCAGCAGCACGTCGTCGGCGTGGCTCCACGGAAAGCAGCGCACCGTTACGAGCGAACTGGTGGGGTTGGCGAAAAACTCGGTTTCCAGGTCGGGCATCAGCGGCAGCGCGTCGGCAAAATGCTCGGCGAAAAACGTGCGCACCTGGGCCGGCGTCTGCAGGGCGGCAAACGAGGCGGCGCCTTCATAAGGGAAAAACAGCGTGCAGTTGAACGAGCCGTCGAGGTTGGGCAGCGCAATCATCATGTACTGGCCGCGGGGCCAGATGTGCAGCGCGTGCTTCTCGATGGGCCAGCTGCCGTCGGGCGCCGCGGCAATGGTCAGCTCCTTGTAGCCGTAGTCGAGGTACTGCTGCGAGTAGTTGAAGCGGTCGGTGCGCTGCATGGCCCCGCGCACGGCCGAGTAGGCCCCGTCGGCCCCGAACAGGCGCTGAAACGGTTGCGTGCGCGACTCGCCGGTGGTTTCGTCGCGCATTTCCAGCTGGCGCCGGCGCAAATCCACGCGCTGGCAGTGCTGGTCGAACTGCACCCGGATGCCGGGCTGCTGCTCCACCAGATCCAGCATGCGCCGGTTCAGGCCCGCCCTGGATACCGAGTAGATGGCCTGCCCGTCGCGGCCGTAGGGCTGAAACGTGAGCTCCCCGTCCACGCCGTGCATCATGCGGCCGCGCATGGCAATGGCCACCTCGCGCACGGCCTCGGCAATGCCCACGCCCTCCAGCGCCCGCCAGCCCCGGTCGGAAAGGGCCAGGTTGATGGAGCGCGCCTCTACTTTCACGTCGCCCCGCAGGTCGGGCCGGCGCTCAAATAGCTCGACCGTGTGGCCGTGCCGGGCCAGGTACAGCGCCAGCAGGCAGCCCACCAGCCCCGCGCCCATCACGGTAAGGGTTTCGGCGGGCGGCGGCAGGGTGGCGGGGGAAGAAGTCAGCATCGGAGAAACAGTAGGCGGGAAAAGCGAAACAAGACCCCGAAGGTACTCGATTGCGCCGGGATGCGGCCGCCAGACCGGCGCTGCCGCACGTGTTGGCCGAGCTATTCCGGGTGTTGAGCGAGAAAGTTCCGCCGCGCGGCTTTTTTTGAAATCCTGACGCCTGCTTCTCCCCGTACTTTGCATTATAAATTGATTCGGTTACCCTATTGTTGAGCTCCAATGCTACATGCTCCTGCTTTCCTCTTATACGATATAGCCTCCAAATTTGCGCGGCAGCGGCGGGCCCGTCAGCGCCAGCGCCTCATGCGCCTCACGCTAGTGTACAATCCGGCCCAGCAGACCGCCCGGACGCGGTTCCAGGCCTCTTTCCCCGAAGCCGAAAAGGCCCAGGCCGGCACCGGCACAGTAGTGCGAATCGGCGGTTACGTGGTTGGCGACGAACATTGCCCGTTGTTGTACGGCCCCACCAACATGCGCTACTGATTTGGGCCGCCGGAACCCTGTTCACCCCGTAATCACGCACGTGCTTTCCCGCCTGAATACTACTTTAGAAAAGTTCCAATCCTATAGTCATCAATGACTTGAAAGTAGGATATGCGGCATGCATACTATACTTTTGCACCCCCTTCTGAACGGAGGGGGTTTTTTGTTTTTTGTACTTCTTCGTATGCGTAACCCTTACTCATTTCTTTTACTGGTGCTGCTTCTGCTGGGCCAGGGCCTGCGTGCCCGGGCACAGGAGGCCACCGTGGGCGGCACCGTGCTCACCAACGAGGGCCAGCCGCTGCCCGGCGCCACCATCTTCATTCAGGGCACCTTTATCGGCACGAGCACCGGCCGCGACGGCAACTTCACGCTGAAAGCTGACTTCGGCGGCGGGCCCGTAACGCTGGCCGTGTCGTTTGTGGGCTACGTGACCCGCGAGGTGCTGCTCAGCCAGCCCGACAACGCCATCCGGGTGGAGCTCAAGCCCAACCCCATCCAAACCACCGAGGTGATTGCCTCGGCCTCGCGCAAGGAGGAGAACATTCTGCAGGCGCCCGTAACGGTAGAGAAAGTAACCTCGCAGCAGGTGCTGCAGCTGCCGCCGCCCGATGTGCAGGTGGGCCTCAACCAGTTCAAAGGCATCGATGTGAACGGCACGAGCATGCTGATGAATTCGCTCAGCACCCGGGGCTTCAACTCGCCCAAATCCGAGCGCCTGATCCAGCTTACCGACTACTTCGACACCCAGTCGCCTTCGCTCAACATTAACTCGGGCAACCTGCAGGGCCAGCCCGAAATTGATATTGAAAGCATCGAAATCATCCACGGTCCGGCCTCAGCGCTGTACGGCGCCAACGCCTTCAACGGCGTGCTGCTCCAGAACTCGAAAGACCCCTTCGTAACCGAGGGCCTGACGCTGCGCGTGCGCGGCGGCAGCCGCAGCCTCTTTGATGGGCAGCTGCGTTACGCCCAGCGCATCGGCCAGAAGTTTGCCTTCAAGATTACGGGCGCTTATCTGACGGCCAACGACTGGCTGGCCGACGACTACTCGGCCACCGACCGGCGGGTGGAGGGCCGCAACAACGAGCAGGGCTCGGCGCTGGGCTACGAGGCCGTGAACCGCTACGGCGACGTGGCCTTCACGGTGCCGGCTTCGTACCCGATTGCCGATCTGCGGGGCAAAACGCTGTTTATGCCCGGCTTCACCGAAAAAACGCTGGTCGGAAGCGACGACCAGGCCCGGTCGCTGAAGGTGCTGCCGTCGGTTTCGTACCTGCTCACCAGCTCGATTAAGCTAACGGCCGGCGCCAGCTACAGCGGGGCACGGCCAGCTACCAGAGCTCCAGCCGCTACCGGCTCAAGAACTTCGGTTTCAACCAGTACCACGGCGAAATCAAGGGTAGCCGTTGGTTTTTGCGGGGCCAGTCGGTGCAGGACTTCGGCAAAAATTCGTACGATCTGAACCTGCTGGGCTCGTTTATTCAGAACGCGCCCATTGCCACCGGGGCCGGCACCACCTACGCCCAGCGCTATTTTGGGGCTTACCTGAACGAGTACGGCGTGTCGCGCGCCAAAGGCCAGAGCGACGAGCAGGCCCAGCAGTCGGCCCTGGCGCTGGTCAGCCAGGGCCCGTACCAGCTCGACCCCAACTCGGCCGATTTCCGCAACCTGCGCAGCCAGATCATCGGCAACGCCACGCCCGGCCGCGGCGCCCGGCTCAACCCCAGCTCGCTGCTCAACGAGGGCAACGCCCAGTACAACTTCCGGCTAGCCGAAACGGCCGACCTGATTGTGGGCGCCGCCTACCGCAAGTTCCGGCTGGGCTCGGGCGGCAACCTGTTCAGCGACACCGAAGACCGGGTGCAGAACCACGAGCTCGGCGGCTACGCCCAGCTGACCAAAAAGTGGCTTGATGAGCGCGTGAAAGTGGCGCTGGCAGGCCGGGTCGATGATTTCAAGAACTTCAAGCCGGCCTTCTCGCCGCGGGCTTCGGTGGTGTACTCGGTGGGCGATGCGCGCCAGCATAACTTCCGCGCCAGCTTCGGCCGCGCCTTCCGCTCGCCCACCCAGCTCGACCAGTACATTCAGCTCGATGTGAAGCAGGTGTTGCTGCTGGGCAACGTGGGCAACGGCTTCCAGGGCTACCGCATTACCAACGGCCGGCCCGGCGAAGAACTGGATGTGGCCACCCTGAAGCTGGAGCGCCTGAGCTCGTACGAAGTAGGCTACAAAGGCGCCCTGACCGACCAGCTGGCCTTCGATGTGAACTACTACCGCAACTACTACAACGACTTCATCGGGGCCGTGCGCTTTATCGGCAACCGCGACGGCAGCCGCCCCACCGGCCCGCAGCTGGCGGCCGAGGCCGCGCGCACCACGCCCGAGTCGCCCTTCCAGGAGGCTACTTCGCCTACCCGCGTGCTGCAGGTCTGGACCAATGCCAACCAGGAAGTGCGAACTCAGGGTGCGGCCGTCAGCCTGACCTATGCCTTCGCGCCCTTCCTGAAAGTGGCCGCCAACTACACGCTCAACGTGCAGGACCGCACCGATGTGTCGGACGCCGACTTTCAGACCTATTTCAATACGCCCAAGCACAAGTACAACGTGGGCGCCAGCGGCACCGCCCTCACCCACCTGAGCTACGCGCTGAACTACCGCTGGGCCCAGGGCCACGAGTACGGCACGCCCTTCGCCGTGGGCCAGCTCGCCGACTACAGCGTAACCGACGCTTACGTAGGCTAACTTCGCCAAAATGGGCCTCACGCTGCAGGGCGGCGGTTCCAACGTCTTCAACAGCCACAACATTCAGGTATACGGCGGCCCGCAAATCGGCCGCCTGCTCTACCTGGGCCTGCAGCTGGATGTGAAGTAGAAGTGAGAGCTTAGAATTTAGAACTTAGAGCTTAGACGAACGTCATTCAGAGCGAAGCGAAGAATCTCGCGTGAGGCCGTTGGGAACTACCCTAACGGTTCGCACGCGAGATTCTTCGCTTCGCTCTGAATGACGTTTGTCTAAGCTCTAAGTTCTAAGCTCTCACTTCACTCCTCACTCCCCCACCAGGCGGAAGGTGAGGTTGAGGCGGGGGCCGACGGGGCGGACGGTTTTGGGCAGTGCGTGCAGCCAGTTCTGCTGGGTTTCGCCGCGCATCACCAGCAGGCTGCCGGCCGGCAGGGGCAGGCTCAGGGCCTGCGCGGGCACGCCGGGGCGGGGCTTGAGGCGGAAAGTGCGGGTGGCGCCCAGCGTGAGCGAGGCAATGACGGGCGCCGGGCCCAGCTCGGGCTCGTCGTCGGCGTGGTAGCCCATGCTGTCCTGGCCCGAGCGGTAGAGGTTGAGCAGCACGCTGTTGAAGCGGGCGCCGGTAGCGGCTTCGAGCTGCGCCCGCAAATGCTGCAGCGCCGGCAGCCAGGGCAGCGGCTCCAGGTGCAGGCCCGAGTAGCGGTAAGTCGCGTTGGGGTCGCCGTACCAGGCCGTCAGGCGGGGCTGCATCACTTCGCGGCCGAACAGCTTTATTGGCTCCTGCCGCCAGGCCACGGTGGCCGTCAGCTCGGCGAGCAAAGCCGCCGCTTCGGCCGGAGCCAGGAAGTGGACGTCGAGCAGCACTTCGGCGTCGGGCAGGGACAGGGGGCGCAGGGGCATAAGCGGAGGAGTTGCGGGCCCGCTACTGCTGCTTGAACATGCCTTCCAGCTCCTTCATCTGCTGCTGCACCTCGGGCGGCTGCTGCTTTTGCAGGTAGGGCATGGCGTACTGCAGCGCCAGTGAGAGCAGGAAGCACACGATAATGGGCGGCAGCATACTGCGGCTGCGGAAGGGCTCGGTGCCCACGTAGCGGGGCCAGAACCAGCGCACGTACACCAGAATGGCCGGTACATTAAACAGGAAGTAAGCCAGAATCGGCGACACGCCCTGCGACACCACCAGCACCGCCAGGTTGGTCATCAGCACCAGGTACACCAGCACGAAGACCACCAGCATCACCAGCGCCCGGAACCGTCGCAGCCGCACCAGGTTCATCCCCAGCAGCACCCCGCCCCCCAGCATTGTGGACATGGGCAGGATGGAAAACAGCGCAATGGTGCCGGGCGAGTATAGCGCCGGGCCGGTGGGAGCCGCCAACACCGGTGGCGCCTCGCCGCGGGCCACGCGGCGGGCCTGGGCCTGCTCGGCGGCTTCGGCGCGCACCTCGGCCTCGCGGCGCTCGGTTTGCTGCTGGCCCACGCGCAGCTCGGCGGCCAGCGCCTCGGCGTTGGGCTCGGGCAAGCCGCGCCGCTCCAGCTCCGTGAGGGCGGCCAGTACGGCTTCCTCGCGGTACTGGTAGCGCTGCTCCACGTACTCGCGCAGCTCGGCCACCGTTTTGCGGCTCATTTTCGCCGGGAAATCCTCTGCCATTGTATAGTGCTTAGTGCTTAGGGAATAGTGCCTTGCTGTTGGCGCCCGGTGTTTTGTTGGCAGTGCTCAGTGTCGCCTTTGTGCCTGCTGTTGAACAGCTTATCAGCTAAGCACTAACAACTCATTTGGCCCACTCGGCCAGCACCTCGCCCACCCGGTACACATCTTCGAAGGTATTGTAGAGTGGGGTGGGGGCCAGGCGGATGACGTTGGGCTCGCGCCAGTCGCCGATAACGCCCACGGCCATCAGGTGCTCGAACAGCTCGCGGCCGCCCTGGTGCACCAGTACTGAGAGCTGGCAGCCGCGCTGGGCGGGGTCCTGGGGCGTGATGATTTCGAGCCGCTCTTTGGGCAGATTCAGCCGCCGGATAAAGAACTCCAGGTAGCCCGTCAGCAGCTCGCTTTTGCGGCGCAGTGCGGGCATGCCGCCGGCTTCGTCGTGGATTTTGAGCGCGGCCTCGTGCACCGCCAACGACAGAATGGTGCCGTTGGAAAGCTGCCAGCCGGCCGCGCCGCGCATGGGCTTAAAGCCCTTTTTCATCTGGAAGCGCTCCTGCTCGTCGTGGCCCCACCAGCCGGCCAGCCGCAGCAGCTCGGGCTGCTCGGCAAACCGCTCGTGCACATAGGCGCCGGCCACCCCGCCGGGCCCCGAGTTGAGGTATTTGTAAGAGCACCAGCAGGCGAAATCCACATCCCAGTCGTGCAGCTGCAGCTCCACGTTGCCGGCCGCGTGGGCCAGATCGAAGCCCACCATGGCCCCGGCGGCGTGGCCGGCGCGGGTAATTGCCTCCATATCGAACACCTGGCCGGTGTAGTAGTTGATGCCGCCCATGATGATGGTGCAGAGCGAATCGCCCAGCTCCTCAATTTTGGCCACAATGTCCTCGGTGCGCAGCGTGTGCTCGCCGGGGCGCGGCTCCAGCTCCACAATGGCGTCGTCGGGCGCGAAGCCGCGCAGCTTCACCTGGGTTTCCAGCGCGTATTGGTCGGACGGAAACGCGCCGCCCTCCATCAGCACCTTGTAGCGCGTGGCGGTGGGCTGGTAGAAGCTGATGAGTAGCAAGTGCAGGTTGGTACTCAGGTTGTTCATCACTACCACCTCGTGGGGCTTGGCGCCCACCACGCGGCCCGACGGCTCCTGCAGCCGCTCGTGGAACGGCATCCAGGGCGAATCGCCCTTGAAGTGGCCTTCCACGGCCAGGTTCTGCCAGTTTTCGAACTGCACTTCGGCGGCGGCGCGGGCCGTGCGCGGTTGCAGGCCCAGCGAGTTGCCGCAGAAATACAGGCACTCGCCCTGCCCGTCGGGCGCGGGCGGAATCAGGAATTGCTGGCGGAAGTCGCGCAACGGGTCCTGGGCGTCGAGCTGGCGGGCGAAATCGAGGGTGGGTTCAAACGTCATCAAGGCAAAGATACCACCCTTCCGCCCGCCCGCCTAGTCGCCCGCCCGCAGGATTTTGGCCACTTACCGGGGTTGAGGCCTTTGCCTTACAGCACCGGCGCCTCCATATAGGTGCCGCACACGGCGCAGGTGCGCTTCTCGTCGGAGGCCCAGAAGCGGTCCATAATGGGCGGCAGCTGGGCCACGATGTCCGTTATTTCGGCGTACTCCTCGTACAGCTGGTGGCCGCAATTTTCGCAGTACCACTGGAAGCCATCCAGCTCGCCGGCCGTGCGGTAGCGCTCCAGCACCAGGCCTACCGAGCCGGCCGGCCGCCGGGGCGAGTGGGGCACGCCGCCGGGCAGCAGAAACATGCTGCCGGCCTTTATTTCGATGTCCACCGGCTGGCCGTCTTCAATAATCTTCACCACGATGTCGCCTTCGAGCTGCAGAAACAGCTCCTCGCCTTCGTCCACGTGGTAGTCTTTGCGGGCGTTGGGGCCGCCCACCACCATCACAATGAAATCCTTGTTGTCCTTGAACACCTGCTGGTTGCCCACGGGCGGGCGCAGCAGGTGGCGGTGGTCATCAATCCACTGCTGAAAATTAAAGGGCCGGGCGACGGGCATACGGTGAAATAGTGAGATGGTGAAGTGTGAGTTGGTATGCAGGAGGACTGCCAGCGTAAATAACGGGATTCCGGCTGGCTGGGCTGCCCGGAACTCGTGCTTCGATTACTAAGCGAGATAAAAACGACCGTGCTTTTAGCTGCCCCCGCTATCTTTGGCTGATTAGCCACCTGCCCGCCCTGCTTTGGTCCAGTTCCGTACGCTTTCTATCGTTATTCCGGTTTATAACGAGGCCCGCACCATTCACCAGATTCTGGATTTGCTCCGGGGCCTGCAGCTGGTCAACGACATTGCCAAAGAAGTAATTCTGGTTGATGATTGCTCCTCGGACCAGTCGATAGCCACGATTGAAGCCTACGCGGCCAGCTACCCCGAAATGGGGTTGCGGCTGCTGCGTCATGATGTAAACAAAGGCAAAGGTGCGGCGCTGCACACCGGCATCCGTGAGGCTACCGGCGACTACGTTATCATTCAGGATGCCGACCTGGAATACGACCCCGAGGAATACAACCTGCTCATCAAGCCCGTGCTCAAGGGCTTTGCCGATGTGGTGTACGGCTCGCGTTTCATGGGCGGCAACCCGCATCGCATCCTGTTCTTCTGGCACAGCATCGGCAACGCCGTGCTCACGTTCCTCTCTAACGCCTGCACCGACCTGAACCTGACGGACATGGAAACGTGCTACAAGCTGTTCCGGCGCGAAATCGTGCAGGGCCTGAAGCTGGAGGAGCAGCGCTTCGGCTTCGAGCCCGAAGTGACAGCCAAAATTGCCCGCGTGCCCAACATCCGCATCTACGAGGTGGGCATCAGCTACTATGGCCGCACCTACGCCGAGGGCAAGAAAATCGGGTGGCGCGACGGGTTCCGGGCCATCTACTGCATTCTTAAGTACGGTTTGCTGGGCGCCTAGCGACTAGTCAGCCTACTTGTAAAAACCATATTTATAATCCGCCGCCACAGGCCAGGTGGATTATGTTGTTGCTTGCCATAATATGCTACTGTCTAAACGCTATACCACGCGCATTCCCCTGTATCTGGCTATTGCCACCATGCTCGTGTTGCTCGTGCTTGCCTGGCACTTTTATGTGGAGCGAGTCGCTTATTACGACCTGGCTTACCATCTGTTTATTTATCTTGAATCCAAGAGCTTATTTATTCAGAATCGGCGCTTTGTAGCAATTGTCACGCAACTACCCACGCTGCTGGCTATAAAGGGGGGGCTGCCGCTGGACGCGGTTATGCGGCTGTATTCAGTGGTATTTGTTTTGTATTATTTTGGCATACTATTAATCTGTGCTTATTGGCTGCGGAATGAGCAAGTGGCCTTGGTGGTGGCCTTGGCCTTCGTGCTGCTATCGGCACGGGCATTCTATTGGGCGCAATCAGAGATGCCCCAGGGCCTGGTAATCCTGCTGCTGTTCTACGCCGGTATCTCCCGACAAGCCCCTTTACAGCGCCGGTTTAGCACCCTGGCGCTGGCCGCGCTGGTGCCCGTATTCATCTTCGCCCACCCGCTGCTGCTGTTGGCTTTCCTCTTTTTGTGGGCTTACGACTGGCTGCTGAACCGGCGCTTCGGCGATTGGGCTTACTATGGCATGTTGTTCTGGGGGCTGGCCATGTACGCGTTGCGCAGTAAGCTGATTCCGCCGGGTTCGTACGAAGAAAACCAGATGACCTTCGTGCCCAACCTGATCCGGTATTTCCCTACCTACCTGTCCCTACCCACTTTTGAGCGGTTCTGGCAGCTATGTCTACGTGACTACTTTACCCTGCCCTTGTTTTTGGGGGTGCTCACCGTATTTTATCTCAGGCAGCGCAACTGGTTGTCTACTTTGCGTTTAGCTTTGGTGTGGGTGTCGGCCGCCGGGTACATATTCATTGTCTGCGTGTCGTATCCCGAATACGTAGAGCCCACTTACCTCGACAACCTTTGCCTGCCGATAGCCCTGTTTGTGGCGGTGCCACTGGCGCTGGAAGTGTTACCGGCGCTGGAGCGAGCCTGGCCCCGCCGGGGAGGTATGGTGGTAGCCGGGCTCCTGGCCGTGCTGCTAGTGGGTCGGGTTGGTATATTGTGGTACCGTCACATTCCGTATACGGCCTATCAGCAATGGGTTAAGCAGTTGCTAACCTATACCCGCCAGTTTCCGGAGCGCAAGTTCCTCATGTACCCCGACAACATCGACCCTTACAAGCTACGGGCGGGCTGGCCGTGGTGGGCCATGGCCAGCGAAACCACGCTAATCAGTGCCCGCCACAGTCCCGATTCGGCGCAGACTGTTCATGTGGGCTGGAACATCGATGAGCTAGCCCAGGTGGGCTCCAAGCCCGGCGTACTGTTCGGCCCTTTCCAGACCCTGGCAACCACCGATATGCCAGCGGCCTACGTCCGTTTCCCCGCCACTACGGTATACCGCGTCCTTAACACGGCGCCGCCGCTCGACACAGCGGCGCTGCGCCCTTACATCGAGGCGCGCCAGCAGGTCCGGCTTCAATTGCTCGATTCGTTGCCCGCAACCTGGCGTACGGGCCGGCAGTACAGCGTGCGGGTGCGCATCAGCGTGCCCCTCGCGGCCCGGCCGCTGCATTCGAGCACGCGCCTGCCCCACCCCACGCAACTCCGGACGGCCTTCCTTAAACTGCACGATTGGCCTACCGACGTTGCCCCGGTAAGTACGCCGCTGGAGGTAGATGTATGGGAACCCTGGAACCAAACGCTCATGGTGGCCACTCCCCAGATTCCGGGCCGCTATACGTTCGAAGTCCGGTTGGTAAGCCGAGATTACCGCGACTGGCCCGTACAACTGCGAATGCCAATTGAAGTCCGGTAGCGGGCGCTGGGCGCTTACTTGGCCAGCCGGATGGTTACATCGTCCATAAAAGCCGAACCCGAGCCCTCACTCCGCCACAGATAGACCACCAGGCGGTTATCGGGCCGGGCGGCCTCGGGCAGAGTGATGGTATGCTCTATGTAGCGCCACTTACCATACTCGCGCACCTTGTCCGGCACGTCCACGGCTTCCCAAAGCAGGCCGTCGGTATTCGCGGTCGGCTGCTTGATTTCAACTACAAACTTGGGCGCCGACTGGCTGCTGGTAAGCAATACCCAGGCCCCCACGGTTAGCCGGCCGGGCCAGTCGGGAGCCAGCCTGCTAAGAGCATTGCTGTACCCCAGGCTGTACTCGTTGTTGGGCCCTACCATGGTGCTGAATTTCCCCGAGTGAGCCTGTTCGCGAGAAAGGGCAGCGGGCGTGGGGGTTGCCGGCAGCCAGCCATCCAGATTCTCAAAATCGGTGGAGGCCAGCACCTCGGAAGCCGGCGGTACGGGCGGATTGGAGGAGCAAGCCGTGAATAATCCTACGGACAGGAACAGCTGGCTGAGCAAGGAATATTTCAGCATACAAATGAGTTAGTTAGCAAGCAAAATGGAGGGATTGAACAGGTAGCCGCTACCAGGGTCCGGGAAAGCCTGGGCAATGGCCCACCAATCTCTCAGCGCACTACCCGACGAACTAGGATTCAGCGTTTCTGATAGAAGACGGGCTTGGAAGTCACACCCCAGTACTGGAGCATTTTACCTTGTAGTTCGGCTTGGTGATAATCGTAGAAAGGCTCCCAGCCCAGTACCGGACAGCTAGGCGACACGTACACTACCGGCTCGGTCGACTCGGCCAGCTGTTCCAGCGCCCACCGCTCGCAGGCATTGTTGCGAATCATGGGTCCCGGCCAATCTGCCTGCACAAATAAAAAGCTAAACCAGGCAATGCCCACCGCGTAGCCCACGCGCAGCCCTAAGCGCAACTCCCGCAACAGGAAGCCGGTAGATAATCCGTACGCGAACAGCAGCCCCAGCAGAATGGGCAGAATGGAGTCGCCGCGCACCAGAAAGGGCCGGTAGGGGCGGTAGCCGCCCAGGGGCAGCAGCAGCAGAAACAGCCCGCCAAACAGCGCTACCCACCCCAACGCGTGCAACACTTTGGTCCGGGTTCTGGAGGCCGGTGTTACAAACAGGACCAGCGAACAGTTGAGCAGCAACAACCACAGCAGCCATGGCAGGCCTTGCTGCAAGTCGAGCTCCTTCTCGATACCCTGCGGCAGGAGTTTGTACAACTCTTTCAGCGTGTGGGTATGCGTATTTTCGGAATTAAACTGCCCAATGTACAGAGAGTAAAGCACCAGCAGCCCCAAAATTACCAGCAGGCTCAGAGCCTGCCCCGACAGCCACTCGGGGCCGGTGAGCATAGCCCATTGAAAAGTACGGGACGCTTGCAGCCACCGGCGGCTCACGTGCCAGGCCCAGTGCAGGCCGATACAGAACAGAATCACCGCGACCGCCGCCAGACAGATGGGACTGTTAAACGCTACGACGGGCATTAGTAGCAGCAACAAGGCCACCTGCCAGGCGGGCAGGCGCATAGGCCGCTGCTGGCAGGCGGCCCGGTAGAAAGGCCAGAAAAGCAGCAGCACCCACACCAAAGGAAAAGCGTAGAAAAAAGTGTACGTAATGGCCCAGTTGGTAATGCCCATCTGCTCCGAAAAGCCAGCGGTTTGAAACAACGGAAACAGGAGTGCCATCGCCAGCCACCAGGTCGGGCTGTTTCGCTCCTTATCACCAACTCCCAGCTTTATGTAGGCCACCAGCGCCCCCAGTAGCAACAGCTGGGTGAGAGTGGTGAATAGCGCACTAGCAGCGTACAGACTACTGATGGACGAAACGCCTACGGCCTGCAACAGCCGCGGCATCTGTTTCCAGTACAACGTTAAGCTGGCGTGGGCAAAAAACCGGTTGGTACCCGCGTAAGACGCCTGCTGAAACAGGGCTGAGAAGCCAAATGGGTCGTGCATCACCTGGCTGTACCACGGAGCTGGAAAAATGGTGGGTACCAGGTCGCCATCAAGCGGAAAATGGTAGTTCTGCCAATAAGTTGCGAGGGAATCTACCAGTACTAGCAGCACTACCAATCCCGCCCAATAGCGCTTATTCATTAGCGGAAAACGGTGTTCTTAAACAGTGAGCCGCAGGTTTCGTGTGGTTGTCTGAAGCTTGGTAACCAGATAATTGACACACTTAAACAAAAGCTGCTACACCAGGCACAGTTAAGCAGCAGGCATCGTCATGCGGCAACTGCCAGCAATGGTGTCTTGCCGGACCTTAATCCGTTAGGGCAGTTAGCTCAATATCGTCCACATAAGCGGGGGTGGTAGCCTCGGCCCGCGATACGTACATGAAGATCTGCGAAGAATAGGTGGCCTCTTTGGGAAACTCAATTTCCTCCTCCAGCTTCACCCATTTGCCGTAACCGCCAACCTCTGTCAGCCGGAACTGCTTGCGGAACTGCTCCTGTCCCTCAACGGCATCTTTGAGCACAAATTCCAACTTGCCGCCCGATTGCGCATCGGTGGCGTACACCCAGGCACTCAGCTTTACCCCGCGCGGCCTAGTGCTGAGTACATTGCCCAGCATGGCCGTGTAGCCTGGGCTGAATTCGTGGTTTTGGTCAACGCCCAAGCTGTATTCTCCCGAATGAGCTTTTGCTTTGCTGAATGTATTAGGTCCGGCTACCCATCCTACCAGGCTATCAATATCGGAACGCATCAATACTTTGGCGTCAGTAGCAGCATCCTGCTTTTGGCACGCGACGAGTCCGGTTAGCGTCAGCAAGAGGAAAGTACGTTTCATAAAATGGCTTACAAAGAGGAGAGGGCTGGTTCGACGTGAAGCCATCTGCCGGTAAAAATAGCAGATGCCCCACCATTTTTGCGAAGAATGGAGCTGATTTTCAATTTCACCTGTGGCAAGCAGGTAGCAACGCCCTTGGTTGCTAAGTGGTAGCCCGGTTTTCACCCGGTCGTAACCACTTATATTCGTCCGATTTTATAGCCATCCACTTTCCTGATACCAGTCTGCCCGCACCACTTTTCTGCTGGCTGTTTGTCATTTATGCTAAATTCGGCCACCGCCCCACTCTGGGCGTCTTCGCTGGTCAGCCGCTTCCGCCGGTGGTTTTCTCGTCCCGAAAGCTACTTGCTGCTCCTGCTGCTGCTAGCCACATTTCCCCTCTATTACGAGTTGGGCCGCAACCCAGTCCAGCTCTACGACGAGTCGCGCGTGGCCGTTAACGCGGTAGAGATGACCCGTAACGGCCACTGGCTGACAACCTATTACGACGGCAGCCCCGATCATTGGAATACCAAGCCGCCGTTGCTGATCTGGCTGCAAGCACTGAGCTTTACAGCGTTCGGCTACTCGACGTGGGCGCTACGACTGCCCACGCTACTCGCGTCGATGGGAACGGTGCTACTGGTGTTTTTCTTTGCTGCCAGGGTGCTGAAGCGCCCGGTGGGCGGGTTGCTGGCCGGTATGGTGCTGGCAACATCCGCCGGGTACGTGCGGCTGCATGTCGCTCGCACCGGCGACTATGATGCGCTACTCACTTTCTGGCAGGTGCTGCTCTGGATCAGCTTTTTCTGCTATTTGGAAACCGAACATCGGCGCTACCTGGGGTGGCTGACGGTGGCTTTACTGGCGGCCGCCCTAACCAAGGGCCCAGCGGCCCTGCTCGGCCTGCCGGGGTTGGCCGCCTACGCTATCTGGCACCGCAAGCTGGGCTGGCTGCTCCGGCGTCCTGACTTATATATGGCCGCCGGATTGTGGCTTCTGGTTATGAGTGCCTACTTTCTGTTGCGCGAGCCCCTCGACCCGGGGTATTGGCAGGCGGTACAGGCCAATGACTTGGGTGGTCGTCTGGTTACGACGCTCGATAACCATCGTTATCCCTGGGACTATTATATACAGAACATCCGGGGGCATTATTTCACTGCCTGGCTATGGGCGATCTTCCCGGCTATCATTATCAGCCTGATCCAGCCCGAAGCTAGACTGAGGCGAATTACGGTGCTATTAGTCGCCTTCGTAAGTAGTTGGCTGCTGGTCATCAGCTACGCCCAAACCAAGCTTGACTGGTATGATGCACCCATTTACCCGGCCCTGGCACTGCTCATCGGCCTCGGGCTCAACACCCTCTACAAGCTGGTCCACAATTTAGGTGCGACTCACTTGTCGCGGGGCACTAGGTGGCTCTCTATGGTTGCACTCGCATGCGCAGTCTTCTACCTACCGTATCAGGCCATTACGCAGCAACTAATTACGGAGCGGCACAGCAATTTTGGCATTGGTGCTAACAGCGACTTGGGCCGCTACGTAACCCGGATAGCGCGTCAGCAGCCTCAGTACCCCGATGTAACGCTGCTAACCGACGGAATGGCTAACAGCATGATGCTGTATTACAAGGCTGAATTTGAGCAGCACCCCAAGCACCACTTAACGATACTGTCTGAAAATGAAATTGCTAAGCTTACACCCGGCACAGTGGTAGTGCTGTGTAACCCGGCCTTGCATGCGGCCCTTGGTCAGGTGTTCAATCTTGTAGAAATTGGCCAAAACGAGTCTTGCCAAACAGTACTACTGTTGCCGAAGTAGATACCCTAACCCTGGTTGTGTGCGTTAGCAAACCAGGAGCTGTTGTGCCTCGATTGGGTTGTGACTTCAACCAAGGTCCCTGTTAGTCAATCAGTAGCAATGGCGCGGGCCATCAGGTGGTCAGTTTCAGAACGTGTACCCGCACGATTGTATAGACCCCGACAAATTCTACTAGTTTTGCATCCTATGGATCTGATGTATGAAGGCAAGTATCACCAATTAGAAGAACAACACTGGTGGTTTGCCAGCCGCCGCGATGTGGTGTACGACCTTATCAAGAGCCTGCAACTAGCTCCTACGGCCGCTATTCTGGAAATTGGCTGTTCGGGTGGGCCCCTTATGCAACGCTTGCGGGCCACTGGCTACTCCGATGTGACGGGTATCGACGTCAGCGAATCAGCCATTGCCATGGCGCACCAACGGGGCGTACCCAATGCCAGCGTTATGGACGGCGCGGCCCTCACGTTCGCGGATTCCCGCTTCGACCTGGTCATTGCCTCCGATGTGCTCGAACACATCGAAAATGAAGCTACTGCCCTGCACGAGTGGAACCGGGTACTAAAGCCGAATGGACAGCTAATAGTGTTCGTGCCGGCTCATGCCTACTTGTGGAGCCATCATGATGTCGTGAATCATCATTTCCGGCGCTATTCGCGGGCCGGACTGGTAGCGGCGCTCGAACGGAGTGATTTCCGGGTAAATCGTAGCTCGTTTTGGAATTCGGCGTTGTATTTTCCAACGGCGGCGCTGCGCTTGGGTCGGCGGTTGCTTGCCTCAGCTACCACCATCACGCAGCCTCCCAACGGCGACCTGCATCACTTTAAAGGTCCAACCAATTCTCTGCTGTTGCACTGGGTGAAATTTGAAAACCGCTTGCTGCGTCATCTTAATCTGCCCATCGGCGTGAGCGTATTCGCCTTGGCCCGCAAGCCTGGCCCATAGTTACTCCACTTTCCCGTTTGCCAGCTTCCCGTGGACCTTTCCGTTATCATTCCCATTTATAATGAAGAGGCTAACATCGCCGCCTTGTACGAGCGACTGTGCGGGGTGCTTGATCCCATGGCGCTGCCTGGCGGCTACGAGTTCATCTTCATTAACGATGGTTCGCGTGATCAGTCGCTGGCGCTAATTCAACTGCTGGCCGCCCGCGATGAACGGGTGCATTACGTGGATTTCAGCCGTAACTTTGGCCACCAGATTGCCGTGACAGCCGGCTTCGACCGGGCCCAAGGCGAGGCGGTAGTCATTATTGATGCCGATTTGCAGGACCCGCCCGAACTGATTCCGGCACTCTACCAAAAGTTGGGCGAAGGCTACGAGGTAGTGTACGCCAAGCGCCGAAACCGCCAGGGCGAAAGTGCCGCCAAAAAGCTTACGGCCCGGGTGTTTTATCGGCTGCTGGCCAGTATCACCCATATTTCCATTCCTGTCGATACCGGCGACTTCCGGGTGGTTTCCCACAAAGTGGTGGAGGCATTACGCCGGATGCCGGAGCAAAATAAGTTTATCCGGGGGCAGATTTCGTGGATTGGCTACCGCCAGACGTTTCTGGAGTACGACCGGGCCGAGCGGGCCGGGGGCGAAACCGGCTATACCTACCGCAAAATGTTTAGGTTCGCCCTCGACGGCATTACGGCCTTCTCCGATGTGCCTCTAAAGATGGCCACCGTCAGCGGTTTCGTTGTATCGGGTTTGGCATTTGTTGTGATGCTATACACGCTCTACGCCCGCCTCGTCAGCCACGATTACCAGCCAGGTTGGGCCTCGTTGATGGTAAGCATCCTGTTTCTGGGCGGCGTGCAGCTGATTGCCGTGGGCATCATCGGCGAGTATATTTCGCGCCTCTCGGCCAACGTTCGTCAACGCCCGCTCTACATCGTGTCGGAGGAAAAGTAGAATAGGAAGCCGCGCCCAAAAGAAGCCAATGAGAAAAGTAGAAAGTCAAAGCCGTTGAACGTCCACGCGGGGTTTGCTCAACGGCTTTGACTTTCTCCTTTTCCCATTGGATTCAGTCCAGCCGGGCCAGTGTGCTTTCCAGGTCGGCCAGGGTGGTTTCCTGGAAGCGTAGCGTGTCGGGTGGGGCGCCGGCGGGCGTGGGCTGGCGGGCCAGGAAGGGCGCGCCGTTTTCGTAGCGCAGGCCCACCACGGTGGCCCCGGCCGGCGCGTTCATAAACTGGTAGCCACCCGACTGTGGGGCGGCGGCCAGCACCATGCGGCGGCCCGGCACGAGCAGACGCACGGCCGTTTCGGCGTTGGCCACGAAGGCGGGCACGAACAGCGGGGCGGCTTTGCCTACCCAGGCCCGGCCGGCAGCCAGCCAGCCCAGCCGGCTGGGCTGCAGGGCGTTGGGTGCATCGGCTAGTCCGGTGTCGTCGGTTGGCTCATCGGCGGCTTCGGCTACGGTGTTGTCGTCGGTCGTCGGCACAACGCCATCGGAGGCAGTGGCCTGGCCGGGGTCAAACGTGAAGCGGATGGGCAGCATCATCTTCACCTTCACGAAGCGGCCGTCCTGCTGGCCCGGAATCCAGCGGCCCGAGGTCTGGCGCAGCACCCGCAGCACCTCTTCGTCGCAGCCGTCGCCGAGGCCCCGCAGGATGTGCGGGCGCTGCACCCGGCCGTTTTCGTCCACCACAAACGAGGCAAACACCACGCCTTGGGTCTGGTTCTGCTGGGCCTGGCGGGGGTAGCGGATGAGCTTGTTGATGTCGGCCGGGCCCTGGCCGTAGCGGGGCATGCGCTGGGCGGTGGTCAGTACCTGGCTGGCGGCCGGGGCCGCCTCGCCCGCGGCCCAGCGCACGGCGCCGTCGGGGCCGGGCTGGCCGTAGAACAGCGGCGTTTCGCGGGTGCGGCCCTTCAGCTCCAGCTGAAAGTTGCGGCCCGTGGCCAGTTCCAGCGGCCGGCCCTGGGCCGAAGCGCGCACCAGTACGGCCCCACTAAGCTCCAGCGGCCGCCCCGATTCGGTTTCCGTCAGCAAATTCGACAGCAAAATCGAGGGGCCCGAGTAGCACTCCTTCAGCTCGACCCACACGGTGCCCGTGACGGGCTGCTGCCTGGCATCGACCAGCGCTCCGGCCGGAAACCGCACCACGGTGCCCTCCTGCCCGCGCACCTCGGCGGCCTTGCTGGGGTCAATTTTGAAATACTCGCTGGGGCGCAGCGTCAGGTCCTGGAGGCGGGGTTCGGCGGGCGGGGGCGGGGTTTCGTCCTGGGGCGGGCGCGAGGCGCGGTACACCACCAGTGGGGCGTGGCGGGCGGTGGGCCGGGCCACCCGGTGCCAGTCGCGCTGCACGGGCGCGGCGGCCAGCGGCGTGTCGGGCGAGTCATAATCCAGCGAATCGGCCAGGGCAGGGGCGGCAGTCGGGGCGGCGGGCGTTTCGGCCGGGGTATCGGGCTGGCAGGCCAGCAGGCCCGTACTTAGCGCGGGCAACAGGAAAAAGCAGCGTAGGAGGCGAGAGGACATGGGCAGCAGTACGCGGCAAAAGGGGGAAGGTGGCCGAAATTGGCATTTTTTCGCCACATTTTGCAGCTAACCCAGATTTAATTTCCGACTGCCCTACGGCCCGCTTCGGCCCGAACGCAAAACCCCGGCGCCGGCGCCCGGCCTGCTACGGGCGGCCCGAAAGCCGTTCAGCAAGCCGGCCGCCAACGCCGGGGTAGTAGCCCAAGGTGCCTGGCTTACAGGTTGTCGAGCACGAAGTTGGTCATCTGCCGGTACAGGTGCAGGCGGGTGTTGCCGCCGTAGATGCCGTGGTTGCGGTTGGGGTAGTACAGCGTCTGGAAGTCCTTGTTGGCCCGCACCATCGCGTCAACGAAGGCAATGGAGTTCTGGAAATGCACGTTGTCGTCGCCGGTGCCGTGCACCAGCAGCAGCTTGCCCTTCAGCTGGTCGGCAAACTGCACGGGCGAGTTCTCGTCGTAGCCGCCGGGGTTTTCCTGGGGCGTTTTCAAAAACCGCTCGGTGTACACCGAGTCGTAGTAGCGCCAGTTGGTAACGGGGGCCACCGAAATGCCCATCTTAAACACATCGGCGTTTTTGGTGAGGGCCAGCGCTGTCATGTAGCCCCCGAAGCTCCAGCCCCAGATGCCGATGCGCGACTTATCCACGTAGGGCAACGTGGCGAAGTAGCGGGCCGCGGCGGCCTGGTCCTGGGTTTCGAGCTTGCCCAGGTTGGCGTAGGTGCTCTTCTTGAAGGCCGAACCTCGCGCGCCAGTGCCGCGGTTGTCCACGCTCACAATGATGTAGCCTTTTTCGGCCAGCAGCTGGTGCCAGAGGTAGTTGGTGAGGGCAATGCCGCCACCCACGTCGTCCTTCACCGTCTGCGAGCCGGGCCCGCCGTACACGTACATCAGCACGGGGTACTTTTTGGCCGGGTCGAAGTTGGTGGGCTTGATAACCGAGGCGTTCAAATCCACGCCGTCGGCGGTTTTAAAGTTGATAAACTCCAGCTTGCTCAGGTTGTATTGGGCCATTTTCTGGCGTAGCGCGGCGTTGTCTTCCAGCACCTTCACCAGCTTGCCGCTTTGCCCGTCGCGCAGGCTCACCACGGTTGGGTCGCCGGCCGACGAGTGGTAATTGAGGTAGTACTTGGTGTCGGGGCTCAGGTTCACGGCATCCACGCCGCCGCCGGCCTCGCCGAGGCGGGTTTTGCCCTTGCCCTTCAGGTTGATGCGGTACAGGTGGCGCTGCAGCGGCGACTCCTCGGTGCTCGTGAAATACACCTCGCCCTTGGGCTCGTTGAAGCCTTCGATGCTGGCAATTTCCCAGTTGCCTTTGGTCAGCTGGCGCACCAGCTTGCCGTTCATGTCATACAGATACAGGTGGCGGTAGCCGTCCTTCTCGCTTGTAAACAGGAACTGCTTGCCGCCGGCCAGGTAGCGCAAATCGTCGTTCACCTCCACGTAGGCCGGGTCGCGGTCGGTGAGCACCACGGTGGCCTGGCCGGTGCGGGCGTCGGCGTGCAGGATTTCGAGCTGGTTTTGCAGCCGGTTCATGCGCCGGATGCTGAGCAGGTTGGGCGTCTGGGTCCAGAGGATGCGCGGGATGTACTGGTCGGCCACCGGGCCCACGTCCATCTTCATGGTCTGGCCGCCGGCCACGTCGTACACGCTCACGCCTACGGTCGAGTTCTTCTCGCCGGCTTTGGGGTACTTGAACCGGTAATCCTGCGGATAGAGCGGGCCCCACTCCTGCATGTTGTACTCGGGCACGGCGCTTTCATCGAAGCGGTAAAACGCCACCTGCCGCGAATCGGGCGACCATTGAAAGCCCTGGGCAAACTCAAATTCCTCCTCGTACACCCAGTCGGTGCCGCCGTTGATGATTTTGTTCAGCGCCCCGTCGGTCGTCACGGCCGTTTCGCGCATCGTGGCCAGATCGGTTGCGAACAGGTTGTTGTCGCGCACGAAGGCCACGCGCTTGCCGTCGGGCGAAAACGTGGCGTACAGCTGCTTGCCTTCGCCCTGGCTCAGCGGCACCAGCTGCTTGCCGGCGCGGTCGTACACAAAGAAGTACGACTTGCTGCTGCGCCGGTAAATGGGCTCGGTGGCAGTGCTGAACAGGATTTTGGTTTCGTCGGCGTTGAAGCTGTAGCCGTCTACGGGCAGCGCTTTTTCCTGGCCGGGCAGCTTCAGGTCGGTGCCGGCCACCAGCGTCTGCACGGGCTGGCCGGTCGTTACGTCGTGCTGCACCAGGTTGCCCTGCTTGAGCGAGGAGTAGTAGCGGCCGTCCTTCATCCAGTTGAAGCCGGGCACCGATTTGGCGCTGAACGTGCCCTTCTGCCAGATGTCTTCGAGCGTGATGTTCTGCTTTTGCTGGGCGTAGGCGGCCGGGGCGGTGGCGGGCAGCAGCACGGGGCTGGCGGCATTCAGCAGCAGGGCCAGGCCCAGAAATCGTAGGTTCATGCAGGTAGAGTTGATTATAAGAAAGAGAGCTGCAAGCTACAAGCCGCAAGCTACAAGCTCTAAGTCGGAAGCTATAAACCGAGACACACTTATCGGCCAGGAGTTGCGTTCAATGACTTGTAGCTTTCCTCTTGTGGCTTGCAGCTTGTAGCTTGCGGCTTGTAGCTCAAAAAAACTATGTGTTTTCGCCCCTTACTTCTGCTGGCCCTGCCCGTGCTGGCCGCTGCCTGCGAGCCGGCGCTGGAGGCCGGCCCGCGGGTGCAGTTCGTGGGCGACTCGCGCCTGACCACCAACTCCCGCCGCCTCACCACGCCCGCCGACACCTTCACCACCCGCCTCTACGCCAAGCAGGATGACAGCCCGCTGGAGCACCTGCGCATCACGGTGCTCTACACCCCCCGGCTGGAGTCGCTGAACTACAACGACTATCCGCCCGGCGGGCTGCCCAAAGACACGCTGGTGTACCTCGACTCTACGGGTTTTTCGCTCCCGGAGCTGGCCTTCCAGAGCACCCAGTCGGCGCGCACCACGGGCGGAACGGAAGACTGGCGCTACGAGGTGCTCGATGCCCAGGGCCGCACCGGCGCCCGCAGCCTGCACCTGTACCTGTTCCGCGCCGACTCGGCCACGGCCAGCTACCACAGCTACACCACCACGCTCACCTACACCACCGTGGCCGCCACCAAGGCCGCCGACGGCACCCTGCTCAGCCCCGCCACCACCAACGGCCGCCGGTTTCTGGCCCTGCGCGGGGGCCTCGCGCTGCCCGGCTACTCGGTGCGCCGCCAGCCCCTCAACCAGCAGCGCATCGACCTGATTTACCAGTTCGATAACGCCACCAGCACCGCCTCGCTGTCGTTGCCCACCGATAAAACCCTGAAGCTGAACTGGCCGCAACCCCGGGCCACCGAAATCCGCAACACCACCCTCGACAGCCTGGCTTTCCAGAACGCCAGCACGCCGGAATTGCTGCGCGCGGCCTTCAACGGCGGCAGCACCTTCGCCCGGCCCGAAAGCACCGGCCCGCTGCGCCGGGGCCAGGTGCTGGCCTTCCGCACGCCCGACGACAGGCCCGGCCTGCTGCGGGTGCAGCGCATCGGCACCACCACCGCCCACCAGCTGCAGGTGCAGGTGCGCGTGAGCCGCTAGTTCGTTGTCTTTATGAGTTCAGCAAAAAGCCCGGTCTCCTCGCAAGGAAACCGGGCTTTTGAGCCAATGGGCGGCGGGCTACTGACTAGAATAGGAAGCCGACCGTGGCAGTGATGGTAGTCTGCTTGTTGGTAACCTCCACAACGGGCGTATCGGTGCCGGAAGGGCGGTTATCGGCCCCGTAGATGGTGTAGGGCGTGTAGAGCGAGCGGCCCCGGCCATGTACGCCGGCCACATCGACGAAGAAGTTGTTCTGACGCACCCCCAGGCCGGCGGTAACGTATTGGCGGCTCTGGTCGATGGGGCTGTCCTGGTACGGGTCGCCGTAGTAAGCGTAGCCCAGCCGCGCCCGGAAAACATCAAATCGGGCCTCACCGCCCACCCGCAGGTTCACGGCGCTGCCCTGCAGGCGCTTGATGTCGTCGTTGTCGTAGCTGAAGTCGTAGTTATTGTTGTTGTAGTTGCTCAGGCGGGCCGAGGAGTAGTCGAGGTATTCCACGTCGCCGCTCACAAAGCCATACTTGCCCACTACCACGGCCACGCCGCCGGTGGCCTTAAACGGCGTCGTCAGGGCATATTCGGCCAGGTTGGGGTCGAGGTAAGAGCTGGCCGACTGCACGTTCTGGCCGTCCACGGCAATCGGCCGGTTGAAGCGGGCCTGCAGCGAGCTGTTGTAGGTTTCGTTGAACTGCATGTAAGTCGGCGTCTGCACCGAGGCCCCAATCCGCACCACGTCGGTGGGGCGGTAAATCAGCCCCAGCCGGAAGTTGATACCCCCGCCCGTCGTTTTCAGGTCGTCGCGCAGCGTTAGCGACTGAAAGGCGCTTTGCGGGTCGTTGGGGTCCACGGCAGAAGCTGTCAGCACGTTTTCGCTGGTGTAGCGGATGCTCGTCAGGCCGATGCCGGCGCCCACGTACAGCTTGTCGAGGTAGCTGGCGCCGTAGGCAAAATCGAACTGGGTGGTAGCGCCGCTGGTGCGCACGCTTTCGCCCTGGTCCAGGTCGCCGGTAAAGTAGAAATCCCCCGGAATAAAGGTGCCGAGCGAGTCGCGCTCAGTCAGGTAAGTATCGTAGGCCAGATCATCGAAGCCTGAGTCCTGGTCCTGGCCCAGGCGCTGGAAAATATCCTGGTTGCGGGCGGGCCGGCCGTTGTAGCGGAAGCTCTGGTTGTAGCTGGCCGTGCGCGTAATGCCAAAGCCAAACGAGCCGGCCCGCCATGCGCTGCCGTCGCCATCGGGCCGCCGCCGGGTCATCACCAGGCCCGCGCTGGCCACGTTCAGGTTGCTGCGCGAATCGGTCGAGGTATTGCCGAACGCCTTCGCATCGCTGTCGAGCAGGCTGAAGCCCGGCGAAAAGCTGAATTCGGAACGCTGGAACATGCCCAGGCCGGCCGGGTTCACGAGCACCGAGCCGTAGTCGCCGCCCACGGCGGCGCTGGCCCCGCCAATGCCCAGCGTGCGGGCCGTACCCACGGGCTGCGACTGTGAAAAGCGCAGGGCATCGGCCTGATATTGGGCAAAGGCGTGGCTGGCCGTTCCCATCAGGGCAACAGCAAGCCCGTATTTCAGGGTTTTCATACAGAAGAGAAAGTTAGGAGCCCCCGGCGGTCCGGCCCAAGCCGGACCGCTTCATATAGGGCAGATAAATATAGAATACCGGCAGTACGGCAGGTACTTAGCGCACCCGGCCGCGGCCACCGCCACCGCTATTGGATGGGCTGCTGCTGGGTGAAGGCGAGGAGGAAGGCGCCGAGTACGAGCGGCTCGGCTCGGAGTAGGAGCGCGAAGGCTGAGAAGGCTGCGAATACGACCGGCTCGGCTCGGAGTACGAGCGGGTGGGCGCTGAGCGGCGCTCAAAGCTGCGGCGCGGCTGTTCCGTGCCGCCCGAGCTGCTGTTGTTGTCGCCGCTGTAATACGTGGCGCGGCGGCTCCGGCCCGATTGCGGCTGGTCGGCGGCAGAGCGCTGCATTACCCGGCCACCAGTGGCCGGCGCGGCATTACTTGGGGCCGAGTTGTCGAGCACGCGCCAGCGGCGGGTGCTGTTTTCGGGCTGGCTGGCCGTAGTGGCCCCCGCTGCCTGCTGGCTGCCCATGTAGCGGCCCGTACGCGTTTCGGTAGTCGAATTAGCGGCCGGCTGCCCGGTGGCCGAGCTGCTGCCGTTGCCCACCGTTACGTCGCGTACCCGGCCGCGGCCATTGTACTGGCTGGCAGCGGGGTTGCCGGTACTGCCGGTAGCCGGCGTAGCAAAACGGCCTTCCTGCACCACGCGGCTCTGCTGCGCTGCCCGGTTACGGCCGGGGCTGGCCACGTTGCCCGAGCCGGCGGCCGAAGAATTGACCAGCCCGGCACCGTTGCCGGTGCGCGAGCGGCGCGGCCCGTAGGTATAGTTGCGGGCCGGGCGGTCGGCGCCCACGCCGTAGTAGCCGTTGCCGTAGTATCCACCACCGTAGTAGCCGTTGCCATAATAGCCGCCGCGGTAGCCGTATCCATAGCTATAGTATGGGTCGTAGCCATAGCCATAGGGCCGGTAGTAGGGGCGACCGAAGCCGTAGCCAAAACCGATGTTGATGGTCAGGCCCCCGTAGCCGTAGTAAGGGCGGTAGAAGGGGTCGTAGAACGAGTAGCCGAAGGGCGAGTACGGCGAGTAGGCAATGATGGGCGCCCCGTAATAAAACGGGTCGGCGTAGGGGAAGCTGTAGTAGCCCAGGCTGCCGCCGCGGTAGGTGCTGTAGCGGGGCGGGGAGGAAGCGTAGTAGTCATCGTCGTAATACTCGCTGTTGGTGCTCCGGGTGGCGCTGCCGCTGTAGTCGGGGTTGGGCACGTCGCCGGGGGTGCCGGTTACCTGCCGGGAAACCGGCACGGCCACGGCCGTTACCTTGTCGGCCGACGAGTAATACATGCCGTCGTTTTCGGTGGTGGCCAGATTAGACGAAACGGCGCACCCTCCCAGCGTCAGCAGGGCCAGGGCGGGTAAGATAGTGGGAAGGTGCTTTTTCATGATGCCTGCGCGTAAAGTTGGATTGAGCAAGTGAAGGAAACCGGGGCCCAGAGGCCGACGGACCGCCAAAGCCCAATTCCTCCGGATTTTATAACGTAATTTCGCCCCGAAACGGTGCCTTTTTCTTAGGACAAATCTTGTACCAGAAATCGGAACTTTTTCATCCTTTTTCCCAAGATACTCCCAATATGAGCAAAAGTTTGCCCAAGCGTAGCGAAGATTATTCGCTCTGGTACAACGAACTGGTAAAGCGGGCCGGGCTGGCCGAGAATTCGGCCGTGCGCGGCTGCATGGTGATCAAGCCCTACGGCTACGCCATCTGGGAGAAGATGCAGCGCACGCTCGACGACATGTTCAAGCGTACGGGCCATGAAAACGCATATTTCCCGCTTTTCGTGCCCAAGAGCCTGTTCGAGGCCGAAGAGAAGAACGCCGAGGGCTTCGCCAAGGAGTGCGCCGTGGTTACCCACTACCGACTCCAGACCGATCCCGACAAGCCCGGCAAGCTCCGCGTCGACCCCAATGCCAAACTCGAAGAAGAGTTGATTGTTCGCCCCACCTCGGAGGCCATCATCTGGAGCACGTATAAAGGCTGGATTCAGAGCTACCGCGACCTGCCGCTGCTCATCAACCAGTGGGCCAACGTGGTGCGCTGGGAGATGCGCACCCGCCTGTTTCTGCGCACCGCCGAGTTTCTGTGGCAGGAAGGCCACACGGCCCACGCCACCGAAACCGAAGCCGTAGCCGAAACCCGCCAGATGCTCGACGTGTACGCCCAGTTCGCCGAAGAGTGGATGGCGCTGCCCGTCATCAAGGGCGTGAAAACCGAGAACGAGCGGTTTGCCGGCGCCATCGACACGTATTGTATCGAGGGGCTGATGCAGGACGGCAAGGCCCTGCAGGCCGGCACCTCGCACTTCCTGGGCCAGAACTTCGCCAAGGCCTTCGACGTGCAGTTCCAGACCAAGGAAGGCGGCCTGGAGTACGTGTGGGGCACGAGCTGGGGCGTGAGCACCCGCCTGATGGGCGCGCTCGTAATGGCGCATTCCGATGACGAAGGCCTCGTGCTGCCGCCCAAGCTGGCCCCCATTCAGGTGGTAATCGTGCCCATCTACAAATCCGGCCAGCTGGAGGAAGTGATGGAGCGCATCCGGCCCATGCAGATGGGGCTGATTGAGCGCGGCATCTCGGTGAAAGTGGATGACCGCGACACCGAGCGCCCCGGCTTCAAGTTTGCCGAGTGGGAGCTGAAAGGCGTACCCGTGCGCCTGGCCGTAGGTTTGCGCGACCTGGAGGCCGGCACCGTGGAGGTAGCCCGCCGCGACACCAAGGAGAAGATGACCCTGCCGCTGGCCGACATCGTCAACAGCGTCGACCAGCTGCTGGCCGATATTCAACAGAACATCTACCAGCGGGCCCTGCGCTTCCGCGAAACCCACACCACCCGCGTCGGGAGCTACGAGGAGTTCAAGCAGGTGCTCGACACCACCGGCGGCTTCGTGCTGGCCCACTACGACGGCACCTCCGAAACCGAGGAGCGCATCAAGGAGGAAACCAAAGCCACCATCCGCTGCCTGGCCCTCAACGAGCCCGACGAAGACGGTGTGTGCATGATTACCGGCCGCCCCTCAGTGCGCCGCGCCTACTTTGCGCGAGCCTACTAAATCACTGATTTTCGCTGATTAATCGTGATTGCGCTGATTTATTAATCACTGATTGCCGTTGATTTTCCGCTGATTACGCTGATTTTTATTGGTATTGTGACAAATAACAAAGCAGGCCCGCCATTTGGCGGGCCTGCTTTGTTATTTGTCACAATACGCAGTACCAAATACTCAATACTCAAATCAATACTCAATCCGCACAACCTCGACTTCCTCCTTTTTCGGGCCCAGCTGCAGGGTGATGCGCTGGCCGGATTTGGCGCCCTGCACGGCGCGGGCAATGGGGGCCACAAAGGCAATTTTGCCTTTGGACACGTCGGCTTCATCGACGCCGACGATGGTGAAGCGGCGCTCGGGGCCTTTGCTGCTGGTGGGGCGCAGGGTTACGGTAGCGCCGAAGCGGACTTCGTTGGCGGGTTGGGTGACGGGGTCGACGAGCTTGGCGCTGGCCAGGCGGTCGGAGAGAGCGGCGAGCTGGCCATTGAGCAGCGTGAGGCGGCGGGTGCGGTCGGCGTCGTTGTCGTGGTTGGCCTCGGCGGCGGTGCGGGCGGCTTCCAGCTCCGCCAGCTCCTGGCGCAGCTGCTCCAGGCCGGCGGGCGTCACGTAGTTGGCCGAGCCCGGCGGCAGGGCCGGCCGGGGCGGAATAATCGGGGCTTCGAGGGAGTCGTCCTCCTTGGTAAATGCGCGGCTCATACCGGACTTAACGCGGGGCCGGGGCCGGGGTTGCGGGGGCATAGTGCCGGCGCGCCGGTTGCTGTGGGGTTTGTGCGTATCTTTTCCCCATCCAAACTACTTCCCTTTCGCTATGGATTGGCTTACGATTGCCCTGCTGCTGTTTTTCGGCGTCGCCTTTCTGGTGGTCGAAATTATCTTTATTCCCGGCACTACGGTGGTGGGGCTGGTGGGCTTTGCGCTGCTGGCCGTGGGTATCTGGTTCAGCTACCGCGACTTCGGCAGCACCACGGGCCACATCCTGCTGTCGGCCTCGGCCGTGTTTGTAGGGGCGCTGGTGTATGTCGGGCTGCGGCCGCGCAACCTCGAAAAAGTCGCCCTCAACCAGCAAAACCACGGCCACGTGCTCGATGTGCGCCACGCCGATGTAGCGCCCGGCACCGTGGGCCGCACCCTGTCGGCCCTGCGCCCCGCCGGCACCGCCCTCTTCGCCGACGACCGCCGGGAGGTAACCACCCGCGGCGAGTTCGTGGAGTCCGGTGCCGAAGTGCTGGTCATCGGTATCGAGCACAACCGCATCGTTGTCCGGCAAGTCGCCTGATTTCAATGGGCAGTTGTCAATTATTAGTTGTCAGGAAGAACGTCATTCAGAGCGAAGCGAAGAATCTCGCGTGCTGACGTTGGATTACTGTTGCAACGTCGGCACGCGAGATTCTTCGTCCCTGCTCTATACGCAGCATGCTCTGAATGACGTTCTTCCTGACAACTAACAGCTAACAACTATCAACCAAAAGCATCACCAACCTCCTGTTCCCTATGGATCAATTTCCCTTCTTTCCGCTCATTGTGGGCGGTATCGTTTTACTGGTATTCCTGTACTTCTTCCCGATCAGCCTCTGGATTACGGCGCTGTTTTCGGGGGTGCGGGTAAGCCTGTTTCAGCTCGCCTTTATGCGGGTGCGCAAGGTGCCGCCGTCGTTGATTGTCAACTCAATGATTACCTCCACCAAGGCCGGCTTGGCCCTCACGGCCAACGACCTGGAGACGCACTACCTGGCCGGCGGCAACGTGCCCAGCGTTATCAAGGCCCTTATTTCGGCCGATAAGGCCAACATTCCGCTGTCCTTCAAGCAGGCCACGGCCATCGACCTGGCCGGGCGCGACGTGTTTGCGGCCGTAACCACCAGCGTAAATCCCAAGGTGATCAACACGCCCAACGTGGCCGCCGTGGCCCAGGATGGCATCCAGCTCATTGCCAAGGCCCGCGTAACGGTGCGCGCCAACATTGCTCAGCTCGTGGGCGGCGCCGGCGAAGAAACCATTCTGGCCCGCGTGGGCGAGGGCATCGTGACCAGCATCGGCTCGTCGCTCTCGCACAAGGAGGTGCTTGAAAACCCCGACAAAATTTCCAAGCTCGTGCTCAGCAAAGGCCTCGATGCCGGCACGGCCTTCGAAATCCTATCCATCGACATTGCCGACATCGACATAGGGGAGAACATCGGCGCCAAGCTGCAAATCGACCAGGCCACGGCCGACCTGAAAGTGGCCGAAGCCAAGGCCGAGGAGCGCCGCGCCATGGCCGTAGCCGTTGAGCAGGAAAACCGCGCCAAAACCCAGGAAGCCAAGGCCCGCGTAGTCGATGCCGAAGCCGAAATTCCGAAGGCCATGGCCGAAGCCTTCCGCTCGGGCAACCTCGGCATTATGGACTACTACAAGATGCGCAACATCCAGTCGGACACCGACATGCGCGACTCCATCGCCAATCCCGGCGCCACCGGCAGCAGCAGCAAACCCGGCCGCGACGAAACCCGGATGAGCTAATTCTGAGCTGCAAGCCGCAAGCTACAAGCGGCAGGCTGACGTTCGAGAGTAAGTAGCATTTCAGTCACAATAAGGCCCCGCGCTCGGTTGAGCGCGGGGCCTTCTTATCCCTAGCCAACATAACGTCAGCCTGCCGCTTGTAGCTTGCGGCTTGCAGCCCTCAATACCTACTTTTTCGTAATCCGGAACTCGACGCGGCGGTTGAGTTTGCGGGTTTCCTCCTGGTCGTTGCTGGCGACGGGCTTGCTGCCGCCGAAGCCCTCGGTGCTGATGCGGCTGCTGCTGATGCCCTTCTGCACGAGGTACTTCTTCACTTCGTTTACCCGGTCGAGGCTCAGCTTCAGGTTCAGCTGCGGGTCGCCCTGGTTGTCGGTGTGGCCTTCGAGCCGGATTTCAATCTGCGGATAATCCTTCAGAATCTTCACTAGGCGCAGCAGCTCGGGGTAGGAGTTCTCGCGCAGGTAATACTTGCTCTGGGTGAAGAAGATGTTGTTGAGCTTGATGGTCTGGCCCACGGCAAAGGGCACCAGGTACAAGTCCTGGTTGACTTCGGAGTACTTCTGGCGGTCGGTTACGTCGAGGTTGTCCGATTCGGCCAGGTAATCCTTGGCCTCGGCGCGGTAGCCGTACTGCGTGCCCGAGGGCAGCACAATAGTGTAGGAGCCATCGATGGGGCTGGTTTCGGCCACCCCGATTTCCTCGCCCGTGAGTAGGTTTTCGTAGCGGATGGTGGCCGCCACCGGCTTCTTGGAGCTGGCGTCGAGCACCCGGCCGCGCACCAGCGTCACCACTTCGGGCCGGAAAGTAGGCTTGAGCGAGATGCGGAAAATGTCCTTCGAGCCGCCTGTGCCGTTGCGGGCCGACACCAGGTAAGCATCCTCGCCGGCGGCCGACACCGTGTAGTAGGCGTCGAAATCGGGCGAGTTGACGGTGGGGCCCAGGTTGCGGGGCTTGGTCCAGTTGGTCCAGGAATCGTCGAGGCGCTTGGAGTAGAAAATGTCGCTCTTGCCGTAGCCGCCGCGCCCTTCCGAGGCGAAGTACAGCGTCTTGCCGTCGGCCGCCAGGAAAGGGGCGAAGTCGGCCTTTTTAGTGTTCACGTTGGGCCCCAGGTTGCGCGGGCGGCTCCAGGTTTTGCCGCCCTGGTTGAGGAAGCTCACGTACAGATCCTGCTCGCCCTGCCCGTCTTTGCGGTCCACGGCCATCAGCATCACCTTGCCCGAAGTGGCCAGGAAAAAGTCGACGTGCTCGGCGTCGTCGTTGTAATAATCTTCAATATCCACCTTCTCGGGCTTGGTCCAGCCCGTGGCCGTACGCCGGCTCAGGCTCGGGCCCTTGGGCACAATGGTACCGTCGGGCTCGTACACGCCAATCACCAGCAGCTGCTGGCCGTTGGCCGACACCGAGGCCACACCGTTGGGGTCGCGGGGGGTGTTGATGGGGCTGCCGATGTTTTTGGCCGCGTTCCAGGCCTTCTTTTCGGCGTTGCCCAGGGTGCTGTACCACACGTCCTGCGCGTCGGAAGCGCCGCCCGAGTTCTGCGGGCTTTCCTGGCGGGCAAAGAACAGCGTGCGGCCATCGGGCGAGATAACCGGGTGCGTATCGACGTACTTGGAGTTGACGTTGGGCCCCAGGTTCACCATGGCCGAGTCGAAGCTCACGGCGCTGTCCTCGTTCTTGAACTCCTTTTTCACCATCGTATCCACCACGTCGGCCACGCCGATGGCATCAATCTGGTTGACGCCGTTCACGGCCTTGGTATTCATGGTAACCACCACGCCGATAGTGCGGTAGGTGGCTGCCGGGAAGGTGGCCTGCAGTGTGCGGAACTGCTCGGGAATAGGACCGGGCGTGTCGTTTTTGTACACTTCGTGCTTGCCGCCGCGCGTATCAACCAGCTCGATTTTGGTGATGGCGCCGGGGTTGAAGTTCTCCACCACCGACACCTGCCGGGCAATAACCGACTTGCTGAAGCGCACTTCAATCGACTCGCTGCTGCCCGTTTTCTTCGGAATCCAGGCCTCGTTGCTGGCCTGGCCCAGGGGCGTGGCGTTGGGCTCGCCCAGCACTTTTTCGGGCGAAAATGGCTCTTTGCCCTCGGCTTTCTGCGAAGAAACCGCTACCACTTTTGAAGCCCACACGGCGTGTTGCGCCCGTGCCAGGCCACTACCGCCCAGCAATAAGCTTCCCAGGAGTAGTATTCTCTTACCGTTCATAAGCGCGCAAGTCAAATCGGAGCCGACCGGCGGAACAGGGCCACCGGTTGCTGGTTGAATTCAGGATTTTTACAAGACGCCAGAAGGGCGCCGGAAGTTTCGCCGGCACCCGTAAGCGGGCACAAAGATACTCCTTTCCCCCTCCATCAGGGCTCCCCGGACCCGCGAAAATCCAAAATAGAGGTCAATTTCTGCCCCGCATTCGGTCAGCGACCCATTTGCCCGGCTATATCCCGGGTTGAACTCGGCCAGACCAGCATTGCTGTAGCTGGTCAGCCCTATGGCTCATGAAAGCCAGCGGGCAAGCCGGAGCCAAACCGGACCTGGTTTTTCGGCGGGGCGGCCGGCAGCAACAGCGGCCGGTTTTGAGTAACTTGCCGCCCCATCCATTGTCTCCATTTTCATTCAGCTTTACTTGTATGGAAGCGCAACTGCTCAACGAAATTCCGTCCCTCGATCTGGCCGACTTCCGCTCCGGCGACCCCGAGCGCAAGGCCCGCTTTGTACAGCAGCTCGGCGAGGCGTACCAGAACATCGGCTTTGTGGCCCTCAAAAACCACGGCCTCAGCAACGAGCAAACCGACAAGCTCTACACCGACGTAAAAGCTTTCTTCTCGTTGCCCGACGATGTAAAGCAGCAGTACGAGAAGCCCGAGCTGGCCGGCCAGCGCGGCTACGTGAGCAAGGGCAAGGAGCACGCCAAGGGCCGCAACACCGGCGACCTGAAGGAGTTCTACCACGTGGGCCAGGAAGTGGACGATGCTTCCGACCCCATCGGCGCCGAGTACCCCGACAACATCTGGCCCGCCGAGGTGGAAAGCTTCGCCGACACTTCCCTGCTGACTTACCGCACCCTCGAATCGGCTGGTAAAGACGTACTACGCGCCATTGCCCTGTACCTGGAGCTGCCCGAGAACTACTTCGACGACAAGGTGCGCAACGGCAACTCCATCCTGCGCCCCATCCATTACTACCCCATCGAAAACCCCGACGAGGTGCCGGCCGACGCCGTTCGCGCCGCCGAGCACGGCGACATCAACCTGATTACGCTGCTGATGGGTGCTTCGGCCGACGGCCTGCAGGTGCTGCGCCGCGACGGCGAGTGGATTGCCATTACGGCCCTGCCCGACCAGATTGTGGTGAACGTGGGCGACATGCTCCAGCGCCTGACCAACGGCGTGCTCAAGAGCACCATTCACCGGGTGGTGAACCCGGCGCGCGAGAAAATGAACTCCTCGCGCTACAGCGTGCCGTTCTTCATGCACCCGCGCTCGGAAATGAGCCTGGCCGCCCTCGAAAGCTGCGTGACGGCCGACAACCCCAAGAAGGAAGCCGACATCACGGCCGGCGAGTTCCTAAATGAGCGCCTGATTGAGCTGGGCCTGAAGAAGAAGTAAGGCTATAACAAGCCGATTAGGATTTTGAATACCGCGAAGGGTTCGGATAGAAGCTGTTGACTGACAGTGGCTTCTACCCGAACCCTTCGCGGCGTTCGGGCCGGTTGCTACTGCCCGCATGGGCTTTATAACGGCCAACCTTTATCTTGGTCAGCCTTCACCATTGCCCCGCGCCTTTCCGCCTTGCCTGCGCCCACCCCCGCCGATAGTACGCTGGCTCCGCCGCCCGGCTCACCGCCGCCGGTGAAGCGCGGGCGCAACCTCATCTTTCTCAAGGATGTGGCGGCGCTGGGCCTCACGGCTTTCGGCGGCCCGCAGGCCCACCTGGCCATGATGCTGCGCCTGCTCGTGGATAAGCGCCGCTACCTGAGTGCCCCCGAGCTGCTGGAGCTAATGGCGCTATGCCAGATTCTGCCCGGCCCGTCCTCCACCCAGATTATTACGGCCATTGGCTTCCGGCTCGGCGGCCCCAACCTGGCCTACCTCACGCTGCTGGTCTGGATGCTGCCGGCCGTCACCATCATGACGGTGGCGGGCCTATCGGTGAGCTACTTGGATAAGGCGCTGGTGATGCGGCTGGTGCAGTACGTGCAGCCGGTGGCGGTGGGCTTCGTGGCGTATTCGGCCTACACCATCGCCCGCAAAGTCATTCATACCAAAACCGCCGTGGGGCTGCTGGTGCTGGCGGCCCTGCTGGTGTATGTGGTGCAGGTGCCCTGGCTGATGCCCATTCTGCTGCTGGCCGGCGGGCTGGTGACCACTTTCCGCTACCGCAAAATGCCCCGCCAGGACAAGCTGCCCATGCAGATTGAGTGGGCCAACTTCGTGCTCTGGCTGGGCGTGCTGATTGGCGCCGCCGTGCTGGGCCAGTACACCCAGCTGCTGCCGGTGCGCCTGTTCGAGAACTTCTACCGCAACGGCAGCCTCGTGTTTGGGGGCGGGCAGGTGCTGGCCCCGCTGCTCTACACCGAGTTCGTCGAGTTCAAGCACTACCTCACGTCGGAGGAATTTCTGTCGGGGCTGGGACTGGTGCAGGCGCTGCCGGGGCCTAACTTCTCATTTGCCGCCTACATCGGGGCGCTGGCCATGCGCGGGCAGGGCGGCAGCGGCCTGAGCGGGCAGCTGCTGGGCGCACTGGTAGGGGCGGCGGGCATTTTCATGCCCGGCACGCTGCTCATCTTCTTCCTGATTCGGTTCTGGGACCAGCTCAAGCGCTACCGCGTAGTAAAAGCCTCGCTCGAAGGCATCAACGCCGTGTCGGCGGGCTTTGTGTGGGCCGCCACCTTTCTGCTTTACCACCCGCTGCCCGATACGCCCGTAAATCTGGGCCTGATTGGCGCCACGTTTCTGCTGCTGCTCTGGAATAAAGTGCCCTCCTATATTATTGTGGGCGCGGCCCTGGCCGCCGGGCTAGTGTTCTAGCCGGCTGGCTGGGGTACTGCTGGCCCGCATTTTGTGGGCGCCCGTCCCGCCAAGGGGCAAACCGTACGAGCCAGGCGCTTAATCCAACGGACTGTAGCGCCGGCCGTATTTATTTCAATAGCTTTAGCTGAACGACTCTCCGATCCAGTGAGGCGTTTTTTTACGCCTCTAACCATCAGGCATATTTGCGTATGCACATATAGGTTTTAGCCTTCTTGGAAAGCTATATACCTTTACTTCCTGAATCTACCATTTCCCACCGCATGGACCAGTATTCCTACATCGCCAACGCCAATGGCGAGTTCATCGACCAGCTGTACCAATCGTACAAAAACGACCCGGAATCGGTTGATTTCGGCTGGCAGAAGTTTTTCGAAGGCTTCGACTTCTCGCAGAAGTTCCCCGACGGCGACATGCCGCAGGCCGATGGCGAGGGCGCTATCCTGACGCCGGCCAGCACCAACAACGCCCCGCCCATCCGCTCCGTCGACCGCGAGTCGGGCGACAAGCAGACGCAGGTGCGCAACCTGATTTATGCCTACCGCAGCCGCGGCCACCTTGTGGCCAACACTAACCCGGTGCGCGAGCGGAAAGACCGCAAAGCCTACCTGCAGCTGGCTGATTTCGGTCTGAGCGACGCCGACCTCGACACCGTGTTCAGTAGCGGCAACGTCATCGTCGGCCTCGATGACAACGCCACGCTGCGCCAGATTCTGGAGGCGCTGAAGAAGATATACACCCGCACCATCGGCTTCGAGTACACCTACATCCGCGACCCGAAAGTGCTCGACTGGTTCCGCGACAAGGTGGAGCGCGAGTCGCTGAGCTTCAAGCCGACCAAGGAGTTCAAGAAGCGCATCCTGAGCAAGCTCAACGAGGCCGTGGTGTTCGAGAACTTCCTGCATACCAAGTTTTTGGGGCAGAAGCGCTTCTCGCTCGAAGGCGGCGAAACCACCATTCCGGCCCTCGACGCCATCATCCGCAAGGGCGCCGAGCTGGGCGTGGAGGAAGTGATGATTGGCATGGCTCACCGTGGCCGCCTGAACGTGCTGGCCAACATCATGGGCAAGACCTACGAGCAGATTTTCTCGGAGTTCCAGGGCACCGCCGTGCCCGACCTGACCATGGGCGACGGCGACGTGAAGTACCACATGGGCTATAGCAGCCAGGTGGACGTGGACGGCCGCAAAGTGAACCTGAAGCTGGCGCCCAACCCCTCGCACCTCGAAGCCGTAAACCCGGTGGTGGAGGGCTTCGTGCGCGCCAAGCTCGACCACGGCTACGGCAACGACTTCAACAAAGTAATGCCCATCCTCATCCACGGCGACGCGGCCCTCTCGGGCCAGGGCATCGGCTACGAGGTGACGCAGATGTCGCAGCTGGAGGGCTACCGCACGGGCGGCACCATTCACTTCGTCATCAACAACCAGGTGGGCTTCACCACTGATTTCGAGGATGGCCGCTCGTCGATTTACTCCACCGACCTGGCCAAGATTATTGATGCGCCGGTGCTGCACGTGAACGGCGACGACCCCGAGGCCGTGGTGTTTGCCGTGCAGCTGGCCACCGAGTACCGCCAGGAGTTCCACGCCGATATCTTCATTGATATGGTGTGCTACCGCCGCCACGGCCACAACGAGTCGGACGAGCCCAAGTTCACCCAGCCCACGCTTTACAACCTCATCAGCAAGCACCAGAACCCGCGCGAAGTGTACAACGCCGCGCTGGTGGCCCGCGGCGACGTGGATGCCGAGCTGGCTGACGAGCTGGACAAGGAGTTCCGCGACACCCTGCAGGCCCGCCTCGATTTGGTGAAGCAAAAGGCCCTGCCCTACAACTACCAGGCCCTCGAAAACGAGTGGCGCAGCCTGCGCCGCAGCACCCCCGCCGATTTCGAGCAGAGCCCCGAAACCGGCATCAGCGAGGAGGCCATAGCCCAGGTGGGCCGCGCCCTGACCACGCTGCCCGAAGGCTTCCGGCCCCTCAAGCAGATTGATAAGCTGATGGAGGAGCGCCGCAAGATGTTCTTCGAAACGCGCGTGCTGAACTGGGCCGCTGGCGAGCTGCTGGCCTACGGGTCGCTGCTGCTTGATAAGCACATTGTGCGCGTAAGCGGCCAGGATGTGCAGCGCGGCACGTTCTCACACCGCCACGCCGTACTCCACGACGCCGAAACGTCGGCGCCCTACAACTCGCTCAACCACATTGCCGACGACCAGCAGACGCTGCGCATCTACAACTCGCTGCTGAGCGAGTACGCGGTGCTGGGCTTTGAATTCGGCTACGCGCTGGCCAACCCCACCGCCCTGGTGGTGTGGGAGGCGCAGTTCGGCGACTTCGCCAACGGCGCCCAGACCATGATTGACCAGTTCGTGGTGAGTTCGGAAAGCAAGTGGCAGCGCATGAACGGCCTCGTGATGCTGCTGCCCCACGGCTACGAGGGCCAGGGTCCCGAGCACTCCAACGCCCGCCCCGAGCGGTTCCTGCAGCTGGCCGCCGAAAACAACATCATCGTGGCCAACCTGACCACGCCGGCCAACTTCTTCCATGCCCTGCGCCGGCAGCTGACCTGGGAGTTCCGCAAGCCACTCATCGTCATGTCGCCCAAATCGATGCTGCGCAACCCGCTGTGCGTGTCGCCGGTGGAGGATTTCACCAGCGGCCGCTTCCACGAGGTGCTCGGCGACAACTACGCCGAGGCCAAGAAAGTGAAGCGCGTGCTGCTGTGCTCGGGCAAAGTGTATTTCGATTTGCTCGATGAGCAGCAGCAGTCGGAGCGCCGCGACGTGGCCATTGTGCGCCTCGAGCAGCTGCACCCCTTCCCGCAGCAGCAGCTGCAGGCCGAGCTGGCCAAGTACCCCAAGGCCAAGGTGTACTGGGTGCAGGAAGAGCCCGAAAACATGGGCTACTGGAATTACCTGCTGCGCTTCATGCGCCGCGAGCTGGAAGATGTGGTGTCGCGCAAGCCCTCGGCTTCGCCGGCCACCGGCTACAACAAAGTGCACCTGCAGGAGCAGAAGGAAGTGGTAGCCCGCGCCTTCGACAAGCCCCGCGAAGCCGTAGCCGACGAGGTAATCGAAGAAGTAAACGCCATTGCCAAAAAGCAGGACTAGCTAATTTGAGCTGTTAGCTGATGGCTATTAGCTGTTAGCTTCCGTTCAAAAGCAGCCGCTTAGCTTTAACTCTCACTCCCGAAACCCTTCAAATCCCCCCACCTATGGGTCTGGAAATTAAAATCCCCGCCGTTGGCGAATCCATCACCGAAGTAACCATTGCCAAGTGGCTGAAAGCCGACGGCGACACCGTGGAGCGCGATGAAATCATTGCCGAGCTGGAGTCGGACAAGGCCACGTTTGAGCTGCCCGCCGAGCAGGCCGGCGTGCTCCGCATCAAGGTAGCCGAGGGCGAAACCATCGACATCGGCACCACCATTGCCGAAATCGACGGCGACGGCGCGGGCGCGGCGGCTCCGAAAGCGGCCCCAGCCGCCGGCGCTACGGCCCCGGCCGGTGCTACCGACCCGGTAAGCAAGGGCGAGGAAAACCCGCAGGCCAGCGACCAGGCCGGCTACGGCGGCAGGCCTGAGGGCGGCGCGGCCGGTGCGGCAGCCAGCAACGGCGGCCAGAGCGGCGGCGGCGCGACGGTGGAAATGAAAATCCCGACCGTGGGCGAGTCCATCACTGAGGTAACCGTGGCCAAATGGCTGAAGGAGGATGGTGCCAGCGTGGAGCGCGACGAAATTATTGCCGAGCTGGAGTCCGACAAGGCTACGTTTGAGCTGCCCGCTGAGGCCGCCGGCACGCTGCGCCACGCCGCCAAGGAAGGCGAAACCATCAATATCGGCGCCACCATTGCCCGCATTGAGGGCGGCAGCGGCGCGACTTCGGCCAGCGCCCCCAAGGCCGATGCGCCGAAAGCCGCCGCGCCGGCTGCTTCGGCCAACGCTGCGGCCGGCACCGGCAACAGCTCCTACGCTACGGGCACGCCTTCGCCGGCGGCCGGTAAAATTCTGGGGGAGAAAGGCATCAGCGCCGCCGATGTATCGGGTACCGGCCGCGACGGCCGCATCACGAAGGAAGACGCCCAGAACGCCTCGGCCAAGCCCGCCGCGGCTCCGGCCGCTCCGGCTGCCAAAGCTGCCCCGGCTCCGGCCAGCAGCCAGCCCACGGCCGGCAACGCGCCTTCGGGCAACCGCAACGTGCGCCGCGAGCGGATGAGCAACCTGCGCAAAACGGTGGCCCGCCGCCTCGTAACGGTAAAGAACGAGACGGCCATGCTCACTACCTTCAACGAGGTGAACATGCAGCCCATCATGGACCTGCGCACCAAGTTCAAGGACCGCTTCAAGGAGAAAAACGGCGTGGGCCTCGGCTTCATGTCGTTCTTCACCAAAGCCGTGTGCGTGGCCCTGAAAGAGTGGCCCGCCGTGAACGCCCAGATTGACGGCACCGACATCGTGTACAACGACTTCTGCGACATCAGCATCGCCGTTTCGGCTCCCAAAGGGCTGGTGGTGCCGGTTATCCGCAACGCCGAGGAGCTGAGCTTCGAGGGCATCGAGAAGGAAGTGGTGCGGCTGGCCACGCTGGCCCGCGACAACAAGCTGACGCTGGAGCAGATGACCGGCGGCACGTTCACCATCACCAACGGCGGCGTGTTTGGCTCGATGATGAGCACGCCCATCATCAACGCCCCGCAATCGGCCATCCTGGGCATGCACAACATCGTGCAGCGCCCGGTAGCCGAGAACGGGCAGGTGGTAATCCGCCCGATGATGTACCTGGCCCTGAGCTACGACCACCGCATCATCGACGGCCGCGAGTCAGTGTCGTTCCTGGTGCGCGTGAAGGAGCTGCTCGAAGACCCAACTCGTTTGCTGCTGGGCGTGTAAGGACCACGGATTAGCGTGGATTTTAGCGGATTTCACGGATTTTGTAGTCCTGCAACAGCCCGAAACAGAACGAGGCTTGCCAATCGGCAAGCCTCGTTCTGTTTCGGGCTGTTGGATGTAGAAAGCCGATTCGTGTTCGCGCCAGTCTGCGCCGATCACAAAATCCGTGAAATCCGCCAGAATCCGCGCTAATCCGTGGTCCTAGTCGACGGGTAGCTCGCGGTTGCGCAGAGCTTTGAGGCGGGTGGCCATCTGGTGGGCCAGCTGCTTGGCCTGCTCGGCTTTGGAGCCGGCGAAGTATTCCTCGACGGTGGAAGAGAACAGTTGCAGCCAGTGCTCGATGTGGGCGCCGCCGCGCGGCATCACTACCTGCTCGGGCAGCGGCTCGCCCTCGGCCGTGCCGGCACCGAGCAGCGTGCTGCTCCAGTAGCGATACTGCGACGTGAGGTAGTGGGGCCAGTGAATGCGGGCCGCGGCGGCGAAGCTGGCGCCCAGCAGCGTGTCGTTGGTGGCCTTGTGGCAGAGCGAATCGACCAGCGTTTTGATGTCGCCTTCGGTACGAATGTCGGGACGGGTAACGGACGTTTTCATAGGCCAGGAAGAAAGGGTGGGTGGGCTCTGGAATACGCAGCGAATTTACGCAGGTTGCCTGATATTCGCCGCTAAACCGGGTGCCTTTTTACCTGTATCCTGTTTTTGTTGCATCGGGTAGCCACGCACTGCCGACCCAGGGCTTTCGGCCTCCTGAAAATCCTAAGTGAGTAATCGTAAATAACTGAGTAACAGTTGCGCTACCAGCGTGCCCAAGCGTAGGCGTCAGGCCAGCTTGCGGGGCTGCGGCTGCTTGCCGCCCAGCACCACCAGGGCCACGGCGGCCACAATCAGGGCGGCACCGCCCAGCATGCCGGTGTTCAGGGTTTCGCCCGCAAACAGCCAGCCCAGCAGCAGCGCCACCACCGGGTTGACGAAGGCGTAGGTGCCCGCCAGCGCCGGCTCGACTACCTTCAGCAGCCATACGTAGGCCGACAGTGCGATGATGGAACCGAAGACCACCAGATACGCCAGCGCCCCCCAGATTTTAAAAGGTACCTGGTCGAGGTGGAAGGCCGGGGCCTCGCCGTGCAACAGCCCGATGATGAGCAGGTAGAAGCCGCCGCACAGCATCTGCATGCCTACGCCGATAAAGGGCGAGCCGCTGACGGGCTTCTGGCGGGAGTAAAGCGAACCGACGGCCCACATAAACGAGCCCACCAGCACGGCGCCGATGCCGAGCAGGGCGTGGCCGGGAATCAGGACCGGGGCCGTGCTGTCGGTTTTAAGCAGCAGTAGCAGTCCGCCCACGCCCAGCACTAGGCCCAGCAGCACCTTGGCGTTGGGCCGGCGGGTGAGGCCCGAAGCCCAGCCCAGCAGCGCCAGATACATCGGCACCGCGGCCACCAGCAGGGCCGTCATGCCCGACGGAATATACTGCTGGGCGAACGTGGTGCCGCCGTTGCCGAATACCGGCAGACACAGCCCCATGATGGCCGCCCGGCCCCAGTCCTGCCGCGAAGGGGCGGGGGCGCCACTTAGCCGCAACGCCCCGTAGAGCAGGCTGCCGGCTATAGAATAGCGCATGGCCGAAAGCAGAAACGGTGGCCAGACGCCCAGCGCGATTTTGGTGGCCAGGTACGTGGAGCCCCAGATAAGGTACAGAGCCAGCAGCGCCAGCAAAATGAGCGAGCGGGGAGAGGTAGGCGAAGGTGCCGGCATAAAGCGAAGAGAAAAGCTGCGCAAAATTACGCGCCTTTTGGCTGGCGGCTTCCTGCGGAACATGGCCGGGCGCCTGACGTTGCGCCCCGCGTCGGCGCAACGTCGGGCGCCCGGCCGGGTCTGTAGGTGCGGTTGTTCGGCTGCCTGCTTGAACGGTGTAGAGATGCATAGTTGCGTCTCGTCGTTGCTGACGCCTGCCATTGTGCCCCGCCGTTCAACGACGAGACGCAACTATGCGTCTCTACATCGTTTTTGACGCCTGCTGTTCCGCCCTGCCGTTCAACGGCGAGACGCAAAGGGTTGCGTCTCTGCACCGCTTCACGATTCCATTTCCTATGTCCCGCTTCCTATTCCTTTTGGCCCTTTTACTAGCCGCCGCTCCAGCCACCAAAGCTCAGCTGTTGCAGGAGGGCACGCCCACCGGTTTCAGCCGCGCCGATTCGCTGCGGGGCGACTACAACTCGCCGTTGCGGGCCTGCTACGATATCAACTACTACCACCTCGATGTGCGGCTGGATGTGGCCGGGCAGGCCATCCGGGGCTCCAACGAGTTCCGGTTCACGGCTACGCGGGACTTCACGCGGCTGCAGTTCGACTTGTTTGCCAACCTGGCCGTGGAGAAAGTGGAGTACCAGGGCCGGCCGCTGCCGTTTACCCGCGAGTTCAACGCCGTTTTCGTCACGTTTCCGGAATTCATCCGGCAGGGCCAGCAGGCGAGCTTCACGGTGTACTACGGCGGGCAGCCGACTGTCGCTAAGAACGCGCCCTGGGACGGGGGCGTGGTGTTTGCCGAGCACGGCGCGGGCCAGCCCTGGGTGGCCACGGCCTGCCAGGGCGTGGGCGCCAGCATCTGGTGGCCCTGCAAAGACCAGCAGGCCGACGAGCCCGACTCCATGCTCATTAGCGTAACGGTGCCCCGGGGTCTGACCAACGTTTCGAACGGCCGCCTGCGGAGCACCACCAAGCTGAAAGGCGGCGCCACCCGCTTCGACTGGTTCGTAGGCAACCCCATCAATAATTACGATGTGGCCCTGAACGTGGCCAACTACGCGCACTTTCAGGATACCTACGCCGGCGAGAAGGGCCCCCTGACGCTCGACTACTGGGTGCTGCCCGAGAATCTGGCGCAGGCCAAAAAGCAGTTCGGCGAAAACGTGAAACCCATGCTCAAGAGCATGGAGTACTGGTTCGGGCCCTACCCGTTCTACGAGGACGGCTACAAGCTCGTCGAAACGCCCCACCTGGGCATGGAGCATCAGAGCGCCGTGGCCTACGGCAACGAGTACAAAAACGGCTACCGGGGCCAGGACCGCTCGGCCACCGGCTGGGGGCTGAAATGGGACTTCATCATCATCCACGAAAGCGGGCACGAGTGGTTCGGCAACAGCCTCACGAGCAAGGATATTGCTGATATGTGGATTCACGAGGCTTTCACGACCTACTCGGAGGCCCTGTTCGTGGAAAGCCAGTTCGGCAAGGATGCCGCCCGCCAGTACATTCACGGCCAGCGCCGCAACATCCGCAACGACGGCCCCATCATCGGGCCCTACGGCGTCAATCAGGAAGGCTCGTCGGATATGTACGACAAGGGCAGCAACCTGCTCCACCTCATCCGCACGGCCTACGTGCCCGACGATGCGAAGTGGCGCGAGCTGCTGCGGGGCCTCAACCGCACCTTCTTTCACCAGACCATCACCACGAAGCAGGTAGTCGACTACTTCAACCAGCAGACCGGCCAGAACCTGACGCCCGTCTTCGACCAGTACCTGCGCCACGCCGGCCTGCCGGTGCTGGAGGTGCGCTTCCCGGCTACCGGCCCGCCGCTGGCCCGCTGGGTGGCCGCTGCGCCTGGTTTCGCCCTGCCCGCCCGCCTGCGTGTGCAGGGTACCGCCGGCTTCGTCGCCCTGCCCCTGACTACCACCTTCCAGCCCGTAAACCTGCCGGGGCTGACCAGGGAGAACCTGGAGCTGGACACGGAGAACTTCTATATAGGAGTGCTGGCGGAATAGAACGGTTATATTCTTATTTTAATACCTCCTGCTTTCAATATGGGAAGCGGCCAGACTGCTTGTGCATTGCCGGAAACGTATCGTTTATAAAGGTGTTTTCATGTAAATGCCTAAATTTGAGTAACGGATAGAACTATGCTGGGCCGAAGATTGTCTGTTCGGCGTGATTTTTTATTGCCTCTTGCTGCCTGACCAGGCTTCAGGGTATTGGTGAATTCAGGTTATTGATTGCACTATTTATGTAAATAGTGTGACGGGCTGAACGTGGCGGATTTATAAACTGATTAGATGACTGCACCTATAGTCCCGAGCAACTGTCAGCAGTGCCCGCATTACCAGCAGTCGTTGCTGGGCGCCTGCCACCATACCGAGCTGGCGCTGGTGGAGGGGGGCAAAATGCACCAGTTTTACCGCAAGGGGCAGCTCATATTTGCGATGGGCGCCCGGGCCGTGGGGCTCTACTGCGTGTACGAGGGCAAGGTGAAGGTTTCCAACCGTAGCGCCGATGGCAAGGAGCAGATTATCCGGCTGGCCCGCGAGGGCGACGTGCTGGGCTACCGCTCGCTGATGAGCGGCGACATCTGCACCACCGCCGCCACGGCCCTCACCGACTGCATCGTGTGCCTGGTGCCACGGCCCGACTTTTTCAGCCTGCTGGCCCAGAATCCGCAGTTTTCGCAGGCGCTTTTGCGGCTGCTGGCCCGCAACCTGGGCGACGCCGAGCAGCGGCTGCTGCACAGCGCCTACAAGCCCGTGCGCGAGCGGGTGGCCGGGGCGCTGCTGCTGCTGCACGCGGCTTTTCGGCCCGCCGCTGCTTCCGCCGCCTATTTCAGCATTCCCGTTTCGCGCGACGACTTGGCGGCCCTCAGCGGCACAACCAAGGAAACCGCCAGCCGCCTGCTCTCCGAATTTCGGCAGGAAGGCCTGCTGACCACTCAGGGCAGCCGCATCAGCATCCGGGGCCTGGAAAACCTGCGCGAAGTAGCCAGCCTCTACGACTAGCCGCGGACTTCGCGGCCCAGCCTGGGCCCTGCATCAACCCGCAAAAATCAGCCGGCCGAAACCGTTTTTCGGGCCGTTGCGTAGCTCCCCAGGTGGCCCCGGCCGCCTGGGGAGCGGCTTTTTGCGGGCAGTGGGAAGAAGGTGGGGTAAAGTTGGATTATCCTAATCCCAAAATGGTGTCCCATAATGTATGGGCCGGGAAAAGTTTAACCATAAACATTTCCGGGGGTAAGCGCCGTCATTTCTTTTCGTCGGTTAATAAGGGACTTTTGTAGGGCAAGCCACCCTGTTCATCGCCGCTGCCAGCGGTTGGGCAGGTGGTTGAATTGGAGACAGCGCGCTACCGTAGTGCCGGCCACCGTGGGCCCGCGCACCCGCATTACGGCAGCTTCCGCCCGACTCCAGATCAATCCGGCTTTTCACTTCCACAGTTCCTCTTCCCCTGCATCAAAATGGCTTACTCCGTAAACAACCCCGCTGGCAAAGTAGTCCAGGATATCATCAACGACCTGCCGGCCCTGCTGGCCGTGGCCGTAGTTGATGTGAATTCCGGCATGAGCCTGGCCTCGCATTCCAACGCCGCCGGCATCAACCCCGATACGGCCGCGGCCTACAACACCGAAGTGGTAAAGCAGAAGCAGAAGGCCATGGCGGCCCTCAAGCTCGCCGGCGAATCGATTGATGACATCCTCATCACGCTCACCAACCAGATTCACCTGCTCAAGCTCACCGAAAGCAACAAGTTTATCTACCTGGTCGTGAGCTCGCGCGACACCAACCTGGCCATTGCCCGCGAGGTACTGCGCGCCCACGCTCCGTCGCTCAACTAATTCCGGCTGCCGCGACGCCCGTTGCGGGGCTGCCGGCCGCTGGCCCACCCCGCAACGGCGCCGCTGCGCACGGCCGGCCTTTTCCGGCCGCCGGCCCCCTGGGTCGGGCGGCGGACTCGCGGCGCCCCGGCTAGCCCTGGCGCCATGAACATCCCCTTTCTACATCATCTGCAAAGCCTGACCGGCCCGCCCCTGAACAAAATTGTGGGCGTGGCCCCGGCCGGACCGGGCCGGGCCAACGCCGAAGGCTTGCTCCGGCGCGTGCTCGGCGGCCTGCCCGAACTGGTGGCCGCCGCCGTGGGCGAGGTGGCCGACGGGCGGCTGCTGGCTTCCTACACCAGCAGCAAAGACTTCGACCCGGCCAAAATCATCGGCTTCAACGCCGCGGTGCTCCGCCAGCAGCAGCAGGCCCTGAAGGCCCTCGGGCTGTCGGAGCAGCAGGAGCAGCTAACCGAGCTGCTCATCACGCTGCGCCGCCAGCTGCACCTGCTGCGGCTGCTGCCCGATGGCAAGCGTTTTCTGTACGTGGCCGTCGACTGCCACGACACCAACCTGGCCATTGCCCGCGAAGTAATGCGCACCTGCGACACCTGACGAGGCGGGGCAGTGGGCATCTTCCGCGGCAGTTGTCTCACCTTCTAACCCCTAACTGCTTTGGTATGAAACTTACTGCTTCTCCCTTCGACCCCCAAACCGGCGACCTGCTGCCGGTGTACCGCGACGCCTACCTGCGCGGCGACCTGAGCAAAGCCTCGGCCCAGGCCGTGGAGGCCTACCTGCACCGCGACGCCGGCCAGGCCCACGAAACTCTTACGCGCTGGCAGCACCTGCGCGCCGCCGACGATGCCGAGGCGGCCCCCAGCTGGGTGCACCGGCAGCTGGCCCACATCCGGGCCGAGCCCGTGCGGTTCCGGCGGCGGGCCGGCAGCCTGGTGGCTTCGGCCGTGCTGGTGGGCACCATGGTGTTTGCCGGTACGCACCTGCCCTCCGAGCACACGCCCTTCACTGAAAACCTGCCCACCGAAGCCCTGGCCGCCAACCTGGCCGGGGTCGAAGCCAACGTAGCCGAAGCCAGCCTGGCCCGGCGCATGGTAACGGTGCGGGGCCGCATCGTCGACGAAAAGGGCGCGCCGCTGGTAGGGGCCACGGTGCTGCAGCCGGGCACCAGCCGCGGGGTATCGACCGACGCCCGGGGCGAGTACGCGCTGGTAGTGCCCGCCGGCACGGCCCTGCGCTACGGCTACGGCGGCTACCACGACGCCGACCTGAGCGCGCAGCCCGACGGGGCCGCCGCCGACGTGACGCTGCGGCCCCGTGCTGCCGCCAAACGCCATTGGTGGTCTTTCTAAGCTGCTAAAAGAGCACAAGCGGCCCCGTGGCGAACCGGCTCCTGCTGTCGGTTTCTGCCTCCCGCTTGCGCAGTTCTGGCTTCCGGGCGGGGTAGTGCCGGCCGGAAGCAGGTTAAGGCGAAGTGCTGCCGCATGTGCTGCCCGGAAGGTTGCAGGCCGCCCGGGCGGCCTGGAAGTGAGGCGGTGCTTCGCTGCTTTCGGGCCGGTCTGGTCCCTTTACGGCTCCTCTGCCGGCTTCGGCCGGTGGGGGAGCCGTTTGTGTACATGAACCCGCTTGTCATTCTGAGCTTGCGAAGGACCTATACAGGAGCTATTGTTTGATGGTAGCCTCTGTATAGGTCCTTCGACACTGGCTTGATACGCCACATGCTCAGGATGACAGGCACCTTCCGAACATCAAACTCACCATTTCACCAAATCACTATTTCACCTATTCCCCGCCGCAACCGCTACCTTTGCGGGCAGTTGATTTCCACTGCTATTTTCTGACTATGAATCAGTACGACGTTACCGTCATCGGCTCGGGACCGGGCGGCTATGTGGCCGCTATCCGTTGCGCCCAGCTGGGCCTCAAAACCGCGCTTATCGAGAAGTACGACACGCTGGGCGGCACCTGCCTCAACGTGGGCTGCATCCCCAGCAAGGCCCTGCTCGACAGCACCGAGCACTACCACAACGCCCACAGCACCTTTAAGGAGCACGGCATTGAGCTGAGTGATTTGCGGGTAAACATGCCCCAGATGAACGACCGCAAAAACGGCGTGGTGAAGGCCAACACCGACGGCATCGTGTACCTGATGAAGAAGAATAAAATCGACGTGCTGCACGGCCTGGGCTCATTCGTCGATAAAACGCACATCAAAATCGTGCCCACGGGCGGCGGCGAGGAGCAGCAGATTGAAACCAAGAACGTCATCATCGCCAGCGGTTCGAAGCCCACGGTGCTGCCCTTCATCAGCCAGGACAAGGAGCGCATCATCACCAGCACCGAGGCCCTGAATATCCGCGAAGTGCCCAAGAGCTTCGTCGTGATTGGCGGCGGCGTGATTGGCCTCGAAATGGCCTCCATCTACGCCCGCCTGGGTTCCGAAGTAACCGTTATCGAGTACACCGACGCGCTGGTGCCCACCATGGACTCCAGCATCGGCAAGGAGCTGAAGCGGGTGCTGGGCAAAATCGGCATCAAGTTTCTGCTGGGCCACAAGGTAACCGGCGCCACCCGCGCGGGCGACACCGTAACGGTAACCGCCACCAGCCCCAAGGGCGAGCAGGTGCAGGTGCAGGGCGACTACTGCCTGGTAGCGGTGGGCCGCTCGCCCTACACGGCGGGCCTGAACCTGGAGGCTGCCGGCATCGAGATGGAGGAGCGCGGCCGCATCAAGGTCGATGAGCACCTGCAAACCAACGTGCCCGGCATCTACGCCATCGGCGACGTGGTGCGCGGCGCCATGCTAGCCCACAAGGCCGAGGAAGAAGGCGTATTCGTGGCCGAAACCCTGGCCGGCCAGAAGCCCCACATCAACTACCTGCTCATTCCGGGCGTGGTGTACACCTGGCCCGAAGCGGCGGGAGTGGGCTACACCGAAGAGCAGCTGAAGGAAGAAGGCCGGGCCTACAAAACCGGCAACTTCCCCTTCCGCGCCTCGGGTCGCGCCCGCGCCTCCGGCGACCTCGACGGCTTCGTGAAGGTGCTGGCCGACAAAACGACCGACGAAATCCTGGGCGTGCACATGGTGGGCCCGCGCATCGCCGACCTGATTGCCGAAGCCGTCACGGCCATGGAGTTCCGCGCCTCCGCCGAAGACGTGGCCCGCATGAGCCACGCCCACCCCACCTACGCCGAAGCCATGAAGGAAGCCTGCCTCGCCGCCACCGAGAACCGGGCCATCCACATGTAATCACGTCTTGCAAATGCATGAAATAGCCAGAACTGCTCAATGGCAGTTCTGGCTATTTTTGTGTCCCTGAAACTAAAAATAAGCAAGAAATACTGAAGAATAGCGTTTGCCTCACCCCACTTCAATGGATTACAGACAGTGAAAAAGATGCTAGCCGGAAGTATAGGCGTGTTGGTGTTTGTAGCCTGCCGCCCCGCAAGGCCATTATTTGTCGAAGATGGGGTGGGACATTATTACTTTCAGGATAAACGCACCGGCCAAACTATTGGCGGGCACTATACTGGCTTATATAGTCAACTCTCAGACAGCAAGCCGCAGCCTTTGCCCCGCCGGGTGCTGATAGAAGCATGGGACTCTACCCAAAGAGGCTTACCGTGGCTGTTAAATGCCTGGGGGGAGCGAACAGTGCGCGCTTTTTTCTTCGACAATGGACCCGATTATGTAGCGCAAGGCTTAATGCGCTACACAAATGATAGCGCCCAAGTGGGGTTTGCGAACCGACGCGGTCGAGTAAAAATACCCGCACAGTTTACCATTGCACACCCCTTTCAGCATGGGTACAGCATTGTTGGACAGGGTAGCCACCAAGAGCCGTTGTATCCGGGTGATACGGAACATATGGTATGGCGCGGCGGCAAGTGGGGTATCATCAACCGACGCGGGCGTGTTGTTGCGCCTTTGCAGTATGATGAATTGAGCCCCGTAAGAGAAAATACAAAGTGGTTAGAGGCCGTGAATGGGACAGATGTTTTCCTTATAAACCGAAAGGGCCGGCGGTTATCAGCCCGTTCCTATACCCGCTATGGTCAGCGGCCTGATACAACCCAGACTTATCCGTTCCCGCCTGATAGCAAAAGCGAATGGTGACGGAAAGCAGTTGGTATTGTATTTATGTGTAACCGACTGGTACTGAAAGATGCAAAAGCGGCCGAAGCTCCCAGGAGCTTCGGCCGCTTTTTGTAGTAGGGTACCGGGACGCGGCGCAGCCTTATGCCAGCACTTCGTACACGATGGGCTTGAAGGCGTAGTTGTTCGACATTTCGGCCGAGCAGGCCGTCATGCCCACAATCAGGTCCATTTTGGCTTCGATGATGACGTAGTCGCCGGCGCGGCTTTTGGGCGGCAGCACGTCCACGCGGCCCGTATCGCCATCAACGGTTACGTGCATAAACACATTGAAGCAGATGGGAATCTGGTCGGGCGTGATGCCGTAGGGGGCCAGCGCCTCGCTCAGGTTGCCGAAGCAGCCGCGGTGCGGGTGCTCGTGCCCGTAAATGATGCGGAAGGTATCGGCCGAGCAGGGTGTGAGCAGGAAGTCGTGGCGGCCCACCGTGTCCTCCACCATCTCAAACATCACGTTGCTGCGGTTGGAGTAGAACGGGTGGCCGGTGGTGAGGAAAATCGTTTCGGCGTAGTCGATGGTGCGGCCCGAGGACAGGTACTCGGCGGGGTCGTGCTGGTTGAAGCACACGAAATCCGATACCTGCTCGCCCTGCGGGTCGGTGATGCGCAGGCGCTGGCCTTTGCGCAGCAAAAAAGCCGTGCCGCTGCGCGGGGCGATGGTATGCGGGGTTGCGGGGTCAGACATCAATCAGGTATGAGGGTTTAGAAAAGGGCATTTCCACGTTTCGTCGTAGGCTTTGCCCGTATATTGGTACACTTCCGAGGCCTGGCCGTAGTTCTGCAGCATGGGGTTCACCGAGCCCGAATACGCCGCGTCGCGGGTCCGGATGGTGTCGCGCAGCTTGTCGTAGCGCCCGTTGGCCCTGATTTGCTCGAACTGGTTGTGCGCGTTGAACACGATGGTGGGGTACTTGAACTGCCGCGCGGCCCGGCTGCTGCCGGGGTGCAGCCCCACCACAAAGAACGCCTCTTCTTTCAGACTGAAGCTGAAATCGGGCGAGGCCGGGTCGGGCACCACGCGCGGGTCGTGGCTGTAGCGCCGGGCATCGAGGTTGGCCAACGACTGCAGCCGCTGCCAGAACAGCTCCTCGAACATGGCCTCGTCGGGCGCCGTGGGCCCGCGGAAGATGACGGCCGCGCTGTGGTAGAGCTTCTCGGCCTGCCGGTAGGTATCCACAAAGCCGTAAATAAAGTCGAGAATGGCCGCGTCGTCTTTGGGGCAGGCCATGTGGTCGACTACCAGGCACTGGAGCTGGTTCCAGGTGAAGGCAGTTTTGGCGGCTACGCAGGGGAAGTCTTTGTTGGTGATATAATCGAAGTATTCCTGTACTTCAATCGGGCGTTCTATAGCAAACCCAAGTTGCGGGGTATAGCGGGGCCAAAAAAAAGGTCTGTTCGGCTTGAACAGCCTAGGTTTGAAGTATTCGACCCCTTCAAGCCCTGCCGACCATGCGCGAACAGACCGTTGCAATGTACTGTGTTCTCGATGATTTGATTCGTTTTACGCGTCCCGCCGGCAGCCCGCTACCGGCTTCGGGCCGCCGTTTGACCGATGCGCAGGTGCTGACCACGGCCCTGGTAGCGGCCCGCTTTTTTGGCGGCAACCTGGTGGTGGCCAAGCACTACATGGAGCAGCATTGGG